>NZ_CP064688.1:4800000-6562500 GCF_023100925.1 Bradyrhizobium sp. 40
CATGCCGTCGCGAAATTCCGGCGCGCGCCGGCTGCCTACAATTTCTGGTCAGCCGCCGCTGCCAGGTTCGGTCGCTGCTGGCTGCGTGTTTGCCTTGCGTTGCGCAGCGGTACGCGATGAGTGCCGCGTGGCGACCCCGCCTCGCCTGGAGGCCTCCCAAGGGCACGAGGTGCTCTGCGCATTTCCACTGGCCGGCGGGGAGCTGCCATGAGCGGCAATGCCATCCTCGACGTCCGGGACATGATGGTCTCGTTCAGTGCTAGGCGAGCCGGTCGGAAATATCGGGTGCAGGCGGTGGACGGTGTATCGCTGTCGCTGGCCCAAGGCGAGGTCCTCGGGATTGTCGGCGAGTCCGGCTGCGGCAAGACCACGCTGGGCCGCACCCTCGTCGGGCTGGTCCAGCCCGACAGCGGCAACATCAAATTGAAGGGAACCGAATTGATCGGAGCCGGCGGCTCCGGCCTCCGTGAGAAGCGTCTAAGCGTTCGAATGGTTTTCCAGGATCCCAATGCATCGCTCAACCCGCGGCGCGCTATTGGAGATTCGGTGGCGGAGGCGGCCGACATCAGCGGCTTCTTCAAGAGCCGCGCCGAGCGAAGCGCAGCCATAGCTGCCACCTTAACGGCCGTCGGGTTGAACCCCTCTTTCGCCGCTCGCTATCCCTACGAGCTGAGTGGCGGGCAGCGGCAGCGGGTCGGAATCGCACGCGCCATTCTTCCCACCCCGTCCATCATCGTCGCCGACGAGCCGGTCTCGGCCCTCGACGTTTCCGTGCAGGCGCAGGTGCTCAATCTGATGATGGATCTGCGTGACCAGTTGAGACTGTCGATGCTCTTCATCTCGCACGACCTTGGCGTGATCGGACAGATCAGCAGCCGCGTTGCTGTCATGTATATGGGCCGGATCGTAGAGCAGGCCGGGACGCGGACGGTCCTCGATTATCCGCTCCATCCCTATACGCGCGCGTTGGTGGCAGCAATTCCGAAGCCCGATCCATCGAAACGGATCCAGGGCGCGATCGAAATGGGTGAACCGCCAAGTCTCTTCACGCGACCGCGCGGTTGTGCATATGCGCCCCGCTGTCCAATGGCCAGCGATCGCTGTCTCGTCGATGTGCCACAACTTCGATCTGCCGGCGCGGACGGTAGGACAATCGCTTGCCACAACGTATAACCAGCGAGTGCCGCGCGCGGGCGAAATCACGCAACGCCTACGATTGATTTCTCCTCTATTCGAGCGATCCTGTTCACGCGGCCGCAGTCGCAACCGCCATGCGGCTGGCGGGTGCCAATTCGGGAAGCCTGACGCCTGTTGCACCGCGATGTTAATCGCGACGCAACATTCAAAATGAGACTGCCCGTTAAGCCGCCCACGGCTCCGACACGTGCACTGCATCCGAGTTCGGATAGCCTCCCTTCAAGAACCGTTGGCCTTGTCCGAACGCCGCATCGCGCGGCGGACGCGTCAGGGCGCGGTGAAAAACAGCGACAAGAACGCCCTGGGAGGAGAGCAATGTTGAAAGGCAGTCTAGGACTGATCGCGTTGAGCAGCCTGTTACTTTCGGGCACCGCCTTCGCACAGGAGAAGATCAAGGTCGGCGTCACCGCGACGCTCGAAGGTACCTACACCGTGCTCGGCGAGGACGGTATCCGCGGCTTCCAGACGGCCCTCAACGTGCTCGGCAAGAAGGTCGGCGACAAGGAACTCGAATTTGTCATCGCTTCGACCGACGCGACGCCGGACTCCGCCGTGCGAGCCGTGCGCAAGCTGATCGAGCAGGACAAGGTACAGATCCTGCTGTCGCCGCTCTCTGGCGACGAAGGCATCGCGGTCAAGAATTTTGCAAAGACCCATCCCGAACTGACCTTCATCAATGCCGCCTCCGGGGCCCAGGAAACGACCTATGTCGATCCCGCTCCGAACTTTTTCCGCTACAACATGGACGGCGCGCAATGGCAGGTGGGTCTCGGCAAATACGCTTATGACCAAAAGAAGTATCGCAAGATCGCGACCGTCGGCGAAGACTACTCCTTCATCTATACGCAAGTGTTCGGCCTCGTGCTCGAGTTCTGCGGTGCTGGCGGACAGGTCACCAACCGGCAATGGGTGCCGCTCGGCACCAAGGACTTTGCCTCGGTTATCGCCGCACTGCCCGACGACGTCGACGCAATCTATCTCGGCCTCGGCGGCGCCGACGCCGTCAACTTCCTGAACCAATACCAGCAGGCCGGCGGCAAGGCGCATCTGATGGGCGGGTCGATCATGATCGACCAGACCATCCTGTCGTCCAAGGGAAACGCCAAGAATGCCCTGATTGGCACGCTGGCCGCGAGCGGCCAGGCCGATACCTGGGAGAACCCGAGTTGGCAGAAGTTCGTGAAGGACTATCAGGACGCCTTCCCGCCCAACAAGCGCTTCCCGAGCCCATCGCTGCTCGCCACCAACTATTATGGCTCGACAATGGCGCTGATCCTGGCGCTGCGTCAGGTCAACGGAGATCTCTCCAACAATCAAGCCAAGTACAAGGAGGCCCTTGCCAAGATCGAACTCGACGCACCCAACGGAAAGATCAAGCTGGACTCCAACCGCCAGGCGATCGGCACCAACTTCGTCACCGAGGTTGTCGACGACGGCAAGGGCGCGCTGTTCTCAAAGGTCGTGAACGTGATCCCGAACGTCAACCAAACGCTCGGCTACGATCCCGCGGTGTTCGCCAAAATCGGTTTACCGAGCCGCACAGTACCGGAATGTAAGAAATACTGACCTAGTCTCATTCGCGAACGATGACCGGCCGGGGAGAGATTTGCCAGAAGCGCGACACGTGCGCCCTTGCATTCTCTCCCCGGTTGTTGAACGCTACCAAAAAATACAAGAGCTTTTGGGAGGAGAGGCATGAGCCGGGCGCTCGCCGTCTTCCACGGCCGCTTTGGTCGGGCGACGGTCTATCAGTTGAACCGCCCTTTCAACATCCACGCACATCGCGAAGGTCATTTGATCTTCCATGTCGGCGGGCGTTCCGCATGCATCGATGTCAGCGACGGACGCTACGAGCTCACCGAAGGTTCCGTCGTCGCGATCAATCCGTGGGAGCCGCATAATTTCCTGCCGTCCGATCTCGAAGGCGGCGCCGTTTTCTTCGTGCTCTACGTCAATGCCGAGTGGTTTGCGCCCGATGCGCCCGGCGCCGACCGCCTGCGCTTCGGCCGCACCCAGTTCACGCGGTCCGTTGCGCTGGACAAGCATATCAGGCACGCAGCCGCCCTCGTGTGCGGCGCTCCCTCGCTCAACAGCCTCGATGGCGAGCTGAGAAGCCTGATCGACATCTGTTACGACGAAAGCTGGCAACAGGCGGCGACCGCGCGCGATCCACGCGCAAACGGCTCCGTCACGGATTTTCGCGTTCGCAAATGCATCAAGATGATGTCGGAGAGTCCTGGCGCCGAGATCGAGCTCGACACCATCGCGCGCGAATCCGGCCTGTCGCGGCCGCATTTCTACCGGCTCTTCCGCACCCAGACCGGCGTCACGCCACACCTCTATCTCAACACGCTGATGATGGAGCAGGCACTGGAGGCGCTGGTGGCGAGCGAAGCGCCGATCGCCGATATCGGCTTCGATCTCGGCTTCTCGTCGCAGAGCGGATTCACCCGCTTCTTCGCCGCCAATGTCGGCATGGCGCCGACCGATTATCGCCGCGCGGCCAAGGTTTTGCGCGCCTGAGGCCACGCGAAAAGATACTCACGATCAAGCGCCTCCCTTACAGCCGCATTAGGATGCGCCAAACGCGGTCCCGAAACGAGGATCGCGCGCGATAGGGAGCGCACGTGCATGGCAGGGCTTGCGGCCGGCAACGGTCTGCGTGCCCCTCCGCCCCGCTTGCGGGGCGGGAGATGGGGTGACGTGAAGACGGAGCGGCGATCATGACCCGCTTTGTCGAACGCCATCCCGCCTGGGCACTGATCGTCATCATTGCGATCGCGTTAGGACTCTGGCTGATTTTCGCGGTCTGGCCGCAGGGCGTTGAAGATGCGTTCGGCCGCAAGCGGGTCTTCCTCAACGCTCTCTTCAACGGCATCACACTCGGCGGTCTCTATTTCCTCGTCGCCAGCGGTTTTACGCTGATCTTCGGCCTGATGCGCAACGTCAACCTCGCACACGGCTCGCTCTATTTGTTCGGCGGCTATGTCGGCTACGCCATCAGCGCCGCGACCGGCTCATGGGTCCTCAGCTTCATCGTCGCTTTCATCCTGACGGCGCTGGTCGGCGTCCTGCTCCAGGTCCTCGTCTTCCGCCGCATGGAAGGCCAGGACCTGCGCCAGACCATGGTGACGATCGGACTCTCGATCGTATTCGCCGATTTAATGCTGTGGGCTTGTGGCGGCGATTTCTATCAGATCCAGACTCCGAACTGGCTGATCGGACCCGTGGAGCTTCCGCTGGTCACCGCGGTCAAATCCTCAGGCGAGCCGGTCTATCTCCGCTATCCCATGGTCCGACTCGTGATCTTCGCCGCCTCCGTCGTGATCGGCGTGGCGATGTGGCTGGCGCTCAACCGCACGCGCATCGGCATGATCATCCGCGCCGGGGTCGACGATCGCGACATCCTGGCGGCGACCGGAGTGCGGATCCAACTCGTTTTCGTGGTGGTGTTTGCGCTCGGCGCCGGCCTCGCCGGCGTCGCCGGCGTCGTCGGCGGAACGTTCCAGTCGCTCTCGCCCGGCGAGGATATCCGCTTCCTGCTCGCCTCCCTCGTCGTCGTGATCGTCGGCGGCATGGGCTCGATCCCGGGGGCTGCGCTGGGCGCGCTCATCATCGGCCTCGCCGAGCAGCTCGGCTCGGTCTACATCCCAACCTACGCCATCGTCGTGACCTTCCTGATCATGGTTCTGGTGCTGGCAATTCGGCCGCAGGGCCTGTTGGCGAGGCGCTGACATGTCCCTCGCTCACGACGCCCGCGTCCCGGTTCGTCCCACCGCTGCTGTGCAACGCTCCAGATTGCGCGGATGGCCGGAGATCGACAATCCGGCGGCCTGGACCGTCGCGGCCATTCTCCTGATCATGCCCCTGATCGCCAACGGCTTCTTCCTGATCGAGATCTTTGCGACCACGCTGATCCTTGGAACCATGGCGCTGAGTCTGATGTTTCTTGCCGGCTATGGCGGCATGGTCAGCCTGATGCAGCTCACCATCGCGGGTTTCTCCGCCTATATGGTCGCGGTGTTTGGCGTCAGCGGCAACGCCAATATCAGCCTGGGATGGCCGTGGTGGCTTGCGGTCCCGATGGCGCTCGCGCTCGCGACCATCTTCGGCACGCTCGGCGGCGCGCTGGCGGTACGCACCGAGGGCATCTACACCATCATGATCACGCTCGCGATCGGCGCGGCGTTCTATTATTTCACCAACCAGAACTGGGCGATTTTCAACGGCCATACCGGCATCAATACCATTGCCACGCCGCATTTCTGGGGCGTCAACTGGCGTGCCGACATTCCCTTCTATTATATCGTCCTCGCGGTAGCCGCGCTGTGCTACTTCGCCGTGGACTACATCTCCCGCGCGCCGTTCGGCCTCGCGCTGCAAGGCGTACGCGACAATCCCCGCCGCATGGCAGCGCTCGGCTTCAACGTCAATGCGCATCGCGTTGCGGCCTACGCCTTCGCGTCCTTCGTCGCGGCGCTGGCTGGGGTACTCCAGGTCTGGAACTACCGGCAGATTTCGCCGGGATCCGTGAGCGTTGGAGCGTGCATCGATATCCTCATCATCGCGATCGTCGGCGGCATCACGCGCCCCGTCGGACCCTTTATCGGCGCGCTGATCTTCGTGCTGCTGCGCACCTTCGCACTCGACTTCCTGGTCAAGCTGGGGCTCGACGGCAACCGCTTTCGGCTCCTGATCGGCCTCGGCTTCCTCGCCATCGTGTTCTGGTCCTCCGACGGCGTCATCGGGCTCTGGCAGAGCTGGCGGCGCCGCCAACGCTCCGGCGCGGCAAGTTCAAGTGGACGACATGGCCGAGAACTTGGCCGAGACTCTGGCCAAGGAACCACCCAAGGATCCCGCCATGGATAGCGTCGCGCACCGCCTCTCTGTCGTGGGCGCCGGCGCGGCGCTGGAGCTGCGCGGCGTGACGCGTCTGTTCGGCGCGCTCGCGGCACTCACCGACATCACTATTACCGTCCGCCCCGGCGAACGGCGCGCCGTGCTTGGCTCCAACGGCGCCGGCAAGACCACGCTGTTCAACTGCATCACCGGCGACTTCCCACCTTCTAGTGGCACCATCCGCTTCTTCGGCGAGGACGTCACGCACTTCCCGCCCTATGAGCGCATCCGCCGTGGCCTGCGCCGGACTTACCAGATCTCCGCGCTGTTTCCCGGCCTCACCGTCCAGGACAATGTCTACCTCGCCTGCCGGGGCGTCTCACGCGGGCGCTTCTCGTTTCTCCGCCCCGGTCAGAACGATGCGTTGATGCACGCGGCCGAAAATCTCGTGCAGGCCGTCCATCTCTCGGGTGTGAAGGATCAGCGCGTTGCCGAGCTCGCGCATGGCCAGCAGCGCCAGCTCGAGATTGCACTTGCGCTTGCCGGCGCGCCGCGATTCGTCCTGTTCGATGAACCCGCCGCGGGGCTGTCGCCGACCGAGCGTGCCGAGCTGATCGAGATATTGACCTCCCTGCCCGCGCATATCGGTTACATCATCATCGAGCACGACATGGACGTGGCCCTGCGCGTCGTCGAGAGCGTCACAATGATGCACAACGGGCGGATCTTCAAGGAAGGCCGTCCGCAGGAGATCGAGTCCGATCCCGAAGTGCAGGAGCTTTACCTCGGAGGCGGCCATGAGTGAGGTCCGCCGTACCGCCGCCGCGCTCGAAGTCCGCGGCCTGGACGTCTATTACGGCCATTCGCACGCGCTGCAGGGCGTGGACCTGACGCTCGAGGTCGGCGTGTTCTCGGTCGTCGGCCGCAACGGCATGGGCAAGACCACGCTGTGCAAGGCCATCATGGGGCTGGTGCCGGTCAGCGGCGGCTCGATCCGCATCCGCGGCGATGACATCACCCGACAGCCGCCTGCCCACATAGCTCGACTCGGCGTCGGCTACGTTCCGCAGGGACGGCGGCTATGGCGTTCGCTCAGTGTCGGCGAGCATCTGCAGCTTGCCGCCGGCTTGCGCCGCGGCGCCTGGACGGTCGAGCGCATCTACAAGACGTTTCCGCGGTTGGCCGAGCGCAAGGATCACGGCGGCGGCCAGCTCTCCGGCGGCGAGCAACAGATGCTTGCGATCTCCCGCGCGTTGCTGACCAACCCGCGGCTCCTGATCATGGACGAGCCCACCGAGGGGCTCGCGCCGGTCATCGTGGCCCAGGTCGAGGAGATGCTGCTACGGCTTGGCGAGGACGGCGAGATGTCCGTGCTCGTGATCGAGCAGAATATCGGCGTGGCGACGGCCGTGTCGCGTAACGTCGCGATCATGGTCAACGGCCGCGTCAACCGCATCATCGATTCGGTGCGGCTTGCCGCCGATCGAGAACTGCAGCAGCGCCTGCTCGGTGTCGGAATGCACGCCGGACTCGAGCTCGACCTCGACGTGCCGCCGGCGGATACGGAACCGAAGCCTTCTCCGCAGCAGACGCGGCCAGGCGGCGCGATCCGCATCTACATGTCCAACCCGACGCCGCCGACACGCTGGTCGCAACCGGTGCCGATCGCCCGCATCGAGGCCGCGGCCCGCACGTTCTCGACACAGGTGATGCGTCTCGACGAGGCGGCACGACGCCGGCGCGAACCGGTCGCGGCACAAACGCAGGGCTCTCCGGTCGTGCTCGTCGTCGGTACGCTCGACACCAAGGGCACCGAGCTCCGCTTCATCCGCGACATCATCGCCGGGACCGGCCTGCGAACCCGACTGGTCGATGTCTCCACCAGCGGCAGGCACGCGACCAGCGACGTCTCCGCCCAGGAGATCGCCTTGAACCATGGTCGCGGCGGATCGGCGGTATTCGGACCCGACCGCGGCGCCGCCGTCACCGCGATGGCCGAGGCCTTCGCCAGCTGGCTGCGGCGCCAGAGCAATGTTGCCGGCGTGATTTCGGCCGGCGGCTCGGGCGCAGCGTCACTGGTCGCGCCCGGTATGCGGACTCTTCCTGTCGGAGTGCCGAAACTTATCATCTCGTCCGTCGCCTCCGGTGACGTCGGGCCCTATGTCGGCCCCGCGGACATCACCATGATGCATTCGGTCGCCGACGTGCAGGGCCTCAACTCCATCTCGCGCGCCGTGCTGGCCAACGGCGCCAACGCGCTGGCCGGCATGGTCAAGGCGCGCCTTGATCAGCATGCAGGAAAGGATCGGAGCGACAGCGGATTGCCGTCGGTCGGCATCACCATGTTTGGTGTCACTACGCCGGCGGTGCAGAAGATCGCGGCCGACTTGCGCGAAGATTTCGAGTGTCTGGTTTTCCACGCCACCGGCGTCGGCGGGCGCTCAATGGAAGCACTCGTCGATTCCGGGCAACTCGCAGGCGTCATCGACCTCACGACCACGGAGGTCGGGGACCTCCTGATGGGTGGCGTGTTCCCGGCCACCGACGACCGCTTTGGCGCCATCATCCGCAGCCGGGTGCCTTATGTCGGCTCGGCGGGCGCGCTGGACATGGTGAATTTCGGCGCGCCCGAGACCATCCCGGAGCGCTACCGCGGCAGGAAATTCCACGTCCACAACCCGCAGGTTACCTTGATGCGGACCACGGCGGAGGAGAACGAGCGCATGGCGCACTGGATCTCCGATCGACTCAACCGAATGGACGGCCCGGTGCGCTTCTTCCTGCCCGAGGGCGGCGTCTCCGCGCTCGACGCGCGAGGACAGCCGTTCTGGGATCCGGACACCGATGCGGCGCTGTTCCGCACGCTTGAGCGCAACGTGCGGCAGACCGCCAATCGTCAGCTCATCCGCGTTCCCAAGAACATCAATGACCCCGAGTTCGCCTCCACCATTGTCAGCGCGTTCCGAACACTGTTCGGCCGCACTGGGGCGCGCCGGAGACTAGCGAGGTGACCGATGGCCCGGTTTGAACGCGCTGCACTGTTGAAGCGCTTCCGCGACATGGCAAGGCGCGGCGAGCCCATCGTCGGCGGCGGCGCCGGCACCGGCCTTTCGGCCAAATGCGAGGAGGCCGGCGGTGTCGACCTCATCGTCATCTACAATTCCGGCCGCTACCGAATGGCCGGCCGAGGCTCGCTCGCGGGATTGATGGCTTACGGCGACGCCAACGCCATCGTGCTGGAGATGGCCGGCGAAGTGCTGCCCGTCGTGACCAGGACGCCAGTGCTCGCCGGCGTCAATGGGACCGATCCGTTCCGCGACATGGATCTTTTTCTGGACCAATTGAAAACGCTCGGCTTCGCCGGTGTGCAGAACTTTCCGACCGTCGGCCTTATCGACGGCGTGTTCCGCGCCAATCTCGAAGAGACCGGCATGTCCTATGCGCTCGAGATCGACATGATCGCAAAGGCACGCGAGAAGGACCTGCTGACGACGCCCTACGTCTTTAGCGAGAAGGAAGCCGCCGCGATGGCGATCGCGGGCGCGGATATCATCGTCTGTCATCTGGGCCTGACGACCGGGGGCACCATCGGCGCGCAGACCGCACTCAAGCTGACGGATTGCCCGGCGCACATCGACACCTGGGCCTCCGCCGCGCTCGGCGTCAATCCGGACATTCTGGTGCTCGCTCATGGCGGACCGATCTCCGATCCGGACGATGCTGATTTCATCATGAGGAACACACGAAATTGCCACGGCTTCTACGGCGCCTCCTCGATGGAGCGGCTGCCGGTCGAACGGGCGCTGACGGATCAGGTTCGCAAATTCAAGGCGATCGGCGCGCGATAACGCCGAAAGGTCGAGGGAGAGAAACATGTCAGGGACTCTGGTCGGTGAATTGATCCTTTGGCTGATCGTCGCCGTCGTGGTGATCGTGGTCGGCGTCTACATCGTGAACTGGCTCTATCACCGCTCGTCCAAGGAGACCTCATTCGTTCGTACCGGCCTGCTCGGCGAGCGCGTTGTGATCAACGGCGGCGCCTTCGTGCTGCCGTTCATCCACGACTACACGCCGGTCAACATGAACGTGCAGCCGATGGGCATCGTGCGCTCGCGGCAGGACGCCGTGATCACCCGTGATCGCATGCGCGTCGACATCGAGGCCGATTTCTATGTCCGAGTCCAGGCGACTCGCGAAGCCGTGTCCATCGCGGCTGCCACGCTCGGCCGCCGTACCATGGAGCCCGAACAGCTCCACGCCCTCCTCGCCGGCAAATTCATCTCGGCCATTCGGTCCGTTGCCTCGGAGATGACCCTCGAGCAGATGCATGAGCAACGCGGCGAGTACGTCGCCCGCCTCAAGGCGAACGCGGCCGAGGCACTTGCCCAGAACGGACTCGAGCTGGAGTCAGTCGCGATCACCGATCTTGACCAGACCGATCTCGAATTCTTCAACCCCTCGAACCGTTTCGACGCCGAAGGTCTGACCCGCCTGATGGAGGATATCGAGGCCAAGCGCAAGCTGCGCAACGACATCGAGCAGGATTCGATGATCAAGATCCGCTCTCGCAACCTGGAGGCCGAGCGGCAGGCGCTCGAGATCGAGCGCGAAAGCGAGACGGCGCGCCTCGAACAGGAGCGTGACATCGAGATGCGCCGCGCCCTGCAACGCACCGAGGTCGCGCGCGAGCGGGCCCTGCGCGAGACCGAAGCGGAGCAGGCGCAGATTTCCGCCCGTGAAACGATCGAGAAGGCGCGAATCGCCAACGACCAGGCGATCGCCGAAGCCCGTATCGCCTCGGAGCGCGAGACCCGCCAGCGGGAGATCGAGCGCACCCGCACCATCGAGGAGAAGGAACTGCTCGCACGGGAAGAAATCGAGAAGGCCCGGATCGCCAACCAGCGCTCGATCGATACCAGCCGCATCGCTTCCGAGCGCGAGGTGCGCCAGCGCGAAATCGAGCGGATGCAGACCGTCGAGGAAGCCGAGATCACCGCCCGCGAGGCGATCGAGAAAGCGCGTATCCAGCAGGACCGCGTCGTGACCGACGCCCGCATCGCCAACGAAGAGGAGACCCGGCGCCGCGAGATCGACCGGACCCGCGCCGTGGACGAAGCCGAGATCGCTGCCCGCGAGACGACCGAAAAGGCCCGCATCGCCCAGACCATGATTGTCAATGTCGAGCGCATCGCATCCGATGAGCGCACCCGTGCGCTGGAGATCCAGCAGGTGCGTAACATCCAGGAAGCCGAGATCGAGGCGCAGCGCGCGGTCGAGGCGGCGCGCATCGCCCGCGAGCACAGGCTCGCTGTCGAGCGCATCGCAGTCGAGCAGAATACGCGGCAGTTGGAGATCGAACGCAACCAGACGCTGGAAGTCGCAGAGGTCACCGCGCGCGAAGCCACGGAAGCTGCCCGCATCACTCAGCAAGAACGCGTGCGCTCCCTGGAGATCGCCCGCAACCGCGCCGTCGAGGAAGCCGACATCGCCTCACGCGAAGCCATCGAAGCCGCCCGGATCGCGCAGGAGAAATCCGTTGCAGCCGAGCGTATCCAGGCCGAGCGTGACACACGTGCGCTCGAGATCGAGCGCACAGCCGTGCTCGAGGCCGCCGAGCTGAAGCGTCGCGACACCATCGAGCGCCAGCGCATCGGCGTCGATCTCGCGCTAGAAGCCGAGCGCATCACCTCCTCCAGGAAGCGCGAAGTCCTCAACATCGAGCACAAGAAGGCGATCGAGATCGCGGACGAGGACCGCGTCATTGCGCTCTCGACCAAGAAATCCGAGCGCATCGACGCCGACCGCCAGGTCAGGCAGGCCGAGATTGTCGCGCGCAAGGAGATCGAGACCACGGACGTCTCGCGCGAACAAGCGCTGGAGGCGGCGCGAATCGAACGGCGACGTTCGATCGAACAACTCGAAGTCGCCCGTGTCCAGTCGCTTCAGGAAGCCGAGATTGCCGCGCGTGAAGAGGTCGACCGCGCCCGCATTGCCTCCGATCGCGGCCTCGACGAGGCCCGCATCGGCCGCGAGCGCGAGCTGCGCAAGCTTGAAATCAATCGCGAGAAGGAGGTCGAGACCGTTCTGATGGAGAAGGCGATTGCCATTCACCTGAAGTCGCTCGAAGAATCTGCGGCCAAGGCCTCGGCCGAGGAAGCGCGGGTGCATGCCACTGAAGCCACCGAGCGCGTCATTACCGCGCGCGAGAGCGAGATCGCGAAGCGCCGTAAGACCGTGGAGATCCTGATCGCCGAGAAGCAGGCCGAGGAAACGCGAATTGCCGCGGAAGCCGAACGGATCCGCGCTGCAGTCGAGGCCGAGGCGCAGCGTATGCTCAACGAGGCCGAGAACGTGCTGACCGACCAGGCACGCTACTCGCTGTTCCGTAGAAAGCTGCTCGACCGCATCGAGGGTATCGTCCGCGAGAGCGTCAAGCCGATGGAGAAGATCGAGGGCATCCGCATCCTTCAGGTCGATGGCCTCAACGGCAACGGCCATGGTGGCAATGGCGGCCGTAGCGCCACCGACGAGGTGATCGACTCGGCGCTGCGCTACCGCGTCCAGGCGCCGCTGATCGACTCGCTTCTGGCGGACATCGGCGTCGAAGGTGGCAGCCTCGCCAAGATGCCAGGCCTGATCCGGGAAGCTCGCGACATGCAGGGCATCAAGGACTCCGCACGCAAGGGCAGCGACAGTGGCGGTGGCGAGAAGCCAGCTGCTGTGCCCTCGCCCGACGGGGAGCCGCCCCCCGAGCGCAGCCCCCGGAAGAAGAGCTGAGGTGGCACCATGGCCCGGGTCTACGTCTCAACCGTCGTCAACGCACGCAACGATCGCGTCTGGGCGCGGGTGCGCGACTTCAACGGTCTGCCGAACTGGCATCCCGCGATTGCGGAAAGCCGCATCGAGGGCGGCGAGCCATCCGACAAGATAGGCTGCGTCAGGGATTTTCGCCTGCGCAACGGCGATCGTATCCGGGAAAAGCTGCTCGGCTTGTCCGATTACGACATGTTCTGCACCTACTCGATCCTCGAATCCCCGATGGGGGTCGAGGACTACGTCGCGACGCTTCGGCTGACGCCGGTCACGGATGGCGACCAGACCTTCATGGAATGGACCGCTGAGTTCGACTGCGCACCCGAGCGGGAGGCGGAGCTCGTCGCGAATATCGGCGGCGGCGTGTTCCAGGGCGGCTTCGATGCCCTCAAACGCCAGTTCGGAGGCTGAGCGCCGTGCCGCATATCGTCAAGAGCACGATCCTGGACGCGCCGACCGGCTCCGTGTGGCCCGTACTGCGCGACTTCAACGGCCACGATCGCTGGCATCCGGCGGTTGCGACCTCCACGATCGAGCGCGCGCAGGCCTCAGACAAGATCGGCTGTGTCAGGCGCTTCAAGCTGCAGGACGGCTCCGAGCTGCGCGAGCAATTGCTGACGCTGTCGGATCTGGAGCAGACCTTCAGCTATTGCCTGCTCGATACGCCGGTCCCGATGTTCAACTACGTAGCTCACGTCCGCCTGCTGCCCGTGACGGACGGCGACCGTACCTTCTGGCACTGGGAATCCCGCTTCTCGACACGGCCCGGGGACAAGGACCGGATCACCCACATGGTCGCGGAAGATATCTACCAAGCGGGATTCGACGCGATCCGCCGGTACCTCAAGGAGGCTGTATCAACATGACTGTGACGGTGAAGACCTTCATGAGCTCGAGCGAGGCCGCCGCCGCGCTGTCGTCCGATCGTAACGCGCGCTATCTCGGCGGCGGCACGCTCGTGATGCGCGCACTGAACGAAGGTGACATCTCGGTCTCGACCGTGGTGCGCGCCAACGACCATGCCTTGACGCGCATCGACCCATCCGGCCCGCGGATCACCTTGGGTGCTGGCGTCACTTTCGCCCGGATTCTGGGCGAGCGCGACCTTGCTTTCCTGCACGCTCCCGCCCGCTCGATCGGTGGCCCGGCGGTGCGCAACATGGGTACGGTGGGCGGCAATCTGTTCGCGCCCAGCCCCTATGGCGATTTCACCGTCGCCCTGCTTGCGCTCGATGCCACCGTGGCTCTGCAAGGCGGTTTTGGATCGCGCGACATTCCAATCGAGGAATTTTTGCAGTCGCGCGAAAGGCAGGCGGGCACGCTCGTGCTGTCGGTGTCGTGCACACGACCGACAAACCCAGAGGCTTTCCGCTACCGCAAGATCGCACGGATCAAGCCCAAGGGCGGCTCGGTCATCACGCTCGCCGCACATCTGCCCATCAGTGGCGGACGGATCGCCGGGGCACGCATTGCATTGGGATCGATGGCGCCGACGCAAATACGCGCGCGGGCGGCCGAACGCGCTCTCGAAGGCCGCGCGCTCGATGCCGCGACCGTTGCGGCCGCAGCCTCGGCAGCTGCGGAGGGAACATCGCCGTCCGACAACGCGCTCGGCAGCGCCTGGTATCGCCGCGAGATCGTCGGGGTCCATCTGCGTCGTCTTCTTTTGGGTCAGGAATAGATCGTATGGCCAAGACTGCCCTGCAATTTCGTCACAACGGCAGCGAAGTTGCCATTTTCGTTGACGGCGGCACCAACCTGCTCGTCGCGCTTCGCGAATTGATCGGCGACATGACGCCGAAATTCGGCTGCGGCCAGGGCGGCTGCGGCACCTGCAGCGTCCTGATCGAAGGCGAGCTCCATCTCTCCTGTCTGACGCTGGCCGAGACCGTCGCCGGCCGCTCCGTCGAGACGCTGGATAGCCTGAAGCAAGGACCCAACCTCCACCCGCTGCAACGCGCCTTTGCCGAGAATTTTGCTGCCCAGTGCGGCTATTGCACGCCGGGCATGCTGATGGCCGCCAAGGCACTACTCGATCACAATCCCTCCCCGAGCCGCGCCGAGATCGTCGAGGCGATCTCCGGCAACATCTGCCGCTGCACCGGCTACGAGCCGATCATCAACGCCATCCTCGCCGCCTCCGGCGGCCGGGTGAGCGCCTGAAGGACCACATCATGCTGGAACTGCGCAAAGATATTTTCGCCGACGAGCGCGACGACAATCTCAAGGAGATTGGCAAGGGCACGCAGCGCCAGGACATGCTCGGCCATGTCACAGGCACATCGAGCTATTTCAACGACCACAAGCTCCAGGGGATGCTGCACCTGAAAGTCGTCCGCTCGATCCATTCGCATGCAAGGATCCGGCGGATCGACACCGCTGAGGCCGAGCGCTCAGCCGGCGTGCGCCGGATCATCCGCGGCTCCGACGTACCCCGCAACCTCAATACGCTCTTGAGCCTGATCAATTTCGGCAAGGACGACGAGCCCTCGCTCGCCGTCGACAAGGTCCGCTACAAGGGGGAGCCGATCCTGGCCATCGTCGCCGACAGCGAGCGCGAGGCCTTTGAGGCTATCTCGAAAGTCCGCATCGACTACGAGCCGTTGCCAACCGTGTTCGATGTCGAAGATGCGCTGAAGGCCGGCGCACCCGTCGTCAACGACACCTATCCGAAGAATGCCTTCATTTATCACGACACATATGATCACCAGAAACTCCGCTTCGGCGATGCCGATGCCGCACTCGCGACCGCCGATCACGTGCTCGAACAGCGCTACCAGATGTCGCCTATCGAGCACGCGCCGACTGAAACCAACGGGTCGATCGCGGCGCCCGACACCAACGGGCGCTATGTCGTCTATACGTCGACGCAGGCGCTGTTCTTTTCGGTCGACACCTGCGCCAAGATCCTCGATGTCCCCTCCAACACCTTTCATTTCATCGGCGGCACCGTCGGTGGCGGCTTTGGCGGCAAGGTGGACACGCTGACCGAACCGTTATGCATCCTGGGTGCGATGCTGACGGGACGTCCCGTGCGCTACGTGTTCGGACGCGAAGAAGAGATGCAATACGGCCCGCCGCGCGGCGCCGAGCGCATCTACATCAAGGATGGCGTGATGCGTGACGGCCGTGTCGTCGCGCGAAAGATCCGCGCGTATTTCGACAGCGGCGCATATACGCGGCTCTCGAGCTATGCAGCGGTGAAATGCGCGGCCCATCTACCAGGGCCCTACACCATCCCCAACGTCTATGGCGACGTCTACTGCGTCTTCACCAACCGTACGCCGGCAACCGCGATGCGCGGCTTCGGCGTCACCGCAATGGATTTTGCGATCGAGTGCCAGATGGACAAGCTCGCGAACCTCGTCGGCATGGATCCGATGGAGTTCCGCATTCTCAATGCCTATCGCGACGGTGACATGAAGGCGCATCGGCGCGAGGCCAAGAACACGGCGCTGATCGAGTGCGTCCAGGTCGCCGCGGAGAAAGCCAAATGGCCGATCCGCGACGAGTTCAAGCGCGCCTCCTCCCGCAAGGACGGCGGCGGCAGCCGCGCCGCCATTCCGCGGACGCCTGCCGAGACCCCGGCGAGGACGACCACCCCAGCGCAGCAGCGCACGAGCTATGATCGCCTGCCGACGGCCGCGTTGCGCGAACCGCCGCGCGAGCCCCCACCGCCCGCGCCCTTCCCGCCGCAGCCACCGCGACCGGCATCGCCCTCGCATGGGGCGGGCCGATTCTCATCCGTGTTCGGCACCAGGAGGCGTTGAGATGACCCGACATCGCGGACGCGGCATCGCATCGGTCAATTATCCCATCGGCATGAACCTCGGCGGCGATCCCAGCCAGGCCCTGGTTCACTCCAATCCGAGCGGTAAATTCACCGTGGCGCTATCCTCGATCGATCTCGGCCAAGGCATGAAGTCGGTCACGCGGCAGATCTGCGCAGAGACGCTCGGCGTACCCGTCGAGGACGTCTACGTCGACACCGCCGATTCCGACACCGGCCCGCATTGCATGGGCTCGTTCGCTTCGCGCGGCACCCATCGCGTCGGCAATGCCGTGATGGCGGCGGCGCGCGAGGCGCGCGGCGTGATGATGGAGGCCGCCGCCGAGGAACTCGAGGTCAACGCCGCCGATCTCGAAACCGACGGGCGTGGCAACATCCACGTCAAGGGCGCGCCGCACCGCTCGATCTCCACCAAAGACGTCGCCATCGCCGCGCAGTTCAAGCAAGGCAAGACCATCGCCGGCCGTGGCATCTTTCTCGTTCCTCTGTCCAATGTCGATCCCGAGACCGGCGAGATGTCGCCGGCGACCTGCTACGCCCATGCCTGTCTTGTCGCCGAGGTTGAGGTCGACGACGAGACCGGCGAGGTCACGATGATCCGCATGGACTCTGCCTACGAGCTCGGCCGCGCGCTCAACCCGCGCCTGGTCGAGCAACAGCTCGTTGGCGGCGCCTGGATGGGCGTCAGTCACGCGCTCTACGAGACGCCCGAACCCTATTATCCCGACCCTGTCCACGGCCCTCGCGACTTCGTCGAATATGTGATGCCCGGTCCTGGCGACATCTGCCCCCACGACATCGCCGTGTTGGAACGCCCCGCTCCCGATGGCCCCTTCGGCGCCAAGGGCCCCGGGGAAATGTGCGCAAATCCCGTATTGCCGGCCGTTGCGAATGCCATCTTCAACGCCGTCGGCGTCCGGATCGACGATCTGCCGATTACGCCGGAGAAGCTGCTGCGCGCGATCAAGGCCGAGGGCGGCGCGCGCCCTCAGGCGCGGCGCTGAGGTCTCGATGGCCGTCCGCAGCAACATCGTCGGCATCGACAGCCCCGAGGCACTGGAGAAGGCGCTTCGGGCCGCCTATTACCTCGCCGACGAGGGACTGGCGACCGCCGCCTATCTCGGGCTGGCACTAGGCAAGCCATTGCTGCTCGAGGGTGCGCCGGGCGTCGGGAAGACCGAGGCCGCCAAAGCCATTGCTGCCGTCCTCGGCCGCCGCCTGATCCGCCTGCAATGCTACGAAGGCATCGACGCGTCCGCCGCACTCTACGAATGGAACTATCCGCGCCAGATGCTCGCCATCCGCCAGGCCGGCGATGAGAGCATCGACATCTACGGCGAAACGTTTCTGATCGAGCGACCAATGCTGGCGACGCTGCGCGCGCCTGACTCAACAGTGCTGCTGATCGACGAAATCGACCGCGCCGACCAGGAGTTCGAAGCCTTCCTGCTCGAGTTTCTGTCCGACTTCCAGATCTCGATCCCAGAGCGCGGTACCGTGCGCGCCTCGGAACGGCCGGTTGTCGTCCTCACCTCAAACCGCACGCGGGATCTTCATGAAGCGTTGCGGAGGCGGTGCGTCTATCACTGGATCGACTATCCCTCGGCCGAGCGCGAAGCGCGCATCGTGATGATGCGGGCCTCCAGCGTCGCCGAGGGGACCGCGCGCGCCGTCGTCGCGGCCGTCGAGAAGCTGCGACGCGAGCCGCTCAGCAAGGCGCCCGGGATCGCCGAGGCGGTCGACTGGGCTGAGGCCGCCACGCTGCTGCACAAGGGCGGCGCGCGGTGGCCTGATGCCTTCAGGCGCTCGATCGGCGTTGCCCTGAAAGACGAGGAGGATCTGCACTTCATTTCGCCGCGCCTCGACGCTCTGCTGGCGGAGGCCTCTGCATGAGTACCGAATCCGAACTGCCGCGCGCTGCGCGTGTCTTCATCTCGTTCGTCGGGCTGTTGCGAACGAACAGGTTTGCCGTCGCGCCGGAACAGACGACATCGTTCCTGGCCGCGATCCAGTTGCTCGGCCCCCGCAGCCTGGAAGACATTCGGCAGGCAGCCCTCGCGACACTGGCCTCTCCCCCGGAGCGTCGCGCAACGTTCGACCGGCTGTTCGATCTGCACTTTCGCGGAAACGAGGCCATCGAGCACGTCGATGACGGTGAGGACGACGAGACAGTTCGGCTGCAAGAGGAGGCTCGTGGAAACGACGAGCCGCTGTTGTCGGACGAGGCCAACGAGTCCGGTCTCGCAGCTGCGCGCGCCGAAGCCCTGGCCGAGCGCCGCTTTGCGCAGCTCTCGACCACCGATGCGCTGCGCCGGCTTGCCCGCGAGGCGCCGAGGCGCCTGCCGAAGCGGCGCGGCCATCGCCGCATGCGGGCTCGCAGCGGGCCCTACGCGGATTTGCGCCGCACCCTACGCGACTCCGTTCGCAGCGACGGCGAAATTCTCCGGCTGGGACGTTTGAAGCGGCGGCAGCGTCCACGCAAGGTGTTGCTACTGATTGACGTCTCTGGCTCGATGAAGACCCGCACCGAAGAGAATATGAAGTTCGCGCACACCCTGGTGCAGGCGGCGCCCAACGTCGAGGTCTTCACCTTCGGCACGCGGCTGACCCGCATCACCCGGCCGTTGCGTCTCAAGCGGCGCGAGCAAGCGCTCAACGCCGCGGCCTATGCAGTCAGCGACTGGGACGGCGGCACCCGAATCGGCGACGCCCTGCAGGCCTTTCTCGCCGTGCCCCGCTTCGGCGGATACGCGCGCGGCGCCGCCGTGATCATCGTTTCCGACGGCCTTGAGCGGGGCGAACCCGATGCGTTGTGCGATGCGGTCGCGAAACTATCGCGCCGCGCGTGGCGCGTGAGCTGGCTGACGCCGCTCGCGTCTGGTCCCGGCTTTCGCCCGCAGACCGAAGCGCTGGTCGCGATCGAACGCTTCGTCGACGACCTCGTCGATGGTGGATCGAGCGCGTCGATCGTCGCGCATGTGCTGGCGCTGGGACAAAGGAGAGTTGCGTGACCGACATCGTCGATGGGCACCATCATATCTGGCGCCAGGCCGACTTGCCCTGGCTGGTGGGTCCGATGCAGCCGCGCATCTTCGGTCCGTACGAGCCGATCCGGCGCGATTACCCGATAGAGGAATATCTCCGCGACCTCGAAGGCAGCGGCGTCACCCGCTCGGTCTATGTCCAGACCAACTGGGCCCATGACCGCTACGAGGACGAGGCCGCCTGGGTGCAGCAGACGGCCGAGGAGCACGGCTGGCCGCATGCCATCGTGGCTTACGCCGATTTTTCAGTCGACGACGTGCGTCCACAACTCGATCGCCTGAAGCGCTATGCCCTCGTGCGCGGCGTCCGCATGCAACTTCATTGGCACGAGAACCCGCTTTATCGCTTTGCCGCGCGGCCGGATCTCTGCACCGATCCCGTGATCCAGCGCAACATCGCCCGGCTAGCGGACTATGGCTGGAGCTTTGACCTTCAGGTGTTCACGCCGCAGATGCCGGACGCCGCACACCTTGCGGAAGCCTGCCCGAAGGTGACCTTTATCCTGCAGCACGCTGGCATGCTGGAGGACCTTTCACCCTCAGGCCGCGCCGCGTGGCGCGCCGGGATGGCCCGCCTCACCGCATGCCCGAACGTCGTGTCGAAACTGTCGGGGCTCGGAACCTTCATCCACCGCAACGACCCCGCGCATATCGCATCCGTCCTGATCGATACGATCGCGATCTTCGGCGCCGAACGCTGCCTGTTCGGTTCGAATTTCCCAATCGAGAAATTGTGGACCAGTTACCGCGAGCTGATCGATGCCTTCCGTGCCGCCGCGGCGCCGCTGCGCGATGATCAGCGCGAAGCCATTTTCAGAACCACCGCCATACGCGTCTATCGGCTTTGAGCGCTGAGGAAACGAACAAAAACGGATACAGGGAGGGACGGAATGCCGCTGGAGATCAAGATCCTGGACTATGGCGATATCGAGCTGGAATCGAGTTTTCTGGTTCTCGGCCACGACTGCGGCCGGACCCGCCGTGTCCTCACACTCGGCTTCCTGATCCTCGGCGGCAAATATCCGGTCGTGGTAGATACGGGTTATCGCTCCAACCAGATCATGGAAACGCTGGGGATGCGCGGCCTGCAGTATCACGAGCACATGATCGAGAACCAGCTTGCGCGGCACGGCGTGCGGATGGGCGATGTGCGCTTCGTCTGCCACACCCATCTGCATATCGACCACGCCGGCAAGGACGATCTGTTTCCGATGAACACGACCGTCGTCCTCAACCGCCGCGAGCTCGAATATTCCGTGTCCGGCCTGATGCATCCGCAATATCCGGCGCCGGATATCAAGCATCTGATCGACCGTCTGCACACCAAGAGCGCGCTGCGCTTTCTCGACCTCGAGATCACAGGTCCGATCGAGTTGATGCCGGGCGTCTACTGCGACGCAGCGAATGCGCATACCGAGGGCTCGATGAACATCATCGTCGAAACCGCCGACGGCATCGCCACGATCTGCGGCGACGTGATCTATGATTTCAACGACCAGATCGTGACGCCCTTCAACGAGATCCACGACTGGGAGCCACGCACCACGGGCAACCACGGCACCACCAAGCGCGCCGAGAAGGCCGCCATCAAGAAGCTGCTCAGCAATTCGCGCTATCTGCTGCCGGTCCACGACCGTCCCGCCAAGATCGAGGGCGGCAACGTCGTCGGCAGGCTACACGACCAGGTGCCTGGGCCGATCGTGCAATCCCTGCCCCAGCGCAACTGGTTTCCGGCCTAGACGCCAGAGGATCGACCGATGACGCACGTCACCTTGCGTTCCGAATTCGAGACCCTGATCGACCCCTACGCGCCAGTCGCGCAGATCGGCACCGGTTTTGACTTCACGGAGGGACCGATCTGGCATCCGGTCGATCATTATCTGCTGTTCTCCGACATGCCGGGCGACGTACGCCGGCGCTGGGATGCGCGGCACGGCGTCGCCGAGGTCAAGCGTCCCTCGAACAAATGCAACGGCATGACCTATGACGCCGAGCTCAATTTGATCGTTTGCGAGCACGCGACATCGTCGCTGATCCGCGAGCGGCCGGACGGGCGGCGCGAGGTGCTGGCCTCCCACTTTGGGGGACAGGAGCTCAACAGCCCCAACGACGTCTGCCTGCACTCCTCCGGCGCGATCTATTTCTCGGATCCCTGGTATGGCCGCATGCCGGTCTATGGCGTCGAGCGGCCGAGGCAGCTCGGCTTCCAGGGCGTCTATCGCGTCGTGCCCGGCGCCGAGCCGAAGCTCGTCGTCGAGCGCAATCTGTTCGACCAGCCGAACGGGCTGTGCTTTTCGCCCGACGAGAAACTGCTCTATGTCAACGACACCGTGCAGGCACTGATCCGCGTATTCGACGTCAACGGCGACGGCTCGCTGTCGAGTGCGCGTGTGTTCGCGAGCGGCATCCGCTCCGAGCTCGAGCCCGGCTTGCCCGACGGCATGAAGTGCGACCAGCACGGCAACGTCTGGGTTACGGCACCCGGCGGGGTCTGGGTCTATTCGCCGCGGAGCGAGCTGCTCGGCAAGCTCCGCTTGCCCGAACTCGTCGCTAACCTTACCTGGGGCGGGCCGGATTTCCGCACGCTGTACCTGACTTCGACACACTCGGTCTATGCTATTCCCACCAAGGTCGGACCGCGCCACGAGCCCTATATGAGCGGCAAGCGAGGCGGCGGCACAGCAGCCGCCGGCTCTGCTTCCGCTGCACCCGTCCTCGCCGAGGGCGAGATGCAGCTCGACCCGCGACGCTGTGCCATGATCATCCAGGATCTCCAGAACGACGTCATCATGGACGGGGGCGCATTCGCCGATTCCGGCGCACCAGGTCACGCGAAGCAGCAGCACGTCGTCGAGAATGTCCGCCGCCTGGCTGAAACCGCCCGGGCGCGCGGCGTCGCCATCATTCATGTCTGGTTCGTCGTCGAGCCCGGCGCGCCCGGCGTGACGCTGAATGCGCCGCTGTTCGAGGGTCTCGTCGACAGTAAGGCGATGGTGCGCGGAAGCTGGGGGGCAGCACCGGTGTCAGGTCTCGAGCCGAGGCCCGGCGATTTCGTGGTCGAGAAGGTGCGAATGAGCGCCTGGGAAGGCACGAGGCTCGAAACGATCCTGAAAGCCACCGGCCGCGACATGATCATCAACACCGGCGCCTGGACCAACATGTCGGTCGAGCACACGGCGCGGACCGGTGCCGACAAGGGCTACTTCATGATCGTTCCTGAGGATTGCTGCTCGACCATGAATGCCGATTGGCACGCGGCCTCGATCAACTTCGCCATGCAGAACGTCGCCGTCGTAACCAAGGCCGATGCGGTCATCAAAGCGCTGGGATGAGCGGTGGCGAAGCTCCTGCACCTGTCCTGCTCGCCCCGCGACGACTCCTTGTC
This sequence comes from Bradyrhizobium sp. 40, assembly GCF_023100925.1. NCBI lineage: Bacteria > Pseudomonadati > Pseudomonadota > Alphaproteobacteria > Hyphomicrobiales > Nitrobacteraceae > Bradyrhizobium > Bradyrhizobium sp. 40. The sequence continues at coordinate 4,823,069 of NZ_CP064688.1, forward strand.
AAGCGCCGGCGCACGCGTTTTCCTCGACGGCTTTCGCCGAGCTCGGCCCGATTGGGACGTGGACGTCATGGATCTCTGGCGCGAGCGCCTGCCGGAGTTTTCAGGCCCCATTGTCGAAGCCAAATATGCACGGATGAAGGCGCAAGCCTTCAACGACACGCAGCGGGACAGCTTCGCGGAAGCCGAGCGGATGGCGGTGCGCTTAGCGCTCGCCGAGCGGGTGCTGATTTCGACGCCGATGTGGAACTTCAGCATTCCCTAAAAGCTCAAGCAATTCTTCGACGTCATCGTCCAGCCCGGGCTTAACTTTCGGTTCGACCCATCCCTTGGATACATCCCGTTGCTGAAAGACCGGCCGACCATCGTCATCATTGCCAGTGGCAGCGATTTCGCCACCGGAATGAACCGCGGGCGCATCGACATGGCAACGCCTTACCTGCGCGAAATTTTGCGTTTTGTCGGTATCAACAATGTCCGTTTCATTCCGATCGGGCCAACCACCGGACCGCAACAGCCCATTGAGGCGGCCCGCGAAAGAGCCCACCAACGTCTGGCCGTAATGGCCGCGAGCTTCTGATGCACCCCGCAGGCCATTCAAAGGTTACGGCAAATTGTCCCGCAGAAAAATGTCGATGCGGATGCGCTCCTGGTCGGGGCTGATGGGCTCACCCGAACAATGCGCGAGCAGGACTCGCGCTGCGGACCGGGCCTCGTGGCCGGGATCCTGGTTGATGATGGCATCGAGGGTGCCACGGACCAGGAAACGCCGCGTGTATTGAGTCAGCTCGTGGGCAATCCAGACCACCTCACGCGCCCGTCCCGAGGCCTCGAGCGCATCGGCGATGCCACGGTTCCCGGCGCCACAGCAGTATATGCCGCGCAGATCTGGCTGGCGCGCGAGCAGTGCCGCAGTGAGCTCCCGCGTCCGCTCGCTGTCGTCGCGACCCTCGATCACCGGCAGCGCGAGCAGGTTCGGATACTCGCTGGACAGGATTTGGTGGAAGCCGAACTGCCGCTCAGTGTGATCGCGCAGCGACAACGATCCTGCGATCACGGCAACCGTCCCCTCGCGACCAGTGAGGAACCGTCCCATCAGCGTTGCAGCGGTGCGGCCTGCCGCCGGGTTGTCGATGCCGACATAGTGCAGACGGCGCGAGCTCGGCGCGTCCGACACAAGGGTCACCACAGCGACCCCGCGCGCGGTGAGTTCGTCGATCGCGGCGCGCACCCTGGGATGATCGAGCGCGATGACGGCGACGCCCTGATAGGCAGGCGAGAGACTTTCCAGCGCGGCGGCGAGTACGTCCGGATCGAACACGTCAACACGGAGGATAGCAATGAAGCCGCGCTGGCCGGCGAGCCAGTCCGCGGTGCGCTGGACCTGCTCGGTTAGGTTGGTCATGAAGCTGTTGGTACCGGTCGGCAGCACGAAGGCAAAGCGGAACGTCTGCCCCCGTGCAAGCCGAGCGGCCGCGACGTCGGCTCGATAGCCGAGTTTTGCCACCGCGGCCTCGACCCGCGCCACGGTCTTGGCGCGCACGCCCTCGCGCCGGTTGACGACGCGATCGACCGTGGCGAGCGAAACACCCGCCGTGCGCGCGACGTCTTCAAGCGTAGCGCGAACCACCGACTGGGTCGCAACGGCTGTCATTCGCGCGCCGCCCACAACATGCCACGGGTCATCAACGTCCGGATCTCCGGTACGTCGAGCTCGTAAGCGCGGTGGCCGAGCGAGGAATAGAACACCCTGCCCGCGCCGTATCGCTTCTTCCAGACCACGGGCATCACCACGCCCTCGATCCAGGGCGCGTGCTCGCCGGTGAAGGTCGTCGTCGCCAACACCTCGTTGGCGGGGTCGACATGCATGTAGTATTGCTCGGAACGATGCTCGAAACTCTTCAGGCCCTTCATGATGGGATCATCCGGCTTCGTCAAGTCGACCTTGTAGTCGATGATGTTGCCGGGATGCGCAACCCACTGCCCGCCGCACAGGAACTGGTAATCGACGGAATCGCGGAATGCGTCGCCCATGCCGCCATGATGGCCGGCGAACCCAACGCCGCTACGGACCGCAGCGCAGAGATTGAGCGCTTCCGCCTTCTCGATTGTCGACATGGTATAGATCGGGATGATCAGCGACAGGTCGTGAATCGCGGGATCGGCGAACGCTGCGGTGGTGGTTTCGGTCCGCACCTCGAAGCCTTCCGCCTTCAGCCAACCACGGATCATCGAAGCACAGAGATCGGGATCGTGCCCTGGCCAACCGCCCCATACAATCATTGCCTTGCGCATGTTTCTGTCCTTAGTCGATCTGTCCGGTTTCACGCCCGGCCGGCAGCATCGCCGGCCGCTCGACGCAGCTCTCGATCTTAACGCGTCGCCCTTCGTCGGCAGAGGTCTGGAACGCTTCCATCACCTCCAGCACGTGGAACGCGAGCGCGCCGCTGGCACGATGCGGCCGGTTGTTCAGGATCGCGGAGGCCATGTCCGCGACGCCAATGGAACGGAACTCGCCATCGACATGACCGTGGGTCAGCGGCACCGGCTCCCAGTCGCCGCCGGTCTTGGCGACTTGTACTTCGCCGCCGAAGCGGTTCGGGTCGGGCACGAGCATGCTGCCCTTGTCGCCATAGATCTCGATTGGCGCGTGCCGGTGCTTGGGGACATCAAAGCTCATCGCGATCGAGACGACCGCCCCGCTCTCGAATTCGAGCGTGCCGGCGACATGGGTCGCAACTTCGACCGGAATCAACGTCCCGTTCATCGGCTGGCTGGCGACCAGCCGCTCGGATTTCGGACGCGCGGTCGAGCCCATCACGCTCGCCACGGGGCCGAGCAGCTGCACGAGATCGGTGATGTAGTACGGACCCATGTCAAGCATAGGCCCGCCGCCGCGCAAATAGTAGAAACCCGGCGCCGGATGCCAACGCTCGTGGCCGGGGCAGCCGAAGAACGCGCTACCGGCCACGGGCGTGCCTATCGCGCCATCGTCGATCAGCTTGCGCGCGGTCTGATGCCCACCGCCAAGGAACGTATCGGGCGCGCAGCCGACGCGAAGGCTCTTCTGCGCGGCGAGGTCCATCACCTTGCGGGCTTCCGTGACGTTGATGCCGAGCGGCTTCTCGGAATGAACGTGCTTGCCGGCGTTCAGCACCGCGAGGCTGACGTCAGTGTGGGCGAGTGGCACAGTGAGATTGATGACGATCTCGACGTCGTCTCGCTTGAGCAGCTGATCAACCCGCATTGCCGGCAGCCCGAAGGCGGCGCCCTGCCGCTCTGCCGCATCGCTGCGCATGTCGGCGAGCGCCTTGATTTCCATGACTGCGAAGCGCTGGGCCGCCTTCAGATAAGCGGTGCTGATATTGCCGCAGCCGATGATGCCGATGCCTACTTTTCTCATTGTGATCTCCGTGAGGTACCGTTCATCCCTTGACCGCACCGGCGGTGAGGCCTGCGACGATGTGTTTCTGCGCCAGAAGAAATAAAATGATCGTCGGCAGGATGGTAAGCGTGATGAAGGCCAGGATCAGATGCCACTCGGACGAATACTCGCCCTGATAAACCATGATGCCGAGCGGCCAGGGATAGAACGCGTCGGTGTTGAGCATCACCAGCGGCAGCAGATAGGCGTTCCAGCTGTTGACGAAGGTGATGGTACCGACGGTCGCCAGGATCGGCCGCGATAACGGCAACGTTACATAGCGGAAGAATTTGATATAGCTGCAGCCGTCGACCAGCGCGGCCTCCAGCAGTTCGTAGGGGATGTCCTTGAAGAAACGCCGCAGCAGCAGCACGCTCATCGCAAGACTGAAGGCCGCCTGCGGCAGGGCTACCCCGAGATATGTATCGAGCAACCCGAGGTCGCGCACCTTGATGAAGAGCGGCAGCACCGCCGTCGCGGCCGGAAACAGCAGGCCCAGCGTCAGGTAGCTCAGCAGCATCGAGCTGCCGTAGAACCTGATATGGGCGAAGGTGAACGCCGCCATTGAGGCGACGATCAGGGTCAGTGCCACCGTGAGGGTCGAGATGATCAGCGAGTTGCGCAAGAGCTGCCAGTAGCGTGCAGAGAACAGGATGTCAGCATAGTTCTGCCACTCCCAGTGACGTGGCAGGCCGAACGGATTGACGCGCAGTTCGCCGAGCGATTTGAAGCCACCGAACAAGGTCGCAAGCAGCGGTACCATTACGATGATGGCAATGACGGCCAGGAACACCAGCTTGAACAGCATTGAGAGCTCGAACGGCGCATGGAAGGTCCTGGCGTTACTCATCGCGCATGAACCATCGCTTGTACGTGAAAGCAAAGGTCACGCAGATCGCAAACAGGATGACCCCGATGGCGCTGCCGTAGCCGACCCGCATGCGCGAGATGCCGTTGTTGTAGAGAAAGCTCACCATCGTGTTCGAGGAGTCCGCTGGCCCGCCGCGCGTCAGGGGCATAACGAGGTCGAACAGCTGCAGCGAACCGACGATAGCGAAGAACACGGAGAGCCTTATCGTCGGATAGAGCAACGGGATGACCACATGTCGCAGGGCTTGCGATCGGGTCGCGCCGTCGATACGCGCCGCGTCGACCAGGCTCTTGTCGAGGCCCTGGAGCGCTGCGATGAACAGCATCATGTGGAAGCCAAAGTACTTCCAGACGATCACGATCAGCACCGCCAGCATGGCCGTATCGGTCGAGGCAAGCAGATGCGGAGGCTCGGCGCCGAAGCTACGCCAGATCGAAGCCACAAGGCCATAGTCGCCATCATAGACGAAGCTGAAGATCAGCCCGGTCGCGATCTCCGCCAGGATATAGGGCATGAAGAACAGCATGCGCAGCGCCACTGCCCCGCGAAAGCGCTCGGCGAGCATCAAGGCCAGCGTGAGCGCAAGCGGCAGCTGGATGGAGAGCGAAACAGCGATGATCAGCCCGTTGTTGCGCAGCGCGAGCCAGAAGGCGCGGGTCTCGAGCACGAAGCGGTAATTGTCCAAGCCACTCCAGTTGGTCGGCCTGCCGAACCCGTTCCAGTTGAACCCCGAATACCAGGCCGCTTCGCCGATCGGCAGCACAACGAACAACGTGAACAATAGCAGCGCCGGCGGCAGGAACAGGATGAGCACCGTCAGCCTGCCGTCCCAACTCGGGCCACGGACCGTGACCTTGGGCACTATCTCGCCAGCAGCGCCGATCGCCGACACGCTCGCGGTCCGCCGCGCCACCGTCAGTTGCCCTGCTTCCACGCCGTTTCGATCGCCTTGGCAGCCTCTTGCGGGCTCATGCTGCCGCCGGCGATCTCGGCCGTGACGTCGTTGACGACGCGGCCGACCGACGGACCCAGGCTCTGGTCATAAAAGTTCTGGTGGTAGTTCGACTTCGCCAGATTGGCGGCGATCAGCTTCATGAAGCTGTTGTTCAGCCCTGCGTCCGCGCCCTGCACCACTGGGATGATGAAGTTGCCGGCGGCAAGCCGCGTCTGCACCTCTTTGGAGACGAAGTATTTCAGGAAATCGACAGCCTCCTTCGGCGAGCCTTTCGTAATCAGCCAACCGGTGATGCCGCCGAGCGTATCGGTGGGCGCACCCTTGCCGCCAGTCACGACCGGGAAGTCGAACCAGCACATCTTGTCCTCGGTCAATCCGACCTTGTCGGCGGCGAGAGCGCGCTGCAGATGATAGACCGTGCTGATCGCCAGCGTCATCGCCGCCTTGCCATCGCCGAAATAGCCGACCGCCTGCGGATTCTTGAAACCCAGGAAGCCATTCTGGAACGGCTGGAGATCCACGAGCTGCTTGAACAGCTCGCCGGATTTCTGGAAGGTTTCCCCGGCAAAGCCGCCGTTCTCGCCGCGCAGCGCCGCATCGAACGCCGCCTTGCCGCCGATGCGCACCGCAAGATGCGTCCAGTAGAAGTGCAGCGGCCATTTGTCGGCGCCGCCGACCACGATCGGGGTCACGCCGGCGGATTTCAACGCCTTCACGGCAGCAAGCAGATCGTCCCAGCTCTTGATCCCGGCAGGATCGACCTTCCCCTTAGCCATCAGCTCCTTGTTGCAGAGGAAGCCGACCTGCGAGAGCGCTGTGGGCAGACCATAAACCCGGCCGTTGCTGGTGAAGGCGGCGAGTGCCGCGGGTGTGAGATTGTCGCTGTAGCCCTTCACAGAATCGGTGATGTCGTCGAGCACGCCGGCCTCGATCTGCGTCTTCAGGACACCGCCGGCCCAACTGTAGATGATATTGGGCCGGTCTTTGGATTGCAGGATGGTCGGCAGCTTGGCCTTGTAGGCCTCGTTCTCGAGGAACTGCATCTCGACCTTGACGCCCGGGTGCGACCCCTCATAGGCACGCGCGACCTCCTCCCAGATTTTGACCTGGGCCGGATTGGCCTCGATGTGCAGCCATTTCACCGTCGTATCGGCCGCAGCGAGTTTCGCTCCGAACAGGCATGCGACAACGGCCAGTCCCAGTTTCCCGAGCAGTCTCATCACATTCCTCCCAACGGCTCTTATTCTTGGTGCAATCCTGCCTTCGATTTTTGAGGTACGCAACTGAAATTCTGATCTATGCACCTCACGAAGGAGATCGCTAAGGTGCGCGGGAGAGTCGGGCGGCGCGTCGCGCTGCCCCAACGCAAATCGAGGGATATCCATGGCTGCCGTTTATTCCGACCTCGCCGGCAAGGTCGTTCTCGTCACCGGGGGCGCATCTGGAATTGGCGCTGCGATCGTGCGGCGCTTCGCCCAGCAGAAATCCAATGTCGTGTTCTTCGACATCAAAGTCGACGAGGGCCAATCCCTGGCACGCGAGCTGTCGGATCAAGGTCTTGGCGCGCGTTTCATGCGTGTCGACTTGACCGATATCGCCGCGTTACGTGCCAGCGTTGCGGAGGCGCGCAACATGCACGGCGCGATCAACATCCTCGTCAACAACGCCGCGCATGACGAGCGGCACAGCACCGAGGAAATGACACCGGAATATTGGGACAACCGTATCGCGGTCAACTTGAAGCACCAGTTCTTTGCTGCGCAGGCCGTGTTGCCGGACATGAAGGCGGCGAACGCCGGCGCCATCGTCAATTTCGGCTCGGTGTCGTGGATCGCCGGACAGGGCGGCATGGCCGCCTACACCGCCAGCAAATCAGGCGTGATCGGTCTCACGCGCTCTCTGGCGCGCGATTACGGCGCCTACAACATCCGCGTGAACGCAATCGCGCCGGGATGGATCATGACCGAGCGCCAGCTCGATAAATGGATGACGCCACAGGGCGAAGTCGAGCTGATGCAACGACAATGCCTGAAGCGTAAGCTCGTGCCGGATGAGGTCGCGAAGTTCACCATCTTCCTCGCTTCCGACGAGGCCTCCGCCTGCACAGCTCAGCACTACATCGTCGATGGCGGCTGGGTCTGAGGCGGACCAAACCCAGATCGTGCAATCGCTGGCGAACGGCTCGAACCTCGTCAACCAAGCTCCTGCCGAACCTTGGCCGCCGCATCGCACATCGCTTTCAATTTCCCAAACGCGACGGCGCGCGGCATGTATTTCATGCCGCAATCGGGCGCCGGAACGAGACGATCGGGCGACACATATTTCAGGCCGTTGCGAATGCGGTCGGCGACCGTGTCGACGCTCTCAATCTGGGGGTCCGCGAGGTCGAGCACACCAAGCATGATTTTCTTTGAGGAGAGGTCCTTCAGAACGCCGAGGTCGAGCTTTGGCTGCGCAGCCTCGATCGAGATCTGGTCGGCAGTCGTATCGTCGAGCTCGGCGAGGAACGAATAGCCGGCCGGCTTGTTCGAGCCTGGCACGACCGCCGCATAGCCGAAACAGAGATGCACGACGGTCGGCACCGTGATGCCCTTCAGCGCGCGGTTGATTGCCTTGACGGCGTAGCGCTTGGCAGAATCCGGATTGTTCCGCACCCAGGGCTCGTCCAGCTGGATCACGTCTGCGCCTGCTCTTTGCAGATCGAGCGCCTCGGCATTGACGGCCTCCGCCAAGGCCATCGCGAGCTCTTCGTCGTCCTTGTAGAACTCGTTCTTGGCCTGCTGGCTCATGGTGAACGGACCCGGCAGGGTGATCTTCGCTGCACGATCGGTATTCCTGCGCAGGAACTGCATGTCATGCAGCTCGACCGGTCCCTTGCGTTTCACCGGGCCGACGACGCGCGGCACCGCGGTCTGGGTGTTACCGGTGCGCGCAACGATCATCGCGGGATTGTCTCCGTCGATCCCGTCGAGCGCCGTGGCGAAGCGGTTGGAGTAGCTCTCGCGACGGATTTCGCCATCGGTCACGATATCGATGCCGGCGCGCTCCATGTCGCGGATCGCGACGATCGTCGCATCGTCCTGGGCCTCCTCCAGATGTTCCGCTGGCAGCCGCCACATGTCGTGCAGGCGGGTGCGCGGCACCACCTTCGACAGCATGGCGCGATTCACCAGCCATTCCGGTTGCGGATAACTTCCGACCACCGTGGTCGGGAGGATATGCGTTGGCATCGGCATGAGGGTCTCCTTCTTGTTGTTGTCGAGCGCAGCCAATCAGGCTGCGCGCGTCGCCTTAGCCGGCTCTTCGTCCTTGACGGGATTGCGGAGAATCCCGATCCCGGAAATCTCGATCTCCACGATGTCGCCGCCCTTCATCCACAGCGGCGGATTGCGATAAGCGCCGACGCCGCCGGTCGTGCCTGTGACGATGACGTCGCCTGGCGCGAGCTCGGTGAAGGTCGAGCAATAAGCAATCAGCGCCGGCACGTCGAAGACGAGATCGGAGATCGGGGCCTTCTGTACCTCGACGCCGTTGAGCCGGGTAATCAAGATCTGTTTGCTGACGTCGGTCAACTCGTCGGTCGTGACCATCCATGGCCCAAAGCCGCCTGTGCCGGCGAAATTCTTGCCAGGCGCGAATTGCGAGGTGTGGCGCTGCCAGTCGCGGATGCTACCGTCATTGTAGCAGGCATAACCGGCGACATGGCTCAACGCGGCTTCGCGCGAGATGCGGCGGCCGGCCTTGCCGATGACAACCGCCATCTCGCCCTCATAGTCGAAGCGCTCGGATTCGAGCGGCCGGATCATCGGCCGGCCATGTCCGACCTGGCTGTTGGCGAAGCGGGTGAAGATCATCGGGTGTGGCGGAGTGGGATGGCCGCTTTCGGCCAGATGGGTGGCGTAATTGACGCCGATGCAGAAGATCTTGTCGGGATCAGGGACCGTCGGCAGCAGCGTGACGTCCTGCAGCGCGTAGTCGGGCTTCTCGCCCGCAAGCTTTTTCAGTTCGTCGAGCGATCCCTTGGCAAGCAGCGTCTTCAGCGTCGGACAGGTCTTGAGACGCTTGCCCGCATCGATGACGCCGTTGTCGGTGACAATGCCAAAGCTCGCTGTGCCGGCGATCGTGAAACTTGCGATTTTCATCAGTCAAACGCTCTCTTCGATGGAGGAAACATAGTCGTTGATCGGAAGTGCTATCGCGCCGTTGCGGATCGGAACGCATTGCGGCGGGAAATCCTGGCGGAAGCGGGCACCGGCCGCCTCGGCGCGGTCGAGGAACCGCTCAAGATGGTCCATCGCCCCGGTTGGAAGATCGTGCAGAACCATCAGCGTCCAGGGCTGCCGGCTGCACTGGACAATGGCGCGCTCGGTCCAGCCGTCGGGATCGTCCCAGTCGCGGGGGATCGCGTTCCAGAGCACGCAGCTGTGCTTGTGGCGGGTGAGATAGTCGACGACGCATGGCTTCAGCAGCCGCGTATCGAGATTGCCGCCGCCACCGAACGGCCGGAACCAGCGCTGTGGATGGACGAGATCACCGATCGCGGCCTGTGTGCGGCCAATTTCGCTCTTCGCTGTATCGCGATCCGGCTGCTCACCGAGCGGGACGCTGTGGGTGAAGGTGTGATTGCCGATCCAGTGTCCCTCCCCGTGCGCGCGCATCGCAAGGCCATGCCGCGCGGGATCGGCGAGCTTCTCGCCGATGACGAAGAACGTGGTCTTGATGCCGCGCTCGCCCAGGATGTCGAGCACGCGCGGCGTCACGTCGGGATCGGGGCCGTTGTCGAATGTCAGGGTCAGATCGAACACGCGAAATTTCCTCAGGTCGCCGGCTGCATCGCGCCCGATGCGATGTCATCGTTGGCCTGACCGGCGCGCGTGCCGGTCTGCCAGATCGCCGCCTTGCGCTCGATCCACCGGATCGCGGCATTGAAGGCGATCGCCATGAACAGCACGAGGAGGACGCCGGCGAACACGTGCGGACTGTCGAGGATCGTGCGGTAGCGCGAGATCAGATAACCGATGCCGGCCGAGGAGATCAGCATCTCCGAGACGACGACGCCAACGATCACCAGCGCGCCTCCCACGCGGAGCCCCGACAGCACGGTCGGAATCGCCGCGGGAATGATGACGCGAACCAGCCGCTGGCTCAGCGTGGCGCCCATGCTGCGTGCCGCGAGCAGGAGTTGAGGGTCGATGGTCTGGATGCCGGCGGCGGTGGCCAGCATCGTTGGCAGGAAACCGTAAATCGAGGCGAAGGCGATCTTGGATTCCGAGCCGATGCCGAGCCACACCGTGAAAACGGGATAGAGGATCACGAGCGGCACTGCATAGAGGCTCGACACCATCGGCATGATCAGGACGCGCGGACCCGGCAGGCTGCCGACGATAGCGCCAAGCAGGATGCCGCCGCCGCAGGCGAAGGCCATGGAGACCACGACTTCGTAGAGCGTCACCGCGAGCGCATGACCGTATTCGGGTGCCTCGGTCCATCCGGCCATCAGCGTCGATGACAGGGACGGCAGGAACAGCTCGGGAACGAGACCGGTGCGCGGCAGCAGCTCCCACAGCGCAATCAGGCCGATCACGATCAGGTATCGCAGTGTCTTCGCACTTATCTTCGCAGTCAGCTTGGCGCTCATCTCCGCCTCACGCCGATTTGCGGATATGCCGCCAGATGCGGTCGCGCAAGCTCCCGAAGGCATCGCCGCTGAGCATCTCGTAGGTGCGGGGCCGCGGCAGCTGGACTTGGAGATGATCGACGATGCGGCCGGGCCGCGCCGACATCACGATCACCTCGTCGGCGAGATAAACCGCTTCGGTGAGGCTGTGCGTGACGAAGACCACGGTCTTGCCGGTCGCCGCCCAGATGCGCAGCAGCTCGTCACCCATGGTCATGCGGGTCTGCTCGTCGAGCGCAGCAAACGGCTCATCCATCAGCAGCACCGGCGGGTCCTGCACCAGCCCGCGCGCGATCGAGACGCGTTGCTTCATGCCGCCCGAGAGCTCGTGCGGATGGCGCCTGCCGAATCCGTCGAGGCCGACCAGCGTGAGCGCATCCTGCGCCTTGGCGCGGCGCTCCGCCTTGGGCACGCCACGCAGGGCCAGCGGAAACTCGACATTGTCTTCGGCCGTCAGCCAGGGAAACAGGCTCGCCTCCTGGAACACCACGCCGACCCTGTCCGGATCGGGCTGCGGAATCGGCGCGCCATTGATCGTGATCGTGCCCGAGGTCTGCTGGCGCAGGCCCGCCATCATCATCAAAAGCGTCGACTTGCCGCAACCGCTCGGGCCGACCAGCACGACGAAGCGACCCGGCTTGATATCGAGCGAAACGTCTTCCAGGGCGACCACGTCCTGGGACCTGGTCTTGAAGACCTGGCCGACATTCTTCACCTCGATCGCGCCGGCGCGCGCGGGAGGCTTCAACAGGGTCACGTTCGCCAATGGCTGCATCGCGTTTCCACCCATCTGACAAGTTCGTTGAAGGTCATGGCGATCGCGGCGACCATCACGACGCCGGCGAGGAGTTGCTTCATCTGAAAGTTCTCGCCCCAGGTCGCGATCTGGTGGCCGATGCCGTCGCGAGAGGCGTACATCTCGGCAAGGATCACGCCGGTGAGGTTGAAGATCATGGAGATTCGCAGGGCCTCCAGCAGCACCGGCAGCATGCTCGGCAGATAGACCCGGAACGCGGCCTGCATCGGAGTTGCGCCATAGGAGCGCGCCACCGTGAGATGCTCGACCTTGACCGACTCCACCGCCGTGGTCGTCGACATGATCACGATGAAGATCGTGGAAAAGAAGCCAAAGCCGACCTTCTGGGCGAAGCCGACGCCGAATACGAGGATGAACATCGGCAGGAAGATCGACTTCGGGATACTGAACGCGAAGAACAGCAGCGGCTTGGCCACGTCAGCGAAGTAACGGTTCTCCGCAACCAGGAAGCCGATCACGGCACCGAAGGGGACGGCTAGCGCGAACGCAGCCAGCACTTCGGTCGCGGTCACCATCAGGTCTTTCCGCACGGCCGCGCGCTGCAGGAGATCGCCTAGCGTCGCAAACGTGTCGGACGCCGAGGGCAGCAGGCGCGGATTGACGATGCCGGTGCGCGACAGCAACTCCCATAGCGCCGGGACCGCGATGACGATCGCGATCCGTGCGAGCTTGATGGCGAGCGAGTTCTGCATCGTTACGGCTTGGTTGGAACCGGCTTGAACCTGGTCGAGATGACGTCCTCGACCGGCACGATGTCCTTGAGCCCGCCGAGCTTGGCGAGGTCCAGCGACAGCTGCACGGCCGCGTTCACGTCAGGCGCGCCCATGTCGCCGCTGGTCTCGAGCTTCATGATGGTGTTGTCGTATTCCAGGGCGGCGATCTCGGCCGGCATTTCGTAGAGCTCGGCGATCAGCTTGACGGTCACATCGCGATTGGCACGCATGAACGCAACCGCGCCATAGAGAGCGTTCACCGCCTTCTGAACCAGCTGAGGCTTTGTCTCCGCCAATTTGTCGAGCACGATCCAGCCTGCCGTGAGGTTCGGCGGCACCGCCGTGGCGTAATCGAGGATCGACTTGGCTTCGCCCGACTTCGAGATCTGGAAGCTCAGCGGCGAATAGACCACGGCGGCCTCGACGTTGCCTGCCAAGAGGTTCGGCACCAGACCGCCGCCCCCAACCGGGACGCGCGTGAAATCGATTTTCTTGTCCTGGAGTGTCCACAGTGCGAGCAGGTCGGAACCGGAGCCGGCGGCGGTGATTCCGACCTTCTTGCCGTTGAGGCCCTTGACGTCGAGCGTCGACTTGGCCGGGACCATCAACTGCCAGCCAAAATTTCCCATCGCGGCATTGGCCACGATCCGTGACATCACACCCTTCTTGCGTCCCGCGGAGACCAGCGAGGGCGGATCGAGGATGATATCGGCCGCGCCCGCAGCCATGCCTTCGAACGTCTCTGCACCGCTGCGGTAGATCGTCAGCTCGGCCTGGATGCCTTCCTTCTCGAACAATTTCTGCCGCACGGCCGTCTCGGCGATCGTCGTCGGCCAGTAGGTCTTGGTCGGCAGGCCGACGCGAATGGTTTCGGCGGCGGTGGCAGGGCCGGCGAGCACGCCGGCTGCGAAGAGCGACGCCAATAGCGCCTTGCGGCGAGTTATTTTCATGATCTGTTTCCTCCCGGTCCCTGGTTTTTCTTTGCCGGATTTTTCCGGATTGTCAGTTCGCGCCGTTCACCTCCGCAATGCGAGGCGCGGCGAGCTCGACAAACTCTTTGGTGATGCCGAAGTGCTTTGCCAATGCGCGAACCGCCGCATCCGCGTCGCGCTTGACGACGGCAGCGACAATCGCCTTGTGTTCAGCCTCGACGTCGCGCGGCTTGCCGACCTCCCTGCGGATCGAGAGGCGGCGATATCGCTCGCTTTGTTCGTGCAGCACGTCGCGGAAGCCGAGCAGCCACGGCGAGCCGCAGGCATTGACCAGTGCACGATGGAAGATGCGATGGCGGACCACCCACTCCTCATAATGCACTGTCGGATCGTCGGGGTAGCGATAGGGAACGGCCTTCAGGTCGGCCCAGGCGGATTTCACGGAGGCAAGCCAGGCATCGTCGCCCCGCTCGATCGAGCGACGGAGCGCAAGGCCCTCGATGTCGATCCGGGTCTGCGTCACGTCGGCGAGATCGGCGAGTGACACCGGGCTCACCCGGAAGCCACGCTGGTCGGACGCCAGCACGAGCCCGTCGGCGACCAGTCGGGAAAGTGCCTCACGTACGGCGGCAAGGCTCACGGAAAACTGCTTGGCGAGGCCGGCGATATGCAGCTTCTGGCCCGGAAGCAGCCGCGTCGCCAGGATGTCGGCGCGCAAGCGCTCGTGCAACGCAGATGTCAGGCTGCGCGGACCGTCCCCGGGGCTTCCGGACACATGAAACTGAAGCGGACCCATGGGTCGAATGATGGCAAGGCAACGCGGAGGGGTCAATAGAAAATCGAAAATCGATTTTTCTGCTGAACGCCCGGGAATGGTACGCCCCTATCCCCGCTCAACCATCTCTGGATCCCAAACGCACCATCAACCAGGATCAGCGTAGTCGTGGTTTCCCGCGCCCACCACCTCGTACAAGATTTGATTGGCGCGCCGCTACTTTGCCAGCCGGAACTTCCCGCCTTCGACCTTGATGAGAAAGGCCGAGCGCTCATCATAGCCGTTGTGATCGGCCTTGCTCATGTTCGACAGCCCATTGTTGAGATAGATGTTCTGCCCTCGCTCGAGTGCGTCCCGCAGAGCCGCGCGAAATTCGGTTGTGCCAGGCTTTGCTGTCTTCAGCGCATCCGGTGCAGCTTTTCCGATCAGCGCGACGACATCCCAGAGGTGAGCAGCAAACATGTTGGGCTTTTGCCCGTTCGCCGCTTCATACGCGGTCACGAACTCCTCCGTCGAGCGACGGAACGGATCCCTCGTGGGAAGATCGGCGGCAATGGTAAAAGCCTCGCCCGCGAATACGGCACCTTCGACGTTCGCGCCACCGAGCTTGATGAACTCCTCACTGGCCACGCCGTGTGTCTGAAATATCTTCCCAGCGTATCCGCGCTCGCGGAGCGCCTGCTGCGGCAAGACTGCCGGAGTTCCTGCGGAAGCAATGAAGACGGCGTCGGGATTGGTCGACATCACCTTGAGCGCCTGACCCGTGACGCTGGTGTCGGCGCGTGCATAGACCTCGTGTGTGGTCACGGTCAGGCCCAACGCGGGCGCGAGGCGGCTCACCTCCTTGTAGTAGCCCTCGCCGTATCCATCAGAAACGCCAATATAGCCGAGCGTCTTCACGCCTGATGTCGCGATATGCTTGAGGATGGCGGCCGCCATGAGGTCATCATTGGGAACGACCTTGAAAGCCCAGGCGCGCTTCTCATCCATCGGTTGGACGATGGCGGTAGCGGCGGCGAGCGACAGCAGCGGCGTCTTTGATTCGAGCGCGACATCCAGCATCGGCATGGTCACCGGGGTCAGAGAAGAGCCGACCAACACGTCGACCTTGTCCTGGATCACCAGCCGGCGTGCGTTCTGGACCCCTTTGGTCGAATCCGACTCGTCGTCCAGGACGATATAGGTCACCTTCTCTCCACCGATCTCTTTCGGAAGAGCTGCAACCGTCTTGAGCTGCGGCTGTCCCAGCGCGGATCCCGGGCCGCTTGCCGAAATCACGATTCCAATCTTGATGTCCGCGTGAGCAGCATTCCCATAGAGGACGCATGCCACAAGAAGCGAGACTCGCGCGAAACCGATCTTCATGTCCTGTTCCTCCACGTCCGCTTTGATGACTCCGCCGGCTGCATCGGCGCCCCGGCTCGAGCTTGCAGTGCTCCCCAGGGCACCGTCGCCGCTCAAGAGGCATGTCGTCCGACATACGCGTTTCCTCCGGCGGTCCCGAGCAACCGGGACGGGCCATGCTAAGCGGATCCCAGCAACGTGTCTGTCCCTAGCGTTAGGGACAAGTCATCGGTGCCCGAACCGGAATATTGGGGTGGGCGGACGCACAGCCGCGTTCTCGCGGCGCGTTTCGCCCGAGCTTTGCTTCGTCACTTCACCCTCGTGTCCAAGAGGGCGCAGGGAAGGCCGGGTGCCGGCTGGCACCCGCGGTCCGCTGCGCGAAAAGCACACGCAGGAAGAACCGCACAGCAGCATACAGGTGTAGCCAATCACTCGGCCTTCCCTGCGCGATGGTTGGACGGCTCATGCCGTGCTCTCCCGGGAGCCGAGTTCCTTTTGGCCTCCCTCACCCTCGCGAAATTCACCGACACCACGCCGGTTGACGCAGATGCCGCATTCGCCAGAGCTTGACCGTAGCAACGACGGCCAGGACCACACGGTTTTGCCGTACGCACGGCCCGCCATTTCGTCACCGGTTTCGACGACGTTGTGCACGTTGCCGCCGACCTGATGACGAGACGAAGCCTAGCAGCGCCGCTCGTCGGAACGAAGCCTCGGGCTCACGGAGAGCAATCCGCCCTGCCCTTGGCCTCTCGTACCCGAACGCTGCCGCGTCCACCGCAAGCCCGGCTCGCGAACATGACGACCACAAGATCGCCCCTCAAGGATGAGCCGCGATGGGCGACACATACGCCCTTTCCGAATTTCGGTAAAGCGGAATATTTTTGTAGGATGGGGTCGACGGGGTGGCGGGTGTTTTGCCCGACGGGTCCGGCCCCGGCACCCCTTCCGCAAAATGAGCGGACTCGGGACGCGATTTCAACGCGTCGGCGGCATCAGCGCACGCAGGATACCCGGTTTCCAGGCTTGGCGCGCACTGTCGAACGCCGCGAAGTCGTGATCGAACTGCCAGTAGGCCCATGACCAGCCGAGCCTGTCGGCGCTTCTCGCCACGAATGACAAATACCGCTGTCGGCTGTCGGATGGCGCACGCTCGTACACTCCGAACTCACCGACATAGACCGGGCGCTGCTCTTTCTCCGCCCAGAGGCTCATCTTCCTGAAGTCGGCGGCAGCCTTGGCTTCATCCTCCGGACTGCCCCAGTCCAGGGGCCCGATCCGCGAAAACGTCGGAGACCACGGCGCGCCCTGATGGGTGAACCGTATCGGCGCGTAATAATGAAACGTGACGATGAGATGCCTGTCCTCGGCCGGCAGAACCAGCTCGTCGACAGGGATCTCATCGATGTTGAGAACGGCGGCGATGACCGGCCGTTCGGGATTGGTGCGGCGGATAATGCCGAGACATTCATTGAGGAGCGAATTCCAGCTGGCGGACGTCATTTCTCCACCAGGCTCGTTCAACACCTCGAAGACGAGTGCCGGATATCTGCCGGCATAGCGCTCGGCGATCTGCCGCCAGAACGCCTTGAGCTTCTCGGCGCATTCGGAAACATCGCGCTGGCAAAGGTGGGTGTCGTGCTCGTCGACGATGGGAACGAGCTTCCTCGCGAGAACCTCCTCGATGACGGCGTCAAGCCGCCTCAGGACGATCTCGTCCAGGACATTCCCCGGGCCCATGAACTTGAAGCCGAAGAAATTGATCCTGACATGCGCGAACCCGGCCTTCTTGATCGCGGTCAAATTGTCCAGGCGAAATGGCGCGTTTTCGCCGCCTTCCCAGATTCCATCGTAGCCGAGAATGTTGATACCGCGACCCAGTTTTGGCGTGTCACGGGAGGCGGCCTGCTCGGCCCCCTGGGCGTGGGAGGACAGCGATGCAAGGAAAACCAACATAGCCGCAAGATTGAAGCTTCTCGGCCAACGCGAGCGCATGGCGGTCATACTGCTTCCATTCCTGAAGCCTGGAATTCCGCCGGTCGCACCGGCCTGCACGTCGCAAAGAAAAAGCCCACCAGGAGCACCGATGTGAACATCGTCGAACGAAGGAACGTCGTCTCCGTAAAATTGGTCTGAAAGCTGAGGACGACAAATCCGATGATGAGGGCACAATGCGATCGGTCGATCGTGCGAGCGGAAATCAGATGGAGGATCTTGTGCGAGAACAGGAGGACGCTCGTGGCAAAGAGCGTATACCCCAGAAATCCGGTTTCCATCAGGATCGCGATGTAGCCGCTATGATAATTGTCGAGCACCCAGCCGTGGTTCTGTTCGAAATAGTCGTAGATCGACGGGACCGTCCAGAAGCCGTTGATGCCGAATCCGAGCAGCGGCGCATCGTTGAAATGGCTGATCGCGTAGTGCCAGATGAAGGTCCGCTCGGTGAAATCGATACTGGAATCGCCGATATGGATGGCGTCATATCCCGTCGCGTAAAAATACAGGATCAGAAGTCCGGCCAGAATGCACATGACGAACGGCAGGAGCGCATAGAGCCTCATGCAGCCGACCGACCACATCGAGGTCACGAGCATGGCGCAGGCGGCCAGAGCGACAGCGCCGGCGCCGCGCGATTCCGACGCGAAGACACAGGTTGACGCCAGCAGGAACACCGCGAGGAATGCCAGCCACCCCTGCCCCGTCATCTTTCGATAGCAGGCCAAGAACATCAGATACGCGCCGACGAAGCCGAGCGTCTGCTTCGATTCGTAGACGCCCTGCCATTGACCGTTGTGCATCCAGCTGTGATCGATCCCGATGTCGGGCACGGCCACCGCACAGACAGCCGACGCGGCGACCAATATGAACAGCCCAAAGGCCGTGGCTTTCACGATTTCGTCCAGGTCGACGCGCGTGACGAGGCAAAATGCACCGAACGTCGTCATCGCAAGCGCCGCGCTCTTCATGATCGCCGCGACGCTCAGGCTGGACCAGAACACCGAGACAATTGCGAAGGCGTAGAATGCGACCAGCGCCGCCATATCGGGGTTGACCTGCAACCGCGGGCGCGGCTGCACGAATGCACTTGCGTAGATCAGGACAGCCCACATCAGAAGGGCTATGGCCTGTTGCAGAAAGCTCAGCTCCGCCGGCAGTAGCGCGGCGTTGAAGATGCCCATCGATGCGACCACGTTGATGGTGATCGAACAGGTGATCGCGAACCTGGCTATCTTCTCGACGCCAACGCTGCGCGTCGTCCAGATCGCGCTCCCGGGTGCTCCGGAATCCACCTCGGTCTGCAGGCTGGCCATTAGATGACCTTCCTTAAGCGCGGTTAATAATTTGCTAGCGCAGGTCGATCTCCATCGCTGCGACGCGACGCCGTTGCGAAATTAACATTTTGTTAACGATATGAGCCTTGCGCGACGCATTAATGCAAACTGCACGCCGCCGGTGTCTCGCCCGTAACGACCCTGCTATAAAGCGCAGGTCCGGCTCGACCGTCCCGAGCTATCCGGTTTCCCTGGTATCATGAACAGACCTAGCAGCACGTTCAACATCGCCATCGAGCAGGGATTCGACTTCCTGTCGCCTGATTACGCGGAGCTGTTTGACAACTCGGCCGCCACCGCGTTCCAGCATCCGCTCTGGCTCGACACCCTCTACACCCGGCTCGCGTCTCATGCAGGCGCAACGCCTCTGGTTGTCGTGGTCCGCCACCGCGCGACGGGCGCCCTTGCGATGGTGCTGCCCTTGCTGCGGATCCGGCGCGGCCCGATACGGACCATCGAATTCGCAGACCTCCGCGTCTCCGACTACCTGGCGCCGGTGTGCAGCCCGCAGGTATTTTCCGAGCTGCTCAAGGACGAGAGTGCGTGCGCGGAAATCAGGTACCTCGTCCGCCCGTTCGATCTGCTCCGAATGACCAAGCTGCCGGACGGACGGCTTCCGATCGAGAACCTCCTGGCTACGCCCCGCCGTGTCGCGATGGAGTCCAATGCCTACGCGACCGTCCTTGTCGCGCCGTTCGAGCAATGGCGCGCCAGCGCGATCGACCGTTCCTACCAGAAGGAGCTCGCAAAGAAGTCCCGGCAGCTCCAGAAGAAGGGCGATCTGAGTTTTTCATGCTGCGGCGACAGCGCCTCCGTGATCGAGGCGCTAGACGTGATGCGCAAATTCCGCGGTCCGCGCTTTCAGGCGCAAGGCGACGGAGATCTGCTCCAGCGCCCCGAATATTACGGCTTCTATTCCGAGATGGCGCAGCGCGGCCTCGGCTCCTTTGTCCGGCTCTATGCCATGAAGATGGATGGCGAGGTGATCGCCGCCGTGCTCGGGCTCTGCCATCAAGGCAGCTTCCTCGTCATCATGAGCGCCTTCGACATTGCGGGATACAAGAGCCAGTCCCTGGGCGCGCTGATGTTCGAGCAGGTCGCGAAGGACTGCATCGAGCGCGGGGATCAGATGCTCGATTTCACTATCGGTGACGAGCCCTACAAGAAATTGTTCGGCGCGCAGCCCTCGCCGATGTGGGCGGTCACGCAGGCCGGCAGCACCGTGGGCGCCATTTCCTTGTTCGCACTGAAACAGGCTCCCTGGCTCAAACTGGCCGCCAAGCGAATGTCGGAGTTCAGGCTTCTGCCGACGCGGACGTCAACGCCCACGCGCTGACCGGCGCGAGGCCCCCCCGACGATACAACGGCTCTCAGGCGCGTAGCGCGCTTCGAACATGCGAGAGCCAGCCTGGCCGCATTTGATCGACCCGGTGGGTGATCGTGCGTCGCAGGAAGTGCAGCCGCCGCCGCACGTCCCAGCCGATATCGTTGCGGGACGTCAGGGCCTGCCGGAAGCGCGCCATCTTCAGCGACTGCTGGTCAGCCGCGATCTTGTCAGGGTCGGAATAGAATTCCGAAATCTTCTCCTGGCTCATGCCCTCGGTCACCAGCCAACGCGGCGCATATTCAGTGCAGAGGCGGTCGACGTCGACCAGCAGGCGGGCAACGCCCGTACCCGCGGCCGGGCAATTGGTCTGGAAGGCATCGCCGATGAGCACGACGCCGGGCTGGAGATGCCCTTCCACGACGGACAGGTCCATCACCCAATTCTGCACCCGGTCGATCACGTGGAAATCGCCGAGGTAAGGCCGCAATCCCGGCAGCAGGCGCAACACCGTCGCTTCCGGTTCGCGGCGCAGCTCGCGCATAACAGGATCGGCCGGGTCGCGGAACATGAAGAGATTTGCCCGCATGCCGGCCCGCACGGGAAACAGGCTGAGATAATCGATGCCGTCCGCCGTGCGCTCGCCGTAACAGGTTAGCGCCTCGAAATCGAACGGCACATCGTCCCGGCGCGCGATCGTGAAGCCAAACGTGACCGAATGGCGCTCGGCCAGCACCCGCCGCTTGATACCGAGCTTGTAGCCGAGAACGCCCGCCATGCCCGTGGCCAGCACGACAAGGCGCGCTGTCATGCGCCTTCCGGACGCGAGCTCGATATGCTGGATATCTCCGCTACAGTTGACGGCCGTGACCTCGTCGACGATCAGGCTGGACGGATCGGGCAGTTGACTGCGCGCCATGGCGACGAGATCGGCATACGGAAGTCCGTAAGCCCGTCCGACGCTGACATCGACCACCTTGCCGTCCCTGATATTGAGCACCTGATCATATCGGCAGGCCACCTTGTCGAGCGCGTCGAGGAAGCCCAGCTTACGCAACATCTCCAGCTGGTGGCCGCCGATTTTCTCGACCCGGAACTCGTCGGGATGGACCGCGCGCTTGTCGACGAGAGCGACACGATGCCCTGCCCGCGCGAGCACGGCCGCCGCGAGCGAGCCCGCGAGGCCGCCGCCCACGATCGCGATGTCGGCGACGATCGTCGGCGGGTCGGCTTCGGCAATCGGCTCCGTCACGTTGCTATCCGCCGTCATGGTCCAGGCTCCCACGGTCAACGATGATTGCCCGTGCAATTCTCTCGCCTGATGTCGCATCGCAGGACCAAACGCGATCATTTCTCGATATCTCGGTTAATGCAGCGGAGACCTGCCCGGCCCGATGAGAACCGGCACGCGCCTTGCTCGGGATGGCCCATTCCCGGCGAGCCGGTCCGCATTCCAGCGGCTCATCTCGCCTCATCGGCCGCCGATGCGGCGCTATGCCGCCACGCGATCAGGCCGCAGTTTGCTCTATCTGGGACAATGGGGTCAGCGATGTTCCATAGTGAAGCAACAGACATGGCCGCGACATCGCGGCGGTCGGCGGGATCATGGAGGCCGCTCATTAACACTCGTGGTTTTTCGCCATGCTAGGCTGTCGCAAGTAATCGGAAAGTGTCTCTTCAAGGAAAGTTGCCTCTTAAATTTCCATGATCGAATCCATCGTCCAGTTCATGCGGCGCGACGTGACGCGCGGTGTTGCCGGAACCATCCTTCTCAAGGTTGGTAGCGGTGCGCTTGCGTTCGCGTTGTTCTCGCTTGCGGCACGAACGATGTCGCCCGATGGGTTCGGCATCTTTGCGACCTGGCTTTCGGTGGCCCAGATGGCAGCGGTCGTCGGTCTGGTCGGCCAGGAATCGCTGCTGGTGCGATTTCTGAACGAGTATCGGGTGGGAAATCAGCCCGATCTCACCAAAGGCGTGCTGCTATCGAGCCTGAAGATTTCCTCCGTCGCGATGCTGATCGCGATCGGCGCAATGGCGATCGGCGCGAACATCAAGGGCGCCTCGTGGCTGCTGGTCATCGCGGTGTCGGCCTACACGGCCGTGAATGCGGGACTGATGCTTGGCAGCCAGATCGCTCGCTCGCTGGTCAGCATTCTCATGGGGGAAGGAAACAGGGAGTTCTTCTGGCGCGTCAGCGTCGTGCTGTTCCTGCTCGCAATCATGTGCGGCCATCGCCAGCTCGATCCCGCCGAATTGATCGCCGTGATGACGATTGCCATGTCGGTCGGACTGATTGCACAGATCATCGCGATTGCGCGAACCCTGCCGGATTTCCGCGGCACGGCGGCGGGGTCCGAAACGTCGCGCTGGAGATCGAGCGCGCTTCATTTCTGGGTCGCATCCATCCTCGAAGCCGCGAACCAGTATTTCGACGTCATTCTGGTCTACTGGATGCTGGACCCGACAACCGCCGGAATTTACTTCGCCGCTTCGCGCCTGGCCAACATCTTCGCCATGCTGTCGGCCGCACTGTACAGTTTTGGCGCACGTCGGCTCCCCTCGCTGTACTTCAGCAAGAACCACCAGGAATTCGAGCGAACGTTGCGGCTCATGGCGGAAGTGACCGCGGTGTGCGTGGTCAGCGGACTTCTCCTGATCTGGGTTGGAGGTCCCCATCTGCTCAACCTGTTCGGGCCACATTTCGCTGCGCAGCACTGGGTCCTGATCGTGCTCGCGCTCGGAACGGCGTTCCAGGCGGCGGGCGGTCCTTCTGCGGCGATCTTGCAGCTGACCGGCTATGAGCGCGAGTATGTCCCCGTGATTGCCGGAAACGTAGCGCTGCGGCTGATCGGATTTCTCGTCCTCATTCCCTGGCTCGGCGTTCTTGGCGCAGCGATCTCGGCCACTGTGTCGCTGGCGCTCGCGACCATCGCTCTCAACATCCTCTGTCGCCGGCGAACCGGGGTCGATCCTTCGATTTTGGGACTTCTGCGCTTCTCGCCATCGAAACCTAGCGCCTATGCGGTCCGTGGCGCGGACTCCGGCGAATAGATCTCTGGTCAGCCGAGGCAATGGCGCGGCTCGGCAATCCGTTGCCGGGTGGCGTCAACCAGCCAGCCCCAGCACTTCGCCGCGACGCGACGCGGACGGGCCGGCCGGCACACGATTGACGACGATGCCGGTCGGCACGCCGGCAAACCGGGAGAGCGCAGCGATCGCCCTGCGCATGGCGGCCGAGTCGACTGCGTCTTCGCGCGCGACCAGCATGACAAGATCAGCGTGAGCAGCCAGCGCCGCCGCCTCCGGCTGCAACGCCAGGGAGGTGGCGTGGACGACGATCAGATCGAACTCCGAACGAATATCGTCCGCGGGCGGCGGCGCCGGCCTCTTGCTGGCGCTCAGAAGCTCATCGACGCTGCGGAAATCTGCAGTGGTCATGCCGTCGGCCTGGCCCTTGGCGAGGCCGGCCCCGGCACCGCCGAGATCTGGCTCGACCCGGATCAGGACGCTCAGCCTCCCGGTGTTCACAGCCCATCGATTCAGCGACCGCGCGACGGTGTTGCCGCCGGCGCGCTGCCCGACCGACATCACGAGGACGACCTTGCCACGAGGTCCCGGCACCTTCTCCAGCCGCTCCAACAGCGGACGCAGATGGGGACCGAGATCGAGTTCGGTCGTCGCGGACACCGGAGCTTGCCAGATGTTTCTGGGGACTTCGCCAGGCGTCAGGTCGGGAATGCGGGCCCACACCGGCGGACGTGACCAGGTCGCGGGCTGGCGCGGAGCCGACTCGGGGTCGCGGGTATCAGGAACGGATTTGTCCGATCCGCGTCCCGTGGCGGCAACGACCGCCGTCGATGTCAGCAGCGAACCGATCGCGAGAGCGGCGAGCAGCAAAGACAGCGGTGGAAGGGTCGAGCGCAGCGGCGGAATGGCGGACGACGCAATCTTCGTCTGGGAGCTCTGCAAGAGGCGCTGCTCGTTCGTCGTCTTGGAGCGCGAGAGGAACTGCTCGTAGATGTTTCTGTTGGCCTCGGCGTCGCGCTGCAGCTCCTGGAGGCGGACCAGAGCCTGACCATCGACCAGAAGCTGCGATTCCGCCGCCTTCATCTGGCCTTCCAGCGCCTTCTGCTGCTCGCGCTGGGCCTCGTATTCCGATTTTGCGGTATCGATGCCCTTCGTCCGCTCGACCTCGATCTGCCTGTTGAGATCGGTCAACTGGCTGTACGACATGACGAGGTCGGGATGACGATCGCCGAACACCGCCCGCTTCTGCGCAATCTGGTCATTGAGCGCCGACCGCTGTGCGCGCAGGGCGCTCAGCAGATCCTGCTTGACGGGGCTATCGACATTCGCCTTCACGTCGCGCTGTGCCTGCTCGTAGCGGGCCTTCGCCTCTTCGGTCCGGGCCCGCGCAGCGGCAACCTGCTGCGACAGTTCGGTGACCCGCAATTGCTGGGTGGTGGAATCCTTGCCCGCGTTGACGATCCTGTGCTCGAGCTTGAACGTGGCCACGGCGTCCTCTGACGCCTTCAACCGTTCGTTCAATGATTTGAGCCGGCCACTGAGCCAGTCGGCGGCCTCGTCGGTCGCATCGGTGCGGCTGCGGCCCTGGCTGGCGACGAACGCCTCGGCGATGGCATTGGCGTAGTAGGCCGCCCGCTCCGGCCGGTTCGAGGTGAAGCGGATGGCGATGACATAGGTCAGCCCGCGACGGGAAATGTCGAGGCGGTTGCGGAATCTCTCGAGCAGGCGCGCGGGGTCGCTATGCCCCCCGGAAATGTCCTGGTCATCCCGAATCTTAAGCTGCTCGATCAGCGGCTCGAGAAAGCCGTCGGACTTCGCCACTTCGACCAGGCTTTGCAGCGCGGCGCTATCCTGCCCGATGCCCGGCAGAACGTCCTGCTCCGAGGTCACGCGTTGCTCGCGGGGATCGACCACGACCAGCGCGGTCGCCGCAAATCGCACCGGGATCACCAAGAGAACGACGACGCCAAGGCCAAAAATCGCGAGAGCGAGCGTCAGGATGCGGCGAGCGTTGTCCCGCATGAAGGAGAGCGCGCCCGCGGCCGTGAGCGCACCGCCCAAGCGCGCGGCGGACTCGCGCGACTCGCCGCTCGACGCATTTTGAGTCTGCCACGACGCGGCAACACCGGTCGATCCGGAGCTTGTCGGGTCTGCGCGGCGACCGAACGTCATGGATTTTACTCGGATTCAACTGGCGAACACTGTTCAGTGCCTGCTCCAACGTAAATATCTATGGTTAATCCGCGGTTACCCGCGCCTGGCGCGGTCATGACCAATTGGTTAACGCGCTCGCTTCACTTCGTCCGGAACCAGCGGAATTCCCTCGCGAACCGTGCCCTTGCGGCAGGGCGCACATTAACTCCGTTTATCGCTAGTCGGTGTCCGGGCGAGGCCTCCATGGTAAGCACGGAGTTAAGAATGCGAAAAAACTCGTTTCTCTAGTGGGTCGGGATCCGTGCTCCATTACCAGCCAAACAAGGCGTTGGGCGAGACCACTGCGACAGCACTCGCGCCACCCAACGGTGGCGGACGAAAGCTGCACGTGCTTCTCGTACAGACCCAGGCGGAGAACGCGGGTGCGCAGGAGATCTCGCGCCTGCTTGGCGCCGGGCTGACCGCCCGCGGCTATCGCGTCACCAATCTGTTCTTCTTCCGCAAGTCGGATTCGTTCGATGAGCCGCCCGACACCATCTATTGCGCGTCGAGCCGGCCGGGAAATCCGCTGGCGCTGCTGCAAATGCTGTGGACACTCGGCGGCCATCTCAGGGCCACCAGGCCCGACGCCGTTCTGACCTTTCAGCACTTCGGCAATGTCATCGGCGCCGGTGTGGCGCGCCTGATCTGCCGCGTGCCTGTCATCGCCAATCAGGTTTCATCCGCGCTGTCGATGAGCTGGCCGGTCCGCACCGCCGACATCGTCATGGGCAGCCTCGGCTTCTTCGACCGCATCACGCTCAACTCGCAGGACATGCAGCGCGAGTATTCGCGCTACCCCAAAGCTTATCGCGCGCGCATGGTGCACGTCCCGCACGGCTTCGACGACAAGGCGCTCACCCTGACGAAGCAAGCTGCGCGACAGAAATTCAATCTGCCGCCGGAAAGCACCCTGCTCGGCTGCGCAGCAAGATTGCACCCGCACAAGCGGCTCGACGCGGCGATACGGCTGCTGCCGGATCAACCCTCCTGGCACCTCGCACTGGCCGGCCAGGGAGCCGACGAGGCCCGGCTGCGGCAGTTGGCGGACGAGCTGAGAGTATCGGACAGACTGCATCTGCTCGGCGAAATCACCCCGCGCCAGATGGCGGAGTTTCTCGCCGCTCTCGACGTGTTCGTATTTCCGACGCAGGCGGAGACCTTCGGCCTCGCCGCTGTGGAGGCCGCAAACGCCGGCGTTCCCTCGGTCGTCACCGATCTCCCGGTCTTGCGCGAGGTGTTGTCCGTCGAGGGAAAGCCGACAGCGCTGTTCGTCGATGCCGCCGATCATACCAAGCTGTCGGCCGCGGTCTCCAGGCTCCTGACGGACCAAAAACTGAGCGACGAACTGCGGCAAAACGCCAAAGGCCTGAAGCTGCGCTATTCAGTGGACGCCATGGTGGAGGAATACGTTCGAATTCTCGGCCAGGTCATCTGATCGGGACGCATTGAAACGGATCGGCTCGACATGACCATCGAGTTTCGCTGTGAAATTGAGCATGCGCGGCAGTGGATGGGCCGCGACACGCTGTCGGTTGACGGCCGGGATGTACCGGTCCAGATCGCATGGACGGCAACGGCGGAGCCGCGGCCGACCGGTCTCGACATGCTGTTCGAGCTCGAACGTTTGGTGTTGCACAAGGGCAAGCACAGCGGCACCGACAGGCTGAAGATCAGTCCCGAACGAATGCAGGCTCGCGCCGGCACGGCAGACGTCATCGTCGATTTCACCGGTGGCGCGCGGGATCCGAACTGCTCCGCCCGGCAGTATCTCCGCCCGCTGTTCAATGGAGTCGCAGGCGAAAACGCAGCTCTTGCCGCCATTCTCGCCGGCGATCTGCCGGTGATCGAAATCGTCGACGAGGTCGACGGTGCCGTCCTCGATCGCGGCCACCCCTCCGCCGAAATCGCGGCCGGTCTGAGCGGCGGACTGGAAACCGTCATGGCGCGAACCCTGACCATGGTGGCGGCCATCCTGTCGGGACGGCCGCGCATCGTGCCGCTGATGGCACGACCCGCCCGAATTGGTAACGGCCGCCCGCCGGCGGCGTACGTCGCGCGCGGCCTAGCGACATCGATTGCCAAGGAGATCTATCGCCTCTGCTGCTATGCCCCGCACTGGCATGTCGGATGGCGCTTCAATGATGGCGCCGGCGTCTGGCAGACCGGAAATCTGTCGGGGTCCCGCTGGAACGTCCTTGCCGATCCCGGAAACCACTTCTACGCCGATCCTTTCCCCATCACCTGGCAGGGGCGAACATTCGTCTTCTTTGAAGACCTCGATCACCGGGTTGGAAAAGGAATCATTTCGGCAATCGAGTTCGACGATGCCGGTCCCGTCGGAGAGGTTGTGCCCGTGCTGAACGAGCCTTGGCACCTCTCCTATCCGTTCTTGATCGAGGACGATGGCGCGTTGTGGATGATCCCGGAGAGCTCGACCAATGGGGATGTCGCCATCTACAAATGCGTTCGGTTTCCGGACAAATGGGAGCGGCATGCGACGCTGCTTTCGGGCGTCGAGCTGGCCGATGCCACGATCACGCGGCACAACGGCCTGAACTATCTGTTCGGGGCTTGGCGCGACGGCACCGGCGGCTATTCGGATTCGCTGGCGATCTATTACGCCGAGCACCTCATGGGCCCGTGGTTGCCGCATGCCAGCAACCCCGTGCTGATCGATCGCGCGACCACGCGGCCTGCGGGGAATTTCGTCACCATCAATGACAAATTGTGGCGCCCGGTCCAGGACTGTGCCGGCGGATACGGGGCAGCGCTTGCCCTGGCGGAAATCGTCGAACTCTCGCCGACGACGTTCAAGCAGATCATCCGCCACTCTCTTCGGCCAGGGCCAGCATGGCCCGGCAGGAAGTTGCACACCTTGAACCGCTGCGGCCGCCTCGAGGTGATCGACGGATCGCGTGTCCAACCCAAGACCCGCGCCCTCACGAGCAAATTGCCATCGGGCGTCTTGTCGCCGCGGACCAGTCCCTCTACCGCCAGCTAGCGCGGATGGCTGAACAGGTCGGTCGTGGCGTCGTCGACGGCGATATCGACCAGCGCGGGACCGCTCGATGCCAACGCTTCGGTCAAGATGGCGTCGACGTCGCCGACATCGGTCACGCGCTGCCCCGGACAACCCATTCCCCTTGCGAGCGCCACGAAGTCGAGCCCGGGCAGGTCGATCCCGGGCGGGCGATGCGCCTGCATCAGCTCGCTGAAGGCGCGCATCGCGCCATAGCCTGAATTGTTCATGATCACGAAGGTGATCGGCAACCGGCGTTGCACCGCGGTCCAGATCGCCTGGATGCAATACATCGCCGATCCGTCACCGATCAGGGCGACGATGCGGCGACCCGGCCGCGCCAGCGCTACGCCGACGGAGGCCGGCAGGCTGTAACCAAGTCCCCCGCTCGCCATCGTGTAGAAGCTGTCCGCGCCCGGCCGAGGCAGGAATTGCTGAATGGCGGGGCGATGCGACGGCGCCTCCTCGACCACGATCGCATCGCCCGGCATCAACGCCGAGAGCCGGGCGAGCGCATAGCCCGGCGGAATCGGATTTTGCGCGGCAGGAGCGGCAGGCCGCAACCGCGCGGCCGGCACTTCGCGCTCCGCAATGTCAGGCATCGCCGACAGCAGCCCAGCTAGCGCCTTCGGGAGCGTGCTGATGATGGTGTCACCGACAGAAGCGGATGCGGCTTCTGTCGGATCATCCGTGATCTGCCAGACCGGCGTTCCGTCGTCGAGCAATTCGCATTGTCCTTCGACATGGAAAGTAAACACCGGCGCGCCGACCACGACGATCAGATCGGCGTCGCGCAGGGCACGGGCGAGCCCTCCCGGTGCTGCCGGAAGGAAGCCGGCGAACCGTGGATGCAATTCCGGAAAGCTGGAACGGCTCGACATCGGACTTGCCCAAACGGCCGCGCTCGCCTGCTCGGCCACAGCGACCATCGCCTCGACGCAGCCGCTGCGATCGATTTCGGGTCCGACAACGAAGATAGGTCTCTTGGCGGCTCGGATCGCCGCGCCGAGCCGGACGATCGCCGCCGGATCCGGCGCAAACTCCGTCGCGATGTGGCGGACCGGCGGAGCGACTGCAGGCCGCGCCCAATCATCCGACGGCACGGACACGAATGTCGGACCGCGCGGATGCTGCATGGCAGTAAGGAAGGCCTGCGCAATTGCCGCTGGAACATCTTCGGCGCGCGCCGGTTCCGCGCTCCATTTCACATAGGGCTTTGGAAACTGTGCGGCGTCCTCGGCGAAGAGATAGGGTCGCATCCGCAACAGGCTGCGCGCCTGCTGCCCGGCTGTCACGACCATCGGCGTCTTGTTGCGGAACGCGGTGAAGAGATTGCCGAGGGCATGACCGAGCCCGGCCGCCGAGTGCAAATTGACGAAAGCCAGACGCCCCGTCGCCTGCGCATAGCCGTCGGCCATGCCGACGACACAGGCTTCCTGCAGACCGAGCACGTAGTCGATGTCGTCGGGCCAGTCGCCCAGGAAGGCAAGCTCGGTCGAGCCGGGATTGCCGAAAACGCGATCGACGCCAAAGGAGCGAAGCACACCGAGGGTCGCTTCCCGAACCGTGAGAACTTTCGAATTCATGAATGGACGTCCTGGTGGGCTTCGCTTGCGGCGCGGTTAGAAGGGATAGTGCTGCGGCTGCGTCTCGATGGTGATCCAGCGCAAATCGGTGAACTCGGCGATGCCGGCCTGGCCGCCGAAGCGGCCGTAGCCCGATCCCTTCACGCCGCCGAACGGCATCTGCGCCTCGTCATGCACGGTCGGGCCGTTGACGTGGCAGATGCCGCTTTCGATCCGCTGCGCCACCGTCAGTGCACGCGCGACGTCGCGGCCGAACACGGCAGCCGAAAGGCCATACTCCGTGTCGTTGGCGAGCCGCACGGCCTCGTCCACGCCACGCGCGCGGACCACCGAGACGACGGGACCAAAGCTCTCCTCGGTGTAGATGCGCATGCCGGGCACCACGCGATCGAGCACGGTGGCCGGGACGACTGTGCCAACCCGGTCGCCGCCCGCGAGCTTGACGGCCCCTTTGGCGATCGCGTCGTCGATCAGTGCAACGACATGCTTGGCCGGCGCTTCGTCGATCATCGAGCCGACCACCACCGGACCGTGGCGCGGGTCGCCGGCCGGAAGCGCAGCCGTTTTCTTCGCAAGCTTCTCGACAAAGGCGGCCGCCACCGCCTCGTCGACGATCACCCGCTCGGTCGACATGCAAACCTGGCCCTGATTGATGAAGGCGCCGAACGCGACCGCCGCGACGGCGGCATCGAGGTCGGCATCGTCGAGCACGATCAGAGGCGCCTTGCCGCCAAGCTCGAGCAGCGCCGGCTTGAGGTGGCGACCGGCGAGTTCGGCGATGACTCGACCGACCCGGGTCGAGCCGGTAAAATTGACCCGCCGCACGGCAGGATTGGCGATGAGGCGCTCGACCAGCGCGGGCGCGTCGGCCGGTGCGTTGGTCAGGACATTCACGACGCCGGGCGGAAAGCCTGCGTCCTTGAAAACCTCGCCGATCAACCGGTGTGTTCCCGGGCAGATCTCGGACGCCTTGAGCACGACCGTATTGCCGCAGGCGAGCGCCGTCGCCACGGCGCGAACGCCGAGAATGATCGGCGCGTTCCACGGCGCGATGCCGAGGCAGACGCCGGCTGGCTGGCGAACCGACATCGCGAGACATCCCGGCTTGTCCGACGGAATCACCTCGCCCGCGATCTGCGTGGTGAGCGACGCCGCTTCGCGCAGCATGCCGGTCGCGAGCTTGACGTTGAAGGCCGACCAGATCTCCGTCGTGCCGATCTCGGCCATCATGATCGAGACGAAGGCGTCGCGCTTGGCCTCAAGCGCATCTGCGGCCTTCAGCAACAGGGCTCGCCTCGCATTCGGGCCAAGTGCCGACCATCCTGGCAATGCGGCGGAAGCCGCCGCCACTGCGGCGTCGGCATCGGAAGCCGTGGCAGCGGCCGCGCGGCTTGCGACCTCCTGCGACAGCGGATTGCGCCGCTCGAACACCTCGCCGCCGGAAGCGGCCTGATCCTGCCCGTTGACGAGAAGACTGACGTCCATGAAAACCTCCCTGATGTTGATGATGGCGCTCGGCCTAGCCGAGCAGGCGCGATTTTCCGGTTTCGCGCGCGAAGCCGAGCGCGATCATCGCCGCGAGCGCGAGCACAACGTAGTATCCTGTGATCGCGTAGGTGGAGCCCGTCTGCGCAAACAGGCTGGTGGCGACCAGCGGCGCAATGCCGCCGCCGAGCACCGTCCCGAGTTGCTTTCCGATCGACACGCCGCTGAAGCGAATGCGGGTCGGAAACAGCTCCGGGAAATAGCTCCCTTCGCTGCCGAACATCAGCGGATGGATTATCCCCGCGGCGAGGATCACCGCGCACGTCACCAGCATCGTGTCACGGCTCGCGACCACACCGTAGAATGCAAACATCGAGATGGCTGCGAGCACGACGCCGGCCAGGAACAGACGCTTTCGTCCGATGCGGTCGGACCAGGCGCCGATGAGGGGCATCGCAACGAGCCCGACGAGATTGGCAAACAGCACGGCCTGCGTGATGACGTCCTTCTGGACGCCGAGCTGACGGGTCGCGAAGGAGATGGTGAAGATGGCGGTCAGATAGAAATAGGAAGTCTGCGCCATCTCGGCGAAGAACACGATGAGGATCGGCCGCCAGTGCTCCCTCAGGGCTTCGACCACAGGCGCCCCTTCAGTCACCTTCGCTTCGCGGAACGTCGCGCTCTCCTCGATGCGCAGGCGCATGTAGACGCCGAGCGCGACCAGCACCGCACTGATCAGGAACGGCACGCGCCAGCCCCATGACAGCAGGTCCGCCTCCGGCAGCCTTGAAATCGTGAGCGCCGCGAACGAGGCGAGCACGACACCGACGGGTCCTGCGGCCTGGATCACCGCGGCCGAGAAGCCGCGCCGGTGCCCGGGCGCCGTCTCGATCGCCATAAGGATCGCCGCGGTCGACTCGCCGCCGAGCGCAAACCCCTGGACGAAGCGCAACGCCACGAGCGCGACGGTCGCGGCCACGCCTGCACTGGCGTAGGTCGGCAACAATCCGATCGACATGGTCGCAAGTCCCATCATGAGCAGCGTACACAGCAAGACCGACTTTCGGCCGAGGCGGTCACCGAAATGGCCGAACACAAGCCCGCCGAGCGGACGCGCCAAAAATCCGACGGCAAACGTCGCGAACACCGCAATGGTCGCCGTGAGCTGGTCGAATTTCGGAAAGAACAGCTGATCGAACACCAGCGGCGCGATCAGGCCGTAGATGAAAAAGTCGTACCATTCGATCGCGGTGCCGATGGTGCCGGCAATCAGGATACGCCGGCGGCTGCTCGCCGTCTGCCCGGCAGTGGCGGCGGTCGCAACATGATCGTCGTAGTGCTCCAATGCTCTTGTCGTCACGGTTTCCTCCTCCGGTGTCATTTGCCGTTTTGTTGTCTTGTTGTTATTGGCCGCGCAGCCGCTGGTCGGATGCGACGGCAAGAGTCGATCAGCTGGCCAGCCGTGCGCTGTCGCTCGCATTGTGTCCGAGTGCTCGGGCGAGCACGCGCTCGATCATGCCGGCCTGTGATGCGCTGCCACGCCAGGCCACGATCTGGTCGGGGCGTATCAAAGCCAGATCCGCCTGGTAGAGATCGCGCAGCGATTTCGGCAGCGTGACGAGTTTCACATCGACCCCGATCGCCCGGATGGTCTCGGCGAATGACGCATGCGCGGACATGACCTCGCCAAACTGGAGCAGCGTCCACTCGAACCCGAACAGGTCGTACAGGGAGACGCCGTCTTCCAGCCACGCATGCGGGGCGCGGCCGCCGGGACAGGCGCTCGGAACGTAGACGTTCGCGGCATCGGGCGGCGGCTGGCTGCCGTCGGAAACGATGATCGGCGAGCCGTCGTAGCGCCCACCGAAGGTCACGCCAGGGATGTTGAATTCGGCGCGGGCGTGCTGTTCGAGATAGACGCCCGCCGTCCGCCGCGCCTCGTCGCCGGCATCCGTGGCGTCCTCGATCTCAGGCGCCGGCGCGAACAGACCCAGGGAGTCGGCAAAGCGGCGCGCATAGTCGGTGTTACGAAGCGCCACCGGACGCCGCTCGACCTCGTAGCTGTCGAGCAGCCCCGCCGGGCTCACGCCCTTGACGACGCTTGCGAGCTTCCAGCCGAGGTTGACCGCATCCTCGATCGCCGTGTTGTAGCCAAGCCCGCCGGTCGGCGTGAACAGATGCGCCGCGTCGCCGCCGAGAAACACCCTGCCCCGCTGCATTCCATTCGCGACCAGCGCGTGCCCGGCGGTCCAGGTCAGGAACGACAGCACTTCGCAGTTGATCGGCGCGCCGCAGGCGCGCTGGAACGCTGCTTTGGCTTCATCGATCGTGATCGCACTTTCGTTCTCATCGGGCCGAAGCTGCGTGTGAAACGCAAACTCGTCGCGACCGTTCACTGATGCCATAAACGCACGGCGGTCGCCGTTGAAGCAATTGTACATCCACGCCTTGGCGTGCGGGATGCTCGCGTAGAATCCGGGCGAACGGAGATAGACCGCCAGCATGCGGCCGCCCATGAAGTCGCGCTGCGCTCCGGTTTCGCCGCCGTAAACGATCCCGAGCGACTGCCGGACTTGCGAGCGCGGCCCGTCGGCCCCGACCAGGAAGTCGGCCCGGACCTGAAAGCGGTTGTTGTCATCGAGACATTCGATCTCGGCGACGACGCCGTCATCGCTCTCGACGTAGCTGATCAGACGATAACCGTAGCTGAGCCGTATTCCGGGAAGGCGTTCGGCGTGACGGCGCAGCACTGCCTCGACATATTTTTGCGAGACCCGATGCGGCAGCTCGGCCGCGCTCCAGGAGCCCGACATGCCCTTGACGAGTTCGCCCGCGCGTGACGACGACGGCAACTGAAATCGGGCCAGCTCGTAGCCGGTGTAGCGCGTGAAATACGCAACGTCGGTCGGATAATCCGCTGGCAGACCCTCGCGTCGGATCTCGTCGGCAAAACCCAGCCGCCGATAGTGCTCCATCGAGCGCGCCTGCGTCGCATTGGCTTGCGGATTGAATGCCGTGCCCGGTTTTTCATCGACCAGGATCGCGGACACGCCGCGCCGGCCGAGCTCGTTGGCGAGCATCAGGCCGCAGGGCCCCCCACCCACGATGAGCACCGAGGCCGTCAGACATGTTTCCAAGACGCTTCTCCCTACCAGCATTATCCTACATGGTAAGGTTGCCTGACGATATCGTCAAGTGGCCTGACTAATCGGGCTCGTGGAGCGTGTCGAATTGCGCGCCGTAGACTGCCAATCCCTTCAGGATCGTGTCCATCGTGGCCTTGCCGAGTTCGGCGCGCATCTCCTGCTCGGCAACGTCGACGGCGTCGCGGAACGCATCGAGCCATTTGCGTCCCGCCGGCGTGAACATGACGATGCGCGCACGCCGATCGGTCGGATCGGCGATGCGATCGACCAGGCCGAGCTCGGCGCATTGATCGACCAGCTCGCCCATCGCTTGCTTGCTCATGGAGGCGCGGCGGGCGAGTTCCGTTAGTCTGGTCCCCTCGACGTCGAGATTGCGTGTGAGGCCGACATGCGCGATCCGGGTTTCGTCATGCCCCTTATCGCTCATCAGCTCGAGCACACGACCTTCGAAGCGCCGCACCGCGTTGTTGAGCAGCCGACCGATGTTGGCATGCCGCCATGCGGTGCCGGATGTCCTGGCTTTCAATGGATGTGCCTTCTGCAAAGCCGCCTGAATTCGAAAATGTCGCTCACTTCGCCGCGTCGATCCAGATCCCCGGCTGCGAATGCTCTCGGATGTGGGTGACCAGAAAGTCGGAAAAGACCCTGATCTTGGCGGGCAGTCCGGCGCGGTTCTGGTAGGCGATGTTCATCGTCAGCAGCGGCAGCTCCCAGTCCATCAAAACCGGGACGAGACGGCCCGCCGCGATGTCGCTTTGCACGATATAGAGCGGCTGGATGAGGATGCCGAGCCCCGCCAGCGCGGCGCCGCGGATGACCTGGCCGTCATTGCTGTCGAGCGTCGGCGTGACGCGGACAGTCTGCGCGCCGTTGCCTTTGCGCAGGCGTAGCGAATAGGGATCGTTGGCGAGATTATAGACCAGCATGTTGTGGCGCGCGAGATCGACCGGCTGCTCCGGCTCGCCGCAGCTTGCGAGATAGGACGGCGCAGCAGCGAGCACCCGCCGCATCTGGCCGATGCGGCGGACGATGATGTTCGAATCCGGCTCCTGCTCGCGCGTCCTGATCGCCACGTCGATGCCGGCCTCGATGAAATCGGAGTAGCGGTTGGCGGTGGTGATCTGCATGTTGAGCTTCGGATAGCGCGCGCGGAAGGCCGGCAGCATCGGCGCCAGATAGATCACCGCAAAGGACAGCGAGCTCGTGACCCGCAGCGTGCCTTGCGGCGACAGCGCGCGATCGCTGACGATGTCCTCGGCTTCCGCCAGCTCGCTCAAAACCCGGCTCGAGCGCTCCAGCAGTACCTGGCCCGCCTCCGTCAACCACAGCCGACGGGTGTTGCGCTCGATCAGCCGGACCGCAAGGCGCTCCTCGAGCGCGCTGAGATGGCGGCTCGCGGCAGCATTCGACATGCGCAGGGCTTCGGCAGCTTTGGACATGCTGCCGAGCTCGGCCGTCTTGGCGAACACTTCCAATTGGAGCAGGCGGTCCATTTTTTCGCAAACAGGAAAAGAGACTTACGATTATTGAGCTTTATTTCCACATCCCGCAAGTCAAAATGGACAAAACACAAGCAGGATAGCAGGCGAGGAAACAGGGAAATGTCGGGCCGGATCAGGCACATCGTGATGTGGCGGCTGCGCGGGGAGACGCCCGCGGAGCGGGCCGCCGCCCGGGTCAAGGTCAAGACCCTATTCGAGGGCTTGCGCGGCCGGATCGACGGCCTCACCCATATCGAAGTCGGTCTCGACGTCAGTGATGTCGACTACGCCTGCGACGTCGTTCTGTTCTCCGAATTTACCGACCACGCTGCGCTCCAGGCCTACGCCACCCACCCGGAACATTTGCGCGTACGCGAGGCGCTGGGCGACTTGCGGATCGGGCGCTTCCAGGTCGATTATCCCATCAAAGAGACCGGCGCATGATCGGTACGTTCACCTTTGAAAACCTGCCCTGCCGCGTCGTGTTCGGCAGCGGAACATTGGCTAGCGCCAAGGCCGAGGTCGAGCGGCTCGGCGGCAAGCGCGCGCTGGTGCTGACGACGCCCCAGCAGGAGGCGCAAGGCAAGAGCTTGGGCGCGGCGCTCGGTTCGCTCTACGCCGGCATTTTTCCGGGCGCGACCATGCACACGCCGGTCGAGGTCACGGAGCGGGCGCTCGCGGCGATGAAGGCGTGCGAGGCCGACTGCGTCATTTCCCTCGGTGGCGGATCCACGACCGGCCTCGGCAAGGCGCTCGCCTTGCGCACAGGAATCAACCAGCTCTGCATTCCCACCACCTATGCCGGCTCCGAGATGACGCCGATCGTCGGCCAGACCGAGAACGGACTTAAGACCACTGTGCGCGATGCCGCCATCCTGCCGGAGACGGTGATCTACGATGTCGACCTCACGTTGACTTTGCCGGCGAGCCTGGCCGCGACATCAGGCATCAACGCGATCGCGCATGCGGTCGAGGCGCTCTACGCGCGCGACACCAATCCCGTCACGTCGCTGATGGCGGAAGACGGCATTCGCGCGTTGGCACGTGCGCTGCCCGCCATCGCCGCGAAGGGCGACGATCGCGAGGCTCGCACCGCAGCGCTCTATGGCGCCTGGCTGTGCGGCGTCTGCCTCGGCACCGTCGGCATGGCGCTGCATCACAAGCTCTGCCACACGCTCGGCGGCACCTTTGACCTGCCGCATGCCGAGACCCACACCATCGTGCTGCCGCACGCGCTGGCCTACAACGCGCCGGCCGTGCCCGACGCGATGGCGCGGATCTCCCGCGCCATCGGCGCCGCCGATGCATCGCAGGGGCTTTTCGAGCTGGCGAAGCGGCTGGGTGCGAAGGTCGCATTGCGCGACATCGGCATGCCCGAAAGCGGCATCGACAAGGCCGCGGATCTCGCGGTCACCAACGCCTATTGGAACCCGCGCCCGCTCGAACGCGACGCCATCCGCGACCTGATCGCGCGCGCCTGGGCCGGTGAGCCGCCTGTCACCGGCAAAGCGGTGGCTTGAAGCGATGCGGCGCACGCTGATCAAATCCGCCACGATCATCAGCATGGATGACACGATCGGCGACTTCGACATCGGCGACGTGCTGATCGAGGGCAGCCGCATCGTTGACGTGCGTCCATCGATCGACGTCGGCGGCAGTGCGGCCGAGACCGAGATCGTGGACGGTACCGGCCGCATCGTCATCCCCGGCCTGATCAACGCCCATATGCACACTTGGCAGACGGGCCTGCGCGGCTATGCCGCCAACTGGACGCTGCTGGAATATTTCCGCCACATGCATGCCGGGCTCGCTACGGTCTTCAGGCCCGAGGACATTTATATCGCGACCTTGGTGGGTGCGCTGAACCAGATCAACCAAGGCACCACGACGCTGGTCGACTGGTGCCACAACAATCCGACGCCCGATCATACCAACGCCGCCGTGCGCGGCCTGATCGAGAGCGGTATTCGCGCGGCCTTCTTCCACGGCTCGCCAAAGCCCGAGCCCAAATCGGGCGAGCCGCATTTCTCGGAGATCCCGCATCCACGCCGTGAGGTCGAGCGACTGCTGGCGGGGCCCCTCGCCGACCGCGACGGCCTGGTCACGCTTGGGCTCGCGATCCTCGGCCCGCATTATTCGACGCTGGACGTCGCCATGCACGATTTCGGCATGGCACGCGAGCTCAAGCTGATCGCATCCATGCATCAGGGCGGCGGTCCCGCCAAGACGCCCGGTGGCTGGGAGAAGCTGATCGAGGCGGGTCTCGTCGGCGCCGGCACCAACATCGTCCATGGCAACGACCTGCCTGACGCACTGCTGGACCGGATGGTCGATCTCGGCGTCTCCTTCTCGGTGACGCCGGAGAACGAGATGATCCAGGGCCACGGCTTTCCAATCACCGGACGGCTGCTCAAGCGCGGCGTGCGGCCGACCATCGGCATCGATCTGGAATCCGTGCTGGCCGGCGACCTCTTCTCCGCCGCGCGCGTTGCGCTCTCGATGCAGCGAGCACTGGACAACGCGGAATCGCGCAAGGCCAGCGGCACCATTCCGGCGACGACCACGATCCCCGTCCGCGAGGCGCTGCGCTGGATCACGACGGAAGGCGCCCGCATGCTCGGTCGCGAAGGCCAGATCGGCTCGCTGACGCCGGGCAAGCTCGCCGACCTCGTCATCATCAATGCCAGCGATCTCAACCTCGTACCTGTGCACGATCCCGTCTCCACCGTGGTGATGCAGACCAGCCTTGCGAATATTGAGGCCGTGATGATCGGCGGCGTGTGGAAGAAGCGGAATGGACGGCTGCTGGCCGACGGCCTGGAGGCGAAGAAGGAACTGCTCCTGCAATCAGGCCGGCGGCTGGTGCACGACATCGAACGACAGGGACATTCCGCCTGATGGCGTCAAGGACAACAACAATGACTGATACGCCAAAGAACATCGCTTTCATCGGGATCGGCAAGATGGGCCTGCCGATGTCGGTGCTCGTCGCCAAGGCTGGTTACGCCGTGACCGCGTTCGACCGGAGTGCCGAACGGCTCGACGAGGCGCGCGCGCAAGGCATTTCGACTGCCGCTTCGCCGGCCGAAGCCGTGGACGGCAAGGCCGCGATCGTCACCTCCCTGCCCGATGACGTGGCCTTGCGCGGCGCATTGCTCGGCCCCACCGGCCTCATCGCCGCGATGGCTGCTGGATCTGTTGTGATCGAGACCAGCACCGTGAGCGTCGACGCTTCCGCAGAGGTCGACGCCGCCGCCCAGGCGCGCGGTGTCCTCTACCTGCGGGCGCCGGTCTCCGGCAACGCCAGCATCGTCCACACCGGCGCGCTGAGCTGCTTCGTCTCGGGCCCGAAGGACGCCTACGAAAACGCAAAACCGCTGTTCGCCGTCTTCACCCGCGCCCAGACCTATCTCGGGTCCGGCGAGGAAGCGCGATATGCCAAGCTTGCGGTCAATTTAATGATTGCGGTGTCGGCCGCCATGATGGCGGAGAGCCTGGCGCTGGCGCGCAAGGGCGGCATCGGCTGGCAGGACATTCTGAAAGTTCTCGACGACAGCGCAGTCGCCTCACCGATGGTGAAGTACAAGACCGCGCCGCTGCGTAACCGCGATTTCGACTCGACCTTCTCCTGCAGGCAGATGGCCAAGGATCTCGACCTGATCCTCGGCGCCGGCCACGCCGTCGGCGTGCCGCTTCAGCTCGCGGCCCAAGTGCGCGAGACCTATGGCTCGCTGGTCGCGCAGGGCGACGGCGACGCCGACTTCATCGCGACCGTCAAGCATCTGGAACGTCTGTCCGGGCTTGGCGAGCCCAAACTCTGATCGCGGAGACACCCATGCGCAATTTCAACGAGAACACGATCACGGATGCAGTGCTGGAGCGGGTCGCGGGCGCGACCGACCCGCGCATGAAGCAGGTCAGCGAAGCGCTGGTGCGCCACCTCCATGCCTTCGTCCGCGAGGTGCGACCCACCCAGAAGGAATGGGAATACGGCATCGACTTCCTGACCCGCACCGGTCACATGTGCGACGACAAGCGCCAGGAATTCATCCTGCTGTCGGACGCGCTCGGCGTCTCGATGCTGGTCGACGCCATCAACCATCCGGTGCCGGAAGGCGCCACCGAAACCACGGTGCTCGGTCCGTTCTTCGTGCAGGCGTCGCCCGAGAAAGACAACGGCGCTGACATCTCCGGCCCGATGGAAGGCGATCCGATGCTCGTCACCGGCTCGGTGTCGACCGTCGACGGACGGCCGCTTGCCGGCGCCGTCGTGGATGTCTGGCATTCCGACGATGATGGCTATTACGACGTGCAGCAGCTCGACAAGATCGGCGACCTCGCGATGCGGGCGCGCTTCCACACCGACCAGAATGGCCGCTTCAATTTCTGGTCGATCAAACCGGCTGCCTATCCGATCCCGCATGACGGCACGGTTGGCGACATGCTGGCGGTCCAGGGCCGCCATCCCTGGCGCCCGGCACACGTGCATTTCATGATCTCGGCGCCCGGCTTCGAGCAACTCGTGACCCACGTGTTCGTCGCCGGCGACCAGTATCTCGACTCCGACGTGGTGTTCGGCGTCAAGGACAGCCTGATCCGCGAATTTGTGCGGTGCCCGCCCGGCCGTGCGCCCGATGGTCGCATGGTGGACAGCGAGTATTTTCACCTCAACTATGATTTCGGCCTGAAGCAGGTCGCTAGCAACGCAAGAGCCGCTTAAGCTGAACATCGCGGACCAGACAAGAGTCCGACAACAAGGCAGACAGGGAGCAAGGATGGGACCGCGGGTCAGCACGAGCATATTGGCCGATCGCCTCATGGGCATGATCGGCCCGCGCGCGAGCGTCGCGCGTGGCATGCTCGATCAGCATGGGCAGAGCGAGTCGCATTATCGCAACCTGCCGCCCGACATCGTCGTCTTTCCCGAAACCACGCAGGAGGTCGCGGAGATCGTCAAGCTGTGCGCTGGCGCGAATATGCCCATCGTGCCCTTCGGCGCTGGGACCTCGCTCGAAGGCAATGCGGCCGCGGTCGCGGGCGGCGTCTGCTTCGACTTCGCACGCATGAACAAGGTGCTGACGGTGCACGAGAGCGACATGGACGTCGTCGTGCAGCCGGGCATCACGCGAAAGCAGCTCAATGCGGAGCTGCGCGGCACCGGACTTTTCTTTCCGATCGATCCCGGCGCCGACGCCTCGATCGGCGGCATGACGTCCACGCGCGCCTCCGGCACCATGGCGGTGCGCTACGGCACCATGAAGGACAGCGTCATGGCGCTGGAGGTGGTTCTGGCCGACGGCCGCGTGATCCGGACCGCCAGACGCGCGCGCAAGTCAGCCGCCGGCTACGACCTGACCCGCATGTTCGTCGGCGCCGAGGGCACGCTCGGCATCATCACCGAGATCACGCTGAAGGTGCATCCCGTGCCGCAGGCGATCTCGGCCGCGGTTTGCAGCTTCGACACCCTGCACGACGCCGTCGATACCGCGATTTCCGTGATCCAGTCCGCGATCCCCGTCGCGCGCATCGAGTTGCTCGACGACGTCATGATGCGCGGTATCAACGCCTATGCGAAGCTCGGCTATCGCGAAGCCCCGACCCTGTTCTTCGAATTCCATGGTTCCGAGACTTCCGTCGCCGAGCAGGCCGAAGCTGCACAGGCCATTGCCGCCGACCATCGTGGTCATGGCTTTGCCTGGGCCAAGGCGCAGGAGGATCGCAGCCGGCTGTGGCACGCCCGCGACAACACGCTCTATGCCGGCCTGGGCCTGCGCCCCGGCGCGCGTGCCGTGATCACCGACGTCTGCGTGCCGATCTCGCGATTGGCGGAATGCCTCACGGATACCCGGCGCGATGCGGACGAGCACGGTTTCACGGCGCCTATCGTCGGCCATGTCGGCGACGGCAATTTCCACATGCTGATCCTGATCGACCCGGCAAGGCCCGCGGAAGCCGAAGGCGCCAAGGCGCTCCAGGCCCGCATGGTCGCCCGCGCGATTGCCATGGACGGCACCTGCACCGGCGAGCACGGCATCGGGCTCGGCAAGATCGACTATCTCACCGATGAGCTCGGCGAGGCCGTCGATGTGATGAGGTCAATCAAGACCGCGCTCGACCCTGACGGACTGATGAATCCCGGGAAGATCTTTGCAGGCGGAGCGCGCGCATGAGCACCGCCGCATTGGCCGTCGAGCCCGCCGCCCCCACGCCGCTGCTGGAGCTGCGCGGCATCAGCAAGGAGTTTCCCGGCGTCAAGGCGCTGGATGACGTGTCCTTTGCCGTCTTCCCTGGCGAAGTCCATATGCTGCTGGGCGAGAACGGCGCCGGCAAGTCGAGCCTGATGAAGGTGCTGTGCGGGGCCTACCGCGCCGATGCAGGCGAGTTCTACTGCAAGGGCGAGCCGGTCGCGATCAACTCGGCCGCGGACGCGCAGAAGCTCGGCATTGCCGTGATCTTCCAGGAATTCTCCCTCGTCCCCCATCTCGATATCGCCCAGAACATCTTCCTCGGCCGCGAGCCGAAGGGCCGTATCCCCGGCACCATCGACCGGCGCAGGATTCTGGCCGACGCCGCGCGCGTGCTCGGCACGATCGGCTTCGAGATCGATCCCTCCACCATCATCGACAAGTTGGGGGTGGCGCAGCAGCAGATGGTCGAGATCGCCAAGGCGATCAGCCAGAACGCGCGCATCCTCGTGATGGACGAGCCAACCGCGGCGCTGTCCGATCGCGAGACCGAGCTGCTGTTCGCGCTGATCGCGCGGCTCAAGGCCGACGGCGTCTCCATCGTCTACATCTCGCACCGCATGGCGGAGGTGTTCGCGCTCGGAGACCGTATCACCGTTCTGCGCGATGGTCGCCGCATCGACGGCATTCGCCCGGCCGACGTCACGCCGGACCAGCTCGTCCGCATGATGGTCGGTCGCAACGTCGACATGACCTACCCGCGCAATTTTGCCGACAAACCCGGCGACGTTCTGCTCGAGGTCAAGGGCCTGAGCGCCTCCACAGGAATCTCGGACATCAACATCGAGGTGCGCCGCGGCGAGATCGTCGGCCTGTGTGGCCTGGTCGGCTCCGGTCGCAGCGAGGTCGCACGCGCGATCTTTGGCGCCGATCCCGTGACATCAGGCGAGATCGTCTTCGACGGCAAGACTATCTCCGGCGAGCCTGATCTTGCCGCCCGCCGCGGCATTGCGCTGATCCCGGAGAGCCGCAAGAGCGAGGGCCTGGCGCTGCTGCGATCGGTGAGCGACAATCTGGTGGTGTCGGCGCTGCGAAAGCTGTTTCCAAGCGGTCTGTTCGACCAGCGCAGCGCGCATCGCACCGCCGACGGCCTGATCAGACAACTGCGCATTGCGACGCCCAGCGCGCGCCAGATCGTCGGCCTGCTCTCGGGCGGCAATCAGCAGAAGGTCGTGATCGGCAAGTGGCTCGCCGCCGGCTCGAAGCTCTTCATCTTCGACGAGCCGACCCGGGGCATCGACATCGGTGCCAAGGCCGAAATCTTCGCCCTGATCGACCGCCTTGTCGCCGAAGGCGCGGCGGCGCTGATGATCTCGTCCGAACAGGTCGAGATCTGCCACGTCTGCGACCGCGCCTATGTGATGCGCGAGGGGCGCATCGCCGGGCACCTCGCGCGCAATGAGCTGACAGAGGAGAACATCGTGCGACTGGGGATGCATCATGCGTGAGGCCGCGGTCGCCTCTCAACCGAATCCGCTGCAGCGCGTTCCCGGCGTTGCCATCGTGCTGGTGCTGCTGATCGCGCTGTTCAGCACGATCGCGCCCGGCTTTCTGTCGGTTGCCAACCTCTCCAATGTGCTGGTGCAGTCGACGATCCTAACCATGCTCGCGCTGCCGATGACACTGATCATCATGACCGAGGGGCTGGACCTGTCGATGGGCGCGGTGCTGACGCTGACCTCGCTCTGCGTCGCAATCGTCTCGCTCGCAACCCACTCGATGTTGCTGGGCTTAGGTGCCGGACTCCTCGTCGGCACAGCCTTCGGCTTCGCCAATGGCTGGCTGGTCGCCATCGTGGGCATCCCGCCCTTCGTGGCGACGCTCGGTACGCTCGGCATGGCGCAAGGCCTGTCGCTGATC
The DNA here is from genome assembly GCF_023100925.1 of Bradyrhizobium sp. 40. NCBI lineage: Bacteria > Pseudomonadati > Pseudomonadota > Alphaproteobacteria > Hyphomicrobiales > Nitrobacteraceae > Bradyrhizobium > Bradyrhizobium sp. 40. Next base: position 4,867,275 of record NZ_CP064688.1, read on the forward strand.
GTCAGCGACGGCCAGAGCGTGGTCGGCATCCCCCACAGTGTGCGCGACATCTATTCGGCGACGCTTCTCGGCGTGCCCGTGCCGATCGTGATGGCGCTGGTGACCTATGCCGCCTTTCACAGCCTGCTCTATCACACCCGCTTCGGCACCTATATCTTTGCGCTCGGCGGCAACCCGGAGGCGCTGCGCTACGCCGGCCTCTCACCGAACAAGCTGCTGATCGCGGTCTATGCAATTGGCGGCGCCATGGCCGGCATCGCCGGCCTGCTGATGACAGCGCGCATGAATTCTGGGCATCCAACCGCGGGCCTCGGTCTCGAATTCGATGCGATCGCGGCCGTCGCCGTCGGCGGCACGTCGTTCGAGCGCGGCAATGGCTGGCTGCTCGGCACGCTGCTCGGCGTGCTCTCGGTCGGCGTGCTGCGCAACGGGCTGAACCTGATCTCGCTGCCCTCCTCGGTGCAGGTCGCGAGCGTCGGCGTCCTCGTCATCGTTGCCCTCTTCCTTGACGGCCTGCGGAGCCGCGCATGACCGACATCAGCAAGGAGGCCATTGCGCCGCCCCGCTCGTTCCTGTCACAGGACGCGATCCAGGTATTCTATCGCCTGCTCGCGGCGCTGCTGATCTGTGCGGTGCTCGCCGTGCTCAGCGATTCCTTCCTGAGCCTCGGCAACATCCTCAATGTGCTCAGGCAGGCGAGCCTGACCTTCTTCATCGCCTCCGGCCTGACCCTGGTGGTGCTGACCGCGGGCCTCGATCTCTCCGTCGGCGCCAATGTCGCGCTGTCCGCCTGCATCGCCGGGACCGTGATCCACAAGACCGGCTCGCCGGCGCTCGGCATCCTCACCGGGCTTGCCTGCGGCGGCATGGTTGGGCTCCTCAACGGCGTCATGGTCACCGCGCTGCGCATCCCCTCCTTCATCGCCACCTACGGCATGCTCTGGGTGCTGAACGGCCTCACCTATTGGTACATGGCGGGCGAAACCCTTCACGGCTTCCCGGCCGGCTTTCGCCAGATCGGCAGCGGCTATCTCTTCGGCTTGCCGATCCCGGTCTACCTGCTGCTGGTGTTCCTGGGGATCGGAACGTTGTTTGCGCAGCGAACGGTCTGGGGCCAGGAGATCTATGCGATCGGTGCCAATCCGGTCGCGGCACGGCTCTCCGGCATTCCGGTCGCGCGCCGCCTGCTGCTGGTCTACGCCGTCTCGGGCACCATGGCCGGGCTCGCCTCGATCATCTTCCTGTCGCGGCTCAATTCGGCCGAGGCCGACATCGGCGAAAGCCTGACGCTGCCTGCGATCGCCGCCGTGCTGATCGGCGGCACCTCGCTGTTCGGCGGCGTCGGCACCGTGTTCGGCACTTTCATCGGCGCATTGATCCTGACGCTGGTGCTGAACGGCATGAACCTCTTGTCGGTCAGCGCCAACTGGCAGCCGCTGGTCACCGGCATCATCGTCATTCTCGCGGTCTGGCTCGACATGAAGACCCGCCGCCGCGCGCAATGAGTTCTTGAACGACCAACAAGCAAAATGAGGGATGGAGGCAACATGAAACAGACACTGGGTTATTTGGCGCTGCCGCTGCTGATGGCGGCCGCGCTCACCACGCCAGCGCGCGCGGACGGCGAGACCATCGCCGTCTTCACCAAGAACCAGACCAACCCGTTCTTCCAGACGGTGCGGGTCGGCGCCGACAACATGGCCAAGACGCTAAACGCGAAGACGCTGCAGTACATTCCGACCAAGCCCGACAGCATTCCCGAGCAGCTCAGCCAGATCGAGGACGTCGTGGTGAAGAAGCCGAGCGCCATCGTCTTCACGCCGGTCGACTACAAGGCGATGGTGCCGGGTGTCGAGAAGATCAACGACGCCAAAATTCCCGTCGTCAACATCACCGACCGCTCGGCCGGTGGCAAGTTCCTGTCCTTCGTCGGCGCCGACGATTACAGCCTCGGGCTCGAGACCGCGCGCTTCCTGCTGAAGACGCTGGGCGGCAAGGGCAACATCGTCATCATCGAGGGCGTCAAGGGCTCGCTGACCAATGTCGACCGCGTCCGCGGCTTCAATGACGCGCTGAAGGAAAATGCCGGTGCGAAACTGCTGGCCTCGCAGCCCGGCAACTACCAGCGGCTCCAGGCGCTCCAGGTGATGGAGAATCTGATGCAGTCGAACGCGCAGATCGACGGCGTGCTCGCCGCAAACGACGCCATGGCGGTTGGCGCCATCGAGGCGCTCGACGGCGCCAACCGCAAGGCGCAGGTGATCGGCATCAACGGCACCAAGGAAGCGATCGACGCGATCAAGTCCGGCAAGCTGCTCGCGAGCGGCGACTACAACGGATTTTTTCAAGGCTGCCTCGGCACCATGATGGCGATCCGCTCCTTGCGCAACCAGCCTGTCATCGCCGAGATCGTGCTGAAGCCAACCGTCATCACCAAGGACAATTACCAGCCGTTCGACGTGCCGCTGGAGCAGCGCAGCTGCCCGACTTTCGAGGAAGCCAGCAAGCTCGGCGGCAAGTAAGTCAGCACACCTTCACGACAAGCTCGGACGGCCGCAGCCGCGGCCGTCCCAAGAACACGAGACATAAACGGAGACCATCATGCTGTTCGCCATTCACGCCCTCGACCGCGCCGGCGCGCTACCGACCCGGCTCGCCAATTACGACGCCCACAAGGCTTTCCTGAGCGACACCTCGCGCTTCGGCGTCAAGATCGTGATGTCGGGGCCGCTCGTCTCCGACGACGGCGCGACCATGATCGGCAGCCTGTTCCTGATCGAGGCAGCGGGCCGTGGCGACGTCGAGGCTTTCAATCGCGCCGATCCGTTTGCAGCGGCCGATATCTGGGAAAAGGTCACGATCACGGGCTTCCTGCGCCGCCAGGGTTGAAGGCGGCTAAACAAAAACGCGAAAACAACCCCATGCACAGTAGAATGAGGTTGTTTTTACACATGAATTTTCGTCGCAAACGTTTTTGACTCGTCGGGCAAAACAGGAGCAGAGTGCCATCCTCACCCGATTGTCGCCCCCAAGCCTCGATCGAAAGGTTTGCCGCCGGCCTAACGGCTAGCTGCTCGCCACCGCTGCACTATCTTCGAGATGACAGGCCACCCACTGCTCGGGTCCAGCCGCGCGCAATGTCGGCTCTTCGCTCCGGCAGCGGTCGAACACGTATGGGCAACGGGTGTGGAAGCGGCACCCGCTCGGTGGATTGATCGGGCTCGGCACGTCTCCCTTGAGGATGATCGGATTGCGCTGGGCCCCCGGCTCGGGCAGCGGCACCGCCGAGAGCAACGCCTTGGTGTAAGGATGCTTTGGCGCGGCGAAGATCTCGTAGCGCGGCGCCACCTCGACGATCTTGCCGAGATACATCACCGCGACGCGATGGGTCATGTGTTCGACGATCGCGAGGTCGTGGCTGATGAACAGCAGCGCCAGGCCGAACTCGCGCTGGAGATCCTGCAGCAGATTGACGATCTGGGCCTTGACCGAGACGTCGAGCGCCGAGACCGCCTCGTCGCAGACGATCAGGTCGGGCTCGGCGGCGAGCGCCCGCGCGATGCCGATGCGCTGGCGCTGGCCGCCGGAGAATTCGTGCGGCCTGCGGTTCAGCGCCTCGCGCGGCAGGCGCACGGTATCCATCAGCGCCGTCACGCGGGTCTCGAGATCGATCGCGGATTTGGCGAGGCCGAAATTGCGGATCGGCTCGGCCAGGATATCGCGCACGCGCATGCGCGGATTGAGGCTCGAGAACGGGTCCTGGAACACCACCTGCACGCGGCGGCGCATCTGGCGCATCGTGCTCGGATGGGCGTCGTCGATACGCTGACCGTCGAGGATGACCTGCCCCGCCGTGATGTCGAACAGACGCAGGATCGCACGGCCGACCGTCGATTTGCCGCAGCCGGACTCGCCGACCAGCGAGAGCGTCTCGCCGCGCGCGATCTCGAACGACACGCCGTCCACCGCATAGACCCATTCGGACTTGCGGCTGAACAGGCCCTTTTTGACCGGGAAGTGCTTCTTGAGGTCGTTGACCTGGAGCAGCGGGGGACTCATGCCGCGACCGCTCCCTTGGCCGCATAGTGGCAGGCCGCGACGTGACGTGGCCCCTTCTCTTCGAGCCCCGGCGCGTACTGCCGGCACAGATCGGTCGCGAGCGCGCAACGTCCGGCGAAGACGCAGCCGACGATGGGCTTGCGCAGATCAGGCACCTGCCCGGGGATCTCTGCCAGCCGCCTCGCGGTGCCGGTCAGCGACGAGCCGAGCCGCGGCACTGCACCGAGCAGGCCCTGCGTGTACGGATGACGCGGCGAACGGAACAGGTCCGCCACCGGCGCCTCCTCGACCTTACGGCCGGCATACATGACCATGACGCGCTCGGCGATCTCGGCGACCACGCCGAGATCGTGGGTGATCAGGATGATCGCCGCGCCAACCCGGTGCTTGAGATCCAGCATCAGCTTCAGGATCTGCGCCTGGATCGTCACGTCGAGCGCGGTGGTCGGCTCGTCGGCAATGAGAAGTTTTGGATTGCAGGCGAGTGCAATGGCGATCATGACGCGCTGGCGCATGCCGCCGGAAAGCTGATGCGGATATTCGCGCACGCGGCGCTTCGGCTCGGGAATGCCGACCAGAATCAACATCTCGATCGCGTGTGCCTCCGCGGCTTGCTTGTCCAGGCCCTGGTGGATCATCAGTGTTTCGCGGATTTGACGCCCGACGGTCAGGACCGGGTTGAGGCTGGTCATCGGCTCCTGAAAAATCATCGAGATGTCGTTGCCGCGGATCGCGCGCATCTCGCGATCCGACATTTGCAGCAGGTCCTTGCCCGCGAAACGGATGCTGCCGGCGATCCTGCCCGGCGGTTCCGGGATCAGCCGCATCAGCGACATCGAGGTCACCGACTTGCCGCAGCCGGACTCGCCGACGATGGCGAGCGTCTCGCCCTCGTTGACATGGAACGACACGCCTTCCACCGCGCGGTTGATGCCGCTGGGCGTACGGAAGTGGGTTTGCAAATTCTCGACTTCGAGCAGTGCCATCGCGATCAGCCCCTCGCCATCAGAGGCTCTTGGCCATGCGCGGATCGAGCGCATCGCGAAGGCCATCGCCGAGCAGGTTGACGGCGAGCACGGTGACGGACAGAAAGGCCGCCGGAAAGAACACGATGTAGGGCTTGACCTGCCACAGCGCCCGCCCCTCCGCCATGATGTTGCCCCAGGACGGAATGGTCGGCGGCGTTCCCGCGCCGATGAAGGACAGGATCGCCTCCGTGATCATCGCACTGGCGCAAATGTAAGTCGCCTGGATCAGCATCGGCGCCAGCGTGTTGGGCAGGATGTGGCGCAGGATGATCATCGGTGTGCGCGTGCCGCATGCCACCGCCGCGTCCACGTAGGGCTGCTCGCGCAGCGACAGCACGACACTACGGACAAGACGGGAAACCCGCGGTATCTCGGCAACGGTAATCGCCAGAATGACGTTGCCGACGCTGCCGCGCGTCAGCGCCATCAGCGCGATCGCCAGCAGGATCGGCGGGATCGACATCAGGCCGTCCATGAAGCGCATCAAGATGCCGTCGGCCCAGCGGATGAAGCCGGAGACGATGCCGATGGCGAGACCGACTGCGGAGGCAAATATCGCAACCGAGAGTCCGACCGTGAGCGAGACGCGCGCGCCGAACAGCACGCGCGAATAGATGTCGCGGCCGAGCACGTCGCTGCCAAACCAGTAAAGGGCCGACGGCGCGCGAGTGCGCTTGGCCGGCGCGAGCGCGGTCGGATCCACCGTTCCAAGATAAGGCGCAAAGATCGCGATCAGGACGAGCAACAGCAGCAACGTGCCGCCGATGGCAACGGTGGGATGGCCGCGCAGCAGCCCGACGAAGCCGCGCCGGATCGTAACCGGCCGGAGTATCTCGGGCAGTTGCGGCGCGAGGACGAAGCCCGCCGGCAGCGCTTGCGGATTGACGGTCGTGTCGGTCAATAGCGGATCCTCGGGTCAACGAGCGTATAAATGACGTCGATCATCAGATTGACGAGGACGTAGACGAAGCTGAACAGCAACACGATGCCCTGGATGACGGGATAATCGCGACGCAGGATCGCGTCGATCGTGAGCCGGCCGAGGCCGGGAATGGCGAACACGCTCTCCGTGACGACCGCGCCACCGATCAGGAGCGCGATGCCGATCCCGATCACCGTGACGATCGGCACCGCCGCGTTCTTCAGCGCGTGGACGAACAGGATGCCGCCCTGCCCGAGGCCCTTGGCGCGCGCAGTGCGGATATAGTCCTGCTGCAACACTTCGAGCATGGTGGCGCGCGTGATACGCGCGATCAGTGCGATGTAGACACAGCCGAGTGCGATCGCGGGCAGGATCAGGTTTTGCAGCCATGGCCAGAAGCCTTGGGCGAGCGGCGTATAGCCCTGCACGGGAAGCCATTCGAGCTCCAGTGCGAAAACGTAGGCGAGGACATAGCCGACGACGAAGACCGGCAGGGAGAAGCCGAACACGGCAAAGGCCATGATGGCCCGGTCGATCAGGCTTCCCGCCTTCCACGCCGCCAGCACGCCGAGCGGCACCGCGACCACGATCGTGAGCAGGAGCGTGACCATCATCAGCGACAGCGTCGGCCCGAGACGCTGGCCGATCATCGTCGAGACCGGCAGATTGGTGAAGATCGAGGTGCCGAGATCGCCGTGCAGAATGCGCCAGACCCAGCTGCCGAACTGGATCAGGAAGGGTCGATCGAGGCCGAGGCTCTGACGGATGCGCTCCACATCCTCCGGACTTGCCTGATCGCCTGCGATCACCACGGCGGGATCACCCGGCGCGATGTAGAGCAGGCTGAACACGAACAGCGCGACGATCGCCATCACTGGCAAGGTCGAGGCGATACGCCGGAGGATGTAGGAGAGCATCTGGCTTCAGCGCAAGGTCATGCGGATTTCGACACGCCCCAGAAGAACGGCAGCGGCCCTTTCGTGATGCCGGAGACGTTCTTGCGCCAGGCCGTGTAGCTGAGGAAGAACCCAGTCGGCGCGTAGACGACGTCCTCGAGCGCGACCTTGTTGAGGCGAGCGACCGCGGCCTTCTCCTCGTCGAGGTTCTTGGCCTCGAACCAGGACGTGACCTCCTTCTCGGTGCCGGGGCTGTTGGGCCAGCCGAACCAGGCCTTGTCGCCATTGGCACGGATGGCGGTGTAGGGCGCCGGATTGATGCAGTCCGAACCCGCGTGCCAGGTGTGGAACATGTTCCAGCCGCCCTGTCCGGGCGGTGTCTTCTGTGCGCGGCGGGAGCCGACCGTGCCCCAATCGGTCGCGACGAAGTCGACATTCATACCGAGCTTCTTCAAGAGATCGGCGGTCACATCGCCAAACGCCTTGGTGATCGGCTGGTCCTGCGCCACCAGGCACGTCACCGGCTGGCCGGAGTAGCCGCTCTCGGCGAGCAGCTTCTTGGCAGCGTCGAGATCGCGCTTGCCCTTCAGGACCTCGCCGCCCGCCTCGGTGTAGAGCGGCGTGTCGGGTGTGAAGAAGCCGGGCAACGACTTCCACAGCGAATTGTCGTCGCCGACGAGCGCACGCATATAGTCTTCCTGGCTCATCGCCATCAGCACTGCGCGCCGGGCCCGCACGTCGTTGAAGGGCGGATACAGGAAGTTCATGCGGAACGACCCGACATTGCCGAGGGGATCGCCGATGTCGACGCTGATGTTCTTGTTCTTCTTCAGGACCGGGACGAGGTCCGCGATCGGGTTCTCCCACCAGTCGATCTCGCCGTTCTGCAACGCGGCCGCAGCGGTCGCCGGATCCGGCATCACGATCCATTCGACGCGGTCGAGCAGCATCTGCTTGCCGCCGGCGAGCCACGACGCCTTCTCCTGCCGCGGCACATAGTCGGTGAATTTTTCGAACACGGCTTTCGCGCCGGGGACCCATTCGCCCTTGGCGAACTTCATCGGCCCCGAGCCGACATAATCGCCGATCTGCTTGAACGGGTCGGTCTGCGCGATGCGCTCCGGCATGATGAAGGCGCAAGGCGAGTTGTTCTTGCCAAGCGCATAGAGCATCTTCGGGAACGGCTGCTTCAGCACCCATTTGAAGGTGCGGTCGTCGACAGCGGTGAGTTCCTGCTGCAGTGCCTTGAGCATCAGTCCCATCGGGTCGCGTGCCGCCCAGCGCGTCAGGCTCGCAACGACGTCCTTGCTCAGCACCGGCTCGCCGTCGTGGAATTTGAGCCCCGACCGCAATTTGAACGTCCAGGTGGTGCCATCGTCGGTCACTTCCTCGGACTCGACCATCTGCCGCTGCGGCTGCAGCGAGGAATCGACGCCGTAGAGCGTATCCCAGACCAGCGCGGCGGCATTGCGCACGACATATTGCGTGCCCCAGATCGGGTCGAAATTGGCAAGGTTTGCTTGCGGCACGAAGCGCAGGGTGCGCGCGGAGGCGCCTTGTGCGATCGCCGGGGCCGAGAGGCCGCTCAATGCCAGACCGCCCGCGCCGGCCAGTCCCTTCAATACGGTCCTGCGATCCATGAAATCCTCCCAATAGTGCCGTGATGCCGGCCATCGTTGGCCAAGAACAGGTGAAACCAGAGCTCATTGGCGTGCAAATGGTATGCCACTAACCGGACCTTCGCCAGCGGGATATCCGCACCATTGGGACCGGTCGAGACCTCAAAGCGCGGCCGCCAGCACTGGCCCGGTCTCGATATGCGGGATCGCCTCGATCAGCTTGCGCGTGTAGTCGGTCTTGGGATTGTCGAACAGCGCCCGGCTCTCGCCCTGCTCCACGATGCCGCCATTGCGCAGCACGATGGTGCGGTCGCAAAGCATGCGCACCACGTTGAGATCATGGCTGACGAACAGCAGTGCGATGTCGTTCTCCCGCCGCAGGCGGTCGAGCAGTTGCAGCACTACGGCCTGCACGGAGACGTCCAGCGCGGCGGTCGGCTCGTCCAGCACCAGAAGCCGCGGCCGGCAGGCGATGGCGCGGGCGATGCCGACGCGGGCCTTCTGGCCGCCGGAGAGCTGATGCGGAAAGCGCGGCAACAGATCCAGCGGCAGCCCCACACGAACGGCGCAGTCTTCCACCCGCTTGCGCAGCGCATCGCCCCCACGCATGCCGTCGAGCCGCATCAGGGGATGGGCGATGCAATCGAAGGCGGTGAAGCGCGGGTTGAGGCTCTCGTTCGGGTCCTGGAACACCATCTGGATGTCTTTGCGGAAGCGCGAGCGGTGAAAGTCGCGCGACGCCACGTGGCCGATCGACTGCCCGTCGAACACGATCTCGCCTTCGCTCGGATCGATCAGGCGGCAGATCATCCGCGACGTCGTGCTCTTGCCGGAGCCGGATTCGCCGACGAGGCCGACGCTCTCGCCGCCGGCCATCGTCATGGAGAAGTCCGCCACCGCCGCAGCGCCCTCGTCGAAGCGTTTTGCGAGCTTGCGCACTTCCAGCAGCGGCGGAGTCCCGTGAACGGGCTCCTGCCTGGGCCTGCTGACGACAGCCACGTAGCCTTCCCGCTCTTCTTCCGTCACGAGGTCCGCGATCCCGGAGGTCGCGGTCGGCGACGCCGCCACCAGGCGCCTGGTATAGGCATGCTGCGGCGCCCCGAACAGCGTCCTGGGGCTTGCCTCTTCGACGATGCGGCCGCGCTCCATCACCGCGATACGGCGACAATATCGCGCCGCAAGTCCGAGATCGTGCGTGATCAGGATCGTCGCCATGCCGCGCGCGGCGGCAATCTCCGCCAGGAGGTCCATCACCACCTTCTGCGTGGTGACGTCGAGTCCGGTCGTCGGCTCATCGGCGATCAACAGCGCGGGATTGCAGGAGATCGCTATCGCGATCATGACGCGCTGGCACATGCCGCCGGAGAGTTCGTGCGGATAGGCGTTCATCCGCGTCTCGGGGTCGCGGATCTGGACGGCGCGCAACAGCTCCAGCGCCTCGGCGCGGGCGGCGTCCTTCGATATCCGCTTGTGCGTGAGGATCGCGTCCGCGATCTGCAGGCCGATCGCGCGGATCGGATTGAGCGCCGCCCGCGGGTTCTGGAAGATCATCGACATCGCGGCGCCCTGGAGGTGCCGGAGATCGTCACCCCTGAGTTTTGTGACGTCCTGGCCGCGAAACAGTATCTTGCCTGCGGTGACGCGGCCGGCCGCATCCAGCAGCCGCGTCGTCGCAAAACCGGTCACCGACTTGCCCGATCCGCTTTCGCCGACGAGGCCGAGCATCTCGCCGGCCTCAACCTTGAGCGTCACCCCGCGCACAGCCTCGACCATCCCGCGTCGCGTCGAGAATGCGACGTGGAGATCGTCGATCCTGAGCAATTCCTCGCTCATGTGCGCATGCGCGGATCGAGAATGTCCCGCATCCCGTCGCCGAGGAGATTGAAGCACAGCACGGCCATCATCAACGCGAGGCCCGGAAAGGCCACCAGCCACCACCGCCCCGTCGAGATGAAGCGAGCACCCTCCGCGACCATGATGCCCCATTCCGGTGTCGGCGGCTTGACGCCAAGGCCGATGAAGGAAAGACCGGCAGCGTTCAGGATCGCCCAGCCGAGGTTGAGCGAGATCTGCACCGCCATCGCCGGCAGGATGTTCGGCAGTAGGAAGCGCAGCACCACCGAGAAATCGCTCTCGCCGCAGGAACGCGCCGCCTCCACCCAGCCGACATTGCTCCGGACGTTGACCTCGGCGCGCGCGAAGCGGATGTAGAACGGAAGGTTGATGATCGCGGTCGCAATCACGATGTTCTCGATCCGGTTGCCGAGCGCCGCAACCATCGCCATCGCCAGCACAAACAGCGGAAAGGCCATCATGACATCGACGAAGCGGCCGACCGAGCGGTCGAGCCTGCCGCCGGCATAGCCGCAGAAGGAGCCGACGACGGCGCCGATCACGAACGAGATGCCGACCGCCGAGACCGCGATGGCGAGGTCGAGCCGCGCCGCAACGACGAGGCGGCTGAACACGTCGCGCCCGAGCTGGTCGGTGCCGGCAAGGTGCGCCGCGCTCGGCGGCTGCAGAGCCTCCGAGACATTGGAGACAATGGGATCATAGGGCACGAGCCACGGTCCGAAGATCGCGACAAGGACGAACAGCAGGACACCGGCCGCGGCGACGCCGGTCAGCGGGTTGCCGCGCAAAATCCAGACCGAATGGCGGAGGGTTGCGCTGGTCATCCGATCGACACCCTAGGATCGGCGATGCCGTAGCAGATATCGACCACGAGATTGACCAGCACGAAGATGCCAGCCATCAGCAGCACAAAACCCTGCACCGGCGCATAGTCAGACGACAGCAGCGCATCGAGCGCGTAGGAGGCAACGCCCGGCCAGGAGAACACCTTCTCCACCAGGACGTTCGCGCCAAGCATGGTCGAGAACACGATGCCGGCAATGGTGATGACGGGCAGGATCGCATTGCGGAGCGCATAGGTGACGACGACCTTCTGCCAGGACAATCCGACCGAGCGCGCGGTGCGCACGAAATCGCTGCCGAGCGAGACCAGCATCGAGGCACGGGTGATCCGCGCCAGCGGCGCGATGACGAACAGGGCCATGCTCAGCGCGGGCAGGATCAGCTGCTTGCAGGTCGCCCACCAGCCCTCGATGTCTCCCGCGAGCAGGAAATCGATCGACAGGAATCCGGTGCGCTGCGGCGGCAGCGAGGTGAAGACGTCGATCCGCCCGGTCGGATCAGGCGCAAGACCGAGCAGATAGTAGAACACGTAGATCAGCAGCAGGCCCGACACGAAGGTCGGCACGCAGACGCCGAGCGCGCAGAACAGCCGCACGCCGTGATCGACCAGCGATCCCGGTTTCAAGGCTGCGACCACGCCGAGCGGCACCGCCGCAATCAATGCGATCAGCAACGCCGTGAAAGTCAGTTCGAGCGAGGCCGGCAGCCGTTCGCGAAGGTCCTTCAGGACCGGCTGCCCCGTCATCATGGAGCGGCCGAGATTGCCGCGGCCGATATCGGACAGATAGAACACGAGCTGCTCCGGCACCGACTTGTCGAGCCCCATCTGCTTGCGGATCTGCTCGATCTCCTCCTTGCCGGCGTTGGGCCCCGAGGCGAAGAACACCGCGGGATCTCCGGGGAGGACCCGCATCAGCAGAAAGGTGAAGACCAGCACGCCGAACAACGCCGGCAGCGACGACAGAAGCCGCCTTCCCGCCCGCACCACCGTCGCACCAAAACCGGTCATCACCTTTCAGAGCCCTTGCATGTCGAGATCACTTGCGGCTGACGTCGCGATAGTCGACCTGACGGTGGAATTCGTAGGTGTAGCCCTCGATCGACGAGGCCATCACAGCGTCCTGGTTCGGCTGCCACAGCGGAATCTGAGGCATCTCGCTGAAATGGATCGCATTGAGCTTGCGGCCGGCTTCCTCGTACTTGGCCTTGTCGGGCTCGAAGCGCGCTTCCTGCGCGATAGTCGCCAGCTCCGGATTGTTGATCGAGCTGTAGTTCCAGCGCTGATTGCCGGTGTAGAAGTTGCGGTAGAAGTAATCGGTCGAGGGCAGCCAGGCGACGATGCCTTCCGTGAACAAGGGCAGCTTCTTCTCGTTGATCTGCGTCGACATCTGCGCGTCCGGCAGCTTCTGGATGTCGACCTTGATCCCGATCTTGGCAAGCGATTCCTTCACGAGAGCAGCCATCGGCTCCGCGGTCGAGGCCTGGCCGACATTGAAGCTGAAGGTGGTCGAAAAACCCTCCGGGAGACCGGCAGCTTTCAGATATTCACGGGCCTTGTCGAGATCGGTCTTCACCGGTGCCTGGAACGGATAGATGCCGTTCAGCGGCTTGCCATCAGGCCAAGTCGCACCGAACAGCGGAGCTCCGCGGCCGAACAGGGCAGCCTTGAACATGTCCTCATAGGGCAACGCGAACGCGACGGCGCGGCGCACGTTGACGTTGTCGAAGGGCGGGATCTGATTGTTCATCGAGACGAAGGTGATCGAATTATATTGCGGCGTCGAGATCACCTTGAGCTTGCCCTTGGCCTCGAGCGACTGCACGTCGCTGGCCTGGAGATCGACGACGAGATCGGCGTCGCCGCGCTCGACAAGGTTGGCGCGGGTCGCGGGCTCCGGCACGGACTGCACGATCACGCGCTTGAAAAACGCCGGCTTGTCGGGCGAGCCGCGGTTCCAATCCTCGTTGCGCTTGATGATCACCTGCTCGCCGGGCTTGAAGCTCTCGATGACATAGGCACCGCTGCCGGCGGTGTGCTCCTTCAGCCAGGCGGTGGCCCAGGGATCTTCCGGGGTCGCGTGCTCCTTGGCGACCTTCGAGTTGATGATCAGCGGGTAGACCGTGGCGAGATTCGGTAGCGCGAGCTTATCAGGCTTCGGCAGCGTCACTTCGATCGTGAGGGGATCGATCACCTTGAACTGGTCGGCCGACGTCAACGATCCCGTCAGCAATTGTGCCTTGCCGAGGATCGGCGCGGTGACGCAGCGATCGAGCGACCATTTGACGTCCTCGGCGGTCACGGGCGAGCCGTCCTGGAACTTGGCATCCTTGCGCAGACGGAACGTCAGCTTCAGTCCGTCCGGACTGACGTCGTAGGATTCGGCGAGCTCGCCGGTAATCTTGTCGAGATCGAACACCCATTTGCCGTTGAGCTGCTTGCGGCCGAACGCCACCAGGCGGTCGTAGGTGCTCATGCTCAGCGCGAAGGATTCGCGCGTCGAGCCCGGGATGTTGGGATCGAGCGTGTTGACGGATGCTCCGGTGACATAGCGCAACGTCTCGGCCCTGGTCTGCGCTTGCGAGGGCGCGGTGGCGACGAGCAACAACGCGGTGGTGGCGAGCACGGAGGATGCCGACCTGAAAGACACAAAACGCATTCGTTTTCCCCAAAAATTTTCGACAAGAACGCCGACAGGACAGGTTAAGAAAGAAGCAAGTTGCGCGCCAGTCTCATGATGCGCTCTTGTGGACGCTTTGTCGCGGCGGCGCATGGACGATCATCGCGATTCCTCCATTTTTCGCGCCGGCCGCGTGACCATGGCCTGCGGCACGTCATAGGCGCGGAGCGAGGCCCAGTGTCGTTCGATATCGGCGCGGAACAGGCCGCGCGTCAGGCCATTGACCAGCTTCGGCACTGCGGTGGTCATCGCGTTGATCGATGATCCCGACGGACCAAAACTCATGGTGGAGGCGATGGCGAAGAGATGGATATTCGAGATCCACGGCGTTTCGCCCGCGACACGTTCGGTGAAGGCGTAATCGTCGGCGAGATAGGGAAAGCGGCCGAGTCGCGCGCTGCGTTCGCTCTCCGGGGGCTCGTAGCGGTCGGCCCAGGTTGCGATATTGCCGGCAAATGTGCGCAGCTCGCCACGTCCGGAAAAATCCATGTCGATGCCGGTGCCGCAGATGACGAAATCCGCTGCGATGACGCCGCGCGGCGTCTGCAATTCGATGCCCTGGCCGGTCTGGCGCGCGGCCTCAAGCGGCGCGCCCTCGTGCAATGTGAAATTGGCATGGCGCGCGCAGCGATCATAGGTCGGCTGCGGAAAGCCTTCGCGCATGTCGAGGATGGTGCGCATGAAGCGCCAGCGCCAGGCATCGTCGAGATCGCTGAGATGGCGGAGGAAGCCGCGAAAAGTCAGCCAGCGATAGGGCTGGATCAGCTGGATCTGCGCCCGACGACACAGCAGATGCACCTCCGCCGCGCCAGCCTCGAGCGCGGTCGCCGCATTGTCGAAAGCGGATGCGCCGGCGCCGATCACGGCGACACACTTGCCGCGAAGGGTTTCGAAGTCGATATCATCGGCGACGGTTGCGACCGAGCCGCCCGGCAGGTCGCGCAACGGCTCGGGGACCATCCAGTTCCCCATTCCCTCCTGCCCGGTCGCCAGCACGATCTTGCGCGCATGGAGCGTCTCGATACCGCCGCCACGTTTCACGCGTGCGGCGAGCAAATCACCCGCCGCTGGCCGGATTTCCAGAAGCTCGCTCCCGTTGCTCACGGGCAAGCCGATCGTGCGCCGTAGCCAGAGCAGATACTCAGCCCAGTGCTCTCTCAGGATCAGGTTCAGCGTCTGCCAGCTCACCTTGCCGAAACGGGCCTCATGCCAGGACTGGTAGGTCAGGCTCGGAAGATCGAGGTCGGGTCCTGTATAATCTTTCGGGCTGCGCAGCGTCGGCATGCGGGCATAGGTGAGCCAAGGGCCTTCCATCCCCTCCTCGGCCTTGTCCAGCAGCAGGATGTTGCCGACGCGGGAGCGCATCAGGCCGAAGCCGATGGCGATGCCAGATTGGCCGGCGCCGATCACGAGTACATCCAGCGCCGGCTTGCCGTCCGGCCCCGCCTTCGGTTCGAGCCAGGCGGCACGGGGATGCGCGATCCGCGCGAGATCGGCGCGAACGTTCACTTCCAGCTCTGTCAGCGCATCACTCATGCCGCGAGCCAGCCTCCGTCGACCACCATCACGGTGCCGGTCGTAAATGAGGACGCATCGCTGGCGAGATGCAGCGCGGCCTGCGCGATCTCCTCGGCCTGGCCGAATCGTTTCATGGCATGGCGGTTGCGGGAGGTTTCGCGCACCTCCTCCGCATTGGCGTGTCGAGCAAAGCTGCGGCGAAGCATCGGCGTGTCGATCGCACCGGGCGCAATCGCGTTGACGCGAATGCCGTCGGTCGCGAAGTCCACGGCCATGGTCCGGGTCAGGCTGACGATCGCGCCCTTGGCGGCGATATAGGCGCTGTTGCCCTTGCCGCCGGCAATCGCAAGCTGCGACGCCAGCGTGATGATCGAACCGCTCTTCTGCCGCTGCATCTGCGGTACGGCCGCCCGCGCCCATAGCCAGGTGCCGCCCACATTGGTGCGGAACACCGCATCCCAGTCGGCGGGGTCCGTTGTCAACACGGTGCCACCACAGGAGAAGCCAGCGGCAGTCATCAAGATGTCGAGCCGACCGTGTCGCGCCATGACCTCTCCGACGACGGTCTCGGCAAAGCTGGCATCGCCGACGTCACCGACATGCGCCGTCGCTCCGCCCACAAGGCTCAGCGTTTCCTGAAGGCCTGCGGCATCGCGGTCGACCAGAGCGAGATGCGCGCCCTCCTCTGCAAACAGCTTCGCGCTGGCGCGGCCGATACCCGAACCCGCGCCCGTAATGATGGCCGTGCGCCCTTGCAGCCGCATCTCAGATCCACTCCTTGTGCTGCGTCAACCAGGCGCTCATCGCAGCCGCCGACTCGGCGCAGCCGAACCTCGCCCGCCAGCCGAATTCATCCGCCATCCGATTCACCGACAGCGGCGCGCGATAGGCCCCATGCAGCTTGATGACGGTTTTCTCGCCGGGCGCCGCGAGCCGGCATTGCAGGCCGGGATGCAACGCTGCATAGGCCTCGCCCCATTGCAGCGCAGGCCAAAGCCCTCCGCGGGAGATGTTGTAGAGCCGGTGACGCGGCCGCTCGGCTTCGATCAGCAGTGCGACGGCCTCGGCCGCATCCGGCGCGTAGATCCAGTCCCGCATGCCCACTTCGGGCATGACCGCCGGCTCGCCGCGAGCGAATGCCGCCAGAATCTGGAACTGGAGGCTTGGCGTGTCGCGTACGGAGCTCGGTCGCTCCCACGGGCCGAACAGGGCGCTCAGCCGTACACTCAGGAAATCGCCGCCGAAGAGCTCGGCATGACGCGCAACCGATCGCTCCGAGGTGAACTTGCTGATGGCGTAGAACGAGACCGGATCGCAAGGCGTTTCCTCGTCGAGAATCTCGACCCGCGCACCCGTGGCGCCGTAGGCCGATGCCGAGGAGAGATTGACGACCCGGCGCACGCCATGACGGATCGCGGAGAGCAGGATCGGGATCTGGGCCATCACGTTGATCTCGAGAACGCGCGCGGTCGATGCTCTCTCCAATTCGTCACCGGCGGTGATCGCAGCTCCAAGCACGATCGCATCAACGCCTTCGGCGATGAGGGCATCGATGGCATCTGCGTCGGTGATATCGCCCTGCACGGCTTTGAGTCGGGCGCCGTAGTCGGCAAGAGACCGCCGCGCGGATGGCGGCAACTCTGCACGGTCATACAGCGTCACTTCGTGCCCACGCGCCAGCAGCGCCTCCGCAACATTGAGGCCGACAAAGCCGGTGCCGCCGAAGATGACGATCTTCATCGCGCGCGATCCGCCGTCACAGCAGTTTTGCCCCGAAACTCCGCTCCGGATCCATGTCGGCGACGAGCCGTCCCGTCGGCTTGGCCGCCTCGCCCCCGCTGCGTGCCAGGAACTGGCCGCTGCCGGCGCTCGCGAGGCACTTGTTGCCGTCGATGATCACCCGGCCACGCGACAGAACTGACACGGGCCAGCCCTTCAGCTTGCGCCCTGCAAACGGCGTATAGCCGGTGAGATCGTGCATCATCTCATCGGCGATCTCGACCGCGCGATTGGGATCCCAGATTGCGATATCGGCATCGGCGCCGACCGCGATCGAGCCCTTGCGCGGATGCAGATTGTAGATCTTGGCCGGCGCGGTCGACGTCAGCTCGACGAACTTTTCCAGGCCCAGCCGTCCTTTCGACACCATCGCGTCGAACAGCAGCGGCAGGCGCAGCTCCAGCCCCGGCAGGCCGTTCGCGACCTGCTTGAAATTGGGATTTGGACCGGCTCGCAGCTTGCCGCTCTCGTCGTAACGATAAGGCGCGTGATCCGACGAGATGGTCTGGAGATCGCCGAGCGACAGCGCCTGCCACAGCGCCTCCTGATCGGCATGCGTCCGCGGCGGCGGACTGCACATCCACTTGGCGCCCTCGGCACCCGGCTTGTCGAGATCGGCGGCGGTCAGGAACAGATATTGCGGACAGGTCTCGGCAAACACCTTCAACCCCTGCCCGCGCGAGTCGCGGATGACCTTGGCGCCCTCGGCGGTCGAGACGTGGAAGATCATGATCGGCTGGTCGATCAGCGCCGCCATGCCGATCAGCCGGGTAAAGGCCTCCGCCTCCGACACGCGGGCGTGGCTGACGGCGTGATATTTCGGCATCGTGTAGCCGCGCGCGAGCAGCCGCTTCACCATCCAGGCGATGATGCCGTGGTTTTCGGCATGGGCGCACAGCATCGCGCCGGACTGGCGCGCGGCAAGTAGGATGTCCAGCAGCGGCTCGTCGTCGACCTTGAGCCGGTCATAGGTCATGAAAATCTTGATCGAGGCGTGGCCCTGCTTCACCAGCGCCGGAATGTGCTCCTCGACCGTTTCCCTGGTCGCGTCGGCGATGATCATGTGAAAGGCGTAGTCGATCACCGCCCCCTTCTTCGCCAGCGCGTGATAATCCTCCACCACTTGCGGCAGCTTCATGCCGACGTGCTGCGCGGCAAACGGGATCACCGTGGTCGTACCGCCAAAGGCGGCCGAGACGGTCGCGCTCTCGAACGTGTCGGCATTCATGATGCCGGCAGCGGACAACTGCTCGATATGGGCGTGGCTGTCGACGCCGCCTGGCAGCACCAGCTTGCCGCGGGCGTCAATCTCGCGCTTCGCGGACGGAAGCCCGCGGCCGATCGCGGCGATGGTTTCGCCGGAGATGGCAACGTCGGCTTCAAAGACGTCGGTCGTCGTCGCGACGCGCCCACCGCGAATGATCAGGTCGTAAGTGGGTTCAGTCATGAGGCACTCCATGATAGGCTCAAGCCAAGTGATCGAAATTTTGCAGGAAGACCAGTATGTCCCGACCGCGCATCCTCGTCATCAATCCGAACTCCAACCCTGCGGTCACGCAGGGGCTGGAGGACGCGCTGAAGCCGCTCGGTTTCGAGGGCGGGCCGGAGGTGGTCTGCCAGACGCTGGCCGAGGGTCCGTTCGGCATTGAGAGCCAGGCCGATGTCGATGGCGTCGCCATGCCGCTGCGCCGGCTGGTCGAGGGCGACAACAGCTCGGCTGCCTTTGTCATCGCCTGCTACAGCGATCCCGGGCTCCAGGTCTGTCGCGAAGGCACCGACCGCCCCGTGTTCGGCATCGCCGAATGCGGCGTGCTGACCGCGCTGGCCCGCGCCGAAACCTTTGGCGTCATCGCGATCGCCCAGCGCTCGATCCCGCGTCACATGCGCTATCTCAGGCAGATGGGACTGACCGAACGCCTCGCCGGCGAGCGGCCGCTCAACATGAGCGTCGCGGAAACCGCCTCGGGCGAAGGCACGCTGGCCAGGATGATCGACGTCGGCCGCGCGCTGCGCGACGAGGACGGCGCCCGTGCCATCGTGATGGGCTGCGCCGGCATGGCCCGCCATCGCCGGCCCCTCGAAGACGCGCTCGGCATTGCCGTGATCGACCCGACACAGGCGGCGGTCACCATGGCGCTGGGTAGCGTGCAGTTCTCGAACCACTAGGCGTCCTTCAGCTCTTTGGCGCCCTGCCGCGCGAGCCATTGCGCGTGACTCTCGCGGACAAGCGCAAACGTATCCCTCTGCGTCGTGTAGAGATTGCCGAACATGCGACCGATCGGCCGGTAGGCGTCGAGGTCGACATACATATTGGCCTCGTCGACGAGGCCCTCGCGGGCGTGAACCCGGAGGACCTCGCCGACCAGCAGTTCGCGATCGGGCGAGAAGGTCAGCGCGACATGGCGCCGGCATTCGAGCGCAAAGGGTGCCGCGGCGAGGCGCGGCACCTTCACGTCTACAGAGGGAAGCGTCGCCAGCCCTGCCGCGGCGACCTCGCTGTCACCGGACGGGAAATCGACCGCGCAGTCATTCATCGCCGCGGAGAGCGCCTCATCAACCATGTGAACGACGAACTCGCCGTCGCGATGGATGTTGCGGGTGGTGTCCTTCGGGCTGTGATCCGGCTTGTGCTGGAGACCGAGCACGATCAGCGCCGGACTCTCCGAAAACACGTTGAAGAAGCTGAACGGCGCGGCGTTGACCGCCCCGTTGGCATCGAGCGTCGTCACCAGCGCAATCGGCCGCGGCACCACCACGCCGCAGAGCAGCTTGTAGCGGTCGCGCGGATCGAGCTCGCGCAAGGATATGCCGGATGTGCTCTGGCCAGTCATCGACGTCACGTCTCCGGCGGCGGCACCGCGCCGGTACGGCTGGTGATCAGGCCGTAATGCTCGGTGCGGCGGTGCTGCGCGAAATTGAAGATCGTGGTCTTGCCGAAGGTGGTGGCATCGAGGTCGCAAGGATGGACCAGCAGTTCGTCCTCCTCCGTCTTCGCTTCGGCGACGATTTCGCCATTGGGATCGACGATCAGGCTGCCGCCGAACAGCGGGTGTCCGTCCTCGTTACCGGCCTTGGCCACCGCGACGACCCAGGTCGCGTTCTGATAGGCGCCGGCCTGCGCCGAGAGGCGGTTGTGGAAAAGGCGTTTCTCGACGCCCTCATCGCTCCTCTCCGCATTAACGGACGGCGTGTTGTAGCCGATCAGCACCATCTCGACGCCTTGCAAGCCCATGACGCGATAGGTCTCGGGCCAACGCCGGTCGTTGCAGATGGCCATGCCAATGATGCCGCCGAGCTCGCGCCAGACATTGAAGCCGAGATCACCCGGCTCGAAATAGCGCTTCTCCAGATGCTGGTGCGAGCGCTTCGTGTCGTATTCCACATGGCCCGGCAGATGGATCTTTCGATATTTGCCGACGATCTTGCCGGATTTGTCGGTGAGAACAGCAGTGTTGAAATGATGCCCGTCCGGCGTCAGCTCCGCATAGCCGAAATTCATCGCCATCTGGTGCTGCGCCGCGCGCTCGAACAGCGGTTTCGTCGCCGCGTTCGGCATCTCGCGCTCGAACCAATTGTCGAACTCAGCCCGGTCCTCCGCATACCAGCGCGGGAAGAAGGTCGTGAGCGCCAGTTCCGGATAGACGATCAGGTCGGCGCCCTTGCTTTTGGCCTCATCCATCAGCGCGATCATGCGCTTGACCACGGCCTCGCGGCTGTCGGCTTTCTGGATCGGGCCCATCTGGGCGGCGGCAACATTGACGATACGCATCAGCGAATTCCTGGTGATGTCTTGTGTGAAGATAAAGTTTCAATCACGTGCCGGCGCGAGCAGCATAACGCAGCATCGCCCGGACTTTCCAGCCTGTGCCTGCCGATCGGCACAGTGTGCGTTGCACGATCTAACCTCATGTCTGCTCGTCATCCGCAACATCGAGACCGTGGTCGAGTGCATCCAGAAGCTGCCCGGCCTCATGCTCGGAGATCACCAGTGGCGGCGCGAGGAACAGCGAAGTCTGCTCGCCGCTGGTCCCGATCACGGCGCCCGCCTCCAGCGCCCGTTCCGCGACGCGCGAGGCGATCGGCACCTCGGTGGTGTCGGCGTGCCAAGAGCGCCAGTCCGGCCCGTGCAGCTCCACGGTCCAGTGCAGCCCCTGCCCCGCCACGCGCCGCACGCTCGGATGTTTCTGCGCGATGGCGAGAAGGCGGCGGGTGAAAAGCTTTTCGAGGCCCCTCACGTGCTCCAAAATCTTGTCATCGTTGACGACCTTCAGATAGGCGCTGACGGCAGCCATGCTGATGGGATGCCCGCGCAGCGTGCCGTAATTCTGCCAGCTCGTGCCCTTGAGCCGTTCGACGATGTCTTTCGATACCACGACCGCGGCAACCGCCGCCGCGCCGCCACCGAGCGATTTTCCGAGTGTCACGATGTCAGGACGGCTTTCGGCGCCCTGGAAGGCGAACCAGCGCCCGGCGCGGCCGGCGCCGGTCACCACTTCGTCGGCGATCCAGTAGGAGCCAGCCTGCCGCGCGCACCGCGCCACCTCGTCCTGATACGCGCCGTCGTAGTAGATGCCGCCTTGGGTGTAGTCGATGATCGTCGCTGCGGTATCCGAAAGCAGGCGCGTGGCATCGGCCAGATATTCGCTGGGGGGAGCATTGTTGGCCGGCGCGCCGTAGATCGCGCCCTGCGGCGCCGGCAATATCCGCACCGGCGCCATCGGCGCCGGCAGCTTTGAGCCGCCTGAGTGCACCGCAAGGCCGCCATGCCATTGCGGCTGCACCGTCATGCTGCGCGACAGGCCCGTAATGCCGTGATAGGCGCGTTCGCGCGTCGCCAGCGCGGACCGCTGCGTCAACGCCTGGCACAGCGACAGCGCCATGTCGTTGGCCTCGCTGCCGCTGATGCAGAAGCGCACCGCGCCGACCCAATCCTCTTCGCCTCTGAACGCGGTGGCCATCAAATCGTCAGCGGCCTGCTCACGGCCGACCCAGGTCCACCCCTCGTTCACGACGGGCGTATCCGCGGCGCGGCGGATCGCCTCCACCATCGCGGAATGACGATGTCCGAGGCCGCCGCCGGTGTTGCTGCCGTCGATGAGCTTGCGACCATCCGACAGATGGAAATAAACGCCCTCGCCGCCGACCACGGCCATGGGCGCGCTGTCGCCGGCATTCAGCCCGGTTCGCAACAATCTACTCATCGCAATCCCTTCATTGCGCAGCCTCGACGCCGTAGCCACCGCCGCCGCACGTCTCGATCGTGACGAGATCGCCTTGCTGCAGCACCAGGTTCGACTTGCCGTCGATCGCGACGTTCGCGCCCTGCCGGATCAGCGAGATGCGGCAGGCCTTGCCGGGTTCGCCGCCCTGCATGCCGAACGGCGCCATCACCATGCGCTCGATGCAGGTGGTCAGATGCATCGACGGCGCCAGGATGCGATAGCTACGAATGACGCCGTCCCCGCCGCGATGGGCGCCCGTGCCGCCGGACTGCCGGCGAATGGCCTGCTGCTCGATTTGGATCGCGTAATTCGCCTCGATCACCTCGACCGGTGTGTTCGAGGTGTTGGACAGATGCACCCGCGTTGCCGAGATGCCGGCCCGATCATGCCGCGCGCCCTCGCCACCGCCGTGGACCTCGTAGAGCATCTTCCATGAACCGTTCTGTTGCGGCTCGGCGAAGAACAGGACACCCGCCGTGGTCGCCCCACCGGCCGACAGACGTTCGGGAATGGTGTGCTGCATGGCGCGGAAGATCGCATCGACGATGCGCATCGAGGTCTCGTGATTGCCGGCCGCAACCGAGGCATTCCACCCCGGCTCCAGGATCGAGCCCGGGCGCGTGACGATGGTCAGCGGCCGCAACGCGCCCGCGTTCTGGTTCATGTCGCGCCCGCTCATGATGCGCGCGGCATAGGCCACCGCCGAACGCGCCATGAACGGCGTCGTGTTGCAGAAATTCGAGACGCGGTCGCAGCTTCCCGAGAGGTCGAAGGTAGCTTCGTCGCCTGCAATGGTGATCTTGACATGAATGCGCGCGGGCGCGTCATCGACGCCGCCGTCGTCCAGATAATCCTCGCCCTCGTAGACGCCATCAGGCAGATCGCGCAACGCCTCGCGCATCTCGATTTCGGAGAGATCGTGCAGGCGCGACTGCGCCGCCGTGAAGACCGCCTTGCCGTGCTCGCGGCAGAGCTCGACGATGCGCTTCTCACCGGCTTTCGTTGCGGCGATCTGAGCGAGAAGATCGCCCTCGCAGGATTCGGGATCCCGAACATTGGCCTTGAGCAGCTGCACGATCGGCGTATTGACGCCGGCCGCCGTGGCGATCAGAACCGGCGGAATGCGCATCGCCTCCTGGAAGGTGTCGATGGCTTTCGCAAAATAGCTGCCGGGCCAGGTGCCGCCGATATCGGGCCAATGCGCGAGGCTGACCGCGAACGCCACGATCTCGCCATCGACGAAGACGGGCCGCACGACCTTGACGTCGTTGAGATGATTGCCGCCGAGCGGGCCCACATTGTAGATCAGTGCGTCGCCGTCGTTCAGGCTGTCGCGCGACACCACCTTCAGCAATTCGAGGACCGTGTAGGCCATCGCGCCGAGATGGATCGGGATGTCGCGCCCCTGCCCGACCAGGTCGCCGCGGCCGTCCGTCATCGCCGACGAGAGGTCACCGGCCTCGCGCAGCAGCGGCGAGCGCGCCGAGCGTGTCATCACCAGGCTCATCTCCTCGGCCGCGGCCGAGAGCCCGTGCCTGATGACCTCGACGACGAACGGATCGAGCTTCATGCGGTCCCCCGCGTCAGGAACAGATTGCCTGAAACATCCGGCCGCGCCTGCCAGCCGGGCGGGACCACCACGGTCGACCATGCATCTTCAATGATCGCCGGGCCGCTGACGATTTCGGTCAGCGAGGCACGGTCGATGATGCTTGTGGCGATGTCGTGAAAGCCATCGAACGAGCAGATGCGCTCGCCTTTGGAGACCGTTCTGACCGCGATGGCCGGCCGGCTCACGACGGTCGTCGATGGACGGCGTGCCTGCACCCGCACGGATTCGATGACGCAGCTCTCGCCCGTCGCATAGCCGAACAGCTCGTGGTGCCGGGCCAGAAAGTCCTTCTTCAGCGTGATGACGTCGAGCGGTCGCGCGAACGGCACCGGAATGGCGTCGTTCTGCGCCGCGTAGCGCATCAAGGCCACCAGTTCGACCTGAATCGCGGTCGTGGCCACGCCGTTGGCGACGAGCGGCGCCGAGGCATCGTCAATCAGCACCCCGATCCGCTCCGACACACGGGCGAGGTCGATGCCGTCAAGCGCCGCGCGCAGGGTCTGCTGCTGGAGGAAGCTGAAATCGGCGGTGAGACAGCCCAGCGCCGAGAACGCGCTCGATGCGCTGGGAACGACGACCTCGGCGATCCCGTAGAGATCGGCAAGGCCCGCCGCGTGCATCGGGCCACCACCGCCAAAGGCGAGCAGCGTGCAGTCGCGCCCGTCGATGCCGCGCTCCACGGTGACGCGGCGGAGCGCACGCGCCATTGTCGCATTCGCGACCTTGATGATGCCGAGCGCGGTTTCGGTCAGGCTCAGCCCCAAGGCGCGCGCGAACGGCGCGATGACATCAGTCGCTGCCTGGATGTCGATTCCGATCCGGTCGCCAAGCCTGGTTTCGGGATTGAGATAACCAAGCACGGCGTTGGCGTCGGTGATGGTCGGCTCGGTACCGCCGCGGCCGTAGCAGGCCGGTCCCGGCTCGGAGCCGGCGCTTTCCGGTCCGACGGTCAGGCCACCGGGACCATGGCGCACGATCGATCCGCCGCCCGCTCCGATGGAATGAACCGCAAGCATCGGCTGACGCAGCGGCTTGTCACCGAGCATGCGGCCGTCGGTCATCTCGGCCTGGCCGTCGACGATCAGGCAGACGTCGGTCGTGGTGCCGCCCATGTCGAACGTCAGCATGCGCGATGTGCCGAGCTGACGCGCGATGCTGACCGATGCCGCGACGCCGGCCGCCGGACCCGACATCGCCATCACCAGCGGCCGCCGCTTCACGGCCGAGATCGGGACCATGGCGCCGGCCGAATGAAACACCTGCAGGCCGGGGCCGATCGGCAGCCGCTGCTCCAGCTCGCTGAGATATTCCACCGCGATCGGCATGGCAGCCGCGTTGAACACGGTTGCCGAAGTCCGCTCGTATTCGCGCGCCTCGGGATTGACCTCGTGCGACAGCGAGACGTGGGCAACGACGCCCTTGAGCCGCTCGCCGAGCACCTTCTCGTGCACCGGATTGGCGTAGGCATGAAGCAGCGCGACCGCGACGCTCTGCACGCCGGTTGTTTTCAGCCACGCCACCAGGCGCTCGATCTCCGCCTCATCCAGCGCCTTCAGTACCTGCCCCTCGTGGTCGAGGCGCTCGGCAAGCCCAAAACATCGTTCCGGCGGCACCAGCGGCGGCGATTTCGGCGGGATGTCGAGACGGTAGAGATCGCGGCGGCGATAGCGCGCGATCTCCAGCACGTCGGCAAAGCCTTCGGTCGCGACCAGCGCCACTTTCGGCAGCCGTCCCTCGACGATTGCGTTGGTCACACGCGTGGTGCCGTGGACGAAGCGCTTGACCTCGCTCTTGCGCAGGCCCACCGCCTCGATCGCCTCCAGCATCGCCTGAACTGGAGCCTGCGGGCGCGACGGCACTTTCGCGATCCGCGCCTCCGCGGGGGAGTGTCGGATCGCGATGATATCGGTGAAGGTGCCGCCGATATCGGTGCCGACTTCCCAGTGATTTTCGTCAGCGCTCATGTGTGGGTCAGCTGCGGACGACATTCGAACCGGAGGGCGGGTGGTTCCCATCCGTCGCGAAGTACAATCCCAAGCCGAGAGCGCTCATCGTCATCCCCTGTCATGCCACCGCTTGCGAGCGTGCGACAGAGCGATGGGCTCGGGATAGGTCAGAGTTGTCGCAACGCACTGGAGCAGCCCGCGACCGGCGCGGCGCGCCAAGGCACATTTTAGGGCAGCGCTGCCCGCGGGGAGTGCAGGCCAGTGCGGATCGTTCCACGCGAGATAAGTGCGGCGCACCACGAGTTTTCCCGAACGAAACGCGACATCCGCTGCACTGCAATCCACACGCCGCGCACGGACTGTCTAATTTGCAGGCGATCGACCGGCGCTACGGGCCGTGCGATTGCTCACGAGCTATGCATGGCAGTCGGCTCAGCCTCTCTTTATTGTACGATCAGTAAGCAGTGGTTTTGCCGCTCAACGCATCGCGACCAAGCGGCGCCAGCCGATGACGATGCCCGTGATGGAGAACAGAAGGCCGAGGGTGCAGAGCCCGACGACCAAGCCGTCGCGCAGCAACGGACGCGTCAGCAGGACCGGAAAATCCAGCGTGTGCAGCGCGCCGTAGAACCAGCGATAAGCCCGCCGCGACGAATCCAGCCTTTGCAGCAAATTGCCGTCGGCGCCGTCGATGTCAAACCAGAGGTCACCGCAGTACGAGCGGTAGACCGGGGCGCGCGGGACATTGGACTGCGCGGGATAGTCGTCGTTGTCGGCAAGTACGGACGGACCGCTGCAGCCGGCCGCAAGGCGCGCGGTCAGCCCCTGGACCTCCTGCACATCCAGAGATCCCGTTGGTCCATCGCGGGGCGCGTCGCCTGCCTTGATCAAGGTCTGGCCGGCAAGGCCCGTCCGGTCCCGCCGATAGAGAGTGCCGTTGAAGGCAAACCATTCGATCTCGCGGGTCGACGGCGATACAGGCTGCCGATCGAGCGATGCAGCCGCCGCCCAGTTCGGTGAAGCGTTCATCACGCTGGATTCAGCCGAGGTCAATTGCCCACGCGAGAACAGCCGCCCATGATCCATGGAGAGCCAGCCACTGAAAATCCAGCTCAGTACGAACACCATGGCCGCGAGGCCGATGAGATGATGCAGGGCATGCCAGCCACGATAGGGCGATCCGATTAGACCGCTTCGAGGTTTGATCCGCCCAAGTCCGAGCACAGCGCCAAGCAAAGCTGCGATCAGCGCCAGCAGCGACAAGGTCCAGACCACGCGATCCCACAACGACCAATTGCTTCGCAGAACTGTTGGATAGATCCAGTGCAGCACACTGCCGACGAGATTCCAGGTCCGCTCGCTGCGCGTCGTATCCAGGACGATCTCGCCGCCGAGCGAGGAGACATAGACTTCCGTTCCAGCGGAGTCGCCCAAGGCAACCCGAAACAAGGGCCGGTGGCGGTCAAAGCCGTTCGGCACGCTCCATTGGTCGTAGTCCAAGCGCGCAACGATCGCGGCCTGCGCGGCATCGAGCCCGCGGCTGCGGGCGTGATCCCGCGCGATGGCCAGCGCGACCTCGGAAGACGCGACCGACGCGTCGACCCCGTGGGCGGCGAGGACTGCGCCTGCGCGCGATGGCCCCGAAACGACATAGACTGGTCCGTCGCTGCGCTGGATCAGGCGAACGCGCGTCGCATCCGCGATCCCGCTCGCGGCAACGGCATCGGCGACCGCGATCGTCGTCTCAACGCGATCCAGCGGCACGAGGCCGGCAAAGCGTTCCGCTTCCGTCAGGGACGGAAACGGAACGAAGTGCATCACGATTCCCGTCGCGAACCACATCGCGAACAGCAGGCAGAACGCGATCCCGAGCCATCGATGCAGCAGGACGATCGCGCGCATCATCGGTCAGCGTCCTACCATTTGAACGCGGCCGAAATTTCGTAGGTCCTGGGCGCGCCCAGCAGGATCTGATCGGGATAGAACGGATCGCCCCAGATCGCATAACGCTTGTCGGCGATGTTACGCACCCGGAATGTCAGGCGGGCCTGATCGACCGCGTTGAACACCGTCTTCGGGATATCGACGAAGGCGTAGACATCGGCCACTGTATAGGCCTTCAGCGTCACGACATTGGCATCGGTGTTGTAGCGGTCGCCGACATGGCGGCCGGTGATGCCGAGCTCGACCGCCCAGGGCGTGAAGAACCGGTACGACGCGCCGGCATTGGCGACGACGCGCGGCACGTTCGGCGGCGTATTGCCGGAGAACGAGCCGCCGACGAAATCGTAATCGGCATAGCGGGCGTCGACATAGGCGATGTTGCCCCAGAGGCGCAGCGGCTCGATCGGACGCACCGAGGCGGCAAGCTCGACGCCCTTCGACTCCTGCCGCCCGGCGAGGTTGAGCTGCATGCCGCCTGCCGCCGCATAGACGTTCTTGCGCAAGATGTCATAGGCCGAGAACGACCACTCCGCCCGATTGTCCCAGAACAGGTGCTTGACGCCGGTCTCGTAGGTGCGCGCGGTGGTCAGGTTGAGCGGATCGGTCGGATTGAGCAGAAAGATGTTGTTGGCTGCGATGTCGGCGCCGGTCGCGTATTGGCTGAAAAAGGTCAGGCCCGGAACGGCTTCCCACGTGTAGCCGATACGGCCCGTCGTCGGGACCCAGGATTGCGAGAACGGGAAACCCGCGTTCACGAGCCCGGTCTTGTCGGTCGAGTTGCGGTCGAGCCCGATATGCTCGACGCGGAGGCCGCCGACTAGCGCAAGGGTCCGTGTCAACTTCAACCGGTCCTCGAACGACAGCGCCTCGTTGTCGATCCGCGCGGTCTGCTGCTTAGTCGTGAGCAGGCCGTAATAGCCGCGATCGGGATTGACCAGCGAGACGGAATCATCGGGGAAATTTGCGGCGCCCGGCCTTACGAAATCAAGGTAGCTTGAGGAAAGCGTCGTGACCAAGCGGTTGTCAAAGCCGGCGATATTCGCATCCCAGATCAAGTCGGTGATGTTGCCGACCAAGCGTTGGCTGTGCGCGACATAGAAACGCTCGCGATCCACCATGTTCGAGTTAGGGAGGCCCGAACTGGCATTGAACGCCTCGACCTCATTGTTGAACCATGTGCGCTCTGCGCCATAACCATAGGCCTGGCTTTTCAGCGTCAGGTCAGGCGCCAGCTTCAGCTCGAAGCCGCCGCGCAGCCACACTTCCTTCGCCACGTTCTTGTTGTCGAAGACGTTGTAGTTGGTGTTGAAGGTGCGGTCATCGATCGTGACCGCACCGAGATTGGTTTTATTGTAGTTCGAGACGTAATTGCCGGACACGATCCCCGTCGTCGCGTGCGAACCACTGAAGGCAATCGGCACCAGCGGCACACCCCAATAGGCTTTCGAGCGATCCTCGCGGTATTCGATCGCGCCCCAAACCTTTAGGCTGTTGGAGATGCGGTAGTTGAGCTGGCCCGAGACGTCGAGCGTCTTGGTGTTGGTGTCGTCGGCAAAGCCGTTGAGCGAGGAACGACTGACGTCGAAGCGGTAGTCGAGTCCCTGCACGTTCGTGCTGCCGCCCGATCCGTAATACGCCCGGAACGAGTTCAGCGAATCCCAGGAGAAATCCGCCTCGTTCCGGATCGGACCGGTGTGCGGCTGTTTG
The DNA here is from genome assembly GCF_023100925.1 of Bradyrhizobium sp. 40. NCBI lineage: Bacteria > Pseudomonadati > Pseudomonadota > Alphaproteobacteria > Hyphomicrobiales > Nitrobacteraceae > Bradyrhizobium > Bradyrhizobium sp. 40. Next base: position 4,896,902 of record NZ_CP064688.1, read on the forward strand.
GTGACGAAGTTGATCGCGCCGCCGGCGGCGCCCTCGCCCGACATCAGCGAGGCCGGTCCCTTCAGGAATTCGACGGCCTCCAGGTTGGCCGTGTCGGTGATCCTCGAGGTCATGTTCTGCGGACCGATCTTGATGCCGTTGTAGAGCGTGTTGATCTGGCTGTTGGTGAAGCCGCGCATGGAGAAAGCCGACGGCTCGGCCGGATTGTCGCCGGATGTGACGCCCACCGCGCCCTGCGCGACGTCGGACGCGGTGCGATAGCCCTGCTCGCGCATGGTTGCGGCCGAGATCACCTCCACGGTCGCGGGCGTTTCGCGAACGGTCAGGCCAAGGCGCGAGGCGCTTTCGGCGACGGCATTGGTATTGAGCGGCGTCTGTGCTGCCGCAGTCGGCACGACAGGCTTGGGCACTGCGGATGCAGTCTCCGGCCGGCGCGCTGCTGCGCGGCGTGAGCTCTGCGCGTCCCGTCCGGCCGGGCTGGCCTGCCTGCGGGATTGTGGCGCCGACACCTCGACGGGCGGCAGTGGCTCGCGGGCCTGCTGCGCCAAGGCCGCTGGCATGTCGATGGCGACGAAAGATGTGAGAGCGGCGCATGCCAGTAAGAAATGGCGTGGTCGTACGATACAAAGGGAATACACGGTCTTGGACCTCGGTGTGACGTCAGTGGCACGTCACCGCGAACCAAGGTCCCATCTTCCGGCTCATAAGCCTTCCGATGAAGCCGAATGTCTGTACTCCCCGACCGACATTTTCGCGTGTGACCACGGCTGACGGCAGGTCTCCTGGCTCGCGGGTCACTACCTTGCGTCGCCTTCCCGGGACCGAGATACCCAGTGGCATGTGATGCAAGATTCGCCGCTTACAGTTGCGGGGGCAGCCACGGCATTGGGGACAATGTCCCCGCACCGCATTCCCTTTTCATCCCCTCTCGGGGAAACCGTCGCGAGCATCTAGGATTACGATCCAGACAGAGTCAATGTGCCAGTTGCGGCGTTATTGCCACAACGACCAGTTTCCTTGGAGATAAGCATGGAAGGCGAGACCTTCCTTTGGCTGATACGGCACGCGCCCGTCGATGGCGTCGCGGGGACGATCCATGCGGCCGACGCACCGGCCGATCTCGGCGCTCGCGCGCAGCTGGAGGCGCTGCGGCAGGGCCTGCCGCGCGAGGCCGCGAGCTATGCCAGCCCGTCGCGGCGCACGGTCGAGACAGCCCGCGCGCTGGGGCTCGAGCCGCTGCAGGTGGACGAATTCAGCGAGCAAGACTTTGGCGACTGGACCGGCCGTCGGCATGACGAACTCGCCGCGACCGGCGGCGAGGCCTATGCACAGTTCTGGAGCGATCCGGCGCGCGGACGGCCGCCGGGCGGCGAGAGCTTTGAGGAACAGGTCGCGCGGGTCCGGCTGGGTCTGTCGAGGGTCGGTGCCGGGACCGCAACGCTCGTCGTGCATTCCGGCACGATCCGCGCGGCGCTGTGCATCGCGCTCGATCTGACACCACAAGCTGCCCTGCGCTTCGTGATCGATCCGCTGTCGCTGACCAGGATCGACCGGCTCGCGACCGGCTGGCGCGTCGTCTACGTCAATCAGCGGACGATTTGATCAGGCCGGACGATCAGGCACATTGGCCTGCGCAAAGGTCGCCATGCCGTTGTGGAGCGCGCAGGCCGACCGCACCAGCGGCAGCGCGATTGCCGCGCCCGATCCTTCGCCGAGCCTGAGATCGAGGCTGATCAGCGGTTGCACGTTCAGCGCGCGCAGCACCAGCCGATGGCCCTGCTCGGCGGATTGATGCGAAGCCAGCAGGAACGGCTGGCACGAGGGGTTGAGCCGCGCCGCCGCCAGCGCCGCCACCGACACGATGAAACCGTCGATCAACACGGGGATGCGGCGCTGTGCAGCCGCGATAATTGCACCGCAGATGGCCGCGATTTCGAGACCGCCGACGGCGCACAGGATCTTTTCCGGCGAAGCGCCCGCAATGCCATGGCGTGCAATCGCGGCGTCGATCACCCGCGCCTTGTGCACACGGCCGGCCGCGTCAACGCCGGTCCCGCTGCCCGCGATCTCCTCAGCGCTCACGCCGAGCAGGCTCGCCGCAATCGCAGCCGACGTCGTGGTGTTGCCGATACCCATCTCGCCGAAGATCAGAACATCGGGCTGCCCGGCCTGCGCGCGTGTCACCGCACGTCGGCCGGCTTCGAACGCAAATGCCAGCTCTGCGGGGGTGAGCGCAGCTTCGATGCTGAAATCGCGCGTGCCGCTGCGCGGCTTGTCGGTCACGATTCCAGCGATCTCCTCCTGCGCCAGCGTGCCGGCGTCGATAACCTCCAGGCTGGAGCCCAGCTCACGCGCGAGCACCGAGATCGCGGCACCGCCGGAGGCGAAGTTCGCCAGCATCGCGATGGTCACTTCCTGCGGATAGGCCGAGACGCCCTGCGCGACGATGCCGTGATCGCCGGCGAAGATGACGATCGGCACCCGCGCCGCGCGCGGTTGCTCGGTCGCTTGCAGGCCCGCAAGCTCGATCGCGAGCTGCTCGAGCCGGCCGAGCGCGCCGGTCGGTTTCGTCAGTTGCGCCTGCCGCGCCACCGCCGCCTCGCGATGGACTGCGGAGATGTCGGGGCATTGTTGGGTGACCCATTCGGGGAGCATGCTGCCTCGCTGCCTCACGGCCTGCGCTTGAGGATGTAATTGTCCATGATCCAGCCGTGCCGTTCGCGCGCCTCTTGCCGCACCGCGACGATACGCGGGCCGATCTCGGCCAGCGCGCCGGACATCACGATCTGATCGGGCATGCCGAGATAGGCCCCCCACCAGATGTGCAGGCCCGCCGGATCAAGCGACTGGAACGCCGTGCCGCCGTCGAGCATCACCACCACGGTATCGACGCCCTGCGGCCAGCCGCCATCGCGCAAGCGACGTCCCGTCGTGACCAGAAAAGGCTCGCCGATGTCGTTGAGCGGCAGCGCATGCGCCGCACAAAGCGCCTGGATCGAGGTGATGCCGGGCACGACCTCGATCTTTGGCGAGGGATTGAGCCGCCGCGCAATGCGCAGCGAGGAGTCGTAAAGCGAGGGATCGCCCCAGATCAGCAGCGCGACCTTGCCCTTGCCTTCGAGATGATCTGCGATCGTCTGCGACCAGGCCGCGGCGACGGCATCGTGCCAATCGTCCACGCCCTTGCGATAGTCCGCTTCCGCGGCGTCGCGGACGGGCAGATCGAACTCGGCGATGCGGGTCGTGTCGCTGGTGAGCACATCGGCGCAGATCGTCCGCCTGAGATCGGCGAGATCGGATTTTGCGGTTCCCTTGCGCGGGATCAGGACGAGATCGGCCGCGTTGATGGCAGTGATCGCGGCGCGCGTGAGCTGCTCGGGATCGCCGCAACCGATGCCTATCAGGGAGAGCGTGAGCATCGTAGCTGCGAAGGGCGGCCATAACGGCCGCCCATTCGCTTGTCTCTAGGCCGCGTTGTGCAAACGCGGAGTGACGAGGCCGGCCGCGGTGACGCCTCGCAGCGACTTCGCCAGCGCCAGCACGCCGAGATCGGCGAGCGGCTCGATCACGATAACGAGCGCATAGGACGCCGCGAAGGTCGCGATGTTGGCGAGGTTGGTCGCACCGAAGCCGGAGCCATAAATCGCCCAGAACGCCACCCAGGCGATGACACCCGCCTGATAGGTCGTCGAAAGCGCCAGCGCCTGGCGGTACTTCAGATCGACATAGGCCGTGTTGCTCGAAATGATCCGCGTAGCGATTGCCTGGATCCCGAACAGCGGCACCAGCAGCGTGGTGACGTTCATGCCATATTGCGGCAAGTCGGGCGGCTCGAAGAAGATGCCCTGGAACAGCAGGCCGAACGCGAGGCCGAAGGCCGCAGGCGCAGCTCCAAACAGCAGGAACAAGGTCGAGCCGAGGATGAAGTGCACTTCGGAGACGCCGACCGGGAAGTGCGGCAGAATCTCAAAGAAGATAAACACGAGGCCGGTGGTGGCGAGCGTGCGCGCCGCGAACGACGTGATGCCCTGCTCGCGCACGGTCTCGACCGCGAGCTTCAAGGCAACACCGCCCACGGCGATGCCGGTTGCGTAACTCAGCACGAGCTTGGCGTCCGAGACTAGTCCGGGTTCGATATGCATGGCTCAGATCCTTCTTGCCGTCACACCCGACGGCCTTGGCCTCAAAACGTGCACGGCCGGTCTCCTGGCTCGCGGTTCACTGGGAGTCTCCGGCCTTCCCGAGCCTTGCGGCCCAGTGGCTGATCGAAGTCCCTCACCGCTTACAGTCGCGGGGGCGGCTGGGGTTTTGGGCGCCGCAACTGGGTCCGCCCATCCCCATTCCCGATTATGCTCCGGCGCTTTGCGCCGCGTCGAGCACCATGCGTCTCCTGTGTGCCCCTTTCGCCAGCCGGGCGTCAAGGGGCGAAGGGCGGCCGAGACCGTCATGACCGATAATCCCCCGCCAGCGCGCCGAACAGGATGACGGCCGCCGTGGAGGCCGCCCCGCCCCGCGCAAGCTGCTCGGCAAGTTCCGAAATGGTGGTGCGGACCAGCCGCTCATCGGGACGGCCGAGCGATTCGGCAAACAACGCCGGCGTGGTTGGGACGAGCCCGTGCTCGATCAATTTGACGACAAGCGCCGGAAACGTCCGCCGGCCCATATAGACTACGGTCGTCGCCTCCGGATCGGCCAACGCCGCCCAATTGAGGTCTGGCGGCAGCTCGCCGGTGACGTCCGCCCCGGTCACGAACTGCACGCGGCGCGAGGTGTGACGCCGGGTCAGCGGAATGCCGGCTTGCGCGGCGGCGACACAGGCCGACGTGACGCCGGGAATGATCTCGTAGCCGATGCCCGCTTCGCGCAACGTCTCGAGCTCCTCCTCGAGCCGGCCAAAGATGCCGGCATCGCCCGACTTCAATCGCACCACGCGCGCGCCTGTTGCGGCGTAGTCGACCAGCAGGCGGTTGACGTGGTGCTGCTTGGTCGAGGCGCGCCCTGCCCGCTTTCCCACCGCGACGAGATTGGCGCCGGGCCGGGCCAGATCGAGGATCGCCCCCGAAGCAAGATCGTCATAGAGCACGACATCAGCTTCGCGCAGCCGCGCGGCACCCTTGAGCGTGAGGAGCTCGGGATCGCCGGGCCCGGCGGAGACAAAGGACACAAAACCGCTCACCGGTCCTCCGCGATCAGGTGGAAGAACGTGCCGGTGGCTTGTCCCCGCCGCGAGCCGGTCTCGGCGATGACGGCGCCTGTCGCGTCGTGCACGACGGCCAGCGGCGTATCGGGTTGCGCGACGATCGTCGAATAGTGGAATTCATGGCCACGCAGGCGTGCACCCGCCTGATGACCCGGCATCGGCGCGGCGAGTTCGGCCAGACGATAGCCCAGATGCATGCGGCGTTTGGCAAAGCTCGTCTCCAGGCCAAGCAGGCCCGTCATCTCGTGGCGGATACCGTCGGCATCGGTCAAAGCGGTGCCCAGCACCATATAGCCTCCGCATTCGCCATGCACCGGGCGCGTTTCCGCGAAGGCCCGCAATCCGCTGCGGAAGCGCGCATTGGCCGCGATCTTGCCGGCCTGCAGCTCGGGATAGCCGCCAGGCAGCCAACACACATCGGCGCTCGGATCAGGGCCCTCGTCCGCCAGTGGCGAGAATGTCGAGATCTCCGCACCCGCCGCGCGCCACGCTTCCAGCATATGCGGATAGACGAAGGAGAACGCGGCGTCACGGGCAAGCGCAATGCGCTGGCCGGGCGGCGTCACGTTCACGCCGCTTGCGGCAGGTTGCGGCGACCAGGTGGCAGCCGAGCGAAGCACCGCGTCGAGATCGACATGCTCGGCAACGAAGCGTGCGGCCTCGTCGATCAGCTTACCGATCTCCGCCTGCTCCTCGGCCTGGACCAGTCCGAGATGCCGCTTCGGCAGGCTGATCTCGGCATGGCGCGGCAACGCGCCGAACACGGCGATGCCGGCGTCCAGCAGCGCACGCCGCACGAGGGCTTCATGGCGCGGGCTGGCAACGCGATTGAGCACGACGCCCGCAAGGCGCACACCGGGACGGTAGTCGCGAAGGCCCGCCGCGATTGCCGCCGCAGTTTGTGCCTGTCCCGAGGGATCGATCACCAGCAGCACCGGCCAGTCCAGCATCTCTGCGATATCGGCGGTCGCCCCGGTGCCGCAGACGCCACGCGCAGCCACTCCGTCGAACAGGCCCATCGAGCCTTCGGCCAGCACGACATCGGCGTCAATGCCGCGACTGACGAGATGCGAGATTGTCCCGCGATCCATCGCCCAGCTGTCGACGTTGACCGAGGCGCGTCCCGTAGCGGCGGCATGAAACGCGGGATCGATATAATCGGGGCCGCTCTTGAAGCACTGCACCCGCAATCCGCCGTTGCGCCAGGCGCGCGCGAGCGCAAGCGTCAGCGTGGTCTTGCCGACGCCCGAGGCCGGCGCGGAGATGACGAGCCCTGCTGCCATCACGACACCTCCGGAAAGCGCGGTTCGGCGCCCACCGGCCGATAGCGGCGGTCATAGTCAGCAGCATAGAGACGGCTCTCGGAAAAAACCGCCGAGCCCAGCGTCTTGCCGACCAGGATGAGCGCGGTGCGCTCCATCTCGCTGCCGACAGCCGCGTCGAGTGTTGCGAGCGTGGCGCGGACGATGCGCTGGTCGGGCCAGCTCGCGCGCCAGACGATCGCGACCGGACAATCCGCGCCGTAATGCGGCGTCAGTTCGGCGACGACCTTGTCGAGCAGATGGATCGACAGATGAATCGCGAGCACCGCGCCGGTGGCGGCGAAGGCGGCGAGCTTCTCGCCTTCGGGCATCGCACTGGCGCGTCCCGGCGTGCGCGTCAGCACCACCGTCTGGGCAAGGCCGGGCAGCGTCAGCTCGGCCTCCAGCGCAGCCGCGGCGGCCGAGAAAGAGGGAACGCCAGGCGTCACCGTGTAGGGAATGTCGAGCGTGCGCAGGCGGCGAAGCTGTTCGCCCATCGCTGACCAGATCGAGAGATCGCCCGAGTGCAGCCGCGCAACGTCCTTGCCGTCGGCATGTGCGGCGGCGATCTCCGCGACGATCTCATCGAGCGAGAGCGGCGCGGTGTTGACGATCCGCGCCCCGGGCGAGCAATGCGCCAGTACGCCTTCGGGGACAAGCGAGCCGGCATAGAGACAGACCGGACAGGCGGCGATGAGGTCGCGGCCGCGCAATGTCAGCAAATCAGGGGCGCCCGGCCCCGCGCCGATGAAATGCACCGTCATGCGCCGTCTCCTTCCGCGATCGCCGCGGTCGCGGTGCGATCCTGCGAGACCACCCGCGTCGCGATCAATCGCGCGCCAGGTCCAGCTGCCGCAAGCGCTGCCGCTTCGGCGACTGATCCCGTCCCGAACTTTTTCGCGATGAGGTTTGACTGCGTCGGCGTGTCGATGCCGGCCAACATTTCGGCGGCGACCGCCTTGATCGGCACGCCGCATTCGCGCGCGAGCTGCTTCAGAACCTCCGCGTCGGCCTTGTCGCTGACCGTCGCCACTGCTGCGAGGCCTTCGGGACCACCGGCCGCCATCAGCACCTCGCGCAGCGAGGCCAGCGTGACATCCTTTTTGAACCCGAGCCCGGCGACCTTCATCGGACTGCGCTCCATTGCACCACGGGCCGCACCGCCTCCCAGGACCGGTAGCGGCCGAGGGAAGCGGCGTGCGCAATCTCCACGCGCATCAGTTCGCCGCCGTGGCGCTGGTGCAGCTCACCCAGCAGCGCTTCCGTTTCCAACGTTACTGAATGCGCGACCAGCCGCGTACCGGGCGAGAGCCGCGACCAGACCGCGTCGAACATCGCGATGTCGAGACCGCCGCCGATGAAGACGGCATCAGGTGCGTCCAGCGCGGCAAGGGCTCCAGGCGCTTTTCCCGTGATGACTGTGATCCGATGTGCCAACCCGAACGCCGCTGCATTGCTGCGAATGTTGGCGGCGCGATCCTCGCGCGCCTCGACGGCGATCGCGGTGCCGCCGCACAGCGTCCACTCGACCGAGATCGAACCCGAGCCCGCGCCAATGTCCCACAGCCGTTCACCGGGACGCGGCGCCAACGCCGAGAGCGCGAGCGCACGGATCGGACGCTTGGTGATCTGGCCGTCATGGACGAAGAGTTCGTCCGATAGTCCCGAGCTGCGGGGAAGGCCCTGCGCTCCTCTCGCCTCCACCGCCACCGTCACCAGGCTCCCGGCAAGATCACCTGCAAAACTGTCGGCGCGATGCGCGTTGATAATTTCGCGCGGCCCGCCAAGCGCGGTGAGTGTCCAGAATGTCGAGGCACCCCATCCGCGCGCCGTCAGCCATTTCGCGAGATCGCCTGCCGCCTTCGCGTCGCGCACGAGGCAAATGATGCGTGCGCCTCGCGCCAGATGCGGCACCAGACGCTCGAATGGCGCGGCGTGGAGACCGAGGCACGCCACGGACTCAAGGCGCCAGCCTAGTCGCGCCGTGGCGAGCGAGAAGGTCGACGGCGCGGAATGCGCAATCCACTCGCCCGCGTCCAGCTTCTTGGCGAGGCTCGCGCCGGCGCCGTACCAGAACGGATCGCCGGAGGCGAGCACCGCTGTGGGGCGGCCGCGGCAGCTCAGCACGACATCTGCATCGAACGGCACCGGCCATGGACGGCCGCGCCCGGTTATGCCGGCAAGCGCAAGATGCCGTTCACCGCCGAAGACAGTTTCGGCATCATCGAGCGCCTTTCGGCTTGCCTCGGACAGCCCGGCAAGGCCATCCTCGCCGATACCGATGATGGTCAGCCAGGGATCAGCCATGACGCGCGCCCTCATTCTGGGCGGAACGGCCGACGCGAGCCTGCTCGCGGCGGAGATCGCGCGCGCCGGCATTGACGCTGTGTATTCCTATGGCGGCCGCACCCGCGCGCCCGCCGGTCAGCCGTTGCCGACGCGTATCGGCGGTTTTGGCGGCGTCGGCGGTCTTGCCGATTACATTCGTCGGGAAGAGATCACGCACGTGATCGACTCGACCCATCCCTTTGCCGCCGAGATGAGCCGCAATGCGGTCGCAGCATGCGCGGAAACCGGGACGCCGCTGATCGCTCTGGAGCGGGCGCCCTGGACCAAAGCGCCCGGCGACAACTGGATCGAAATACCTGATGTCAACGCCGCGGTCGCCGCACTGCCGGAGGCGGCGGCAAATGTGTTCCTCGCGATCGGCCGCCAGCACATCGCACCGTTCGCGACCAGGCCGCAGCACGCCTACACGCTGAGATTCATCGATCCGCCCGATGCGCCCCTGCCCTTTGCCGCGGACGTGATCGTGTCGCGTGGGCCATTCACGCTTGAGGGCGAGCTGGAGATGATGCGCAAACGCAGCATCACCCGGATCGTCGCCCGCAATTCGGGCGGCGACGGCGCGCGCGCCAAGATCGACGCTGCGCGGGTACTCGGCCTGCCGGTGATCATGATCGCACGACCGCAACTGCCGGAAAGATTGCGGGTCGAGAGCGTGGCCGAGATCATGCAATGGCTCGGTCATCGCACCTGCCTCGGCGCATAGACCCAGCGGCCGACGCGGCGTGTCTGCGAGTTGCCCACGATCACCAGCGTGCGCATGTCGGCCATTTCGGGTGTCGCTTCCTTCAGCCTGACGGTCTCGATCTTTTCATCGGCGGCGCTGATCGCGCGCGCGAAGATCACGAGGCGCTCGCCGCAGCCGGCCTCCTTCAGCACCGCAAGCGCGCGGCCAAAACCCTCCGGTCGGCTCGCCGAGCGGGGATTATACATCGCAATGGCAAAGTCGGCTTCCGCGGCGAGCCGCAGGCGCTTCTCGATCACCGCCCACGGCTTGAGATTGTCCGAGAGATTGATCGCACAGAAATCATGGCCGAGCGGCGCGCCAACGCGCGCGGCAGCGGCCAGCATCGCAGTGACGCCAGGCAGCACACGGATCGGCAGCTCCTGCCATTGCGGCGCCTGTTCGAGCGCCTCGAACACGGCAGAAGCCATTGCGAAGACGCCGGGGTCGCCGGAGGACACGATAACGACTTGCCCGCCTTCGGCCGCGAGCCGCAGCGCCTCGCTTGCGCGCTGCAGCTCTTCGCGATTGTCGGAAGGATGCAAAGTGAGCCCTGCCCGCGCTGGCACGCGCGCGACATAGGGCGCGTAGCCCAGAATATCGGTCGCGGCGGCAAGCGCGGCGGAGACCTCGGGCGTCACCAGCGCATCGCTGCCCGGCCCGAGGCCCGCGATGGTCAGCGTGCCCGTCATTCGGCGGCGTCCGGATGCCGGCCCTTGCCGTGCACGAGCACGATCGCGAAATAGGGGCAGTCGGCGGCATCGATCTCCGCGAGCCGCACCACGCGCTCGCCCGGCATGGTGCCGCGCTCGACCAGCCAGGCGTCGTCCAGCCGTCCGGCGGCAGCGAGCGCGCGGCGGACCTTTGCCAGATTGCGCCCGGTCTTCATGATCACGAGCGCATCGGAATCGCGCATGCGGCGCTCGAGCTCGGCCTCGGCGAGCGTGCCCATGAGCACCGTCGTCACGTCATCACCGAGCGCGATCGGCTGTCCCACGCCATTCCAGCAGCCGACCATGCCGGGAATGCCGGCGATCACCTCGATCTCGACACGGCCCTGCAGGCGCGTGTGCAGATGCATGAAGGAGCCGTAGAAGTAAGGATCGCCCTCGCAGAGCACGACGACGTCGACCGCGCGCGCCAGCCGGGCCAGACGTTCCGCCCATTCGCCGTGGAAGCCGGCAAGCAGCTGGACATATTCAGGCGTGTCGAAGGCGATTTCCGTGGTGACCGGATATTCCATCGGATATTCGGTGACGTCGGCCGCCAACATGCCCTCGACGATGCGGCGCGCCTGGCCGGGCCGGCCCTTCTTGCGGAAATAGGCGACATGCTTTGCGCCGCGCACCGTGCGATCGGCGCGCACGCTCATCAAATCGGGATCACCGGGGCCGAGACCGCAGCAGATGATGCGTCCCATCTATTCGCTCCGGCTCGCCAGCGCGTTCACGGCGGCGACCGTGATCGCGGAACCGCCGAGGCGGCCCTCAACCGTGAGCGCCGGCACCTTCGGATCGGCCATCAGCGCAGCCTTGGATTCGGCCGCGCCGACAAAGCCGACGGGACAGCCGATGATCGCCGCGGGCCGCGGGCAGCTCCGGTCCTCCAGCATGTTGAGGAGATGAAACAACGCGGTCGGCGCATTGCCGATCGCCACGACCGCGCCGTCGAGATGCGGCCGCCACAGCTCCAGGGCCGCAGCCGAACGGGTGTTGCGCATGGACTGCGCGAGCGCGGGAACGGTCTCGTCGCCCAGCGTGCAGATGACCGCGTTGGCGGCGGGAAGCCGCGCGCGCGTAATTCCTTCGGAGACCATGCGCGCGTCGCACAGGATCGGTGCGCCCTTCTGCAACGCCGCGCGGGCGGCGACCGCCATGCCTGATGTGAAGCGGATATGCGCCTCCAGGCCGACCATGCCGGCGGCATGGATCATCCGCACCACCACCTGCTCCTCGTCCGGCGTGAAGTGCGCAAGATCAGCTTCAGCCCGGATGGTCGCAAAGGACTGCCGGTAGATCGCCGCGCCGTCGGTCTCGTAAATGTGCGGCATCAGTGTCCTCCCATCAGGATGGAGGGATCTCTGACGATGTCGTCGCGGGTCAACCCCCGCAGGATGGGCTCATCGCGCGTCGACCCGGCACGCACGAGGTCGAAGCCGGCGCTGGTCGCAACCAGAGTGATGGCGGCGGGACCGGAATGGGCGCAACCCTTGGCACAGCCGGAGACGTGGAGCCGTGCGGCCGCGCCGATGTTCGGGGCCAGGGCCGCGGCAAGGCCGCGGGTATCGGCATGCGCCTCGCGACAGCGTGGCGCACCGCTGCAAGCGATGACGCGCAGCGCAGGGTCGTAGGCCTCGGTGATAAGACCGGTCACGCTCGGCATCGCGCGCTTGCCCTCGCTCAAAACCATCCGCCATGGCGTCATGCGCAGCGCATGTCCGCAACCGGCGAACTGGTTGAGCGTCGCATGCGCCATCTGCCCGAAGGCGACGCCGACCATCGCACCTTGCGCATAGAGGCCGGGACGCGCCGCGGCCATGATCGGCGCCGGCTCGGCCTCGCCGCGCAATGCCTCCGGCAGGATTGCGCCAGCGGCAAGATGCGCCGCCATCCGCCCTCGCCCGCCTCTGGCGCCGCCTGAGATCACGAACCAGTCGGCGAATGCGAGCGCGGTGGTCACGGCCTCGCCACGCACGACGGAGCGGCCGAGTTTGTCGCCATCAGCCCGGACCAGCAGTGCGCCGGAATGATCGCGCTCGATCCGCACGTCCGCGGAATCGCCCGCAAGCACGCGTGAGGTGCCGTCGTCGATGGCGAAGCCGAACTTGGTTGGAAGTTCGAGCGAGCTATCGGCGAGCGCCTCCTCGAGCTCGGCGGCGAGCGATTGGGTCGCGTCGCCGGCACGCCAGAACGGCGTCACAAGGATGTTGCGACGGGATTCGGTGTCAGCGTCCGGATCGAGCAGCGCCAGTTGGGCAAGGCCCTCGAGCAGCAGCCTGTGGCTGGTCTCGTTGACGCCCCTGATCTGGAGATTGGCCCGGCTGGTCACGTCGACCAGGCCGTTGCCATGGCGCTCGGCAAGATGGGCCAGTCCGGAGATCTGGGCCGCGTCGAGCCGTCCGCCGAACGGACGCACGCGGACCACGAGCCCGTCGCCCGATTGCATCGGGCGCAGGGCGCCGGGACACCAGCCCTTGACCACGGAAGCGCTCATGACGCCTCCCGCAGCGCAGCCGCAATCGAATTGCGGCGCGTTCGCCAGAGCGAGGCTTCATGCAGGCGCGTGAAACACGTCTCCATCGCCGCGAGTGCCGCCGGATTTTCGCGGGCCATGAAGGCCCGGACCTCGTCATGTCCGAGCGTCGCATCGTAGTAGAGGTCGAACAGATGCGGTGGCACGGCGCCGGCCAGATGCGCGAAGGCGGCCATATGCTCGAGCGTTGCGGTGATCTCGGCCGCCCCGCGAAAACCGTGGCGCATCATGCCGGCGATCCAGGCCGGATTGGCCGCGCGCGCGCGGACGACACGGGAGATTTCCTCGGTCAGCGTACGCGCATGCGGCTGCTCGGGGCGCGTCGCATCGAGATGATAGAGCGATGGCCCTGCCGCACCGAGATGTGCCGCGGCGGCCGCAATGCCGGCCTCATGCGCGGCATAGTCGGCCGCGAGCAGAAGATCGGTTTCCGGCAAATCCTGCACGTGCACGAAAGCATCGGCGGATGCGAGCCGCTTCTCGATACCGGCACGATCGAGCCTGATCTCGCCATCGGCCGAAAACGCCCATGACGATGCCGAGAGCCAGGCTTCGCCGGCGGCTTCGCGCGTCTCGGGCGTGAAGGCGTCCGGGATTGCCGAGAGGCCGACGCCGTATTGTCCGGGACGCGGCGCGAACACGCGCGATGTGCGATGGCGATATGGATTTTCGTCGCCCTCGTCCTCGCGGGCCGACAGCGCCTCGGCTGCCGCCTCGAACAATTGCGCAAGACCTGAGAAGACGTCGCGAAACAGGCCCGAGACCCGCAGCGTGACGTCGATGCGGGGCCGGCCAAGCTCGGCAGGCGCGATGATGTCGTAGCCGGTGACGCGGCCGGAAGCGTGATCCCAGCGCGGTGCGAGGCCGGCCAGATGCAGCGCCATGGCAAACTCCTCGCCCGCGGTGCGCATCGTCGCCGAGCCCCAGAGGTCGACGACAAGTCCCTTTGGCCAGTCGCCATGATCCTGCAGATGACGACGTAGCAATTCTTCGGCGAGCTTGATGCCTTGCGCATGCGCCGACGGCGTCGGTACCGCGCGCGGATCGATGGCGAAAAGGTTGCGTCCCGTGGGCAGCACGTCCTGCCGGCCGCGATAGGGTGAGCCTGACGGCCCCGGCGCGACGCGCTGTCCTGCAAGCGCGGCCCGCAAAGCGTCGCGCTCCGCGTCGCCGCAGGCGCCACGGCCGAACACGTGGAGGCCGTCACCGAACTGGCTTTCCTTGAGATCGCAGACGAAGCGGTCGATCCGCGGGATCGCTTCGGCCGGTGCGGCGGCTGCATCGAGGCCGAGATCGTCTTCGAGGCCTGCCGCGCGCGCCTCGTCACGGATCGCGGCGATCAGACGCTGGCGGCGGGCGGGATCGAGGCCGTCAGCCGTCGAGTACTCGTCGAGGAGCTGTTCAAGCCTGCGCAATCCGTCCGGCACCGCCGATGCTGCGAGCTGCGGCGGCAGATGGCCGATCGTGACGGCACCCAGGCGCCGCTTGGCCTGCGCGGCCTCGCCGGGATCGTTGACGATGAAGGGATAGATGACGGGCAGATCGCCAATCAGGGCTTCCGGCCAGCACGCCTGCGACAGCGCCACCGATTTTCCGGGCAGCCATTCCAGCGTGCCGTGCGCGCCCATGTGCACGACGGCATCATAGCGCTGCTGCCGGAGCCAGAAATAGAACGCGACATAGGCGTGGCACGGCGTGCGCGCGAGATCGTGATAGTCGGCATCGCGCGTCGCCGCATCGCCACGCTCTGGCTGAACCGCGATGATCGACCGGCCGCACTGAATCGCGGCGAAATGAAACGCGCCGTCGCGACAACCCGGATCGTTCTCCGGCGCGCCCCAGGCTTGCGCGAGATCATCCTGCAACACTTGCGGAAGGCGCGACAGCGCAGCGCGGTAATCGGCAACGCTCCAGCTCAAGGTCCGCTCGAGCAGCGTCTCGCCCAGTCCATGGACCGGCGCAACATCGAAGCCGGCCTCCGCTAGGTCCGACACCAATGCGTCGACCGAGGCCAGCGCATCGAGACCCACCGCATGCGCGATCTGATGCGGACGGCCCGGATAGTTCGAGAGCACGAGTGCCATCCGCTTGTCGGCGGCCGGCGTCTCCGCAAGGCGACGCCAGGCCGCAACGCGCGCGGCCACGGCCTTCACGCGCTCCTCGTCCGGCCCGTGTGCCAGATGCGAAAATTGCAGATCGGGATCGCGCATCGCTGCTGATTTGAAGCTCACCACGCCCGCAAACATGCGGCCGTCGACCTCGGGCAGCACCACATGCATCGCGAGGTCGCCGGGCGACAGGCCGCGGAGCGAACTCGCCCAGTCCTCGCGGCGTGCCGTGGAGAGTGCGACCTGGAACACCGGGCAGGATGCGGCATCGAACGGCGTCCTGCCGTCGTCGCCCATCGCCGAGAACGCCGTCGCATTGACGATCGCGGCAGGAGGATTTTGCGCAAGATGCACCCGCAACCAATCCGCGACCCCCGCGGCTTTCAGCGAGGTGACGAACACACCATGCGCGTCGAACCCCTTCTCGCGCAATGCGGCGATCAGGGCATCGACCGGGCCAGTGTCGGCAGCGGTGAGATAGGAGCGATAGAAGGTCACGAGCGCACGCGGCCTGCCCTCACCCAACGCCGGCGCGGCAATGACACCGCGCGCCGGATCGTAAAAGCCCATCTCGGGCACGGCCGTCTCGCCGATCACGGGGCCGGCATAGAGGCCCGAAGCCAGCGCAAGCTGCGCGATCGCGGCTTGCGATGCGACGGGGCCGCCGGTGTCGCAGAGCACCTTGAGCCGCCGCAGCGTCGAGACCGGCAGGGTGGAATACGCATCCAGACGCGTGTCGTCGCGGCCGTCGGCCGGCAGCACGGCTAGCACGATGCCGCGCTCCTTCGCCAGTTGCTGCAGGGCCCCGAGCCCATACGACCAGTAGGATTCCCCCCCGATCAGGCGCACGAGGATGCCGCGCGCCTGCGTAAGCGTGCGCTCGATATAGGTGTCGACCGAGAGCGGATGACGGAGTTCTGCGAGATTAACGAGCCGTAGCGACGGCAGGCTGTCGCGGCCACGGCGCCAACCGGCCGCGAACGCCGCCAGATCGGAATCCGAATAAGAGAGCACCACGAGATCGGCCGCGTCCTGGCCGATGTCCCTTGGTATCGCGGTCTCCTCGAGACCGCGGCTCTCGCGGAAGACGACGTGCATCAGATACCGAGTCCCGCCTTGATCGCGGCTTCATCAATGTTTCCGTGCTCGCCGATCACTACGAGCTTTGACCGCCTCGCACCCGCGCCCCAGGGCTTGTCGAACTGGTGCCGCACGCGCTCGCCGACCGCTTGCAGCAAGAGACGCATCGGCTTGCCCTCTACCGCGATGTAACCCTTGACGCGCAGCACGTTCTGTTCGCGCGCCAGACGCTGAACGGATGCGACCAGCGCGTCGATATCGGTGACTTCAGGAAGATCGATCACGACGGACGCAAAATCGTCGTGCTCGTGATCCTCCTCGCCGTCGTGATGCGAGGGACGCGCGGCGAGATCGTTCTCGGCGGCAGCACCGAGGCCGAGGATGACGCGCGCGTCGATCGCGCCGTCGGTAATCGCCAGCATCGGCACGCGGCGCGACATCTCGGCGGTGATCGCCGCTTTGGCTGCTTCGAGCCCTGCCGCACCCGCAAGATCGGCCTTGGTCAGCAGCACGATGTCGGCGCAGGCGATCTGGTCCTCGAACACTTCCGACAGCGGCGTCTCATGGTCGAGATTGCCGTCCGCCGCGCGCTGCGCCTCGACCGCAATTGGGTCGGGCGCGAAACGGCCGGCAGCAACAGCTTCGGCGTCGGCCAGCGCGATCACGCCGTCGACCGTAATGCGCGAACGGATCTCCGGCCAGTCGAATGCCTTGAGCAGCGGCTTCGGCAGTGCCAGGCCCGAAGTCTCGATCAGGATGTGGTCGGGCCTGACCGGCCTCGACAGCAGCTTCTCCATGGTCGGAATGAAATCGTCCGCGACGGTGCAGCAGATGCAGCCATTGGCGAGCTCGATGATGTTCTCTTCCGGGCAATTCGCATCGGCGCAGGATTTCAGAATCTCGCCATCGACGCCCTCGCTGCCGAACTCGTTGACGAGCACCGCGAGCTTCTTGCCGTTAGCGTTGGCAAGCAGATGCTGGATCAGCGTGGTCTTGCCGGAGCCGAGAAAGCCCGTGACGACCGTGACGGGGACTTTTGCGAGCGAATTCATTCGGCGGCCTCCGGCACGACGGCCAAGGGGAGAATGGGGGGAATGCGGGCAAGCGATTGCTTGCGGAAGATCTCCGGGCGGCTGCGCCAGGGCACGAGGCCATCGGGTGCGGCCGCGTAGGCCGCGGCGCCCGCGACCACGTCGCTGGCATTCGCATCCGACAGACGGCCATAGACATAGGACCAGCGGCCGGGCGCGCTGAGCGCGACCGAGCAACCCTGGTTGCATGCAGACAGGCATTCGACCGGAACCACGCTGACGCCGTCGGGCACGCCGGCCTCGAGGATCGCACCATGCAGGCGCTTGCCGGGCGTCGTCTCGCCTTCGCCAAGTGTCTCGCCGGCGCGGCAGGTGATGCAGACATGAAGTGTGACGGTCATCGCTTCTTCCAGAATAAACAGCGGGAAGCGAAGAGGCCCACGAACCGTTCTTGCGAAGGCCCGTTTCCCCGTCGCGGAACACCCCGTCCGCCGGTCCAAAATCGTCCGCGCTGGCAGGTCTCCCGGCTTGCGGAGCAGGGTTTCCCCTTCGATCCCCGCCTTCCCGATCCCAAGGGGATCAGTGGCTTCGGGCATCTCTCCGGTCACGGTCGCGGGGGCGGCTGCATTTTGGAACCAAATCTTGCCGATTCGGACCCTATCGCATTCCCTCTTCGCCTGTCGTAGGACAGGAACCAACGCCGGGTCACCATTTGCCCCCGACCGCCTCTTGTCAAGCCGAAGGACCCCGTCCGATGACGTCAGAACCGGATACCCAGACGGGCGACCAAACCGACGCCCGCCACGCCTCTAAAATGGCGAAGAAGAAGGTCGCCCGCGACAAGATCATGGCGACCAAGAGCGGCGAAAAGGGCCTCATCATCGTCCACACCGGCGCAGGCAAGGGCAAGTCCTCCTCGGCCTTCGGAATGATCGTCCGCTGCGTCGCCCATGGCTTCCCCTGCGCGGTCGTGCAGTTCATCAAGGGTGCCTGGGATACCGGCGAACGCCGCATGCTCACCGGCCATTTCGGCGACCTCTGCCAATTCCACGCCATGGGCGAAGGTTTTACCTGGGAGACGCAGGACCGCGCCCGCGACATCGCCGCCGCCCGCGCCGGCTGGGAGAAGGCCAAAGAGCTGATCCTTGACCAGAATCTTCGCATGGTCGTGCTCGACGAGATCAACATCGCGCTGCGCTACGACTATCTCGACATCGCGGAGGTCATCGAATTCCTCACGACGCAGAAGCCGCCGATGACGCATGTCGTGCTCACCGGACGCAACGCCAAGGACGAGCTGATCGAGATCGCCGATCTCGTCACCGAGATGACGCTGGTCAAGCATCCCTTCCGTTCCGGCATCAAGGCGCAAGCCGGCGTCGAGTTCTAAGAACTCGCGATGGCGCGCGCATTGATGATCCAGGGGGCCGGCTCGGACGTGGGCAAGTCGCTCATCGTCGCCGGCCTCGCGCGCGCCTTTGTACGACGCGGCCTGCGCGTGCTCCCGTTCAAGCCGCAGAACATGTCGAACAATGCTGCCGTCACGGTCGACGGCGGCGAGATCGGCCGCGCCCAGGCGCTCCAGGCGCTCGCCGCCGGCGTCGAGCCGCACACGGACATGAACCCGGTGCTGCTGAAGCCCGAGACGGATGTCGGCGCGCAGGTGATCGTGCAGGGAAAGCGCATCGCGACCGCGCGTGCGCGTGAATATGCGGCGATGAAGCCGTCATTGATGGGTGCGGTGCTGGAGAGCTTCGAGCGGCTGAAGGCGCGCGCCGATCTCGTGCTGGTGGAAGGCGCCGGCAGCCCAGCCGAGGTGAACCTGCGCAAGGCCGACATCGCCAATATGGGTTTTGCGCGCAAGGCCGACGTGCCGGTCGTGCTGGTCGGCGACATCGACCGCGGCGGTGTCATCGCGCAACTCGTCGGCATCAAGGCGGTGATCGACCCGGATGATGCCGCGATGATCCAGGGATTTGTCATCAACAAGTTCCGCGGCGATCCCACGCTGTTCGACGACGGCTACAAGCTGATCGAAGAAAAGACCGCATGGCGCGGCTTTGGCGTGCTGCCCTGGTTCGCGCGCGCCGGCGAACTGCCGGCAGAGGATGCGCTGGGCCTGAGCGATGCGCGCAAGCCGGGCCAATGCAAGATCGCCTGTCTCGCGCTGTCGCGGATTGCCAATTTCGACGATCTCGATCCGCTCAAGCTCGAGCCTGGCGTCGATCTCGTGATGGTGCGGCCGGGCGAGGCCATTCCCGGCGACGTCAGGCTCGTCATCATCCCCGGCTCGAAATCCACCCGTGGCGATCTCGCCTTTCTGCGCGCGCAAGGCTGGGACATCGATCTTCTGGCGCATCACCGCAGAGGCGGCCACGTGCTCGGCCTCTGCGGCGGCTATCAGATGCTCGGACACAGCGTCACCGATCCCGAGGGGATCGAAGGCCCCGCCGGCGACACACCGGGTCTCGGACTTCTGGACGTAGAAACTGTAATGAGCCCGCAGAAGACGCTGACGCGTGTCGCGGCCGTGCACGCCGCGACAGATCAGCCGATTCAGGCTTATGAAATCCACATCGGTCGCACCGATGGTCCGGATCGCGCGCGGCCATTCGCAAAGCTGAACGGCGAACCGGAGGGCGCGATCTCGCGCGACGGACGCGTGCAGGGCAGCTATCTGCATGGCCTGTTCACGTCCGATGAGTTCCGCAAGGCGTTTTTGGCGAAGCTCGACATTCCTGCCGGCGACGAGCCCTATCACGCCAGGGTCGAGAGCGCGCTCGATGCCCTTGCCGATCACATCGAAGGCCATCTCGACGTCGAAGGCCTGCTCGCGCTAGCGCGCTAGAGCCTCGGCCAGGCGCGTCCATTCGGGTTCGCCGCCCGGAAGTCCGAGGCGTAGCCATGTCGGCTCTCGCGCGAACACGCGCGACCAGATATGGCGACGCGCCAGCTTCTCCTGCGCGGCAAGCGCGTCAGGCGTCGCGTAGAGACGAAACAGCTGCGTCCCGCCAATGACCGTCCAGCCTTGCGCCTGCACCATGCCATCGAGGCGAGCGCAGTCACGCGCGAGCCGCACGGACGTGGCCTCGGCCCAGGCATCGTCATGCAGAGCGCGGCAACCGATCGCGATTGCCGCTCCCGAGACCGGCCAAGGTCCCGACATCGCCGCAAGCTTGGCGATGTCGGACGAATTGCCGAGCGCGAAGCCGAGCCGCAGGCCGGCAAGGCCGTAAAACTTTCCGAAGGAGCGCAGGATCAGCAGCCCCGGCCGGTCCTCGGATGCAAGTGACAGCTGCGGGGCCACATCGGCAAAACTCTCGTCGATGACGAGACGGCCCACGCGTGGCAGCAGCGCCAGCAAATCCCTTGGTGTGTGGCATCGGCCGTCGGGATTGTTGGGATTGATGACAATGGCGAGGTCGGCGCCCGCCAGCGCGTCGAGCTCCGCGACCTCCTGGACCTCCCAGCCCGCGGCCGAGAGGACCCCGGCATATTCGTTGTAGGTCGGCGCGAGGATGCGCGCGCGGCCGGGTGGTGCGAGTTGCGGCAGCAATTGAATTGCGGCCTGTGCGCCGCCAAGCGCGACGACCGCCGCGCTCGTGCGGTAAGCGTGCCGCGCCGCCCGATGCAGCGCCTCGATCTCGGCGCGCGACGGCAACGCGCTCCACGCGCGCGAGCTCACCTCGCCCACGGGATAAGGCAGGCGGTTGATCCCGGTCGACAGATCGATCCAGTCCTCCGCGCGACCGCCGAAGCGCTGCTGGGCCTGATCGAGATTTCCACCGTGCTCGCGCATGCGCTGTTCTTTCACGCGAAGGCCAGGATCGCAAGGAGGCCGGCGAGCAGCAGCATGGCGCGGCGGTAAACCGTCAATCCCCGATCGATGTCGGCGGCAAGCGGATCGCGCGCACCTTGATTCAACCAGGGCTCGTTGGTGGTGCTGCCGTGATAGACCCGCGGACCGCTGAGCCGCACGCCGAGCGCACCCGCCATGGCGGCTTCCGGCCAGCCGGCATTGGGCGAACGATGACGGCGTGCGTCCCGCGTCATGCACGACAGCGCCTCGGATCGCCGTGGCGCCAGCAGCACGAACAGAAATCCGGTCAGCCGCGCCGGAATGAAATTGGCGACATCGTCGATGCGCGCCGCGGCCCAGCCGAAGGCTTCGTGCCGTTCGGAGCGATGGCCGATCATGGAGTCCAGCGTGTTGATCGCCTTGTAGCCCAAAATGCCGGGAAGACCGAACAGCGCGCCCCAGAACACCGGTGCGACGATGCCGTCGGAGGCATTCTCCGCGAGGCTCTCGATCGCCGCACGCGCGATCCCGGCCTCGTCGAGCGTCAGGGGATCGCGGCCAACGATGCGCGAGACCGCGTCTCGGGCGGCGGCGATGTCACCCGCTCGCATCGGGTTTGCGACGGCAGCAACGTGGTCGTGCAAGGAGCGCAGGGCGACCAGCGGCCAGGCGAGGACGCCGACCAGCACGATCTGGATCCAGCCCAAGGGAAGCAAGGACTGAAGCGTCCAGCCGAGCGCGACGGAGAGCGCGATCACCAGGAGCGCACCGGCGAGACCAGCGGCACGGCGAAATGCCGGCGGATCAGACGGTCGATTCCAGGCAGCGTCGATGGCAGAAATCAGCCAGCCCAGCCAGGTGACGGGATGGCCGATCCGCGCGAACAACCGCGACGGCCAGCCCAACAGGGCATCCACCGCCATCGCCACGACCATCGCACCGGCAAAACCCACGCACGCCTCCTGTCCCGCCCCTGTTGCGCAAACCCCAGCCGGAGCGCAAGCCCCCGGCCGGCGGATTTCGGCTTTGTCTTTGCCCAAGTTTGGTGATTAGTGCTGGCCGACAGGAGACTTCATGGCCGTCATTTTGATCACCGGCGGAGCACGGTCCGGCAAGAGCAAACGTGCGGAAACGCGCACGCGCGCCTTTCCCGGGCAGCCGGTCTATGTCGCAACGGCCGAGGCGCTCGATGCGGAAATGGAGACGCGTATTGCCATGCATCGCGCGCGCCGCGGAACCGACTGGATCGAACGCGAAGTGCCGCTCGATCTCGTCGAGTCGCTGCTCGCAACTGATGGCGGCGGCGCAAGGCTGGTCGACTGCCTGACGCTGTGGCTCTCCAACCTCATGCATGCGGAGCGCGACTGGGAGCGCGAGGTGAGCGAGCTCGCCGCCGCCCTGCTCCGCCTGAAGAGCCCCGTCGTCCTTGTCACCAATGAAGTCGGCCTCGGTATCGTGCCCGACAACGCGCTGGCGCGCAGCTTTCGCGACGCCGCCGGGATCATGAACCAGACCATCGCTGATGTCGCCGACGAGGTCGAGTTCGTCGTCGCCGGCCTGCCGATGAAACTGAAATGATGCCGCGCGCCGAGCTTCTGCGGGATCTCATCGCCGATCTCAGGATCGCGGCGTCCTTTGTCACGATCCTGCCGGTGGCATCGTCGGAGCCAGCCGGCGACGGCGCCATCGCGCGCGCGACCTGGGCGCTTCCCGTTGCGGGACTGGTGGTCGGCCTTGCCGGCGCTTTGGTTTATGCGATTTCCAGCCGGTTCGGACTGACATCGAGCCTCGCCGCCTTGCTCGCGCTGGCCGCGACCGCCCTCATCACCGGCGCGCTGCACGAGGACGGCCTTGCCGATACTGCCGACGGGCTCGGCGGCGGCCGCACGCGCGAGCGCAAGCTCGAGATCATGCGCGACAGCCGGATCGGCACCTATGGCGTCTGCGCGCTGATCCTGTCGTTCGGCCTGCGCTGGAGCGCGCTCGCGGCGATCGCCAATCCGTGGGCCGTCGCGCTCGCGCTGTGCGCTGCGCATACAGCGGCCCGCGCGGGCTTGCCGGCCTTCATGTCGCAGGTCGCGCCTGCGCGACCTGACGGCCTGTCGGCGAGCACCGGATCACCGCCGGGCCGCAGCATCGCGATCGCATTCGTTGTTGGAACCCTCGCGCTCACGCTCGCGCTTGGGCCGGGCAAGGCGCTGGTGAGCCTGATCCTGCTCTCCCTCGCCGGCCTGATGCTGGCGCGACTTGCCATCCGCCAGATTGGCGGGCAGACCGGCGACATCCTCGGCGCATTCGAGCAGACCGGCGAGATCCTGATCCTGCTGGTTGCCGCAGCTTTCCAGATCGGAGGGTGATGCGATGGTCGAATTCGACGACACCTTCCGTCAACACTTGCGCGAGCTGTTCGTGTGGCGCCGCGACGTGCGCCGCTTTCGGAGTGATCCGTTGCCGGCCGACGCCATCGATCGTCTGATCGAGACGGCCTGTCTCTCACCCTCGGTGGGCCTCAGCCAGCCCTGGCGCTTCGTCATCGTCGATGATGCCGCGCTACGCCGCGCCGTGATCGACGACTTCAAAACGTGCAACGCCGATGCGCTGAATGCCTACGCCGGTGAGCGCGCAGCGCGCTATGCCACACTGAAGCTGTCGGGTCTCGAACAGGCTCCCGGCCACCTCGCCGTGTTCGCGGACAAGGCCAGCGACGTCGGTCACGGCCTCGGCCGCGCGACAATGCCGGAGACGACGGAATATTCCGTGGTCGCGGCGATCACCGCGATGTGGCTCGCCGCGCGCGCCGAGGGCATCGGGCTTGGCTGGGTATCGATCCTCCATCCAGATCGCATCCATGCCATTCTCGACGTCCCGGACACCTGGAAGTTCATCGCCTATCTCTGCATTGGCTATCCGGAGGTCGAATGCGACCGGCCCGAGCTGGAACAGGCGAAGTGGGAGCAGCGGCGCGGCGCGGAAGAATTTACGTTGCGGCGTTAATCAGACCGCATCGCAGTCCATCGCCTGTCATTGCGAGCGCAGCGAAGCAATCCAGAATCTTGCCGCCGAAGCAGTCTGGATTGCTTCGTCGCAAGAGCTCCTCGCAAAGACGACGGAGAGAGCTTCAGCTACGACTTGCTCCTGCCGGCTACTGCCGCGACAGGCGCCGGACTTTCCTGCTTCTGGAACATCAACAACGGCCGGAAGATGACGCGGCCATAGGCCTCGTAATGGTTCTGGGTCGAGACAGCCATCTTCAACGGCGTCGCGTAATTCGCCTCGAACGTCATGAACGAGGCGTAGGTCCAGGAGAAGCCGATGCCGACCGAGCCCAACTCGGTGATCCCGGGGAACGTCGAATACACCGCACCCCAGTCGGTGAAGATGTAGGTGTCGAAACCCCTGAGCCATTGCGACCAATTGTAGTGCAGCTCGGCGTTGAAATAATAGCCGCTGTCACCGGATGCCGAGTTGGAGGGATAACCGCGCACGGTGGTGGGACCGCCGATCGAGAAGATCTGGTCGCCCGGCAGCAGCTTCTCCTGTGTGTACTGCCAGCTCGCCAGCACATTGGTGCTGAAATTTGCAGGCCCTGCGGCGCTGGTCGCGAACATCGAGCCGGTATAGGTGTTGAACGTGCGATTATTGCCGAGCACGTGGTCTTGCCACGTGATGTAGTTCACCGCCGGCGAGACCGTGATCGAATAGGTGTTGCCGGAATTGGTCACCGAGAGGCCCGCCGTGGCCTTGTCGTAATGATCCTGAGTCACGGCGACGGTGGCGAAGCGGCTGACCGTCTTGCCCTCGGTCTCCGCGGCGTTGAGCAGCACCAGCCAGTTCTGCGTCACCCAGACCGGCTGGCTGAAATTGACCGCGGCCTGGCTCGAGCGTCCGGTGACGTCGAGCGCGACGAACGGTCCCTGGATGATCTTGATCTTGCCTTCGGTATAGCTGACGCCGGCGCGGCCGCCCCAGGGATTGACCGGGATGCTGTAGGCGACATTGCCGTTGAGATTGCCGTCGGAACGAACGCCGTAGAAGGTCAGGCGGTCGTCGACGCCGAACAGGCCGTGGCGCTTGTAGAAGGCCCCACCCTCCCAACGCCCGGTGTTTTCCGCGCCCTGGTTGTCGGTGAAGAGCTGCAAGGTGTCGACCGGAGGCTCGATCACGGCGAACTGGAGATCGGTCAGGCCGAAGCTCGTGCCGGGCTGCAGCAGCGCCTTGATCTGCACGTCGTTGGTTCGGTTGAACCAGATCACGTCGCGATTGAGTTTGGGAACGTCGAGGACCTCGCCTTCGGGCTCCTTCACGCGCTGAAGGATGTATTCGGTGCGGGTCTGTTTGTTGCCCTCGATGGTCGTCTTCTGCAGCCGGCCTTCGGTCAGCTTGACGCGGACGATGCCGCCCTTGGCATCCTGCTCGGGCAGCGTCGCGATGCCCGTGACGATGCCGCGCTCGGTATAGATGGCGTTGATGTCGGCGACGAGCTGCAGCAGCGAGGCGATGTCGACGTTCGTGCCGACGTACTTCTTCGCGATCTCATCGAGCTCGGCCGGCGTGATGAACTTGGAGGCGTCGAACTCGACCTTGCGCAGGCGGAATTTCGGCCCGCCCGGCTTCAGGAGCTGGGACTTCTCCCGCTCGCCGCCAATCACCGCCGGCCCGTTGAGCTTGGGCGGCGCGCTCTGCTGTTCGAGCTGCCGGCGTTGCCGGTCGACGTCGTTCTGGATCACGCCGGGATTGATCGAGGGCACCTGCGCGCGCGCAGGAGCGATCCAGCTAGCTGCTAGCCCAATCCCTAACGCTGCCCCCCAAATCCGCATCCCGAGTCCCGTTACCATGCCTGTGCGAGACGGCCGATGGCCGGCTTCGTCGCCTCAATCGCCGCGTCCTTCCAGCCGGCGCGTCCCACGCGCTGACCCTGCCGGCGCAGCTTGCGCATGTCGCTCAGTCCCTCGATGTTGACGGCGGGACCAGAGCCGATGGTCTCGACCGGCCGCGGCGTCAGCAGCGCATCGAGCCGCGCCTTGCCGGAGAGACCGAGCAGGTAGAACGTCCCCCCGTCCTTCTTCGCGAGCCAGGTCTCGATGTTCTCGGTGCCCTCGCCGTCGACCGAGATGTTGCGCACCATGCTGGCGCCGGTGAAGTCGTTGCAGCAGGTGTGGGTCGGCCCGTAATTGGTGACGGTCGCGGAGACGTTGCCGGTGTAGAACACCACATAGGCGTTGCTAACATTGGCATTCCCGACCTGGCTCATCGTGAACACGCCACCCGGCTGGTAGAGTTGGAGCGACGGCCAGTTGGACGGCGCGGGCGTACGGTTGTTGAGCAGCACCTGCTGGGTTGCTGTGGTCAGCATCAACTGGCCTGGGACATAGCCGTTCAGGATCGCGACCGCGTGCGCATCAGTCCAGAAGTTCGCGTCCACCACCTTGAACTGGTTGATGATGATGCTGTCCGGATCGATCGAGATATTGGCCGAAGTCGCGACGCCGCCGTTATGGCCGGTGATGTTCATGATCAGCGGAACCGACGGGTTCGAGCGGACCTGCTCGCCCTTGACGTTGATGGTATCGGCGGCGAGATCGAGCTCCCTGACCACGCTGACCCAATCGATGGTCAGGTCGCCCGATGAAGTCAGCTTGATCACATTGCCGCTGACCCGGTCGAGCGAGACCGATCCGGCCACATCGAAATGCGTATCTCCGCTGGCCGAGATCGATCCGCCACGGAGCGAGCCGGTGTCGGACTTGACGTTGAGGTCGCCGGCGTCGCCCGGGATGCCTGTCGTGGTGAGCTGGCTGAAGACGATGTCGTTGACGGCGTGCAAGGTCTGTGTGCCGCCGCTGATGGCGGTGCCAACGGTAATCCCCCCGGCAGTCGCGGTGACGTCGAGTGTGCCGCCGGCCGTGAGGTTATCCCAATGGACCACGGTGCCGCTCAGGACCGCGGTGCCGGTCGTCGCCGTGAGGTTATGACCGGTGTTGCTGCCCGCCGCGATCAGCCTTGCCGAGCCGTGGGCGGAGACCGAGCCGAGCGTCGTCACGCCGCCCGACATCACCGTCTGCGCCAGGATGAAGCCGTTGTCCGCATTGACGTTGATGCCGCCGGCATCGCCGCTGTAGCCGGTGGACGTGAGCGACTTGAACGTCACGTTCTGGGTGGCATGGACCGTCTGCGAGCCGCTGCTGTCGGCGGTGCCGATGACGATGCTGCCGTTGTTCGCGACGGCGCTGAAGGTGCCGCTTGCGCCTGCATCCGTACCTGCCAGCACCTGGTCGAGCGTCAGGCCGCCGGTGCCGAGGATGTCCACGCTGCCCTTGACCGCCGAGAGCAGGCTCGCCTCGGTGTCGGTCAGAGACTTCAGATAGATGTCCCCGGCACTCGTGCTTGCCGACAGCCGCGCGGCACTGAGGATGAACCGGCTCGCCGCGGTGCCGATGCCGTTGGACGCGCTCAGCGAAACTTCGGCGCCCGAGCCGGCCGCGACGAATTTGGTCTGGCCGTCGCCATTGTCGATGATCGCTCCGAGCGAGGCAACGCCGCCAGCGGTGACGATGATCGAAGGCGCGTTCGAGGCCGCCGCATAGGACAGCGACGAATTCAGCTGGCCGATGGTCGCGTCGCCGGTGGTGGTCACGGAGATCACGCCGGCCCCGTTGATGGCGGAGTAAGCTCCCATCGACAGTGTCGCGGCTACCAGCGTCACCCCGCCGGCGCTGCTGGTCGCAACCACCGGCGCCGTGCCGGTGCCGGCCGCGAAGGTCATGCCACGGTTGGCGAGGAGCTGCATCAGGCCGCCGCTGGCGAGGTCGGCATTGATGGTGAGCGCGCCGCGCGCAACGTTCAGCGTCAGTGCGCCGCCGGATGTCAGCGTCCCATAGGCGCCGTTGGTGCCGATCACGAGATCGCCGGTGACCGCGAGGATGCTGAGATCGCCGACCGCCGAGCCGGTCACGGCGCCGGAGATATTCACCTGCACCGGCTGGAAGGTCGAGCCGTTGAAGCCGATGCTGCCGGCGGCGCGCAAATCGAGGTCGGTGCCGAGAATATGGATCGCGGTACGGTCCGTGAAGCCGGACTCGGCGTAGATGCTGCCGGTCGCCGCGAGCTGGATTGCATTCCCGGCAGCGATGTTGCCGAGGATGAGATCGCCGGTGGTCTGCTTCACATAGATGCCCTGCGCCGACGAGACCTGGTCGAGCTGGTCGTTGGCCGGGTCGGCGAAGGCGATCTGGATCGCGTTCGCGTTGGTCGCGGGATTGCTTCCGGCAGCGCCGGGGGCACCGACATTGCCGTGCTCGGCGATCAGAGTCAGATTGCCGATATCGCCGGAGATCACCGGCGTACCGGTCACGCCGGCGGCGGCGGTGATGCTGGTCACGGCGTCGAGCTTGACGTCCCCGCGGCCGGTCACCTCGATGCCGTTGGCCTGCGCGGCCGCGATCGGGCCGTAATTCGCGGTGATGCCGCCGAGCGTGAGGCTGTTCTTGCTGCCGAGATAGATGTTGGTCAGCGCCTTGGCCGAGATCGCGATCGGGTTGTCGACAACGACCAGGTTCTGCTGCGACAGGCTGACCGTATAGGTCACGACGTGGGTGGTCGGATCCGTGACCGCGCCGACGGTGAGCTGACCCGGACCGGCCGTCGCGAGCAATCCCCTCTGCGCCGGCGTCAGCGACGAGGAATCGACGCTGGTGAACGTGAACGTCTGAGGCGCTGCCGAATTGCCGACCGAGCCGTGCGGCGCGTAGAGCATGATCTGGTTGGCGCTGACATTGGCCACGACGTTCTCGTCGATCGGCGGCGGCGCCGCGCCGACGGCCGACGACGACACGGTGTAGGCGAGCTGGCTCTGCGTCCACTGCGCGCCCGCGGTGATGATGCCGTAGACCCGCTCGGTCGACGCGAGCGCATAGGCGTAGTTCGCATTGTAAGTGTTCAGCGCCGTTTGCAGCGCCGTATTGCTCGGTAGGCGCTGATTGGCTGTCGTTACGCCGTCGAACAGCTTCGTGAACAGCGTCGACGACAACGAACTGCCGAACACGGTCCCCAGCGGATCTGCCGGTGCCGTGCCGAGCAATGTCGTCAGTGACGTCTTGAGCTCGTCGGTCGTGATCTTGCCGAGCAGGAACTGGTCCCTCAGGAACCGCGTCGTGGCCTCGACCTTCATGTCCGTCGTCGAGACGTTTGCGGGATCGATGCCGAGCTTGGCCGCCACCTGCGCCCGCAGCACCGTCAATCCCACCGAAGTCGGGTTGTAGGTGCTGCCGTTCGCGAAGGCGATGTTCTTGAGCTGGAAGTAGTCGTTATAGGCCGACGTCACCATCGACTGGTAGCTGTTGACGGCGTTGGTGGCGGCGTTGCCGCTGAGCAGGTCGAGGCTGGTCCAGACGTCCTGGAGATGCTGGCTCTGCGCCTGGGTGAGACCAACCGCCCCCCTTCCGTTCAGGATGCTGGCCTGGTTGCCGTCCGAGCCGGCCGCCTCGAGGAACACCGGGCCGCCGCTCGACTGGACCGTGCCGAGACGCAGGTCGCCCTTGGACTGCACGATGTAGGTGCCGGTCGCCGATGCGCTGTCGAGAACCCCGCCGTCGACGGTGCCGCCGGCCTGCGTCGTGCCCGTCGCCTGGATCACCAGCGGATTGATATTGGTCAGGGTGCTCGCGCCGTTGATGACGGCGCTCGTCGCGCCGATCGCGCCGGCGGTGGAGTTGATCTCGACGTTCTTGCCGATCACGACGGGGTTGGCGACGTCGTAGGGCGAGGCCGAGTTGATGTCGCCGGTCGCCGAGATAAAGACGCTGCCCTGCGGCGTGCTTCCTGCCGAATTCACCTTCACCTGGTTGATCGAAAGCGAGCCGACGGCCGCGATCGCGATGTCGTGGTCGATCGAACTGGCCGTCAGGCTGCCGCCATAGACCTGCACCTGGACGGGAACACCATTCGCGCCGATCGTGCCGATGCCGCCATCCGCCGAGAGAATGACGCTCCGGCCCGATATCATCGGGTTATTCGCGTTCGTGCCGCTGGTGATAGCCGAATTGGCCCCCGTGGCGCTGACCGTCGTCGTGCCCGAGAGGTTGTTGATCGGACCGTTGACGACGATGCCGGAGTTGGACGTGACCAGAACCGTGCTGTTACCGCCGCCGCTGAACGAGATGTTGATCGGGTTCGACGCCTTGACCGTATTGGTCAGCGTCAAGGTCAGGTGATCATAGATATTCTGGTACCAATTGTATTGGTTGTCCGTGCCGCAGCACTTCTCGGGATGGGTGTTGCCGCCACCGGTGTGATAGGAACCGGTTGCGGTGACGACTTCCTGGAAGTTCGAGGTCTGTGGGCCAGTGCTGCCGCCGCCGCCCTGGGCCTGCTGCACGTCCGAAACCAGGCTGATGGTGCGGGTCCAGTTCTGCCCGGTCGCCGAGTTGGGCGTGTAGTGCCATCCGTAGTCGAACTGCGTCGAGCTGGTCGGACGATCCAGCGTAGCCGTATCGACCCACTGGTAGAACATGTTTGCCTTGGTCGCGTACTGGATGCCTGCCGTGCCGCTGAGGCCGGTCAGCATCGTGTCGGTATAGTGGCTCGCATTGACCCCGCT
Organism: Bradyrhizobium sp. 40; assembly: GCF_023100925.1. Lineage (NCBI taxonomy): Bacteria > Pseudomonadati > Pseudomonadota > Alphaproteobacteria > Hyphomicrobiales > Nitrobacteraceae > Bradyrhizobium > Bradyrhizobium sp. 40. The sequence continues at coordinate 4,927,338 of NZ_CP064688.1, forward strand.
CGTTTGATACGTCGACACCTGCTGGCCGCCCGCAGCGGACGGATTGTAGACGTACCACGTCGTCTGCTGCTTGAGCTGATCGACGATCTCGATCACGCTCGGCGCGCTGACGCCGGTATTGATGGTGTTGGTGACGAGCTGCAGACCGGTCGTGTTGTTGACCGTGATCGAGCCGGCGCCACCTTTGACCGCGATCGTGCCTTGGGAGACACCGTCCTGGGTCGAGGTCGAGATGATCCTGCCGTTCAGATAGACGTAGCCGCCCGAGCCCTGCACCACGCCGTTCACGAGGATCTGGTCGGTGAGAGCGTTGTACTTCACGCCGATCTTGATGTCGCCGGCAGCTTCCGTCGTCGCAGACGCCGTGATGTCGTAATAGCTGCCATTCCGGGCGTTGACCTGAGCCTGGGCAAAGTCCGCGCCCGCATTGCGGCTCTTGAGGTCGTTGATGGCGGTCAACGTGGAGCCGCCGATATCGACCGAGTAATCGCTGCTCGTGCCGCTCTGGATGGTGCCGTTGATGTTGATGACCCCCGCCGAGATGATGATCGCCTTGCCGAAGATGAAGGGCGCGTTAGCCGGCGGGTTGGTCCCCGTGCTCGAGTTCGCGGCTGAGTTCGAAGACGCGGTCTTCGGCGTGATCACGTCGGGCTGGATATTGACGACCTGGAAGTAGGCAGAGCACCCCGCGCAATTGAACGGTGAGTAATACGTAGCCGTGTGGTTGGTGGTGGTGGTGTTGCCCTGTGCGTCTGTCGAGGTCGTGGTGTAATCGTAGGTCGAGTTGCTGTAGACGCCTTGCCCGGTATAGGTATTTCGCTCCCACGGCGCGGTGGAGATGGTCTGAGCCGTCGGGCCCTCCATGATCGCGAGCGTAGCAGCGTTAGGCACGCCGCCGACGTTCGGGTTACCGGCGCCGGGCGCACCCTGGCCCATCGGCAGGAAGATCGCCGAATAGAGCGACAGGCCGTCGTAATACAGATCCAGCATGCGCGCGGTGAAGATGGTGCTGTTGCTCGCCGTTTGCTGAACGCCGTTATTGCCGTCGACGCAGCAATAGTAGGAATACGGGTGACCGCCGCCCGCGCCGATATGCGGGCTGTTCGCGTAATCGCCATAGGCGCCGAGATAGGTCGCCGCCGCCATCACCGCCGTCAGCGTGTCGTTATCACCCGGCTTGAATTCGACACCCGACCATTGCGAGAGAACATCGTGGTTGGAGGTGTAGAAGCTGCCGATGCCGCCGAGGAAGACGAACGAGCCGTTGGGCGCCACCATCTGGACAGTCGCGGCGTTGAGCGACTGCGACGCGACGATGCTGCCGAGATTGTTGGTGATCTTGAGCAGGCCGTTCTCGTTGTTGACGACGCCGTCGAAATAGATGTCGGGCGTGCGGGTCAGCTGGTTGCCGTTCTGGTCGACGCCGAGTCCGCTGGAGGGATCCAGGCGGTTGTAGGTGGCCGAGATGTCGATGATCGGCGTCGCGCTCGGCGTGGCGGTGAAGGTCACATTGGAGTGCGAATCCGGGTCGACATGGTCGATCTGGCGATAGGTGATGTTTCCTCCGGTGATATTGGTGACCGTGAGGTTGGCCAGGTCCATGAAGTCGAGACCCCTGTTCTCGATCTTGATCATCGGCGAACTGCGCGCGATGACCGCCGGCGCAATCGGATTCGTGCCGCTGTTTCCGGTCAGCTTCTGCGCCAGGATCGAGACGTTGCCGGCGGACACCAGCATATCGCCGAACGCGAAGGCGTTGCCGGCGGCATCGGAGGTATACGGTGCCTGCTGGATCAACGCGTTGATCTGGCGCTGGAAGTCGCCGGTCGGATCGGTGCCTGACGGCGACATCGTGGCAGGCGCGGCAGGCGTCGCCGCCGCGAGCTGCGAGCGGATCTGCGTCTCGGTCAGGCCGGTCAGCGTGGCGAGCTGGTTGACGACGCTCTGGTAGGGATTGAAGCCGCCGACGATGGTGTACTGGACCACCTGGTGGTTCCAGCTCATCATCGGGTTGAAGTGATCGACGTCGGCGACATATTCGAGGGTGGGCGTCGACGAACCGCCGGACAGCAGTGACGAGTAAGGACTCGTCGTGCTCGCGGTCGGTGCGCCCGCACCAACGTCGATCGTAATGGTGATATCGTTGTTGATGCCCGCTACCACCAGGCCATTGAGTGCGACGTCGCCGGTTCCGCTGGTATGGCTGTGGTTGTCGCTGTTCTTGGCGCTGAAGATGTCCAGATACGGATTGTAGTTGCTGCCGTTGCCGGAGGCGGTGACCTGTCCCTGGGTCGCTCCCAGGGAAATGTTCTGGACGCCGAGCACGGTCGAGATGTTGGCGAGCGTCAGGCTCGTGGTGTCATCGGCATTGGCCGTGCCGCGGTAGAGCGTGGAGATCGGAATCGCGGTGTTGTTGTAGACGACCGTCGTCGCGGTAGCCTGAACGCTGCTGAAGATGATGGTGTCGCCCGACATGCCGGCATAGATGTTGATCTGGCCCCAGGCCTCGACCTTGGCGTTGTTGCCGACGTTGACGGCCTGGTTGGCGTGAACCCAGCTGTTGGTGCTGGCGCCGACGCCGGCGATCGCGCCGTAGAGACTGGCATTGGCGTTGTTGGACGCCGCCATCTTCGCAGCCGTGCCGATATAGATCTTGCCGGCGCTGAAGAGTTCGCGGGCATTGATGTTGACCGCGAGCGTGGCGTTCGCCGTCATGTTGGATTCGGCGCCGCCGCCGGCGAAGAACGCGGCTGTGGCCAGGCTCGCCGTGTCGTTGGTATTGAGCGTGTTGTAGGCCTCGATGTTGATCACCGCCGCCGATGTCCGCGGATCGCCGTTGAGGCTCAGCACCGTCCCGGCGCCGATATTGGTGGTGACGGTCTGGGTGACATGCGTGTTGCTCAGTGCCGCAGCACCCGCGAACACGCCACCGGAGCCCGACCGCGCGCCGCCACCAGCCTGGTTGACGATGTCGTTGGCGATGACGACCATGTCGCCGCCGGCCGAGTTGATGATCAGATGAGGTCCAATGTCGACGGTGGTGGTCGCGTTGACGTCGTTCTGCGCGCTGCCTCCGGAGACGCCGGCCGTGGACGCCTGGTACGCATCGCCGCTGGCGGCATAGTTCGTGGTGTGCTTGGCCTGGATGTTGAGGCCGCCGAAGAACAGCGTGTCATCCGTTGCGCCGCCGTCGAACCGCGCATTGGTCACCGCGGTCGAGCTGGTCGTTGCGACCGCGGCAGCGCCGGCATAAGTGCCACCCGCGCCAACGGTCGCGTTGGAGACGTTGATGTCCTTGCCGGTCGCCGTGATCTGGAGGATGCCGGTGTAGTCGGCGTGATTCAGATGGGTCGCGTCCATATCGTCGGGGGCGCCCAGATAAGCGTAAGTGTGCGCGCTCGACGACGTCTGGGCGACCGTCGCACCCACTGCCAGGAAGCCGGTCGAAAGGCCGGTTGCCTGGGCGTATTGGCTGCTGTCGTTCTGGGCCGTGATGACCACGTCGGCGTTGGGAAGCGTAATCCCGGTGCCGCCATACGCGCTCACCGTCGCGTTCTCGGACGCCCTGGCGTAGCTGCCCTGTGCACCGATCAGCGAGCCACCGCCGCCAGCGAGCGACCAGGCGTAGGTCGTCGTGCCGCTCGTCGGAACCAGCGCCATCGCGGTCACGGCGAGCGCACCGCCCGAGAAGCTGGTGTTGTCGCCGACATCGGCCGTGACGGTGGCCGTCACCATCGATTCCGCGACCGACACGCCGATGGCGCCGCCGCCGACCGCGACGCCAATCGCTTTGCTCGAAAGATTGGGGGTGAGCGATGCCGAGACCAGCGTGCCGACGCCGGTCGCGGAGGTGGTGATCGATGCGCTGGAACCGATCTCGGCCAGAACAGTCGAATTTTCCTTTGCCGTCGCGACTGCGCCGTCACCGGCGACGATGCCCCCCGCGACCGCGGTCGCGGACGCCGACATTGCGCCGGCCTCGCCTGCGCCAACCGCAAGGGTCGAGCTGTTCACCGTCGCGTTCGACAGCACCTTTGCCGCGACTGAACTGGATCGTCCCGTGGTGGCGATCGATACCCCGATGGCCGCAAGGCCGCCGGTGCCGCCGCCCGCGGTCACGCTCTGGGTCGAGCTGTCCATCGCCATGACGGCGACGCCGGTGCCGCCCGTGCCGGTGACGGAGCCGCCGAGCTGGGCTGTCACGGTGTTGGCGACGTTGCCGACAGCGACGGCCGCGTCCGCGCCGAAGTAGAGCGCTGCACCGCCGGCGATCGCCTCGCTGTCGACGGTCTTGCCCGAATAAGGTCCGGTGTCGGCATCCTTGACCCGCGCGGCGACCGTCACGGAAGGCGCCGCAACGATCGCGCTCAGATTGGCGAGCACGCTGCTGTTGACGCTGGTGTAGCCGATGCCGGCGCCGATCCCGAGATTCTTGGCAAAGCCGGCGCCGAGCAGGAACATCTTGGTCGCGTTGGCGCTGGTGGCGGCGACGTTGACCTGCGTGCCGGTGACGTTGCCGCCCGCGATCTGGGCGGTGACGCCGTCATTGCCGCCCGTCAAAACGGTGCTGACGTCGTAGGTCGAGTTTGCGTTGGCGTTGCCTGGATTGCCCGATGTGCCGCTCGCGACCGCGTCGCTGCCGTGCGAGGAATTGGTGCCCGCGTTCACCGACGCGAGGGTGCCGTTGTTGCCCTGGTTGAGCTGGCCGGTCTGCTCGCCCTGCGTATCCGGATCGGCGGTGTTGGTGCCGACGATGATGACGCCGACGGTTGCGCCGATGCCGACGCTGCCGCCGATGCCGGCGGTGACTGCGTAGGACAACACTTCCTTGGTGCTGAGCGCGCCGACATTGATCGCGCCGGACGAACTGAGGTTGCTGTTGCGGCTTTCCGCAATGGTCTGGCTCTTGAAGACGATGACGTTGGCCGCCGCGCCAACGCCAACGCCGGATCCGCTGGCGGCAATCGAGAGCGCGCCGGCAATCTCCTTGATCGCGACGTCTTCGGTGGCGTTGATGGTGACCGCGCCGGCCGCGCCGCCCGTGGGCGATTGCAGCGTGGTGTCGTAGATGCCCGCGATGGTGGTGTTGTTGGCGATCTCGATATTGGCCATGCCGGCGATCGCCGCCGTGCCGGTCGAAAGCGCCCCGCCGATCGAATAGGCCTGGAAGCGGTTCTTCGTCGTTGCCTCGACATCGAGCGCGCCGCTCAAATTGACCGCGGTCGTGTGCGCCGCACCGTTGCCCTGGTAGTGGAACTCGTCGCCGACATAGGCCTCCGTCCGGTTCGCCGAGACCTGAACCAGGAACGCCGCGCCGATCGCGGCCTGGCTGCCATACGCGCCCGAGCCGTTCGCCGACGCGATACCTGTGGCGTCGTAGGCGTTGACCGTGAGCGACGACGCCGTGAGGGAGCCGCCGTCGACATAGGCCTCGGTAGTCGCGACGAAGACGTTCAGCCCGACCGAGCCGGTGCCGAAACCGACCGCGATCGATGACGCGTCCTGCTCGGCATTGGCTTTCACGGTGACGGCGCCCACCGTTGCGCTCGTCGACTGCACGCCGCCAACGGTCGCATTGGTGGTGTACGCCTCGGTGTCACGCGACATCGTCGTGCTGAGAATGGTCGCGCCGCCGCCCCCGCTCCCGGTTGGCGGCACCACGCCGGCGCCGAACGCGCCCGAATAGGAGAAGCTGCTGGCGGCCACGTCGATCTGCGGGTCCAGCGTCGAACTTGCCAGCCGCGTGTCGATCGCCGCGCCGTCGATATAGGCCTTGGTGGATCCGCTCATCACATTGGTGATCGGATTGATCATGATGGAAATGCCCGAGCCCGCAGACAGGGTGGCGACGTTGGTGACGACGGCCTGGTGCGAGCTGGCGACGACGGCGAGGCCGCGTACACTCTCCTGAGTCTCGCTCAGATCGGGCGTGGTGTCGGTGGGCGCGCTGAAGCCGCCGAGATCGATCGCGTGCGCGAGCGTGCCGCTGTTGACCGAAAGCACGTCGCTCGTGCTGGTTCCGCGCGCATCCACTTTGGTTGTCGTCCCGCTGATATAGGCCGCGGTGGTGCCGGTGATCTTGTTCGTGACCATCGAGCCCGCGCCGCCGGCCGCGCCCTTGCTGATGGACACGGCGCCGGCGAAAACACCCGCTTTGTCATTATTGCCGGCAAGCACGGCAACGTTGTTGTTCGCGATGACGTCGGCCCCGCTGGCAATGCTGGCGGTGACGTTGGTTCCCATCAGATTGGTAGCGACCGAACCTGCAAGGCCGATCTGCGAAGAAATCGCGATACCCACGGCAACTGTCGAGATGCTGGCGTTCGAGTTCGCGTTGACGGCGACACTGCCCGAGGCGGTCAGCTTGGAGCCGGTGACACCGGCGCTGACATTATTGGCAATGCTGCTGTAGACGAGCGCCAGGCCCGCGGCGCTGCCTTGCGTCGAGCCACCAGCGACGGCGGCGGCTCCGGTGATGCTGGAATTCTCGGTCGCGGTGACGGAGATGTTGGAGGCCGTCACGGTCGATTGCGTCGTGTCGGACTGGTTGTTGCCGATAGCCGCCGAAACGGTATTGGCGATCGAGCTGATCGTCATGCCGCCGACGCCGGCAAACTGGCCGCTCGCCAGACCGAACCCGATCGTGACCGACTGGATCTTCGTGGTGTCGACCGCATTTACGCTGACTGTGCCGAGGGCCGACATCCGGACGTTGGCGATATAGGCCGAATGCGTCGTCGCGATGGTGTCATACACCATCGAAGCGCCGACATTGTTCTTGCCGGCCTGGATGGTGCCCGCAACGGAGACGATGCCGGCGCCCGGACCGTTACCCGCGCCGCCGTTGAGCGCCGCCGCGCTGAAATCTATGCAATTCGCCGTGCCGTTTCCGGCGGCGGCCGTGCACGTGTCCGATGCGAGATGACCGCTGTTCGACTTCTTGACCAGATTTCCGAGCGCCGTATCGAGGTCCGACACAGCGCCACTGTCCGCCAGCACCGTCACGCGCCCGACATTGATGTTCACCGTCGCGCTGCTGCTGATATACGCCGTCGTCGTGGGCGTAATCTCGTCGACGACGATTGCCCCGGCAAGTCCGTTGGCGTTGCTCCCTGCCCCGCCCGAGGCCGCACCCGCCGCAATCACGCTGGCGCTGTCGGCCAGCACCAGCAGGCTGTCATAGTTCGAGATCGACGTATTGCGGATATGCGCGTCGGTGGCATTACCGCCCGAGGGATCGGCAATCGACGCATAGGTCAGCGCGATGCCGACACCGGCCTTGCCGCCCGACAGATAGAGCGAACCGCCGCCGATCGCGATGTTTGTGGTCTGATAGGCATCGACCTCGATCGCGCGGTTGGTCCCCGTCGCGAAGCCTGTGATCGTCGAGTTCTCGATATAGGCATTAGCACTGTCCGTGACGATGCCGACAGATTCCGACAGAGCGAGCGCATTGGCTGACGTTCCGCCGGCCACGCCGAGGGCGACGACGGTTTCCGACCCGCCATTAAGTGCCTGCACCGTCACAGACATCTGGTTCTGCATCGTGGTGCCGGAGATATAGGCGAGCGTGGCATTGTTGGACATCGCAGCCGCGATAGCGGCGCCGATCGCGGCTCCCTGAGACGACCCGCCCGACATGTTGGCCGCGGCGGAGCCGGAGCCGTTGCTGAGGATCGTGTCGTTGAGCGCCTGCACGATCGTATTCGTGTTCACCGCGGTCGCCGTGGTGAATTTGTTGACCGACGTATTCTTTATATAAGCACTGGTCCCGAGCGAGACGTCGCTCACGGACGAACTGCCCGCAAGGTCCATGGTGAAGCCGCTCGTGCTCGATCCCGAGCCCGAGCTGATCTTGTTTGCAGCCAGCGCAATCCCAGCCGGCCCGCCAGTCGCGGCGGCACCGGCGGCGTTCGCCTTGTCGGCGAAGCTGGACAATGACGGCTCGCTAATCGAAGCCGCGACGGCCGCGGACGTGATTCGGCCAGAGGTGGTGGCGCTGATCGTGAGGTTGTCGGCGTTGACCGAGCCGCTTCCGCCGCCGTTGCCGGCAAACGGATCGTTGCTGCTGAACGGACCGGGCCGGATGTCGGAATGGTTGTCGCCGATATAGGCGGACGTATCCATATTCGCGCCCAGATAGGCAACGGACAATCCAACCGCCGAACCGCCGCCGACATTGGCCGCGCCTGCGATCGTCACGACCGAGAGATCCTGCTGCGCCAGGACGTTGAGCGTCGGAGAAAAGACGCTGGCCTGGCTGGAGATCGAGGCGTGCGTCGTGTTGTTGAGGAAGCCGAGCGAGGTGATGCCGTTCAGAGCCAGCGCGCCGCCGGCCTTTCCGGACGACGGCGCGACCGCGACGAACTGATCCGAGGTGATCGCGTTGACGGCGATATCGTCCGCCGCCCGCAGCGATGCACTCTCCGAAACGCCGGCGATCGTGCTGGTGTTGAACTGGACGAAATTGAGCGATCCGCCCACCGAGGAGCCGCCGGAGGTGTTGCCGGGCAGGAAGCCGAGTGTACCGACATTGCCGGCGGCGTCGATCGACGCCGTCGTCGTCGTCGCCGCGATCTGGATGCTGGCGTCGTAAGTGTGGACGTCCCCGTTGTTCGCCGTCGCGGACCAGCTGCTGCCGCAAGCCGCCGTGCATGTCGCGGTCAGGCTGGCGCCGCTGGCCACCCACGCCGTCGTATCGTTGTTCACGACGAAATGGTTCACCGAGCCGGCCACGGCGGCGGTATCGCCCGCGTCGGCCGTGGCGTTGGCATAGCTGGTCAGGATGTTGCCGCCGACGCCGAGATTGCCGTTGAGGTGGCTGAGAACCTCGGTCAATCCGTCCCACTTCAGCCAGGTATTGGTGATCGGCATCCAGGTGCTGGCGTCGACAGCGATGTTGGCCGCATTGATCACGGTACCGCCGCCGACATAGGCGTTCGAATTGTGATTGAAGTTGCCCCATGCGACCGCGGCGCTGATCGCGACCCCCTCGCCGCTCGTCGGGTCCGAGGCGATCGCGGAAGCCGTGGCGTTGCTGCGCACGCCGCGGTCGACGAGGGTGCTGACGACGGCGACGTTGCCACTGACATAGAGGTTCGGTGCGCCGCCGCTCGGATTCTGGCCGATCGACGCGGTGGCGTTTTCGGTGCTGTTGGCCAGCGACAGCGCGGCGGCGGCCTTCAAATTGAAATTCACCGGCATCAGCGGGATCATATGCTGAGCGATGATCGAACCCGGGCTGGCCGTGGAGACCATGAAATCCTGGATCGCGCCGATCACGGCCGGTGTACCGACGATGGTCGAAGCCATGGTCGAGTTGCTCGTGGTGTTCGACGTCGCCTCGACCATCACAGAGCCGTTCATCCGGGACGACGTGCTGGTGCCCAGGGACGCGCCAAGCTTTGCGGTGGCCGACGTGGTGACGTCGCTGATGGCGAGCGCCCCGCCGATGCCGCCGCTCGCGTTTGGCGTGCTCAGCCCGACCGCGGTGGCACTGGTCGCGAACGAGTTGTTGTTGATCGCACGCACCGTCAGCGCGTTGCCGGATGCAATCACGTTACCGACGGAAAGGTTCGCGCCGGTCGCGACATTGGCGGTGGTCGAGACCGAGCCGGTGGAATAGGCAACTGTCGCGACGAACTGCGCGCTGGACGTCGCCGCGACCGCAGTCACGTTCAGCGTGGCGTCGTTGATGGCGTGGATGTTGAGGTTGCCGCCCGCGCTGATCGTGGCGCCGGAGGCCACGTTGGTGGTGACGTTGCCGTCGAGCTTGCCGACGACGGCGGCGGCTCCGATCGGCGAGCCGCCGAGCAAGGTGCTCGCCAGCGCCGGATCCTGCGCCGTTTCCGAACCGTGCGACTTGATGTCGACGTTGCCGATGCCGTTGATGTTGGCGTGGCTGTTGATGTTGACCGTCGCCGTGGCGCTCGCGGCCACATAGCCGCCGTTGAGGCCGAGCAGCGAGGCTGCAAGCGTGGTGCCGACCAGCGTGAAGAGGCCGGGCACCGAGCTGGTGAAGCTCGATGTCGCCGTCGAGGTCGCACCAATCGAGATGTCGCCGCCGGTGATCTGGCCGTCGATGGTGATTCCTGTGGTCGCGGTGGCCTGGCCCGAGAGCTTGGTATCAGTCGCCGTCGCGGTCAACGTGACACTGCCGCTGGCGTAGTTCGTTCCACCAACATTGATCGCCTGGGCGAGAATCTTCGCTCCGTTGACGATGCTGATGGTCGGCGCGTCGATCTCGACATTGATGGCGTTGCCGACGGAATGAGTCTTGGTGGCGTCGAGGTTGCGGGCATCGATCACCGCATGCGCCGCCAGTGTGACCGAATTGTCGGCCTGAACCAGATAGGTGCCACCAGCGCTGAGCGCCGCGATGGCGTTGGCGACGGACGTGTTGCCGAGGGTTACGCCGACGTCGCCCTGGCTGGCGTCGCCGATCACCACATCGGTTGGGTCGATCAGCAGCGTGCCGGCCCGGCCGTTCGGTGCGGCAAGGTTGATCGTAACGCCGGTGCCGACGTCGATGACGCCGTTTCCGCTCAGCTCGACCAGGCCCGCATTGCCGGTTTTCGAGCTGGCATCGATCTTCGCGCCGGTCTTCACCGTCACGTCGTTGCCGGCCTTGACGAGGACGCCGCCGGCATCCGCAGTCCTGCTCGCCGTGCTCAAGCGCGCATTCTTGCCGAGTTCGGCCTGGTTGCCGGCCACGACCGTGATATTGCTCGGCGTCGTGGTCCTGCTGCGCGCGGTCAGCCGTCCGTTGACGCTGGCGCTGTTGACGGCGCCGATGTGAATGGAGCCGTTGCGCACGGAAATCGCGGCAGCGCTCCGCAGCCCCTTGGAATTGACCGAGGCCGCGAACTTCGCGGCATGATCGAGATTGGCAATGTCGCGTTGGCTCGCGCCACCGACAAGGACGTTCTGCCCGGTCAGGCGCACGCCATCGATGGCATTGACCCGGCCGTAGATCCGGATGTTGCCGTCCGGCGAGACTGGGAACGAGCCCGCCATCAGATTGGCGACGGCCGATCCGTTGATCTGCCCCTGCGCGCCGATCAGGCTGTCGGTGAACTCGCGCGTCGGCGTCGAGACGTTGAGGCTGCCGACATTGACCGTGCCGCTGCGGCCGACCACGAAACCCTTGGGATCGGCGAAATAGACGTTACCGCCGATCGCGCCATTCATGTAGGAGTTCAGCGTGCCGTTGACGTAGACCGGTGCGTCGCGAACGATGTTGACGAGATTTTGCGTGCCGGTCGGCAACTGCAGATTAACCGTGTTGCCCTGCCCGACGCTGAACTGCGAGAACGAGTTGAAGGCACTGGTGCCGGAGACGGTCGACGTCGTGACGTTGGTCACGCTGCCAGACGTCTGAAGGCTGGTCCCGGTGCGGCCGTCCGGCGTGATCACGTTCGCCGGCTGCGCCTGCAGGCGGACGCTGAACACCGGCAGGAAGACCATCTGCATCGCGCAGAGCAGTGACATCGAGCGGAAACGCGCGAGCCCCCGCAGCGTCAGCTCGTCATTGTCTCGCCTTGCAGATGGTCGGCGCATTTCAGATCCTCTTCATCGGCACTGGGGCCGATCCACAACCGGGTGGGAGAATGTCGTGGCAGCGCCGCATCAGAACTGGCCGGGCGGCAGCTTGAAGATGTCGGGGCTCTTGGCGTCGGCCACGTAGAACAGCAGCAGGCTGGTCGGCGTCAGCACTCGCTGGTTGTTGTCCTTGTTCTCGAACGTGCCCTGGAGAAGCAAAATGACCGAGCGGTCCTTGGCGTCGCTGCCGCGGAACATCACGATGCCGCCGTTGACGGGCATGTTGACCGCGATGGAGTCGGGCTTGAAGCCCTCGCTGAGGAAATGGGCGCGCAGGATGTTGGCGTTGGAGAACAGCTTCTCCGGCGTGATCGCCGCGTCGGTGCCCTTCGACCAGACCGCGCCGACCTGGATCAGAGACTTCGACTTGTAGCCGAACACGTAGGAGAGCTCCGCGGTGCCGCCGTTCGGCAGCAGCTCGGGCGCCGAATAGAGCAGGCTGTGCGTCAGCTCGGATGCATTGTCCTGCGCCCTGACGGCGTCGGGCTTCGCGCCGAAATCCTTGGCTATCGCCGCGCGCACGTCGACCTCGTTCATCCCAAATTTGGCCGAGCGGAAGCCGTCGATCGCCTTGGAGTCGATCGCCTTGGACTTGTCGTCCGGGGCCGCTGTCTCGGCCGCGGCCGCCGACGTCGCGCCGGCAGCGACCGGCGTCCCGGCTGCTGCGGGAGCCGCACCGGCGGCGGCTCTCGGTGCCGTCGCAGCTTTCTGCTTTGGCACGGCGCCCTGGGCCGCAAGGGGGCCCGCTGCAACGGAGGTGAGCAGGCCGACGAGGGCCGGAACGAGATAGATCTTGCGCATCGAAAACCTTCGAAAAAAATTTGAAACAACGCTTCAAAAATCAGCAGCTACGAAATCGGCCTCCCCGAACCGTCATCACGACCGAGACGGAAAATGTTGCAACGCCGCAGTGCGTTACAAGGTGTCACGGAGGAGGCAAGGTTCGAACAGCGACTCTTTGGCGGCGTAGGAATACGGTATCGGGCTGCCAAACGCTGCGAATGAGCAGTCACAAACGCAATTTTTCATCAATTGTGGATGCCGGCCGTTCGCGCTAAGCATCGGCTTGGGGCAAAGCATCATGCAAAGACTTTCATGACCGAACGGCCTTCCGCGCTCGCGGTCGATCGCCGCGGGTTCATTCGCCTTGCGGGCACAACCGCCGCAGGATGGCTGGCGCTCGGCGCAACATCTGATCGCGTGAGGATCGTGGCATCGCTGACGGCGTTGCCGCTCGACGACGAACTGACCAGAAGGAGCATGATCGACAGCCCGACCTCCCGCCTGGGTGGCCTCATCGTGGGCTTGAGGCAGCGAGGCTGGGTCGAAGGCGTCAATTTCCGCCTCGAACTCCGTTCGACCTTCGGCGCGCCGGACAGACTGAAAACCGCGGTCCAGGAATTGCTGGCGCTCAAGCCGGATGTGATCCTGACCGGCTCGACGGTCGAAACCGCAGCAGTCCTGGCGGCCACCAAAACCATCCCGATCGTGTTCGCGACCGCCAACGATCCCGTCGGCAACGGCTTCGTCGAAAGCCTCGCCCATCCCGGCGGCAACGTGACCGGCTTCACCAACAGCAGCGCCGAGATGGGCGGCAAATGGCTTCAGCTCATCCGGGAGGCGGTACCGGATCTTGCGCGCGTCGGTATCTTGTACAACCCGGCGACCACGCCTCGCGGCGGCCGCTTCTTCCTCGATTCCATCGAGCAAGAGGCAGCACTGGCCGGCGTGTCTGTGGTCCCCGCCCCCGTCAGCGCGCCAACCGAGATCGACGAAGCCGTCAGGCCCTTCTCCGAACCGCCCAAGGCGGCGATGATTGCGCTGGTCGACAGCTTCCTGGTGGTCCACCGGCAGGCTGCGGTGGCCGCGGCGGCCAAATATCGCGTGCCCACGATTTACCCGTTCTATTATTTCATGGATGCGGGCGGCCTGATGAGCTACGGGCCGACGCTCGAAGTGCGCTCGGCTGACTATGTCGATCTCATCCTGCGCGGCACCAAGGCCGGCGATCTGCCGGTGCAATCGCCGCGGAAATACGAACTCCTGATCAACCGCACGGTCGCCCGCACGCTGGATTTGACCATACCATTCACGCTGCTCGCGCGCGCCGACGAGATCCGCGAGTGAACGAGACGATCGACCGGGGAGATTTGCGGCCACCTCCCGGCCGGCTGTTCCGCAAATACCTCTACTCGATCGTCGCGCTCGCTTTCGCCGCGCTCGCCATCAACACCGGCTTCGACGTCTGGTTCTCCTATCGCGAGCAGAAGCAACTACTGGCGGCGACCCAGCGCGAGCAGGCAGCAAGCGCCGCCATCCAGATCGGCCAGTTCATTGGCCAGATCGAAAACCAGATCAGATGGCTCTCGCGCCTGCCCCCGGAACTGTCCACGAACGAGGACCAGCGGCTGAACGCCATCCGCCTCCTGCGCCTCTCGCCGGCGATCGCGGAAATCGCCGAGCTCGACGCCCAAGGCCGCGAGCAGGTGCGCGTGTCGCGCCGTGTCGCGGACAGGATCGGCAGCAAGGCCGACCTCTCCGCTTCGCAGGCCTTCCGCGGCGCCAATGAAAGCCGCGCCTATTACGGGCCGGTCTACTTCCTCGGCGACACCGAGCCGTTCATGACGCTCGCGACGCGCGGAACCGGCCTGACGCCGGATGTGATTGTCGCCGAGGTCAATCTTCGCTTCATCTGGGACCTCGTCGCCGGGATCCGGGTCGGCAACACCGGCAAGGCCTATGTGGTCGATCGGATGGGGTTGTTGATCGCGCATCCCGATTTGTGGCCGGCACTGCGTCGCAGCGATCTCTCCGGCCATGCCGACGTCCGCGCCGCGCTCGATGGCGTCGGGCCGCCCTCCGGCGGCCTGGTCAAGGAGGATCTGTCCGGTCAACGCGTGCTGTCGACCTATGCGACGGTCCCCTCGCTGGGCTGGTTGGTGTTCGTCGAGCTGCCGCTCACCGAAGCCTATGCGCCGATCTACGGGTCGATCGGACGCTCGACTTTTCTCCTGGTCATCCTGCTGGCATGCGCGGTGCTGGTCTCTCTCTTTCTGAGCCGGCGCATGACCGTGCCGATCCAGATCCTGACGCAGGGCGCGCGGCGGATCGGCAGCGGCGACCTCGGCCTGCGGCTCGCGATCAAGACCGGTGACGAGCTGGAGGCGCTCGGCGATCAGTTCAACCGGATGGCCGCTCACTTGCGCGAATCCTATGCGACGCTCGAGCGCAAGGTGATCGAGCGCACCTCCGAACTGGAAAAGACCCGTGACCAGGCCCTTGCCGAGCACGATGCCGCCGAGCGCGCGCGCAGCGCGGCGGTCGCGGCCAACGAGACCAAATCGCGCTTTCTCGCGGTCGTCAGCCACGAGCTGCGCACGCCGCTGAACGGCGTCATGGGGGTGCTGCAACTGCTCGACGACGGCAGCCTCGGCGAAGCGCAGCGGCGCCACCTCACGACCGCGGCCGCGTCGGGCGAAACGTTGATCGCGCTGGTCGACGGCATCCTCGAATATGCGCGCCTGGAGGCCAGCGCCGAGACTCTGGAGACCCGCGATTTCCGCCTCGACCAGCTCGTCGAAACGGCAGCCGATCTGATGCGTCCGCAGGCCTCTCACAAGGGTCTCGCCTTCGATCTGGCCTGCGATGCGACGATCAATACCTCCGTGCACGGCGATCCGGTGCGTCTCAATCGCATTCTGCTCAATCTGATCGGCAACGCGATCAAGTTCACCCCGCGCGGCGGCATCGGCTTGAGCGCGGCCGCCGAGGCACATGACCATCATGTGCTGCTGCGCATCACCGTTCGCGATACCGGCATCGGCATCGCGCCCGACATGCACGAGCGGATCTTCGAGGATTTCGTCCAGGCCGACGACAGCATCGCGCGGCGGTTTGGCGGCACCGGCCTGGGCCTCGCGATCGCGCGGCGCCTCACCCGCCTGATGCGCGGCGAGTTGACGGTGGCGAGCACGCCGGGTACGGGCAGCTCGTTCATGCTTGAGATACCGCTTGGCCTCGCCGCGAACGGCATCGTGCAAGGCGCAGTTCAGCCGCCATCGCGGCAGCTTCGCGTGCTGCTCGTCGACGACGACCCCGTCAATTGCGAGGTCGGCGAAGCGATGTTGAAGAGGCTCGGCTACCACGCCACCATCGCCACGAACGGCGCGTCGGCCATCGCTCACGCGCGCGATCAGGCATTCGACATCATCCTGATGGATCTGCACATGCCCGACATGGACGGCGTCGAGGCGGCATCGCGGATCCGAACGCTCGGTCTGCCGACCATGCCGCGCATCATCGCGGTAACCGCCGACATGTCGCGCCGCGCCCGCGAGCGGCTCGCGGGGGCAGGCATTGCCAGGATCGTCAGCAAGCCGATCCTGATCAACGCGCTGCGCGAGGCGATCGAGGACGATGCCCAGAACCAGCCCGCCGCGGCGCAGCTCGCGGCAGGCGCTTTGATCGACCGGCATTTCCTCGATGACCAGAAGGAGCTGCTCGGCGCGGCGCAGGTCGCAAAACTCCACGACCTGCTGGAAGAGACGAGCGAAAAGCTGATCGAGGACATCACTAGGGCTGCGGCGACTGGCGATCCCGCGCAGCTCGCGCGATCCGCACACCAACTCGGTAGCGGCGCGAGTGCGCTCGGCCTCGTCCGCCTGTTCGAGCGCAGCCGCGAGGTCGAGCTGGCAGCAGCCTCGATGTCCTCGCCCGAATCCCAGAGCGCCGCCCGCGAGCTCGCCGTGCTTCGAGAGGCCTCGATGAGCGCGCTGGACGATCTGCTCCGGCCGGCGGAGCAGCGTACGATCAGCTAGATGCGCTCGAGTTCTTCATTTTGGACCCGAAGAAATATCTGGCGGAGCCCTATCAGTCCAGATCAAGGCAGGCGCCTTGCATCAGACTGCCGGCGCGACCTTTTCCGCACTCGACTGCACCGGCTTTGTCGCCTCCAACTCTCCCCCCCTCATGGTTTTTCGATACCAGTACGGAATCGTGACGCCAAAGAGCGCACCGATTGAGGCGCTGAGCAGGCACGGTATCAACAGCAGGTGCTGTACTGTTGGCTGGTTCACGCTCAACCAGTGCATCACGAGAAAGCCTGAAAAGCCCATGAGTACAGCCAGCCCGGCGCTCTCCGCCCACCTGAGCCACCACGGTTCGTGATCCGCTTCGATTGTATCGTCACACGCAAAAGCCAATGCTATTGAAAGCACGGTGGGTAGCAGCAGCCATTTGGCCTGGGCCACGAACGGCAGGACCGGATGAACGGCATCGACTGGAAAATGCGCCCGGAGCAGATAGAAGCAAAACGAAATCGGCAGCGTTATCGTGAGGGTACATGCGCCGGAGATCAGATAAGACAGAGTAGGCCTTTCCCTGACGCAACGATAATCGGCAAAGTTCCACAGCTGCTTCGGTGCGAGGGCACACACCGCCGCGATTGACTGATTGACCGCCACAAGCATCCCAATGCCTAATGCCCTGCCCAAATCGCCGCCGGCCAGGGAAATCGTCACTATGACGAACAGCGCAACGACCCCGGCGAAGTCCAAGCTCAGCAGATTTAACGGCAGGCGGATCAGAGACGGCCGTTGTATGGAAAAGCCAATCCTTGCAAACTGGTGAGCGACTTCGCTGTCGCTATTGCAACTGTACAGGAGCACTCTGGCAAGCATCAACCGAATGTCCTCGTAGGCTTCGAGTGCATAAGAACGAAACTGGTCAACCGGCTCCGCCGCTGGCTCAAGCTGACGCTGAGCGATCTGACTTGTGAGAGTGAAAAACGCCACGGACTGAGCGAAGAAGCTGCTCATCTTCTTCTCGAAAGTAGCTCGCTCTTCGGGAAAGTCGGCGGAATAAGCAGTCCAACCGGGCAGATTGCTCAAGGCAACGTAGAGCGCCAGACATCGCGTAAACCGAAAGCGCACGCTATCCAACGTGAAATCGGGCTGCAGCTGCGCGGCCAGAGAGTCGGGCAGAAGCGTGCTGTTAGCGATATAAAACTTGGTGTCTGCGACCAATCTTTCAGAAATCGTAAGCTGCGTCATGTTGATCCGCTGCGCCCAGCGAACAGCTCCAAGCGGGATCGCGCCCATACGGTGAAAAAAACGCAGCATGGCATCGTCAATATCCCGCAGAACAGGAACCGATGGCAGCAACGTCGTTAGGATAAGCGCGGCCACAAGTGGCGCATCAAGGCTCTTCAATCCTTCAGGAATGGGGCTTGGCGAGTACAGGAGACCAAGCAATTCCGGCTTGTGGGCAAGGGTCCAGCTCAAGAACATCAGAAGCCCGATGCACGATATGATATACGTCACGTAGCTGCTGTAATATTGAAAGCGGGTCGTCTCTGACCTGAGCGTCCTGGGCGTGGCAAAACGATGACCGGCGTAAAAGGCCGTCAACACTCCCGCCACAAGGTGCGCGGCGTCGAGGTGGATTGTTGTGAAAAACTGATCGATCATAGCGTGCCTCCAAAACAATAAGGCATCTGCAATCGGCTGAATCCATTCGCACAGCCGCACTACGCGTTACATTGCCAGAAACACTGACAAGCGGTTGTGAACCAGCTCACAATGCTCGCGACGTTTGGTCTCGGACGGACTCTCGCAAACCCTCGGCTTCGTCGCCCTCCCGGCCAAACCGCTCAACCAGAAAATCAATGAACAGCCGCACTTTCACCGAAAGATGCCGGGTCGGCGGATAGACCGCATAGAGCGCGAGCGGCGGCGCGGAATAATCGTTCAGCACCGTTCGCAGTTCGCCTTTCCTCAAGGCATCGGCGGCGATGAACTCCGGGAGCAGCGCGAGCCCCCTGCCCTTGATCGCGACGTCGCGCAGCACTTCGGCATTGTTGACGCAGAGCGACCAGGCCGGCTGAATCCAGTGATCGCCGTCGGTGCCGGTGAGCTTCCACTGATTGCCCGTCAGCAGGAAGCCGTAGGTCAGCGAGGCGTGGCCGCGCAGATCCTGCGGATGTTTCGGTGTGCCGTGACGTGCGAGATAATCAGGTGAAGCGCAGATCATGCGCGCCACCGGCATGATTTTTCGCGCGATCAAACTCGATGATTCCAATTCCGCGATCCGCAAGGTCACGTCAAAACCGTCCTGGACGGGATCGAGCAGATCGTCGCTGAGCACGAGCTGGAGCTGCAGCTCCGGATATCGCGCCATGAAATCGGCGAGCACCGGCCCGAGCCGCAGGGTACCGAACGACATCGGCGCGTTGACGCGCAACAGGCCGCGCGGCGCCGACTGGGCTTGCGCTACGGCCTGGTCGGCCGCCTCGATCTCCGACAGGATCACGACCGCGCGCTCGAAATAGCGCTGGCCGTTCTCGGTCGGGCTCGCATGGCGCGTGGTCCGGTTCAGGAGTTGCACGCCGAGGCTTTCTTCGAGGTCGGCGATGTATTTGCTGATCGCCGAGCGTGACAGCCGCAACTGCCGGCCCGCCTCGGCAAAACTGCCGCTTTCGACCACCTTTACGAAGGCCCGGAGGCTGGCGACCTTATCCATGGGCTGGCGCCGGCGATTGTTTCCAAATCGTAGACATAGACGTCATATTTGCATGGATTGTCTCCAATCCAAAGCGGAACGATATTTCGGGTCAGAGCAAGACCGCTCCCCGAGCTTTGGAGGACGACAATGTCTGGACTGCACCACGTGACCGCGATCGCCGGCGACCCGATCAGGAATTTTGGCTTCTACACCCGGGATCTCGGCCTGCGCTTCGTCAAGAAGACGGTCAATTTCGACGATCCCGGCACCTATCACTTCTACTATGGCGACGAGACCGGCCGCCCCGGCACCATCCTGACCTTCTTTCCCTGGGCCGGTGTGCCAGCCGGGCGGCGCGGCGTCGGCGAGACCCACCAGACCGCCTTCCGCGTGCCGCAACGCTCGCTCGGCTATTGGACGCAGCGCTTCGTCGAGAAGGGCATCGCCTACGAGGCGCTGGAGAAGCGCTTTGGCGAGTCCGTGCTGCCGTTCACAGACCCTGATGGCATGGCACTCGCGCTGGTCGGCATTCCCGGTGCCGAGAGCGAGCCCGGCTGGAGCAATGGCGACGTGCCGGCCGAGCATGCGATCCGCGGCTTCCACGGGGTGACCTTGCTGCTCGACAGCGCGGCGAAGACGGCGGCCGTCCTCACCGACGTGTTCGGCTTCAAGGAGACGGCGCGCGAAGGCTCCGTGATCCGCTTCAAGGCACCGGGCGATGTCGAAGGCCGCGTCGTCGACATCTACGAGGCCAAGGGCTTTTTGCGCGGGCACCAAGGTGGCGGCTCCGTGCATCACATCGCCTTCCGCGCGGCCGATGACGCCGAGCAGGGCAAGATGGCGCGAAGGCTCGTGAGCGATCACGGCCTGCACCCGACCGAGCAGCGGGACCGCAACTACTTCCGCTCGATCTACTTTCGCGAGCCTGGCGGCGTGCTGTTCGAGATCGCGACCGACATCCCCGGCTTCGCGGTCGACGAGCCCGTCGAGACGCTGGGACGCGACCTGAAGCTGCCGAGCTTCCTCGAAGCGCAGCGCAAGCAGATCGAAGGTGTTCTGCCGAATTTGGAAGAGAGGGTGTCGTGACCGAGAGTTCATTCATCCATCGTTTGGAGCCCGCGACCGGCGCGGGCTCCCCTCCGCTCCTGCTGCTGCACGGCACCGGTGGCGACGAGAACGATCTGCTCGGGCTTGGCAAGATGGTCTCGCCCGGCTCGGCCCTGCTCTCGCCGCGCGGCCGCGTGCTCGAGCATGGCATGCCCCGTTTCTTCCGCCGCCTGGCCGAAGGCGTGTTCGACGAGGACGACGTGCGCCGCCGCGCGCACGAACTCGGCGGCTTCGTCGCGGAGGCGCGGCAGCGATATGGCCTCGCCGCGCCGGTCGCGGTCGGCTTCTCCAACGGCGCCAACATCGCAGCCGCGCTGTTGCTGCTGGAGCCGGACGTGCTGGCAGGCGCGATCCTGCTCCGCGCCATGGTGCCGCTGTCGGATCCGCCGAAGGCTGAGCTCGGCGGCAAGCCCGTCCTGCTTCTGTCAGGGCAGGCTGATCCGATCGTTCCGGCGAGCAATTCCGCGAAGCTAGCCTCGTTGTTGTCGGGAGCCGGAGCGCGGGTCGAACACAAGGTGTTGCCGGCGGGCCATCAATTGTCGCAAGCGGACGTGACGCTCGCCCGCGACTGGATCGGCAAACTCACCGTCGAAGTCGCCTGATCCGGAAAAAGCGGCGCATCGTTTTCGAACGGTGCGCCGCGGCTTCATTCGAACCAGCCGCGCCGCTTGAACCAGATCAGCGGCAGCACGCCGCTGGCAATGATGGCAAGCCACGCCAGCGGATAGCCGAACGTCCAGTCCAGCTCCGGCATGTGCTTGAAGTTCATGCCCCAGATTCCGACCATGATCGTGGGCGGCACGCCGACGACCGAGACGATCGTCAGGATCTTGAACAGCTCGTTCTGCTGGATGTTGATGAAGCCGAGCACGGCATCGAGCAGAAGCTGGATCTTGTCCGACAATCGCGTCTCGTAGTCGCCGAGCGAAACGACGTCCTTCGAGACGGCCTCGAGGCGCTTCTTCGACGCGGGCGTGATCCATTCACCCCCGACATCGCCGGCAAACGAGGCGACGCGGCCGACGCCAAGCAGGACATCGCGCGCCTTGGCGAGCCGATCGGCCAACTCACCGATGTTCTCCAGCGCCTCGCGCATCCTGCGGCTGGAGCGAACCGGCCGCTTCGAGCGAACGAGCCCGCCCTTGAACACGCCCCGCGAGAGCCTGTCGACCTTTGCGCCGAGATGCTCAAGGACATCGGCGCCGCGGTCGACCATGGCCTCGACCAGGCTGGTGAACACGCACATGCCGTTCTCCAGGCTGTCATCGGAACCGATACGCTTGCCGATATCGTCGAAGATCGGCAGCTGCGCGAAGCGCACCGTCACCAGCACGCGCGGGCCGATGACGAATCCCACCGGCGTGATCTCGGCCTCGTTGTCCTCGTTAAGCCGGACCGCCGGCGAGCTGAGATAGAGCGTGCCGTTGTCGAGGATCAGGCGGCTCGACGCTTCGATCTCGCTGAGCGAATCCTCGGACGGAACGCGTATCCCGAGCAATCGTTCGACGAACTGCTTTTCTTCTGCGGTCGCGTCCAAAAGATCAGCCCAGATGATCTCGGACGGCATCTGCGCGCCGATCTTCTGCCAGTCGTCGGACGGCCACCTGTACAGCTTGAGCAAGGAACCGAACTCCGTACGTCGTCACGCCGGATGGTTCATTGGGCTGCCATCCACCGGGCTAACGTCTGACGGTTCCAAACGTTCAGTGCCTTTGCCGCGCGGACCCGAGCTGAAGAGCTGGCCGCGATCGCCAACTGAAATCTACGCAAGGACCGCTCAAGCCGCCACGTTGGCGAGGAAGCGATCCACCGACGAGCGCAGCTGTGCCGCCTGGCTGGACAGATCGTGGGCGGTTGCCAGAACCATGTCGGCGGAACGGTTGGCATTATCCGTAGCTTCGGCCGTTCCGGCAATGCTTCGGGCAACCTGGGCCGTACCGGTGGCGGCCTGACCGATACTTCTCGAGATCTCTCCCGCCGCCGCATTCTGCTGACTGACAGCCGCGGCGATCCGGCCTGTGAAACTGTCGATGTCGCCAATGATCAAGGCGATCGCTCCAACGTTGTCGACTGCCTGCCGTGTCGCCAACTGCACCTCGTTGATTTGCGACGAAATCTCCTCGGTTGCCTTCGCAGTCTGGGTTGCAAGCGCCTTGACCTCCGACGCGACGACGGCAAAGCCCCGACCCGCCTCGCCGGCCCGCGCGGCCTCGATGGTGGCGTTGAGCGCAAGCAGGTTGGTCTGCCCGGCAATGGTCCGGATGAAACCGACCACTTCGTCGATCTGCTGTGCCGCGCTTGCAAGCCTGCCGATGGTCTGGTTGGCGGACTCCGCCATACCGGAGGCGCGCTGGACGATTGTGGAGGCGTCGGCCAGCTGAGAGCTAATGGCCTGCACGGATTGACCGAGTTCGCTCGCGGCGCTCGCAACGGTCTGGACGTTGCTGGACGTTTGCTTGGCAGTCGAAGCCGCCTCGCTCGAACGTGTGCCAGCGACGCGCGCCGTCTCGGCCAGGTTCTGCGCCGTGTCCGTCAACTCCCCGGTCATGCGGTCGGTGTGGCTGAGCACGGAGCTGAAGGCGGCGCGGAACGCATCGATCTCGGCCTCCACACGTTGCCGGCGGCCGATCTGCGCGGCGCTGCTCTGATCTTTGGCGGCGATCAAGGCCAAGTCCTCATCGGCGCGGGCTTTCAGGCTGGATTGCATCACGGCCAGAGACTTCAGGAGCCGACCAAGCTCGTCGCGACGACGGACGGATATATCGTCCATGAAGTTGCCGGCTGCCACGCGTTCAGCGATCCGGACTGCGGCCGAAATCGGCCGGCTCATCGAGTAAGTGAAGGCGAGCGCGATGACGAGTCCGATCAGCGCCGTCCCGACCGCCACTGACACCATCGTGGTGCGGGCCGAATTGACCGCTGCTTCCGCCTCCGTGCGATATTCATAGCCGTAAGCCGCGACAAGCTCGACGAGATCGTCGATCGACGTCATCAACCGGTCGCCCTGTTGCGCGAGCAGGAAGCTGGTCGGAATCTCCGTTGTACCGCCGGCGGACGACTTGAGAATCTTCAGCGCGCCGCTGGACCACTCCTTGAGCTGGCCCTCGACCTTCTCGCGGACATTCGTGACATTCGGCGATGAGGTGCGTTCGCGCACGACTTTCAGATCTTCGAAGCTGCTGCGCACCAGATCCTCGAACTTCTTGACCTGTTCGCCCGAGCTGCCCGCGAGCAGGTTTCGCTGGAGCACGAGGCGGGCCTCATGCAGCGCCGCGTGGGCGGCCCGCGCATGGTTGATCCCCATCAGCGGCCCGTCATAGAGACGGATCACCAGATCGCCGGAATTGCCGATGGCGCGTATGCCGTAGAACGCGATCCCGCAGGCCAGCAGGATCACGACACTGAAGGCACCGAATATCTTGTAGCGTATCGACATCATCAATCTCCGGCGCCACGTGGTCGTTAGTCAGTTACCTTCACCATCATCTTCATGCGCGGATGGATGGCGCAGATCACCAGGACCTCGCCGGCATCCTTGAAGCTGACGTCCGTCGAGGTACCGGGCGCCTGCGATCCGAGGTTGAATTCGTTGCCTTTGCTGGCCGACATGATGTTGTGGGGCACCGTGTCGTCGTTCAAAAACGTGACGGCAGCGCCCTTCTTGACCGAGATGTTCTCGGCTGAGAAGACGCGCCCCTGCTGGTGGATGACTTCGGTGGCCGCATAAGCGCCTACCGAAAGCCCGCTGACGATGACGCAAGTGAACAGAGCAAGTGCACGCATGGGGTATCCTTTTAAATTTAGCGCGGCAGGACCGGCACGGCCGTCGGGGCGAGTTCGCTGGTCAATGTCTTGAGGAACGCAACGAGATCGGCCTTCTCCTGCGCTGTCAGTTCGAGAGGGCGCATGAGATCCGAGCGGCTAGGTCGATCGATACCCGCGTGATCGTAGTGCTCGATGACCTCTTCGAGCGTTGCGAGCGAGCCGTCGTGCATGAAGGGGCTGCGGCGGCTGATCTCGCGAAGGCCCGGGGTTTTGAAGGCGTGCTTCATCTTGATGACACCGGGAAGGTACTCGCCACGGCCGACGTCGCTGCTCGGCAGCCCGATATCCTGAAAACCTTCATTGGTGAAGTTCCAGCCTTCGTGACACGCTGCGCACTGCGCCTTGCCGTTGAACACGGCAAAGCCCCGCTTGGCATCTTCCGAGATCGCCTTCTCGTCGCCCTCGATCCAGCCGTCGAACGGCGCCCGTTCGGAGACGACGGTACGCTCATAGGTCGCGATCGCCTGGCCCAGCGTCTTGGCCTTGATTCCCTCGCCCGGGAAGGCGGCCTCGAACATCGGCTTATATTCGGGAATGCCGGAAAGCCGCTGCATGAGCTCGTCGAGCTTCATGTTCATTTCGCCGGGGGACTGGATCGGGCCGAGCGCCTGCTCCTCCAGTGTCGGAAGACGGCCATCCCACATGAAGATGGCGCTCCAGGCCGCGTTGACGATGGTCGGTGAATGACGCCCGAGCTTCGCCATGCCGTGGCCGACGCCGACCGCCAGCCCGTCGCCCCAGCCGAACCCGGGGCTGTGGCAGCTCGCGCAGGACTGCGCCGATGTCACCGAGAGGCGGGTGTCGAAATACAGCTTCTTGCCGAGCGCGGCTTTCTCGGGCGTGTACGGATTTTCTTTCGGGAACGGGATTGTCGAGGGTCTGCGATACAGGGCCTTGAGGGCGTCGAGCCCGCCCGGCGCCTTCTGTGTGATCTCGACCTTGCGGCTTTCACCGATGACGGCTGCGCCGAAACCGATCGTGCTGAAGCCGATAGCGCCAATACCGGCCGATGCGACTGCGGCGGCGAAGATGGTATAACGTGAGGAGCCGAACATCGGCATGCAATGTCCCTCGAGAGGGTGTCATTCGCGACACTGGAAAACCTTCGAGGCAATGCACCGCCCTTCTGGCGTGATGAAAATAGAGGCAGATCGTTAAAATAAAATGTTGGCGCCAGCAGATCGGCATGTATTTTCGGCAAACCAGCAAATACAAATTGCAGGAAAAAGCGGCAACAACCGTCATGATACCGAAGTTGCAGGGTGGGCCGTCTGAGTTGGAATCATGTCAATACGGAGTATTTAGCCTTTCCCGGTGCGTGCGCCTCCGCACGCGTGAACCGGGAAGCAGTGGCAATTGAATTGCGGCGCAAGAGCAATCCGCGGCCAAGAATGGATAGCCGGACGACTTGGCGATCATGCTTGAGCAGCGATCCTGTTCAGGGCTCGACTTGGTACAGGGTGCCAGAGACCGCGGCTCGACATGCCTGCCGATGGTACAGTCGAAATTGTCTTCACGTGCCGGAACGCTTCGCCGTAATCGCAAGGCGCACCAGCTCGGCGGGATTTTTCGCGCCGACCTTCTGCATGATATTGACCCGATGGCTCTCGATGGTGCGTGGGCTCAGATCCATGCGGTCTGCGATCTCCTTGGTCGACCTCCCGCCGATCAGCTCGGACAGAACTTCCCGCTCGCGAACCGTGAGCGGCGGCCGTCCGGGGAAATGAAACACAGGCCCCGAGCTCCTGGACTCCCCAGGTTTCAGAGCTGCCGCAACCCGCGCAACGAGGTCGTTGCCCCGAAATGGCTTCTCGATGAAATCAAAGGCGCCCTGCTTGATCGCGCGGACAGCCGTTACGACGTCGCTGCAACCGGACACCATGATGATGGGCCGATCAAAACCTCGGTTCCGGAGTTCCCCCAGTATTTCCAACCCCGAAGTGTCATTCAGAACGACGTCGACGAGGACGCAAGAAGGATTGGAATCGAGGCACAACGAAATGAATGACTTCGGATCGCTGCAGCCGATCACATCGAACCCCGCCCTGGTAAGCACGAGCGAGACCGTCTGGCAGACCGTGGGTTCGTCATCCAGCACCAGAACAGGTCCGGCAGGCACTTGAACGGAAGGACTACCCGTACAATTACGTCTCGCGCGATTCATATGCTGTATGCCAAAAGGTCAGTGCTGATGCTCGCCGAATCGAGCGAGGCTTTGCATCGACGCTTAAACAGGCGCGGTTCATCCGCTCGGCTTGTTGGGTCCAATCCATCGGCCAACGGGGAATTGGGAGGAGATTTATGGAGGTCGCATTCTCCACCGCAGACGTGCATCCGCGGGACCGTTTCGACTATTGGCAAGCTGCCACGCGCGAGCGGATCGCCGACCACGACTCCTCGATTTCCTCTCGCGACGGTTTCAAAGCAGAGCTGTCGATCGGACGCGTTGGGTCGCTGGGCTTGGTTAGATCACGTAACTCCGAGATTCAGGTCGCTTCCACAAACCGGCATGCGGCCCGCTCGGACCCCAGCGAAGTCCTGTTATTCTGTTTGCTCGCTGGCCGAATCCTGCTGGAACAAAGCGATCGCAGGGTGTCCTTGGACGCAGGCTCACTCGCGTGTGTGGACCCGCGGCTCGCCCACACGATGCACTTTCTCGATCAGTCGTCCACGCTGATCATCAAAGTTCCGCGAACGGAACTTGAAGCAAGGCTCGGTACGAACTTCGATATTGCGGCTTGCCGCATCGCTCCGTTGGGTCCGCAGGAGCGCCTAACCCTATACTTTGCAGCCAAGCTGGAACAGCTGAGCGGTACACTCGATAGGACAAGCGAGGAAACCATCTCGACGCAGGCAATCGACTTGATTGCGCTCTCCCTCGGGAACGCGGTCGATAGGCCAACGCAACTTCCGGCCAATAAATCGCGCCTTGTCTGGCACATTCACCGCGCCATCGACGCGAGATTACAGAATACCGACCTCACGCCGGAGCGAATCGCCGAACGTGTCGGAATTAGCGTTCGCCAAGCCAACAGATTGCTCGGAACGCAGGGCAGCTCACTCATGCGGCTCGTCCAAACCAAACGACTGGCGCGATGTCGCCACGCGCTGGAAGACCCGAGACAAATACACCGTTCAGTCAGTGACATCGCTCTCGGCTGGGGATTTTCGGACCTGACCCACTTCAGCCGATCATTCAAAAGAGCTTATGGAATTTTGCCCAGCGACCTCCGAAAGCTCAAAGAAAGCCGGTGAAAGCGGCCCCTTCGTTTCGGCCACGGCTTGGCGCGCGACGTATCGGCGAATGTCGCAGAGCTGCTTCTCCAACAGCACCAGCTCCTCGAGGGCAGCTTTCAGCTCGCTCTGAAGCCGCCGAAAGCGCATGCGATAGCCGTGCCGCTTCGCACCGTTCAACGCTTCAATGGTCGATTCCAGTTCGGCGAAACACTGTGCAAATTTCGCCCTCTTTTCCCTGGTCTCCTTGCTTTGCGCAATGAGATCGGCTGCGATGAGACGCTGTTTCAACACAGGCTCGCTAAGGTGCAAGGTTGTGACGTTCGACATCTTGGACAATCGATACTGGAGAGAACGGGATGGCGCCTGGCGTTCACCAGGCGCCCGTTGCTTTTCAGATCAGGCGGCGCGTACGGTGGAGAGGAACCGCTGTACCTGAGCTTTCAGCCTGTTGCTGTCGGAGGACAGTGATTGCGCCGAGGACAGCACCTGGCTGGACGCCCCGCCCGTCTCCGTCGCCCCCCTCTGAACGTCGACGATGTTGGAGGAAACCTGCTGAGTGCCTTGGGACGCCTGCTGGACATTGCGCGCGATCTCCTGAGTGGCGGCGCCCTGTTCCTCCACCGCTGCCGCAATGGTCGACGAAATTTCAGAAAGTCGTTCGATCGTACCGCTGATACTTTTGATCGCCGTGACGGATTCCTGCGTTGCGGCCTGAATGCTGGTGATCTGCTGTCCGATGTCGCCGGTTGCCCGCGCGGTCTGCTCGGCCAACGCCTTCACCTCGGAGGCAACCACTGCAAAGCCGCGGCCCGCATCGCCGGCCCGCGCTGCCTCGATCGTTGCATTCAGCGCCAGCAGGTTGGTCTGTCCGGCGATCGTGTTGATGAGCTCAACCACGTCGCCAATGCGGGTCGAGGCCCGCGACAGCTCGCTGACCTGGTTCATTGTGTTGCGGGCCTGGCCGACGGCTTCGCCAGCCATCCGCGCCGATTCCTGAACCTGCCGGCCGATTTCGTTAACCGACGTCGACAGTTCTTCCGTTGCGCTCGCAACCGACTGGACGTTGGCAGAAGCCTGCTCGGACGCGGCGGCAACGGTCGTGGTGACCTCCTGAGCACGTGTCGCGGAATGGGTCAACGTGTTGGCTGAGGCTTCCAGCTCGGTAGAAGCGGACGCCACGGCGTCCACGATCTCGCCGACAGCGTGCTCGAACTCGTTGGCAAGCTTCTCCATTTCCAGCTTGCGACGCCTTGCTTCCGCCTGCTCGTTGGCCTTTTGCTCATCCTCCATCCGGCGCACGCG
The DNA here is from genome assembly GCF_023100925.1 of Bradyrhizobium sp. 40. Taxonomy (NCBI): domain Bacteria; kingdom Pseudomonadati; phylum Pseudomonadota; class Alphaproteobacteria; order Hyphomicrobiales; family Nitrobacteraceae; genus Bradyrhizobium; species Bradyrhizobium sp. 40. Next base: position 4,955,910 of record NZ_CP064688.1, read on the forward strand.
CAGGCCGTTCTCCCTGAAAACGAGGAGTGCCTTGGCCATGTCGCCGATTTCGTCGTTGCGCGTCGTATATACGACTTCGGTGTCGAGGTTCCCGTCGGCGATAGTCCGCATCGTGCCGTTCAGCCGCTGGAGCGGCGAAGTCACCCGCATCAACACAAAGCATGCAGCGACGAGACCCATCAAGAGTGCGACGCCCCCGACCGTGAACGTCACCAGTTTTGCGAGCGAATAGCTGCCGCGTGCCTCTGAAACGGCCTCAGCGGCACCCTTCTCATTGAATTCGACAACGGCGTCGATGGCGTTCTGCGCCTCACTGAACGCTGCACTCCCCAAGCCATTGTAGTCGCTTATCGCCTTGGCCGGATCACTCGCGGCCAGCATCAGGATGCGATCCTGCTCATTCTTATAGAAACCTGACTTTTGCTGGAACTTATCCCAAAGCGCCCTTTCCTGAGGCGATACGATGGTAGCCTCATAGACCTTCCCGGCCTTCTCGGCATTAGCCATATATTGCGAGAGCTGCCCTTCTGTAGTTCTGCGCTGCAACGGGTCGGTGGTCACGATCAGGCGGCTGCCGGCGACCCGGCCGCGTGTCGACCAATACTTGACGTCACCCAGCGCTTTCGTCGCAGGCAACCAATTGGTGGCAAGGTCTTCCGCATTCGCATTTAGCGCTGCCGCGCGGGAAAGTGCCATCCATGCCTGCGCCATTAGAATAAGCACAAGGAGGGAAACGATTCCAAGTAGGCAAATTTTAACACTCAGGCGCATGTTTGCTCCCGCAAGCAAAGGGTTAATAAAACGCCCTGCATCCTTGTTCGAGTTGGTTGACGAAAGCTAACCGATGACCATCGTGTGACTACGGGATTGCCGCAGCAGATGCCGGGCGGCGCGTTCAACTGCGGCGCTCCGGCTCAGACTGACGTGAGACGGACGGTCTGTTGTGAGTCAGCGGGAAAGAAGCGAGAGACGCTGCTTGGAAGACCAAGGTTGGTTTTGGTCTGCCTGGCCACGAGGTCTTGGCGATGACGCGCCTGCAAGGTTTGCTCGCAATCGAGACGGCCGGTCAGATCTTCACCTCGTCCGGGCAGACTTGGCATGTGGTGGCGACGGCGGCCGACGAGTTCTGCGACGATGCCATCATGCCAGTGTTTTGCCCGACGCGTCAACGGCATCGCGCTACGCGAAGCCATTCGATGGCGTGCCGCGCAAGTCATTGAAACAACTACCCTCGGCTACTGTGCATGGGGTTGTTTTTCAGGTTTTTTGTTTGGACCGGTGTTGTGACGATCTCTGCCGGTGGGAGAGATCGTCACCGACATCGCGCAATCGACCTGCGCGACCTACTCCCACGCCCATGTCGAGAAATCGTTCTCGTACTGCGGCACGTCCTTCCAGACGCCTTTCAGCTTCTTGTTGGTGATGGTGATCAGCTGCGGCTGGTACAGATAGCCGGAGACCGCGTCGGTTGCCAGCATGCGCTGGGCGTCGCCGAGAAGCTTGACACGGGCGGCTTCATCCGGCGTCGACACGATCTGCTTGTAGAGCGCGTTGAAGGCGTCGTTGTTGTAGCCGAGATAGTAGTCCGGCTCGGTGATCTTGACGAGATCGAACGGCTCGACATGGCTGACGATGGTGAGGTCGAAATTGTGCGGACCATTGCCGGCGAATACCTGCGACAGCCACTGCGCCCATTCGACGTTCTCGATCTTGGCGATGATGCCGACCTTGGCGAGTTGGGCTGCGAGGATCTCGCCGCCCTGCCGCGCATAGGATGGCGGCGGCAGCTTCAGCGACAGCTCGAGCGGCGTGGTGATTCCGGCCTCGGCGAGCAGCTTCTTGGCTTTCTCGGGATCGAACGGGTTGATGCCTGTGGTGTCGACATAGCCGAGCGCGGTCGGGACGTAGAAGCTGCCGATCGGCGTGCCGAAACCATCGACGGCGCCGTCGATCATCGCCTTGCGATCGACCGCGGCGAGAATGGCACGGCGCACGCGGACGTCGTCGAGCGGCTTCTTGCGATGGTTGATGCCGACGATGGTCTTCGCCCGGGAGCCGCCGACCATAACGTTGAAGCGCGGATCGGCCTTGAACTGCGCGATGGTGCGCTGGGCCGACACGCGCGGAAACGCGTCGACGTCGCCCGACAGCAGCGCCGCCGCCTGCGCCGACGGATCGGAGATGAAGCGGACCGTCACCTTCGAGAGCTTGATCGCGGCGGCGTTGCGATAGTCGGCCCATTTGGTCAGGGTCATCGAGGAGCCCTTGGCCCAGGCGCCGAGCTGATAGGGCCCGGTCCCGACCGGCTGCGTGATATTGGTGGCAGCGCTCTTCGGCTCGACGATCGAGCCGCTCGCCTGCCCCAGCAGGAACGGCAGGTTCGGCTCGGAATTCTTCAGGCTGATCACGACCGTATTGGGATCGGGCGCGGCAACGGACTCGAAGCTCTGGAACAGGCTCTTGTCCTTGTTGGTGCTGGTGGCGACAGCATTGCGCTCAAACGAGAACTTCACGGCCGCGGAGTCGAACGGCTCGCCATTGTGGAACTTGACGCCCTTGCGCAGCTTGAACGTATAGGTCTTCAGATCGGGCGATGCGGTCCAGCTCTCCGCCAGCAGGGGCGACGTGGTGCCGTCCTCGTTGATCTTGGTCAGGGTCTCATAGATGTTGTAGAGCGTGACCTCGGCGATCGCTGCGGCGGCGGCATTGGTGGGATCGAGCCCGGGCGGCTCCAGCGCCATCGCCATGACGACGCTGTCCTTCTTGGACTGCGCCAGCACCGGCAACGGAGCCACGGCAAGCGCGGCGGCGAATGCGACGATCGATAGTTTCCTGAACATGCGTAACTCCCCGGCCTTGTCTCGTCTCAAGCCTACGCCAATCCCGCCGCGGACGCTAACCTTCCACGGGCAATTGCGGCAACGCCATCACGGCTTCCGCCTTATGGCAGGCGGCCAGATGCGTCTCGCCCACCTTGCGTAGCTCAGGCAGAACCTCGCGGCAATGCTGGTCGGCGAGCGCGCATCGCGAGACATAGGGGCACCCGGTCGCCGCCGCCGATTGCGAGGCAATCGCCTGGGCCCCGCGCCGGCGCCGGCCGCCGCCGGCGCGCACCCGCGGCACGGCGTCCAGCAGTGTTCGCGTGTAGGGATGGGCGCAGCGCTCGAACAAATCCTCTGGCCTGCCCTGCTCGACGATGCGGCCGAGATACATCACCGCGACCTCGTCGCAGAGATAGTCGACGACGGCGAGGTCGTGACTGATCAGGACGTAACTGAGGCCGAACTGTTCCTGGAGGTCCTGCATCAGATTCAAGACTTGCGCCTGCACGGAAACGTCGAGCGCGGAGACCGGCTCGTCGGCAACGATCAGCTTCGGCTGGGTGATCAGCGCGCGCGCAATAGCGATGCGCTGGCGCTGGCCGCCGGAGAATTCGTGCGGATACTTCTCCATGTCGGCATCGCGCAGCCCCACCTGCCGCAGCACCGCGGAGACGCGGGCACGGAACGTATTCCGGTCGGCGTCTTCCAGCACAGTGAGCGGTTCGGCAACAATGCGCGCGACGGTCTGGCGTGGGTCCAGCGATCCGTAGGGATCCTGGAACACCATCTGGAAATCACGGCGGGCGCGGCGCAGCTCGTCAGCGGAGATGCGGTTGAGGTCGCGGCCGAGCAGCGCGACCTGCCCCGATGTCGGCCGTTCCAGCGCCATCACCACCCGCGCGAAAGTCGACTTGCCTGAACCGGACTCGCCGACGATGCCGAGGCTCTTGCCGGCGTCGACCCGCACGCTCACACCGTTGAGCGCGCGCACCTGCCCCGGCGGGCGAAACACGCTTTCGCGCGGCAGCGTGTAGCGCTGCTCGAGATCCTTCACGTCGAGAAGAGGCGCCGTGCTCATGCGGTCAGCGCTCCGACGCGTTCGGCCATGGAGACGTCCGTCCGGATGCAGCGCACGAAGTGGCCGGGTCCGACGTCCACCATCGGTGGAAGCGCGGCCCGGCAATGCTCGATCACGAGCGGACAGCGATCGGCGAAGGTGCAACCGGAAGGCAGATCGGCGAGCTCCGGCACCGAGCCCGATATCGTCGTCAGCCGCGTCCCCTTGCGTGCGCCGAGTTTCGGTCGGGCGCGGAACAGGCCCTGCGTATAAGGATGGCCCATCCGGCGGAACACTTCGTCGGTCGGCCCGCTCTCGATGATCGTGCCGCCGTACATCACCATCATCCGTTGCACGTTCTCGGCGATGACGCCGAGATCGTGCGAGATCAGGATCATCGACATGCCGCGCTCTTCGACGAGATCGGCGATGAGGTCGAGGATCTGGCCCTGAATGGTGACGTCGAGCGCCGTGGTCGGCTCGTCCGCGATCAGAAGGTCGGGCTCGCAGGCGAGCGCCATCGCAATGGTGACGCGCTGACGCTGGCCGCCGGAAAACTGGTGCGGATAGGCGTCGACGCGCCTCGCCGGATCGGGCAATCCAACGCGGTCGAGCAAGGCGATCGCTTCCTTGCGCGCCTGCGCGGCCGAAAATTTCCTGTGACGCCGCAGCGGCTCGGCGACCTGGTGTCCGATCGTGTGCATCGGATTGAGCGCGGTCATCGGCTCCTGGAAGATCATGCTGATGCGATTGCCGCGCAGCCGACAATAGTCTGCGTCCGACAATCCAGCGAGTTCGCCGCCATCCAGCTTGATGCTGCCGGTGACGGACGCGCTGTCCGGCAGCAGCCCCATCAGCGACAACGCCGTCACCGACTTGCCGCAGCCGGATTCGCCGACAAGCCCGAGCGTCTCGCTGCGCTTCAGGGCGAAGCTGACGCCGCGCACGGCCTGTGCCGGCCCGCGGCTGGTGTTGAGGCGCACGCCGAGATTTTCGACCTCGATCAACGGCATGGTCGAGCGCTCGCCCATCGTCATCGCTCCCGCGCCAGTCGTGGATCGAGCAGATCGCGCAGTCCGTCGCCGAGCAGATTGAGGCCGAGCACCGCGATCGCGATCGCAGCGCCCGGATAGACCGCGAGCATCGGCGACTGGAACAGCAGCGTCTGCGCGTCGTTCAGCATCCGTCCCCAGGACGGCTGCGGCGGCTGCGTGCCGAGACCGAGATAGGACAAAGCGGCCTCGGCAAGAATCGCGAGCGCAAACTGGATCGTCGCCTGCACGATCAGGATCGACATGATGTTGGGCAGCACGTGCTCGATGGTGATGCGAAACTTGCCCTTCCCCGCCGCGCGCGCGGCCAGCACAAATTCGCGCGCCCAGATCGCGTTGGCCGAGCCGCGCGTCAGCCGGATCAGCGTCGGGATCTGGAAGATGCCGATGGCGACGATCGAGGTCACCATGCCCGGCCCCACGACTGCGGCGAGCATGATGGCGGACAGCACGGCCGGAAAGGCGAAGGTGAAATCGGAGAAGCGCATGATGATCTCCTCGGTCCAGCCACGCCTGGCCGAGGCGATCAGGCCGAGACAGACGCCGAAGGTGAGACCGATGCTCACCGCGATGATGCCGACCATGATGGTGGAGCGGGCGCCGGCGAGCAGCAGCGAAACGATGTCGCGGCCGAAGACGTCGGTGCCGAGCCAGTGCGCGGCCGAGGGCGGCCGGAGCTTTGACGCGATGTCGATCTCATAGGGCGACCAGGGCGTCCACAGCAGCGACAGCAGCGCCGAGGCGAGCACCAGCAGGCTCAGCGCGCCGCCGAGCACGAAGCTGCGATGACGCAGCGCGCGGCGCCAGAAGGTCCGGGCCGGCAGAGGGCGCGCCATGGCCGGCGCCTCGACGAGGGTGGTCAGCGGCGCGCTCACAGATCGTGGACCTTGATGCGGGGATCGACGAAGGCATAGAGCACGTCGACCACGAAATTGACGATGACGACCATGGTCGCGAGCAGCATCACGCAGTTGCGCACCACGATGAGGTCGCGGTTGGCAATCGACTGGAAGATCAGGCGGCCGAGGCCGGGTAGATAGAACACGTTCTCGATCACGATGGTGCCGGCGAGCAGATTGGCGAATTGCAGGCCCATCACGGTCATCACGGGGATCATGGCGTTGCGCAGCACGTGTTTCCACATCACCTCGCGCTTGCCGAGGCCCTTCGCGCGCGCCGTGCGGACGAAGTCTTCACGCAGCACTTCCAGCACCGCCGAGCGCGTGACGCGTGCGAGGATCGCGGCCTGCACCACCGCGAGCGACACCGCCGGCAGCAGCAGCGACTTGATGCCGGGCCAGATGCCGTCCTCCCAACCGGGAAAGCCGCCCGCGGATAGCCATTGCAGCCGCACCGAGAACAACAGCACCAGCAGGATAGCGAACCAGAAATTCGGCAGCGCGATGCCCACCTGCGTCAGCGACATCACGCCGACGTCGCCGATCTTGTTGTGGTTGGCGGCGGTGTAGATGCCGGCCGAGAGCGCCAGCGTCACCGTGATTAACATCGACATCATCGCGAGCGGAATGGTCAGCACCAGCCGCTCCGCGATCAAGGCGGCAACCGGCGTACCGTAGACATAGGAGTTGCCGAGATCGCCGACCAGCAGTCCCTTGACCCATTGCAAATAGCGAACCGCCAGCGGCTGGTCGAGCCCGAGCTTGACCGTGAGCGCGCGGACCGCATCTGGCGAGGCGTCGGCGCCCATCAGCATCTGCGCAGCGTTGCCCGGGAGAGCATCCAGCACCAGGAAAATGATCACGGATGCGCCGACCAGCGTCGCCAGCAAGGTCAGCAGACGTCGGAGGACAAATACGCTCATGCGCGCTCGGATTCAGGGTTCATCCGTTGGACGATCAACATGTCCGGGCACCGGAGGCAAGTGCTTTGCAAACAGGTCCTTTGCATGCCCCTCACCCTCAGCCGGGCCAGCGGGACAGAAGGCCTTGCGAGGCCTCGAACAGCGCGCTCACGCGCAGCAAGTCCGCATCGGCGCGGAAGCGGCCGACGAGTTGCAATCCGATCGGCAGGCCGTCGCGGCCGAAGCCGCAGGGCAGGCTGATCGCGGGGTGTCCGGTCATGTTGAACGGCATGGTCCAGGGGAACCAGTGCGGCCGGACGCTGTCAAACTGCTTGCCGTCGATCTCGATGGTGCCGAACAGGTCCTGATCGATCGGCAGGGCGGTGCGGGTGATGGTTGGCATCGCTAGCAGATGCCCGCGCGCAAGCAGGGATTGCACCCGGCGGAACAGCGCCGTGCGCGCGAACATCGCCTCCTGATAGGCGACGCCGCTGACGTCGGTGGCAAGCGCAAGCTGCTTGAGGAAGGCCTCGCTCAGCGCGTCCCCATGCTCGGCCGCGAGTTTGGCAAAGCGCGTGCGCCAGACCGTGTGATTGATGGCGCGCCAGATCGGCTCGATGTCGAACCCCTCGCCCGAAAATTCCTCGAGCTCGGCACCCAGGCCCGCGAGCCGATCGAGGCTGGCCTTGAAGCCGGCTGCGACATCGGCAGAGACAGGGCGTCCGGGCGGCGACAGGCAGTACAGGATTTTCTGCCCACGCAGATCGCCGCGCGGGGCGGCCGCGCCGATGAAGTCGGGCACGGGAACACCGATCGACCAGGGGTCGCAAGAATCCTCGCCGGCCATCGCCTGCATCATCAACGCGGTGTCGGCGACGGTCCGCGTCATCGGCGTGACATAGGTCTGGTTGCCGAACGCGTCCAGCGCCTGGCTGTGCGGGATTACGCCGTTGCTCTGCTTCAGCCCGACCACGCCGTTGCAGGCGGCGGGAATCCGCGTCGAGCCGCCGCCATCGGTCGCGATCGCAAGCGGCGCGATGCCGCTCGCCACCGCCACCGCCGCGCCGCCGCTGGAGCCGCCCGGCGAGCGCTCGGCGCTCCACGCATTGCGGGTGCGGCCGAACAGGGGCGAGTCGGTCAGGCACTTGCTGCCGAATTCGGGCGTCGTGGTCTTGCCGATCAGGATCGCGCCTTGCGCGCGCAGCCTTGCAACCGCGACGGCATCCTCGTTCGGAACATTGTCCTTGTAGGGAACGGCACCGAAGGTGGTCTTGACGCCCCTGGTGTTGACGATGTCCTTGACGGTGACGGGGATGCCGTGCAGCAGGCCGAGCGGCTCGCCGGCCATCACCTTGCGCTCGGCCTCGCGCGCGGCGGCAAGCGCCTCGTCGCCGCAGATCGTGATGAAGCAGTTCAGCTCAGGCTGGAGCGCCTCGGCACGGGCGAGCACCGCACTGACGAGTTCGACGGGGGAGACCTCCTTGCGGTCGATGCTCGCGCGCAATTCGGTGGCGGACAAGAAACAGAGATCATCGTTCATGGAAGGACCGGCTCGCTTCAGGATGCGCGGACCTTGCCAGCGTGCACCGATCCTGTCCATTTCGGCTTGCGCATGGCCGCTGGCCACCGAAACAACTCGGAAGTGCGGCGAGGTCTGCCCTAGCTACCAGCTCCAGGTGACCTCATGGCTCCAGGGCGGATCGGCACCGCGACGGGTGCAGGTGAGACCGGCGCAATTGGCGGCAAAGAACAGTGCACGGCGAAGCTCGTCTGCGCCGATATCCTTCAATTGCTGTCGAGGGAGACGTCCCTGCTTGTGCAGGGCGAACAACAACGCCGCCTGAAAACTGTCGCCCGCGCCGATGGTGTCGGCGACCACGACTTTGGGCGCGGCGACCTCGATCTGCCCTGCCCCCGCATGCCACGCGATCGCGCCGCTGTCGCCACGGGTGATGACGACCAGGCTCGCGCCCCCCGCGAGCAGCGTGCTCGCACGCTGGTAATACGGCTCGTCGCCGAACAAATAGGCAAAATCGACGTCCGACATCTTGATGAGATCGGCGCTGGCCGCAAACGCGGCCATGCGCGCGAGATAAGCCGGTTTGTCCTTCACGAGGTTGGGTCGGCAGTTCGGATCAAAGGAGATTGTCGAGGACGCCCGCGCGTCCGCGATCAGGGCCTTGGTCTCGGTCGCGCCCTGGTCGTTAACGAGTGTGGTCGAGCCGACGTGGAGAACTTCGATCGCGTCGAAGGGAATGGAGCCGCGCTGGTAGACCCAGTTCCGCGCCGCCGTCTCGGCATCGTAGAACGCGTAATGCGACTCGCCCGCGACAATACGAACGAAAGCGAGCGTGGTCTGGTGATCGCTGCTTGTGGCGAGACCGAGCTCTACATTGGATGCAGCGGCGTGGTCGGTGATCATGCGCCCGAACATGTCGGTCGAGATTCCGCCGACAAAGCCGGTCGGCGCGCCGAGCCGCGCCATACCGATTGCGACGTTAAGGCAGGAGCCGCCGACCGCCGGCATCACCGCTTCGCGCCCGTCGGTGTTTCGCGTCGGGACGAAATCGATCAGCGCATCGCCGCAGGAAATCAGCATCCGTCTCACCCTCTCGCGATGTCGCGCATCGCGACGCGGCTGCCGCGATCGACCTCGCGCAGCAGCTTGTAGACCTCGCGCTTGCGGGCGTGAAAGGCGGCGATGTCGGGCGTGGTCGGCTCGCTCTTGCGTCCCAGCGCCGACATCTTTGCCATGGTCTCGCCGATCGAGGCATAGGCGCCGCCGGCGACTGCGCCGAGCATGGCAGCGCCGAGCAGCACGGGTTCTTTGGTCTGCGGCAGCGCGACCGTGAGGCCGGTGGTGTCCGCCATGACCTGCCGCACCAGCGGACTGCGGCTGGCGCCGCCGCCCATGATCATGATGCCGGAATGGACGCCATGCGCGGCAAAGGCCTCGATCACCTCGGCAAGCCCATAGGCGAGCCCGCACAGACCGGCGACGAACAGCCGTTCCATCGAGGCGATGCCGGTGTCGAGATCGAGGCCGGCGATCACCGCGCGCGTGTCAGGGTCGGCGTAGGGCGAGCGGTTGCCGATGAATTCAGGAAGTACATGGACGTCGCTGGCCAGCAGCGCGGCACGGCTGGCGCCGCCTGCGCGCGCGATGATGCGGCGCTCGAGGAACTCGATGAGGTCGAGGCCCTCGCTGCGCGCCGCCGCGCTCGCCTCGGCGTGGCCAGGATGCGACTTGAGAAGATGGTCGATCGCAGCGCCCGCAGCCGACTGCCCGCCCTCGTTGAGCCAGAAATTCGGCACCATGCCGGAATAGTAAGGACCCCACACGCCCGGCACGAAGCACGGTTCTTTCGTCGTCGCCATGATGCAGGCCGACGTTCCCATGATGTAGGCGAGACGGTCGGAGACATCTGTCGCGCCGTCCGATTCATCGCGCCCGCCGATCGCCCCGATGCCGCCGGCATGCGCGTCGATCAGGGACGCTCCGACCGGTGTGCCCGCTGACAGGCCGAGATCGGCCGCGGCAGTGCGGGAGAGACCTGCGCCCAGGCGCGTACCGGGGGCGACGATCTCGGTGCCGATCCGGGCGTATTTCTCGTTGACGAAATCCGACAGGCCGATGCGCTTGAAGAATGGCGCGCTCCAGCCGCCGCCGTCGTGGGCGAGATAGTTCCATTTGCAGGTGACCGTGCAGGTCGAGCGCTGAAGCGAGCCGGTTGCGCGCCAGGTCAAGTAATCCGCCAGATCGAAGAAGTGCCCTGCAGCATCGAAGCTCGCGCGCATGTGCCGCTTCAGCCACAGCAGTTTCGGCATCTCCATCTCGGGCGAGATCGAACCGCCGACATAGCGCAGCACGGCATCACCGGTTTCGTTGATCAGCCGCGCCTCGGCCGTGGCGCGGTGATCCATCCAGACGATGACGTTGCGCTGCCTGTCGCCGGAGGCGCTGACGGTGAGCGGTTCGCCTTGCCGGTCGAGCACCACGAGGGAACAGGTGGCGTCGAAACCGATACCGCCGACGCTGTCGGGCGCGATGGCAGCTTCCGCCATCGCGGCCCGCACCGACGCAGTGCAAGCGTCCCAGATATCCTGGGACGATTGTTCGACGATGTCGCCGGCCTCGTGCCATATCCTGATCGGATGCCGTGCGATCGCCAGCAAGGTGCCCGCCTCGTCGAACACCCCTGCCCGCGTGCTCGTGGTCCCTACATCGATGCCGATATACGCTCGCGGCATTGTCGCCCCCGGAAGCTCTCGTCAGTTTTGACGCAAGCCTACCAGCAAGTGTAGCCGCCATCCACCAGCACGATGCTGCCGGTCATCAGGCTCGCGGCTTCGGAGGCCAGGAACAGCACGACGGAAGCGATCTCATCGACCTGCCCCATCCGTGCCATCGGGGTTCCACCGATCCAGGCGTCGTACATTCTCGGATTGCTTTTCACGAAGGCGTTGAGCGGCGTCTCGATATAAGTCGGCGCCACCGCGTTGACGCGGATGCCACGCGTGCCCCATTCGGCGGCGAGCGATTTCGTCAGATGATGCACGCCGGCCTTGGACGCATTGTAGAAGCACTGCTCCTGCGGTTTGTTGACGATGAAACCGGACATCGATCCGACATTGACGATGGCGCCGCTCCTGGCATTGAGCATGTGCTTGCCGAACTCGCGGCAGCACCAGAAGGTGCCGTTGAGATTGACGTCGATGACGTTGAGCCAGTGCTCGTCGGTCACGGTCTCCGCCGGCGTCTCGCTGCGGGCGATGCCGGCGTTGTTGACGAGGATGTCCACCTTGCCGTGGCGCGCGACGAGGTCGCTCGCCACTTCCGCCACGCGCTTGGTATCGGTGACATCCATGATCGCCGTCTCGGCGTCGAAGCCTTTCGCTTTCAGCTCGGCTTTCGCGCTGTCGGCGACTCTGCTGTCGCGGTCGCCGATGACGACCCTGGCGCCGGCTTCAGCCAGCGCTTCGGCGCAGGCGAGCCCGATCCCCTGCCCGCCGCCGGTGATGAACGCGGTCTTGCCGTTCAGCTTGAACTTTTCCAGGTACATGTTGCTCTTCCGCTTCTTGCCGCTTCTTGCCGTTTCCTGTCAGTTCCGAATGGCGTTGCCGCTCGCGTCGAAGCGATGGATGCGCGCGGGCTCCGGCACCAGCGACACATGATCGCCGGCATGCAGGCTCAATTCACCGATGTAGCGCGCCGTCAGCATGCCGAGCTGTCCGGCATCGACATAAAGGAAGGTGTCGCTGCCGAGGTGCTCGGCCACCGCGATCGTTCCCTGCCAGCCGCCGGCACCGTCGCGTTCGATCTTGAGATGCTCCGGCCGCACCCCGATCGTCGCCGCGCCCTTCTGCAGGGCGTGCTCGCCGGTGACGAAGTTCATCTTCGGCGAACCGATGAAGCCGGCGACGAAGAGATTAGCCGGCCTCTCGTAGAGCTCCAGCGGCGAGCCGTATTGCTCGATCTTACCGCCGTTGAGCACCACGATCTTGTCGGCCATGGTCATGGCCTCAACCTGGTCGTGGGTGACATAGATCGCGGTAGTGCCGAGCTGCTTCTGGAGCCGCGTCACCTCGATGCGCATCTGGACGCGCAGCGCCGCGTCGAGGTTGGAGAGCGGCTCGTCGAATAAAAACGCCTTGGGCTCGCGGACGATGGCACGCCCGATCGCGACGCGCTGGCGCTGGCCGCCGGAGAGCTCGCGCGGCTTACGGTCGAGATAGGGCGTGAGGTTCAGCGTCGCGGCGGCGGCCTCGACCTTGCGGTTGGTCTCGTCCTTGGAAAGACCCGCCATCTTCAGGCCGAAGCCGATGTTGCCGCGCACGCTCATATGCGGATAGAGCGCATAGGACTGGAACACCATTGACAGCCCGCGCTTGGCGGGCGGCGTGTCGACCACGTTCTTGCCGTCGATCAGGATCTTTCCGCCCGAGACGTCCTCGAGCCCCGCGATGAGCCGCAAGAGCGTGGTCTTGCCGCAGCCTGAGGGACCTACGAACACCACGAAGGAGCCGTCGGCAATCTCGAGGTCTGCGCCCTTGATGATGTGCACGGGGCCGAAGGATTTCTGCACGTCCTGAAGTGTGATCTGACCCATGATCCGGCAGCCCTTCCTACTTTACCGCGCCAAAGGTGAGCCCGCGCACGAGCTGCTTCTGGCTGAACCAACCGAGGACAAGAATGGGCGCGATCGCCAGCGTCGACGCCGCCGACAGCTTTGCCCAGAACAGCCCTTCCGGGCTCGAATAGGACGCGATGAACGTGGTGAGCGGCGCAGCGTTCGAGGTCGACAGATTGAGCGTCCAGAACGCCTCGTTCCAGGCCAGGATCAAGTTCAGCAGCATGGTCGATGCGAGTCCCGGGATTGCCATCGGCGTCAGGACATAGACCAGCTCGCGGCCGATGGTGGCGCCGTCCATGCGCGCGGCTTCCAGGATGTCGCGCGGGATCTCCTTGAAATAGGTGAAGAGCATCCAGATCACGATCGGCAAGTTTCCCAGGCACAGGATGAAGACGAGGCCGATGCGGGAATCGAGCAAGCCGAAGGACTTGTAGATCAGGTAGATCGGCACCAGCACGCCGACTGGCGGCATCATCTTGGTCGAGAGCATCCAGAGCAGGATGTCCTTGGTGCGTTTGGTCGGCGAGAACGCCATCGACCAGGCGGCGGGGATCGCGATCAGCAGCGCGATCAAGGTCGAGCCGCCGGCGATGATGATCGAGTTCATCGCGTGGAGGAAATAGTCGCTGCGCTCCTGGACCGTTGCGTAGTTCTCGGTGGTCCAGTGGAAGAACAGGAAGGACGGCGGAATCGCGAAGGCCTCAAGTTCGGTCTTGAAGCTCGCCAATACCATCCAGAGGATCGGGAAGAAGATCAGGAAGCCGAAGAACCACGCCCCGATGGTCGAGACCACCACCCGCTGCCTCGTCGCTATCCGCGCCATGTCTCAAGCCTCCAGATTGCGGCCGACGATGCGGACCAGGAAGAAAGCTACGACGTTGGCGATCACGACGGCGACGAGGCCGCCCGCCGAGGCGGTGCCGACATCGTATTGGATCAGTGCCTGCGAATAGATCAGGAAAGCGATGTTGGTGGTCGACAGTCCCGGACCGCCGCCCGTGGTGACGTAGATTTCGGCAAAGACGGTGAGCAGGAATATCGTCTCGATCAGGATCACCACCGTAATGGGACGCGCGAGGTGCGGCAGGGTGATGTAGATGAAGGTCGAGACTGCGCTGGCACCGTCCATTTCGGCGGCTTCCTTCTGCTCCTCGTCGAGCGACTGCATCGCAGTGAGCAAAATCAGCGTCGCGAACGGCAGCCATTGCCAAGACACGATCAGAATCACCGCGAGCAGCGGCGCGTCGGTGAACCAGTCGATCGGCGTCAACCCGAACAGCGACGCGATCCAGGCAAACAGCCCGGACACCGGATGCATCAACAGGTTCTTCCAGACCAAGGCGCTCACCGTCGGCATGACGAAGAACGGCGCGATGACCATCAGCCGCACGATGTTGAGGCCGATCACGGGCTGGTCGAGCAGCAGCGCCAGCGGAATTCCGAGCAGGACAGTCAGCGCCAGCACCGAGCCGACCAGCACCAGCGTGTTCTGGAGTGAGGCGAGGAACGCGGGATCGGTCAGGAAGTAGCGGAAATTTTCCAGCCCGACGAACGATTCCGAGCCGGGATCGAGCAGGCTGTAATGCAGCGTCGAGAAATAGATCGTCAACGCCAGCGGGACGATCATCCAGATGAACAGCAGCCCGACGGCCGGCGTCAGGAGCGTCCGTGCGAGAAGCTGCGTCTGCCGGGTTGCCATTCTTGGCTTCTCTCCGCTTGCGGGAAGAAGGCGGCCATCCATCCTTAGCGGTGGATGGCCGCAAGTCTGAGCTCAGGAGGGAGAGCTAGAGCTCACTTGATATAACCCGCGCGCTTCATCTCGCGCTCGGTTGAGGATTGCGCCGCGGTGAGCGCGGCATCGACCGTCATCGATCCCGCAAGCGCGGCCGAGAACTGCTGGCCCACCTGCGTGCCGATGCCCTGGAATTCGGGGATCGCCGCATATTGCACGCCGACGTAGGGCACCGGCTTCACCGTAGGCTTGTTCGGATCGGCGGCATCGATCGAGGCCAGCGTCAGCTTCGCAAACGGGGCGACCTTCAGATAATCAGGATTTTGGTAGAGCGAGGTTCGGGTGCCCGGCGGCACGTTGGCCCAGCCCTCTTTCGCGGCGACGGTCCTGGTGTAATCCTTGCTCGTCGCCCAGGCGATGAACTTCTCGGCGGCTTCCGCCTTCTTCGAACCGGCGGGGATTGCGAGATTCCAGGCCCACAGCCAGTTGGCGTTCTTGCCGAGCCCGGTGTTGGGCGCCATCGCAAAGCCGACCTTGTCGGCGACCTTGGAGTCCTTCGGGTTGGTGACGAAGGACGCCGCGACGGTGGCGTCGATCCACATCGCGCACTTGCCGGCATTGAACAGCGCCAGGTTCTCGTTGAAGCCGTTCGAGCTCGCACCAGGAGGGCCGGCCTGCTTCATCAGGTCGACATAGGTCGTGAGTGTCGCCTTCCATTCCGGGGTGTTGAACTGCGGCTGCCACTTCTCGTCGAACCAGCGTGCGCCATAGGAATTGGCCATGGCGGAGAGGAACGCCATGTTCTCGCCCCAGCCGGCCTTCCCGCGGAGGCAGATGCCGTAGACGCCAGTGCTCTTGTCGGTGAGCTTCTTGGCGGCGTCCACGACGAAATCCCAGGTCGGCTTTTCCGGCATCTTGAGGCCGGCCTTGTCGAACAGGTCGGTGCGGTACATCACCATCGAGCTCTCGCCGTAGAACGGCGCGGCGTAGAGCTTGCCGTCGACGGAGACCGCATCCTTGATCTTGGGCAGGAGGTCGGCGACGTCGTAGTCGGCGCCGAGATTCGCGAGCGGCACCAGCCAGCCCTTCTTGGCCCAGATCGGCACCTCGTAGGTGCCGATGGTGAGGACGTCGAACTGGCCGCCCTTGGTGGCGATGTCGGTGGTGACGCGCTGGCGCAGCACGTTCTCCTCAAGCGTCACCCATTTGACCGATATATCGGGGTTCTTCTTGGTGAATTCAGCCGTCAGCCCCTGCATGCGGATCATGTCGCCGTTGTTCACGGTGGCGATCGTCAGGGTCGTTTCGGCCATCGCAGGGACGGCCAGCAACAGGCAAGACGCGCCGCAGACGGCGCCGAGGACGTGTTTCACGGTGACCTCCCTAGGATCGCGCTTTTGAGCATATGCCCACGCGTTGGGCGTATGTTCGACTGAGGGCGGGCCGTTGTCAAGCAGGCGCAAAGCTGTTCGCGCAACTTATGAGTGCTGCGGTGCGGGAGATGGGCTGAGCTCTCGTCTCACACTCAGTGTCTTGCCCCGCGAAAGCGGGGCATCCAGTACGCCGTGTCGTCTATTGGTTTGCCCTAAGAGGAGCCGCGGCGTACTGGATCGTCCGCCTGCGCGGACGATGACAGTGTGGTGTAGGAAAAGACCGCCTGCCTCGCCAACGCGAAGAGCGAGCCTGCCTCAGCGCTCCAGAATCGCCCTTGCGGTCGCCTCGTCCGTGATCAGCCCGTTGATCAACTGTCCATTCAACGCCGCGGCGATCGCCGGCACCTTGGCCGCACCGACCGCGGCGCCGATCGTCGTGGTCTTCGCGGGTACTTCCGGCGGGATGCTGGTCAGGCGCCTGTTGGTGCCGGCCTTCAGCAGGCGGCCCTTGGAATCATAAGCCCAGCCGGTGATCTCGCCGATTGCCCCTTGCCGCATCATCTCGAACAATTCGTCGCGGGTGACGAAGCCGTCGACATGGACCTGCGCCTTCTGGTCCATCTGGCCGATGCCGACGAGGCGCAAATCTGCCTTGGCCGCGACCGCCTTCACCTTCGCGATCGGCTCGATCCGGACCATCTTGTTGCGCTCGTCCTCGGACGACATCAGGAACGGCAGCGGCATCGGATAGTGCCGCGCGCCGGTGCGGTCGGCGAGCCGGCCGACGGTGTCGTAGAAGCTCGCGGAACCGTCGGCGGAGATATTGCCGACCAGCGAGACGATCTGGTGATTGGGCCGGTCGATCGGCGTGACGCGCTCGACCGCGGCGCGCACGGCGCGTCCCGTGCCGAGCGCGACGATGACGGGGGTCTCCGAACGCAGGGTGGAATCGAGCAGGTTGGCGCAGCGTTCGGCAATGCCTGCTGTGGCCTGGGGCGCAGCGGAATCTGCCGGCACCACCTCGCAATGGGTAAGCTCGAAACGCTCCTTCAGACGCGCCGCCAATTCCATGCACGCGGCGATGGGATGTTCCAGCCGGAAGGTGATGAGCCGTTCGGCGAGACACAGCGACACCAGCCGCTGCGCCGACGCGCGCGACACCTGGAGCATCTTCGCGATCTCGTCCTGGGTGTGACCGGCAATGAAATACAGCCAGCCGGCACGCGCGGCGTCATCGAGCCTGGTCTTTTCGTTCTCGGCGGCCATGGCGGGCGTCAGGCGTCCTTCCAGAAATCAATCATGCGCGCGAAGACCCGGTCGGCCCCCGCACCCGACAGTATAGCGTGCCCGTCGCGTCCGCGATAATGGCTGCCGCCGGCAAATCCCCAGACCATCATGCCGGCCGCCTTACCCGCCAGCACGCCGCTCGCACTGTCCTCGATCACCAGCGTGCGCGCAGGTTGCGCGCCCATCTGCTCGGCCGCGTGGAGAAAGAGATCGGGCGCCGGCTTGCCGTGCCTGACCATCTGCGCGGTGTAAATCCGGTCGCCGAAATGCGCCCGCAGGCCGGTGACGTCAAGGGAGAGCGCGATACGGTCGATGTCGCTGGACGAGGCCACGCAGAATGGTGTCCGCAATTCCGATATCACGGCGGCAACACCCACGATCGGCTGGAGTGATCCGGCGAACGTGCTCAACACATGCGACTTCAAGCGCGGCAGAAAGCCGTCCGGCACGACCTGCCCGAGGTCCCGATAGTGCTGATCGACCGCTTTGGTGCTGCGTCCGAGAAAGAGTTCGAACGCCTGCTCCGGGCTCAGCGCGATGCCGCATTCGGCCAGCACGTCGGACAGACACCGACAGCTCAACAGCTCACTATCGACCAGCACGCCGTCGCAGTCGAAGATGATCAGATCGGGTTTCGGCCGGCCCTGGTCCATCCCGCCATTCGATCATATACCCAATTGGTGGGCAATAGCTCACTCAAGGCCCCGGAACGCCGCACTCTTTCCTGGATCAGTGCGCCACCTGCCGGTAGATCGCCGGCAGCGCCGCGGGCAGTCGGCGGATATTACCGACGATGGCGTAGCCGCCACGCCCGAACAGCGTCGGGAAATAGGATTGCGCGGTTGCGTCCACCGTGACGCCGAAGGCGGCGATGCCGAGCCGGCGCGCCTCCTGCACCGATTTGCGGGTGTCCTCGACCGCGAAGCGGCCTTCGTAATGATCGACATCGTTCGGCTTGCCGTCGGTGAGGACGAGCAGCAGCTTCTTGCGCTGCGGCTGACGCGCGAGCTCGGCCGAGGCGTGGCGCACCGCCGCGCCGATCCGCGTGTAGTAGCCGGGCTTCAGCGCACCGATACGACGCTCCACTGCCCCGCTCATCGGCTCGCCGAAGGCCTTGACGGTTTCGAGCCGCACCCAGGACCGCCGGCGCGACGTGAAGGTCAGGATGCTGTGGTGGTCGCCGCAGGCCGACAGGCCGTGCGCGAGCACGAGCAGTGCCTCCTTCTCGACGTCGAGCACGCGATGGCCCTCGACCCAGGCGTCCGTCGAGAGCGAGACATCGACAAGCAGCGTGACGGCGAGATCGTGCCCCTGCGGGCGCATCGCGACATGGATACGATCGAGACCGCCGCCGCTGCCGGCGCGAAGATCGCACCGCGCGCGCACGAGCGCGTCGAGGTCGAGGTCGTGTCCATCGGCCTGGGCGCGCATCAATTCGCGGCGCGGCCGCAAGATCTCGAAGCGCCGCCGCACCTGACGGATATGCCGGCGCATGGACTCGTCGGGCGACCAGGTCTCGCCGGTTTCGGACGCGGCGCCCGCGAGCACGTGGCAGTGATCGGGCAGGTAGGAGCTGCTGCGGTAGTCCCATTCGGGATAGGTGAGATCTGCGTTCAGCGGCGAGGCATCAAGGGCTTCCGGCGGCAGGTCGAGATCGAATTTGAGCCGGCTCGCCGGCTTGCCGCTGCGACGACTGAGCGTGATCTCCTCGAGATCGTCGGCGGCCTTCTGCGCGTCCTCGTCCTCGTTGTCGTCGGCCGGACGGTCGACATTGACCATCTCGGCCATCGCGAGGATCTTTTCGAAGCGGTTGAGCACGAAGGGATCGCGGCGATTGGCGTTGTTTTCGCGCTCGCGTACGGCAAAGCGCTTGCGATTGTCCTGGGTCGCGGCCCCCGCGCCCGGCGCGCACGCGTCGTCGCCCGCATGCGCGGGCGAAAGCTCGCGCGTCCAGCAATCGCCCCAGAGCGGACACGGCAGGACCGAGCGATAGCCCGGCGGCGCTTTGTCCGGCAGCGGACCTGTTCCCATCATCGCCGGCCACAGCCGGCCCGCGGGCGCCTTTCCGGCCCCGAGCAAAGCGAGAGCGATCTGCTCGATCTCCTGCTCGAGACGCGGCAACGGACGTCGCGGCCGAGCCTCGGCCATTGCTGCGGCGAGCTGCGCGTAACCGGCGGCGAGCCCGGGAAACTGCGTGAGCACAAAGACCGCCGTCTCGCTCGCCCGGCGCAGGACCAGAAGGTCCCGCCGCAGCGGATCATGCTCCGTGATCGTCTCGATCGGAGCGACCGCGAACCACGCCCCAAGCCAGCGATAGAGGCATGCGTTGAGGCCGCGGTCGGCGAATATCGCGATGCGATCGGGGAGGAAGACGGTCGCGGCGTCGCGGCCCGGCTGTTCGAGACGTTCGTCTCCAAGGCCGATGCGCTGCCGCCAGCCGAGCCGATGGCCCGCTCTGCGTGCGCCTGCGCTTGCGATCTGAACACCCGTCTCGCCCCCAAGCGCACGGAACATCACCGCCAACCGGCCTCTCACCTCCGCAAGCGCGACCGCGTGATCATCGTGAACGGGATAGCTCGCGGTGCCGCCGACCATCCGGTGCCAGGCACGGCCGACCGTCTCCTCCAATTCGAGGAAGTCGAGCATGGAATCTGCCTCACCCAATCACGGCGCGCGTGACATCTAGCAGCGCCGCCTTGACGTCGGAATCGTCGGTCAGCGGCTCGATCATGCCGGCGAGCACGGCATCGGCGATCGAGACTCCCGCCGCAATCAAGGTCGCGCAATACACCACGAGCCGGGTCGAGACGCCCTCCTCCAGATCATGCGCCTTCAGCGCCCGCAGACGTCCGGCGAGCGCGACCAGCGGCCGTACGCGATCCGGTGGCAGCCCGCTCTCGGCCGACACCACCGCAATCTCCTGCTCGGCCGGCAGGAAGGCGAACTCGATGGCGACGAAGCGCTGCCGCGTCGAGGGCTTCAACGCCTTGAGCAGGGTCTGGTAACCGGGATTGTAGGAGACGACGAGCATGAAGCTCGCGGGAGCAACAAGCTCCTCGCCGGTTCGCTCCAGCGGCAGAATACGGCGGTCGTCGGTGAGCGGATGCAGCACGACGGTGACGTCCTTGCGGGCTTCCACCACCTCGTCGAGATAGCAGATGCCGCCCTCGCGGACCGCGCGCGTCAACGGACCGTCGGTCCACACGGTGTCGCCGCCCCTCAGCAGATAGCGGCCGGTGAGATCGGCGGCGGTGAGATCGTCGTGGCAGGCGACGGTGTGCAGCGGCAAGCCCAGCCGTGCCGCCATATGCGCGACGAAACGTGTCTTGCCGCAACCGGTCGGCCCTTTCAGCAGGACCGGAAGCCGGTGCCGCCAGGCATGCTCGAACAGCACGCATTCGTTGCCGCTTGCGACATAGGCTGGTAGCGCGGGTGCCGGCGCGGCCAAGGCGTGAAGAGCTGCTTTCATGATCTCTCTCCGAAAATTTCTGAAGCGGCGGCCGCGATGAAACGCGGCCGCCTTCACGCTTACTCGGCCGGCTGCAGCGCGGCGGGAATGGTCGCCTGCCTTTCGCGGCCGGGCACCAGCACGGCCCAGACGAACATCAGCGCGGAGATCGCGACGAACACACCGGAGCCGAGCCGCACCCAGTAGAAGAAGGCGAGCTGGTCCTGCACGTCCATGTAGCCCTGACCGAGCACGCGCTGGAGATGGACCTGGACCACGCCGGCAAAGGTCAGCGCGAATGTCATGGTCATCATGGCCGTGCACATGATCCAGAAGCTCGTCATGCTGAGCCACTGGTTATAGGGCGCGCGTCCCTTGATCTGCGGGATGGCGTAAGCCATCACGGCAAGATTGAGCATCACATAAGCGCCGAAGAAGGCGAGATGGCCGTGCGCGGCGGTGACCTGGGTGCCGTGGGTGTAGTAGTTCACCGAGGACAGCGTGTGCAGGAAACCCCAGACGCCGGCCCCCTGGAACGCCATCACCGAACAGCCGACCGACCACAGCAGCGCGGCGCGGTTCGGGTGCTTGCGGCCGGCCTTCCAGGTCATCTGCACCGTGAAGATCACCATCGTGAAGAACGGCGCGACCTCGAGCGTCGAGAACAGCGAGCCAATCCACTGCCAGTAGCCGGGCGCGCCGATCCAGTAGAAATGGTGGCCGGTGCCGAGAATCCCCGAGAACAGCGCGAGGCCGATGATGACGTAGAGCCACTTCTCGACCACCTCGCGATCGATGCCATTGAGCTTGATCATGAGATAGGCGAGCACGGAGGCCATGATCAGCTCCCAGACACCCTCGACCCAGAGATGGACGACGTACCACCAGTACATCTTGTCGACGGCGAGGTTCGCCGGATTGTAGAAGGCGAACAGGAAGAAGATCGCAACGCCCCACAGGCCGAACAGCAGGATGTTGGTGACCGTGGTCTTGCGCCCCTTGAGCGCAGTCATGGTCACGTTGAACAGGAACATCAGGCAGACGACGACGATGCCGACCTTGATGATGAAGGGCTGCTCAAGGAACTCGCGGCCCTCGTGGTAGTGGAAGAGATAGCCCACCACCGCGACGCCCGCCGCGCCAAAAAACATCCAGAACTGGATCTTTGCGAGCAGCGGGCTGTACAGCTCGGTCTCAGTTTCCTCAGGCAGCAGGAAATAGGTCGCGCCCATAAAGCCGATCAACGACCACACGATCAGCGCGTTGGTGTGGATCATCCTGACGATGTTGAACGGCAGCAGCACCGATAGCGTGTTGGGCAGGACGTAGATCGTCCCGGCGAGGAGGCCGAACAGGACCTGGGCCAGGAACAGGGTCAGCGCGCCGTAGAAATACAGCATCGCGACTTTCTGGGTTTGGTATTTCATCTCGGATTCTCTCTGTCTTGAAAGAGGAAAGCGGCGGGCTCAGCCGGCCTTGTTCGGCGGCCAATCCTGGCGCTTGATCGTGCTCACCCATTGCAGGAAATCTGCGAGATCGTTGAGCTCCTGGTCGGTGAGGTTGAACTGCGGCATCTGCCGCCGGCCCTCCGCGCCCGAGGGCTGCGACTGCATCCAGGCCTTCAGCGTCTCTCGCGCGCCGGCCGGGTCTTCCTTGCCGCCCCATCGATCCCAGACGTTGCCGACTTCGGGCGCGAAATAGGCGCCTTCGCCGAGCAAGGTGTGGCAGTTGATGCAGGAGTTCTTCTCCCAGACATGCTTGCCGCGGGCGACCGACGACGTCAGCGTCGTCGCGTCCGTCGAGGTCGTGGCCATATAATAGTGGCTGTGCGCCGTCAGCCCGATGAAGATGGCGAAGAAAAAAGCCGAGCCGCCGTAGAAGACGTTTCGAGCGGCCGACTTGGTCAGGCGTTCAGCCATTGCCAATCCTTTCAATTGAGTCCTGTCGCGTAAATCGGTGATGCGATTTATTGCCGATTGGCCCAGCCCGTTCTTTGTCAAGGCGCAAGGAGTGAGTCAGATCAGGGCGACGACGGCGGATGTGAGCCAGGCAAACAGCACCACGATGAGGATCCAAGCGCTGACGAGGCCGCGCCAGAGCGCGGGCGCCGCGCGAAGATCGAGGAAGTCGAGTACTATCCGGCGGCCCTTGACGGCGGCCAAGGCCAGCAGCAGGGCGTTGCCGAGCAGTGGCCGCGGCACCAGCGGCGGCACCAGGATGGTCGCGAGCGCGAGGCCGATCAGCGCGATCCAGGTGATGTCCAGGCGATCCGGCATCGTCACCGCACCAGATAAAGAATCGGGAACATCACGATCCAGACCAGATCGACCATGTGCCAGAAGGCCGTTCCCGTCTCGACGCCGAACGCTTCAGCGCGGCGGCAGACCAATGCGAGGATGATGATGCCGAGGCAGACGTGCAGGAGATGGAAGCCGGTCAGGAGGAAGTAGAGTGTGAAGAAGGGGCTGGTTTCAATTCCGATGCCGCGTCCGATCTCTTCGGCATATTCGGCGAGCTTGACCGCCACGAACAGGCCACCAAGCCCCATGGCTGTGAACAGCCAGTATCGTGTCGCCCGCCTCTCGCTGGCCCGCGCGGCCTTCGTAGCCCGGGCCGCGGCCCAACCGCTCGTCACCAGCACGATAGTGTTCAATCCGGCGAGACCCGGATCAAGCGCCGCCTGCCCCGCCGCGAACACGGCGGGATGGATCGCGCGGGCGACCGTGAAGGTACCGAGAAACAGACCGAAGGCGGCGAGTTCGCTGAAGATCAGCACCCAGATCATGGGATCGCCGGGAAGATCGTCCAGAATTCCCCAACCCGTTCCCTGTGGTTCGCAATCGGCTGACGACATCTGCTCTTCCGGATCAGGACACCGGCCAGACCTAGCTCAGCCGTACCGATCCGAGTTTGTTGCCGGACAAACTTGGGGAATGCCGATCAATTTGTTTGCGCCGTCACAACGTCCAGCCTGCCGGGTCGCGGTACGAAACGCCGAAGGTTCCATGGAGCTGCGAGCGATGACATGAGCGATGCACAAATCGGGCTGATGACCGCGACGCCCATCATCATCGTCTTCGCCTTCGCGCTCCGGCGAATCGGCGTGCTATCGACCGTGGCCACCGTGTCGGCGGTGAGCATCTCCGTCGCGATCGCGGCGGTGCTGTTCACGACGCAGTAACGGCTGCCCCAGCCTGCATGGAGCAGAGCGGAATGCGGGTCAGGGTCCCGTATTGCGATTCGCTCCATCCGGCTACGCAGCCTCATCTCCGCTGATTATAAACGTCGATGCACACTGCCCCGAGCAGGACCAGGCCCTTGATGACCTGCTGATAGTCGATGCCGATGCCGAGGATGGACATGCCGTTGTTCATCACACCCATGATCATGGCGCCGACCACGGCACCGCCGACGCGGCCGACCCCGCCATAGGCTGAGGCGCCGCCGATGAAGCAGGCGGCGATGACGTCGAGCTCGAAGCCGAGACCCGCCTTCGGCGTTGCGGTGTTGAGGCGCGCGGCGAAGACGAGGCCGGCGAGCGCGGCGAGCACGCCCATGTTGACGAAGGTGAGGAAGGTCAACCGTTCCGTCTTGATGCCCGACAGGCTTGCGGCCTTGGCGTTGCCGCCGACCGCATAGATTTGCCGGCCGATCACGGTGCGGCGGGTGACGAAGCCGTAGAGCGCGATCAACGCACCCATGATCACCAGCACGTTGGGCAGGCCGCGATGCGAGGCAATCAGATAGGTGAAATAGAGCACGGCGCAGGCCAGAAGAATGCTCTTGCCGAGGAAGAACGCGTAGGGCTCGACTTCGATGCCGTGCAACTGCTCGCGCGACCTTCCCCTGGCGCTGGCGTAGACGAGGCCGAGCGCGAGCACCGCACCGATCAGCATGGATGTCGGATGCAGGGTGCCGGCCTCCGGCAAGAGCTCCGGAATGAAGCCGGAGGACAGTTTCTGGAAGGTCGCCGGGAACGGTCCGAGCGACTGGCCCTGCAACACCGCGAGCGCAAGCCCCTTGAACACCAACATGCCCGCTAGCGTCACGATGAAGGACGGGATCTTGAAATAGGCCACCCAATAGCCCTGCGCGGCGCCGATTGCCGCGCCCAGCAGCAGGCAGGCGATGAAGGCGAGCGTGTAGTCGACCTTGTATGTCACCATCAGCACGGCGGCCACCGCGCCGACGAAACCCGCGACCGAGCCGACCGAGAGGTCGATATGGCCGGTGACGATGACGAGCAGCATGCCCAGCGCCATGATGACGATGTAGCTGTTCTGGAGCACCAGATTGGTCAGGTTGAGCGGCTGCAGCAGCGTGCCGCCGGTCATGACCTGGAAGAACAGCATGATCGCGATCAGCGACATCAGCATGCCGTAGTTGCGCAGATTGTTCTTGATGAAGCTGCCGTTCCGGCGCTCCTCGGGCAGCGAAACCGTCTTGTCGGTCATGGCTGCGATCCTCCCATCTCGGCACCCGCCAGGGCGCGGCTTCCATAATTTCTGTCGTTGCGCATGATGGCGCGCATGATCTTTTCCTGTGTCGCTTCGGTGCCGGGGAACTCGCCGACGAAGGCACCGTCGTTCATGACGCAGATGCGGTCGCAGATGCCGAGCAACTCGGGCATCTCCGAGGAGATCACCACCACACCACGGCCGGCCTCTGCAAGCTCGTTGATGATACAGTAGATCTCGTACTTGGCACCGACGTCGATGCCCCGGGTCGGCTCGTCCAAGATCAAGACCTTGGGATCCGTCATCAGCCATTTCGACAGCACGACCTTTTGCTGGTTGCCGCCAGAGAGCTGGCTGGTCTCCTGATAGACGTCGGAGCAGCGGATGCGCATCCGGTTGCGGTAGTCGCTAGCGACCTTCAGCTCGGCGATGTCGTCGATCACGCGGCGAGGAGCGACCTGGTCGAGGCTTGCGAGCGTTATGTTCTTGCGGACGTCGTCGGCAAGGATCAGCCCGAGCTGCTTGCGGTCCTCGGTGACATAGGCAATGCCGGCGTCGATCGCGGCCGCGACGTTCGGCAGCACGATCTCACGGCCCTCGAGCCGGATGCGACCGCTGATCGTGGTGCCCCAGGAACGGCCGAACAGGCTCATGGCGAATTCGGTGCGGCCAGCGCCCATCAATCCGGCAATGCCGACCACCTCGCCGCGTTTCACGCTGAAATCAACGTTCTTGATCACCTGCCGCTCGGGATGGATGGGATGGTAGACCGACCAGTTCTCTACGGTGAGGACGGGCTCGCCGATCTTTGCGCTGCGCTCCGGAAAGCGATGGGCGAGATCGCGGTTGACCATGCTGCGGATGATGCGGTCCTCCTGGATCGGCTCGGCGCGGCAGTCGATGCCGTCGACGGTGCGGCCATCGCGCAGGACGGTGATGTGATCGGCAACGCGGGCGACCTCGTTCAGCTTGTGCGAGATCAGGATCGCGCCGATGCCTTGCTCGCGGAAGGCCATGAGACGTTCGAGCAGCGCGGCACTGTCGGCCTCGTTGAGGCTGGCGGTCGGCTCGTCCAGGATCAGCATCCGCACCCGCTTGGACAGCGCCTTGGCGATCTCGACAAGCTGCTGCTTGCCGACGCCGAGATCGGTGATCAGCGTGTCCGGCGATTCCTTGAGGCCGACCTGAGCCAGGAGTTCCCGGGTACGCCGATAGACCTCGTCGCGATCGATCACGCCGAGCTTGGACGGCGGATGCGACAGGAAGATGTTTTCGGCAATCGACATCAGCGGGATCAGCGCCAGCTCCTGATGGATGATGATGATACCGAGCGCCTCGGAATCGTTGATGTCGCGGAAGCGGCGCTCCTCGCCATCGAAGATGATGGTGCCCTCGTAGCTGCCGGCCGGGTAGACGCCGCTGAGCACCTTCATCAGCGTGGACTTGCCGGCACCGTTCTCGCCGACGAGGGCGTGGATCTGCCCGGCTTCAACCGAGAAGTTGACATCGCGCAGCGCCTGGACGCCGGAAAAGCTCTTGCTGACGTTACGCATCTCCAGCATTGCGGTCATCGGTTCATTCTCCCGGGGGCTTCCACAATCGTCATGGCCGGGCTTGTCCCGGCCATCCACGTGCAGCCGCTTGCGAAGAGGGACGTGGATGCCCGGGACAAACCCGGGCATGACGAGTTGATACACATGCGCTTCGCCCTAACCCTAAAGAACTCCCTCTCCGCAGGTCGGGAGAGGGAGTAGACCTCCTACTGGAACTGGGTCTTCTTGTAGTAGCCGCTGTCGACCAGGACCTTCTCCCAATTGTCCTTGTAGACCACGACCGGCTTGAGCAGATAGGACGGCACGGTCTTGGCGCCGTTCTCGTAGGTCTTGGTGTCGTTGACGGTGACCTGCTTGCCGGCAAGCGCAGCGTCGACCATGTCGGCGGTCACCTTGGCGAGATCGCGGGTGTCCTTGAAGATCGTCGAATACTGATCGCCGCGCAGCATCGCCTTGATCGAGGGCACTTCGGCATCCTGGCCCGAGATGACAGGCATCGGCTGACCGGCGCTGCCATAACCGACCCCCTTCAGCGAGGAGATGATGCCGATCGACAGGCCGTCATACGGCGACAGCACCGCGTTGACCTTCTTGTTGCCGTAGTAGGCGCTGAGCAGATTGTCCATGCGGGCCTGCGCGGTGGCGCCGTCCCAGCGCAAGGTCGCGACCTTGTCCATGCCCATCTGACCGGAGACGACAACGAGCTTGCCGCTGTCGATGTACGGCTTCAGAACGCTCATCGCGCCGTTGTAGAAGAAGTAGGCGTTGTTGTCGTCGGGCGAGCCGCCGAACAGCTCGATGTTGAACGGACCCTTGCCATCCTTGAGGCCGAGGCCCTGCACGATCGACTCGGCCTGGAGCACGCCCACCTGGAAATTGTCGAAGGTCGCGTAATAGTCGACGTTCGGCGTGCCGCGGATCAGGCGGTCATAGGCGATCACGGTGATACCTTTTGCTTTCGCCTGCTTGAGCACGTCGGACAGCGTGGTGCCGTCGATCGCGGCGATCACCAGCGCTTTCGCGCCCTTGGTCACCATGTTCTCGACCTGCGAGAGCTGGTTCGGAATATCGTCCTCGGCATATTGCAGGTCGGTGTTGTAGCCGCGCTCCTTCAGCACCTTGACCATGTTGTTGCCATCGTCGATCCAGCGCGCCGACGATTTGGTCGGCATGGCGATGCCGACTGTTGCTTTGTCCTGGGCCGAGGCGGTGACGCCCGCGGCGATCGTCGCAGCGCCGGCCAGCGCGAGCGCGAGGAAGGTCGTCTTCAGTTTCAACATGTTTCACTCCCTTGGATGTCAGACTGTTTTTTCGTGTCGTCGAGAACTTTGGTAGTGTGCGGCTTCGAGCCTCCTTATGCGAGCTTGACGTCGGGCTCCGCGCGACCGCGCGCGGAGGCCTCCAAGAGGAAGGTGTAGCCGGCTTGCGGATCGGCAGCACGCGCCGCCGCATCCATGTCCTGCCAAGCCGAGGTGACGAGGAGACGCGACAGATCAGGGCCGACAAAAGCGGGGCAGCTCGCCTGCTTTGCCGGCACGCTGAGCGAGCGCAGCCGCTCGCCTTGCGGAGAGTAGAGGTCGACGCGGCTCGCGCCCCAGCAGGCGTTCCAGAGGTTTCCGTCCGCGTCGCACACCGATCCGTCGAGGCCGCCGACGCCGGTGTGGCGCAGCAGCACTTCCGGCTCGCCGCGGGGCAGGCCGGTCGTGGGATTGAGCGGCACCGCGTAGAGCACCGCGCGCGCAGTGTCGGCGAAGTAGCCGGTGGCGCCATCGGGCGAGAAGCAGATCGAGTTGGGAATGCTGATGCGCGGAAACAGCATCGATATCTCGCCGTGATGGAACGCGTAGATCGCGCCTGCCCCTGCTTCCGCCTTGCGTCCCATGGTGCCGATCCAGAACGTGCCGGAGGGATGCACGCGGGCATCGTTGGAGCGGGTCGCGGGATTGTCGGCTTCGAGCGGACAGAGCAGCCTCATCGCGCCGTCGGCAATTTTGCGGATATAGAGGCCGTCTTCCGCGACGATCAACTGCCGCTCGGCGTCGATCCGTCCAAGTGCGCTCGCCATCCGGCCCAGCGCATGAACGCGAATGCTGCCGCTGCCGAGTTGCGCCTCGAACAGTCGTCCCTCGCGGATATCGAACCACCAGGCGGTGTCGGTGGTCACGTCATAGGTCGGTCCCTCGCCGAGATGGCAAGGATCGTTCGAAAGAACCGAGGTCGGCACCTGTTCCATCAGGACCTCCTCACCGCAAAGCGATAGACCGTATGATGGCGGTAGACCTTGCCGGGCGCTAGGCGCGGGCTCGGGAAATCCGGCCGGTTCGGTGCGTCCGGCCAGATATGCGGCTCCAGGCACATCGCGTCCGACTGCCGGAACAGCTTGCCGCCCTTGCCCGAAATCGTGCCGTCGAGATAATTACCCGAATAGACCTGCAGACCGGGCTGATCAGTGAACAGCTCCATGATGCGCCCCGAGCGCGGCGCCTCCAGCCGCGCCGCGAGCGCAAGCTTGCCGTCACGCGCGAGACAGTAGGTGTGATCGTAGCCCTTGCCGTTGCGCAATTGCTGGTCGCTCTCGCGAATGCGCTCGCCGACAGGCCGCGGCTCGCGGAAGTCGAACGGCGTGCCGGCAACGCTGCGCGGCGGCTCGGGCAACGGAATGGCGGTTGGATCGATCGCGAGGAAATGCCCGGCGGCGACCGTCAGCTTGTGATCGAGAATGGCCGTGCCTGATGTCGCGCCTTCGAGATTGAAGAAGCTGTGGTTGGTCAGGTTGACGATGGTCGGACGGTCGGTCCGCGCCTCCATGGTCAGGGATAGCTCGGCCGGGCCGGTGACGCGATAAGTCAGGCGCACATCGAGCCGACCGGGATAGTTCTCCTCGCCGTGCGGACTGACATAGGTCAGCGTGACCGCGGGCTCGGCGCCGTCGTCGATCTCCGCAATGTCCCAGAGCTTGCGGTCGAAGCCGTCGAGGCCGCCATGCAGCGCATTTGGACCGTTGTTGACGGGAAGCTGCACCGTCTCGCCGTCCAGCGAGAATTGTCCGTTGGCGATGCGATTGGCGTAGCGGCCGACGGTGGCGCCGAAGAACTTTCGTTCAGCGAGATAGCCGGCGAACCCATCATGGCCGAGCACGACGTCGTCGTAGCCGCCTTTGGCGTCCGGCGCGATCAGCGCCTGGATCACCGCGCCATGGGTGATGATGCGCGCCTCGAACCCGCCCTCGCCGCGCAGCACGATGCGCTCGACCTTGCAGCCGTCAGGCAGCGTTCCGAAGACGTCTCTCTCTGTTTTCGATCCAGCCATGATCAATCCACAAACGGTTCGACGATCGTGCGCCTGCCGAGCAGGAAGGCGTCCGCAACGAGACGAAGCGGCGCCAGATCGACGTCGCTCGCCCCTGTCGCGGCAAGCGTGACGAAGCGCCGGTAAAGCTCCCGATATTCCTCATCGGGCGCCTCGGCAACGGTCTTGCCATCGATCGCCATGATCCGGCCGCCGCGGGATAGCGTCATTCGGCCCTGGTCGGTTTCGACCAGGATATCCCAGCTCTGCGGTCCGGTCTGGCGGAAATCGAACTCGGCGGTCACAGGCAGGCCGTCGATGTCGGTCAGCGTCAGGTTCGCGGCGATCGGCGCCTGGCAATTGGCGGGGAAGGCGAGCTCGGCCGCGGTGACGAACACGGGCTTCGGCAGGATCCGGGTCAGGATCGACAGCGCATTGATGCCGGGATCGAACACCCCGAGCCCGCCCGGCTCCCAGATCCAGGCCTGCCCGGGATGCCAGACGCGGACGTCCTCTTTCCAGTTGATGTGCACGGAACGGACGCGGCGGGCGGCGAGCCACTCGCGCGCCGGCTCGACCGCCGGCGCATGGCGCGAATGCCAGGTCGCGAACAACGTCCGCTTGGCCTCTCTCGCCATCGCGATCAGCGGATCGAGCTCGGCAACGCCGGCGCCCGGCGGCTTCTCCAGCATGACATGCTTGCCGGCCCTGAGCGCTGCGACGGCCTGGGCGCGGCGCACTTGAGGCGGCGTGCAGAGCGAGACCGCGTCGATCGGCGGACCTTTTTCCAGCAGCTCTTCGATCGTCGCGAAATGCGGCAGATCCGGCAGCGAGGCGTTGCGGCTCGCGACGGCTGCCAGCGTCGCGCCGGGAACCGCTGCGATGGCGCCGACATGCTGGTCCCGCGCGATCTTGCCGAAGCCGACGATGGCGATGCGAAGTTCAGTCACGATTTTTCTCCAGCTTCCGCGGACGGCAGCGCTTCGGCCGATACAGTCTCGATCACTGTCCCCTCGTGGCGGCGCATGCCGTTGTGAATGACGTAGACCATCGCCTCCGACGCGGTCGCGGCTTCACCGGCGGCGATGGCATCGACGATCTTCTGATGCCAGAGCAGAACGGTGTCGCGGTCCTCCGGTTCGACCGGTGCGCTGAGCAGGAATGAGGCGCGCAACGCAGCCTCGATGACGTGCCCGATCGAGCGCATGAACAGATTTCCGGAGGCGCGCGCCACACCGACATGGAGCGCAAGGTCGGCATCGGCGAAGCCAACGGAGTCGGAGGCCTCAAGCCGCATCCGCTCCATGCAGCGACGGAGCTCGGAGAGATCCTGCTCCGACCGCTGCGCCGCCGCCAGCGCGGCCGCGCGCGGCTCGACCGCGAGGCGGATCTCGGCGAGGTCGTTGAGGAAGCGCTTGTCGATCCCGGCATCCAGGTGCCAGGCCAGCACGTCGGCGTCGAACATGTTCCAGGCGACGCGCTCGCGCACGACGGTGCCGACCCGCGCCTTGGTAGTAAGCAGGCCCTTGGCCACCAGCGTCTTCACGCTCTCGCGCAACACCGGTCGCGACACGCCAAACATCGCGATCATCTCGGCATCGCCCGGCAGCCGCGTCCCTTCTGCATATCGGCCGGCGATGATGTCAACGCCGATCGAGCGGGCCACTTCCGCGTGATTTGAGTGCGCCCGGCGCGTCGGAATGACGAGGATGCGCGAGGTGGTCATGAGACTGCTCCCGCGCGCTTTGCCACGGGCCGGCGCGCGAGCGCAACCAATCCCTGTTGCAAGGCGATGAAGGCGAACAGCAGCACACCGGTCGCGATCTTGGTCCACCAGCTCGACAGCGTCCCGTCGAAATTGATGTAGGTCTGAATCATGCCCTGGATCAGCACGCCGAGGAAGGTTCCGATCACCGAGCCCTGCCCGCCCGTAAGCAGCGTGCCGCCGATCACGACGGCCGCGATGCTGTCAAGCTCGACGCCGACGGCGGACAGCGAGTAGCCGGCGCTGGTGTAGAAGGAGAAGACGATGCCGGCGATGCCAGCGAGCAAGCTCGACAGCATGTAGATCTTTACCGTCATCCTGCCAACTGCAACGCCCATCAGGCTCGCGGTCGCCCGGCTGCCGCCCAGCGCATAGACATTGGCGCCGAACCGGGTGAGCTGCAGCAGCAATGCGCCGCCGATCACGATCGCAAGCATGATGATCGCGACCGCCGTCAGCCGTCCACCGCCGGGTAGTCGCAGAGCGAAGTCCGACACGGTCGAATAGACCGGTGCCGTGATCGGCACCGATTCCGTCGAGAGTAGGAAGCTGGCACCCCGGGCCAAAAACATGCCGGCGAGCGTCACGATGAAAGGCGGCAGATCGAAGACATGGATCACCGCGCCCATTGCCGCGCCGAAGGCGGCCGAGAGCGCGAGAATGGCGACGAAGGCGACCAAGGGCGGCATTCCCCAGCGCTCGATCGCCAGCGCGACGAACACCGTGGTGAAGCCGATCACCGAGCCGACCGAGAGATCGATGCCGCCGGAAATGATGACGAAGGTCATGCCGGTCGCGACGATGCCGAGGAAGGCGTTGTCAGTCAGGAGGTTGCCGACTACGCGGGTGGAGGCGATGTTGGGAAACTGCATCGCGCAGAGCACGAATCCCGCGACAAGCACGATCGCCGTGATGAGGACGGGCGGCAGGCCTTTCATGCCTTGGTCCCCCGCAGCCGCCTCACAACGCCGGCAAAGCCGGACAGCTTCGGCGATTGCAGCAGCAGCACGGCGAGCACCACCACCGCCTTGACCAGCAAATTGAACTCCGGCGGATAGCCCGACAGCAGAATGCCGGTGTTCATGGTCTGGATGATCAGCGCGCCGAGTACGGCCAGCACGAGGCTGAAGCGGCCGCCGAACAGCGAGGTGCCGCCAATCACCACCGCGAGGATGGCGTCGAGCTCGAGCCAGAGGCCGGCATTGTTGGCATCCGCGCCCATGATGTCGGCCGCTGCGATGACGCCGGCAAGCGCAGCGCAAACGCCGCACCAGACATAGACCGCCAAGATCATCGCGCGCGTGCCGACGCCGGCAAGCTCGCTCGCCCGCGCATTGCCGCCGGTTGCCTCGATCAGCAATCCGAGTGCCGAGCCTCGCACCACCGCGCCGGTGAGGATCAGCATGCCCAGCGCAATCGCGACCGGCACCGGCAGACCAAGAATTGAGCCATTGCCGAGCCAGACCAGATCGGGCGAGGAGAAGGTCACGATGCGGCCCTCGGTAATGAGCTGGGCGATGCCGCGTCCCGCCACCATCAGGATCAAGGTCGCCACGATCGGCTGCATGCCGAGCACCGCGACAAGAAATCCGTTCCACAATCCGCAGATCAGGCCCGCGCCGAGCGCAGCCGCCAGCACCACGGCCAGACTGTGGCTATCGGCGAGGCTCGCCGCGATCGCGCCCGAGATCGCCATCACAGCGCCGACTGACAGATCGATTCCGCGCGTCGCGATCACCAGCACCATGCCGAGCGAGAGCAGCGCCACCGGCGTGCCGCGGTTGAGCACGTCGATCATGCTGCCGAACAGCCGGCCGTCCTGGAGGCGCAAATCGAAGAATTGCGGCGACACCACGCGATCGACCGCCAGGATGACGATCAACGCGAGGATCTGGGCAAGGCCGCGGCGCGGCAACAGCGCGGTCATGCCCGGCCCTCATGCGCGACACTGGCGCCATCGGCGGCGATGGCGGCGAGAATGCTGCCGACGTCGATGGCCTCGCCGGTGAGCTCCTCGACATGCGCGCGGTCGCGCAGCACCACCACGCGGTCGGAATAGGTCACGATCTCGTCGAGCTCGGAGGAAATCACGAGCAGCGCAAGCCCGTCGTCGCAGAGCTCGCGTATCAGGCGGATGATCTCGGCATGCGCGCCGACGTCGATGCCGCGGGTCGGCTCGTCCAGCACGAGGAGCCGCGGCGAGGTCGCAAGCCACCGTGCCAGCAGCACCTTCTGCTGATTGCCGCCGGACAGCAGTCCGATGGGCCGCTCCGGATCGGGCGGACGAATGTCGAGCATCTTGACGTAACGGCTCGCAATCTCGTCCTGCTCGCGCCGCGACAGCGGCCGATGCAAACCGCGCTTGGCCTGAAGCGCGAGCACGATGTTCTCGCGCACGGTGAGCTCGGCGACGATGCCGTCGGTCTTGCGCTCCTCAGGGCAATAGCCAAAGCCGTGGCGCACGCCGTCACGCGGCGACTGAAGCCGGACAGGCGCGCCTTCCACCCTCGCCTGTCCGCGATCGGCGCGCTCGGCGCCGAACACCAGCCGGGCCGTCTCGGTCCGGCCCGAGCCGAGCAAGCCGGCGAGACCAACCACTTCGCCATGCCGCAGCTCGAGATTGAACGGCGCGACATAGCCGGCCTTGCCGTAACCCTCGAAGCTCGCACAGACTTCACGCGTCGTCTGTGCGCCTGCCGATGCCCGCGCGCTGGTGGTCTCGGCCAGCTCGCGGCCGAGCATCATCCGGATCAGCTCGAGCCGCGACAGCGACGCGGTCTCGCGCTCGCCGACCAGGCGACCATTTCGCAAAACGGTGATACGATCGGAGATCTCATAGACCTGGTCGAGGAAATGGCTGACGAAGACGATGCCAATGCCGCGCTTGGCAAGCTGACGCATGACGCCGAAGAGGATCTCGACCTCATGGCGATCGAGGCTCGCGGTCGGCTCGTCCAGGATCAGCACGCGCGCCGAGAGATCGACGGCGCGCGCGATCGCGGTGACATGCTGGATCGCCACCGAATAATTGCCAAGCGGCGCTGATACGTCGATGTCGAGACCGAAATCCGCGAGCAGCGACTTCGCGCGGCGTCGCATCTCGCCTTCACGCACGATGCCGAAGCGCATCGGCTGCCGGTCGAGGAATAGGTTCTGCGCCACCGAGAGATTCGGCAGCAAATTGACCTCCTGGTAGACGGTGGCGATGCCGGCCTGAACCGCCTCCTTGGCCGAGCGTGGCGCGACCTCTTCGCCGCAGATCCTGACGATGCCAGCATCGCGCGGGAACACGCCCGTGATCACCTTGATCAGCGTGGACTTGCCGGCGCCGTTCTCACCGAGCAGCGCATGGACCTCGCCGGCGCGAAGCGTGAAGTCGACCTTCTGCAACGCACGCACGGCACCAAAGCTCTTGCTGATCCCACGCACCTCCAGCAGGGAAGCAGCGGAATCCGGGCTGTTCTCCATGACAAATTCACTCCCAGCGGCGCCCGCTGACGATGCGGACACGGAGCCCTGTTCGTTCGCGCGGCGGTTTCGAGCGGGATCGCCGGACCGCCGAAACACGGCCGTCCGGCGACACTCTCGCCTCAGTAACCGAGGCCCTTCTTGCTGTCGTAGATCTTCTGCGGATCATCG
Source organism: Bradyrhizobium sp. 40 (assembly GCF_023100925.1). Taxonomy (NCBI): domain Bacteria; kingdom Pseudomonadati; phylum Pseudomonadota; class Alphaproteobacteria; order Hyphomicrobiales; family Nitrobacteraceae; genus Bradyrhizobium; species Bradyrhizobium sp. 40. The sequence goes on from NZ_CP064688.1 coordinate 4,991,318, forward strand.
GCCGGCGTGTAGAGCTTCGACTCGGTCTGGATCCATTTCGGCGGAACGCTGCCCTTGTCCTTGAAGGCGGCGATGGCATCGAGCGCGGGGCCAGCCATGTTCGGCGTCAGCTCGACCGTGGCATTGGCTTCGCCGGCGACCATCGCCTTGAAGATGTCGGGGACCGCATCGATCGAGACGGTGAGGATCTCCTTGCCCGGCTTGAGGCCGGCTTCCTTCATCGCCTGGATCGCGCCGACCATCATGTCGTCGTTGTGCGCATAAACTGCGCAGATCGACTTGCCGCCGCCTTCGGCCTTGATGAAGCTTTCCATCACTTCCTTGCCCTTGGCGCGGGTGAAGTCGCCGGTCTGGCTGCGCACCACCTTCAGGTTCGCGTGCTTGGCGATGGCGGTGTCAAAACCCTTCTTGCGGTTGGCGGCGACGCTGGCGCCGACCGTGCCCTGCAATTCGACGATGTTGCAGGCCTTGGCGCCGACGGTCTTCGCCAGCCAGTCGCCGGCGACCTCGCCTTCGTGAACGCTGTCGGAGGTCACGGCGGTGAGATAGAGCTCCTTCCCGGAGGGATCGATGTCCCGGTCGAGCAGCACGACCGGAATCTTGGCCTCCTTGGCTTCCTTCAGCACCGAGTCCCAGCCGGTCGAGACGACGGGCGCGAGGAAGATCGCATCGACGTTCTGCGCGATGAAGGAGCGGATCGCCTTGATCTGGTTCTCCTGTTTCTGCTGCGCGTCGGCGATCTTGAGATTGACCTTGCGCTTGGTGGCCTCCTGCTTGGAGACCGAGGTCTCGGCCGCGCGCCAGCCGGATTCCGATCCGATCTGCGAGAAGCCGATGGTGAGCTCGGCGGCATTCGCCGGCAGCGCGAGCAGCAACGCGGCAGTGGCGCTGGCCGCAAAGAGGGCTTTGAGGATCATCAGGCGTAGCTCCCAAATGTTATCCGGGGCGCCGATTGGTAGCATCGCACCCACAGGCCGACCTTTGAGGCGGCGGGAGGGACTATTTCACGGAAGTTTGGTTCCGACTAGTCATATTATCTGACTATTTGGATCGGTGCGATGGCTGGCAGGAAGGCTCGGGTATGACAAGCCCAGCGCGATTTTGTTCCAGCGATGCAACGCGGAGATGAAAAAATGATACAGCGGTTGGGATGAGGGCACCTCTGGACGGTGCAAGACGTACCCGCAACCTCTCTCCCCGTCATTGCGAGCGCAGCGAAGCAATCCAGAGTCTTTCCGCGTAGGGATTTTGGATTGCTTCGCTTGCCTCGCAATGACGGTGGGGAGAGCTTCTTCGTCTATCGAGCAAGGCGACTCGTGGAGAGTCCCCCACACCCGGCGGGCAGTGAGCTAGATCAGCTTCCGCTGCGCCAGATTCTTCATCAGCGCGCCGATGCCGAATGTCCAGGGCTCGCACTCGTCGCTGGTCCGCATGCGGTTGACGAGTTTGCCGAGCTGGGGTGCCGAGATCGTGACGATGTCGTCGCGCTTGTGGGTGAACCCCTGTCCCGGCGCGTCGCGATCCTTGACCGGCGCGAACATGGTCCCGAGGAACAGCACGAAGCCATCTGGATATTGGTGCACCTTGCCGATGGTCTGCTCGACCAGATCGGTCGGATCGCGGCTGATCATGCTGATCGAGGAATGGCCGTCGAGGACGAAACCGTCCTGCCCCTTCACGTTCAGGCTGATGTCGAGCTTGCGGGCGTCGTCGAGGGTAAAGCTGTCGTCGAACAGACGGAGCAGCGGGCCGATGGAGCACGAGGCGTTGTTGTCTTTGGCCTTCGACAACAGCAGCGCCGAACGGCCTTCGAAGTCGCGCAGATTGACGTCGTTGCCGAGCGCGCCGCCGACGATCTTGCCGCGGCTCGAGACGAACAGCACCAGCTCCGGCTCGGGGTTGTTCCAGGTCGACTTCGGATGCAGCCCGGCATCCATGCCGGTGCCGACCGACGACAAGGTCGGCGCCTTGGTGAAAACCTCGGCATCGGGGCCGATGCCGACCTCGAGATACTGGCTCCAGGCGTTCTGGTCGATCAGCACCTGCTTGAGGTGCATCGCCTGGTCCGAACCGGGCTTGAGCTTCGACAGATCATTGCCGATCAGCCGCGTCACTTCTGTCCGGATCGCTTCGGCCGAGGCCGGATTGCCTTTCGCCCGTTCCTCGATCACGCGCTCCAGCATCGAGATGGCGAAGGTCACGCCCGCCGCCTTCAGCGTCTGGAGATCGACCGGCGCGAGCAGCCACGGCTTTTTCGCATCGCGCTGATCGGGCGGCGTGTTGGCGACGATAGCCTCGAGATCGCCGATGCGCTCGCCCTTGATCGCGGCAAGCGCCTTCGCCGGATTGTCTTCCTCGCAGAGTGCGCTGACGGTCGGGAATTTTGCGGTGACGTCGAATACACCATCGCCACGCACGGCGACCACGGCCGGGCCATTCGCCTGCGGCAGCCAGACGCGGCCGACAAGCGTTCCCCGCGTGCCGTCCTCGGGGAGAAGGTCCTTAACCGTCAATGTCGTCATGGGCGCATCCTCGCTCTTTTCGGATCGGCCTCGCTCGCGGAGGCCTATCACATTGGCGAAGACCAATAAACGTCTGGGACGGGAAGTCCAGCGCGGCAGCCCGCCGCGCTTCTATGCCCCCGCCCGCGCTTTTCGCGCCGCAATCTGCTGAAGCGCCCAGCGCGCGTTCTTGCGCACCTCGGGATCGGGATCGTCGGCGATGACGGCAAGGAAGGCTTCGCCGTCGTGGTGGGCGATTTCGCCGAGCGCAGCAGCCGCCTCTTTCCGCAAATTGGCCTGGTCGTGGTTGACGCAATTGCCAATCGGGCGAACCGCGCGCTCGATCTTCATCCGGCCAAGGCTGCGGATTGCCTTCAGACGCACCTGCCAGAACTCGTCACTGAGCGAAGCGATGAGCTGGTCGGCGGCAATCGATCCGTTGACATTGAGGCCCAGCGTTTCCGCGGCCATCTCCCGCACCATCCAGTCCGAATCCTTCAACGCGCGCGTGATCATCTCGGCCGCGGGCTTCATCTGCGAGAAGGCGAGCGCGCTCACCGCAGCACGGCGCACATGCGCGTCGGGATCGTTGATCAGCGCGGTCAGCGCCGGAATCGATTCCTCCAGCTTGAGGAACCCGATCACGCCGATCGCCTGCACCCGCACGGCGGCATCGGAATCCTGGAGCGCTTCGAGCGCGGGTTTCAAGGTGTCCTTGCAGCGCAGCTCCTTCAGCGCACGCAACGCGCCCATGCGGACGAAGGCGTGGGCATGCTTGACCAGCGGCAGGATGATTTCGGCGCAGGCGGGATCTTTGAACTCCGCCATGCTGTCGGCCGCGGCGGCCGCGACGATTCTTTCGGGGTCGACAAGCAGCTTGACCAGCGCGCTGGCGGCCTCCGGCCCATCGAACTCGCCGAGCGCCATCGCAACCTGCTGGCGGACGCCGGCATCGGGATCGGCGACCATTTTGGCGAGATGGCCGACCGCTGCGGGATCGCCGGAATGGCCGAGCGCGATGATGGCGACGCGGCGCTCCCCTGGATCGGCGGCCTGGAGCCGCTCGTCGGCATCTTCGAGATCGTCGTAGGATTCGAACGGGCTCGACATGACTACCTCAGGAGATATGGAATGTTGACGGTGACGGCGCCGGTCGGGCAATCCGCCTCGCAGGGCATGCAGTACCAGCATTCGTCATAGGCCATGTAGGCCTTGTTGGTCATATCGCTGATACGCAGCACGTCGAGCGGGCAGACGTCGACGCACACGGTGCAGCCCTTGTCCGCGATGCATTTGGCGTCGTCGACGACCACCGGAACCGATGTCTGATAAGAAGCGAGAGGCATCGTATGTCTCCTGTTATTTGTGCGGCGGGTCAGGCGGTGGCGCGGATGCGCTGCTTGTCGTAGAGATCCTTCTCGTCGTCGGCGATCGGCACGATATAGGGCTCCACGGCACGCTTCTCGCTGGTCATCTTGCCGTCCTGCTTGCTGAGCAGCGTGTGGCAGAACCAGTTCTCGTTGTCCTTCTCCGGGAAATCCGTCCGCCAGTGATAGAGGCCCCAGCGGCTTTCCTCGCGGTAGAGCGAGGCATGCACGGCCATGTCCGCGCAATCCATGATCGACTGGACTTCGAGCGCGCGGAGCAGTTCGTGCGCATTGCGCGCGATCATGCGCTCCTGCATGTCTTCCCTCGCTTCAGCGAGCCGGCGCATGCCGAGCTCGTATTTGCGCGTGACTTTCGGCGGCTGGAGATAGTCATTGACGAGACGCCGGGTCTTGTACTCGATCTGGTTCGGCGGAATGCCGTCCTCGCGTTTGGTCGGCGCCATCACGCGGTCACGTTCGCTGGCGACATCGGCCGCGTCGAATTCCGCGAAGTCGTGATTGTCCGCGAACTCCATCGCGTCGATGCCGGCGACCGAACCGTTGGTGAAGGCGCCGAGCATGTAATTGTGCGGCACGCTGGCCATGTCGCCGGCGGCATAGAGGCCCGGCACGGTGGTGCGCGCGTTGTCGTCGACGAACACGCCCGACGCACTGTGACCGGAGCAGAAGCCGATCTCGGAGATATGCATCTCGATCGACTCGCTGCGATAGTCGACGCCGCGCCCCTGCTGGAACAGGCCGCGAGTGGGACGCTCGACCTTGTGCAGGGTCGATTCGATCTCCGAGATGGTGTCGGGGTGAAGATGCTTGAGCTGGAGAAACACCGGGCCCTTGCCGGACAGCAGCTCGTTGTAGAACTCCAGCATCATCTGGCCGGACCAGTAATCGCATTCGATGAAGCGCGATCCCTCGTTGTTGGCGGTGAAGGCGCCGAAGGGACCAGCGACGTAGGCGCAGGCCGGCCCGTTATAGTCCTTGATCAGCGGATTGATCTGGTAACATTCGAGGTTCGCCAGTGCCGCACCGGCGTGATAGGCCATGGAATAGCCGTCACCGGAATTGGCCGCATTCTCGTAGGTGCCGAACATGTAGCCGGAGGTCGGCAGGCCGAGACGGCCGGCGGCGCCCATGCACAGGATAACGGCCTTGGCCTTGATCACCAGCATCTCGGCGGTGCGGGTATTGACGCTGATCGCGCCGGCAATGCGGCCGTCGGCGGATTTGAGCAGCCGCGTCGCCATGTAGCGGTTGGAGATCAGGATGCGGGCGCGGCGGAGCTGGCGATACAGCGCCTTCTTCACCGTTTCGCCGTTCGGCATCGGCAGCACGTAGGTGCCGATGTGATGCACCTTCTTGACGGCGTAGTCGCCGTTCTCGTTCTTCAGGAAGCGGATGCCGAAGCTGTCGAGTTCCTCGATGATCGAGTAGCAGTTTTGCGCGTATTTGTAGACCGCCTTCTGATCGACGATGCCGTCATTGGCGATGGTGATTTCCTTGGTGTACTGCTCGGGCGTCGCATAGCCGGGAATGACGGCATTGTTCAAGCCGTCCATGCCCATCGAGATCGCTCCGGAGCGCTTGACGTTGGCCTTTTCGAGCAGGACGACGTTGGCCTTCGGGTTCTTCAGCTTCGCCTTCAATGCCGCCATCGGGCCGGCCGTGCCGCCGCCGATGACGAGCACGTCGCAGGAAACCTCCGAAAGTCCGTCGACGATCTGATCTAGTGACATCGCTTGCTCCTGGTCCGCCGGCAGATCCGGCGCCTCTGCATCAGATTTGTTCAGCAGGCGTCCCGGCGATAGCAATTAGTTGTCGCCGGGCTGCGATTTGCGCGTCAGCGCTCGACAAAGGCCTTTTCGATCACGTAATGGCCGGGCCGGCTGTGATTGCCCTCGGCAAACCCGCGCGCGGACAACATCGCGGGAAGTTCCTCCAGCATCGCCGGGCTACCGCACAGCATGATACGGTCAGTCTCGATGTCGAGGCCTGATAGACCGATATCGTCGAACAGCTGGTTCGACGCGATCAGGTCGCTGATGCGGCCGCGGTTCCTGAACGGCTCGCGGGTAACGGTGGGATAGTAAACGAGCTTGTCACGGATCAGCGGCCCGAAGAACTCGTGATTGCGCAGGCCTTCGACGAGGTGCTCGCCATAGGAGAGCTCGGAGACCTGGCGGCAGCCATGGGCGAGCACGATGGTCTCGTAATTCTCGTAGACGTCGGGGTCCTTGATCAGGCTGGCGAACGGCGCGAGCCCCGTTCCGGTCGAGAGCAGCAGCAGGCGCTTGCCGGGAATGAGGTTGCCGGTGATCAGCGTGCCAGTGGCCTTGCGGCCGACCAGGATGACGTCGCCCTCCCTGATCTTCTGAAGGCGCGAGGTCAGCGGACCGTCCTGCACCTTGATCGAGAAGAACTCGAGCGCCTCCTCGTGATTGGCGCTCGCCATGCTGTAGGCCCGCAGCAACGGCTTGCCCTCGACTTCCAGCCCGATCATCGCGAACTGGCCGTTCTGGAAGCGGAAGCCCGGATCGCGCGTCGCGGTGAAGCTGAACAGGCTATCGGTCCAGTGCCTGACCGACAGGACCGTTTCCTTCTGAAATGCGTTCATTGTCTCTCCTGATCTCGATTGCGCACAAGGTTTCGGAGAGACAGGAATCCGGCAACGCCGAACTGAAATTCCCGGTCGATTAGTTTCACATTTCGTGCGCAATGATCGAACAGCAGGCAGCGAAGATCAGCGTCGCGCACCTGCGCCTGGCAATTAGTTGCTATCGCAGCAGCGCTGCGGCAACGTAGAGAAGGGTCGGAGACACGTCATGACCTTGGTGGCACCGACCGTGGCAGATTACGAAGCAAGCGCCGACCTCGCGACGCTCCGCGTCCGCACCGCTAAGGACGACACGCTGGACTTGCCGGCGGAAACGCTCCGCCTCTCCTGCAAATGCGCCCACTGCACCCGCGCCCGCTTCGACGGCCGCTTCCCCGAGCGGTTTCCAGGCATCGCGATCACCGAGATCGGCGATCTCGGTTACGGGCTGAACATCTCGTTTTCGGATGGGCACAATCGGGGGATTTACCCGAAGCCGTATTTGTTGAGTCTAGCGGGGCGGTAGACGCCACAGGTCGTCCTCCAAACTCCGCTGTCATTCCCCGCGACCCGGCTACGCCAAGGCTTCGCCGGGGTTCAGGCCCAGGGGCGCCGAAGCTTTTAGCGTAGGCGGCAGACGGGGAATCCAGTACGCCGCGGCTTCTCGATAACCCATTGACGTCTCTGGAATACTAGATCGCCCGGTCAAGCCGGGCGATGACAGCGGGGTGAATCTGGCACGGACATTGCTCCTCTTTAGAACGGTTTGAACGTTCCGGAGGCAAATGATGTTGCAGGCAGCGGCCAATGTGGTTCGCGGGACGGTTCCCGCAACGGTCCGGCCTGCCGGTGGTTCCTCGCTGCTGCTCACTGAGAACCAGCAATGGATCGGCGGACCGCCGGCGTTGATGGACAAGCTCAGTCAGCGCGAACGTGAGCTGGTGCTGAAGCAGGGACGCCGGAAAGTGCTCAACCGTGGCCAGACGCTGTTCAGCCAGGGTGGCAAGCATGACGGTATCTGGCTGATCGAGAGCGGCCGTATCCGGGTGTTCTACACCTCCCCGCTCGGCCGCGAGATCACGCTGGCCTATTGGCATGTCGGCAATTTCGTCGGCGGCCCCGAAGTGTTCGAAGGCACCGTGCATCAATGGTCCGGCGTTGCATCCAGCAATTGTAGCGTGGTGCATCTGCCCGGAAAGGAGCTGCGCTCCCTGGCCCTAGAGATCCCGAACCTCGCGATCGGCCTGATCGAAGGCCTGACCTTCAAGGGCAAGTGCTATTCGGCTCTGGCCCAGATGCTGGGAACGCGCTCGATCACACAGCGCCTTGCGCATCTGTTGCTGCATCTCGTCGACCTCTATGGCGTCGATGACGCCGACGGCCGGGTGATCGCCGCCGCCTTCACCCATGCCGATATCGCCCACATGGTCGGCGCCACCAGGCAATGGGTCACGATCAGCCTGAAGCGCATGCAGGAGAAGGGAATCGTGCTGACCAAGCGCTCCCAGATCGTGGTCTGCCGGCCCGACGTGCTGGAAGAGATGCGAGGGCAAGGGTCTGACTAGGGCTGGTGCCCATGCAAGCAGCTTTATAGTGCAGGACTGCCCAAGGAGTATGCAATCAACTTTTCCCGGCAACTAATCGACTGTGGCGCTCATTCCGGATTTGCCCTGCCCACGCCCTCACCCAATCATGGCAACCACAGCACATCCAACCGAATGAGGATGAGAATGGTCCGCCATCTTCCCACGCTCTCGATCGCGATGTCGGTGACGTCGCTGGCGCTTCTCCTCGCGCAGCCGGCCGCGGCGGAAACCGTCACGCTCGGCATCGGAACGCAGGACACCACGACCAACACGGTGACCGCCGGCGTCGTCATCCGCCAGCTCCATCTCCTCGAAAAATATCTGCCGAAGGACGGCAAATACGCCAACATCAAGTTCGAGCTGGAGTGGCAGAACTTCACCTCCGGCCCGCCCGTCACCAACGCGATGATGGCGAATAAGCTGCAGATCGGCATGATGGGCGACTATCCGCTGATCGTGAACGGCTTCACTTTCGACAGCAATCCGGAGAGCAAGAGCCGGCTGATCGGGATCGCCGCCTACAGCCTGTCGGGCTCCGGCAACGGCATCGTCGCTCACAAGGATTCGCCCTACTACGATCTCGCCGATCTCAAGGGCAAGCTCGTGAGCGTGCCGTTCGGCTCTGCCGCGCACGGCATGGTGCTGAAGGCGATGCAGGACCGCGGCTACGCGTCGGACTTCTTCCAGCTGGTCAGCCAAAGCCCGGAGGTCGGCTCGACCAATCTCCAGGAGAAGAAGATCGACGCTCATGCCGACTTCGTTCCGTTCGCCGAGTTGCTGCCGTTCCGCGGTTTTGCGCGAAAGATCTTCGACGGCGTCGAGACCAATCTCCCGACCTTCCACGGCATCGTGGTCCGCACCGATTTCGCCGAGAAATACCCTGAGGTCGTCGTCGCCTACTTCAAGGCCGTGATCGCCGCCAATCAATGGCTGCGAGACGATCCCAAGCTCGCCGCCGAGAAGATCCAGGAATGGACCGGCATCAGCAAGGAGGTCGTCTACATCTTCCTCGGCCCCAGCGGCAACATGACCACCGATCCCACGGTCAAGCCGGCGCTGATCGATGCCGCCACGGCCGACGTCAAGGTGCTGCAGAACCTCGGCCGCATGAAGGAGTTCGACCCGAAGAAATGGGTCGATGACAGCTACATCCGAAAAGCTTATGCCGAGATGAAGCTCGACTATGACGCGCAGCTTGCGAGCACCAAGAATTACGAGATCTCCGGCGACGATTCCTTCTGCAAGAAACCGATCTCCGATCCGCGCAAGGCCGGCGAGGTCTGGGTCGACGATTCAGGCATCATGCCCTTCTCGTCAGCCAGCTGCACGCTCGGCGCCTATGCCGACTACAAGGCCAAGGGCAAGAAGATCAACGTCGCCTACGTCTTCGATACCACCCGCGGTATCAAGCTGTTCGCCGACCAGGCTTTCTTCGCGGTCGGCAATGGCGAGGTTGCGCCGTTCCTGCTGAAGAAGGATGCCGAAGCCTATGCCGCCAAGATCAGCGGCAAGGTGCTCGGCTTCGACGACGCGGTGAAGGCGGCGGTCAGCGGGAGCAAGACGTGAGCAGTCCCGCCCTCCTCAGACATTCCGAGGACAGCATGCCGGCAAGTGCAATCGCGGAGGCAAGCGCCATGCCCGCCTCCACGCCACCCGCGTCTCCACCCTCCTTCGGCACGCTCGCACTGCGCTGGTACCGGCTCAACCGGGGCGGGCTGCGCGCGACCGCGATCGGCATCATCTCACTGCTCGCCTTTCTTCTGGTCTGGCATCTGCTGACGACCTATCGCGTCGTGTTCTTCGTGCGCTTCACCAACGTGCCTTCGCCGCTCGCGGTCTATGCGAGCTTCACCAAGGCGATCCACGATCCGAAATTCCTGCTGCACGTCCTCTTGAGCTGCCGGCGCATCTTCTTCGGCTTCTCGCTTGCGGCGATCGTCGCGGTGCCACTCGGCCTGATCATGGGCCGCTTCAAGCTGATCCACGAGATCATCTTCCCAGTAGCGGAGGTGCTGCGGCCGATCCCGGCGATTGCCTGGGTGCCGATGGCCATCATGCTGTGGCCGACCAACGAGCAGAGCATCGTCTACATCACGTTCCTCGGATCGTTCTTCCCGATCCTGGTCAACACGCTGCACGGCATGTCGCTGGTGGATCCCGTGCTGGTGCGTGCCGCGCAATGTCTCGGCGCGCGGGAGCGCTCGATCTTCCGCGATGTGTATTTTCCGGCCTCGCTCCCGCACATCTTCACCGGCCTCACCGTCGGCATGGGCGTGGCCTGGGTGTCGCTGATCGCCGCCGAGATGATCTCGGGGCAATATGGCATCGGCTATTTCACCTGGGAGGCCTATTCGCTGGTCCAGTATGCCGACATCGCGCTCGGCATGATCGCGATCGGCGTGCTCGGCCTCGGATCGAGCATGTTGATCCGAGGCGCCGGACAATTGGTGATGCCGTGGAGGTCAAGATGAGTGAGATCGTTGTCAAGGCACCGCAGGGCCATATCGAGGTCAAAAACTTCTCCCTCAGCTACGACAGCATCGAGGGGCCGGTCGAAGCCGTCACGGATACGCAGATTCATGTGAAGCCTGGCGAGTTCGTCTCGATCGTCGGACCCTCCGGCTGCGGAAAGTCGACGCTGCTCAACGCGGTCGCCGGCTTCCTCAAGCCGACCACGGGCATCGTCACCGTCGACGGCGAGAAGGTGAACGGCCCGAGCGCGGAGCGCGGCATGGTGTTTCAGCAATATTCGCTGTTTCCCTGGAAGACCGTGCGGGAGAACGTCGAGTTCGGCCTGAAGATGCGCGGCATGCCACGCTCGCAGCGCGAGCGCGCCGCGCGCACGCTGCTGGGACTCGCGGGCCTCGAAGCCTTCGAAAAGCATTACCCCGAGAAACTCTCAGGTGGCATGAAGCAGCGCGTTGGCATCGTCCGGGCGCTCGCGACGGGACCCAAAGTGTTGCTGCTCGACGAACCCTTCGGCGCGCTCGACGCGCAGACCCGGGTCATCATGCAGCAGATCCTCACCAACATGTGGCAGCGGCTGAAGATCTCGGTGCTGTTCGTCACCCACGACATCGACGAGGCGATTTTCCTGTCCGATCGTGTCTACTGCATGACCGCACGCCCCGGCTCGATCAAGGCGGAGATTCCGATCCCGCTGGAGCGGCCGCGGCAGCAGGCGATGATGATGTCATCGGAGTTTTTGGCGCTGCGCCGCGGACTGATGTCGCTGATCCGCGAGGAGAGCATCAAGGCGATGGGCGGCGAGCTCAACGACATGGGCATGCAGGGGCTGAACATCGAGCTGCACGGGCATTCGCTCGCGGATGTGATTTAGCGATTTCTCGACGCTTACCCTCTTAGTTCCCTTCTCCCCTTGCGCGAAGGAAGAAGAGTTCGCGGCTACAGCCGCCTTCACTTGAACCAGTGCACCAGTGCGATGCTGATGCCGAGCAGCAGCATCAGCGACAGCGTCACGGCCGCCGTCACCCTGCCCCCGACATTGGCCAGCACACGAACGTCGACACCCAGACCCAGCGCCGCCATCGACACCACCGTGAGAAAGCTGGTGATCTTCGTCACCGGACCAACCACCGTGCCTGGCACGATCTCCAGGGATCGCAGGGTCGCCAGCGCAAGGAAGCCGAGGATGAACCACGGGACCAAGCGGAAAAAGCCGACACTGGTCTTCTTGGCGTCGCTGTGCCAGCGCGAGGCCGTCAGCGAGAGGCCGACGACGACCGGCCCGAGCATCAGCACCCGCATCAGCTTGACGAGCGTGCCGATCTGCGTCGAGACGAGCCCCGCCGGCACAGTCGCCGCAAGCACCTGCGGCACGGCATAGACGGTGAGGCCTGCGAGGATGCCGTATTGCGTGGCCGATAGCTGCAGCAGCGGGATCAGCAGCGGCAGGCCGAGCACCATCATCACGCCGAGGATGGCGGTGAAGGAGATCGAGGATGCGATCTCGTCATTGTTGGCGCCGATGATCGGCGCCACCGCCGCAATCGCCGAGTTGCCGCAGATCGAGTTGCCGCAGGCGATCAGGATCGAGAGCCGCGTCGAGAGACCAAGCAGGCGGCTGATGCCGAAGGAGACGCAGAGCGCGACCACAACGACGGCCGCGATCGAGGCCAACAGCGCGACGCCGGACGCCGCGATAGCAGCAAAGCTGATCGAGGCCCCCAGCAGCATGACGGCGACTTCGAGCAGCTGCTTGGCGCTGAAGGCGATGCCGGACTGCCAGCGCGGCGCGGGCTTCCAGAAGCTGCGCACGGCCATGCCGAGCAAGATCGCCATCACCAGCGCCTCGACATAGGGATGCTCGAAGACGCCCAATTCCGCCCTTTCGAGCAGGGCCGAAACACCGGCCACGGCGATGCAGAGGAGGATCCCGGGAATCAGCGCGACGATGCGGCCAGTGGCCGTGGTCGGCTTGGCGTCGGCCGGACTGGATGCTTGATTCTGCGACACAAATCTCTCCCCGAGGAGAAGGATTTATACGCAGCGCCATCCGATTGGGAAATAAGTTTTCGACATATCAGGGCTCAGGGAAGTTCTATCCTCAGCCCGGGATAATCCGGCTCGGAAGTTCAGGCGCGCCTTAGAAGATCAAGCTCTTGGCCAGTGAGGCGACGCGGCTGAAGCCGTCATAGACGCCGGGCTCGAAGAAGGCCGCACGCGCCAGCACGATGCCGGCGACCAGCGACCAGAACAGGCCGGTGCCGACCCGCAGCAGCAGCTTTGACCCGCGCGAGCGCGGCTGGGTGTCCGTTGCGGACACCAATTGCTCGCCGAAAGGCTCAAACCTGGTGCGTTCCATGGCAGTCAATCCATCAATTTCTGATGGAAATGTCGTCGTTTCGGCCCCAAACAGCAATGGAAGCGATTGGCTTTTTTGCCTCCCGAAGGGGAAACTCCTTCCGCCGGACGGACCCGGGGCAATAGTTTTCTTCTTCCGGCCTATTTGAGCACCGGCGCCACGGCGAGCAGGTAGCGCCGCGCGTATGAAAGGAATCTGCCAATGCCAAATCCCCGCGTGCGTATCTACACCGACTACAAGAGCCCCTACGCATTCGTGGCCAACAAGCGCCTGTTCGAACTCGAGGAGACGCACGGCGTCGAGCTCGAATGGCTGCCCTATACGCTGCGCGTTGCCGAATTCATGGGGACCGTGGAAGAGCGCACGCCGCATTTCTGGCGCAAGGTGCGCTACGCCTATATGGACGCTCGGCGCTATGCCAATGCGCAAGGGCTCGTCATGAAAGGGCCCCGGCGGATCTACGACGCGTTCTATTCCAGCGTCGGCATGCTGTTCGCCCAACAGCACAGCTTCTTCCGTCCGTATCACGATGCGGTGTTTCGGCGCTTCTGGAGCCATGAGCTCGAGATCGACGATCTCGCCGCCATCACGGACGTCATCACGTCCTGCGGTGGTTCAGCCAGTGAGTTCAAAGCCTACATCCATGGCCCCGCCCGCGCCGAGCATGACCGCATCATCGACGAGGCCGAAGCGCTCGGCGTGTTCGGCGTGCCGACCATGGTATTCAACGGCGAGCTGTTCTGGGGCGGCGACCGCATCGACATGCTGATCGAACGCATCGAGGAGCCTGAGACGATCGAAGCCGCGCTCGGCAGCCGCCATCGCAAGCCGGTATGAGCAGCAACGCTACGCCGCCAGCCCGCTCCCCACCGGAGCAAACTCCGGCCCGAGGCTTTCGGCCACCGCCTTGTTGGTGATGCGGCCGCGATGCACATTCAGCCCGTTGCGCAGATGTGGATTTTCCAGCACTGCAGCAAAACCCTTGTTCGCAAGCATCAAGCCGAACGGCAGCGTCGCGTTGTTCAGCGCCTGGCTCGACGTCACCGGCACCGCGCCGGGCATATTGGCCACGCAATAATGCACGATGCCGTCGACCAGATAGGTCGGATCGGCATGCGTGGTCGGGTGCGAGGTCTCGAAGCAGCCGCCCTGATCGATCGCGACGTCGACCAGCACGGCGCCCGGTCGCATCGATGTCAACATCGCACGCGTGACGAGCTTGGGCGCGCTCGCGCCCGGCACCAGCACCGCGCCGATCACGACGTCGGCAGCGAACACCTCCTCCTCAACTGATTCGATGGTGGAGAAGCGGGTGCGTACGCGCCCGGCAAAGAGATCATCAAGCTGCCGCAACCGAGGAATAGAGCGGTCGATCACGGTGATCTCCGCGCCAAGGCCCGCGGCCATGCGCGCGGCTTGCGTTCCCACTACGCCGCCGCCCAGCACGACGACCCGCGCCGGCTGCACGCCGGGAACGCCGCCCAGCAGCAGTCCGCGGCCCCCGGCCGAACGCTTGAGCGCGGCGCCGGCGGCCTCGATGGCGAGGCGGCCGGCGACTTCGCTCATCGGCGCAAGCAGGGGGAGGTGACCGGCCGCGTCGGTGACGGTTTCATAGGCGATCGCAGTACAGCCGGAGGCGAGCAAACCCCTGGCCTGTTCGGGATCCGGCGCGAGATGGAGATAAGTGAACAGGATCTGGCTTTCGCGGAGCTGGGCCCACTCGCTTTTCTGGGGCTCCTTCACCTTCACGATCATGTCGGAGTTCGCGAAGATGTCGCGTGCGCTCTCGGCAATGATCGCCCCTGCCCGCCGGTAGACTTCGTCGGAGGCGCCGATGCCGCCACCCGCACCGGTCTCGACCGTCACCTCGTGCCCCGCCGCGACATATTCGCGGACCGCACCCGGGGTGAGCCCGACGCGATATTCCTGCACTTTGATTTCCTTGGGCACACCGACGCGCATCCCGGGCCTCCTTTTGATTCACCTCATGATCGTAGCGACCTGCCCGGTTTGGTTTCGTGCAAATATCCGCTAGCTTTGGCGTCCCTGCGCCGGTTTCCGGCGCGCAAACGCCCTTTCACGCTGGAAACGAAACTTTGGCCCTGGACCGGAAAGATCTCGCCATCCTCGCGGAACTCACGACCAATGCGCGGGCCAGCCACACCGAGCTCGCCAACAAGGTTGGGCTCTCCAGCACCGCGCTCGCGCGGCGGCAGAAGGCACTTGAGGACGACGGCTACATCCAAGGCTATCAGGCCACGCTCGACCTCGCGCAATTCGGCCTCACCACCACGGTACTGGTCCGCATCGCGCTGGAAAGCCAGAGCGATGAGGCGTTGAAGGCGTTCGAGGCGGAGGTGGTGAAATGCCCGTCCGTCGTGCGCTGCTTCCTGATGTCGGGGACCGACGACTACATTTTGATCGTGCTCGCCCGCGACATCCAGGATTTCGAGCGCATCCACCGCATGGAGCTGTCGCGCCTGCCGCGCGTCGCGCGGGTCCAATCGAGCTTCGCGCTGCGCGAGGTCGTCAACCGCGCCGTGCCGAATGTGGTGTTCGGCGAAGCAAAGCGCTGACCGCAACCTCTCGGAAAGGCGAACTGCCTGCAAGGAACCAACCGGTCGGTGGTCCGTTGGGCGCTATTGGCCGGCGGAGGCGTGCCCCCGCGTCAACACGGCTGACGTCCGGCACGGTCGCCGTCGCAGGGAGCAGGACATGGGCGATGTCACGCATCAGATTTCCGAACGAATCCCGATCCATCTTGTCGTCAACGGCGTCAGTCACACGCTCGATCTCGTGCCATGGACCACGCTGCTCGACGCCTTGCGGGACCATCTTGCGCTGAGCGGCACCAAGAAGGGCTGCGACCATGGTCAGTGCGGCGCCTGCACTGTGCTGGTGGATGGCCGGCGCGTCAATTCGTGCCTCACGCTCGCCGTCATGAAGGACGGCGCGGAGATCACGACTGTCGAAGGTCTTGCCAAGGACGGCGCACTGCATCCCGTGCAACAGGCGTTTATCGACCATGACGCCTTCCAGTGCGGCTATTGCACGCCGGGACAGATATGTTCGGCGGCCGGACTGCTCGCCGAAGGCCGTGCCCGTGATTCCGACGAGATCCGGGAGCTCATGAGCGGAAACCTCTGCCGCTGCGGCGCCTATCCGAACATCGTCGCCGCCATCCAGCAGGCAATGGGCCAGCCATGAACAATTTCCAATACGCCCGAGCCACTGATGTCGCCGACGCGATCCGCCTGCTCGCCGCCGATCCCGACGCCAAGCTGATTGCCGGCGGCACCAATCTGATCGACCTGATGAAAGAGAATGTCGAGCGCCCCTCCCGGCTGATCGACATCTCCCGCCTGCCGCTCCGGGAGGTCCAGGAGACGACCGACGGGTCCTTGCGCATCGGCGCCCTGGTGCCGAACTCGGACCTCGCCTACCATCCATTGATCGAGCAGCGCTATCCCCTGCTCGCCAGCGCGATCCTAGCCGGCGCGTCGGCGCAATTGCGCAACATGGCCTCCGTTGGTGGCAATCTGATGCAGCGAACGCGTTGCGCCTACTTCTATGACACGGCCACGCCCTGCAACAAGCGACATCCCGGCAGCGGCTGCTCGGCGATGGACGGGCTGAACCGCAACCATGCGATCCTGGGCACGAGCGCCGCCTGCATCGCGACCAATCCATCCGATATGAGCGTGGCGCTTGCCGCGCTGGACGGGCTCGTGCACGTCGCGGGTCCTTCCGGCGAACGCACCATCGCGTTGACCGATTTCCATCGGCTGCCCGGCGACAAGCCTCATGTCGATACCAATCTCGGCACCGGTGAGATCATCACGGCGATCGAGCTGCCGCCGCGCGGCTTTGCACAAAACTACAGCTACCTAAAAATTCGCGACCGGATGTCTTATGCTTTCGCTCTGGTCTCGGTCGCCGCCGCACTCGAATTGGAGGGCAACGCGATCAGCGGGGCACGCCTGGCGCTCGGCGGCGTGGCGCACAAGCCCTGGCGTAGCCTCGAAGCCGAAGCGGCGTTGCGCGGCCAGGCCGCAACGCCCGATCACTTCTCGCACGCCGCGGATCTCTTGCTCCAGGGAGCAACGGCCCGCTCACATAACGGCTTCAAGGTCGAGCTCGCACGCCGCGCCATCGTGCGGACGCTCACACAGGCGGCGAACGCCACGCCGCAATCCCAGGCCCACAAGAAGATCGCGTGAGGACCCCATGAACGCTTATGTCGGAACGCCAACGTCGCGTGTCGACGGCCGCGCCAAGGTCACCGGCGCCGCCAAATACGCCGGCGAATTTCCGGCCGACAAGCTCCTCCATGGGTTCGTCGTCGAGGCTACCATTCCATGCGGGCGCATTGCCCGCCTCGACACCAATGCGGCGCTGCAGATCAAGGGCGTGCTCGACGTGCTCACGCATGCGAACCGTCCGCCGCTGGCCGATAAGGACGAGGCGTGGAAGGACGAGGTGGCGCCCGAGGAAGGCTCGCCTTTCCGTCCGCTTTATGATGACAAAATCAAGTTCAATGGCCAGCCGATCGCACTGGTCGTCGCGGAGGACTGGGAAACCGCGAAATTCGCCGCGACGCTCGTGCGGGTCGACTATGAGCAGCATGGTTTTGCGACCGACCTCGAAGGCGAGCGCGGCAACGCTGCCGAGAAGGACAAGCCGCATAAGCCGCGGGGCGACGCCGCAGCCGCCCTTGCGGGAGCTGATGTGCGCCATGTGGCGGACTACGTGATACCGACCGAGCATCACAACCCGATGGAGCTCTATGCGACCACGGCGGTCTGGGACAGCAATGGTAAGCTCACGATCTATGACAAGACGCAGGGCGTCCAGAACGTCCACAAATTTCTCTGCGGCGTGTTCGACAGGAAGCCGGAGGACATTCGGGTGATCTCGCCATACGTCGGCGGCGCCTTCGGTTCCGGCTTGCGGCCGCAATATCAGGTGGTGTTGGCAACGCTCGGCGCGCTCGCGCTGAAACGGTCCGTTCGCGTCGTGCTGACACGGCAGCAGATGTACGGGCTCGGCTACCGGCCAATGACCATCGAGCGCGTCGGGCTCGGTGCAAAGTCAGATGGTACGCTCGATGCGGTCACGCACGAGGCCATTGCCGTCACCTCGCGCTACGAGGATTTTGCCCGCAACGATACCGGCTGGGCCGAACAGCTCTACCGCAGCCCGAACAGCCGCTTGTCCCACAAGCTGGTCCACCTTGACGTCTCCACCCCCTGCGACATGCGCGCACCGGGCGCGGCGTCGGGCGTCTGCGCGCTCGAATGCGCGATGGACGAGCTTGCCGTCGCACTCAAGCTCGACCCGGTCGACCTGCGGCTGAAGTGCTACTCGGACCGCGACCAGAGCGAAAACCTGCCCTACACCAGCAAGCAGTTGCAGGCATGCTACGCGCGCGGCGCGGACGCCTTCGGCTGGAGCAGACGCGATCCTGCGCCGCGCTCGATGCGCGACGGCAAGGAGCTGGTCGGCTGGGGCATGGCCACTGGTGTGTGGGAAGCACTGCAGATGCCAGTCGCCGTCCGTATCGTGCTGACGTCGAACGGACATGCCGAGGTGTCTTGCGCGGCATCCGACATCGGCACCGGCACCTACACCATTGTGGCGCAGGTCGCGGCCGACGCACTCGGCCTGCCGATCGAGAACATCAGCGTCAGGCTCGCCGATTCGACCTTGCCGCAGGCGCCAGTCGAGGGCGGCTCCTGGATGGCCGCCTCGAGCGCACATGCGGTGCTCGCAGCCGCCGAGGAGGTGCGCAAGGAGCTGTTAGATCTGGCCGGAAAGATGCCAGGCTCGCCGCTCGCCGGCGCCGAGTTGGCCGATACGGTCCTGATCGACGGCAGCATTGCCGGCGCCAGCGACAACAGCCGCGCGGTCTCGATCGCCGACGCAATGCGCCATGGCGGGGTCGAACGCATCGAGAAGGAAAAGCTCAACCAGTTCGATGAGGACAAGAAGCACGCGCGCAACACCCATTCGGCCGTCTTCGCCGAGGTCAAGGTCGACGAAGAGCTAAATGTCGTTCGCGTGACGCGGGTCGTCAGCGCCGTCGCGGCCGGGCGGATTCTGAACACCAAGACCGGCCGCAGCCAGATCATGGGCGGCGTGGTCTGGGGAATCGGGATGGCCCTGCACGAGGAGACGGTGATGGATCACCGCTTCGGCCGGATCATGAATGCGAATATCGCCGAGTACCACATTCCGGTGAACGCAGATGTTCGCGACATCGACGTGATCTTCGTCGACGAGCCGGACGCGCACATCAACGCGCTCGGCATCAAGGGCATTGGCGAAATCGGCATTGTGGGCGTCCCGGCGGCGATCGCAAACGCCGTCTATCACGCCACCGGCAAACGCATCCGCCGCTTCCCGATCACACTGGACAAGCTGCTCGACTGAGACGGTGCAGCGGTCCCGCTCGGCGCCAGCGTGACCTCACGGCGCCCGGCCGCCAAGCCCCTCACGACGGAAAGTCAGCCGGTCTGACCTGGATGCGGTCGGCATGCAACGACCAGTGGTGCAACGCCTGGTCCGCGCAAAACCTTGCCTTCGCCCGCTCTCTGGCTTCGTCCTCGTCGGAAGCGTCGACCTCGAGCGTGCCTTGGCACACCTCGATCTGCCGGCCGTATTGGCCGAGCACGTCCTTCATGAACCTGACCACATAAGTTGACATGGGACCTCCTGCCTGCCCCGGCGGCGCTCACTCTAATCCCATTTAGCCGGATTGCGGGAGGGAGATTTTGACGCGGATCAAAGTCGGGCGCGATTCCCGCCCGCCGATCATTCGGTGGCGCGTAGCGCTAACCGGGACATTGGGCAGCAGGAGCATCGCACCCCGGAAGGACAAAGCGACCATCGACTACGCCGGCGTCGCACCAAACGCCTGCTTGAATCGCTCCGCATAGCGTGGCCAGACCTCGGGATTGATGATGCGCGGCGGGCGCTTGCCGTCCAGCGTCTGCAGCACCTGCTCGGCGGCGATCCGGCCCATGTTCTGCCGCGCCTCGATCGTGACGCCCGCGGTATGCGGGCTCGCCAGCACGTTGTCGAGCTGGAGCAGCGGATGCTCCGGTGGCGGCGGCTCCTTGGACCAGACGTCGAGACCGGCGCCCGCAATGCGCTTGTCACGCAACGCCTGGAGCAGCGCATCTTCGTCGTGGATGAAGCCACGCGCCGTGGTGATAAAGTACGCATGCGGCTGCATCAACCCAAACTCGCGCACGCTGATCATATTGCGGCTGCCCTTGTCGAGCGGACAGGAGATCGAGACGAAGTCCGCGCGGCGCAAAAGCTCGTCGAGCTCGACCTTCTCGCCACCCCGCTCGGCCATCACCTCGGCCGTCAGGTACGGATCGTAGGCCAGCACCTTCATGCCGAACAGGCCCTTGCACAGCGCGGCGATGCGGCGACCGACATTGCCGAGGCCGATGATGCCGACGGTCTTGTGCTCGATCTCGTTGCCGACGAGTTCGTTGCGGTTGACGTTGGCCTCCCTGCGAAGCTTGCGGTCGGACTGGATGATGCGCTTGGACAACGTCAGCATCATCGCCAGCGCGTGCTCGGCGACGGAATGGGCATTGCCGCCGGACTGGTTGACGACCAGCACGCCGGCATCGGTGCAGGCCTCGACGTCGACAGGATCGAATCCCGCGCCGTTGCTGGAGACGAGCAGCAGGTTCGGCGCGCGCTTCAGGAAGGCAGCATCGACATGGAAGTGCGGGGCCAGTTCGTCGCGGGCGGCGCCGATCTGGTAGACATGAGCCGCTTCGATGATCGGCGCGAAAAAGTCCTCGGGGCTCTCGTTCTCGATGCGATCGAGCCGGACGTCGGGCCGCGCCTTCAGGATGTCGATGTAGATCGGGTTGGCCAGATATTTGACGTAGAAGACGCGCTTGCTGTTGACGGACATCAGGACCCTTCCGGCTTTCTCCAGGAGATCCGCAGGGCCAGCGCGGCGCGCTCTCCTTCCATGCGTTCCTCCGTTCTCTTGTTATTGCCGCTTATGACACGGTGGCGCCGGCCGCGGCAGGCCGTCTGGCGCAGATCACGGTGCAGCCCGGACATGTTGACAATCCCGCTGCCTGCGTCAAGTTCGGCAGACCGCCGCGACGGCCAAGACGACGCCTAAGACGCCGCCTGAGACAATGGCAAAGACCAAGAAGCATGCGCGGCCGAAGGGAGAACGCAATGGCGATTGCGGAGCAACAGACCTCGTCCAAGGCGGCGCAGACCTCCAGCGACAAGAGCTGGCACGGCATCGTCCTGCAAACCCTGAAGCGGAACGAGATCAGCCTCGTCCCTTACGTGCCCGACCGCGTGCTGACGCCGCTGATCAAGAACCTGCACGCCGATCCGTTCTTCACCACCTTTGCCACCGCCCGCGAGGAGGAGGCCGTCGGCATCGTCTCGGGCGCCTGGATGGGCGGACGGCGCGGTGCGGTGCTGATGCAGACCTCGGGCTTTGCGACGCTCGCCAACGTGCTGGCCTCGCTCGCGGTGCCCTACCAGATTCCGCTGATCATGTTCGTGTCCGAACGCGGCACGCTCGGCGAATTCAACTACGGCCAGTCACTGGTCTGCCGCACCATGCGTCCGGTGCTGGATTCTCTGGCGCTGGAGCATCACACCATCACCCGGCTCGACGAGCTCGAATTCATTGCCGACCGTTCGATCAAGCAGGCCGTGACGACGCAGGCGCCGGTCGCGCTGATCCTCAACCCGCTGCTCACGGGCGGCAAGGTGTTCGACAAGTGAGGCCGGCGCAAATGAATACAGACGCGCGCAACACCAAAGTGATGAACCGCTTCGACGTCACCTCGCGCCTGATCGCGAAACTCGAGCACGAGGAAGCCGTGATCGGCGGCATCGGCAACACCAATTTCGACCTCTGGGCCGCCGGCCACCGTCCGCAGAATTTCTACATGCTCGGCAGCATGGGGCTCGCCTTCCCGATCGCGCTGGGCGTGGCGCTGGCGCAGCCGGACCGGCGCGTCTTCGCGCTCGAAGGCGACGGCTCGCTGCTGATGCAGCTCGGCGCGCTCTCGACGATTGCGGCGTTGAAGCCGAAGAACCTCACCATGATCGTAATGGACAACGGCATCTATCAGATCACCGGCGCGCAGCCGACACCGGCCGCGAACGTGGCTGACATCGTCGCCATCGCGACCGGCTCCGGGCTTACCAACAGCGCCTGGGCCGCGGACGAGGAGGATTTCGAGCGTCTGGTCGAAGAAGCCATGTCGGCCGGCGAGCCGAGCCTGATCGCCGTTCGTATCGATGACAAGCCTGGCGTCGGCGCCACCCGACGCGACCCCGTACAAATCCGGGAACGCTTCATGCACGGCCTGGGCGTGCGTGAGCCGCTTTAACGTTTCGTCATTAACTACACGGCGATCTGATCCCGGCCCCTCGGCAGGCTGCTGCAATCCATGCTAAGCGGTGCGGATGTCCATTTTGGTTCGCTCCTCTGCCTGGCTGCTTGCCGCCGCCGTCGCCTTTGCAACCCTCGGCCCGCCCGGCCTGCGGCCCCATTCCGACCTTGGCCAGGACGGTGAACACGCCCTCGCCTTCGTCCTGGTGGGACTAGCCTTCGGCCTCGCCTATCCGCGCCGCCGCCTGTCGGCTACAGCCATCGCTGTGGTGCTGATCGGCCTGCTCGAACTGATGCAATTCTGGGCACCGGGACGACATGCGCGGCTGGAGGACTTTCTGGTCGATGCCGGCACCACCTGCATCGGCTTCGCCCTCGCGACCGTCGCCGATTGGGCCTTGACGCGGTTTCGCGCAAATTCGGCCCTGACGAGCCAAGGCCCCGCGGAGTGATGCTCCGCAGGGCCCGCCTTTCAAAGCTCACGCTCCGATCGATCAGTCGATGATCTTGACGACGCGGCGCGTGCGCGGCTCCACGATCACGCGGCGATCGTTCACGACCGCATAGCGATACTCGGTGTAGTTCGGCACGGGCCGCAGCACCACGGTCGGCGGCAGGGGCTCGCCGACCACGACGCGCTCGTGAACCACGACGGAATCATCACGCGGAATTCCGCCCAGGATCGCGTTCGGAATTTCAAGGCCGGCGCCCACGGCTGCACCGACGGTACCACCGACCATCGCACCGACCGGACCGCCGATGTCGCCGCCCGCGCGTGCGCCGTTCCTGGCGCCCTCTTCGGTCGTCGACTGAGCAAAGGCCGCACTCGACGCCAGCAGCGACGCGGCAGCCAACGAAATCGCAAGACGGGTTTTCATGTGCTTATGTCTCCAGTGATTGTTGTGCGCCTTCAACCGCGGGGCCGGATCATTGTTCCGGTTCCCTCGCCCGATCTAGGCAGAACCACAACGGAGACTGTTACCCGGTAACAGTTCAGGCCGCGGCGATCTCGTGCCCCGCCATCAGTTCCAGCGCGCGCACCATCGCCGAATGGTCCCAGCCCTTGCCGCCATGCGCGGCGCAGGACGAGAACAGTTGCTGCGCCACTGCGGTGCTCGGCAGCGACAGGCCGAGCGCGCGGGCGCCTTCAAGCGCGAGGTTAAGATCCTTCTGGTGCAGCTCGATGCGGAAGCCGGGATCGAAATTGCGCTTCACCATGCGCTCGCCATGCACTTCGAGAATCCGCGAAGACGCAAAGCCGCCCATCAGGGCCTGCCGCACCAGCGCCGGATCCGCACCGGCTTTCGACGCGAACAGCAGCGCTTCGCTGACCGCCTCGATCGTCAACGCGACGATGATCTGGTTGGCGACCTTCGTCGTCTGGCCGTCGCCATTGGCGCCGACGCGGGTGACGTTCTTTCCCATCCTGTCGAAGATCGGCTTCATGGTGTTGAAGGCGCGCTCGGGGCCACCGACCATGATGGTGAGGCTTGCCGCCTTGGCACCAACCTCCCCGCCTGACACCGGTGCGTCGAGATAATCCGCGCCGAGCGCCTCGATCTTCTCCGCAAACTCCTTGGTCGCCAGCGGCGAGATCGAGCTCATGTCGACCACGATCTTGCCCTTGGAAATGCCGCCCGCGACGCCGTCCTTGCCAAACAGCACGGCCTCCACCTGCGGGGTATCCGGCACCATGATGATGACCGCATCCGCCTTCTCCGCAACCTCCTTGCTTGACTTGCAGACAACGCCGCCGGCGGCGATCAGCTCGGGTGCGACCGGCCCGACATCGTGCAGGAGAACGCGATGGCCTGCGGCCAGAAGATGACCGGCCATCGGCCGTCCCATGGTGCCAAGTCCGATAAAGCCGATGTCGATCATGTCAAAGTTTCCTCAGGTCTCGAAAGTCTGCGCCGCGTGCCAGGACAGGCCGTCCAGCGTCCTGGTGCGCGGCTTGTATTCGCAACCGATCCAGCCGCGATACCCGATCGCGTCGAGATGGCGGAACAGGAAGGGATAGTTGATCTCGCCCGTGCCGGGCTCGTGGCGGCCGGGATTATCGGCGAGCTGGATGTGCGCGATCTGCGGGAGACATTCCTGCATGGTACGGGCGAGATCGCCCTCCATGATCTGCATGTGGTAGATATCGTACTGGATGAACAGATTGTTCGAGCGCACCTCGGAGATCAGCTGCACGGCCTGCGCGGTGCCGTTAAGGAAGAAGCCGGGGATATCGAGCGTGTTGATCGGCTCGACCAGAAGCTTGATGTTCTCCCGCGCCAGGGTCGACGCCGCAAAGCGCAGATTCCCGACCAGCGTCTCGTTGAGCTCGCGCGGATCGGCATCGACAGGCGCGATACCGACGAGACAGTTGAGCTGCTCGCAATCCAGCGCCTTGGCATAGTCGATGGCACGAAACACGCCGTCCCTGAACTCGCTGACACGATCCGGCAGGATCGCGATGCCGCGCTCGCTCGCGGCCCAATTGCCGGCCGGCAGATTGTGCAGCACCTGCGTCAGCCCATGGCTGTCGAGCTGCTCGCGCAACTGCGCCTTCTCGAAATCATAGGGGAAGAGGTACTCGACACCGGAAAAGCCCGCCGCTTTCGCCGCGGCGAAGCGGTCCACGAACGGCATTTCGTTGAAGAGCATGGTGAGGTTGGCGGCGAATTTCGGCATGATGCTGGTCCCCTATTCCGCCGGCTGCAGGACGCCCGGCCGCGCGGTCGCGACCTCGTCGAGCGGCAGGTCCAGCACCTCCTCGAACTCGACGACGTTGTCGATTTCCGTGCCCATCGCGATGTTGGTGACGCGCTCGAGAATGAACTCGACCATCACAGGCACGCGGTACTTCGCCATCCATTCGCGTGCGGTGGCGAACGCGGCCTGCGCGTCCTTGGGATCGGTGACGCGGATCGCCTTGCAGCCGAGCCCTTCGGCGACGGCGACGTGATCGACGCCGTAGCCGCCGAGCTCGGGCGCGTTGATGTTCTCAAAGGAGAGCTGGACGTGATAGTCCATGTCGAAGCCGCGCTGGGCCTGGCGGATCAGGCCGAGATAGGAATTGTTCACGACGACGTGGATGTAGGGCAGGTTGAACTGCGCCCCGACCGCGAGCTCCTCGATCAGGAACTGGAAGTCGTAGTCGCCCGAGAGCGCGACGATATCGCGATCCGGGCACGCCGCGCGCACGCCGAGCGCCGCAGGTAGGGTCCAGCCGAGCGGCCCCGCCTGCCCGGCATTGATCCAGTTGCGCGGCTTATAGACACCCAGGAACTGCGCACCGGCGATTTGCGAAAGGCCGATCACGGTGACGTAGCAGGTGTCGCGGCCAAACGCCTTGGTCATCTCCTCGTAGACGCGCTGGGGCTTGATCGGGACGTTGTCGAAATGGCTCTTGCGCAACATCGTCTTCTTGCGGTCCCGGCAGGAAGCGGGCCACGCCTGGCGCTCGCGCAACCTGCCTGAGCGGCGCCACTCCCTGGCTACGGCGACGAACAGTTCGAGCGCCGCCTTCGCGTCCGAGACGATGCCGAGGTCGGGATTGAACACGCGCCCGATCTGGGTCGGCTCGATATCCACATGCACGAAGGTGCGACCCTTGGTGTAGGTCTCGACCGAGCCGGTGTGGCGGTTTGCCCAGCGGTTGCCGATGCCGAGCACGAAATCGGATTCGAGCATGGTGGCATTGCCGTAACGATGGCTGGTCTGAAGACCGACCATGCCGGCCATCAGCACGTGGTCGTCGGGGATGGCCCCCCAGCCCATCAGCGTCGGCACAACCGGCACGTTGGCGATCTCGGCGAATTCCACCAGCAAATCCGAGGCGTCGGCGTTGATGACACCGCCGCCCGCGACGATCAGCGGACGCTCGGCCGCATTGAGCATCTCCAGCGCCTTCTCGACCTGCTTGCGGGTCGCGCTGGGCTTGTAGACCGGCAGCGGCTCGTAGGTCTCGTCGTCGAACTCCATTTCGGCGAGCTGCACGTCGAGCGGCATGTCGATCAGGACCGGGCCGGGCCTTCCCGAGCGCATCACGTGAAACGCCTGGCTGAACACGCGGGGCACCAGCGCCGGCTCGCGCACCGTCACCGCCCATTTGGTCACGGGCTTTGCGATCGATTCGATGTCGACGGCCTGGAAATCCTCTTTGTAGAGTCGCGCGCGCGGCGCCTGCCCGGTGATGCAGAGGATCGGGATGGAATCGGCGATCGCCGAATAGAGCCCGGTGATCATGTCGGTCCCGGCCGGCCCCGAGGTTCCGATGCAGACGCCGATATTGCCGGCCTTGGCCCGCGTATAGCCCTCGGCCATATGCGAGGCACCTTCGACATGCCGCGCCAGGATATGGCGGATCGAGCCGCGCTTCTTCAGCGCCGAGTAAAGCGGATTGATCGCGGCCCCAGGAACGCCAAAGGCAGTCGAGATACCTTCCTTCTCCAGAATTCGCACGGCAGCATCGATGGCTCGCATCTTCGCCATATCGGACCTCGCTTGAGTTGCATTGGCTCGAGCGAGATCATCGGGCCCGCGGGGGCTGCACTCAACGAGATCGATTTTATTTTCCACGATGCGGCAGCCGTGGAAAAATCGCGGCGGTCTCAATCGGTTAGATCGAGACTCGCGTGAAAGCGCTCACTCGAACAGCGGCGCCAGCTGCATCTGCGGCACCAGCACAAGGCCCTTGTCGGTGATACGAATTTCCGGAATGACCGATAGCGGAATCAAATTGAAGCCCATGTAGGGGATGGTGCAGCCGGCTTCCGCCCATTCCTTCTTCAGCACCTTGACCTCTTCCGCCACCTCCGTGACGCGCTTGTCGGACAAGAGCCCAGCGATCGGCAACGGCACCAGCGCCCTCACCTTTCCGTCAGCGACGAGGCAGACGGCGCCCTGTTGCTCCTTGATGGCGGCGACCGCGACCTGCATGTCGGCCTCGTTGGTGCCGGCAACGATGATGTTGTGGCTGTCGTGGCCGACGCTGGAGGCGACCGCGCCGCGCTTGAGGCCAAAGTCCTTCAAGAGGCCATAGGCGACATTGCCGGCCGATTTGCCATGGCGCTCGACCACCGTGACAAAGCACAGGCCGTAGCGCGCAAACAGCGTCGGCCAGTCCTTTGCGGGCTCGATCGCGATCTTCTCGTGGATCAGCGTGATGCCGGGCAACGCGGTCTTGATGGCGTTGACGGTGCAGGCCTTCACCGGCAGTTCCGGTATTAGCGTGACCTTCTCGGGCAGCTTCACGGTCGCATAGGCCGCCTTCGGATATTGATAGCGCTGCGACAGCGCCTTATCGAGCTTCGGCGTGATCTTGCGGTTCTCGACCACCAGCTCACCGCCGTACCAGGTCGATTGCGGCTCGAGATTATCGTCCATCAGCACGAGATCGGCGCGACGCCCCCCGCCGAGCCCGCCGATATCGCTGTCCATGTTGAAGCGCGTGGCGCCATGCAGCGATCCGATCGACCAGGCCTGCTCCGGCGACATTCCCGCCTTCACGGCTTCGCGCACCACCCAATCGAGCCCAAACAGCAGGAGATCGTCGGCATCGCGATCGTCGGTGCATACTGCGGTGCGCTTATGCGAGGCCCCGAGCTCGGTGATGGTCCGGATCGCCTGCGGCAGCGAGTGCCAGGGTGTGGTCGGCGGTCCTCCGCGCAGGAACACCCAGACGCCGGCATCGAGCAAATCGTCGGCGATGTCGCGGTCGATCGCCTCGTGCGTATCGGTGACGCCGCTCGCCGCATAGGCCGCAACGAACTCGCGGCCATAAACATGACCGGATACCGGCCGCCCGCGCTTCAGGGCGGCGGCGAGGATGGCGTGGCTTCGCTCGTCCCCCATGGTGACAGGCACAAAGTCCATCTTCTCGCCGAGCGCGACCGCTTCCGGCCAACGGTCGAACAGGCCGGCGATCTTGTCGGGCGTGAGGTCGCCACCCGCGGTCTCGAGTGCGGCTGAGGTGGCCGGCACCGTGCTTGGCACGGTCAAAAAGATCGACAACGGCGCCTCGCGCGCGTCCTCCAGCATCGCCTCGACGCCGGCGACGTCCATGACGTTGCCGATCTCGTGGCTGTCGCAGAAGATCGTAGTGGTGCCGTTGAGCAATGCGGCTTCGGCATAGGCGCAGGCCGTCACCATCGAGGATTCGATGTGGATGTGCGGATCAACTAGGCCCGGCGCGATAATGCCGCCAGCGGCATCGTAGGTCGTGACGCCGCTCCAGGCCTTCTTGGCCGTTCCAGCCGGCTTTACCGCCGCAATGCGGCCGCCGGTGATCCAGACCTCACGTCCCTGATGGATGCGCTCCGAATAGGTCGAGAGCACGCGCGCGCCGGTGACGACGAGATCCGGCGCGACACGGGCCGAGGCCACATCGGCGAGACGCCGGGTCATCGAATGCAACGGTGCGACGGCGAAGCGGGTAAGTCTGGTCATCAGGACCCTCGCGTGGCGTTATGGCCCTGCGATGGTTACGCTCCGCGCCCGACCGGGCAAGCGCAAATATAACGGCACGCCCTGCTTACGCCTTAGGCGTCGAACCGCCTGCCGCCGCCGGCCTCGCGGGTCTGCGCGAGTTCCGCCTTCGCGGGGCCGGTGCGGCAGCGGGCTTGACCCGAATCCGCATCGACCTCCCGTTCTGCTCGTCGATCTCAAAGGAATTGGTCTTTCGCACGAGGTCGCTCAGTTTGCGGAAGCCGAACGTTCTAGGATCGAAATCGGACGCGAGATTGGCAAGTTGGCGACCGACTTCCCCGAGCGTCACCCAGCCGTCCTCGCTCTCCATCTGGGTGATGACCTTCTTGATGATGGGGGTTGCGGCATCGAGCGGCTGAAGCGACGTCGATCTCGAGGCGGCGTCCTGGGTGTTCGCCGGCGCGGGAAGCAGGTTCTCCGTGTAGACGAACCTTCGACAGGCCTGCCGGAAGCTCTCCGGCGTCTTCTGTTCGCCGAACCCAAAGACATCGATGCCCTGCTCCCGGATTCGGGCGGCGAGACGGGTAAAATCGCTGTCCGAGGACACCAGGCAAAAGCCGTCGAAACGGCCGCTGTGAAGCAGGTCCATCGCGTCGATGACCAGGGTGATGTCCGAGGCATTCTTGCCGGTCGTATAGGCAAACTGCTGCTGCGGGATGATGGCGTGCTTCGACAGGATGTCGGCCCAGCCCCTCGACCTGGCATTGGAGAAGTCGCCGTAGATGCGGCGAACGCTGGCCTCGCCGATCTTGGCAATCTCCTCGAAGAGTCCATCGGCGATCTTTGCCGAAGCATTGTCGGCATCAATCAGGACAGCGAGACGGGGCGAACGGAGCTCTGACGGCATGACTTTTCCCACGAGATGAACGTAGCATTAGAAGACGCTCGCGTCGGGATGGCTAGTCCTCGTTCGCTTTGAAGCGTCCCATCCCTTTCAGCACGAAGGGTGCCAGCAGCGCGATCAACGCCAGCGCAAGCAGCGTCGCCGAGATCGGGCTCTGGAGCAGCGTCATGGGATCGCCGAGGCTGATCGCGAGCGCGCGACGCAGCTGGCTCTCGGCGATCGGGCCGAGGATCAGGCCGACCACGACGGGCGCGATCGGAAAATCGAACCGCCGCATCAAAAAGCCGAGCACGCCGAAGCCGGCCAGCATCGACAGTTCGACCACCGACGGCTTTGCGGCGATGGTGCCCATGGTCGCGAACACCAGGATGCCGGCATAGAGCCACGGTTGCGGGATCGCCAGCAGCCGCACCCACAGGCCAACCAGCGGCAGATTGAGCACCAGCAGCATGCAATTTGCGATGAACAGGCTCGCAATCAGGCCCCACACGAGGTCGGGCCGCTCGGCGAACAGCAGCGGCCCCGGGTTGAGGCCGTATTGCTGGAACCCCGCCAACATCATCGCGGCCGTCGCCGAGGTCGGCAATCCCAGCGTCAGGAGCGGCACCAGCGTGCCCGCAGCCGAAGCGTTGTTGGCGGCCTCCGGTCCTGCGACGCCTTCGATCGCGCCCTTGCCGAATTCTTCGGGGTATTTGGTCAGCCGCTTCTCGCAGGAATAGGACAAAAAGGTCGGGATCTCCGCGCCGCCGGCGGGCAGCGCACCGATCGGGAAGCCGAACATGGTGCCGCGCAGCCACGGCTTCCACGATCGCTTCCAGTCTTCCTTGGTCATCCACAGCGAGCCGCGCACCGGCTCGAGCTTCTCCTCGGTGTGGTGACGGCGTGACGCGACGTAGAGCGCCTCGCCCACCGCGAACAGGCCGACCGCGAGCGTCGTCACCTCGACGCCATCGAGCAGCTCGGGCACTCCGAACGCAAGCCGCGCCTGACCGGTCAGCTTGTCGATGCCGACGAGGCCCAACGTCAGTCCGATGAACAGGCTGGTCAGGCCGCGGATCGGGGAATCGCCGAAGGTCGCCGACACCGTGACGAAGGCGACGCACATCAGCGCGAAGTAATCCTCCGGGCCAAAGCGCACGGCGAAATCGACCAGCCACGGCGCGAGAAAGGCAAGCCCGATGGTGGCGATCGTGCCCGCGACGAAGGACCCGATCGCGGAGGTCGCGAGCGCCGGCCCGCCGCGGCCGGCCTTGGCCATCTTGTTGCCTTCGAGCGCCGTCGCCATCGAGGCGCTCTCGCCGGGCGTGTTGATCAAGATGGCCGTGGTCGATCCGCCATACATGCCGCCATAGTAGATGCCGGCGAACATGATCAGCGAACCGCCGGGATCAAGCTTGTACGTCACCGGCAGCAGCAGCGCGACCGTCAACGCCGGGCCGATGCCGGGCAGCACGCCCACGGCGGTGCCGAGGAACACGCCGATCAGGGCGTAGAGGAGATTCATCGGCTGGACGGCGACCGCCATGCCGTGGGCCAGCGCGGCGAAAGTTTCCATCACAGCAGTCGCTCCAGGGGGCCGGCGGGAAGGCTCAACGTCAACAGGCGGTCGAATGCGAGATAGATGAGGGTCGACATCACGAGGGCGATGGCGGAATCGACCAGGACGGCGCGGCGCCCAAATGCCGCCGAGGTCGTGACGAACAGCGCCGACGTCGCCAGGATGAACCCGCCGCCGAAGCCGATGATGCCGATCAGCAGCGCAAGACCAGCGAGGATCAAGACCACAGGCACAGGATCGGCGCTCTCGCGCGCCGGCAAATGACCGCGCAGCGCGTCGATGAGATTGCCGATCGCGAGCAGCGCGAGGCCGGAGGCGATCACGACCGGCATGGCTTCCGGCCCCATCCCGTACATCGTGGTCGATTGCAGGCCGCGCGCGTCCCAGACCAGCACCGCGGCAAGACCTGCGAGCAACGCAGCAATGACGACGCCGGCGCGATCAACGCGCCGCGGCGGCTGGACCGGATCGCCCGAGGTCATGACTTGACCAGGCCGACTGATCTCAGCACGTCGGTGACGCGCACGGTTTCCTTCTTCAGGAAGTCGGCGAAGGCGTCGCCGCCGAGATACGCATCCTCCCAGCCCTTCTGCTTGAGGATGTCCTTCCAGGCGTCCGACTTGACCATCTTCTCGACCGCGTCGCTCAGCGTCTTGCGCTGCTCCGGCGTGATCCCGGGAGGCGCGACCACCGAACGCCAGTTGGCGATCACGAGGTCGATGCCCTGCTCCTTGAAGGTCGGGATGTCGCTGCCTGGAATGCGCTTCTCCGAGGTCACGCCGATCGCGCGCAGCTTGCCGGACTTGATCTGCCCGTCATATTCACTGAGGCCGGAAATGCCGGCAGTGACCTTCGCGCCGAGAATGGCGGCGAGCGACTCGCCGCCGCCCGAGAACGGGATGTAGTTGATCTTCTTCGCGTCGGCGCCAACGGCGCCGGCGAACAATGCCGCCATCACATGATCGACGCCACCGGCCGAGCCGCCCGCGAAGGTCACCTTGGCGATGTCGGCCTTCACCGCTGCGGCCAGATCCTGCGCGGTCTTGATCGGTGAATTCGCCGGCACCACGATCACCTGGATTTCCTCGGTGAGGCGCGCGATCGGCGTCACCTGTTCGAGCGTGACGGGTGATTTGTTCATGGCGAGCGCGCCCACCATGACGAAGCCGTTGACCATCAGCTGGTTGCCGTCACCCTTGGCGCCGTTGACGAACTGCGCGATGCCGACGCTGCCGCCTGCGCCGGGAACGTTGGTGACCTGCACGCTGCGTGCGACGCCGGCAGCGACCAGCGCCTGCTGCATCGAGCGCGCGGTCTGGTCCCAGCCACCGCCCGGCGCCGCCGGTGCCATCAGCTTGAGCTCGAGCTGCTGGGCAAAGGCCGGCGTCGCTGCCGCAAGGGTCAGCGCGACAGCTGCGCCGACGAGGCGCGCGGGAAGTTGAAACATGGGACGTCTCCGGGCTCATGCGGACGTTTGCCGCATCGTGTCGTTTGGTCGCATATCAGCCAAAACAGCCGACACTGTCCAGTGACATACCCCGGGTTTCCGATTAGCGGGGTGTCGGAACTGCCCCGCCGAGCGCGGCCGTCAGTTCGGCAGCAACATCACGGACGATCTGCCCGATTTCCGGTAACCGCTGATCGGTCAGCCGGCTCGTCATGCCGGAGACCGAAATCGCCGCGAGCGGCTCGGCGCAGTCGTTGTAGACCACCGCGGCAACGCAGCGCAGGCCCATGCAGGCCTCTTCATCATCCAGCGCGTAGCCTTGCTTTCGGATCTTTTCGAGCTCCTTGAACAGATCGCTCGGCCGCACGATGGATTTCTCGGTCAAGCGTGGCATGCCGTGATGGCGGATGACGGCACCGACGTCCTCGTCGGAATAGGTCGCGAGTACCGCCTTCCCGACGCCGGAGGTCACCATGGGGACGCGGCCGCCGACTTGGGTCAGCGAACGCATGATCTCGCGGCTCTCCATGCGGGTCAGCACGATGATGAACTCGTCGTCGACCATGGCAAGATTAGCGGTCTCGCGGGTAAGATCGCGCAGCTTGCGCAAATAGGGGATGGCCTGGGCGCTGAAATTGCGCCGCCGCGCAAAGCTCGCGCCGACCGTGAAGCTGCGCACGCCGACATGCCATTTGGATTCGGCGCGGTCGAACTGGACGAAGCGGCGGCTTTCCAGCGTGGCGAGCAAGCGGTGCACGGTCGAGGCGGAGAGCCCGGTGCGAACAGCGAGGTCGCTGAGGCGATAGCCCTCGTCGTCCTCGGACAATGTCTCGAGGATCGACAGCGCGCGGTCGACGGATTGCACCCCGCCGTCGCGCGCGTCGTGGTCGGCCTCCGATGGCGATCGGGGCTCGATCGATTTGCGCCGGATCACGTTCCTGCTCATCGCGACCTGACTGTTCTCGCCTCTCCCCGCACGCGAGGAGAGGCGAAGCGGCATCGTCGACTCAGAGCAGCCCTGCCCCGCGCGCCCATTTGTACTTGGCGCCGAGCACTTCCACCGGCAGCTCAGTCGAGTATGCATAGGCCGGGATGCCGTTCTGGTAGAGATATTCGGCGGCCTCCTCGACCTCCACGTCGCCGGCGAGCGAGGCGACGATCGGCTTCACGAAGCCCTTGGCCTCCATCTCCTTCTTCACCTCGACCATGTTGCGGGCGAACACCATCGGCGGCGTGACGATGGTGTGCCAGTAGCCGAGAATGAGCGAATGGATGCGCTCGTCCGTCAGGCCGAGCTTCACCGTATTGACGTAGGTGATCGGCGGCTCGCCACCGGTGATGTCCACGGGATTTCCGGCCGCGCCAAACGGCGGGATGAACTTGCGGAAGGCCGCATCCAGATCCGCCGGCATCGCCATCAGCGACAGGCCGTTGTCGACGCAGGAGTCCGACAGCAGCACGCCCGAGCCGCCGGCGCCGGTGATGATCAGCACGTTCTCGCCCTTCGGCGTCGGCAGCACCGGCACGCCGCGCGCGAACTCGAGCAGTTGCCGCAAGCTACGGGCGCGGATCACGCCGGACTGCGCCAGGACATCCTCGTAGATCTTGTCGTTGCCGGCGAGCGCGCCGGTGTGCGACGAGGCCGCCTTCGCACCGGCGGAGGTGCGGCCGGCCTTGAGCACGATGACCGGTTTTTTCTTGGAGACGCGCTTTGCCGCTTCCGCAAAGGCGCGGCCGTCCTTGAGGTCTTCGCAGTGCTGCGCGATCAGGTTGGTGTTCGGGTCCTGCTCGAAGAAGGCGAGCAGATCGTCCTCGTCGATGTCGGACTTGTTGCCGAGGCCGACGATCGCCGACACGCCCATCTTGGCCGAACGGGAGAAGCCGATGATGGCCATGCCGATGCCGCCCGATTGCGAAGACAGTGCCGCATGGCCCTTGACGTCATAGGCGGTGCAGAAGGTCGCGCAGAGATTGGCAGGCGTATAATAGAAGCCGTAGATGTTCGGCCCCATCAGGCGGATGTCGTATTTCTTGCCGACTTCGACGATCTCGGCCTGGAGCTCCGGCGCGCCGGCTTCCGCGAAGCCCGACGGGATCAGGACCGCGCCGGGAATTTTTTTCTCGCCGCATTCGGTGAGCGCCGCGGCCACGAACTTCGCGGGAATTGCGAACACCGCGGTGTCGATCACGCCGGGCACGTCCTTGACGCTCTTGTACGCCTTGTAGCCGAGGATCTCGGCGGCCTTGGGATGGATCGGGTAGATGTCACCCTTGTAGCCGCCGTTGATGAGGTTCTTCATCACGGA
This sequence comes from Bradyrhizobium sp. 40, assembly GCF_023100925.1. Classification (NCBI taxonomy): domain Bacteria; kingdom Pseudomonadati; phylum Pseudomonadota; class Alphaproteobacteria; order Hyphomicrobiales; family Nitrobacteraceae; genus Bradyrhizobium; species Bradyrhizobium sp. 40. Next base: position 5,026,240 of record NZ_CP064688.1, read on the forward strand.
ATTGCCGATTTTGCCGTCTTCGGCCGAAGCGCCGACCACGGCAACCGCCTTCGGCTGCATGATGCGGCTCATCGCCGCGACGATCTCTTCGGTCGGGCGCGGCTTCGGCTTGGGCACGTAAGCGAAGTCGACGACGATGCGGACGTCGGCCGCGATCGCGTCCTTGGCCGTCGCGAACACCGGGTTGAGATCGAGCTCGACGATCTCGGGGAAATCGGTGACGAGCTGCGAGACCTTGACGATGACATCGGCGAGCGCCGTGCGGTTCACCGGCTCGCCGCCGCGAACGCCCTTCAAAATTTCGTGCGCCTGGATGCCGTCGAGCATCGACAGCGCATCTTGCTTGGTCGCGGGTGCGAGGCGGAAGGTGATGTCCTTCAGAACTTCGACCAGCACGCCGCCGAGGCCGAAGGCAACCAGCTTGCCGAACGAGGCGTCGGTGATCGACCCGACGATCACTTCGGTGCCGCCGGCCAGCATCTGCTGCACCTGGACGCCCTCGATCTTGGCGTCGGATTTGTACTTCTTGGCGTTGCCGAGAATGGTCTCGTAGGCCTTCTCGGCGTCCTCGGCCGACTTGAGGCCAACGATGACGCCACCGGCTTCGGTCTTGTGGAGAATGTCCGGCGAGACGATCTTCATCACCACCGGGAAGCCCATCGAGGCGGCCATCTTGCCGGCCTCGCCGGCCGACTTCGCCACCCCCTCCTTCGGCACCGCAATGCCATAGGCGTCGCAGACCAGCTTACCTTCCGGCGCGGTCAGGCTGGTGCGCTTGTCCGCCTTGACCTGGTCAAGCACCTTGCGGACGGCATCTTTGGAATTGGACATGTGGCTTCTCCCTTGACCTTGGTTCTTGCGTTCTCAAAGCGCGCGCGTGTTGCGGCTGCCCGTGATGCTTTTCCATTCGCCGCGCTCTGTTCCATGTCGCGGAACGGAGTGGCATAAAGCCGAGATTACTCCGCCGGCTTGGATCAAAAATGGCTGGCGATGGCATTTGGTATGCCAGAAGCCAACTTGTCAAGCTGCAGCGCCCCTTAGAACGCTGCAAAAAATAGGCAGCTTGACATTCTGGTATTTGGTATGCCAAAAACTTTCCCGTTAATAATCCTGTAAAAGACGACTCCCACTGGAGGAGATTCGTCGTGTCACTGCGGAAACCAACCAAGGCGTTGCCGAACATGGCCGAGGCAGATATCGCAATCGTTCGTATTGCCCCGGAGTCGAGCTTCAAGAACAAGGCGTATGACGCCTTGAAGGAAGCCATCCTCAAGATGGACATCTACTCGACGCCCGAGCCGGTGATGCTCGACGAGCGCGCGTTGTCCGAACGCCTGGGCGTGAGCCGCACGCCGATCCGCGAAGCCATCGCGATGCTCGAGCAGGACGGCTTCGTGAAGACGGTTCCGCGCCGCGGCATCATGGTGGTGCGAAGGACCAAGAGCGAGATCGTCGACATGATCCGCGCCTGGGCGGCGCTGGAGAGCATGGCGGCCCGCCTCATCACCGCCACGGCGCGCAAGAAAGACATCACGGCGCTGCGCGACTACTTCAAGGATTTTGGCAAAGACCGCCTCCCCGAGGATCATGTCGAGGAATATTCGCGCGCCAATATCGCCTTCCACCAGGCGCTGATCTCGCTGTCGGAATCACCCGTGCTGGTCGATCTCACCAACGACCTCCTGCTGCACGTGCGTGGCTATCGGCAATTGACGATCGGTCGCAAGGACCGCACCGCGACGTCGCTACCCGAGCATCTCGGCATGATCGAAGCCCTGGAGGCGCGCGATACCGAACTCGCCGAGAAGCGCGCCCGCGATCACACCCTTGGCCTTGCCGCTTACGTCGAAGCGCATGGCCAGGAACTCTTCTAGCCAGCAACGTTCACCAGAAGGGCGAGGCATCGCCCCCAAAAGCCTGAAACGGCATCTTGAGACCAGGGAGACAAGGCCCATGCTGAATACCGCGACCAAGTCCGAAGCACCGGGCACCGAGCAGGAATTGACGGATGGTTTTCATCTCGTCATCGACGCGCTCAAGCTGAACGGCATCAACACCATCTACAATGTGCCGGGCATCCCGATCACGGATTTGGGTCGCATGGCCCAGGCGGCCGGTATTCGCATGATTTCGTTCCGCCACGAGCAGAACGCCGGTTATGCGGCGGGCATCGCCGGCTACCTCACCAAGAAGCCCGGCATCTGCCTGACCGTTTCCGCGCCCGGCTTCCTCAACGGTCTCACCGCACTCGCGCACGCCACCACCAACTGCTACCCGATGATCCTGATCTCGGGCTCCTCCGAGCGCGAGATCGTCGACCTCCAGCAGGGCGACTACGAAGAGATGGACCAGCTCGCGATCGCCAAGCCGCTGTGCAAGGCAGCCTATCGCGTGCTGCACGCCCAAGACATCGGCATCGGGCTTGCCCGTGCCATCCGTGCCGCCGTCTCCGGCCGTCCCGGCGGCGTCTATCTCGACCTTCCGGCAAAACTGTTCGGTCAGGTAATGAACGCCGATGCCGGCCGGAAGTCGCTGGTCAAGGTGATCGACGCGGCTCCCGCGCAGATCCCCTCGCCCGCTTCGATCAAGCGCGCGCTTGATGTTTTGAAGAGCGCAAAACGTCCGCTCATCATCCTCGGCAAGGGCGCGGCCTACGCGCAGGCCGATGAGGAGATCAAAACCTTCGTCGAGAAGAGCGGCATCCCCTTCCTGCCGATGAGCATGGCCAAGGGCCTCCTCTCCGATACGCATCCGCAGTGCGCAGGCGCCGCCCGCTCGACGGTGCTGAAAGAATCCGACGTCGTGCTGCTGATCGGCGCCCGGCTGAACTGGCTGCTCTCGCACGGCAAAGGCAAGAACTGGGGCGAAGCGCCCAAGAAGTTCATCCAGGTCGACATCGAGCCCAGGGAAATGGACTCCAACGTCGAGATCGTCGCGCCCGTCGTCGGCGACATCGGCTCGGTCGTCTCCGCCTTCAACCAGGCGATGGCTTCGGGCTGGACCGCCCCGCCGGCCGAATGGACCAAGGCGATTTCGACCAAGCGCGAAGAGAACGTCGCCAAGATGGCGCCGAAGCTCATGAACAACAAATCGCCGATGGACTATCACGGCGCGCTCGGCGTGCTGAAGAACGTCATCAAGGATCATCCCGAGGCGATCCTCGTCAACGAGGGCGCCAACACGCTCGACCTCGCCCGCGGCGTCATCGACATGTACAAGCCGCGCAAGCGTCTCGACGTCGGCACCTGGGGCGTGATGGGTATTGGCATGGGTCAGGCGATCGCGGCGGCTCTCGAGACCGGCCATCCCGTGCTCGCGGTCGAAGGCGACTCGGCCTTCGGCTTCTCCGGCATGGAGGTCGAGACCATCTGCCGCTACAATTTGCCGATCTGCGTCGTCATCTTCAACAATGACGGCATCTATCGCGGTACTGACGTCAACAGCGTCAACGCCGATCCGGCGACGACCGTGTTCGTCAAGGGCGCCCGCTACGACAAGATGATGGAAGCCTTCGGCGGCATCGGCGTGAACGCGACCTCGCCGGACGAGCTCAAGCGAGCCGTCAACGAAGCCATGGCTTCGGGCAAGCCGACGCTCATCAACGCCGTGATCGATCCGGCCGCCGGTTCCGAGAGCGGCCGCATCGGCAACCTCAATCCGCAGAGCGTTCTGCAGAAGAAGAAGTAAGCACTCCCCTTCAACCCATAAGGTCCCTGCGGGTGCAGGGGTAGATCAGAGTACGGAGCAACACGATGACAAAAGCGCTCGAGGGCGTTCGCATTCTCGACTTCACCCACGTCCAGTCCGGGCCGACCTGCACGCAGTTGCTCGCATGGTTCGGCGCCGACGTGATCAAGGTGGAACGTCCAGGTGTCGGTGACATCACCCGCGGCCAGCTGCAGGATATCCCGAACGTGGACAGCCTGTATTTCACCATGCTCAACCACAACAAGCGCTCGATCACGCTCGACACCAAGAACCCCAAGGGCAAGGAAGTCCTCACCGAGCTGATCAAGAAGTGCGACGTGCTGGTCGAGAACTTCGGTCCCGGCGTGCTCGACCGCATGGGCTTCCCCTGGGAGAAGATCCAGGCGATCAACCCGAAGATGATCGTCGCCTCGATCAAGGGCTTCGGTCCCGGACCGTACGAAGACTGCAAGGTCTATGAGAACGTCGCGCAGTGCACCGGCGGCGCCGCCTCCACTACCGGCTTCCGCGACGGCCTGCCGCTCGTGACCGGCGCGCAGATCGGCGACAGCGGCACCGGCCTGCATCTGGCGCTCGGCATCGTCACCGCACTCTATCAGCGTACCCATTCCGGCAAGGGCCAGAAGGTGACGGCCGCTATGCAGGACGGCGTGCTCAACCTCGCGCGCGTCAAGCTGCGCGACCAGCAGCGCCTCGCCCATGGTCCACTCAAGGAATACAGCCAGTTCGGCGAAGGCATTCCGTTCGGTGATGCCGTGCCACGTGCGGGCAACGATTCCGGCGGCGGCCAGCCCGGCCGCATCCTGAAGTGCAAGGGCTGGGAGACCGATCCCAACGCCTACATCTACTTCATCACGCAGGCCCCGGTCTGGGAGAAGATCTGCGACGTGATCGGTGAGCCCTCCTGGAAGACCGATCCGAACTACGCCAAGCCGGCCGTCCGCCTGCCGCGCCTCAACGAAATCTTCGGCCGCATCGAACAGTGGACGATGACGAAGACGAAGTTCGAGGCGATGGAAATCCTCAACAAGGACGACATCCCCTGCGGCCCGATCCTGTCGATGAAGGAGATCGCCGAAGACCAGTCGCTGCGCGCGACCGGCACCGTGGTCGAGGTCGACCACCCCACCCGCGGCAAGTACATCTCGGTCGGCAACCCGATCAAGCTGTCGGACTCCCCGAGCGAGGTGGAGCGCTCCCCGCTGCTCGGCGAGCACACCGACGAGATCCTGCGCACCGTGCTTGGCTTCTCGGACCATCAGGTCGCCGATATCCACAAGTCCGGCGCGCTCGATCCGCCGCAAAAGCAGGCCGCGGAGTAAGCGGGCTTATCTCACGACGCGAAAGGCCGCCGGCTTCGGCGGCCTTTTTGTTGGCGCGCAAAGGCTGCATCGCACGATCGGCGCGCTTGCCGCGCCGCCAAGGCTGGATTAAAGATTGTTTCGCGAGGAACAGATGCGGTGGCCGGCCGTTACTCCTCGACCGGCGTGCTCCCGGAAATGCGAGCATGCCCGGAAAAGCCAGCATGCAATCTCCACGGCGAGTGCAGCACGCCTCGCAAAGACCCTGCCCCACGCTGAAGAACTGGTCGCCTCCGCTTCCGAGGATGGCAAGTCGGCCTTTCAGTTCGGGCACAGGTGGCGTCGCGTCCGGCACTCGCCAGGACCACGCTCGTTGATCAAATTGAGGGCTTAAATGTCGAAAGATCAATCCTCTGATCGCGCCAAGCGTGAAGCCAACAAGGCGTTCAAGCCTGCGACAACGCAGAAGCCGATCAATGACTATGCGAAGGACCAGAACTCCTTCAACGAGAATCGCGAACGGCTGAAAGCGGAGCGATTGGCCCGGGAGGCGAAGCCGGGAAGCGGCTCCGAATAAGAGCGTCGGTCCCAGACTCCGATCGCGGATTGCGCTGAAGGCGCGGCACTGAAATCTGCGCCTGCCCTACAGCATCGATAGCACGACGATTCCGTCTTCGACTGCACCAGAAGCGAGCCGCGCCCGCGCCATGCGCTCGAACTCGGTCCGGTTCTTGCGAAGATAACTGAAAGCCTGCTTCTGCGTCAGGAAGGTCGTCGCAAGACGGCACATCTGTCGTCCCGCGCCAAGCGCGAGAAAGAAGGTGATGGTGCCTCCGCCATCCGACTTGATTCTAGGCACGACCCGCACTCTTTGGCATGTGATCGGCCCTCTCCGAGGTGTCGTCGGCGCAATGGAAGCCAGCTATGGCGTCACCTTCTTCTTGCGCTTCGTCGGGGTGGCGGCGGGCAATGATGCCTGAAGGGCGGCGTCTGCCGCTTCCTTGGCTTCGCGCAGCTCTCGAAGCCGCGCCATGTTCTTGCGAACATCGACGGCTTGCTTTCCAACATCCACCATCGCCCGAGCGCCTTCCTCTGCGGCCAAACGCTGACGGTTAGTACGCGCGATGCTTTCGGGTGACGGTTCGGCCGGTCTCTTGGCGCTCATTATTCACCCTGCTCTGCAACGGACAAAAACCCGCTCAATCCTGGGATCGAGCGGGTGGCATGGCCGTTTCAGCACATCCGTGAAACGGCACCAAGGCTTTAGGCCAGCGAGAGATTCTCGGCGCTGACCTTGCCCCGCATCTTGTCGGTCTTGAGCTCGAAGTTGACCTTTTGGCCTTCAGCGAGACCTGCAAGACCAGCCCGCTCGACCGCGCTGATGTGAACGAACACATCGTTGCCGCCGTCGTTCGGCTGAATGAATCCAAAGCCCTTCTGGCCGTTAAACCACTTCACAGTACCTGTCGTCATTTTCTTCTCCAAAGCGCATACGCGCAGGTTCCGCGTGCTCGTCACGCAGAACAAATTCTATTCGTCGATGTCTATGGAAAAGGAGCCCGCGGGCGCATTCAACAAGGCACAGCGGCTGAACGAACAGCCTCAACGTATACCACATCCTCGCTATTTGCAAGGCTTGGCCGAATTTAACGGCCCGGGAGCCCGGCGGTAGGTACAGGACGTGCGCTATTCGGCGCTCATCGTTCGCCCCCGGCGAGCTGCTCTGGGAGGGCTGCCGAGCGCAACATGCGTGGATCCATCAAAAAATTAGAGATGCCCCGTCGGATCGGCGGTACCTCGTCCGTCATCTGGACATGAACGGGCAATAGACGCTGACGTCGAGCCCGGCGCTTCACGAGGAAGACTGATCATGCCCAGCACTGTCCGCCTGCACCGCGTTTTGACGACCAGCCCGGAGAAAGTCTATCGCGCCTTCCTGGAGGCGGATGCGCTGGCGAAATGGCTTCCGCCGAACGGCTTCACCTGCACCGTCCATCATTTCGAGCCGAAGGTCGGGGGCACGTTCAAGATGTCGTTCCGCAACTTCACGACGGGCAACAGCCACGCCTTCGGCGGCGAATATCTCGAGCTCGTCCCCGGCGATCGTCTCCGCTACACCGACCGGTTCGACGACCCCAATCTGCCCGGCGAGATCCAGGTCACCGTGATCCTGAAGAAAGTATCCGTCGGCACTGAGCTGGATATCACGCAGGCCGGCATCCCCGACGTCATCCCGCCGGAGGCATGTTATCTCGGCTGGCAGGAATCGCTGCGCAATCTGGCGAAGCTCGTCGAGCCTGAGATCAAGCAATAGCGACCGGACGGGACTTAGGGGCGGCCGCGCGTACCGCAGGCTACGCGCCCGCCCTCGACTGGAGGCCGCCACTTGCGGTCCAGCGGTCGGGATCCGGGCTATGTCCGATCAAAGCAAGGCCGTAGGCGATCGACTCGAACTGGTCGCCTGACATCAGCCGTTCGTTGCCGAACCGCTCGGCGAACAGTCTTCGAACGGCTGGCACGAAGGACGTGCCGCCGGTCAAAAACACCTTCTCGATCTCGCGCGCGGTAATGCCGGCTTCGCCAAGCACCTTGTCGACGGTAGCCCCGAGCCTCGCGATATCGTCGGCAATCCAGGCTTCGAAATTCTTCCGCGTGATGGTCGAGCCGATGTCGACGCCACCGCCTTTGAAGCGGAACTCTACCTGGTCCTGCGCCGACAGTGCGACCTTGGCGTCGGACACCGCGCGGTACAGCGCAAAGCCGAGGTCGAGATCGACGATGGTGATGAAATCCTCGAGCAGTGCCGGCTTCACCGCGGTGCGCGCAAGCTCCCGGAGTTCGCGCAGGTCGCCGTTGCTCTTCATCATCGCGAGCTGATGCCAGCGCGCGAGATTGGTGTAGTGGCCGGTGGGGATCGGTAGCACCTTGTCGAACGAGCGGAAGCTCGAGCCCTTGCCCAGCCGCGGCGAGACGACGTGATCGACGATGCGGTAATCGAAGGTGTCGCCCGCAATCCCGATGCCGGCATGGCCGAGCGGCTCGGCGCGCAAGGCCCCGCCGGCACGCGAGAACCGCATCACCGAGAAATCGCTGGTGCCGCCGCCGAAATCCGCGACCAGCACGGTCGCATCGCGCTCCAGTCGGCGGGCGAAGGAGAACGCGGCTCCGACAGGCTCGTAGACGTAGCGGGCGTGGCCGGCCCCAAGGCGCTCGAACGCGGCCCGGTAACGTTGCATCGCCAGCGCCTCGTCGGGATTGCCGCCGGCGAAGCGGACGGGGCGACCGACCGTGATGGTGGACGTCTCGAAGCCGAATTTATCGCCGCCATGACGCGCCAGCGTCCGCAGGAACGCCGCCAAAATATCCTCGAACTTGTAGCGCTGCCGGAACACCTGGGTGGTGTTGAAGCTGGAGCTCGCGGCGAAGGTCTTGAACGACTGGAGGAAGCGGTAGACATGGCGGCCTTCGAGGAACTGCTCGATCGCCCACGGGCCGCCTTCGGCCTGGGCGCCGGCGCCCGGCCGGTCCTCCCAGAAACACAGCGCCGACACGAAGACGCTGTGGCGCTGTCCGCCATGGTCGAAGCGGATGGCTTCGACCCGGCGGTCGTCCGCTGCAAGGGCCACGACCGTGTTGCTGGTCCCAAAATCGATGCCGATCGAGACGGCGGGCGAGGCGCTCGACATGAACCACTCTGACAGATGATTGGAAGGGGGCAGACCACTAACGGCTTCGTGTACCGCTGCCAAGGCTCCGTTTTTGGACATCGACGGTCAAATGGTTCAGTTTCGGCCGGTCTTGGGCATATCCCGCTCAAACCGGCCCATTTAACGGATTGTTATGCTGCAATGCGAAGAGCTAAATGCTGCTATGCAATGGCATGCATAGACATTGGCATCTGGTATACATAAATTCCCCTTCGAAATGAGACAGCACTACTGACCGTCTCAAGAAAGGGAATTCCGATGTCCAAGACCGCTTCCGTCGCTCTCGCGCCCTCCTCCTCGCTGTTCGCCCGTCTGATGGCCACGATCGACCGCCTCCTGATGGCGAGCGCCAGGATCTCGAATCACAACGGCGACCTGCCGCGCTTTGGCCTGTGACCCGGGCAGCCTCCCGCCCCTGCGCGCACAGCGGCAGACGGTTTTAGATCAGTCCGCATACTACTTTTGATGAATGGCCCCGGATGACGGGGCCATTTCTACTTGTGCTGTCCTGAGTCACAGCCGCAACCGGGCAAGGTCCTGCGGCATTTGCGCACGGTGACCGGACCAGCGCTTGAAGCTTGGCATAATGCATACAAGAATGCCGTTCCAGCGCTCGCAGAAAAATGAGAGGCGCCACGGGAGGCTTTATGACGGACATGGTGCAAGCAACCGCCCCGACAGCCGCGCGCGTTAGCGACACGTATCGCTGGACGCAATTGGCGGTCGGTGTCGCGGCGATGGTGATGATCGCCAACTATCAATACGGCTGGACGTTCTTCGTCCCCGACATCCAGAAGAAGTTCGGCTGGGATCGCGCGTCGATCCAATGGGCCTTTACCCTGTTCGTGCTGTTCGAGACCTGGCTCGTCCCGATCGAAGGATGGTTCGTCGACAAATACGGTCCGCGCCTCGTCGTCCTGGTCGGCGGCGTGCTCTGCGCCGCCGGCTGGGCGATCAACGCGCAGGCGACCACGCTCAACGGCTACTATCTCGGCATGATCATCGCGGGCATCGGCGCCGGCGGCGTCTACGGCACCTGCGTCGGCAACGCGCTGAAGTGGTTTCCGGACAAGCGCGGTCTTGCCGCAGGCATCACGGCCGCGGGCTTCGGTGCAGGCTCTGCGCTGACCGTCGCGCCGATCCAGGCCATGATCAAGGACAGCGGTTTTCAGACCACCTTCCTCTATTTCGGCCTCGGACAAGGCATCATCATCTGCATTCTCGCCTTCTTCCTGCTGGCGCCCAAGGCAGGCCAGGTGCCCAGCGTGGTGGCGAACGCCAATCTGCAACAGACCCGCCGCAACTATCAGCCGACCGAAGTGCTGCGTCAGCCAATCTTCTGGCTGATGTACTTCATGTTCGTGATCGTCGGCGCCGGCGGCCTGATGGTGACGGCCAATTTGAAGCCGATCGCGGCCGACTGGAAGATCGACAACGTGCCGGTCACGCTGATGGCGGTGACCATGACCGCGGTGACCTTCGCGGCCACGATTGACCGCGTGCTCAACGGCCTGACGCGTCCGTTCTTCGGCTGGATCTCCGACATGATCGGCCGCGAGAACACGATGTTCATCGCCTTCGGCATGGAAGGTATCGGCATTTGGATGCTCTACCTCTGGGGCCAGGATCCGCTCTGGTTCGTGCTGCTCTCGGGCTTCGTGTTCTTCGCCTGGGGTGAGATCTACTCGTTGTTTCCCTCGACCTGCACCGATACGTTCGGCGCCAAGTTCGCGACCACCAATGCCGGCCTGCTCTACACCGCAAAGGGTACGGCCGCGCTGCTGGTCCCGATCGGCAACTACATGCAGCAGTCGTCGGGCAGTTGGGACAACGTGTTCATCATCGCAGCCGGCGCCAACATCCTGGCCTCGGCGCTGGCGATCGCGGTGCTCAAGCCCTGGCGCAAGGTGGTGGTCGCGCAATCGACTGTCTGACGCGCTCCAAAAGCGCCTTCTCGTGCAAAACGCCCGGCCTCACGGCCGGGCGTTTTCGTTTTGCGCAACGTCTTCATGAGTCCGCCGTTCCCAAACGGAACCCCGCATATTTTTGTCAGTGGCGCGCCAAGATAGGGCTTGCAATCTGGAATATGGTATACCAAGGTCCTCATCGCGCTTGCGACGATAAGCCACAATATTGCGACATCAGGTCATCTTGCGACCGGTGTCGAACCAGACAGGCGCTCGGGAGGTTTTTGATGATTTCCAGCACCGATGGCGCTGTCACGGCCGCGCCTCTTCGCACAGGTTTCCGTTGGCTCCAGCTGGTCATGGGCATCGTCTGCATGGCGATGATCGCCAACCTGCAATATGGCTGGACGCTGTTCGTCGATCCGATCGATCACGCGCACCATTGGGGACGCGCCGCGATCCAGCTCGCTTTCACCATCTTCGTCGTCACCGAAACCTGGTTGGTGCCGATCGAGGCCTGGTTCGTCGACAAATACGGCCCGCGCATCGTCATCATGTTCGGCGGCGTCATGATCGCGCTGTCCTGGATTCTCAACTCCTATGCCGATAGCCTCACCTTGCTTTACGCGGCCGCGATCATCGGCGGCATGGGCGCGGGCGCGGTGTACGGCACCTGCGTCGGCAACGCACTGAAATGGTTTCCCGATCGCCGCGGCCTTGCTGCCGGTGCGACCGCCGCCGGCTTCGGCGCAGGCGCCGCCCTCACCGTCGTGCCGATCGCGACCATGATCGCAACGAGCGGCTATCAGCACGCGTTTCTCACCTTCGGCATCGGCCAGGGCGTGATCGTCTTCGTGCTCGCCTTCTTCATCCAGCCGCCGCGGATTTCGATCCCGCCGAAGAAGAAGCAGCTCAATCTGCCGCAGACCAAGATCGACTTTACCCCGCCCGAGGTGCTGCGCACCCCTGTTTTCTGGGTGATGTATCTTGTGTTCGTCATGGTTGCCTCCGGCGGCCTGATGACCGCGGCGCAGATCGCCCCGATCGCGCACGACTTCAAGATCGCCGACACGCCGGTCACGCTCGCCGGCTTCCAGATGGCGGCATTGACGTTCGCGATCTCGCTCGACCGCATCTTCGACGGTTTCGGACGGCCCTTCTTCGGCTTCGTCTCCGACACGATCGGCCGCGAGCACACCATGTTCATCGCCTTCGGCACCGCCGCGCTGATGCTGCTGACGCTGTCGGCCTATGGCCACGTGCCCGTCGTCTTCGTGCTCGCCACCGCCGTCTATTTCGGCGTGTTCGGGGAGATCTACTCGTTGTTCCCCGCCACCTGCGGGGACACCTTCGGCTCGAAGTTTGCAACCACCAACAACGGCATGCTCTACACGGCGAAGGGGACGGCGTCCCTGCTCGTTCCGCTCGCAAGCGTGATCTCGGCCGCCTATGGCTGGAAGGCCGTGTTCGTGGTCGCAGTCGCGCTGAACGCGACGGCAGCCCTGACGGCGCTGTTCGTGATCAAGCCGATGCGCCGCTCCTTCATCCTCGGCAAGGAAGCCGAGAGCGCCAACGCCGCGACGGGGAACGCCAAGACCGAGACGGCATAACCACACGCCTTGCATGGGTGCGACAGGGGGCGCAGCGATGCGCCCCTTTCTTTTTGGCTCACGACAAATGTCAGTATTGCTGCCGCAAGAATTTTCGGATCAGCCAAACCGAACGCTTGACGATTGGCATTATGTATACCACACTTGCCACATCATTCACCCAGGGAGGTTGCAATGCTGGTCGGAGACATTCTGCGCAAGAAGACACCGCGCGTTGTCACGGTGCGAATGAACGAAACGGTGGGTATCGCCGCCAAGCTGATGCGCGCCAACAATATCAGCGCACTGGTGGTGAAGGACGTGGTCCGCTCCGAGGGTAACACCGCGGTCGGCATGTTCACCGAGCGCGACGTCGTGCGCGCGGTCGCCGAGCACGGCGCCAATGCCGTCAACGTCAAGGTCTCGCAGCTCGTCTCGGTGCAGCAACTCGTGTCCTGCACCTCGAGCGACACGATCGAGCACGTCCGCCATTTGATGAATCGGAATCACATCCGGCACCTGCCTGTCATCGACGATTACAGCCTCGTCTCGGTCATCAGCATGCGCGACATCGCGGCCGTCATCGACGAAGCACTCAACGGCACGCCGCAAGCAGCTTAAAGCGCCTCACTTCCCCTGCGAATACTGGCCCCGGCTCGGACCCTTCCGAGCCGGACCGGATCTTTCGTCCCGAAATCCGGCTTCTGCTGCTCCGCGAGGATTCCATGAAGATCTGCATCTACGGCGCCGGCGCAATCGGCGGATATCTCGGGGTTCAGCTCGCGCGTGCGGGCGCCGATGTCAGCCTGGTCGCACGCGGCGCGCACCTTGCCGCGATGCGCGAGCGCGGCCTGACGCTGCTCGCGGGCGAGGAGAAGCACACCGTGCATCCGCGCTGCACCGACGATCCGGCCGAGCTCGGCGTGCAGGACTACATCATCATCACGCTGAAGGCGCACTCGATCACTGGCGTGATCGAGACAATGCAGCCGCTGCTCGGCCCCCACACCCGCATCGTCACCGCCGTCAACGGCATCCCCTATTGGTACTTCTACAAGCACGGCGGCCAATACGAGAATTCGACGCTGGAGAGCATCGACCCCGGCGGACGGCAGTGGCGCGAAATCGGCGCCGAGCGCGCCATCGGCTGCATCGTCTATCCCGCCACCGAGATCGAGGCGCCCGGCGTGATCCGTCACGTCTACGGCAACAACTTTCCGCTCGGCGAGCCCTCCGGCGAGACCACCCCGGACGTGCAACGCCTCGCCGATCTCTTCGTCGCAGCCGGGCTGAAAGCGCCGGTGCTCGACCGCATCCGCGACGAGATCTGGCTCAAGCTGTGGGGCAATGTCTGCTTCAACCCGATCAGCGCACTCACCCATGCAACACTCGACGTGATCTGCACCGATCCGGCGACCCGCGCGCTGTCGCGCGCGATCATGATGGAGACGCAAGGCATCGCCGAGACGTTCGGCGTCAAATTCCGCGTCGACGTCGAGCGCCGCATCGAAGGCGCCCGCAAGGTCGGCGCGCACAAGACCTCGATGCTCCAGGATCTCGAGCGCGGCCGTCCGATGGAGATCGACCCGCTCGTCACCGTCGTGCAGGAGATGGGCCGCCTCACCGGCATCGCCACCCCCGCGCTCGATTCAGTGCTGGCGATGGTGACCCAGCGCGCCCGCATCGCCGGTCTCTACGACGGCATCTCGACACGATCGGATCCGCGCGCACTGGCGGTGGCGTGATGGCTGGCGAGGTCAAACAATGGCTCCGCTTCCGCAATAGCGGTGCGACCGGGTTCGGCACGCTGAATTCGTCAGGCATCAGCGTGCACGAGGGCGAGATGTTTGGCCGCCATGCGGCCACCGGCAGGACGCTGGCGCTGTCGGAGGTCGAACTGCTCGCGCCCTGCGCGCCCAGCAAGATCGTCGCGCTCTGGAACAATTTTCACGCGCTCGCGGCCAAGCTCAACCAGCCCGAGCCGCCGGAGCCGCTCTACCTCCTGAAGGCCACCACCAGCATCACGACACCAGGCGCCGTGATCCGCCGTCCCTCTTTTTACGACGGCAAGACCACGTATGAAGGCGAGCTCGGCATCGTCATCGGCAAGACCTGCGCCCGGGTGTCGCCGGCGGAAGCGGACAGCTTCATCTTCGGGTACACCTGCGTCAACGACATCACTGCCAACGACATCCTGACCAGCGATCCCACTTTCCCGCAATGGGCGCGGGCCAAGGGCATCGACGATTACGGCCCGTTCGGCCCCGTCATCGCCACCGGTCTCGATCCGGCAAAGCTGGTGGTCCGCACCATCCTCAACGGCGCGGAGCGGCAGAACTATCCGATATCGGACATGATCTTCTCCGCGCAGGAGCTGGTCAGCAGGATCTCCCACGACATGACCCTGCTCCCCGGCGACCTCATTGCCGTCGGCACCTCGGTCGGCGTCGGCGTGATGAAAGAGCCGGTGAACATCGTGACCGTCGCGATCGACGGCATCGGCGAGCTGACCAACGAGTTTCGGCTGTAGCCACCAACGCGGTGCGGTAGCCCGGATGGAGCGAAGCGAAATCCGGGGCTGGCACTCAAGGCTTGCAGAACCCGGCTTGCGCTTCGCTCCATCCAGGCTACGGAACACTCCATCCAAGCTCGGGAAATCCCGGCAACCAACTTCTCCTCCACCGATCGGCTGACGCATTCAGCCGTGGATCGTGCGACCGGACCTATCCGGCAAGCGCCCGCCGCCCTTGATCTCGGTTCCGCTCTCCAATAGCAATTATGGCGATAATGTGTGCCGGCGTGAGGAAGTCACGATGTGGCTGTTTTTCCTGGTTGCCTGGTTTGTTCTGCTCACCGCCATCGCGATCTTCGCCCAGCAGGCGCTCGGTTACGATGTCGGCCACCTGCCTGCCTGGTTCGGAGGCCTGCCTGTCCCGCAGCGGTTTGCGACCGGCGCGATCCTGGCTCTGGCGCTGGCACTGATCGGCGCCTCCGCCTGGCGGCTCTCGCGCCAGGACCGGCGCCTCGACACATTGCGCGACCGCCTCAAGAAGACCCGCGAGGACGTCGTCGTCGCTCATGCCCTGCAGAACCACCTCGACGCTACCGTCCAGCATCTGATCGAGAGCGATCCCCGGGAGGCCGTCTCCGCCCTCCATGACAAGCTGGGCGAGACCGAGCAGCGCGCCCTGCTGCAGCGGGGCCGCAACGAATCTACCGACATGCACGACCAGCTCGCCGAAATCCGCCGCCGCCAGCAGGAACTGCGCGACATTGTGGGCAAGGTCGCCGAGCAGCGCCGCGCGGTCGAGCCGGTTTTCACCGAGATCCGCGACCGCCAGAACCAGCTCGAACGCTCGCTGCACGACCTCGAGACCGACGACCGCAAGAACAATCTCGCCGACCGGCTCAAGGACATCGCGCGCGACGTATCGACGTTGCTGTCCCGGGTCGGCACGGTCCAGGGCACCTTTGCTACCCTGAACCAGTACAAGGAAGATCTGGCGAAGTCCCACGCCGAGCTGGTGCCGCTGCGCGCCTCGGACGCCGGCCTCAATGCCTTGATTGGCGAGCTGGGCCTCAGCCATGAGCGCCTCGTCAAGAGCGTCGACGAGCTCGAAACCGTCGGTGAAGCGCCGCTTGGCACCCGCGTCGAGACGCTGTCGAAGAACAAGGTCGAGATCGAGCAGCGCCTGGCCCGCATCGACGACAGCTTCCACATCCTGAAAGGGATCGGGCTCGACTTCGAAGAACTCGGCCAGCGTCGGGCCCAGCTCGAACGCTCGCTCGCCGGTGTCGAGATCGACGCCGAGGGCAAGACGCTTGCCGACCGCCAGAATGCGCTGAACGATTTTGTTCTCCAGTCGCGCCAGCGCCTCGGCGCCTTACAGGAAACGCTGGCGACGCTGAACGCCTTCAAGACGGAGCTGTCGAAGTCGCAGGCTGACCTCGTCCCACTGAAGGCGCCCGTGTTCGGAATCGAGGCCATGATCGCGGACGTCGGCACGACGCGCGACCTCCTCGCCAAAACCGTCGGCGAGATCGAGGCGAGCGGCGACGTCAGCCTCGCCTCGCGCGTCGACGCGCTGACCAAGAGCAAGCGCGAGGTCGAGGACCGCCTCGCCCGCATCTTCGACAATTTCAACGCGCTCGACGGCCTGCGAAAAGACATCGGCGGCATCTTCTCGACCATCAGGAACAGCCTGAACCGGATCGGGTGAAGGCACCCGATCCTTCGGGATGGTTCGAACGCGATCCCCATCCGCGCGACCAATCCGGACATGCGCTTGATCCTCGGCCTCTTCTCCGCCCTGCTCGGCGCGCTCGCCGGCTGGTCCGCCCTTGCCGCACTGGTGATCGCGCTGGCCGGGCCAGACCGCGATGGCGGCATCGCCATGGGCGCCTTCTTCGACATCGGTCCGATCGGCGGTGTGGTTGGCCTGATCGCCGGCATCTGGCTGTTCGTGCGCTTCGGCCTGGTCCGGAACGCAACGCCACAGCCGCCCACGGAAACCTCCGACACTACGCCTCACCGCACCACCCAGCTCTCTGCGCCCTTTGCTCTGATCGTTCTGCTCATCGCGGCAATCCTTGGCTATTGGGGCTGGTACGAACTCATCCGCTCGCCCTATCTCAGTCACGGCTACATGACGCTCCACATCGAGTTTCGCCTTCCCGCCGGCATGACGCTGCCGGACAAGGCGGAGGATGTGCACATCGAGGTCGAGGAAGCGACAGGTTATGCCAATGCCAATTTGCCTCCGAACTGGCGCGCGCATGAAGGCGAGCGCAAAGCGATCATTGCCTCCACGTCGTTGACGTACAAAACGCGTCACCGCGCCGTCAGCCTGACGCTTCCGGGTTCGCCGACGCAGAGCTGGCCGATCGATCTCCCCTCCGATCCTGATCCCACCCCTGGCTTTTCACCCTGGCGCGTGGCGGGCGATGCGTCACCCGCGAAGATCGAGATGCATTTCCGCCTCACCGCCGATCACTGACCAACGAGGGGCGCGAAGGCGAACATTCAGACACATCACGTCTCCGCGCGCCCGGCAGATGCCGCCAACATGTCGCGCGGATGCCGCACTGTGGACGCATTCGGCCGCCCTTCTGTGAGGCGTGTCTGGGGGCACGGCGGTGCCGTGTTTGGACCAAACCTTCTAGGGGTATGACTGTGAAGAAGATTGTATTTGTCGTGGGTGCTACGCTTGCTCTGGTGACGGTTGCGAATGCTGCGGATCTGCCGCGCCGCCAGCCCGTTCCCGTCTATTCCGAGCAGGCGCCGATCGGCAAGATGCCGATTGGCAAGAGCCCGGTTGGAAAGGCCCCGATCGGCAAGGCGCCCGGCCCCGTTGCCGCGCGCTACTGACGCGCAGCGAAATACGCAGAAGCAAGCGTAGACTCTCCGTGAGTGGCCGACATTCGAGGGGCATAGCGTGACGAACAAACCTGATCGATCGGGACCCTGCATCCTTGCGGGATTCGCGCTCGCGGCCATGCTCGCGTGCACGACACCCTCGGCCTCGGCCCACGAAGCGAACAAGCGCGTTGCTGACGCAAACGCGCTTGCCACGACCGACGCCGTATCACGACCAGCGCCGCAAACGACGCGGCGCGCAGTCGCGCGCGCTGAGAAAGGTCCGTACTACGTCGATTTCCGCGCCCGCACGGCCGCGAGCTGGGGCCACGCCTTCGTCTGGTACGGCAAGACCAGCGAGCGCGCCGTCGAGGTCGCAGGGCTCACGCCCGCCGGCGACACCTGGGCCTATGTGCTCGGTCACCTCACCTGGGTGCCGGCGGAGACCGGCGCGAGTTACGGCGATCTCGACCCCGATTACCTGACCGCGAACTACCGCGTCTATTTGAACGAAGCCGACGCCAAGCGTGTGTTTGCCTATATCAAGAAATTGCAGGCGAGCTCGCCGGTCTGGAATGCCGAGACCACCAATTGCACCGGCTTCATCGGCGACATCGCGGAGTACATGGGATTGAAGGTCCCCAACCGCTGGCAGCGCCCGGAAAACTTCGTCAACAGCCTCAAGGAAATGAACGGCGGCCGCCAGATGGTGCGGCTGTCGACGGAGTAGCTGAAGCCGTCTTGCCCGTCGGGCAAAACACCCGCGCAATTCCCGCCTCGCCTGTCAATCCCGGCTCGCCGAAATATTCCACTTTACCGAAATTCGGATTTGTCGTACGTACGCGATACCCTGACCCGGGACAAGGGGCGGATCGCGATCGTCACGAACCGCGGGTTGGGCAGCGATGGACGCGACGGCGTCGGGCGCGGCAAGCCTTGCAGGGCGGGAAACCGTGAGCACAGGCTTTCGCGCCTACGACACGGCGCCGACAGCGTCTTCGCATGGTTTCGGGTGCGAGCACACGCCAGCTCCCGAAGGCCCAGCGAGGACGTGCGCGGACGAACAAGTCGTGTGGTCCTGACGCCCGGGGTCTGTGCGTCAAGTCCTGCGGTGATGTGGCGGTCCAACCGGGCGCGCGCATCAGTCATCTGCATGGCGACGGGGGCAATAGTGCATCGCTCCCCGGGGAGAGCACGAAGGACACGTTAAAACCATCGCGCAGGGAAGGCCGGGCGATCCGGCGAACCTGTGGTCCACCCCGTGTGCATTCCTTTGGCGCACGGACTTGCGGGTGCCAGCCGGCGCCCGGCCTTCCCTGCGCCCTTGTCACGACGAGGGCGATGCGATCGGGCAAAGCTCGGGCGAATGCGCCGCGAGAGGGCGGAGGCGTGCCTTGCGAGAAAATGCAAGTTGATGGTCTCCGAAAGCTCCTCATCCTCCGTCGGTGTTGAAGCAGCGGCGCACAAAAACCCTCGCGCCACCCGGTGCTACCACCTCAATTATCCGCCTCACGGATTCCCCCCACTCCCCGCATGATCGCCCCGCCTCCACCGCACGCCCTCGCAATAGACTTTTCCCGACCCGGGCGGCATCCTGCCGCCATCAAACGATAACAGAGCGCCACACAGGCGGAGGAAACAGACCATGCTGCAGACACGGTTCACCAAGCTCGTCGGTGTCGAGCACCCGATCGTCCAGGGCGGCATGCAATGGGTCGGGCGCGCCGAGCTGGTCGCCGCCGTCGCCAATGCCGGAGCGCTCGGCTTCATCACGGCGCTGACCCAGCCGACGCCGGAGGACCTCAGGAAGGAGATCGCCCGCTGTCGCGATCTCACCGACAAGCCGTTTGGCGTCAACCTCACCATCCTGCCCGCGATCAAGCCGCCGCCTTATGCCGAATATCGCGCCGCCATCATCGAGAGCGGCATCAAGGTGGTCGAAACTGCCGGCAACAAGCCGCAGGAGCACGTCGACGAGTTCAGGAAGCACGGCGTCAAGGTCGTGCACAAATGCACCAGCGTCCGTCACGGGCTCTCGGCCGAGCGCATGGGCGTCGACGCCATCTCGATCGACGGGTTCGAATGCGCCGGTCATCCCGGCGAGGACGACACCCCCGGCCTGATCCTGATCCCGGCCGCCGCCAACA
The DNA here is from genome assembly GCF_023100925.1 of Bradyrhizobium sp. 40. Taxonomy (NCBI): domain Bacteria; kingdom Pseudomonadati; phylum Pseudomonadota; class Alphaproteobacteria; order Hyphomicrobiales; family Nitrobacteraceae; genus Bradyrhizobium; species Bradyrhizobium sp. 40. The sequence continues at coordinate 5,045,955 of NZ_CP064688.1, forward strand.
AGATCAAGATCCCGATGATCGCCTCCGGCGGCTTTGCCGACGCCCGCGGCCTCGTCGCCGCACTGGCGCTGGGCGCCGAAGGCATCAACATGGGCACGCGCTTCATGGCGACCAAGGAGAGCCCCATTCATCAGCTCATCAAGGAGAAGATCGTCGCCAATGACGAGCGCGAGACCGAGCTGATCTTCCGCACCATGCGCAACACCTCCCGCGTCGCCAGGAACGAGATCTCGACCAAGGTCGTTGCTATGGAGAAGGAAGGCGCCAAGTTCGAGGATATCCGCGAGCTCGTCGCGGGCGCCCGCGGCAAGATGGTCTACGCGACCGGCAACTCGGATGAAGGCATCTGGTCGGCGGGCCAGGTCCAGGGCCTGATCCAGGACATCCCGACCTGCGCCGAGCTGATCTCCCGCATCGTGCGCGAAGCCGAGGCCATCATCCGCAGCCGGCTCGAAGGCATGATAGTTCATCCTACAGCGCAGGCTGCGGAATAATCACTGCAAGAAGCGAGAGCAATACATGAAGGCTTATGTCTACGGCCCTGGCGGCGCTACAATTTCCGACGTCGCTCAACCAAAGCCTGAAGGCACGCAGGTGCTGGTCCGGGTCCGCGCCTGTGGACTCAATCGCGCCGACACCGGCATGCGCAAGGGCCACGCCCATGGCGCGGCCGGCGGCGCCGGGACCGTGCTCGGCATGGAGTGGGCCGGCGAGGTCGCCGCACTCGGACCGGATGCCAAGGGCGTCAAGGTCGGCGACCGCATCATGGGCTCGGGCGGCGCGGCGTTTGCCGAATATACGCTGGCCGATCACGGCCGGCTGTTCCGCGCGCCCTCGAACATGAACTTCGAGGAAGCCGCCACCCTGCCCGTCGCGCTCGCGACCATGCACAACGCCGTCGTCACCATCGGCGGCGTGCAGCCCGGGCAGGCCGTGCTGATCCAGGGCGCAAGCTCCGGCGTCGGCCTGATGGCGATGCAGATTGCGAAGCTCAAGGGCGCGAGACTCGTGATCGGCTCCTCGACCGATGCCGCCCGCCGCGGCCGACTGAAGGAGTATGGCGCCGACCTCGCGGTCGACTCCTCCGACCCCTCATGGGTCGACGAGGTGCTGAAGGCGACGAACGGCGAAGGTGTCGACCTCATCGTCGACCAGGTCTCGGGCAAGGTCGCCAACCAGAACCTCGCGGCGACCAAGGTCAAGGGTCGAATCGTCAATGTCGGCCGGCTCGGCGGCACCCATGCCGATTTCAACTTCGACCTGCACGCGGCCCGCCGCATCGACTATGTCGGCGTCACCTTCCGCACCCGCACCGTCGCGGAAGTCCGCGAGATCTTCGACGAGGTCAAGAAGGACATCTGGGGCGCGGTCGAGTCGCGAAAACTGCAGCTGCCGATCGACAAGGTGTTTGCCTTCGACGACATCGACAAGGCATTCGAGCACATGGAGGCCAACAAGCATCTCGGCAAGATCGTCGTGACGGTGCCGTAACATTCCTGAGGCCAAAGACCTAGGTCTAGTAGGGTGGGCAAAGCGAAGCGTGCCCACCATGCGTCAGCGTCCCCGAAAGATGGTGGGCGCGGCGCTCCGCGCCGTTGCCCACCCTACAAAACCGGGGGATCCCCGCTCCTGCAACTCACTAGCGTCTACGCCTGTCGATCGTCGCTTGATGTTCGGTCACAGGCTGCTAAATCCCCGCCATGAGCTCCCAACACAACAAGACCTCGGTCGCAGCAATCTCGATCTTCGCCAGTGGCGGCATGGCGGCGGCGAAGTTTGCGGTCGGGATCGCGATCGGCTCGCTGGCGCTGATTTCCGAGGCGCTGCATTCCTCGATCGACCTGGTCGCCACCATCATCACCTGGGCGGTGGTGCGGGTATCCGACAAGCCGGCGGACGAGGAGCATCATTACGGCCACGGCAAACTCGAAAGTGTCTCGGCATTGGGCGTGACCGCCCTGCTCTACGTGCTCGCCGGCGGAATCCTGGTCCAGTCCTACAGCCATCTCCGAGAGGGAGTTGCGCCGCCGACGATCTCCGCCGTCCCTTTCGTCGTGCTGGTGATCGACATCGCCGTCAATTTCTGGCGCGCCCGTGCCCTGCACCGTGCCGCACGGGAGACCAGGAGCCAGGCGCTCGCCGCCGATGCGCTGCATTTCGCCTCCGACGTGATGGGCTCGTTCGCCGTGATCGTGGGCCTGATCCTCGCCGGCCTCGGCTTCTGGTGGGGCGACGCGGCTGCCGCCGCCGCGGTGGCCGTGATGATCGCCCTGCTCGGCCTGCGCATGGCCGGCTCGACTGTGCAGACGCTGGTGGACCGCGCTCCGGAAGGCGCGCATGAGACGGCCACGGCCGCGATCCGCAGCGTACCGGGTGTGATCGACATCGAGCGGCTCCGCGTGCGCATGGTCGGTGCCACCACGTTTATCGACACGATCGCAAAGGTGCCGCGGACTTACCCCATCGACCGGGTCGAGGACATCAAGCGCAACGCGCAAGCGGCCGTCGAGAAGGCCTTCGGCGATACCGACCTCACCTTCACCGCAGTCCCCGTGGCGCGCGACAACGAGACCGTGCGCGACCGCATCATGGTCATCGCCCACAATTCGGGCCTCGCCATCCACCACGTCACCGTGCACGATCTCGGCGCCAAGCTGATCGTCAGCATCGACCTCGAGGTCGACGCTGGGATGCAGCTCGACGCCGCCCATGAGGTCGCCAACACGCTGGAACGCAACATCCAGGAAGAGTTCGGCGCGGACGTCGAGGTCGACGTCCACATCGAGCCGCTGGAACCGGAACTGCCGTTCGGGGTCGATGCCGCGTCGGAACGGGTGCAGGCCATCGCCGCCGCCCTGACAGAGTATGCCGCCGGCGGCGAGATCCACGACATCCACAATGTCCGCGTCCGCAACACCGACGCCGGCGAAATCGTCAACTTCCACTGCCGCGCCGAGCCGTCGATGAGCGTGATCAGGGTGCACGAGCATGTCGACGCGATCGAGCGCGCGTTGCGGCGCGCGTTCCCGAGCGTGAAGCGCGTCATCAGTCACGCCGAACCGCCGCGTGCGTGACAGAGAATGTGCGAGGAGTCACACGTTCTCGTTTCGGACTCGCCGCGCACGTAAGTTTGCGGACGCGCGACGCACAAACTGCGCGTTGGATAAGAATAAATTCGCGTTAACGATTCGTTGACTCTCGACAGCCCGCGAAATCTGGATTCAAATCGACCATGATTCGGAAGCGATGTGGGGCTGCTTCCAAAATCAAGTTGCAAGCAGGTTCCAGGGGGCTTTAGGCATGTCGCGTGCAGACGCCGCGAACGCGTGCGTCCAATCCGATTCGATCAAAGGATTGGCGCAATCGATCGCGAAACCTGCCTATCATCGGCTCCTGATCGCGGAGCCTGCGCTGCGCCGTGCCGTGCCGACGCTCATCATCGCGTTCCTGATCACGATCTGCCTCGGCGCGTTCGTGCAGGTCGTCGACCAGACGCGCCAGAAGCGTCTGGTGATCCGCCACGACATCTCGGCGCTCGCCGACCTGCTCGCCGAGCGCATCGACCGCCTCACCTCCGCGCGACAGGAGCGGCTGAAGAACATCGAGAGCCTGCCGGCGCTGCTGCCTGACCTCATTCCATCCTGGGGCACCGCCTCGGGCCGGCACGTCATCGTCACCTCGGCCGGACTCGACCGCCGCATCCTCGCTCGCATCCCGGTCGACAGCGATCCCTCGGGCAACGACCGCCTGCTCGACGCAATCACGACGGCGCAACTGCTGGCGGCGCCGCCGCGCGACGGCAACATCTCCGACATGACGCTGCCGAATGGCAACGCCGCGATGGCGACCTCGCGGCAGATCAAGTCGCTGCCCGGCTTCGTCACCGTGATCCAGGAGCGCAACGAGCCGATCTGGGGCTCGGACGCCGCGCTGTCGGTCACGCTGTCGGCCACCACCGGCTTCGTCGTCCTGATCCTCGGCTTCGCCTTCCACTGGCAGTCCACACGTGCCCGCGAGGGCGACCTGATCAACGACGCCGTGCGCGGCCGGATCGACACCGCACTCAACCGCGGCCGCTGCGGACTGTGGGACTGGGACCTGTCACGCGGCCGCATCTTCTGGTCGCAGTCGATGTTTTCGATGCTCGGCCTCGACGGCCGCAACGAGCTCCTCACCTTCGGTGAGGTCAACGCGCTGGTGAAGTCCGACGACATCGACCTGTTCGAGATCGCCGACCAGCTCATCTCCGAGAAGATCGACCACATCGACCAGACCTTCCGCATGCAGCATGTCGACGGCCACTGGATCTGGCTGCGCGTCCGCTGCGAAAAGACCAGCGGCGCGACGGACTCCAGCGTTCACCTGATCGGGATCGCCGTCGACATCACCGAGCAGAAGAGCCTCGCCGAGCGGACTGTCGAAGCCGATTTGCGCCTGCGCGACGCGATCGAGACCATTCCCGAAGCCTTCGTGCTGTGGGACGCCAGCGATCGCCTGGTGCTCTGCAATTCGCACTTCCAGCGCCTGCACAAGCTGCCTGACAGCGCCGTCATCCCCGGCACCTCCTACGAGACCGTGCTCGAAGTCGGCCGCATGCCCGAGGTCCGCACCCGGCACAACGAGACTGCGAGCCAGGGCCCCGGCGCGCGCACCTTCGAGGCGCAGCTCGACGACGGCAGCTGGCTGCACATCAGCGAGCGCCGCACCAAGGACGGCGGCTACGTCTCGGTCGGCACCGACATCACCCGCATCAAGGAGCACGAGCAGAAGCTGGTCGACAACGATCTACGCCTGCGCGCCACCGTCATCGACCTCAAGCGCTCGCAGGCAGCCCTGGAGCGCCAGGCGGGCGAACTCGCCGATCTCGCCGAGAAATATCAGCGCGAGAAGACCCGCGCCGAGGAAGCCAACCAGACCAAGTCGAAATTCCTTGCCAATATGAGCCACGAGCTGCGCACGCCGCTGAACGCGATCATCGGCTTCTCCGAGATCATGGGCTCGGGCATGTTCGGCGAGCTCGGCTCGGAGAAGTACCAGGAATACTGCCACGATATCCTGACCAGCGGGCATTACCTGCTCGAAGTCATCAACGACATCCTCGACATGTCCAAGATCGAGGCCGGCCGCATGAAGCTCGACATGGAAGAGCTCGACCTCGCGCAGACGCTGGCGGAATCCCTGCGGGTCGTCACCGGCCGCGCGCAGGACAAGCACCTGACGCTCGACGCCGACATCGCGAAATCCATCTCCGTCGTCGCCGACCGCCGCGCCACCAAGCAGATCATCGTCAATTTGCTCTCCAACGCCGTGAAGTTCACGCCCGACGGCGGACGCATCGTGGTGCGCAGCCGGCAGCTCGACGACAGGATCGTCCTGATGATCGCCGACACCGGCATCGGCATCGCGCCGCATTCACTGGCGCGGCTCGGCCGCCCCTTCGAGCAGGTCGAGAGCCAGCTCACGAAGACCTATCACGGCTCGGGACTGGGGCTGGCGATCGCCCGCTCGCTCGCGCAGCTCCATGGCGGCTCGATGCGGCTGCGCTCCAAGCTGGAGGTCGGCACCGTCGTGCGCGTCACCCTGCCCCGCGACGCGATCAAGTCGGCGTCAGGAATATCGGCCGCGGCCTGATTGCTATGATTGCAGCGACGGCGCGACTTCCCGCGCGACGTTGACCAGCGCCGCGATCAGCGGCGTCATCGGATCACGCTGCGGGATCACCATGCCGATGCTGTAATTGACATCGGGATCGGTGATCGGGATCGAGCGCACCGTATCGGACAGGCCGAGCGTCTCGGCGAGCTTGGCCGGCATCACGCTGGCCCAGCGCCCCGTCTTCACATGCGTGAACAGCACGAGCAGCGAATTCGAGGTCAAGGTCGGCATCGCCTCCGCGCCGACCGAACGTAACGCGCGGTCGATGATGCGGCGGTTCTGCATGTCGGGCGTCAGCAGGCACAGCGGCACCTGCCCGACCTCTTTCCACGTCACCGTCTCGCGATCGCCGAACATTCCATCCGGCGCGGTGAGCAGACGATAGCTCTCGCTGTAGAGCGGGATGGTGCGCACCTTGCCGATCGGCTCGTTCTCGATATAGGTCAGCCCTGCATCCACCTCGAGATTCTCGAGCAACCCCAGCACCTCGGACGAGGTCGTGGAGCGGATACTGAAGCGCACCTCGGGGTGCCTGGCGCGGAACGGCGTCGTCAGCGCAGCGACCATGCCGAGCACGGTGGGGATCGCGGCAATACGGATCTCGCCGGAGAGCTGATGCTTCAGCCCGTTGATCTCGTCACGCATCGCGCGGGCATCGCCGACGATCCGGCGCGCCCAATCCAGCGCCCGCTCGCCTTCCGGCGTAAAACCCTGGAAGCGGGAGCCGCGCTGGACCAGCATCACGCCGAGGATCTCCTCGAGCTGCTTCAGCCCGGTCGACATCGTCGGTTGCGTCACGCCGCACATTTCGGCGGCCCGGCCGAAATGCCGCTCCTTCGCCAGCGCCAGCAGCAGTTCAAGCTTGTCGAGCAACCGGTCATCCCCTCGGATTGTGTGGTGGCATACAAGCTAGCATGCCCGCCCCTTCCCAACACGCAAAAACCGCCCGGCGGACGGCTCCAATCGCAAATTCAAATCGAGTGATTGCCGTCGCAAATCGATCTGAATCCGCAATCGCAGCATGAGACAGCTTTATTGATCTTCGAACGATTCCAAATAGTTTGCGATCAGCAGACGCTCTGGTCGAGAACGAAGAATGACAACGGTTTTTGAGCCTTGGGACGAAACGCGCGGCGCCGAGATTATCGCCGAACGCAGCGGGCAGGAAGGCGCGACGCTGGTGATCCTGCACGCGCTTCAGGAGGCGTTCGGCTACGTGCCGGCGGCGGCCATTCCCATGGTGGCGCACGCACTCAATCTGTCGCGCGCCGAAGTGCATGGCGTGTTCACGTTCTATCATGATTTCCGCCACAAGCCGGCCGGCCGCCATGTGCTGAAACTCTGCCGCGCGGAGGCCTGTCAGGCGGCGGGCGGCGACGCGCTGGCTGCGCGTGCGGAGGCGAAGCTCGGCGTGTTGCTGGGCGGCACCACGGCCGATGATCGCGTCACGCTGGAGCCGATCTACTGCCTCGGACTGTGCGCAACCGCGCCGTCCGCGATGCTCGACGGCCGACTCATCGGCCGGCTCGACGAGAAGCGCATCGACGCGCTTGTGGCGGAGGCGCAGCGATGAGCATCCGTCTATATGTCTCTCGCGATGCGGGTGCGCTTGCGGTCGGCGCCGACGAGGTCGCGCTGGCGCTGGAGCAGGTCGCAGCCAAGCGTGGCATTGCCGTCGAGATCGTCAGAACCGGCTCGCGCGGCCTGTACTGGCTCGAGCCGCTGGTCGAGGTCGCGACGCCGCAGGGCCGGATCGCGTTCGGCCCTGTGACCGAGACCGATGTGCCCTCCCTGCTCGACGCGCTCGCGAGCAACACGCCGCATCTGCTGCGGCTCGGGGCCACCGACGAGATCCCCTGGCTCAAGCGCCAGACCCGCCTCACCTTCGCGCGCTGCGGCGTGATCGACCCGCGCTCGCTCGATGACTACCGCGCCCATGGCGGCTACAAGGGCCTCGAACGCGCGCTGTCGCTCGGCTCGGAAGCCATCCTCAATGAAGTGACGGCGTCCGGCCTGCGCGGCCGCGGCGGCGCAGGCTTCCCGACCGGCATCAAGTGGAAGACGGTCGCGCAGGCGAAAGCGGATCGCAAGTTCATCGTCTGCAACGCCGACGAAGGCGACAGCGGCACCTTCGCCGACCGCATGATCATGGAAGGCGATCCCTTCCTCGTCATCGAGGGCATGACGACCGCCGGCATCACCGTCGGCGCGACCAAGGGTTACATCTACATCCGCAGCGAATATCCGCACGCGGTCGAGGCGATCAACGCGGCCATCCAGGCTGCGAAGCGCGGCGGCTATCTCGGCGCGAACATCAGTGGTTCCACGCACAGCTTCGATTTCGAGGTGCGCGTCGGCGCCGGCGCTTACGTTTGCGGCGAAGAGACCTCGCTGCTGGAAAGCCTAGAAGGCCGTCGCGGCATCGTGCGCGCAAAGCCGCCACTGCCCGCGCATCACGGCGTGTTCGGCAAGCCGACCGTCATCAACAACGTGCTGTCGTTCGCCGCCATCCCCTTCATCCTGGCCGAAGGCGCCAAGGCCTATGCCGATTTCGGCATGGGTCGCTCGCGCGGTACGATGCCGATCCAGCTCGCCGGCAACATCCGCCACGGCGGGCTGTTCGAGACGGCCTTCGGCGTGACGCTCGGCGAGCTCGTCGACGACATCGGCGGCGGCACGTTCACGGGCCGCCCGATCCGCGCGGTACAGGTCGGAGGCCCCCTGGGCGCCTACTTCCCTCGCGCGCTGTTCGACACGCCGTTCGACTACGAGGCCTTCGCCGCGCGCGACGGCCTGATCGGCCACGGCGGTATCGTCGTGTTCGACGACAGCGTCGACATGCGCAAGCAGGCGCGTTTCGCCATGGAATTCTGCGCCATCGAATCCTGCGGCAAGTGCACGCCGTGCCGGATCGGCTCGACCCGCGGCGTCGAGACCATCGAGAAGATCATCAAGGGCGAGCGCGTGAGCGAAAACCTCGCACTCGTCGAAGACCTCTGCAACACCATGAAATTCGGCTCGCTCTGCGCGCTCGGCGGCTTCACGCCCTACCCCGTGCTCAGCGCATTGAAGCACTTCCGGGAGGATTTCGTCCCGGCCCCGACCACGCTTCAGGCCGCGGAATAGGAGGACGACAATGTCTCTGATCGAAGAAATCGACTTCGGTACGCCGCGCTCGAAATCGGAAACGATGGTGACGCTGACCATCGACGGCAACCGGGTCACGGTGCCCGAGGGCACCTCGATCATGCGGGCGGCGATGGACGCCGGCCATCAGATCCCGAAACTCTGCGCGACCGACATGGTCGACGCGTTCGGCTCGTGCCGCCTTTGCGTCGTCGAGGTCGAAGGCCGCGCCGGCACGCCGGCGTCCTGTACCACGCCTGTCATGTCCGGCCTGATCGTGCACACCCAGAGCGAACGGCTCAAGAAGCTGCGCAAGGGCGTGATGGAGCTCTACATCTCCGACCATCCGCTCGACTGCCTCACCTGCGGTGCCAATGGTGATTGCGAGTTGCAGGACATGGCCGGCGCCGTGGGCCTTCGCGACGTGCGTTACGGCTATGAAGGCGAGAACCACGTCTTCGCCAAGACGCCTGGCAAGTCCAATGGCGAGATCAACGCCGCCTGGATGCCGAAGGACGAGTCCAACCCGTACTTCACCTACGATCCCTCCAAGTGCATCGTCTGCTCGCGCTGCGTCCGCGCCTGCGAGGAGGTGCAAGGCACCTTCGCGCTCACGATCTCCGGCCGCGGCTTCGACAGCCGCGTGTCGCCGGGCATGAGCGAGAGCTTCCTCGGCTCCGAATGCGTCTCCTGCGGCGCCTGCGTGCAGGCCTGCCCGACAGCGACGCTGACCGAGAAATCCGTGATCGAGATCGGCCAGCCCGAACATTCGGTCGTCACCACCTGCGCCTATTGCGGCGTCGGCTGCGCCTTCAAGGCCGAGATGCGCGGCGAGGAAGTCGTCCGCATGGTGCCGTACAAGGACGGCAAGGCCAATCGCGGCCATTCCTGCGTCAAGGGCCGCTTCGCCTGGGGCTACACCAACCACAAGGAACGCATCCTCAACCCGATGATCCGCGAGCGCATCGAGGATCCCTGGCGCGAAGTGTCGTGGGACGAGGCCTTCTCGTTTGCCGCCGACAGGATGCGCGGCATCCAGAAGAAATACGGCCACGACGCCATCGGCGGCATCACATCGTCCCGCTGCACAAATGAAGAAACCTATCTGGTGCAGAAGCTGATCCGCGCCGGCTTCGGCAACAACAATGTCGACACTTGCGCCCGCGTCTGTCACTCCCCGACCGGCTATGGCCTTTCGACCACATTCGGTACCTCCGCCGGCACGCAGGATTTCGACTCGGTCGAGGACACCGACGTGGTCGTCATCATCGGCGCCAACCCCGCTTCGGCCCATCCGGTGTTCGCCTCCCGCCTGAAGAAGCGGCTGCGCCAGGGCGCCAAGCTGGTCGTGATCGATCCACGCCGTACCGAGATGGTGGAATCGCCGCATGTGAAGGCGCTGCACCTGCCGCTGATGCCCGGCACCAACGTTGCGGTGATGACGGCACTGGCGCATGTGATCGTCACCGAAAATTTGGTCGACGAGGCCTTCGTGCTCGAGCGTTGCGACTGGAGCGAGTTCGAGGAATGGGCGGCGTTCGTCGCCCAGCCGAACAACAGCCCGGAAGCCACTGCCATCCTCACCGGCGTCGATCCGAAGGATCTGCGCGAAGCAGCGCGCGTCTACGCCACCGGCGGCAACGGCGCGATCTATTACGGTCTCGGCGTCACGGAGCACAGCCAGGGTTCGACCACCGTGATCGCGATCGCCAACCTTGCGATGGCCACGGGCAATATCGGCCGTCCGGGTGTCGGCGTGAACCCGCTGCGCGGCCAGAACAACGTGCAGGGCTCCTGCGACATGGGCTCGTTCCCGCACGAGCTGCCCGGCTACCGCCACATCTCGGGCGACGCCGTGCGGGACCAGTTCGAAGCGCTGTGGAACGTCAAGCTCAACCCCGAGCCGGGCCTGCGCATTCCCAACATGTTCGACGCCGCGGTCGAAGGCACGTTCATGGGGATTTACGTGCAGGGCGAGGACATCCTGCAATCCGATCCCAACACCAAGCATGTGGTGGCAGCACTCTCGGCGATGGAATGCGTCATCGTCCACGACCTCTTCCTGAACGAGACCGCGAACTACGCCCACGTGTTCCTGCCGGGCTCGAGCTTCCTCGAGAAGGACGGCACCTTCACGAACGCCGAGCGCCGCATCCAGCGGGTCCGCAAGGTGATGACGCCGAAGAACGGGCTTGCCGACTGGGAGGTCACCATCGGCCTCGCCAGGGCCATGGGCTTCGAGATGACCTACAGCCATCCTTCCGAGATCATGGACGAGATCGCGGCGCTGACCCCGACCTTCGCCGGCGTCTCCTATGCCAAGCTCGACGAGCTCGGCTCGGTGCAGTGGCCCTGCAACGACAAGGCGCCCGAGGGCACGCCGGTGATGCATATCGACGGCTTCGTCCGCGGCAAGGGCAAGTTCGTCGTCACCGAATACGTCGCGACCGACGAACGCACCGGCCCGCGCTATCCGCTACTGCTCACCACGGGCCGCATCCTCAGCCAGTACAATGTCGGCGCGCAGACCCCGGCGCACCGAGAACGTAGTCTGGCATGCCGAGGATCGGCTGGAGATCCATCCGCACGATGCCGAACAGCGCGGCGTGCGCGACGGGGACTGGGTGCGGCTGAAGAGCCGCGCCGGCGAGACCACGCTGCGTGCGGAGATCACCGATCGCGTCGCGCCGGGCGTCGTCTACACCACCTTCCACCATCCGGACACGCAGGCCAACGTCATCACGACCGACTATTCGGACTGGGCAACCAACTGCCCCGAATACAAGGTCACGGCGGTGCAGATCTCGCCGTCGAACGGCCCGTCCGACTGGCAGAAGGCCTACGACGCACAGGCGCGGCATTCCCGCCGTATCGCGCCGGCCGAGGCCGCGGAGTAGCGGCATGCACGTACCGGTCCAGGCCATCGACCGCGAGATCTGGCGCAACGGTGTCGCGTCCGAAGGAGCGCGGCTGATTCCGGAGGAGACGCCGCTGGCGCTGACCTACAATGGCGGCACCTACGCCGTCATGATGGGGACGCCGCAGAACCTCGAAGATTTCGCGGTCGGCTTCAGCCTGGACGAAGGCATCATCAGATCCGTCGATGACGTCAAGTCGCTCGAAATAGTCCGCCTCGACGACGGCATCGAGCTGCGCATGTGGCTGGCACCGGAAAATGCTGCGCGAATCAGCGAGCGCCGCCGCCACATCGCCGGCCCGACCGGTTGCGGCATTTGCGGCATCGACTCGATTGCCGAAGCTGTGCGGCCTGCGGCCGTCGTGCCGCAGGGACAGATGTTTACGCCCGAGCAGGTGATGGCGGCGATGCAGACCATCGCACCGCTGCAATCAATAAATTTGCAAACCCGCGCCGTTCACGCCGCCGCGTTCTGGACGCCTGCCGGCGGTATCGTCGCGCTGCGCGAGGATGTCGGCCGCCACAACGCGCTCGACAAGCTCGCCGGTTCGCTGGCGCGCAGCCGCACGGCTGCAAGCGGCGGCATCGTGCTGCTGACGAGCCGCGTCTCGGTCGAGATGGTGCAGAAGACCGCCGCCATCGGCGCGCCGGTGATGGTCGCCATCTCTGCGCCGACCGCGCTTGCGGTGCGCACCGCGGAGGCCGCCGGCATCACGCTGATTGCCATTGCCCGCCAGGACGGGTTCGAAGTGTTTTCGCATGGCGGCCGGGTTGTCGCCTGTCATGCCACGGAGGTTGCCGATGTCGCCTGACCGCCTGATCTACATGGCCAACCAGATCGGCACGTTCTTTCGGAGCCAGGGCCACGACAAGGCCGTGCCGGGGATCGCCGACCACATCAAGAAATTCTGGGACCCGCGGATGAAGCGCGCGATCTTCGCCCATCTCGATGCCGGCGGCGTGGGTCTTGAGCCGAATGTGCGGGAGGCGCTCACCTCGCTGAAGCCGACGACGTCCCTTCCAGCAGCGCCCTGAAGACACGCCGCACCTCGCTCTGCGTCTCCTTCACGCGCGCCTCCAGCGAGGAGAAATGCGGCGCGTCGCCGGCGCGTGCCATCACGCGCAAGAGGTCAGTACCGGCGGTTTCCGGCTTGAACCGGTCGCTGACGCAGAGCCGCAGGATCTGCGTCAGGTCGTGATAGAGCCGCGCCGCGGCACGCAGTATCTCGGTCTCCGATTGCGCGAGCACGCCGAGCCTGCATGCATTGTCCAGCACCTGCGTAGTGCCGACGTCGAGAATCTCCGGTTTCTCGTGAGCATGCACGAGCTGGAGATATTGCGCGATGAAGTCGATGTCGACCATGCCGCCGGCTGCATATTTGAGATCCCAGCAATCGGCCTCGCCCTTCTCCTGGGCAATCGCACGCCGCATGTCGGCAACGTCGTTGGCGATGATTGCGGGATCGCGGCGACGGGTCAGGACATCGCGAATGACGTGTTCGATCCGCTCCCGGAATTCGGGCGAAGCCGACACGACGCGCGCGCGCGTCAGCGCCATGTGCTCCCAGGTCCAGGCCTCGTTGGCCTGGTAGTCCGCGAACGAGACGAGGCTCGAGGCCACAGGGCCGGCACGCCCCGAGGGGCGCAGCCGCATGTCGATTTCGTAAAGCACCCCGTAATTGGTGCGCGTCGTGAACGCGCTGATCAGGCGCTGGGTGAAGCGGGCGAAGTAATGCGCACCTTGCAGTGACTTCGCACCGTCGGAGTCCGGATTGTCGCTGTCGAAATCGTACAGCAGGATCAGGTCGAGATCGGATGACGCGGTCATCTCGCGGCTGCCGAGCCGGCCCATCGCGATGATTGCGCTCTCCTGCCCCTCGATCCGGCCATGCTGGGCGGCGAAGCGGTCGGCGACGAGACCATGCACGGTATGGACGATGCCCTCGGCGACGTCGGCAAAGGCCGTGCTCGCCTGCTGCGCCGAGACGGTGCCGGAGAGAATGCGCGTGCCGATCAGGAACAGGCTCTCCTGCCCGAACAGGCGCAGGCGGTCGAGGAACTCTTCGTAAGAGCCGGCATCCTGCACGGTGGTCGCGAGCCGCCCCGACAATTCCTGCCGGTCGGGCATGGCGCCGAAGAAGCGCGGATCGATCAGGCCGTCCATGAGCTGCGGCTGCCGCGCCAGCATCTCGCCGAGCCGGGGCGCCGCGCCCAGCACCAGGGCCACGAGCGCAACGAGATCGCGATTCTGGCCGAGCAGCGTGATCAGCCGGCCGCCGCGCTGAAGCGCCCCAAGGAAATGGTCGAACGCCACGACGGCCCGATCCGGCTCCTCGGCATGAGCGAGACCGTCGATCAGGGCCGGCACGAATTCGACGAATGCGTTTCGCGTCGCCTCAACGCGGAACACGCGGTACTCGCCGGTGATCCAGTCACGCACGGTCTGCGCGACGGCGGCAGGCTTCTTGAAGCCGAGCGTGGCCAGATACTGAAGCAGCCGCGAATCGTCGGGACCCGCACCGTAGTCGAGCGCCGGCAGCTTGGCCGTGCCGGTCGGATCGTCGCCCTCGAACAGTTTTTCGTAGTGGCCCTGGACGATCTCGAGCTGGCGCAAAAGGTCGCGGGCAAAGGCCTCGCGATCCGGATAACCGAAGAACCAGGCGAAACGCTCGACCGCTTCCTTGTCCTCGGGCAGCGTGTGGGTCTGCTCGTCGGCGATCATCTGGAGGCGATGCTCGACCCGGCGCAGGAATTGGTACGCCCTGGTCAGCTCGTCACGCGCGGCGACCGTGATCCAGTTGCTGGAAGCTAGCACGCCGAGCGCGGCGAGCGTCGGCCGCACGCGCAGTTCGGGATGCCGGCCGCCGGCGATCAATTGCTGGGTCTGGGCGAAGAACTCGATCTCGCGGATTCCGCCGCGCCCGACCTTCACGTTATGGCCTTCGACTGCGACCTCGCTCTGGCCGCGATAGGTCTGCATCTGCCGCTTCATGTCGTGAACGTCGGCAAGCGCGGCGAAGTCGAGATGCTTGCGCCAGACGAAGGGCGCGATCTCCGCGAGCAGCGCCTCGCCCGCCCTGGGATCGCCGGCGCAGGCGCGCGCCTTGATCATCGCGGCGCGCTCCCAGGTGCGCCCTTCCCGCTCGTAATAATTCAGCGCGGCGTCGCGCGAAATCGCCACCTGCGTCGAGGATGGATCGGGACGCAGGCGCAGATCGACGCGGAAGACGTAACCGTCATAGGTGCGCTGCTGGAGAATGCGTGCAATCCCCTGCGTCACCCTCACGAAGAATGGCTGGGGTTCGATATCGGCGGCGAGCGTCGTATTGTCGGGATCGAAAAACACGATGAGATCAATGTCGCTGGAATAGTTCAGCTCGCCTGCGCCCATCTTGCCCATCGCAAGCACGATCAGCCCGCAGCCCTCCTCCGGCGCCTCGGGATTGGGCGGCGAGAGCTTGTCGCGTGCGGCTTCCTGCCGCAGCAGGTATTGAAGCGCCGCCCGCACCGAGGACACTGCGACATCGGTGAGCGCTGCGGTCACCCGCATCACCGGCCAGACCCCGCCGATGTCGCACAGTGCGATCAGGAGCGCGGCCTCCGCCTTCATGCGGCGCAGCAGCCGCATCACCTCGGCTTCGTCGGATGCCGCGAGCACCGCGCCGTTCGCCTCCGCGACCAGCGTGGCGAGATGCGCATCCGGATCGCATTCCAGCAGCCGGATCAGACGCTGCGGATCGGCGCGCAGCAGCTCAAACAGATAAGGCGAGAATTCCGCGATGCCGGCCAGGATGTCCCGCGCGAAGCGGTGAGCCAGCAGCGCTTCAAGACGAGTGAATTGCGCGGGCTCGAGCTCGGCCAGCCAGCTTTCAAAACGTCCTTGGTCGGTGACGGAAGCGGCAATATGGGGAGCCTCCGCAAAGCGCGCGGCAAGTCTCTCACCATGCTTGTCCGCGTTTCCCGGCGCGGAATGGTTCATGCCACCTTCTGTGGCACATCCTGCATTGGCGGAGCAACCCTGTCGCCAGCCCCCGCGCGCGCCGGCAGCACCAGCGTGGCGACAAGACCGGGCTGGGCGTCACCCAACCTCAACTCACCGCCATGCAATGTCGCGACCGCGGAGGCGAGACTGAGGCCGAGGCCGGATCCAGGCAGCGTGCGGCTCGCTTCCAGCCGCACGAATCGTTCCACCACATGCTTGCGGTCGGCTTCGGGGATGCCGGGACCGCGATCGGTGACGCTGAGCAGCACTTGATCGCCCTCGCGCCTCGATTCGATCGTGATCTGCCTGCCCTCCATGCTGACCACAGTTCCCGCCGGCTGCGCGGCCGGCTTGCCGTATTTGATCGCATTCTCGACAAGATTGGCGAGGGCCTGGCTGATCAATTCGCGGTTGGCGTGGACCGGGGTCGGCTCGCACCTGACCTTCAAGGTCATGCCATCGTCTTCGGCCAGTGGCTCGTAGAGCTCGTGAATGCCGTTGGCGACATCGGCCGCGTCGAAATCATCCATGTTGCCGCGCGCCTGCCCGGACTCGGCGCGCGCGATCATCAGCAGCGCGTTGAAGGTGCGGATCAGCCCGTCCGATTCCTCGATGGTCCGCTCCAGCGCGGCGCGGTAGTCGGCCTCGCCGCCGGATTTCGCCAGCGCCTCCTCGGCGCGGTTGCGCAGGCGCGTCAGCGGCGTCTTGAGGTCGTGTGCGATGTTGTCGGAGACCTCCTTCAGCCCCGCCATCAGCGCCTCGATCCGCTCCAGCATCGCGTTGAGGTTTTCGGCGAGGCGGTCGAGCTCGTCGCCGCTGCGCCCCACAGGCAGGCGTTCGCTGAGATCGCCCGTCATGATGCGATGGGCGGTGCCGCTCATCGCGTCGATGCGCCTGAGCACCCTGCGCGCCACGAAGATGCCGCCGCCAAGGCCGAGCACCACGACGATCAGGATCGACCATTGCGCGGCCTTCGCCACGATGCCGAACAGCCGTCGCCGCTCGGCCAGATCGCGTCCGATCAGAAGCCGGAAGCCGTTTTCCAATTCGGTGACGCGGACGAGCGCAAGATGGTCCCGATCATCGGCATCCTCGATCCGCCGGTAGGCGGTCTCGGACCAGCCGCGCGTCGCCATCACGCCGGGCGCGAGCGAGCCGACGTTGCCGGCGATCGACTGGCCGGTCGGCGTCGTCACCAGATAGAGGTTGGCGCCCGGCCGCAGCGCCCGGTACTCGATCGCGAGCACGAGAGCGCGCAAGCCGCGGCGGCCGTAGATCTCGTTGATCTCAGACGTCTCGGCATTGACCGTCTGCGTGATTTCCTCGGTGATCAGCCGCCGCGTATTCCAGGCGAAATAGGCCAGCAGCGAGGCCGCGAACATCGCGAACAACAGCAAATAGACCAGCGTCAGCCGGAATGCCGTGGTGCGGACGAGTTTACCGAATGCCGTCACGAATCATGTATCCCGCGCCGCGGATCGTGTGCAGCAGCGGCCGCTCAAAACCCTTGTCGATCTTGGAACGCAACCGTGAAATGTGCACGTCGATCACGTTGGTCTGCGGATCGAAATGATAGTCCCAGACGTTCTCCAGCAGCATGGTGCGGGTCACCACCTGGCCCGCATGCTTCATCAAATATTCGAGCAGGCGGAATTCGCGCGGCTGCAGCGTCAGCTCGTCCTTGCCGCGCGCGACGCGGTGGGAGAGCCGGTCGAGCTCGAGATCGCCGACCCGGTACAGCGTGTCCTCGGCCGGACCTCCGCGGCGGCGCGACAGCACCTCGACCCGGGCCAACAGCTCGGCGAAGGAATAGGGTTTCGGCAGATAGTCGTCGCCGCCGGCGCGCAGGCCCTTGATGCGGTCGTCGACCTGGCCGAGCGCGGAGAGAATCAGCACCGGTGTCGAATCATCCTTGTCGCGAAGCGCGCCGATCACCGATAGGCCGTCGCGCTTGGGCAGCATGCGGTCGACCACCAGCACGTCGTAGTCGCCGTTCTCGGCCATGGCGAGGCCTTCCTCGCCGTCGCCGGCGTGGTCGGCAATGTGCCCGACCTCGCGAAACGCCTTCACGAGGTAGTCGGCGGATTCGCGGTCGTCTTCGATGATGAGGAGGCGCATCGTGCGTTCGGCAACGGTCAAGGGAGTGAACCTTCTCTAAACATGGCGCGAGCGGCAATCGCATGCAAGCCGAGTGAGAGACTCTGGCATGGAGAAAAAGGCGGGCGGTGAAGCTGGGGGGACTTCACCGCCCTAGGCCTTCCGACGGAGGGGGGCGTATTCCACCGGAAGGTAGACAGGGGAAGCAAACGTTGCGCTGCTCCCCCGAAGGGCGCCGTCGGCGGGGGCGACTGATGCCGGCGACACCCTTCATCTCGGAGGTCCTGAGGCCGGGCCCTTCGTTACCCCTTGGCGATGGGCACGGCGACGAAGCGCGACTGGCCGCCGCTCTTCACTCGCATCAGGACGCTGTTCTTGTTGTCGGTCCGCGCCGTGTTGATGGCGTCGCGGACTTCGCCGGCGGTGCTCACGCTCTTGCCGCCGACTTCGAGAATCACGTCGCCTTCCTTGAAGCCGCGTTCGGCAGCCGCGCTCTTCGGATCGACCTCGGTGATCACGACGCCTTCCTTGCCGGCGCCGGCCACGGAATCGGCGGGCGCCACGGTCATGCCGAGCTTGGGCACGTCGGTGCCGCGGCTCGCGCCCTTGCCGCTGTCCTTGTCGATGTCGGCCTTGGCCTCGATCGTGTTCGGCAGCTGGCCGAGGGTGAGGTTCACCACCTTGTCCTGGCCCTTGTGCAGCACGTTGAGCTTCACGGTCGCGCCGGGCGCCAGGCCGCCAATGGTACGGGCGAGCTCGCGGGCGTCCTTGACCGATTCGCCGTTGACCGACGTGATCACGTCACCGGACTCGATGCCGGCCTTGGCCGCCGGACCATTCGCCTGCGGCTCGGCAACCAGCGCGCCTTCGGCCTTCTTCATGCCGAGGCTGTCGGCGATGTCGGATGTCACCGGCTGAATCTGCACGCCGATCCAGCCGCGGCTGACCGAGCCCTTGTCCTTGAGCTGCGCCACCACGCTCTTCACGGTGCTCGCGGGAATCGAGAACGCGATGCCGACGCTGCCGCCGGAGGGCGAGTAGATCGCGGTGTTGACGCCCATCACCTCACCGTTGGTGTCGAAGGCCGGACCGCCGGAATTGCCCTTGTTCACGGGCGCGTCGATCTGGATGAAATCGTCGTAGGGGCCGTTGCCGATGTCGCGGCCGCTGGCCGAAACGATGCCGGCAGTCACGGTGCCGCCGAGGCCGAACGGGTTGCCGACCGCGAGCACCCAGTCACCGATCCGCGGCTTGCCGTCGGCAAGCTTCGCGAACGGGAAGTTCGAGCTGCCCTCGACTTTGATCAAGGCGAGGTCGGTGCGCTGATCGGTACCGATCACCTTGGCGGTGTAGGTCTTGCCGTCGTCGGTCGTGACCTCGACCTTGTCGGCGCCGTCGACCACGTGGTTGTTGGTCACGGCGAAGCCATCAGCCGAGATGAAGAAGCCGGAGCCCTGGCCCTGCACGACGCGGCCACGACCGCCACCACCCTTCAGGCCCGGCATGCCATCCGGACCGCCGAAGCGGCGGAAGAACCGCTCCATCGGCGAGCCCGGCTGGAACGGCGACTGCGCGTCATCGCCATCATCATTGCTCGCGGTCTTTTCCTTGATGTTGACCTTCACCGAGATCACCGACGGCTTCACGCGCTCGACGATGTCGGCGAAACCGATCGGGCGTTCGACCTTGCGGACCTCGTTGTTGACCTGTGCATGCGCCGGGCTCGAGAACAGGTCGGCCGGCGAGGTCGACGTGCCGAAGCCGTAGACGGCGGCGCCGAGGCCGGCGACGACCGAGGCCATCAGCGCGATCTTGCGGGCCGAGAAAACGGATCGGCGGGGCTGCCGGTAGGACGGAAGGTGCGAGAGGTCGGAACGGTCGGTCATGCAGAGATCTCCAGGGCCTTGAAATCCATTTGGCGCCTGACGGCGGCACCTTACGGACCTGAAGATGGGGGCTGCCGCCTTACCGTGCGCTGGCGGCGGGGTTAAACTTTTGTAATGAATGCGGATTCGGATGCGGCAGTTTATCGCGCCCGAAAGTCGTGAATCGACAGGAACTTATCGAGGTTCCAGGAAATGCCGTGCAGTGCCGGCTCCATGCGCAGCAACGTAGCTAGCGCGATTTGGCTTCATCCACCATCAATGCGGCGAGCCGCGTTTCCTCGTCGGGCGTGAGCGGCGGAGCCGGTAGGTCTGCACCATTTCGCGAGCGCCGGCGGATTTGAAGCCATAGCGCCAGGCCGCCGCCAAGCAGCAGCAGCGGCGCGAGCAGCCACAGCAGCATGTTCTGGCGCTCGAAGCGCGGCTTGAGCAGCACGAACTCGCCGTAGCGCGCGACCAGGAAATCGAGCACTTGCGAATTGCTGTCGCCGGCCGCGATGCGCTCGCGCACCAGGAGCCGCAAATCGCGCGCGAGCGGCGCATCGGAATCGTCGATCGACTGGTTCTGGCAGACCATGCAGCGCAGCTCGCGCGACAAGTCGCGTGCACGCGACTCCTTCACAGGGTCCGACATGATCTCATCGGGCTGCACGGCATGCGCCGCAGGCAAGGCCAGCAGCATCAGTGCGACGAACGCGACCATCATTCGACGCATCAGATCACTCCGCCGGCTGCAGGCGCTGCTTGGCCCGCGCCGGTTTTGGCGCACCGACCCGCAGGCGCCGGTCCGAGAGCGACAGCACGCCGCCGAACGCCATCAGCACCGGCCCCCACCAGATCAGCAGCACCAGCGGCTTGTGATAGATGCGCACGGCAATGGCGCCCTCGGCAGTGGCGTCGCCGAGCGAGATGTAGAGCTGGCTGGCGCCACGCGTCAGCAGCGCGGCCTCGGTGGTCGAGGAGCCGCGGGTGGTGAAGCTGCGCTTGGACGGCGTCATCACGCTGAGCTTCTCGCCGTCGTGGCTGACGTTGAATTCGGCGATCATCTCGTGGAAGTTCGGCCCTTGGCGCTGAAACAGGCCGTCCAGCTTGACGTCATAGCCGGCGACATGGGCGACGTCGTTCTGCTTCATCGTGGCGATATATTCGCTGTTCCAGGTGGTCTCGCAGACGATTCCGATCAGCGCGACGCCGAGGCCGGCATGCGCGAATACCGAGCCCCAGGCCGAGCGCGGCAGACCGCGGGCACGATGCAGCGTCGTCGCGAACGGCAGGCGGAACAAGCCGGTTCGTTCGGCCAGATCCGTCGCAGCGCCGGCAATGACGAAGACGCCAAGTCCGATTGCCAATGGCGCCAGCGCGCTGCCGCCGAGCGCCCAGCCCCAAACCATGGCAACGGCGACAAGCCCGGCAACGCCGGCCGCGAGCAGACGTTGGGTGACGCCAAGCAGATCGCCGCGTTTCCATGCCAGCATCGGCCCGAACGGCACGGCGAGCAGCAACAGCGTGAACAGCGGGGCGAAGGTCAGATTGTAGAAGGGAGCACCGACCGACATCTTGAAATCGGCGAGCATCTCCATCGCCAGCGGATAAAGCGTGCCGAACAGCACCACCGCGCAGGCGACCGTGAGCAGCAAATTGTTCAGCACCAGCGCACCCTCGCGCGAGATCGGCGCAAACAGGCCGCCTTGCTTCAACGAGGTCGCGCGCCCCGCGAACAGCGACAGGCTGCCCCCGATGAACAGGCAGAGAATCAGGAGAATGAACACGCCGCGGGTTGGATCGGTCGCGAAGGCATGCACCGAGGTGATGACCCCCGAGCGCACCAGGAAGGTGCCGAGCAGCGACAGCGAGAAGGTCAGGATCGACAAGAGGATGGTCCAGACCTTCAGCGCGTTGCGCTTCTCCATCACCAGAGCCGAATGCAGCAGCGCTGTTCCGGCAAGCCACGGCATCAACGAGGCGTTCTCGACCGGGTCCCAGAACCACCAGCCGCCCCAACCCAGTTCGTAGTAGGCCCAGTACGAGCCCATGGCGATACCGAGGGTCAGGAAGATCCAGGCGACCAGCGTCCACGGCCGCACCCAGCGCGCCCACGCGGCGTCGATCCGCCCCTCCAGCAACGCCGCGATCGCGAAGGAGAACGAGATCGAGAAGCCGACATAGCCGAGATAGAGCATTGGCGGATGCACGGCGAGACCGATGTCCTGAAGCACCGGATTGAGATCGCGTCCCTCGATCGGCGGGTTGGCGATGCGCAGGAACGGGTTGGAGGTCACCAGGATGAAGAGATAGAAGGCGCTGGCGATCCACGCCTGTACGGCCAGCACATGCGCGCGCAGCGACAGCGGCAGATTGTTACCGAAGGCCGCGACCAATCCGCCGAACAGCGCGAGGATCGACACCCACAAGAGCATCGAGCCTTCATGGTTTCCCCACACGCCGGTGATCTTGTAGAGCAGCGGCTTCATGGAGTGGGAATTCTCGTAGACGTTCGCGACCGAGAAATCCGACTCTACGTGCAGCATCACCAATGCGATGAACGACGCACCGACGAACAGAAGCTGCGCCAGCGCAGTGGAGCGCGCCACATTCATCAGCGCATCATCGCGCAGCCGCGCACCGATCAGGGGCACGATGGATTGGATCAGTGCCAATCCGAGCGCCAGCACCAGCGCGTAATGTCCTGACTCCGCGATCACCGCACTGCTCCCTGCGGATTGCCCTGCGCGGTCGTGGCCGCGGGCTTGACGCTATCGGAAGCCTTGACCCCATCATAAGTCTTGGCGCCGTAGTCATCCTTCCAGTGCCCCTGCTTCTTCAGGGCATCGGCGACGTCCTTGGGCATGTAGGTTTCGTCGTGCTTGGCGAGCACGGTGTCGGCCTTGAACACGCCATCGGCGTCGAGCGCGCCTTCGGCGACGACGCCCTGCCCTTCCCGGAACAGATCGGGCAAAATCCCCTTGAAGGCGACCGGAAGCTTTGCGCCGCCGTCGGCGACCTCGAAGG
Organism: Bradyrhizobium sp. 40; assembly: GCF_023100925.1. NCBI lineage: Bacteria > Pseudomonadati > Pseudomonadota > Alphaproteobacteria > Hyphomicrobiales > Nitrobacteraceae > Bradyrhizobium > Bradyrhizobium sp. 40. The sequence goes on from NZ_CP064688.1 coordinate 5,068,624, forward strand.
TCACTGCGAGATTGTCGCCGCGCTGGAGCGAGCCGGGCTGCACCAGGCCGCCGAGGCGAAACCGCTTGCCGGGCGCAACGTGCTTCTCGGCGACCATGGTTGGCGTCGAGAAGAACACGATGGAGTCGCGCAGTGCGTTGAGCACCAGCGCGGCGGCGAGCGCGAGCACGGCAAGCGAGCCGCCGATGATGGTCATACGTCGCTGCTTGCGCGTCATGGCGTATCCATTCCCTGCCCGTCTCGTCCTGACATCGTCATCCGTCGAGCCCGAGTGTCTTGAGGCCTTCATCGAGCTGGCGCAACCGCGCTGCATCGTTGGCAACCGCCTGGCGGGCATCGGTCGATGCCCCCACCGCCTTGTCGCGATCACCCATCACGAGATAGGCGCGCACCAGGCGCAGCCAACCCTCGACGTCGTCGCCGTTCTGCTTGAGGCGCGTGGCGAGCCGTTCGACCATGCCGCGAACCATCGCGTTGCGATCGCCCTCTTTCATGTCCTTGGAAGCTGCAAGGGTTTCATCCGACAGCGCCGGCATCGTAGCGCCACCGCCGCCGACCCGGGCGAGCGAGGTCTGCACCAGAGGGCGCCACGGCGCATCCGCCGGCGCTTTCGCCAGCAGCGCGCGCCAGATGTTGGCGGCATCGTCCTTGCGGCCGTCCTGCTCGGCGGCGAGACCGAGAAAATAGTTCGCCTTGGGGTCGTCAGCGCTGAGCGCCCGCGCGCGCTCGAACTCGGTCTTGGCCTCGGCGGTCACGACGCCGCCGGCGGCGGCCGAGATCGCTTCGCCAAGATCGGACCGGCGTTCCGCGCTCTCGCCATTGTAGGTGAGCGAGTTGCGATAGGCGCGCACGGCGTCATCGAAGCGGCCAAGCCGCTCCAGCACGGGCGCGATCACGTTCCAGCCGCGCCCGTCGGTCGGATTCTTTTCCAGATGTTGCTCGACCTGGACGACCAGATTCTCGAGCGACTGCGCCATGCCGGACCCGGATCCGCGCTCCCGCTGCGCCAGTGGAAAGTCCTGAAGCCTGGGCGAGCCGAGCGGCACATAGACGCTGATCGCAACCAGCGGCAAGCCGGCAAGCGCCAGCACGGCCGCCGCGCGGCGCCATTTGAGGCTGGATTTCGGTGCCGTTGCGGGCTCGCTGCCGGCTGCGGCGAGCAGCCTGCGGCTGACCTCGACGCGCGCCGCCTCGGCTTCGGGCGCTGCGATCAGCCCTGCGGCAAGATCACGCTCGATCTCGGCGAGTTGGTCCTTGTAGACCGCGACCTCGCTGCCCTGATTTTGCGCGCGTCCGCTACGGCCGAGCGGCAAAAGCACGGCGAAGATCGCCGCGACCGTCATCAGCGCGAACACGAACCATAGTATCATCTGGCAAGCTTCCGGCAGCGCGCAAGCCGCGCCCACAGGTGGCTTTACACCACGGCCGGACGATGCGGCAATTGACAATTGTCAATTCGGCGCGACCGCGCACGGTCCCGAAATGGTGAAAATCCAACGGCTTAGCCGATCTCGAAGTCAGCGCTTTGGGCGGCGTCCTCGCCATGACCGTTGAAGGCCTTCAGGAAGTATGTTCCCGGCTCGATAGCGTCGGGCAATCTGATGCGCAACGCCCCGACCGGAACGGGCGATGCAACCCTGGTGACCGTCTCAGGAAGCTGCCGACCGCTTACCTTCTCGACCAGCACCACCTTCGCGCCGACCATCAGCCTTTGATATTTGGCAACGACGACGCGATTCTCGATTTCGATGGAACTGATAACGGATTTCATGCGCCCACAGATAGAAATATCAAAATTTGCACGGCGACCGTAGGGCCCGACATCGGCATCGTCAACCTGAAATTGTGGCTACTGAAATATGCGCCTGGATCAGCTCGCGCGCGACGATTTGCGCTCGCCCGTGGCCGCGTTCTCCGCGGCGCGGCTCATCAGCGAGGCATAATCATCGCCGAACAGCACCTGGCAGAAGCGGATCGCGGCCTGCACCTGCTGCTGCCGATAGGTGCGGACCTTGTGATCGGCGCCGCGCAGCGACTGCACCAGCTGCTCGGTTGAACGCTCGACATATTGCTGCAGGTCGGAATAGGTGCGCAGTGTCACCTCGTTGATCGCAAGCTCGCTCGCATAGTTGCGACAGGTCGCGACGAAATCGATCAGCGCCACGGTTTCCTCGACCTCGGTGCTGTCGATCCGCGCGCCCGGCGGAATGTCCTTCTCGGCGCGCTGGCGCAGGATGCGGCGGACGCGGCCGGGAACGCTGTCGATCTCGGATTGCAGCGCGTTGGAGATGTCGGCCCGGATCGAGGTCAACTGCTTGCCCCAGGCGGAATCGTTGCGCAGGTCGAGTTCGGTACGCAGGCCCCGGACGCCGTCGTGCAGCGTCTTGAGATTGCCGGCGACATTGTCGAAATGGCCGCGCTTGATGTCCATGCGCAGGATGGCGGCCACGCAGGACAGATCATGCAGCGCTATCGTGACGGCGACTCCATAGGGCGTTGCCGCGACACGGATCTCGTCGTCGGACGCGGCAATCTTGATGGCGAGGCGGATGATCTGCCACGGCGCGGTCATCCGTTGCACGACCATCGAGAGCGCGAAGGGCAGCATCTGCGGCGTCTGGAGGACGGGAATGTTGAGCGCGGCAGTCACCGAGGCGATCTGGGCATCGCCGAAGGCGCGCAAAGAGCGCGGCAGCTTCTCGTTCAGGGTGCCGATAGCCTCGCGGACCGCGAGGACCGCCCCGGTCGAATAGAGATCCTCGATCACGTTGGGCGGACCGACGCGGGCGAGCGCACGCGATTTGTCACCCCCGCCCGGCCCCGTCAGCTCGAAGATGGCATCTGCGGCGACCGCCTGGAGCTTCGAGGCCAGCGCTTCGACCTGCCCTGCACTGTCGGCCGGCATGCGCGCCAGCGCCGCCTCGAATTCGCTCAGCTTGGCCGGAGCACCGTCGCGGCCGAGCCATTGCCAGATCGGAGCCAGGGAAGAGCGGCGGATCTGCCCGGCCCGGATCGGGGCGCCTGCTTCGACCAGGAATGGTTCCAGTACCTGGAACAGTAGCCGCGACAGATCGTCCGTGCGCGGCGGTGTTGCTTCCTCGGCTTCTGTCTTGCGGACAATCTTGCGCAGCTGGTCGAGCACGAGGGTCGCCACGGCCGTGTCTTGGCCGCGCTCAAGCGCGCGCTCGAACTCCCGCATCAGCAGTGCCTGCGCCTGCGGCGGGAGCTGCGCGAGATATTCCCTCAGCCGCTCGATCGATGTCTGGCTCATGCGCCCGGGTAATGAACGGTAAAATGGCGAACGTGGGATCCGTCCTGCTCGATCATAGGTGGGCCCGCTTAAGAAGCCGTTTAGGAAGTCGCTCCGAATACCCCTGGTTTCTTCCGGATCGGTGTGCTTCTGCAGGTCAAATAGTCGCGTCGGAACAAGGGATTATATTCCGGGGAGGACCAGCTCCGCCCGCAAGCCCCCGGTCGGCGCGCGACCGAGTGAGAGGCTGCCGCCGTAGAGCGCAGCGAGCTCGGTCACGATCGACAGCCCCAGCCCCGATCCGGGCTTGGACTCGTCGAGCCGTTGGCCGCGCCGTGAGACCTGGGTACGCTCGGCCTCCGACAGGCCGCGGCCGTCGTCGTCGACGATGATATGCAGCCGCGGACCGGCGCTCGCCTGATGCGGCGCCTCCACCAGAACTTCGATGAAGACCCGCGAGGCCGCCCATTTGCAGGCGTTGTCGACGAGATTGCCGACCATCTCCTCCAGATCCTGCCGCTCGCCGCGAAATTTCGCCGACGGATCGGCCTCGGCCTCGACCACGATGCCGCGGCCGCGGTGGATCTTCTCCATGGTCCGCCGCAATGCCTCGATGGCCGGTGCAACCTCCGTCACCGTCGCAACGACCGAGACCCGCGCCGCGATGCGCGCGCGCTCGAGATGATGGGCAACCTGGTCGCGCATCACGTCCGCCTGCTCCATCACCTTTGCCGCGAACGGATCAGCGGGATGCGCGCCGGCCTCGTTCACGATGACCGAGAGCGGCGTCTTGATGGCGTGAGCGAGGTTTCCGACATGGGTGCGGGCGCGCTCGACGATCTCGCGATTGGCGTCGATCAGCGCGTTGGTCTCGCGCGCCAGCGGCGCGATCTCGACCGGGAACTCGCCCTCGAGCCGCTCCGCCCGCCCGGACCGGATGTCGGCGATGGATTCGGAGATGCGCTTGAGCGGCGCGAGACCGAAGCGGACCTGGAACACGGTGGTCAGCAGCAACACGATGCCGAGCGCGGTGAAGGTGCCGCCGAGATAGTAGTCGAAACTGCGCGTCTCGTCGAAAATCTCGGTGTCGTCGCCGGCGACACTGACGAGAAATTTGCCGTCCGCGCCGAGATCGACCGGCCGCTCCACCATGCGCAGGTTCTGTCCCTCGGGACCGTCGACATAAGCGATCCGGATGCCGGCGGCGGTAAGCTCGGTGCCCTGCTCTTCAAGCTTCGGCAGCTTCTTGTCCCAGAGCGAGCGCGACGAGCGCACCTCCGGCTTTTCGGGGTCGGTCCGCGTGATCTGCCAGTACCAGCCGGACAACGGCAGCTCGAACAGAGGCTCGCCGAGCGACTGGAACTGGCGGTCCGGCGGCTCGTCGGGGGTGGCGACCTCGGCGATCAGTGTGCGGAGATAGAGATTGAGCCGGCGGTCGAAGGCGCGCTCGGTGGCGTTCTTGTAGACCGACGACAGCACCACGCCGGTGATGGCCAAGATCACCACGAGCCACGCGGTCGCCGACAGGAACAGGCGGTTCGCGAGCGAGCTGGCGGGCATCGGAATGATCCCGGAGGCGCGGGGTGGTATGGCGTCGGAACTCATGACCCGAACAAGGCCTCTGCCGGGCCGCCCGTCAAGCCAAGATACGTCTAGACAAGATCGTTCGAGACACCACGCTTCAGGCGCCGGGGGGCGGCGGGGTCAGGAGATAGCCGAGGCCGCGGACAGTCTGGATGATGTCGACGTCGAGCTTCTTGCGGATGCGGCCGACGAAGACCTCGATGGTGTTGGAGTCGCGGTCGAAGTCCTGGTCGTAGAGATGCTCGACCAGCTCGGTGCGGGACACGACGCGCCCCGAATGATGCATCAGGTAGGCCAGAAGCCGATATTCGTGCGACGTCATCTTGATGGGATTGCCCGATACGCTGACCCGACCGGTCCTGGTGTCGAGCGTGACGGGGCCGCAGCTCAGCTCGCTTTGGGCATGGCCGGTGGAGCGGCGCAGCAGCGCGCGGATGCGCGCCAGCACCTCCTCCAGATGGAACGGCTTTGCGACGTAGTCGTCGGCGCCGGCATCGAAGCCCTGGACCTTGTCGCTCCAGCGGTCGCGCGCGGTGAGGATTAGGACCGGCATCGTGCGGCCGTTGCGCCGCCAGGCTTCCAGGACCGAGATGCCGTCCTTCTTCGGCAGGCCGATGTCGAGCACCACAGCATCGTAGGGCTCGTTGTCACCGAGATAATGCCCCTCCTCCCCGTCGAAGGCGCGATCGACGACATAGCCGGCGTCGGTCAGCGCCTTTGTGAGCTGGCGATTGAGATCGGGGTCGTCCTCAACGACGAGCAGGCGCACGCTTCTCTCCAGAATTAGGCCGCATGAACACCCGCACAGATGAGCAATTCCGGCGTGAACTGAATATGAACGCGGGGAACCGGCCGCGTTACTTTTTGGTCATATCCGACCTGTTCGCGCTAAACGCATTGCGCCCGCCAAGCCACCGGACGAACCGACGGCCTGGCGGGCGCAATGTGCCGCGTTATGCGGCGAGTCGGAAGGTGCGAACCGTCCGGTCGATCTGCCGATCAGGTCCGGAAGAACACGAACCAGATGACCGCGAGGATCAGGATCGCAAGCCCGGTGGATATGGCGAGCAGCGCCGCCACCGACGGCCCAGGCTCGCCCTGGCGCGCCTCGGTCGGAGTTTCCACGATCTGACGTTGGTCTCGCGTGGTTGCCATGGTGACCTCAATTCTGGCTGTCGCGTCGGATGGCCGCGACTGCTCGCGGCGGAATGTCTCGTGGCAACGCATGATGGGATATGATGTTCCGGCCTTTGCGGCCTGATCAGGTTGCACCCGCGCACCGGGCGGCCGATTAACGCAGTTGCAAGATTCAGCAATCCGCCTTGCTATGATTCGTTGTTCCCCGATGGTATCTTCGTCTTCTGTCCCCGTTGCGTTTGGAGTAGCCCATGGCCCCCCGCGCCAATTGGAAGGGTTTTCTGCGTTTGTCGCTCGTGACCTGCCCGGTCGCGCTCTATCCAGCCACTTCGGATACCGAGAAGGTCTCGTTCAACCAGATCAACCGCAAGACCGGCCACCGGATCAAGTACCTCAAGGTCGACGCCGAGACCGGTGACGAGGTGACCTCGGAGGACATCATCAAGGGCTACAAGGTCGACACCGACACCTATATCGAGGTCACCAAGGACGAGCTCGACGACATCGCGCTGGACTCCACCCACACGATCGAGATCGACGAGTTCGTACCGAAGACCGACATCGACAGCCGCTATCTGATCCGCCCCTATTATCTCGTGCCCGATGGCAAGGTCGGCCACGACGCCTTTGCGGTGATCCGCGAGACGATCCGGAGCATGGACAAGGTGGCGATCGGCCGCGTGGTGCTGACCAACCGCGAGCACATCATCGCGCTGGAGCCGCTCGGAAGCGGCCTGATGGGGACGCTGCTGCGCTACCCTTATGAGGTGCGCGGCGAGAAGGACTATTTCGACGACATCCAGGACGTGAAGCTGACCAAGGACATGCTCGACCTTGCTAAGCACATCGTCGAGAAGAAGTCCGGCGCGTTCGAGCCCGAGCTGTTCGAGGACCATTACGAGACCGCGCTGATCGACCTCATCAACAAGAAGCGTAGCGGCGCGCCCATCGCAGCAAAGGCCGCGCCCAAGACCGGCGGCAACGTTATCAACCTCATGGACGCGCTGAAGAAGAGCATCGCGAACGAGAAGGACGCAAGCCCTGCGGCGAAGGTGACCAAGGACGCCGTCAAGGGCAAGAAGCCGAAGAAGCGCGTCGAAGGCCAGCGCGAGATGCTGCTGCCGATCGCCGGCAAGGGCGGCAAGGACGCTGCTGCGAAAGCCGCTCCCAAGAAGGCCGACAAGCCAGCGCGCGCGCCGGCGCGGGCGAAGAAGGCCGGCTAGAAGCATCGCACAGCGACGACGCCGTGATGCCTCCCCTCGTCGATTGGCCGACCTGACATGCCCTGGTCGACTGCGTTCGACGACCCCATTTCGTTACATGGCGGGCGCAAGCTCCGGACGCTGCAAGAAGCTGCCGATCACATCATGCGACTGCCCGAGGATACGCAGCATGCGAGCCACTGGCAGACCGCGATCGAAACCCTGATCAACGCGGCCGAGACCGGCGGCGGTTGGATGATGTTCGCCCGCATCGCGGTGTTGCGGGCGCTGAATGCGGACGCTCGGCGCGACTGAGCTTTGCACCCCGGTCGAGAACAGGCTCAACAATCCGTTAAGCCAAGCCCGCGCTTTCAGCGTCTGCCCGCAGTCGCGGAGGCGGCACGTAATCCTACGGAAGACAAAATTAACCGACGCTTCCCGCTCAGCGCAGCATGGTCGCCCTCGATTGAACTCGGGGTTGCAGGCTCGTGCAGCAGCAGGACGCCAGAAAGAACTACATCGGCATCGTCAACGACGCGGCCGAGGAAGAAAGCCTCGCCGGCAGCTCCGCGCGGGCGCAGCCGTCCGTGGTCAGCTATCTGGTCGGACGTCTGGCGATAGTGCTGAAACGCCCGGGCAAGGCGGCGCCGAAACGCCAAATATCGTCCTGAGACACCACGACGAAATCGCCAAATGCGTCTGAATTGGGTGACGAAACCTTAAGTCAATCGATGACACCATATCAAACGGCAGGTGAGGACCATCCACCTGCGTTTTGACGCGCCCGCGAAAAATTAGTGAATCAATTTACCATTCCGAAAACGGCACCAGCCTAGGTTGGACGGATGAACAGGAGTTGACGATGACTTTGCTCAAGTCATTTCTTGCCGACGAAAATGGTGCCACCGCCATCGAGTATTGTCTGATCGCCACGGGCATCGCGCTCGCGATCATCACGGCCGTGAACAACACGGGCGGTGCACTCCTGAGCGGCAAATTCAACTCGATCAGCGCGGCGGTGAAGTAGCCGGCATAGCCGACGCGCCGCAATCTCATCAGCACGAGTCCGCGTGCAGCGCGCCGGATGACGGGCTCCTCCTTCCGATGCGGCGGCGACCCCAGCTTGATTTTCGCGAAGTTCACATTATGGCGTTGTGTCGTGCGGTTGCGCCGTCGTAGAGCGTAAGCTCAAACTCCAGCGGCCCTATGACATGATTCCTTCCGACAAGCCGACCTCGACAATCCGGGCTCGTCTTGGCTCGGACCAATCGGTGGCGATCACCGTTCTTGCTGTCCTGGTGGCCCTGTCGTTTCTTCCGGTGCTGCTGACCCCTATCCCCGCGATGGTCGACTATCCCAATCACCTCGCCCGGATGTACATTTTGAGCCAGAACGGCACTCCCAATGCCAATCCGTATTACGAAGTGGCCTGGGCATTCTATCCCAACCTTGGAATGGATCTGCTGGTCCCGCAAATGGCGCGGCTGATCAGCGTCGAGAACGCCACGCGGCTGTTTCTGCTCCTGAGCCAATTGCTGATCGTCGGAGGCGCGCTTTTGATCGAATGGGCCCGGAAGGGACGGGTCCATCTCGCCGGCTTTGCGGCGCTCGCTTTCCTTTACTGTCTGCCGTTCAGCTGGGGCTTCGTGAATTTCGAGTTCGGACTGGGCCTCGCTCTCTGCGGCATCGCGCTCTATCTGATGCTCGCGGAACGCCGATGGCCACTGCGTTTCGTCGTCAACATGGTCTTCGTCGCGGCGCTGTTTGCGGCGCATTTCTTCTCCCTCGGCATCTACGGGGCGACGCTCGGCCTTTGCGAGCTCTCGCGCATCCGCCATGGGCGAATATCTTACGGTGTCGCCGCCGCGCGGCTCGCTGCGTTGGCCATACCGGCGCTTGCCCTGTTTGGGATCATGCGCATGACCGCGGGATCGATCGGAAGCGAAGGAACGAACTGGTTCTTCGGATTCAAACCGATCTGGCCGTTGCGCATCATGAACGGCTACAATTTGACGGTCGCGGCGGCGACCGGACTGACGCTGATGATCTCGCTGTTCTTCGCCGCAAGGCGCGGCGTCCTCAAGCTCGAAGCAGCCGGAAGCTGGCTCGCGATCGGCTTCGCGCTGCTCTATGTCGTCATTCCCTCGAAGCTGTTCGGAACCTCGTTCGTCGACCTGCGCGTGATCCCCGCTGCGGCTCTGATCCTGCCGGCTTTCTGCTCGCTGACGCTGCCCAGCCGGGTATGGGGAATGGCAGCGCTCGCCGCGGTCAGTAGCCTCATACTGATCAATCTCGCTGTCGTGCTCGCGGTCTGGCTGCCTTACCGCACCGACTATGCGGCCATCGTCGCATCGTTCCACAAGATCGATCGCGGTTCGCGCATCCTCGTCGCCAGCACGGACGACAATGGAGACCCGCCCTTCGCCGACCTCACCTCGTATCCGATGTATTATGCGCCGACGCTGGCCGTGCACTATGCCAACGCGTTCGTGCCCAATCTATTCACGGAAGCGGGCAAGCAGCCCGTACGGCCCCGCGAGGACGTGCGCCGTCTTGCCATTCCCTACGGGGGGCCGGTGCCGCTCGGCGTGCTTACCGCGATTGCGGCAAGCCGGCCGCCGGCTGGCGTTCCGCCGTTCGTCAGCACCTGGCACCAGGATTACGACTATCTCTACGTCCTCGGGCCGAAGGTCGCAAACCCGCTGCCGGATCTACTGGAAGCGCTGGACACCTCGGAACGATTTGTTCTCTACAAGATCCGCCGCAAGTCCTAGGCCGAAGTCCTAGGCCGCGAGTCCTAGACCAAAGCCGCCGCCGCCCAGCGTGGTTAATCGGGTATCCCATCCGCACCCGCCTCATTGGAAGCCGCCACGGCGCCCCATATCCTTAATGGTTGTGGCAAGGCGACCTTAACCACCGCCGGCATAGACTTCCGCTCCTGCAACGAGTTGGACTCTCTCGCATGGCGGCCAATTTCCAGTCGATCCGCTACAGCCTCGTCATCCCCGTGTTCAACGAGGAAGCCGTGTTGCCGGTGCTGCTGCGCAGGCTCGACCTGGTCTTGTCCCGGCTCGACGGGCCGGCAGAAGCAATCTTCGTCGACGACGGCAGCAGTGATTCCAGCTCGATCGTGCTACAGGCGCTCGCCACGCGCGACCCGCGCTTTCGCTATATCGGCCTGTCGCGAAATTTCGGGCATCAGATTGCCATTACCGCCGGCATGGACGCCGCGCAAGGTGAAGCGATCATCGTCATGGATGCCGATTTGCAGGATCCGCCCGAAGTGATCGAGCAATTGATCGCAAAATGGCAGGACGGCAACGACATCGTCCACGCCCGCCGCCTGTCGCGCGACGGCGAAAGCCGATTCAAGCGCGCGACCGCGCATCTGTTCTACCGGCTTCTCGGCAGGATGTCCTCGGTCGGCATCCCCGCCGACGTCGGCGACTTCCGCCTGATCGATCGCAAGGTGCTCGACGCGCTTCGGCAGATGCCGGAGCAGGACCGCTTCGTACGCGGCATGATCGCATGGCTCGGCTTCCGGCAGGCCGAGGTCACCTTCCACCGCCTCGAGCGTGCAGCGGGCGAGACCAAATATCCGCTGTTCAAGATGGTGCGGCTCGCGACGAACGCCGCGCTCGGCTTTTCCGATTTGCCCTTGCGGCTCGCAATCTGGTGCGGATTGACGGTGTCGGGTCTGGCACTGCTCTATGGCGGCTGGGTGATCCTGTTGTGGCTCAGCAACGATAGTCATCTCGTGACCGGCTGGTCCTCGACGATGGTCGTCGTGTCCCTGCTGTGTGGAATGAACATGCTGATGACGGGTATCGTGGGGCTTTACGTCGGCCGCATCCATGCCGAGGTGAAACGCCGTCCGCTCTATGTGGTGCAGACACGCGCCGGCTTCGACCGCAACGAGGCGGCAGCCGCACCCGCGATCCACGCCGTCAACGAGTGACCCAGCGCATGACCGAACTCTTCGACGGTTATCACGACAACTACCGTGACGTGGTCCAATCCTCGATCGACTTCTCCGGCTTGCCGCATCATTTCTTCATGCGCGCCAAGGCCGATCTGCTGGGCAATCTGATCGCGCAACGGCTCGACACGGAGAGGCCCGACATGCTGGACGTCGGCTGCGGCGTCGGCAGCCTTCATCCCCTGCTTCACGGCATGGTCGGCCGCTTGAGCGGCATCGACGTTTCGTCGGCCAGCCTGGCGCAGGCACGCGCTGACAATGGCAGGGTCGACTACCGTAAGTTTGACGGCCGCACCTTTCCATTCGACGATGCCAGCTTCGATCTGGTCACGGCCGTCTGCGTGATGCACCACGTCGTGCCGGCCGAATGGGCGCAATTCATCGCGGAGATGCGGCGCGTGACCCGCCGCGGGGGACTCGTCTGCGTCATCGAGCACAATCCATACAACCCGCTGACCCGCCTTGCCGTCGCGCGTTGTGAGTTCGACCGGGACGCGGTCTTGCTCGGGGCGGGCAAAGCCCGAAAATTGATGGCTGCCGGCGGCTTGCGCGAGATCGGTGCGCGCCATTTCCTGCTGCTGCCTTGGGACACCAAGCCCGCGCGGCGCCTCGAAGCGATCCTGAGCAGCGTGCCGCTCGGCGGCCAATACGCCGCCTTCGGGACCGCTTGATCTATCTTTGCGGCATATCTCGCCGCTTGTGCACGACCGCCACGTCATCGCTGTAGACGCGCTGCCATTGGGGCAGCCGGTCCAGCATCGCTATCGCCGGCGTCCCCGGCGCGAGCAGCGTCGCGCCGATGGTGTATTCGTCGAGCAACTTGAGAAAGTCGCCGAGATCGACCAGCGCCAGAGCGCGATTGTAGCGGTTGATGAACGCTCCCCCGTACAGTTCACCGCGACCGTCGATAAAGGTGGGAATGCCGGCAAAGATCAAATAGCCACCGAAGGAATAGTCGTTGAGCACGTGCCCCGTCGTGGCGAGCTTGGCTTCAGTGACGGCAGCCTGTGGGGTAATGGCCGGAGCCGGCCGTATATCACGGGCCAGCGTCGCCCCGCTCACCACGATCAACACACCGAGCGCGGCCAGGTTCAGGCCACGCGACGAGCCGGCAGCATCTTCCGCAATCGGTCCTCCGAACTTCCGCCCCAGCGGAGCCGCCAGATAGAGCGGCGCCAGCATGGCCAGCAGATCCGCATTGCGGATCTGGGCCAGCGCGAAATGCAGCAAGCCGATCACGACCAAGGCCCGCACGACCGGCAGTGTCACGCCGCGCGAGAGCGCGAAGATGCCGGCCAGCAGCAGCAACTCGAAGAAGCCTATGTGGCTGAAATCCTGCGGCCGCCATTCCGCGATCCAACCGAGCGCGGGGCCGAGGCCGAGCGTGGTCAGCGGCATCAGCAGCGGTTCCGGCCCGTAGGGCGTCAGGCAGGACGCCGCGACCGCAAGCGCGGTGAACGGCAGCCAACGCAGGAATACGCGCGGCCATTCGCTGCGCTTCTCGCGCAGCAGCGCTTCGAGCCCCGCAGGGCCGATCAGTCCAAGCGCCAGCACCACACTGCCGTGCAGATTGGCCCACACGACCAGCAGCGGGAGAGCCCAGTACGGCGGAGGCCCTCCACGATCCATGCAGCGTACCAGGGCAGCCGCCCAGGTCACCATCAGCGGCAGCACCAGCACGTGTGGCCGCGCCAGCATATGCGGCGCCAACAGGATCACGGCCGCGATCACCATGAGCAGCGTCTGGGCCGGCGAAAGCTCGCGCAGCAGGAAGAACGTGAACAGGCCGAAGGCGAGCGCTATCGCCGCGGCGCCGACGACGAGGACGCCCTGCCAGCCGGCAAGCGCGTAGGCTCCGGCGTAGATGAGCTCCGAGAGCCATTCGAAGGTGATCCAGGGGGCGCCGTGCCTCGAAAAAGAAAATGGGTCGCTCGCCGGTAGCGTGCCGTGCGCGATGATCCAGCGCCCGACCTCGATGTGCGAATAGGTGTCGGGATCATTGAGCAGCCGCGGTCCTAGGATCAGCAGCAGGACATAGACGCCAAGGCTCACCAGCCAGGGGAGCGCCGCGCGCGCCGAAAACGGTTGAACCTCGCTGTGGACGGCCTGTTCACTCATGGCGAGCGCAAGTTAGGGCCCAAGCGTTAAATTCCTCTTTGACGTTCACGGCGGCTGGGGAGTGCGCGGCGGGCCGGTCACCCTTTGTGAACCATACTCCCGGCTGCGAAATCCGGGCTGCGGCGCTTTGACGACCATGCGGGTCCTGATACCCTTCATACTGTCAATCGACCAACCACAGCTGCAAGGATGCGGATGAGAAGCGTGATGCTCTTGGCTTTCAGCCTCGTCTTTGTCGGCGTCTGGTCGCAGGACGGCGCGAGAGGACAGACTTCGGCCGCACCGCCGGTTTCGCTTTCTCCGCCCAATGGATCGCCGTCGCACGCGGGCGCCAAAAATTCCAGACCTCCGCCGGCAGCATCCATCAAAGAAGCTTCGCCGCCGGTGATCGGGGGGCTTCCATCGGCGCCGAGCCCAGCCGCCGACTACGATGGCTTCAGCGTAGGCACTGGCGACGATAACGACACATCGCATCAGGTGGTCCCGCCTGTGAGGTCACGCACGGCGACGGGCTCCAGGGCCGACCCGGGTGCTAAAGGCGCCGCTGAGCAATTGATCGATCAAGAAGACGAGGCGTTGAAACGCAAGCTGAGGATCTGCCAAAGCTGCAAGTAGCGGACGGAGCGCGGCGAAATTGGTCACGGGTCTATCCGGGTGGCACGGCCCCGGATTGCGCTGCGCTCCCTCCGGGCTACGGCAGCTCGCTGCATAGCTGGCCTACCGCAGCTCTCACGCGCTCACGCTTTACCCTCCCCCAATTTCCTGATCCTCTCTCCCCTAATCAGCCGGACCAACCGGCCTGCCCAGGGAGAGAGACGCCATGAAGCTCGGCACCGCGATTGCGGAAATCATGAAGCGCGAGGGAATTGAGATTCTCTGCGGCTATCCGGTCAACCATCTGATCGAACATGCGGCCAAGGCCGATATCAGGCCGGTGATGGTGCGGCAGGAGCGCGTCGGCATCCACATGGCAGATGCGATCTCGCGGGTGGCGTCGGGACGCTCGATTGGCGCGTTCTGCATGCAGCATGGGCCCGGCGCGGAGAACGCGATGGGCGGCGTCGCGCAATGCTACGGCGAATCGGTTCCCGTGCTGGTGCTGCCGATGGGTTATCAGCGCAGGCTTGCGCATATCGAGCCGAACTTCAATTCCAGCGAGGCGATGAAGGCGTTTTCGAAATCGTCCGAACCGATCATCCTTGCCGCCGAGGTCGCCAACATTTTTCGCCGCGCCTTCACCAAGCTGAAGAACGGCCGAGGCGGGCCTGTCATCGTCGAGATCCCCGCGGACATGTGGAACGAAGATGTACCGGAGCCGCTGAACTACACGCCTGTGCTGCGCACCCGCTATGGGGCGGACCCTGTTCATGTGAAGGAGGCCGCCCACCTGCTCGTCAACGCCAAGCGCGCGGTGATCTATGCCGGCCAGGGCGTGCATTACGCGCAGGCGTGGCCACAACTGAAACGGCTGGCCGAACGGCTCGCCGTTCCCGTCACCACCAGCCTTGGGGGCAAATCGTCCTTCCCGGAGACGCATCCGCTCTCGCTTGGCTCTGGCGGCCTTGCGGTGCCGCGCGCGGTGCCGAAGTTCCTGGCCGAGGCCGACGTCATTTTCGGCATTGGCTGCTCCTTCACCGAAACAAGCTTCGGCATCGCGATGCCGAAAAACAAAACCATCATCCACTCCACACTCGATCCGAACCATCTCAACAAGGACGTCGAAGCCAGGATCGGCCTCGTCGGCGATGCCGGGCTCGTGCTCGATGCGCTGCTGGAGGAGATCGGCAAGACCGTCACCGCGGATCGCGACGCCTCGGTGGTCGCGGCCGAGATCGCGGCCTCGCACAAGGAGTGGCTGGCGAAATGGATGCCGAAGCTCACCAGCAATGACGCGCCCTTGAGTCCCTATCGCGTGCTGTGGGACCTGCAGCACACCGTCGACATCGGCAACACCATAATCACCCACGATGCCGGCAGCCCGCGAGACCAGCTCTCGCCGTTCTGGAAGTCGGTCGAGCCCCTCACCTATCTCGGCTGGGGCAAGACGACGCAGCTCGGCTACGGCCTTGGGCTGGCCATGGGCGCCAAGCTCGCAAAGCCCGACAAGCTCTGCATCAATGTCTGGGGCGACGCGGCGATCGGCTTCACCGGAATGGATTTCGAGACCGCGGTGCGCGAGCGCATCCCGATCATGTCGATCCTGCTGAACAATTTTTCGATGGCGATCGAATTGAAGGTGATGCCGGTCTCGACCGAGAAGTATCGGTCGACGGACATTTCCGGCGACTACGCCGCGATGGCGCGCGCCTTCGGCGGCTATGGCGAGCGGGTGACAAGACCTGAGGACATCATCCCCGCGATCAGGCGCGGCATCCAGAAGACGCAGGAAGGCGTTCCCGTGCTGCTGGAGTTCATCACCAGCAAGGAGACCGAGGTGTCTCGGCCGGGCACATAAAGCTGGCCGGATTCAGGCAGCAAAACTCGCTGTCGCGGACGCTGGCTCCGGCCGCAGGAGATGTGATAATCCGCCCTGGTGCCGCGCTTGTCGCAGCATCAAGCCGGATTGCGAATGACCGCCCCTTCCAACGACATCGCGGAACTCAAGCGCCTGTTACAGGTGGCCACAGCCGAGAACGCGCAGCTTCGCAGCGAGCTCGCGATTGCGCGCGATCGTCAGAACGCCAGCGCCGGGATTCTGCGCACCATCGCGGCCTCTCCCTCCGATGCCCGGCCGGTCTTCGAGGCGATTGCGTCCAGCTCCAGGCGTTTGCTCGGCGGCTTCTCCGCCACCGTGCTTCAGTTCATCGAGGACGAGCTCCACCTCGTGGCGTTCACACCAACCAGCCCCGAGGCGGACGAAGGGCTCAAGGCGTCGTTCCCGCGCAAGATTGCCGACTTTCCGACCTTCGCGCTGGTGCGCGGCGGCGAGACGATCCAGTTTCCAGATAGCGAAGCCGCGGAGGTCCCGGAGCTGAACCGGAATCTCGCGCGGCTGCGCGGCTTCCGCAGCGTGCTGTTCATGCCGTTGATGAACCGGGGGACGCCAGTCGGCATGATCAGCGTCACGCACGCCGAGCCCGGCGCGTTCGCAACCGACCTCGTCCAGCTGCTCCAGACCTTTGCCGATCAGGCGGTGATCGCGATCGAGAATGCGCGCCTGTTCAACGAGACGCGCGAGACGCTGGAGCGCCAGACCGCCACCGCCGACATCCTGAAAGTGATGGCCGCCTCGCCGTCCGACGTACAGCCGGTGTTCGACGCCATCGCCGCCAACGCCAACCGGCTGATCGGCGGCTTCTCCACGGCGGTGCTGCGCTACATCGGCGGCGCCGCGCACCTTGCGGCGTTCACGCCGACCGATCCGGCCGGTGATCGCGTGCTGCAGTCCTCGTTCCCGGTGCCATTCGCGCAGTTCCCGCCCTACCGGCTCGTGGCCGGTGGGGTGGCGGCGCAATTGCCCGACACCGAGGTCGAACCGGCGGCCCGCGACATCGCGCGCGCCCGCGGCTACCGCAGCATGCTGTTCGCGCCCTTGATGAGCGACGGTGAGGCCATCGGCGTCATCATCGCCACGCGACGCGCGACCGGCGCGTTCGGCGAGCATCACGTGCGGCTGCTGCAGACCTTCGCCGACCAGGCGGTGATCGCGATCAAGAATGTCAGCCTGTTCAACACCACGAGGGAAGCGCTGGAACGGCAGACCGCGACCGCCGACATTCTCAAGGTGATCGCGGCCTCGCCCGCGGATGTGACGCCGGTGTTCCAGGCGATCTCCGATAGCGCCAAGTCCCTGGTCGGCGGCCATTCCTCCACCGTCACGCGCGTCATCGACGGCCTGCTGCACCTGGCCGCCTTCAGCACCGACAACGAAGCCGGCAATGAAGAGCTGCTCAGCTCGTTCCCGGCGCCGCTGTCGGCATCCGGCATTCACAGCCGGGTGGCAAGAAGCGGAGAGTTCGCATCCCGCAGCGACATGCAGAACGAGCCCGACCTCACGGACGCCATGAGAGAGCTGGCGCGGACGCGAGGTTATCGCAGCATCCTCGTGATCCCGATGCTGCGCGACGGCGTCGCGATCGGCACCATCGGCGTGACGCGGCCGGAGGCCGGTCCTTTCCCGGACAAGGCGATCGCCCTGCTCAAGACCTTTGCCGACCAGGCCGTGATCGCCATCGAGAACACGCGCCTGTTCAACGAGGTGCAGGATCGCACCCGGGACCTCGCCAAATCGCTCGACGATTTGCGCGCAGCCCAGGACCGGCTGGTCCAGACCGAGAAGCTGGCGTCGCTCGGCCAGCTCACGGCCGGCATCGCGCACGAGATCAAGAATCCGCTCAACTTCGTCAACAATTTTGCATCCCTGTCCGCCGAACTGACGGACGAACTGAACGAGGCGCTCGCGCCTGTCCCGCTCGCGGACGACGTCCGCAGCGAGGTCGACGAGCTGACTGGACTGTTGAAGGACAATCTCGCCAAAATCGTGCAGCATGGCAGGCGCGCCGACTCCATCGTCAAGAACATGCTGCTGCATTCCCGCGAGGGCGGCGGCGAGCATCGGCTGAGCGACATCAACGCGCTGGTCGAGGAGAGCCTCAACCTTGCCTTTCACGGCGCCCGCGCCGAGAAGCCACAGTTCGACGTGACGTTGAAGCGCGAGCTCGATCCGGCGGCCGGGCAAGCGGAAGTGTTTCCGCAGGAGATCACCCGGGTGCTGCTGAACCTGATCTCGAATGGCTTCCACGCGGTCGCCAAGCGCAAGTCGGATGACGGCGCCGCCGATTACGAGCCGGTGGTGATCGCCGCGACGCGCGATCGGGGCGACAGTATCGAGATCAGCATCCGCGACAATGGCACCGGCATTCCGCGCGAGGTGAAGGAAAAGATGTTCGATCCGTTCTTCACCACCAAGCCCGCCGGCGAAGGTACCGGCCTCGGATTGTCGATGAGCCACGACATCGTCGTGAAGCAGCACGGCGGCACCATCGACGTCGCGACGGAGCCGGGCAAGTTCACGGAATTCACGATCGGGCTGCCGCGACAGAGCAGTTTTTCAGACAAGAACAAGAGATAGACTCGCCCGGAGGATGCCGTGACGAATCTGGCTTGGCTCGTTCGACGGCAATTGCTCTCGCTGTCCGGTGTCGGCCTCATGCTGGGCGCCCTGTTCTTTGCTGCCGCGCTTACGCCGACGCTGATTCCGCGGAGCTATCTCACGCAAGGCGCGCTTGCCGGCGGCTGTTTTGCGATCGGCTATTTCGCCGGCGTGCTGTGGCGCCGGCTATGGCACTATCTCGAATTGCCCGAACCTTCGCCGCGGGCGAGATCGATTGCGAATGCGCTGGTCACGGCCGGTTGCCTGCTGGTCGTCGTTATCTTCCTGCGGCGAACCGCCGAATGGCAGAATTCGATCCGCACAGTGATGAAGATGACGCCGGTCGAGACCGCGCATCCGCTCAAGGTCTGCGTCATCGCCCTGATCACGTTCGCCGTTCTGCTGGTGCTGGGGCGGCTGTTCGCGTTTGTCGCCCGCTTCCTCGCCGTACGCACAAAGCGCGTCATTCCGCGGAAGCTCGCCAATGTCCTCGGCGTGCTGATCGCAGGCCTGCTGTTCTGGTCGATCGCCAGCAACGTCCTGGTCCGGACCGCGTTCAACGCGCTCGACTCCTCCTTCCGCGAACTCGACGCCCTGCAAGAGCCCGAGCGGCCGCAACCGGCCGCCCCCAATCGAACCGGGAGTTCTGCGTCGCTGGTGAAGTGGCAGGAACTCGGGCGCATGGGGCGCCGGTTCATTGCCTCGGGTCCGAACGCGACAGAGATCAGCGCCGTTACGGGACAGCCCGCGCAGGATCCCGTGCGCGTCTATGTCGGTCTCGGCAGCCGCGACACGGCCCAGGCGCGCGCCAAGCTTGCGCTCGAGGAGCTCAAGCGCCAGCACGGTTTTCAACGCAAGGTCCTGATCGTCGTTACGCCGACCGGCACCGGCTGGGTCGATCCATCCGCGATGGATACGGTGGAATATCTCCACCATGGTGATGTCGCGAGCGTCGCGATGCAATATTCGTATCTCAACAGCCCGCTGTCGCTGCTGTTTCAGCCCGAATACGGAGCGGAGGCGTCGCGTGCGCTGTTCGCCGAAATCTACGGCTACTGGACGAGCTTGCCCAAGGACAAGCGGCCAAAGCTGTATCTGCACGGGCTCAGCCTCGGCGCCATGAACTCGGAAAAATCCGTAGAATTGTTCGAAACAATCGGCGATCCCATCGCCGGCGCACTATGGAGCGGAGCGCCATTCGAGAGCCGCATCTGGCGCTCGATTACCGATAACCGCAATCCAGGATCACCGGCGTGGCTACCAAAATTCCGCGACGGCCGCTTCGTGCGCTTCATGAACCAGAACGGACCGACGGTGCCGCCGGATACGCCCTGGGGCCCGATGCGCGTGGTCTATCTGCAATATGCCAGTGACGCGATCACATTCTTCGACTACGGCGACGCCTATCGGGCGCCGGCCTGGATGGACGCACCGCGCGGGCCTGACGTATCGTCGGAACTGCGATGGTACCCCATCGTCACGATGCTGCAGCTCGCTCTCGACATGGCGGTCGCAACCAACACGCCGATGGGTTTTGGCCATGTCTACGCGCCCGAACACTACGTCGATGGCTGGGTCGCGGTCACAGATGTCGGCGATTGGTCTGCCGAAGCGCTCGCACGGCTCAAGTACCAGCTCGCGACGAAAGCGCGGAAGACGGGCGCGGGCAATGGCGACGATGATCCCGACCGCGGTGGCTAACCCTTACTCCGCCATCTCCACCTGCTGCGTGACGGAGGGACCGGCCAGCGGGCGCTCCTCCATCATGATCAGGCAGAGCGCGGCGCCGGCCATCAGCGCCGTGGCGGCGCCGAACACGTAACGGAACGCATGCCGCATGTCCTCGGCGGGGATCGCATTGACGGCGCCGTGATGCTCGCCGGCGAGTGGAACGTCGGCACCGAGGGCGATGAGCAGGATGGCCGCGAACGCCGCGACCGTGAACGAGGACATCAGCGAGCGGAAGAAGTTCAAGGCGCCGGTGATGGTGCCGACCTGCGGACGGGCGACCGAATTCTGCACCGAGACCACGCAGACCGGAAAGGTGGTGCCGAGGCCAAGCGCAAACGCGGCCATCAGTGTCAGCAGTGCCCAGAGCGGCAACGTCGTCAACGTCAGGCCGAGGCCGCACAGCGCAGCCCAGGACGTTCCGACGATGGCGACCCGCTTGTAGTGCTTGGCGCGCGCCATGGTGCGGCCGGCGACGGCCGCGCCGACGGTCGAGACCGCCGCGAGCGGAATCAGCGCGAGGCCCGCTTCGCTGGCGCTGAGGTGATAGACCGCCTCGTAGTAGAGCGGCAGCTGCACCGTGAGGCCCGTGATCGCACCGAGCGCGCAGCCGCCCGCCGTCAGCCCGAACGGCACAACCGATCCTCCGAGCAGCGGCAGCGGCAGGAACGGCTCGTCGGCGCGGCGCGCATGCCACACGAAAGTGACCGCGAGCGCGACGGCACCGCCCACCATCGCAAGTACGGTCGGCGAGAGCCACGGGAAGCGCGTGCCGCCCCAGGTCAGCACCAGCATGAAGACGACGGCGGAGGCCATCAGCAGCACGCCGCCGAGCCAGTCGACCTTGCGCTTGCGGTGGAACACCGGGATCTTTTTCATCCTGGGCAGCAGCAGCGCGATCGCCGCGACCGCGAGCGGCACATTGATCCAGAAGATCATCGACCAGTGCAGATGCTGGGCGAACACGCCGCCGATGACCGGGCCGAGAATGCCGCCGACCATCCACACGCTGGAGAAATAGGCCTGGTACTGGCCGCGCTCGCGTGGGCTCACGACGTCGGAAATCACGGTCTGCACGACAGGCATGATGCCGCCGCCGCCCAGTCCCTGGAGACCGCGTGCGAGAATCAGCATCGGCAGGTTCGGCGCGATCGCGCACAGCACCGAGCCCGCGACGAACAGGCTGAGCGAGATGATGATCATCACGCGGCGTCCGTAGATGTCGCTGAGCGTGCCGAATACCGGCGCGACCGCGGTCGAGGCGAGCAGATAGGCTGTGATGACCCAGGAGAGATTGGAGACGTCGTGGAACTGGCGTCCGATGGTCGGCAGCGCGGTGGCAACGATGGTCTGGTCCAGTGCGGCCAGGAACATCGTCAGCATCAGGCTGATGACAATGGTGCGGACCTCGTCCTGCGACAGCGGTGCCGGCGGCGCGAGCGAGGGAGCGTCATCGACGCTCAAGACCTCGCTAGGAAGGCGTGACAATTCCTCGGCGATGTCGTCGGGCAATGTCTGGGTGTCGGCAGAACTGCTCTGCCGCTCGAACTTGTTCATCTCGACCGGAAGCCATGGGGCGGCGCAACGCCGCGAAGGATTCGTTCTATGCAGTCCAATGTAGACAGCAAAGTTCTTCCCAGGCAGGCACCGCGGCGCATGGGTGCATCCCAAAGTCGGGCCATCGCGACGATTGGCGTACGGACCCAAGTGAGAGTCGCAGGGCCCCCGTCGCTGCTGGCAGCCCTGCGACGTCCCAGGGCACCTTTAGGAAAACATCAGTGCCGTCTTGCCCGAGGGGCCTGGATGCACCAGTCGCAGCCGGGCGATATAGCTTCGGCCGGCGAACAATTTGTAGGAAATCCTCGCGTTTCGATCCTCGCCGCTATCATCGTCGCCCACGAGAAACCGCGGCGTTCCGTTCACCTCCTCGAACAGGACCAGCGTTGCGTCAGACGGCCCTTTGGTCTCGATGGTATATTTGCGTGAGGCGCTGGGTTTGATCGCATAGTCCATCTGCTGACCAGCGGCGAGATCGACCACGGCCGGATGGAAGGGCTGAAGCGTCGTCAAGGCCGGCTGTAGCGGCGGATACCAACGGCGGATCCACTGCTTGTCTCCGGCGGAGAGCGTCCCCGGAGGAACCAGACCATTGGCCTCGTAAGGCTTCGGCTCCGCAATCAGCCCCGGCTCAAACTCGTATTCCATGATGGAATCCGGGTCCCATGTTGAACCCTGTACCTGCTGCGGGGTGAGCTTCTCCAGGATGTTGTGAAACGTCGTCGAGCGGCTCCACTTGTTGGGCGGGGCGCCCAGCGACTTGTAAACAGCCTCGTCATGCCACTTGATGCCGGCGAAGGGGTTTTGATGCTCGTGCTCCATGCCAAGCACGTGTCCGAGTTCGTGCAGCGCAGTGCCGCTGCCATATTGCGAGGTCAGATCCCAACCATACACGGTGGTCGGCTCGGTCTGGGATACCTGCAGCACGTCCCTGCCAACCTGCGAGGCCGACGATCCGTCTGGCACTGAATAGCCAATTCGCACTTCGGCTTCAGCGAGTTGGGAGACCTCCTGGAATTCGAGGCCGATGCCTACCGCCTTCCATTTCGCGAAAGCCTTGCGTACCGCGTCCGCCTGGGCCCTGGGAACTTCAAAGTGACCCGAGGTGAAAAAGCAGTAGTGCAGGACCGTGCCGTTCACCCACTTGGATCGGCTCGAGATAATCGCACGTGCGCGAAGGGTGTCGGCCATGACAGCCGGACTGAGCTGCGGCAGGACTCTTGGGCCGTTCTGACAAAATGGCCGGGCCTGACCTTTGACCACGGGAGATTTCTTCGCCTGCTTTTGCGACTTTGCCATAAGCCTCTCCAAAGATTTACGCCCCCGGGTGGGGGACTGAAAACAGAAGGCAAGAGAAAAAACGGATCCGTAAAACGGCGCCAGTCTATCACAATCTCAGATTGTATCAATATGCTGCGCCAGAGGCTGGGCGTCCGCGCCGGTGCGACGTCGATCTCGCAGGCGGATCAGTCCTTCGGACGTCGCTTCAGCCGGGCCCGTTTCGGAAGCTGCGCCGGCCACTGCACGATGTGGTTCTCGAGCTCATCGTCCGGGATCTCCACCTCGCTGCCTTCGACCCGTCCGCGCACGGAGACGCCCGCCTCATGCACGGTGTCGGGGTCGCCTGACACCAGCGGATGCCACCAATAGAGGTCGCGGCCTTCCGCGACGAGCTTGTAGCCGCAGCTCGGCGGCAGCCAGTTCAGGGTGCGGACATTGGCCGGGGTCAGGCGGACGCAGTCCGGAACCTTGTCGGAACGATTCGCATAGTCCTTGCAGCCGCAGGTCACCCCATCGAGCAGCTTGCAGCCGACATGGGTGAAATAGATGTCACCGGTGCCATCTTCCTCGAGCTTGTTCAGGCAGCAGCGGCCGCAGCCGTCGCACAGGCTCTCCCATTCGGGCCCCGACATCTCTTCCAACGTCTTGGTTTTCCAGAAGAATCCTTCCTGGCCTGAAGGTCGTTTGGGAGCTGCGGTCATGCGCCTCAACAAAAGTTCGAAAGAGCTACGGCTGGTGCCATCTAGGGCGTGCGGCCGCGGGGCTGCAAGCAACGCCCGCGTGAGGCCCGTAATGAACCGGGGTCAATTAGGCCTGTTGTTCAAAATCGCAAGCGTGACCATTGGTTTATAGGCCCTGCTCGGCTAGAAGGAACAGCAAGTCCCCACCGTCGCTGGCCGGGCGCCTTGGGTTTGCCGCAACACTCCCGCAAGACGTCTCGATGCCGCCCCGGCCGGGTGCTTGAACGCTTTCGAACCAAGCCGCAAGGGTTCTAGGTGCGCCAGATCATACCACCGCATTGGAAGGCCCGGATCCGGAATTTCTTCCTGGACCTCGATGCGCGCATCGACTCCTCGCTGTTCTCCTCGGCCAAGGGCATCCGCGAGCTCTACGAGCGCTACTCGACCTTCATGGACCGCTTCTATGTCGGGCGTTGGAAGCGCTGGGTGTTCATCGAGCCGCTGTCGGAGGCTGCGACGCTGGGCCTCGGCGGCCTGGTTGTGATGCTGACCCTCGCCATCCCCGCCTTCCGCGAGACCGCGGACGAGGACTGGCTGAAGAAGTCCGACCTCGCGGTGACCTTCCTCGACCGCTACGGCAACCCGATCGGCAGCCGCGGCATCAAGCACAACGATTCGATCCCGCTGGAAGATTTTCCGGACGTGCTGATCAAGGCGACCCTCGCGACCGAGGACCGCCGCTTCTACGAGCATTTCGGCATCGACATCGCCGGCACCGCGCGCGCGCTCGTCACCAACGCCCAGGCTGGCGGCGTCCGCCAGGGCGGCTCCTCGATCACCCAGCAGCTCGCCAAGAACCTGTTCCTGAGTAACGAGCGCACCATCGAACGCAAGGTCAACGAAGCCTTCCTCGCGGTCTGGCTGGAATGGCGCCTGACCAAGAACGAGATCCTCAAGCTGTATCTCGACCGCGCCTATATGGGCGGCGGCACCTTCGGCGTCGACGGCGCCGCGCATTTCTACTTCAACAAGTCGGCACGTGACGTGACGCTCGCCGAAGCCGCGATGCTCGCCGGCCTGTTCAAGGCGCCGACCAAATACGCGCCTCACATCAACCTGCCCGCCGCACGCGCCCGCGCCAACGTCGTGCTCGACAACCTCGTCGACGCCGGCTTCATGACCGAGGGCCAGGTGTTCGGCGCCCGCCGCAATCCCGCGTTCGCGGTCGACCGCCGCTACGAGGCGTCGCCGAATTACTATCTCGACTACGCCTTCGACGAGATGCGCAAGCTGGTCGACACCTTCCCGAAATCCTACACCGAGCGCGTCTTCGTGGTCCGGCTCGCGATCGACACCAATGTGCAGAAGGCCGCGGAGGACGCGGTCGAGAACCAGCTCCGCCAGTTCGGCCGCGACTATCACGCGACCCAGGCAGCGACCGTCGTCTCCGATCTCGACGGCGGCATTCGCGCCATGGTCGGCGGCCGCGACTACGGCGCCAGCCAGTTCAACCGCGCCACCGACGCCTACCGCCAGCCGGGCTCGTCGTTCAAGCCTTACGTCTACACCACCGCGCTCCTCAACGGCTTCACGCCGAATTCGATCGTGGTCGACGGCCCGGTCTGCATCGGCAATTGGTGCCCGCAGAACTATGGCCATTCCTATTCCGGCGCAGTGACGCTGACGCAGGCGATCACGCGTTCGATCAACGTGGTGCCCGTCAAGCTGTCGATCGCCATCGGCCAGAAGAACGAGCCCAAAGCGCAGAACCCGGCCAAGGTCGGCCGCGCCAAGATCGTCGAGGTCGCCCGCCGCTTCGGCCTCAAGGCGCCGCTGCCCGACACGCCGTCGCTGCCGATCGGCTCGGACGAAGTCACCGTGCTCGAGCACGCGGTGGCGTATGCGACCTTCCCCAACCGCGGCAAGGCGGTGACGCCGCATTCCGTGCTCGAAGTGCGCACCGGCGCAGGCGATCCGGTCTGGCGCTGGGACCGCGACGGGCCGAAGCCGCGCCAGGCGATCCCCGCCTCGGTGGCCGCCGACATGGCCGGCATGATGAGCCACGTCGTCAGCGAAGGCACCGCGCGCCGCGCAGCCCTTGACGGCATTCCGACCGCGGGCAAGACCGGCACCACCAATGCCTATCGCGACGCCTGGTTCGTCGGCTACACCGGCAATTTCACCTGCGCGGTCTGGTACGGCAATGACGACTATTCGCCGACCAACCGCATGACCGGCGGCTCGCTGCCGGCGCAGACCTGGCACGACATCATGCTCGCGGCGCATCAGGGCGTTGAGGTCCGGGAAATCGCCGGCATCGGCATGGGCCAGAAGCTGCCGCCCGAGCGGATCGCCAACGCGCAGGCCAATGCGGCGCCGAAGGTGCTGGAGACCAAGCCCGGTCCGCCGCCGGTATTGACCAAGCGCGGCGCCGACGTGTTGGTGCGGGTCGAGAAGCTGCTGGATGACGCTGCCAGGACCGCGACCAAATCGGCGGCCACCGATCCCAAGCAAGCCAAGCCGGCATCGTCCACGAGCGCGCTCGCCTTCCCGCAGAACTATGCGGAAGAGAATGCGAACGCATCCGCCCCGCGCAAGAACTGATCGAAACAAGTGCGGCTGATCCTGATCACATTGACGGCCCTTCTGCTCGCAACCGTGGTGGGCGTCGGCGCGACCTGGATGACGACGACGCGCGGCACCGAGATCGGCGCGCTGACCATCGGCCCCTGGACCGCGCGTCCGCGCACCGGCACCGCCGATGTCGATCCGTATTCGCGCGCCACCATCGTGCGCAACGGCGAGCTGCCGATCGGCACCGGCGACGGCGTCGCCTTCACCGCGACCGCCGACGACAAGAAGAAGGTGCTCGACGGCCGCTGCGACGTCGTGGTCTCCGGCGTGACGCCGCCGGCACGGTTCTGGACGCTGACGCTTTATGACCGCAAGGGTCATCTCGTCCCGAATTCGCTGCAGCGCTACGGCTTCACCAGCCAGGAGATCGTGCGGCAGTCCGACGGCTCGTTCGAGATCCGCATCGCCTCGCGCTCGCGCGCCGGCAACTGGCTGCCGACCGGCGGCATCGAGCGTTACGCGCTGATGCTGCGACTCTACGACACCCCGGTCGGCGTTGCCACCCGCACCCAGCGCGACGCGCCGATGCCCACCATCACGACGGCGGGCTGCTCATGATCCGGCTGTTGTTCACAATCGTTGCCGGCGTGGTGCTGGGCCTCGTGGTCCATCTCGTCAGCGTGCTGGCGTTGCCGCGGATCGCGACCCAGGACGCCTATTCGCGGCTGACGCCGATGACGAAGCTCAACGGCGTCACCCAGCTTCCGCTCGCCGATCCCAGCACCTCGCCGATGCCGTTCATGGACCCGGCCTTTGCGCTGGCGATCTGCCGCTACGATCTGTCGAACGGGCCGATCAAGCTGACGGTCCCCGTCAGCCAGGCCTACACCTCGGTGTCGTTCTACACCCGCAACGAGATCGCCTATTACGCCATCAACGACCGCTCGGCCGGCAAGAAGGTGATCGAGCTCGATTTGATGACCGAGCCGCAGCACAACGAACTGCCGGAGGACGAAGAGATCACCGCCGCCGACCGCCTGATCATCGATTCCCCCAGCACCACCGGCCTGATCGTGATGAAGGCTCTCGCCGCCGAGCCCGGCCTGATGCCGCAGGCGCAAGGCTCGCTTGCGGCCGCGAGTTGCGGCCCGCAGACCGAGGCGCCGGCCAAGGCGGAGGCGCCGCGCGGCCGGCGCTGAAGGGCTCCGCTTTGGCAGCGCAAAAACAAAAACTCGAAAAACAACCCCATGCACAGTAGCGGGGGCGTTGAAATCGTTAGCCATTTTGGTTGCACCAAATAGGCGTTTGCCGGACCGATACATCCCTGCCCGTCGCGCTGTTCGGCTTTGACTCGTCGGGCAAAACACTGGCAGAATGGCATCATCGAAAGTTCACCCGCGCGGAGCAATCCGCTGCGGGTTTTTTCATGCTGGAGCAGCTTGCGCTTAGAATGGCGGGGCTCGTTCGAGATTGTCCCCGCCTGAATTCGGAACGAACATTCGACCCTTGAATCATTCCACGTCGGCTGAGTGTCGGATGTCCAACCGGGTCGCGCTTAAACCAGTTCGCCCGTG
The DNA here is from genome assembly GCF_023100925.1 of Bradyrhizobium sp. 40. NCBI lineage: Bacteria > Pseudomonadati > Pseudomonadota > Alphaproteobacteria > Hyphomicrobiales > Nitrobacteraceae > Bradyrhizobium > Bradyrhizobium sp. 40. The sequence goes on from NZ_CP064688.1 coordinate 5,096,380, forward strand.
AGGCCGCAGCGGAATTGCTGCGCATGGCAAAAACCACAAAGGATCCCACGGTCGCTGCTGGCTTCGTACAGCGTGCCTCAGACCTGAAAGACGGCACCGGCGAGCTTCCTGCCATCGATGTCGAGGCCATGGCCGAACAGCCGCCCAAGCCCTTCGAATAACTAAGGCTGCCTCGGTCGGCGAAGGCTTCGTCCACTCCCCTCAGGACTGAGCGGGCGGAGCTCCGGTGTTCAGAAGTTGAGCTACGGCGGTCACGATTTGCGCAGGTGCAAATGGCTTGGTCAGCAAGATGCTGTTGGGCACGCCGTGGGCGGGCCATTGATCGGCCGCCGCGCCTGTCATGTAAATCACAGAGATGTCCGGATTTAGCTCCCTGGCGCGATGGCCGATTTGCCAGCCATCGAGCTTTCCGAACAAATTTATATCGGTAACGAGTGCGCGATACTTGGTTTGGTTGCCCTGCAGAAGACTAACTGCATCCTCCCCACTGACGGCGACTTCGGCTTCAAAGCCGCCATCTGACAATGCGTCGGCCACCATGTCGCGGATAAGCTGTTCGTCTTCGACGACGAGGATAGTAACTCCCGCCCCTTGCATGCTGTCCCCCTGCGCACCCCGCTGTGCGATCGGGGAAGGAACTCGCGATAAAGAGTTATTTTCCATTTTGAACACAGCGAGCAAGGGTCCCCCGCCCAACGAATGTCAGCTCGACTTCAGGAGTGCAGCTTCTTGCGCGACTTCCCGATCAATTCGCGAAGGCCGGCGACATGCTCGTGGAGGATGCGCCGCCGGGCCTAGTCGCCCTCGCGGACTTTCACTTTTGGCTTGGCCGGCGGCTTATCGCGCCTGACATCACACCAGCCGCACGGCCGCAGGCGGCCTGGATCGAGATCGATCTTTTCACGCTCTCAGGGCTGCGGCGGTTCTTCTGGCGGGCTTGGTGGCGGCAGTCCGTATTCCAAGGCGCGCTTTGCCGCCAGCTTTCTGTAAGCCGCCGCCTGGTTCAACAGCTGAGTTTTGAAGGTCGAATCCTGCTCGCCCGCCGCCAATTTCTCCAGACTGACGGCGCGCTCTAGGTATTCGGTCAACAGTTTCATCGCCGCCCCCGGCTTTTCTCCGACCCGTAAAAATCTCACGGCGCGAAAAAAGGTCAAGCGGGGAAAGTCCGGCTACCGATCCACTCCCTCAGGGTGAGCGCAGTACGGGAATCTTGGTGCCCGTTGAGGCACCAGGCAGACAGGAAGGGATGACGGCTAAGGCCCAGAGAGCGGACGGTGCTACAGTGATCGCCGCCGGCCAGCGGTCAGGATACTACCGCTGGTTAGACCTTGGTCATTCAAACTGATCCAGAATCTCTCGCACCTTCAGCGCTAGTTTGGCTTGCGAGATTGGCTTCTCCAGCAGGTTGACGCCTTCATCAAGCCTTCCCTGATGGACCACGGCATTGCGCGAATAGCCGGTCATGTACAGGATCTTCAGTCCAGGTCTAATTTGATGCGCGCGCCTGCCGAGTTCGCGACCATTGATCCCCGGCATGACCACGTCAGTGAGAAGAAGGTCCACCTTCGAGTCGTCTTGCAGGAGAATGGTCAGAGCGGCCTGGGCGCTGCGGGCCGAGAGGACGCGATAGTTGAGCTCCCGCAGGACGTCAGAGATATAGACGCGCAGATCTTCATCGTCCTCGACGACGAGAACGGTCTCGGATAGCTCACCCTCGGCAATTTCTTCGGGTGCGATTTCCTCGCGCGGTGTGCTTCCGGAAAAGCGCGGAAAGTACATCTTGATGGTGGTGCCTTGCCCCACCTCGCTGTAGATTTTTGCGTGGCCTCCGGATTGCTTGACGAAGCCGTAGACCTGGCTCAGGCCAAGCCCGGTGCCGTGGCCCGGCTCCTTTGTCGTAAAGAAGGGCTCAAAGGCGTGACTGAGAACGTCCCGCGACATTCCGCCTCCGGTGTCAGTCACGCAAATGGCGACGTACTGACCGGGCGCCAGTTCAGGATTGAGCCGGCAGTAATCATCGTCGGCGGAGATGTTGGCTGCTTCCAAAGTCAGCTTTCCGCCGTCGGGCATTGCGTCACGAGCGTTGATTGCCAGGTTGACGATGGCTGACTCCAGATGATTGGCGTCGGCTTCGATTTCCCAAAGACCCGCACTTCCGACGGTCTGGACTTCGATGCGCTCTCCGAGCGTGCGCTGAAGGAATTCCTGCAGGCTATTGACGTAGTTGTTTATGTTGATTGGTTTGGGATCAAGCGCTTGTCGGCGCGAAAATGCCAACAAGCGACTGGTCAACGCCGCGGCTCTCTGCGCGCCTCGTTTGGCGTTTGCGAGCGCCCGGTTCAGATTGGCTCCGGGCGCCTTGGCGTGCCGTTCAGCTGTCTCGAGATTGCCAAGGACGATCATGAGCAGATTGTTGAAGTCGTGCGCGATCCCGCCGCTGAGTTGCCCCACCGCCTCCAGCTTTTGGGATGCGGCGAGTTGCTCCTGAACGTGCTTGAGCTCGTCCTCGGCGCGCTTCCGGTCCGTAACGTCGCGCGTGACTTTGGCGAACCCGACGATGTTTCCGGCCTCGTCCGTGATGCGATCGATGATGACCGACGCCCAAAAGCGGGAGCCGTCTTTTCGCAGGCGCCAGCCTTCCGCTTCGAAGCGACCATGCTCCGCCGCCTCTGAAAGCGCACGCTTGGGCACACCGAGTTCTATCTCTTCAGGCGTGTAAAAAGCGCTGAAATGCCGACCGATGATCTCCGGCGGCGCGTAGCCCTTGATCCGCTCTGCTCCGGGATTCCAGGTTGTCACGTTGCCGAGTGGGTCGAGCTGAAAGATCGCGTAATCGACCACGGCCTCGACCAGCTGGCGATAGCGCCGCTCACCATCGAGAAGCTCTTCATGGGCTTCCTGACGTTCGGTAACGTCTCGCGTGACCTTGGCGAAGCCGATCACTTCACCGGCTTGATTGCGGACGGCATCGATGATGACCGATGCCCAGAAACGGCTTCCGTTCTTGCGGACTCTCCATCCTTCGGCGCTGAAGCGGCCTTCTCGTGCTGCGACGCTCAAGGCGCGCTCTGGAAGCCCATTGGCGCGATCATCTAGCGTATAGAAGGATGCGAACGACTTGCCGATGATTTCGTCAGGCGAGTAGCCCTTCAACCGCTGGGCACCGGAGTTCCAGCTGCGGACTGTGCCGTCGAGGTCGATCATGTAGATGGCGTAATCAACGATTGCGTCGATGAGCAGTTGAAGGCGCGCAGTATCGTCGATCCCGTCAAGTTTTGACTGGTGGGCTTGCAAATGGTCGACTCCGGTGTCGGGGGAAACCGTTTAACCGCGAAGTCTTTTTATTGTTCCGTAGTGCTGCTCCGTGCCAGCCTCGGATGGCATGATCTCTGTCGGGGTCTGAAGTCCGTTAAGGGCGGTTATCGGATTCCAGAAAAAGCGCTGGTGGCATGTCTGCTAAGGGCCCACAAGTGGACTTCGCTGAACTGAGCGCCTATCGGTTTCGGTACCGAAACTGGCGATGCCGCCCCGATGTCGCTCCGCAAGGACCACGGTTTACCAACCGTTAGGGTGCTGCGGGCCACAACCAAAGGTGTTCCACCATCTAGCGAAGAGCCTCGATCGCAGGTGAAATCTCAAGCGCTATTTAAGATTCTTGGCGACACTTGCATCTCCGCTGTGATTGCCGCCTTCTCGGCGGCTTGCGTCTGGAGCGCGGCTGTCGCGATAGGCATCGTGCTCATGTTCGCGCCCGGCTTAATAGTTCTTTTTTTCGCTGCATATGCCGCGCCGTTCATTCTTTTGCCCATCTATGGACTTGCGAAACAGCGAATCGGCTTTGTTTTTGGACCGATCATCCTTGCCGGCATCGTCTATGGCGGTTCGTTCTTACTGATAACGGAAGAAAAGGATCTGTTCATAGGTCTCACATCCTACACGGCCGAACCCGAGCGAAAAAACCATACGCTGCTCGCGGTTGAAGACGACAACAATAATCTTTGCGATAAGGTCTGTATCAAGGTTCTGGCCACATCCAATCACACGGTTGCACTTCGATCTAACACTCGGGCTCCCCGTAGTTGGATGCTCTATTCCCAAGCTGAGGGCGCTACATGTCTTGGGAAAGATAACGCCAGACTTGCTCTTGAATTTCTTCTATGGGGCTACCCCGGAAAGTGTGCGACGCGACGGGAAGTCGCCGAATTTGATGACGGTTTACTGTTACGTGTAATAACGTCAGACGCGAGATGGCCACGAAAGTCAGATCTTCCGAAGGGGTTCACGGGCGAAACCGACGAATATTTTGAACGCATTGGCGGCAAGGATCGCTTTCTGGCTCGTCATATCAAAGGTGGCCTCTCGAACCGAACGCAATTCCTGCTTCTGTTTGAAAGGCGACCGCCAGCAATCGATGCAGGGCCGCCGATCGACCGGTTGTCTTTTCTCGCAAACGCTATCGGAACTGACATCGAAACTCTCCGAAAACCAGCCGAGCCGTTCCCATTCGACGAAGTGCTGACCGGCGTTGAGAAATACTTCGATCAAAAGGACGCGATTGGCGCAGATGCGCTCGGAACGGCAAGATGGACCTGGTCGCAGATCGCATCCAATGCATCGAGGACGCAACCTCAACTATTGAGAGAGCGCATTCTTCGTTTGCTCAAAAGTCACGAAGCCTTTCGGATCAACCTGGGCACCGAAGCCATATACAACTTGCGATTAGATGAGCGCACTTTTCCAGATGATGTGATGCTCGACCTGGTGTTTGCTCCGATAACGGAACCAGCCACGATTTCACTTCTCGAAAAACAGTTGGAGCGACAATTTGCTCGGGGCCGGCTGGCTCCGGCTGGCGACGTGCTCGAACGAGCAAGAAGTCATTTGAACGACCCAAACCTCAAGCCTTGGCAGTCACGCATCCTCGGTCGCATTAGTCAGCTCCAATGAGAAGATGCTACCATGATGGGGCCACCGCTTCTGCGGCGGACAGAGTCGCTCAGCGTAAACACGCAAGTATGCTCCTTCGCAGGGCTGGAGGAGTAGGATACCCCATGACGTAGAGATAACCACCGACCCACAGCAACCTGAGGTCCGCAATGGGTCACTTGCCGAAGTCGGCAGGGTCGCTTGCGCGGCAAGGACGAGCATGATAGCAAGCGCCATCGGGTCAAACACAACCGCCCGACCAGCTTTCGAGCCAAGCGTTGTTTCGCTCCATTATGGAGGTGAAACATGTCTTGCGACAGCACCACTGGCTCAATCTGCACATCCAACGCAGCCTTCGTTCGTTCTCCAAACCCTCGATGGTTCTGGAAGCTAGCGCTCGCGCTGCTGGATGGCATCACGCGGCGCCGCCAATACGACGAGCTTCTCGAACTGGACGACCGGCTTCTCGCGGACATCGGCTTATCGAGAACAATCGTTGGGGAAGCTCGACGGTCTTATTTCTCAGGTTGGCGTGACAAATCGGATATTGTCGATTCCTGTCGGTGAGCGCCCCACACCTGCGCGTGCGAAGGCGGCGCGTCTGCTTGTCTCTGCGGATCGGACGGCCGCCAAGCTCGCAAAGGTCTGAAGATTTTTCCACCACGATCTTTACGCCTCAGAAGTCCAGCTTGTCTCGTATGGCGTCAATTCCCGCTTTCGCGCAGGCTTCGTCCGCGTCACCGCCCGGCGCACCGGACACGCCGACCGCTCCGACCAGGGAGCCGCCGGCTTCGACGATCAGTCCTCCGGCGATGACGACCGTTCCGGGAAGGTTGCGAATGCCCGCCTGCATCATGCCCGGCTGGCTGATCGCATTCAGCTCGGTCGTGCTGGTCTTGAACGAGGCAGCTGTCCACGCCTTGCCTGCTGCCGTCGAGGGCGTGTGAGGGCCTGCAAAGCGGTCGCGCAACATCACTTGCGTGACGCCGAAGCGATCGACGACCGCAACTGCAACCTGGTATCCACGGGTGCGGCAGTTCGCCAACGCAGCGCGCGCAAGATCGAGCGCCAGTTCCGGACCGAGGGATTTGTAGGCGACCAGACCTTCCTCCGCCCGCACCGGGCAGATGGACGCAATCAGCAGGGCCGTCGCGACCGACAGGCATCGAACGTTCATGGCAATCTCCGGCAAAGGTGACCAAACGCCTATTTGATCCCACCATATGTCAGATCATCGAACAGGGTTACGCTATCTGCCTTGGTCCAAAGGCCGATCATGCCGGCGTCCTGAATGGTGGCGTCTTCCACCTCGAACAATTGCCTTCCGTCATAGCTCACCTTGAACCGACTTCCTGCGAAGTCGCAGCGCAGCAGGTGCCATTGCCCCGACGACACCGGCGCGCTGACGCCATAGCCGCCTCTGCGACCCACGATCTCAAGTGATGTTCGGACGCCATTGGCCGTCTTGTACAGCACGACATTGTCCTCCAGCGCATTCGCGCGGACCACGTAGTAATTGTCGGCATCCTTCGCACGCCAGATAACTCCCGCCGCGCGATCCTCGGAGCCGGCGACGGCCTTGAATTTCACCTCGACGAAGCCGTCACGGATGGACGTATCGCGCTTGATGGCGAGGGGAAACGTCGCCCGTCCGGATTGCTTGAGGACGTTCGGCTTGCTTGGCGCTGTCGACTCGGCCTCGACGGTCCATTTCGGCTGTCCCTTGCCGGTCATCGTCAAAGTCCATCCGTCGGGCGAGGTTCCGGCAGCAGCGTTGTCGAAATTGAAGGTCTCGGCCATGGCGTTCCCTCCCACTAACAAAGCCAGCATGGATGCCAGCGCAAGCATGCCCACGAGCTTGTCCAGGTGCTTGTCCAGGTGCTTGTCCAGGTGCTTGTCCACGTACTTGTCCATGCGTCAGCCCTTCGTGCTCGCCGTCTTGTCGAGCGCCGCACGGAGACCCTCTGCAAGTTTGACGGCATCGTCGTTGGCCCAGAAGTGCATGAAGAAGAGCCGCGGCTGTTCGTCCAGCATGTGGCTGTGCAGCGCGGTCACCTCGATGCCGTGCGTCCGCAGCGCCACGATGACCGGGTTTACCTCGTCGCTGGTCAGCACGAAGTCGCCGGTGATGGCCGCCCTACCCGCGCCCGTCGGCTGGAAATTGATGGCGATCGCGACGCCCATCGCGCCGACGGGCGTCAACAACATGCCGTCTTCCGTGATGGGGTCGCGCCGCTTCACGTTGAACTGGTAGACGCCGCCGTTCGCCTGCCCCTTGACGCCAATGATCTGATCGAGCTTCGCGGTGTCGAGGTCGATGGCGGGCGGCGGGTTCGCCGGCGCCGTGACCGTCAGCGGGGTCTTGCTTTCGGCCAGCGCATCATGGATCGCCGAGGCCAATTTGACGGGATCGCCATGGCCGGCGACGTGCATGTAGAACGTGGCCGGGCTCGCACGCAGCAGATGATTGTGCACGGCGGTGATCTCGAGCCCGCTCGCGATCATCTTCGCCATGACAGGATTGATCTCGGTCTCGAGCAGCACGAGATCGCCCATGACCATGGCGCCGCCATGCGCAGGCTTGAACGCGATCCAGCCGCCCAGCGCCAGCGCCGGCTTGATCGCAACCCCATCCAACGTCACGGAGAGATCGCTGCGGGGAAAGCCGTAACGGCGGACGTCGTCCGAGACGGCGGGCTTGCGACCCAGGGTCTCGTCCACCTTCTGCCAGTCGGCATCCTGAGCATATGCCGGGATGAAGGGGCCGAAGCGAAATGCAAGAAGACAGACACCAATGCCGACCACGGCCCAAATGATTCTTTTCATCGCGCTACTCCCTAGGCTTAGTTTCGCTCTTTGACCTTGCCGCTGCTGTCGACGACCAGCGTCACCGCCTTGCCGTTCTTCACCGCCTTGGCGGTGATGCCTTCGGCCGTCGACTTGATATCGCTGACTTGCGTGTAACCGGCCGCCTGGATCCTGGCGACGAGCTCCTCCTGCGTCAGAGCGTGCGCGCTCGACAGCCCGCCCGCGATCGCAAGCAACAGGATCGTGCGGAAGATTGGTCGTGTTCGCATGATCATTCTCCTGGTTTGTCCTGCCCCAAGTTTTCTTGCCCCAGGTGAAGTCCGTTTCGCGATCTTCCCCTACGCGATGCCCACAAGGCGCAAGAGGGTCCGAGCATCGATGCGCATAGCGATGCGACCGGCGCGGACGCCGTGCCGAAAAGTCGAGCCGGTCTGACGGATGAAATCGGGGATGTATGATGACATGCTGCGCCCTTGGTGATCAGGACGCGATGCTTGGGCATGTCGCCTCACGGGGAGATCGCACATCCCCGAGCCCCAAGTAAAAACCCGAGGGCGGCAGCTGTCAACGGGCCCAGGCTTTGGGCGGCGCACCGACGCCGCCGGCGAACGTCACAAAGAGTTCACCGCTCCGCGGAACCCCGCCAGCCACGTCTTGAAACTGGCGGACGGCCCCGCTACTGTCCTTTGCGTGGGGACAAAGCAGACTCCCCGTGAGGCCTCGGTCCAAGCTCTGCGCAGCACGCCATTTGTGGAGCTTGCGCATGGACACCGAACGACACCCTTCTCACCAACACACCATCGCCATCCTCTCACGCGGAGACGCTGCCGCGCGACGGGATGCGACGGCGCAAAACAGCCGCTTCGGGCAGCTTTTCGAAGCGCTCGCCGCCGTCGGCATTGAAGCCCAGCCGGCGATCTATGATGAAGGCTTCGCCGAGGGCGTCCGTGAACAATTGCTCGGGGTGGACGGCGTGCTGGTCTGGGTCAACCCCATTCAGGACGGTCGAAGTCGCATTGGTCTCGACGCATTGCTGCGGGACGTCGCGGCGCAGGGTGTGTGGGTAAGTGCCCATCCCGATGTCATCCTCAAGATGGGCACCAAGGAGGTTCTGTATCGTACCCGCGCGATGGGCTGGGGAAGCGACACGGCGCTATATGAAACCGCTGCGGCGATGCGCGCCGAGTTGCCGATACGGCTCGCCGCTGGTCCGCGCGTGATCAAGCGGAACCGGGGCAATGGCGGCCAAGGCGTCTGGAAGGTCGAGAGTCTGCCGACCTCCTCCATGATAAAGGTGCTGGACGCGACCAGGGACGCGCCCGAGGAACTGACGCTGGATGATTTTCTCCGTCGTTGCGCCGAGTATTTCGAGAACGGTAGCGTGATCGACCAACCATTCCAGCCTCGCCTGGGCGAGGGCGTCGTACGTTGCTACATGGCAGGCGATCGCTGTGCCGGCTTCGGCCATCACAATGTCAAAGCCCTGGTTGATTCGCCAGCCGCACGCGCCGAGGCCGGACCACGGCTCTATTCGTCCAACGCAGACCCGCGCTTCCAGCGGCTGCGTCGCTTGATGGAAGACGAGTGGACGCCGCAGCTGACGTCGTTGCTCGATATTCCGCGGCTCGACCTGCCTGCGATTTGGGACGCCGACTTCATGCTTGGCCCGGTCCTTCCCGACGGGACCGACAGCTATGTCCTCGGTGAGATCAATGTCAGCTCGGTGCATCCTTATCCGGACGAGGCGCCGGCGGAGATCGCGAGGCGAGTTGCCGATCGGCTCCGGCGCAAGCTTTGAGACATGCTGACGGTCCGCGCACTCAAGCGCTTGCACATTTCCGTTTCATTCGACTTGCAGGACGGCGAATGCGTCGCCCTGCAAGGGCCCTCGGGCGTAGGGAAGACCCAACTCCTTCGCGCGATCGCGGATCTCGATCCCAACGAAGGAATGGTCAAACTGGACGGAACGCTCAGGGAGGCGATGCCCGCCCCCGCCTGGCGCAAGCGAGTGACCTACCTCGCTGCCGAGCCGGGCTGGTGGACAGACATCGTGCAAGATCACTTCGGTGGCTGGGATGATGCCCTGCCGCTGGTCACGAGATTGGGGTTGCCCTGTAGTTGCGGTCCCTGGCCGGTCCAGAGACTTTCGACCGGCGAGCGACAGCGGCTGGGGCTGGTGCGGGCGCTGATGCTGCGATCGCGGGTTCTTCTCCTGGACGAGCCGACTTCGGCCCTCGATTCGGCATCGACGGCGGCCGTGGAATCCTTGATCGCCGAACGCATTTCGAATGGAACGAGTGTCGTCTGGAGCACTCACGACAACGCCCAGGCCCGCCGCGTCGGGTCGAGGGTCCTTGTGATGAATGCCGAGGGCGGAATTGAGGACAATAGGCCGTGAGTTACATTCACCTGGCATACGGCGACTTGGTTCTGCCCGCGCTCCTTGTCGTCATGGACGGCGCTCTCTCGCTCGCTCTCCGCCTCAAGCTTGAAAAGCAGCTGGCCATCGCCACCGTGCGGATGGTGGTTCAGCTGGTGCTCGTCGGATACGTATTGACGTTCCTGTTTGCCGCGGTCTCGCCGCTCTGGACCGCCCTCGCCGCTGTCGTCATGGTTCTGTTCGCATCACGGGAAATCGTCGCTCGGCAGAAGCGACGCCTGCCGGGTATCTGGAGCTATGGCTTAGGAGCGGGATGCATGCTGCTCGCGGCCGGTACCGTCACGATGTTCGCGCTTCTGACGGAGCTACGCCCGGATCCCTGGTATCATCCGCGCTATGCGCTGCCATTGTTGGGCATGATCCTGGGCAACACCATGACCGGGATAAGCCTGGGCTTGGACGTGCTGACGAATAGCCTGGTGCGCGAACGGGCCGCCGTCGAAGCTTGCCTTGCTCTTGGCGGTACGCGCTATCAGGCGTTGCTGCCGGTCCTGCGAGACGCATTGAGAAGCGGCTTCACGCCAATCATGAACAGCATGGCGGCGATCGGCCTTGTCTCTTTGCCGGGGATGATGACCGGTCAAATCCTTGCAGGCGTCGAACCGATCGACGCCGTCAAGTATCAACTCCTGATCATGTTCTTGATCGCCGGCGGCACGGGATTGGGAACGCTCGCCGCGGTGACGGGGGGCGCTCGCCTTCTCACCGATCATCGACATCGACTGCGCCTTGATCGATTTTCCACCGCCGAGTAGAATTGCGCGACCTCACATCGACTGCGCCCGAACAGACTGGCCCCTTCCGCGCCCACAGCAGCGCGAATGGACCCAACGCGATTCCGGCCGCGAGGACGCTGAACGCCAGCAGCCAGCCGGTCGCGCTCTGCGGGCCACCGGCTGCGTCGAGCGCGGCGCCGGTGCCCCAGGCGCCGACCGCCGACAGGCCGAAGCCGACCGTCGAATGCAGGGCCAGGGTCGCGCCGCGATGTTCGGACACAGCCGCCGCGGACATGCCGGCGGTCAATGCGCCCGAATCCGCCGGCACGGTCAAACCGTAGCCGAGCAGCAGAAGCGCGAGCACCCATGCCGGCGCTGTCGCGTTAAGGCCGATGATGAGCGCGACGCAGGCCGACGCGATCATCACGACCGTGATCGCGCGATGGCGGCCGAACTTCAGCGCGGCCTCGTTGCCGAGGATGCTCGCCGGCATCGAGATCACCGCAAAGCAGAAGCTCAGCACGACGGGACTCAACCACGACGGCGCGCCTTGGTGGGCGACGACGAAGGTCCAGAACCCGACCAGCCAGGTGCGGATGCCGTAGAGCTCGAAGCAATGAGCGCCGTAGCCGAAGATGTATCCGAGCGCCTCGCGGTTGGCGAAGACGGGCGCGAAGTTCAAGAGCCGTCCCGCCTTCGGCGCGGGCCGCTGCGCCTGCATCAGAAGACACGCGACGACCATGGCGATCGGACCGAAGCCGGTGACAAGGAAGGCGGTCCTCCATCCCCAGCGGTCGGCGATCACTTGCGCGACCAGGAACGAGAGGCCGACGCCGACCGAGAAGCTCGACGTGTACAGCGTGACGGCGCGCGAGGTGTCGCCGGGGGGAAGCCGGTCCGTCAGCGCCTTCAGGCCCGGCATGTAGGCGCCGGCAAATCCGAGCCCTGCCAGGGACCAGATCGCGATCGCGGACCAGAACCCTTGCGCGAAGATTCCGAACGCTGCGGTCGCCAGTCCGCTGACGATAGAACCCCAGAGCAGAACGAGCCGTGCGTCGATCCGGTCGGTCAATGTCGTCAGCACGGGCACGGCGAGCATGTAGCCGAACGCATAACCGCTCGCCATCAAGCCGCCTTCGGCCGCCGACAGCCCCCACGCCGGCATCAGATGCTGCGCCAGATTCGCGGACAACGTCACATGCGGCAGCAGATTGCCGACCTGGCCGATGCACATCACCGCGATCAGAGACCGCCCGCTCAAGTTACGAATGCTGTCCTCCCGCCCCCACGCCGACACGGCGCACCAACCACAATGGGCAACTCTCCGGCTTCACCTGCAAGACCCAAATTCATGAACAACCGCAGCCGGAAGCGCCGGCCTTCTTCGCCGCTTCGTCGTCGGCGCAACAGGCCGTCGGTTCCTGCTTCGCCGGCCCGCCGCAACATCCTGATCCGGCCGCGGCGGCTTCGACGTCGCCGCGCGTGCAGACGCCGGTCTCCGGCAACACGAGTTCCACCCTTGCGGCGGCTTTCTTGTCGCCGGCGAGATCGGCCGCAATCGAGCGCACCTGCTCATACCCTGTCATCATGAGAAAGGTCGGCGCGCGGCCATACGACTTCATGCCCGCCATGTAGAAGCCCGGCTCATCGTGCGAGAGCTCGCGCGCGCCGTGCGGGCGCACCGTGCCGCAGCTGTGCTCGTTGGGATCGATGAGCGGCGCCAGCGCGACCGGCGCCTCGATGGCGGGATCGAGCCGCAGGCGCAATTCAGACAGAAACGAAAAATCGGGACGAAAGCCCGTCGAGACGATCAGCTCGTCCACGATCAAGCTCCGTCCGCCGCAACCCGAGCCGGCCGCGATCTCGAGGCGGCCTTCGGAGTCCGACAGATGCGTGACGCCGAATTCGGTTTCGACCCTGATCTTTCCGGAGGCAACAAGCGCAGCGAACGCGCTGCCGAGCTCTCCGCGCGCAGCGAGCTTGTCATTCCGGCCGCCGCCAAAAGCCTTGGCGGGATCGGCGCCGCGCAACAGCCAGATCGCTTGCGTCCCCGGCACCTCGCCTGCGAGCTGCACCAGATCGATCAGCGTGCCCACCGCGGAGTGGCCGGCGCCGAGCACGGCGACGGTCTTCCCGGCATATCTGGCGCGGCCGACACCACGGACATCGGGCATGCCATAGGCGATGTGGCCGGCGCATTCACGCTCGCCGATCGCGGGCAGACCATTACCTCCGGCCGGATTGGGCGAGAACCATGTGCCGGATGTATCGATCACGGCATCCGCGCGCAGCACTTCAGGACCTTTGCCGTTCTGGTAGCGGATTTCGAACGGCGCCTGCTCACGTCCCGTCGTCTTCGCCTTGTCGAAGCCGACGCGGCTGATGGCCGTGACACGGCTGGATGTCCGGATCACCTCGCGCAACGGCGTTCGCGTCGCAAGCGGCGTCAAATATCGGTCGAGCAGCTCGCCGCCGGTCGGATAGGAGCCCGGGTCCGGCGAATTCCATCCCGTCGGCGCGAGCATGCGCGCGGCGGCCTTGTCGATATTGTACTCCCACGGTGAGAAGAGCTGGACCTGCTGCCACTGGCGAACCGCGTGCCCCGCTTCGGGTCCTGCCTCGAGCACGATGGGGGACATGCCGCGTTCAAGCACATGCGCAGCTGCTGCGAGGCCGACAGGCCCTGCCCCGATGATGGCGACCGTCTTTGCGTCTCTCATGCCATTATTCCTATCATTCTAGAATCATCGAATAATTTGACCTGAAAAATGATCACGCCGCCGTTTGCGTCGTCTTGCATCCGACTTCGTCTGCGCAGCACTCCGCCGCCAGGAAATCGACCAGACCCCGCATCGCGTCGAAGTTTGCGTGGCAGATCAGCGTCGTCGATTCCCGGACCTGGCTGACGAGCCCGACCGAGACCAGGGTCTTGATGTGATGCGACAGCGTCGATGCCGGTATCTTCAGCTTGTCCTGCAAGCGACCCACGGGCATGCCCTTGTGCCCTGCCCGCACCAGGGCACGATAGATCTGAAGCCGGGTCCGGTTACCCAAGGCCTCCAGGCGTGCTGCTGCGTCGTCGATCTTCATGATCGCCAGGATGCGCCTGCGGATGCCAAACTGTCAAACCGTATTTCTAGAATCTTCGAAAGATTGGCTCGGCCGCCCAACGGGCAAGAATTCCGGATTGACGCGCTCCAATTAGTTCCATAAGTCTGGATATATGGAAACAGAAGAAGCCGTCCTGGCGCTCGCCGCGCTGTCCCAATCGACCCGGCTGGAGGCCTTCCGCGCACTGGTCAGGCACGAGCCTGATGGTCTCGCTGCCGGCGATCTCGCACGGCTGTTGGAGGTCCCTCAAAACACGCTCTCGGCGCATCTGTCGATCTTGACGCGCGCGCGGCTGGTGACCTCCGAGCGGCGCAGCCGTTCGATCGTCTACCGCGCCAATCTCGGCGAATTTCGCGGCGTCGCGGTCTTCCTGCTGCGGGATTGCTGCGGCGGACGGCCGGAAGTCTGCGAACCTATCGTCGAAACCCTGCAAGCCTGCTGCAAGCCGAGACGAAAGGAGCGAAGCCGTGCCTGATCAATTCGATCTTCCGCGGCGTCTCGCGGCCGAGGCGCTCGGCACGGGCATTCTGGTTACCACGGTGGTCGGCTCCGGCATCATGGCGGAGACGCTGACCAGGGATGTCGCGCTTGCGCTTCTCTGCAACACCCTGCCGACCGGCGCCATTCTGGTCGTCCTGGTCACCGTGCTCGGTCCGATCTCCGGCGGACACTTCAATCCGGCAGTGACCCTCGTCTTCACCGGCAAGCGGGAGCTGCCGGTGAACGACGCCGCATTTTACGTCGTCGCGCAGATCGCCGGTGGCATCGTGGGAACGATGGCGGCGCATCTGATGTTCGGACTGCCGTTGCTCGATCTCTCGGCGAAGGTGCGAACCGGAGGACCGCAATGGTTCGCCGAAGCCGTCGCCGCTTTCGGTCTGGTCGCGACGATCCTGGCCGGCATCCGGTTTCAGCGCACTGCGGTCCCCTGGCTGGTCGGTCTCTACATCACCGCGGCCTATTGGTTCACGGCCTCGACCTCGTTCGCCAATCCGGCCGTGGCCATTGCGAGGTCGCTGACCAACACGTTCACGGGCATACGTCCCGCCGACCTGCCCGGATTCATTCTCGCGGAGCTCTGCGGAGCGTTCGCCAGCGTGCTGCTGATGAATTGGCTGCTCGCAGACGCCCGCGCGGCCGACCCCATCCCAATCGCGGAGACCACCCGATGAGCGTCACGATCTACCACAACCCCGCCTGCGGCACATCGCGCAACACGCTGGCGATGATCCGGCAGAGCGGCGTCGAGCCGGACGTGATCGAATATCTGAAGACGCCGCCATCCCGCGAAAGGCTGGCCGAACTCGTCAAGGCCCTCGGCATCTCCGTTCGCGCGCTGCTGCGCGAGAAAGGCACGCCCTACAAGGAGCTCGGCCTCGACGACCCGAAATGGTCCGACGACGAGCTGATCGACCAGATGCTGGCGCACCCCATCCTGATCAATCGTCCGATCGTGGTGACCCCCAAGGGCACACGCCTGTGTCGTCCTTCGGAAGCCGTGATCGATCTCCTGGACCATTCCGTCGGCCGGTTCGTGAAGGAGGATGGCGAGGTGGTCGAAGCGCGATAGGCTTACGAGATCCCTGTCCTATTGGGATCAGATCTTCGGGATCTTCGCCCGCTCCACCACGCCGGTCCATTTGCTGATCTCGGTCTCGATCAGGGCCTTCATCTCCTCGGGCGAACTGCCGCGAACCTCGCCGCCGACGGCGGTCTCCAGACGCTGCTTGAGGTCGGGATCCCTGAGTGCGTCGAGCGTCGCCGCATTGAGTGCGGCCATGATGGCGGGCGGCGTTCCCTTCGGGGCCAGCAGGCCGGCCCAGGTGCGCACGTCATATCCCTTGATACCAGCTTCCTGAACCGTCGGCACATCGGGCAGCAATGCGGTGCGCGTCGGGGAGGTCACCGCCAGGCCGCGGATCGCACCGGCCTGGATCTGCGGAGCGAGCAGGACCGGCGTGCCGACGATCACCGGAACCTCTCCGCCGAGCAGCGCGGTGACCGATTGAGAATCGCCGCGATAGGGCACGTGCACAATCTCGACGCTGGCGGCTGCGTTCAACAGCTCTCCTGCAAGATGGTGCGTGCTGCCGAAACCGACCGATCCGAAGGAGAGCGCACCCGGCTTCTGCTTTGCCATGGCGACAAGCTCGCCCAGCGATTTTGCCGGATAATCGCTACGCACAGCGATGACGAGCGCGTAATAGACCAGCGTCGAGATCATCTCGAAACTCTCGGCCGGCTGGTAGGCGAGGCTCTTGTAGGTCGCGGCGGAAATCGCGTGAGCGCCGGTGACGAGCCCGATCGTGTAGCCATCGGGCGCCGCTTTCGCGATGGCATCCGCGGCGATGTTGCCGCCGGCGCCGGGCTTGGCCTCGACGATGATCGGCTGGCCGAGCTTCTTCGAGAGCCCGTCGGCGATGATGCGCGACAACGTGTCGGCCGCGCCGCCGGCGGCAAATCCATGCAGCAGCCGGATCGGGCGCGATGGATAATTGTCCGCCGACGCCGAAGTGGCTGCTAAAAAGCCGCCAAACAGAAAAATCGCCGCAGCAAGCCGCTTCATCCTTCGCATGGATGCGTCCTCCCTTTGACTGTTCTATCGTTGGCCGCGACGAGGCGGCGTTCTTCAAGTCGAGTTTGAATCCGCTAGCGGGCGAACTCCGTGCATTCAGGCGATGGCGGCATGCCCCAGACGTCGCGCGGCAGACCGACCCAGACCTTTGGCCGCTGCGGTCGATCGCGATGCCAGGGACGCGGCTCGAAGTAGCCGAGCTCTTCGTCGGTCATGCGGTCGAGATCGAAGAACAGCTCGACCACATGTCCGTCGGGATTGCGGTGGTAGATCGCGGTGTTGTGCCCGGGGCCATGACGAACCGGCCCCCAGAGAACCGGCAGCTTGTGCCGCGCGAGATGATCGCAGGCCTCGTGCATGTGGGCGGCACCACGCAGCTCGAACGCGACATGATGCAGGCCACGGACGGGCGCGCGGGCGAAGTTCAACGTGTGATGCTCGAAGCCGCTGCGCATGAACACGAAGCGATCCTCGATCCAGTCTGAAACCCGCAGGCCCATCATGTTCGCGTAGAACTCCGAGGCGGCGCGCGGATCGGGCGTGCCAAGCGCGACATGGCCGAGCTTGGTGACGGCAAGCGCACCGATCCGCTTCTGCGCAGGCGTCGGCGTCCAGCCCTGGATCAACTCGAAGCGCGTGCCTTCGGGGTCGCTGAACGACAGCGATTTGGAAACGCCAGGCAGGGGATCGCTATGCAGCTCGGGCCGCAGATCGGCCTGCTTCAGCGCGGCGCCCATCGCCTCGATCTGGACATCAGGAGATATCTCGAAGGCGATGCTCGTCAGCGCCGCGTCGCCGGGTTCGATCACCAGCGAAAGCTGCTCGGAATCGTTGGCAAGGAAGATGCGGTTGCCGTCGCGGCCGACGAGGCCAAGACCGATCACGGCGCGGTAATAGTCGAGCAACCGCTCGGGATCGGGCGAGGCAAAGCTCGCGTGCCGGAGCCGGGTGAAGCGTGCAATGGGTGCTGGTGTCGTCATCGTGCAATCCACCCCCTCATGGCGTCATGATGATCTTGCCGAGCGCCGAGCCTTGCTCGAGCAGCGTGTGGGCCTGCCTGACCTCGTCGAGCTTCAGAACCGCCGAGATCGCCGGCTTGATCGCATAGCGGCTCAGCGCGTCGATCACGTTGCGCATGAGCGCGCGACGCCCGTCGCGATCGTGGTCGTAGATGTGGAAGGAGAAGCAGCGTATCGCCGGGCAGATGTCGAGATGATCGCGCATCGCCGCCATCAGGTTTTCTTCCGGCAATCCTGCGAAGGCGTTGTACGACAGCAGCGTCCCCCATTTGCCGAGCGCGCCGAAATAGCCGGTGAACTCGGGCCCACAGACGTGATCGAGCACGAGGCCGACGCCCTCGCCATTGGTCAGCTCGCGGGTCCGCGCCACCACGTCTTCGCGGCGGTAGTAGATGACGTGATCGGCGCCGTTGCCGCGCGCGAATGCGGCCTTCTCCTCGTTGGAAACCGTGCCGATGACATTCATCTGCGCGAGCTTGGCGAGCTGCACCAGCGCGGTGCCGACACCACCCGCCGCCCCGATCACCAGCATGCTGGCCGGTGCGCGCGGATGGCGGCACTCGTTCAGCAGCGCGTAGGCCACCTGGTAGTTCGACAGGCACACGGCCGCTTGCAGATCGACATTGTCGGGCAGCAGATGAACGGCGTCGGCGGGGGCGACCACATAGTCGGCGTAGCAGCCGCCACGCTGCGACAGATCGCGTGCGCTCAGCAGCACCTTCTGGCCGATCGCAAACCCTTCTACGCCGGACCCAAGCGCGGCAATGCGGCCGGCGACGTCGTTGCCGGGATTGGCCGGCAGCGGCGGCATCCATTTGTAGACGCCACGCCGGATCAGCACATCGGGCTGCCCCACCCCGAACGCTTCGGCCCGGATTTGCACATGGCCGGGTCCGGGCACAGGCACCGGACGCTCCACCAGTTCGAGTGCATCCGGCCCACCCGGCTGACGCACCAGCACCGCCCTCATGATTTCATCTCCCGCCCATATTTTCGAAAATAATATCGTTTACGAAAATTATTGCAAGATGCTCGTTACCGCGGCATGTTGAGCCATCGATTCAATGACCGAAACCATGTCCGAAAGCGCCATTCGCCCCCGCAAGGAATTCGGCAAGACCGTTGCCGCCGACATCACCCATCGGCTGCGCGAGGAGATCATTGCCTGCGGCCTGGCGCCGGGCGAGCCGCTGCGATTCGACGTCCTGCGCGAACGATTCGGCGTAAGTTTCACGACGCTGCGCGAGGCGCTGACGGCGCTTACCGCCGAAGGCCTGGTCGACGCGCAGGAGCAGCGCGGATTTCGGGTGGCGCCGGTCAGCCGCCAGGACCTGGTGGAAGTCACCGATGCCCGGGTGCTGATCGAGGTGGAATTGATCCGCCGGGCGATCGAGCGGGGCGACGACGATTGGGAAATCGCCGTCATCTCGACGCTGCATAGATTGAACCGAATCGAGCAGCGCGATCCCGAACATCCGCTGCGCGATCCCGAATGGAAGATCGCCCACCGCCAATTCCACCAGGCACTGGTGTCCGCCTGCGGCTCCGCTACCCTTCTTGCCATTCGCGCCGACCTGTTCGATCGCGCCGAGCGCTATCGGCATCTGTCGGCCAATTTCCGGCCGCGGCCGCGCGACAAGGCCGGCGAGCACCAGGCGATCATGCAGGCCGCCATCTCGCGCAATCCGGATCTCGCGGTTCAGCTGATCGAGACGCATATCCGCACGACGGCCGACAACGTCGCGACCTACGCCGCGCATCTGCTCGATATCGAATAGGCGGCAACCGCTTTTTACCGCCGTGGGCTTGCGCCCCGCCCGATTTTCGAAAATAATATACAAGATCGAAAATGCCAACCCTTTGGGGCGTAACCATGAAGCTGCTGTCGTTCTTGGACGGAAATCGGGAAAGCTGGGGCGCCGTTGTCGAAAATGGCGTCGTGGATCTCGGCCGCGCCCTGCCCCAGTACCCTGTTCTCGCGGACTTCCTCGGCAGCGACGACTATGCGCGGCGCGAGGCCATCGTCGCCGGACACAAGCCCACGATGGCGCTGAGCGACGTCAAATATCTGCCGGTGATCCCGCGTCCGGAGAAGATCGTCTGCGCCGTGCGCAATTATCTCGACCACCACAATGAAGCCGTGGCGTTCGGGATGAAGCGCGAGATCACGGAGTTTCCGCCGATCTTCCTCCGGGTCTGGCGCTCCCAGGTCGCGCACAACGCGCCGGTGATCCGGCCGAAGGTCTCGGACAATTTCGACTGGGAGGGCGAGCTGGCTGTCGTCATCGGCAAGGGCGGCCGTCACATCAGCCAGGCCAACGCCTGGGATCACGTGGCGGGCTACTCGATCTACAACGACGTCAGCGTGCGCGACTGGCAGCGTCACGCCCAGCAGATCGCCTCCGGCAAGAACTTCGTCGGCACCGGCCCGTTCGGACCATGGCTGGTGACGCCGGACGAGATCGGCGATCCCACCAAATTGAAGCTCGAGACGCGCGTCAACGGCGCGGTGGTACAATCCTCCGACACCTCGATGCTGATCTTCTCGATCCCGCGGCTGATCGAGTACAGCTCGACCATCTTCGACCTCGTCCCCGGCGACGTCATCGCCACCGGCACGCCGGCTGGCGTCGGCTTCACCCGCAAGCCGCCTGTTTTCCTCAAGCCCGGCGATGTGGTCGAGGTCGAGATCGAGAACATCGGCGTGCTGCGCAATCCCGTCGTCGACGAAGCATAGCGCCTGCGCATGTCGTCTCAAGACGTGTCCCATGACATCCGCAAGACCGCCCTTAGCGTCGAGACCATCTGGCACGAGCGCGGTCCCCGGCTGGAGAAGCCGCTGCTGGTCGGAACGGCCATTGCGGTGATCCGCAATCCCTTCGCGGGCCGCTTCGAACCTGATCTGATGCCGTTTCAGGCATCCTTGCGCGAGCTCGGGCGCGAGCTTGCAACGCGGCTGATCGCGCAGCTCGGCGGCGCCGCGCAAATCGAAGCCTATGGCAAGGGCATCATCGTCGGCGAGGACGGCGAGCTCGAGCACGGCGCGGTCTGGCACGAGGCCGGCGGTCAGGGCATGCGCGAGGTGCTCGGTCAGCCCAAGGCGATCGTTCCGGCGGCGAAGACCATCGGCGGTCCGGGCACGCGGCTCATGGTTCCGCTCGGGCACATCCACGCCGCCTATGTCCGCAGCCATTTCGGCACCGCGGAGATGACGCTGTGGGATTCACCACGGCGCGACGAGATCGCATTCGGGCTCGTGATGGCGACCGGCGGCCGGCCTCACGCGCGCATCGGAGGCCTCGCGGCATCCGCGATCTCCGCGCACGACGGACAGCGCTGACGGCCCGAGCAGCGCACTCAATGTGCGTCGCACCTGCAGCGCTCATAATCGGCGGGATCGTGGCTGTTGACGACGCTCACGCGATCGCCGTGGTTCAGATCATCTCGAAGACCATGTTGCGCGCTGACGAGCATTTCGTCGCGATGTGAGCGAGCGTTATGTCGCAGCGCCGCCGCCGTCGCATCCGCTGGCGCTGAAGGAGAAGCTTCGCACCGCCGATCTCGCCCGCGTCCCCTTGATCGACCGCTGCCATTGCGAGCAAAGCGGCAATCGGAAGACTGGGCCATGGCGCTGGTCGCTGCCGGGGTCGGCATCGCCATTGTCCCGGAAGGCGTGGCGCGCGGCAATCCGGACGTCGCAGTGTCAAAAGCAGCGCGCCAAGTCTCCACGGGGCCGAGCGGCCGTGGCGAACGCGAAGAGATCGCCTCGTCCGCGCTAGCGCATCCATATTGCAGCGCAAAGTAGCGCTCGTAAATCCGTCAATCATGTGCTATGTATATTACGCCGGTTGTTTGCCTAAAAACTAATCAAAGAAGAATGAAAGAGGCGTCATGATCGGTTTGGAGGGGGTTTCCGCCCAAGCGTTATCCGACACCATCGGCGCCATCTACGACTGCGCCCTCAATCCGCAGCTTTGGGCGGCCACCTGCCGGAAGATCGCCGATCTCTGCGAGAGCACGGCGGGCGGCATCTGCGTTCACGACATGAAGCACGTCCAGAACGACCAGCTGTTCGTGTTCGGCTACGAGCAGACGTTTCTGGAAAAGCTCGGCGAGAACTACGCGAAGACCCCGATGGCGGCCGCGGATATCGTCGCCGACATCGGTCATGTCAGCGCGCTCTCGATGAACGATCTCGATGAGCTGCTCGAAAGCCGGTTCTACCGGGACATTCTCCAGCCTCACGGATTGCAGGACATCATCTGGTTTCCAGCTCTGCGGACCGGCGGGCGCATGGCCTCCATGCATGCCTCTCGGACGGCGAAGACGCATCGCTATCAGCAGCTGGACATCAACCTGTTCAAGATGCTGTCCCCTCATGTCTGCCGCGCCCTCACCATCTCCGACGCACTCGACCTCAGGACGCTGCGGTCGGAGATGCTGGAGCGGACATTCGACATGCTTGCCGTCGGTGTCTTCCTGACGGCGCGCGACGGCCGGGTCGTCTACATGAACGAGACTGCCGAGCGGCAGATCAAGACCGGCAACGCCGTTCGTGTTCTCGGCAACCGGATCTTTCCGACCGATGCCGCCGCCCGCGACGCGCTGTCCAAGGCCATCGACGAAGCGTCCCGCGACGATGCGGATTTGAGCGGACACTCGCTCGCGATCCCCGATATCGACGGCGCCGGCTACATCGCCACCCTGCTTCCTGTCGATCGCGGTCAGCGCAGCGGAATCCTCGCCCCGTTTGCCGCATCGGTAGCCGTCTTCATGAAGGACCCCGCCGAGGTGCCGATGATGCCGGGCGAGGCTTTTGCGAGGCTCTACAAGCTCACGGGCGGCGAGCTTCGCGTGCTGATGACGCTCGCGCAAGGTCTCGGCGCGAAAGAGGCGGCCGACATGCTCGGCATCGGCGAGTCAACGGTGCGCTCTCACCTGCAGCGCATCTTTGCCAAGACGAACACGACGAGGCAAACGGATCTGCTTCGCCTGCTGCAAAGCGCGACGCCGCCGCTTCTGCCCGCACAAGGCGCTGTCGGCTAATTCGTCATCTGACATACGCCTAAATCGTCGTCATTTGCCTGCGCCGCCGGCTTGCGCCGCGCTACGCATGCCGGGCGAAATCTCCAGACACAAAAAATTCGTCGACGACGGTTGCGTTTCATTGGTTCCGATGATGCGGCGATGCGGGATGACTGATTTTCTCATCGTCACGACATCAGGAGATCAACGATGCGGACGGCAACTGGCGGGCGCTGCCTCGATACGGACGACCATCGGCCCGAACCAAAGCGATGGCGTCTCGCGTCTTACGTCTTTCTGATCGCGCTGATGTTGCTGGCCATGTTCGAGCAGAAGCAAGCCAGCGACGTCTCAATTCTTGCCACCGGCCCACTGCCGGCAATCAACATTCCTTGAGTGAGGCCGCGTTGGCGCACCCTTTGCTTCGATTTGGTTTTTATCTGCATTGGACATTTCATGACTCAAACCGCGAGCGATCAAGCGTTTTTGCTCATGCTGATTTCAGCCTGCCTGGGCGCGTGTTTCGTTTGGGCGTTCTGGGAAATCGAGGAAGCCCGCCGGCGCCGGCAACGGTACGACGAGTTCACGCGCGAAGCGCAACGGCCAGTCAGGCCCGGCCATTAGCCCACGTTCCGGATCATCATGCGAGCCCTCGCAACCGCCACCATTGCGAGCGCTTTTGCTCGCGCATTCCCCGCGTCTTCGTTGCGGGCACATGTTCTCAAGCAGCTCACTTTGTGCTGCGGAGCCGTCCTCTTCGTATGGCTGCTGTCGCTGACCCACGGGTTGGATCTCAGCGCCGGGTTCTTCTGACCGATCGGATTCGACCATGAGCATCATGTCAGTTTGGTCCGGAGCGGCCTCTCAGGTTCCCAACCGCCACGTCGGACCGGCTTCACGAGGCATCTTCGCCTTCATCATGTCGGCGCTGCACGCCTCGCGACGGCACCAGGCAGGTCGCGTCCTGCGCCATTACGAGCACTTGCTCACCAACGAACTCAAACATAATGCCGGAGAACGAGAATGATCGTTGCGAACAGGACAGCTGAGGCAGGATTGACGGTGCGGTCTCCGCAGCGCAGTGAAATGCGTTGGCTCCTGGCGGTCGCAGCCGCATTCCTCGTCGTTCACATCGTCGCCGTGATGATCTGGGGACGCGCGGCGGCGAGCGAGGCCGCGGCTCCAATGCAGCCGACCATATCGCCCTTGTGCGACTAACTGGGTTAGCCCTTCGAGACGACCGCGCGGCCGTAGGGCGGCTGGGCCGCGACCGGCGGGTTGGCGGTCTGGGCGGCGAGTTCGCCGATCAGGCGGTCGGCATCGGCGGCCATGCCGTCGGGCGCCTGGATCACCAGCCGCTCCAGCCCCCAGCGATAGGACGAGACGCGCTGCTCGAGGCACTGCTGCACCCACTGGATGATCAGCGAATTCTCCTGCATGCGCTCGACCGCGTCCTCCTTCTCCTTCGGCGAGAGGGAGGAGACACGCGCCATGCTGGCATTGCGCTTCTTGTCGAGGTCGATGACGCGGATCGCGGAGGCGAAGAACGGCTCGAAGCGGGTGATGTCGTTGCGCACGTCCTCCATCAGCTGCGTGTAGCGCGAAGAATGCGAACGGTGCGGCTCGTCGATCAGTGTGCGACCATACATGGTGCGGTCGAACACGATCTTTTGCCGCCAGGGCGAGGGCAGCGCCTTGTAGTCGCCGAACACACTTTTCCAGGCGGGCCGCGACAGCGGCGGCTCGATCAGCGGATAGGCGAGGTCGCGAAGCTGGCGCTCCTCGTCGGTGAGCTGGAACTGGGATGGCTTGAGGCCGACGCTGGAGGTGACTTCCGCGCCCAGCCAGCGATGCATGTCGTCGCTGCGCATGTCGGCGCGGGTCCGGCCGAAATCGCCACCACTACAGGCGGCAAGCGTCGCGCCCAGCACTGCGAGCATGATGGCCGTTACGACCGGCCGGATCTGGCGGAGGTTCTCCGGCATTTCAAGGCCGAAGGCTAGCGGCGACGACGACGGCGCCCCGGCGCTGTGCCCTGCTCCGGCCCGTGATCGCCGCTGGTTTCGTCGCTCTCGCGCTCGATGCGGATCACGGGAAGGATCAAAATCGTGCCCATGTCCGCGCGCGGAGCCACGTCCCCCGACGCGCTCACCCGGCGACCGGCCGGAAATTCGATGATGGTCCCCATATCAGCTCTCTTCAATTGCCGCGCGACCCGGCGCGCCTCTGCAACATGCATTCATTAAGATCAGTTCATGGTTAACGGGGTGTAAACGTGCCGGCGGGACCGTAACCGCACGGGCGGGACCCGGCCGTCCCGTTGCGGCACGAGAACGCTTCAAATTGCCCGCTCGGCTTCACGCCTCGTTTTCCTTAACGAGCCTTTAAAGGAGCCCGCGATAGGCTGGCGGCGAGTATCTCTTCCAGGTCGCGTATCTCTCCATGACCAAGTCGTTGTTTCCAGGATTCGACGGGCTGATGACCCTCTCCCGTCGCGAAGGCGTCGATGTTCGTCCGACGCTGCTGCGCGTGCTGACCGACCTCTATGTACAGTCGAGCACCCATAGCGACGACGAGCAGCGCCAGTTCGTCGAGCTCGCCACACGACTGATCGACCAGGTCGACGACGCGACGCGCGCGGCCGTCAAGGCGCGGCTTGCGATCTATCCGTCGACGCCCACGCCGATTATGCAGAAGCTCGGACTGTCGGCCGCGCAGGAGGGCCGCAGGGTTCCGCTCGCGCGCGAAATCCCGGCGCCCGTCCTTGCCCCCGCTCCTGCTCCCGCTCCTGTCCCCTTGCCGGTTCGCACGCCTAGCGACGCCGAGCTGCGCATGGCCTCGAACATGGCGATGCAGCCAAAGGACGCGGCCGATATCCACGACATGTTCTTCCGCGCTGGCGCTACCGAGCGCGCGCTGATCCTGCACAATCTGGCGCAGACGCCGCTGAAGGCCGCGCCGCGGATTCCGACCGTCCGCGCCAAGCGCGCGATCCAGATCCTCGAGATGGCGGCGATCGCGGGCGATGTCGAGAATTTCACCTTCGAGCTCGGCGACAGCCTGATCCTGCCCTCGCGCGTCGCAGCCCAGATCGTCGACGATGCAAGCGGCGAAGCGCTCGCGGTCGCCGCGCGCGCACTCGACATGCCAAGCCCGGTGTTCCAGCGCATCCTGCTGTTCTTCAAGCCGGAGATCGGCAACTCCGTGACCGACGTGTACCGGCTGTCGCGGCTTTACGATCGCCTCAGCGACCGCGCGGCGCTGGTGATGCTGGCCGCCTGGCGCGGCTCGACGCTTGCCGTCACTCGTGCCAAGTACCAACCGTCGCTGCACGACAGCGAGCGCCAGCGCGCACGCGCGGGCGCAAGCCAGACGCGTCCGGGCGTGCAGCCCGGCTCCGCGCCTGCGGTGCGGACGGGGACTGACGGATCGGATCGTTAGGTCTTCGCCAGCTCGAGGAAATGCCGCCCGGCGCGGTCTTCGGTCTCGACGATCCAGATGTCGGAGTCGAAGCGGATCTCCTTGGTCAGACGCTCCTCCACCGCGGACTCCGGCATCGGCTGCGGCGCAAGCGGCACGAAGAAGCGATCGACCGGCCGACCGTCGTCATAAGAGGTCTGCGGCGCCGGCACATAGAGCATCGCATTGCCGTCAAGCAGCGAGACCTTCACGAACACCGCACCCGCCTCCTCGGCGCCGCGACGACGCACCGCGCCGTACACGCCCTCGGTCTGGCACCGGCGCAGATAGGCTGAGACCCAGATGTTTGATTTCAAACGCATGGAGGCCACGATAGGACAGCGCTGCAATCAGCACCAGCCTTCGCACAACATCACGACTATTCGACGGGGTGGCCGATCGCGGCGCCGAGCTCGCGGAGCAGGCGGTCGGACAGCTGGCCGGTGACCTGCATCTTGTGCTCGCGCTCGAATTTCTGGATCGCGGACTGGGTCTCGGCGCCCATCGCGCCCGTGATCTTCAAATTCCCGTAGCCGTATTCGGAGAGCGCGCGCTGCACGCCGGCGATGCGCCGCGCGGCCGGGCCCTGCTGCACGGGGATTGGCGCCGGCGGACGTGAGACGGAGGGCGGCGCCGAAATCGTTTGCTTGACCAGATTGGTCATGGGATCGCCCGAGCGCGGCGTCGATGCAGTCGCCTCGACGGGCCTCTCCGGCGGCTTGTCTGCAGGTTTGGGCTCGGCACGAAACTCCGTCGCTCTCGGCTCGAGCGGAGAGGTATCGGCGCCGACGGGACGCGGACGGGGCAAGGGGTTCGACAGCGCCATGGACGACGGTGCGGGAAGATTGATCACGGTACCGAACATCGGCGCCGGGTGCCGGCCGGTCTGCAGGAACAGCGCATTGGCAACGATCGCGCCGATGGCGGCAACGGCGACGAGACCGGCCAGCGTATCCTTGGGGCTATGCAGCAGCACGCGCAGCACAAGATTGCGCTCGGTCTCGACATCGATGTCCGCGGCCTTGGCGCCACGGCGGCGCGGAGCGGCTTCGTCCTTGGCAGACTTCTTAGGCACTTTTCTTCACCAGAGCGGGTTGGTCCTGAACTTGGTCGTGAGGATGGTCGTGAAGTTCGTGGTCCTGAAGTTCCTGGCGCAGCACCGGCGTCAAGGTCGCGATCTTGCTCTCGCTCGCCTTGCTGTCGGACATCTTGCCATCAGAAGTCTTCATATCAGACGTCTTGGCCTGCGGCGTGTAGACCAGCGGCAGCTTGACGGTGACGGCAGTGCCCTCGCCCAGCCTGCTTTGTACCGTCAATTCGCCGAGATGCAACGCCACCAGGCTCTTCACGATCGAAAGTCCGAGGCCGGTGCCTTCGTGACGGCGCTGATAGGTCTTGCCGGCCTGGAAGAACGGCGCGCCGATGCGCTTGAGATCGTCAGGCGCGATGCCTATACCGGTGTCGCTGACGCGCAGCGCAAGCTGCGAACCCGAGACCGCGGCTGTGACGGTGACCTGACCGCCGCGCTCGGTGAACTTGACGGCGTTGGCGACGAGATTGAGCACGATCTGCTTGAAGGCGCGTGGATCGCCGGTCATGACAGGCAGGTCCTGCGGCGCATCGGTGACGAGATCGACGCCGTTCTCCCGCGCCTTCAGCGCCAGCAGATTGCAGCAATGCATCAATGATGCACGCGGCGCGAACGGTTCCGACGCCATCTCGAAATTGCCCGACTCCATCTTGGACATGTCCAGGATGCCGTTGACGACCGAGAGCAGATGCTGGCCGGAATCGTTGATGAGCTGGGCGTATTCCCTCCGCTGGGCCGCGCCCAGCATCAAGGTCTGCTCCTGCGTGATCATCTCGGAGAAACCGATGATGGCGTTGAGCGGCGTGCGCAGCTCATGGCTCATGGTGGCGAGGAAGCGCGTCTTGGCGGCGTCGGCCGCCTCTGCAGCGCGGCGTGCCTCGTCGAACGCCTGCTCTCCGAGCTTGCGGTCGGTGACATCGCGCATCACGGCGACGACATCGGCCTCGCGCGTGGCATCACGGCCCATATCCTGATCGAGCGGGCGGCACCGCATCTCGACCCAGATGAAGTCAACCTGGCCGCGTTCCGAGCCGGCACGTTCCCGGCGCAACCGGAACTCGACGCTGCGCACGTCGCCGCGCGCAGCATCGGACAGCGCCGTCAGATACGCCGGCCGATCGGCGACATGGACCCGATCGAACAGGCCGTGGCCGAGCAGTTGCGCGACGGGCACGCCGAGCATGGCTTCCACTGCCGGTGAAATGAACTGCACCGCGCCGTTGCGCTGATGCCGCGAGATGACGTCGCTCATATTCCGCGCCAGGAGGCGGTAACGCTCCTCCTCCCGCGACAGCAGCGCCACGCTGGTGCGCGCGAGCGATTCCGCGCCGAAAGCCAGGCCCGCGGCATAGAGCGTCGCCGAGGCGACGCCGAACGCCATCAGCACGCCGCGTTCCGCGGCGCTAGTGCCGCCAATCGGCAGCCAGCCGAGCTGGCTGACGAGGATCAGGATGCCGGCGCAGGACAGTGCCAGCAGCGATGCAAAGGCCGCGACGCGGCGCGAGGCCGACAGCGCAGCTTCGAGGGGAACCACGACCAGCCAGATCGCGGCGAAGGATTCGATGCCGCCAGTCGTCACCGCCACCGCCATGATCAGGCCCGACAGCGCCAGCGACGACAGCACATGCGCGCCTTCGTAACGGCCGGTGCGCGACAGGAACCAGGACAACAGGATCGGCGCAATCAGCCAGGCGAAGGCCGCGACCTCGATCGCGCTCGGCGCGCCGCGCATGGCGAGATAGACCGGGAATGCGGCAAAAGCGGCCAGGCTGCCGAGCAGCCGCGGGGCCATGAAGGCACGATGGCGCGCTCGCGTCAGCGCGTCGTAACGCGCGGAGGGATGCAGCAGCGCATCGAGACAATCGCGGATGATACTCAAAACTGTCACGGGTCTCGCGCTTCGGCTCATTCGTCGGGAAGACGCGCCGGAACGCCTCCTTATCGTTGAGCCACCGTGTCAGAGCGACCTTAAACGAACACTAAGGCAGCGCGGCGCGCCGCCGGACACCGCGTCATCGCAGGGCTTTTTAGACGATTTGACGACGTCATCGGCGAGGATGGTGAACACAGGGTTTCCCCGTGATCCGCATGGTTTCGAAATGGTGGACGGGCGTGGCGGCAGAGTTCACGGCACGGACGTCAATCGAAAATTTACGACACCGTCGATTGCAAAGATTCTTGAGTCAATTTTCCGCGAATTAAGCGGAAGGCAATCACTTGCGATTTATCGAGAGTTGCTAGGTCCGACATCCGCGGAGATCGCCGCGACGGGGTCTAACATACAGGTCGCAAGATGCGCTTTCTGCTTCGCATCACATTCTGGCTCGGGCTGGTGCTGGTGCTCCTGCCGCGGGACAAGACGCCCGAATCGGACAAGCTGCCGCAGATCGGCGCTGCCGACGCGGTGCAGGCTGCGACCGCGGCCGTCTCCGACATGACTCAGTTCTGCAAGCGCCAGCCGGCGGCCTGCGAGGTCGGCGGACAGGCCGCCACCATCATCGGTCAGCGCGCGCAGGACGGCGCAAAGAAGATCTACCAGATCATCAACGACAAGAAAGAGCAGCTCGAGAAGCCCGACAAGAAGGCGCCCGACCACACCGGTTCGATCGCGCTGGCCGGCGAAGGCGATACCGCAACCAGCGAAGCGCCGCGCGACACCCTGTCCCAGGACGACCTCGCGCTGGAATGGCGCGGCCCTGCGCCCGCACCGGCGAATTAGCGCCCAAACCCTATCGATTTCGGCGCTTTGCGTCCCTATATTGGCCTGAACGGGAACTTTGGGCCAGCATGACGACGATCGACGAAATCAGGGATAATTTCGAGATTCTGGACGAGTGGGACGACCGCTATCGGTACGTCATCGAGCTCGGCCGCACCCTGGAACCGATGTCCGAGGCTGAGCATTCGGCCGAGAACAAGGTCAATGGCTGTGTCAGCCAGGTCTGGCTTCAGAAGCTGATCGATCATCGCGATGGCGGCCAGCCGGTCCTGACATATCGCGGCGACAGTGACGCCCACATCGTGCGCGGGCTGGTCGCGATCGTGCTGTCGCTTTACTCCGGCCACACGCCTCAGGAGATTCTTGCAACCGATGCCATTGCCGTATTCGACGAGTTCGGCTTTCGCGATCATCTGACGCCGCAGCGTTCCAACGGCCTGCGCTCGATGGTCGAGCGCATCAAGACCGACGCGAAAGAGGCGCTCGCGGAAGCGTCGTAGAAAATCTACTTCCGCTTCCGCTGCTGCTGTCCCAGTCCCATCTGCTTCGCAAGCTGCGAGCGGGCCACCGCATAGTTTGGCGCGACCATGGGATAGTCGGCCGGCAGGCCCCATTTCTCGCGATATTGCTCCGGCGTCATGTTGTATTGGGTGCGCAGATGGCGCTTCAGCGACTTGAAGCGCTTGCCGTCTTCCAGGCAGACCAGATAATCGGGTGCGATCGACTTCTTCAGCGAGACCGCCGGCTTCGCGGGCTCAAGCGGCACCGTCTCGGTGCGGCCCGACGAAACGCGCACCAGCGCGCCATGCACCTGGCTGATCAGGTTCGGAATCTCAGCCGCAGGCGTCGGATTGTTGCTGAGATAGGCCGACACGATGCCTGCCGTCAGCTCAATGAAATTCTTAGCCCCGGCATCCGACATCGCCCCGCCTTTCTCCACCTTGCGTCTCACGGGAGAGACGACGTCAGAGTATTCCGTGTCAACAATACGTTTGGCTGAAATGGGACGACTGAGGAGTATGGGCTGATTTACTGACGCACCAACAAGAACGCCAGCGCTTTACTTGGCTGCGCCAGAGTTGCCTACGCCCGCTCTTCAAGCGCCCCGCTGGTCAAGGTGGGAGCGCAGTTCGTCGATCGAGGCAAAGCGCATCATCCCCTCCGGCATCTGGGCTTCGATCGAGCCATCGGAGTAGAGCGAATAGGCCATGCCGTCGACGATGCCGGATTTGAGCACGGTCACGGGCGCCTGCTCGGCCGCGGCCGTCGGCTCCGGTGCAGGTGACGGAGCAGCCTCCGCGAAGGTCGACGGCGAGCGTGGTGGCGGGCGCCGCGAGGCGGCCGGCGGCTCTGCAGGCCTCATGCGATCCGGCTTCGGCCAGGCGTCGTCAAAGCTCGCAGGCGGCGCCTCCGGGGCGGCAGGCTCCCCCGACGGCTCGGCATGCGGCAGCGGCGGCACGCCCTCGCCGGTCTTCGCCTCCGCGCGCTCGCGCTCCTTGCGGGAGGTCGAGGCGAACAGCAAATTGCGCCGGCGCGGCGGCTCCGGAACCTCAGGCGGGCTCGGAGCTTCCGGCGGTGGCGGAGGTTCGACGCGCGGTCGCTCGCGCGCGGCTGCTTCGTTCTGCCAGGGCGGCGGGCCTGCGGCCGGCAATGGCGGCGCCGGCTCCATCTTCTCCGCGCCCGGCTCAGGCGAGGGGGCAGGCGTTCCAGGCATCCCGAGACCCGGCAGTACGGGCCGGACCCGAACGTCGGATGGTGCGATTGATCCAGCGAGCCGGCGGGCCATGCCCTTCAATTCCGCGACCACGACGTAGAGGCCGGCCAGTAACATTCCGGAGCAGACGCCGATGGTGCCGGAGATTATGAGGGTACTGCCGAGACTGAATTCCCTGACGGTGAAGCCGAACAGGATCGCAAGGAGGCCCGCCAAAACGGCGAAAATCCCCGCGATCAACAATACCAACGCCATCGAACTCACCCCCGGCCGCGCAGCCACACGCGACACTCGTCACGCCACGATACCGTCATCCGGTGTTCCACGCCAACGTCGAATTATAGCCTGCGTTCCTAAAGGAAAGGAAATCAGGGACTTATTCACATTCCCTTCAGCTACGGCTCGCTACTTCTAAGCTGCTCTCGAGCTGGTCGGATTTGCTGCGTTGCATCAGGAATTTAGCCATAATGCCCAATTACTTGGTAATGGAACTGCGCTATAGGGATTCCGGGGAGCAGGCCCGCGCGCACCAGCAGGGCCAAGAGGGGATTCCGGGTCACCAATAGCCATGACATCCATCACGACTTCGGCGATCGACACGCCTCTGCGGCGCTCGGTTGAACGGACTTGCGACGATCTCGCCATGCTGGTGCTGGCTGCGGTCGCCGTCATTGCCGGTTTGACCTTCCGCGACTACGGGCTCGGCTGGGACGACTACACCCACGCCGAATATGCTGACCTGCTGCTGCGCATGTTCGGTTCCGGTTTCAAGGACACCGCGGCACTCTCCTTCGCCAACCTTTACATGTATGGCGGCGGCTTCGACATGGTCGCGGCCCTCCTGCACAAGGTGATTCCGCTCGAGCTGTTCGAGACGCGCCGTCTGGTCGGCGCCGTCGTCGGCGTGATCGGACTTGCGGTGACGTGGCGGCTCGGCCGCCGTATCGGCGGCCCCCTTGCGGGACTTGCCTCGCTCCTGCTGCTCGCGCTCTGCCCGATCTTCTACGGCCACATGTTCATGAACCCGAAGGATGCGCCCTTCGCGGTGGCCATGATCATCCTGATGCTGGGTCTCGTCCGCCTCGCCGAGGAATATCCGCAGCCTTCGCCGCGCACGATCCTGATCGTCGGCCTTGGTGCCGGCCTCTCGCTCGGCACCCGCATCCTCGGCGGCCTTGCGCTGGTCTATGCCGTGATCGGCTTCATGCCGCTGTTCCTGGAGGAACTGCGTAGCGAGGGCCTGCGCGAGTCGGTCCGCCGCTTCGCTTATGTCGTCTACGTGCTGCTGCCCGGCCTCGTGCTCGGCTACCTCGTGATGGGGCTGATCTGGCCGTGGTCGATCATGGAGCCCGGCAATCCCTTCGAGGCGCTGACCTACTTCTCGCACTTCTTCGAGAAACCCTGGAAGGAGATGTTCGACGGCGCGATCGTATCCGTGCCCGACATGCCCTGGTCCTATCTGCCGACGCTGTTCGCGCTTCAGTTGCCCGAGGTGATGCTGGTGCTGATGTTCGGCGCCGTGATCGGCACCTTCGCACTGCTGCCGCGTCGCGAGGTTCCCGCCCGCCGCAAGACCATCATGCTGATGCTCACGCTCGCCGCGACGCTGCCGCTGGCGATCGCGATGGTGAAGCGGCCGGCGCTCTACAACGGCATCCGCCATTTCGTCTTCGTGATCCCGCCGATGGCGGTGCTGGGCGGCGTTGCCTTTGGCTGGGCCATGGAGCGGCTGCGCGCCAATCACCGCACCTGGCAGCCGGTCGTGCTCGCCACCTTCTGCTTTGGCTTGGCGCTTTCGCTCGCCGAGATGATCCGGCTGCATCCCTATCAATACACCCACTTCAACCACATCGCCGGCACCGTGCGCGGCGCCGACGACCGCTTCATGCT
This sequence comes from Bradyrhizobium sp. 40, assembly GCF_023100925.1. Taxonomy (NCBI): domain Bacteria; kingdom Pseudomonadati; phylum Pseudomonadota; class Alphaproteobacteria; order Hyphomicrobiales; family Nitrobacteraceae; genus Bradyrhizobium; species Bradyrhizobium sp. 40. Next base: position 5,129,872 of record NZ_CP064688.1, read on the forward strand.
GGATTATTGGGGGCTGGCGCTGAAGCAGGCCTCGGACGAATTGCGCGAGCAGCTGGTCGAACGCCAGGAAGTGCCGCCGCGCAACCGCAAATGGAAGGTCGCCGTGTGCGGTCCGCAGCGCCCCGCCCAGGTCGCGCTCGGCCCCGATTTCACCATCGGCTGGGATTCCAATGCCGCCGACTTCGCCATGACGCTCGGTGAATTCTACTGCAAGGGCCTCACCGCGCCCGTGCTGGTCGAGATCAAGCGCGACGACGTGGTGTTCGCCCGCGTCTACGACATCCGCGGCAGCAGCATTTCCAGCCTGCTCTCGATCCCGGCACCGTAATAAATTTCTCCGGATCGTAGCCCGGGTGAGCGCATCGACATCCGGGGCCTATCAGACAGCCCCGCATGTCGCTTCGCTCATGCGGACTACGCTGGACTGCCGCGCTTTGTGTGCCTTGCTGGCAGCTCGCGGCAGGACTACGCTCCCTCCCCGCAACAACGATGTTCGGAGAGATCAACCATGTCGCCAGCGGAAGCGCGCCTGAAGGAAGTGCCGTCGAACATGACGGAGGCCGAGTGGCAGCAACGGGTCAATCTCGCCGCCTGCTATCGCCTCGTCTCGCTCTACGGCTGGGACGATTTGGTCGACACCCACATCTCCGCGCGCGTGCCCGGCCCCGACCATCATTTCCTCATCAATCCCTACGGGCTGATGTTCGACGAGATCACGGCGTCGAGCCTGGTCAAGGTCGATCTGCACGGCAACCAGCTCTCCGAGAGCGAGTACAGCATCAACCCCGCCGGCTTCACCATCCATTCGGCGATCCACGAGGTGCGCGAGGACGCCATCTGCGTGCTGCATCTCCACACCCTCGACGGCACCGCGGTCTCGAGCAGCGCCGAAGGGCTGCTGCCGCTGAACCAGACCGCCCAGCTCGTCACCCACGACCTCGCCTATCACGACTACGAAGGCATCGCGCTCGACCACGACGAGCGGCCGCGGCTGCAGAAGGACCTCGGCGACCACAACCACATGCTGCTGCGCAACCACGGCACGATGACGGTCGGCCGGTCGGTGGCCTCGGCCTTCGAGCGCATGTATCACCTTGAGCGGGCCTGCTCGATGCAGGTACGTACGCGCGCGCTGGGCACGCCGGTCTATCCGGTCGACGATGTCGCGATCGACAAGAACACCGAGCTGCTCGCCAACCGCGACCGCGCCGAGTTGCGCGCCACCAACCTCGTGTGGCCGCCACTGCTGCGCAAGCTGGACCGCGAGCTTCCGGGCTACCGCTCTTGAGATTTTCGGGATTTGGTGTAGGGTAGGTCTCAACACCCTCTACACATTTTCGGAATGAAACGCCGCCCAATTCCGGGCGGCGTTTTTATTTGGCCCCGTCATTGCGAGGAGCGAAGCGACGAAGCAATCCAGGCTGTCTCCGCGGAGAGATTCTGGATTGCTTCGCTACGCTCGCAATGACGAGGACAGAGCGCCCGCTACTTCACCTCCGCCAGCGCCGCGAGGATGCGCGCCCAGGAACGGATGCCTTTCTGGAAGCTGCGGAGGTCGTATTTCTCGTTCGGCGAGTGGATATTGTCGTCGTCGAGGCCGAAACCAACAAGCAGCGAATCCAGCCCCAGCGTGCGCTTGAAGTCCGCGACGATCGGGATCGAGGCGCCCGAGCCCATCAGCACGGTCTCCTTGCCCCATTCCTCGGTCAGCGCGGTCTTGGCCGCGGCGAGCGGCTTCATGTTCCAGTCGAGCGCAATCGCGGGCCCGGCAGAGTGGTCGCCGAACTCGACCTTGCAGTCCCCCGGAATGCGCGCCGTCACGTACTCGCGGAAAGCCTTGCGGATCTTCGCGGGATCCTGGCCTTCGACCAGCCGGAACGAGACCTTGGCCGACGCGTGCGACGGGATCACCGTCTTCGAGCCCTCACCGATATAACCGCCCCAGATGCCGTTGACGTCACAGGTCGGACGCGTGGAAGCCTGCTCGACCAGGAGCCTGCCCTTCTCGCCGGCCGGTATCGATAGCCCAACGGGCTTGAGGAACGTGTCCGGCGTGAAATCGAGCTTCTTCCACTGCGCGAGAACGTCCGGCGGCGTGTCCTTCACCCCGTCATAGAAACCCGGAATGGTGATACGGTTGTCATCATCGAACAGCCCGCCGAGAATTTTGGTCAGCACCCGGATCGGGTTCATCGCGCTGCCGCCGAACACGCCGGAATGCAGGTCGCGATTGGCGGCGGTGATCTTGAGCTCCTCATAGAGCAGACCGCGCAGCGAGGTCGTGATCGCGGGCGTGTTGCGGTCCCACATGCCGGTGTCGCAGACCAGCACGTAGTCAGCCTTAAACTCGTCCTTGTTGGCTTCGATGAAGGGCACGAAGTTCTTCGAGCCGACTTCTTCCTCGCCTTCGATCAGGAAAGTGACGTCGATCGGCAGCGATCCCGTCACCTTCTTCCAGGCGCGGCAGGCCTCGACGAAAGTCATGACCTGACCCTTGTCGTCCTCGGCGCCGCGCGCCACGATGATCTTGCGGCCGTCGGCATGGTCGGTCACAACAGGCTCAAATGGCGGACGGTGCCAGAGCTCGATCGGATCGACCGGCTGCACATCATAGTGGCCGTAGAACAGCACATGCGGCCGGCCGCCCGCGACGCTCTTGCCGACGACCGCGGGGTGGCCGGCGGTTGGCCTCACTTCAGTCGCAACGCCGAGGCTCGCGATGTCCCTGGCAAGATGCTCGGCCGCCGCCTTGCAATCGGCCGCGAAGGCCGGATCGGCGGAGATCGACTTGATCCGCAACAGCGAGAACAGGCGCTCCAGGCTGTTGTCGAACTCCTTGTCGATGTGGTCGAGCACGGATTGAAGCTGCGCATTTGCCATTGTCGTATTCCCTGCGTTCGAATCCCAAGACGTCGGGGCTCAAGCTGTCTTCTCAAGAACTATCGGCTTTTAGCGCTGCCGCGGCGTTGGGGCCAGCCGCAACCGGCGGATGCCGGATGTGCCATGCGAGACTAGCTGCGAGGACCGCTGTGGCGACGAGGTTATTGCCCCAGGCCTGAAAGACATTGGGAAACCACGGCAGTGCCAGCAGCATGAGCATGCCGGCGGCGCCAAGGGAAAGCCAGGTTCCCAGGCGCACGTTCGCCCGCTCGTCGAAGGCGGCACGATGCATCAGCACCGTCATCGGGAAGAACAGCCACATGAAGTAGTATTGCCGCGCCAGGGGCGATGCCACCGTCATCAGGCAGAACAGGATGCCGAGCTCCTCGGCGTCCGACCGCGCCGTACGCTGCCCCTGCCGTGGCATGACCGCGACGAAGGCGAGTCCGAGCAACGCCGACAGCGCCAGCACGATCCAGTTCGCCGTCCTGTAATCGACGTCGATGACATTCATCGTGCGCGGCGGCTTGTTGGCATCTTCCTGATTGTAGTTGATCGGCCGGACCAGCCGGTGCGTGACGGCAATGAGGGACTGGTTCACCCACGACCAGTTCTGCTCGTCGCGCTGGCCAAATCCCTTTTCGGAGCTCGACCCGACCATGCCCTGATACCAGGACTTGACCTCGGCGGCGTTGCGCTCGAAGCCGCGTATGGGGGCCGGCACGATATAGAGAAGCATGCCGGTGAAGGCGACCGTAGCGACGGCGGCTCCCCAGTTTCGACGCCAGACCAGATAGGGCAGCACCGCAATGGGAAACACTTTGATGGCGGTGGCGAGCGCGAACATGAAGCCTGCAAGCCAGGAGCGCTGATGCTGCAAGCTCCAGAAGCCGTAGAGCATCATCGCCAGCAGGACGAGGTTCGGCTGGCCGAGATCGAACATGTCGAACACAAAAGTCACGGTGACGAGAGCGGGCAGCGCCTCCAGCCAGGGGCCGGGCCTGTGGCCCGAACCAGTCATGGCGTTGGAAAACATTCCCGTGTACCACCACGCCACAATATTAAGGATCGACAGCACGGTGTAGAGCGCGACCTTGCCGAACCAACTCGGGATCGCCAGCAGGATTGCCGGCAGCGGTGGGTAGATGAACTCGAAGTACTCATGGATGTCGCCGGGATAGAGCGGCCCACCCTGCAAGACCTGCCGCCCAGCCCAGTACCACAGCCCGTAATCCTTGGTCTTGCCGTGCCCGAAGATCTCGGGACCGAGGACGTCGGCGGCCAGGATGAAGCAGCAGAGCAGGAAGAGCAGGTCGAGCGGCGCACGCAACGACAGGTTTCGGAATGCGCCGGGTCGGACGAAAGATTCAGGTGAGGTCACGATGTGGTCCAGTCAGGAGCCATAGCACCTAGCAGACCAACGGACGCTTGGAGAGTCCTGATCACCCGAATTTGTACCCGCCGCGCACAAGCGGCGGGTCTGCGGATGAATTGCCTCAAACGAGGCTTTCTGCCTACCTGCGCAGCAAGCCGCCGAGCGCGCCGCGGACCAGCGTGCGGCCGATCGAGCCACCAAGCTGGCCGGCGACCGACTTGCCGATATTGGCGGCCATCCCCCCGATCACCTGATTGGTGACCGATCGGGTCATGTCGCGCGCGATGACCTGCCCCGTCGAGAGGCGGCCGCGCTTGACGTTGGTACCGAAGATGGTGCCGACGATCGAGCCGATCTGGCCGAGGATGCCGCCGCCTCCATTTCCGCCAGCCGCGCCTGGATCGGCAGTCGCAGCCGTGCCGGCAATGCGCTTCTGAATCATCTCGTAGGCGGACTCCGCATCGACGGCGGTGTCGTATTTGCCCTTCACCGGGCTTGCATCCATGATCTCCTTGCGCTCTTCCGGCGTGATCGGTCCGATCCGGGCCGATGGCGGCCGGATCATCACTCGCTCGACCATCGCCGGCGTGCCGTTGCCTTCGAGAAAGGACACCAGCGCCTCGCCCTTGCCGAGCTCCATGATCACCTTGGCAGTGTCGAGCTTCGGGTTGGGCCGGAAGGTCTGGGCCGCGGCGGCGACCGCCTTCTGGTCGCGTGGGGTGAAGGCGCGGAGCGCGTGCTGCACCCGGTTGCCCAATTGTCCGAGCACGCGGTCGGGCACGTCGACCGGGTTTTGCGTGACGAAATAAACGCCGACGCCTTTGGAGCGGATCAGGCGCACCACCTGCTCGATCTTGTCCATCAGCGCCTTGGGCGCGTCGTTGAACAGCAGATGCGCCTCGTCGAAGAAGAAGACCAGCTTCGGCTTGGGCAGGTCACCGGCCTCGGGCAGCTCTTCGAACAGCTCCGACAGCATCCACAGCAGGAATGTCGCGTAAAGCCGTGGGCTCTGCAGCAGCTTGTCGGCGACGAGGATGTTGACCATGCCGCGGCCGTCGCGGTCGGTCTTCATGAAGTCTTTCAGCGTCAGCGCCGGCTCGCCGAAGAATTTGGTGGCGCCCTGGTTCTCCAGCACCAGAAGCTGGCGCTGGATGGTGCCGACCGTGGCCTTGGTGACGTTGCCAAAACCTTGCGCCGCTTTCTTGATCTCGGCAAGCGGACTCTCCTCGGCATCCGCCCCCTTCTTGCCGGCATCGGGGACGATGGCATCGAGCAGCGCGCGCAGATCCTTCATGTCGATCAGCGTCAGCCCGTTGTCGTCGGCGACACGGAAGGCGACATTGAGCACGCCTTCCTGCACGTCGTTCAGGTCGAGCATACGTGCGAGCAGCAGCGGGCCCATTTCCGTGACGGTCGCCCGCACCGGGTGGCCCTGCTCGCCGAACACGTCCCAGAACACCGTCGAGAACTGGTCGGGCTGGAACGTCAGTCCCATCTCGGTGGCGCGCTTGACGATGAAATCTTTGGCTTCGCCGACTTCGGAGATGCCTGAGAGGTCGCCCTTGATGTCGGCCGCGAACACTGGAACACCAGCGCGCGCAAATCCTTCTGCCATCACTTGCAGCGAGACTGTCTTGCCGGTTCCGGTTGCACCCGTGACGAGGCCGTGGCGATTGGCGAACGCCAGCGTCAGCCATGCCTGCTCGCTTCCTTTACCGACGAAGATCTTGTCGTCGGTATCACCGAGCTTGCTGTCCTGTGCGGTCATTATGCCCTGATCTCTCTGCCTTGTTTCGCATATCGAAACTCGAATGCACCAGTTCCGTAGTTTAACGCATATCGCGCGCTGATTGAAACCATTCAACGCGCTCCGGGCATGCGACATCGTCGGAAACATGCGAGTGACATCCGCCGAAAGTAGGAACGACGCATTCGCATCGCGGCATTTTTCTGCCGATTTCATCTCCGCCCTTGCATCGCTGCAACACTTCTCGCGCGTTCGAGAATGAATCGGAACGTTGACGGCGTTCATCGCTTGTATTTCACATCACACCGGCTCAAGATCATTTTCGAAAGCAATACTCCGGCATGTGAACCGGCTGAGGGGCGGCCATATGGACGAGCTGATCGGGCGGCTGGCGACAAACGCCAGCATAGATGGTGCTGTCGCTGAAAAGACCGCCGGCATTATCCTGGGCTTCCTCCGCAACGAGGGTCCTTCCGACAGCGTCCAGGTCCTGATCGACCAGATTCCAGGTGCAGAAGCGGCAATCGAGGCGTCCCGCAGCGGCGCAGGACTGTCGCGGCTGATGGGCGGCGGCCTGATGGCGGTCGGCACGCGCCTGATGGGCCTGGGACTTGGCATGTCCGAGATTCAGAACATCGCCCGTGAACTTTTTCGCTTCGGCCGAGACAAAATCGGAGCGGATCAGATGGGCAAGATCATCGCGGGGACCCCGGGCCTCAGCCAGTTCGCCTGACGCCTGCGCATTTCACATCGAGTATCATGACATATCCGATCTCCGAGATTGAGGGCCTGTCGGCCTTTGCCGCCAACAAGTTGAAGGCGCAGGGTATCCGCACCACCGATGCGTTGCTCGAGGCGGCTTCGACCGTGAAGGGCCGCAAGGCGCTCTCCGCCAAGACCGGCATCAGCGAGCAGTTGCTGCTGGAATGGGCCAACGTCTCCGACTACATGCGCATCCCCGGCATGGGCCGGGCCAAGGTCGGCCTGGTCCGGGCCGCCGGCGTCACCACCGTGCGCGAGCTCGCCTACCGAAATCCGGCAAGGCTGGCCCAGAGCATGCGGGATGCCAACGAGAAGAAAAAGCTCCTCCGCATCCTGCCCTCGGAAAAGTCGGTCGGCGACATCATCGCCAAGGCGAAAAAGCTGCCGCCGAAGATTTCATATTGATCCGGGGACAAGGCTGGGCAGATAGAGCACCGCTCCTTCCCGGCCGTCATTACGAGCGCAGCGAAGCAATCCAGAGTCCCTCCGCAGCGGCAGCCTGGATTGCTTCGCTACGCTCGTAATGACGGAGCGTGGCAAGAGCATCGCGCCCTCACCGGCCCCGGAGTGCATTGGGCGACTGGATCGCCCCCAATCCCGCCTTGAATCCCCCCTCCCCGACCGCTAAAGCGGGCCGCATGAATGCCTCGCCCTCTCCATCCGTCCCGGCGGCCGGTTCAGTCGGGCCTGACGTGCTGCGGACGCTGCTGGAGCGGCCGATCCCGGCGGTCATGGGCGTGCTCAACGTCACTCCGGATTCATTCTCCGACGGCGGCGAATTCATCGCGCCCGAGCAGGCGCTCGCGCGGGCACGGGCGATGATCGAGGTCGGGGTCGACATCATCGATATCGGTGCCGAGTCCACCCGGCCCTACAAGGGCGCTCGGCCGGTCACGGCGCAAGACGAGCTGGCGCGGCTGCGGCCGGTGCTATCGGAGATCGTGGCGCTCGGTGTGCCCGTCTCGATCGACAGCATGAAGGCGGAAGTGGTGGCCTTCGCGCTCGATCAGGGCGCGGCGATCGCCAACGACGTCTGGGGCCTGCAGCGCGATGCCGCCATGGCGCCGCTGATTGGCGCGAGAAGCGCCCCCGTCATCGTCATGCACAACCGCGACAGCGTCGATCCCGCCATCGATATCGTCGTGGACATGAAAGCGTTTTTCCTGCGTTCGCTGGAGATCGCGGCAAAAGCCGGCATCGCCCGCGACAAGATCGTGCTCGATCCCGGCATCGGCTTCGGCAAGACAGCCGAACAGAGCATGATTGCGCTGGCGCGACTTCGCGAGCTCGACATGTTTGGCCTGCCGATCCTCGTTGGTGCCTCGCGAAAACGCTTCATCGCCTCGGTGTCGCCGTCGGGGCCGACAGAGCGGCTCGCCGGCTCGATCGCCGCGCATCTGATCGCCGCGCAGCGCGGCGCGAAAATCATCCGGACACACGACGTCGCCGAGACCTTGCAGGCCCTGCGAGTGGCGCACGCAATCGAGAGCAAGCCATGACCGATACGATCTTCGTGAGCGGCCTGTCGATCCATGCCCGCCACGGCGTGATGGAGCACGAGACCGAGGTCGGCCAGCGTTTTGTCATCGACCTCGAGCTCTATACCGACCTGTCGGAGCCGTCGCGCAGCGACCGGCTCGCCGACACCGTGTCTTACGCCGACGTCGTGGCGACGACCACCGCGGCCTTCAAGAACACCAATTACAAGCTGCTGGAGCGCGCGGCCGGCGCGGTCGCCGATGCCATCCTGTCGCACTTCCCGCGTATCCGCGCCGTGAAGATCACCGTGCACAAGCCGCATGCGCCGATCGCCGCGATCTTCGACGACGTCGGAATCATGCTGACGCGTTCGCGGCACCCCTGACATGGCAAGCGTTCTGATCGCGCTCGGCGGCAATGTCGGCGATGTCCGCGCGACGTTCCAGAAGGCGATCGCCCATATCTGCGGCATGGCGCAGGCTGCGTTGATCGCGCGCTCGTCGGACTATACGACCCCGCCCTGGGGCGACGAGGACCAGGCTCCCTTCATCAACGCCTGCATCGAGATCGAGACCGATCTCGATCCGCATGCGCTGCTGTTCGTGATGCAGAAGGTCGAGCAGAAATTCGGCCGCTCGCGCGATAAGGAGCGGCGCTGGGGCCCGCGCACGCTCGATCTCGACATGATCGCCTATGACGATGTGTCGATGCAGAAGCCCGATCTGACCCTGCCGCATCCGCGCCTGTTCGAGCGCGCCTTTGTGCTGGTGCCGCTGGCCGAGATCGCGCCCGACCGCGTGATCGCAGGCATTCGTGTCCGTGACGGTCTCGCCAGCGTCTCGACACAAGGCATTGAGCGGCTTCCGGATACCGGTTAACCAAAAACAACCGTTTGCAGGGACGGCCGGCCGTGGCAATTTCGCCTGCGAACAACAAGATTTTTCGGGAGCCCTTCGCCGCATGACCTCCGCGACTGACGACCTGCCGCTGGCGGCGGATTTTCCCAAGGCGACCGTCGACGACTGGCGCAAGCTGGTCGATGGCGTGCTGAAGGGCGCGCCGTTCGAGAAGCTGGTCGGCAAGACCTATGACGGAATCAGGATCGATCCGCTCTATCCGCGCGCCAAAGGCGTTGCGCCCGTGGTGGGTCGGCCGGCGGCAGCACCTTGGCAGATCATGCAGCGGATCGACCATCCCGATGCAAGTGCAGCGAATGCACAGGCACTGACCGATCTCGAAAATGGCGCGACAGGGCTTGCGCTGGTGTTCGCCGGCGGCAATGCCGCTCACGGTTTCGGGCTGGAACCGACCGCAGACGCAATCGCGAAGATCTTGAAGGACGTCCATCTCGACGCCGGCATCGGGCTGGAGCTCGAGATCGGTCCGCAATCGCGGATGGCGGCGGTCCACGTCGCGGAATATGTGAAGAGCAACGGCATCGATCCCGCGGCCTGCGACATCCGCTTCGGGCTCGACCCGCTTGCGGCCGGCGCGGTGTGGGGCCACAGCCCCTATACCTGGGACGAGATCGTTCCGGCCGTCACCGGCGGCATCAAGGGCCTCGCCGCGCTCGGCTTCAAGGGACCGTTCGCATCAGCCGACGGACGCGTCGTCCACGATGCCGGTGGCTCGGAGGTGCAGGAGCTCGCCTTCGTGCTCGCCTGCGGCATCGCCTATTTGCGCGCGATCGAGGGCGCGGGCGTTCCGCTGGAGCAGGCGCAGGGCATGGTCTATGCGCGGCTTGCCGCGGATGCAGATCAGTTCCTCACCATGGCAAAATTCCGCGCCTTGCGGCTGCTGTGGGCGCGTATCGAGACGGCGTGCGGGCTCGCGCCAAAACCGCTGTTCATCGCCGCCGATACCGCCTGGCGCATGCTGACGCAACGCGATCCCTATGTGAACATGCTGCGCGCGACCATGGCGACGTTTGCGGCCGGCCTTGCCGGCGCCAACGCGATCACCGTGCTGCCGCATACGCTCGCGCTCGGCCTGCCCGATCCGTTCGCGCGGCGCGTGGCGCGCAATACGCAGCTCGTGCTGCTGGAAGAGAGCAATCTCGCCAAGGTCAGCGATCCCGCGGCAGGCGCAGGCGGCATCGAGACTCTGACGGGCCAGCTCTGCGACGCCGCCTGGGCGCTATTCCAGGAGAGCGAGAAAGCCGGCGGCGCCTTCGCTGCGCTTCAGCAGGGCCTGTTCCAGAGCAAGGTCGCGGCCGCGCGAAAAGCCCGCGACGCCAACATCGCAAAACGCCGCGACGTGCTGACCGGCGCCAGTGAGTTTCCGAACCTGCACGAGAACGAGACGATGGTGCTGAAGGCGACGCCGATCGCGCTGGCGCCTTATGGCGAGCAAAAATACAAGTTCGACCCGCTGCCGCCGATCCGGCTTGCGGAACCGTTCGAGGCGCTGCGCGACAAATCCGATGCGGCCTTGAAGGCACACGGCGCGCGGCCGAAAGTGTTCTTGGCCAATCTCGGCACGCCCGCCGATTTCACGGCGCGCGCGACCTTTGCCAAGAGCTTGTTCGAGACCGGCGGCATCCAGGCCGTCGACAGCCAGGCCGTCGACAGCCAGGGCTTCGCCGATTCGGCCCAGTTAGCTGCCGCCTTCAAGGCCTCCGGTGCCGGGCTCGCCTGCCTTTGTTCCAGCGACAAGGTCTATGCGGAACACGCCGAAGCCGCGGCGCAGGCCCTGCAAACCGCCGGCGCCCGACTTATCTATCTGGCTGGCTGCCCGACCGATGACGAGGCGGCGCTACGTGCAGCCGGCGTCACCGGTTTCGTCTTCGCCGGCGGCGACGCGCTTGCGACATTGCAAGACGCCTATCGACGAATGGAGCAGGCATGACCGAAGCCAGCAAACCAGTTCTCACCGGCGGCTGCCAATGCGGGGCAGTGCGCTTTGGAGTCATGACGGCGCCGAACAGGGTTTCGATCTGCCACTGCCGGATGTGCCAGAAAGCCAGCGGCGCGCCGTTCGCCTCTTTTGCCGACATCAACAAGACGGACTTTGCATGGACCAAGGGGAAGCCGTCGTTCTTCCGCTCCTCCTCCATCGCCGAGCGCGGCTTTTGCGCCGCCTGCGGCACGCCGCTAAGCTTTGGCCGCATCGACGGCGACCGGATCGAGATCATGACCGGCGCGTTCGACCGCGCCGATCACGTGGTGCCGACGCGGCAGTTCGGTTCCGAGTCCCGTCTCGGCTGGGTGGTCGGGATCGCCAATCTACCAAGCCAGACCACGCAGCAGAATTACGGGCCGGAGAAGATGGCAACCATCGTCAGCCATCAGCATCCCGACCATGATTGAGCGCCCATGATATGGTTGAAACCATGAGCCGCATTCCTGATTTCGCAGACATCGCCTTCGAGCGCACCACAAGCGCCGCGCCATCAGGCAGCGCCGAGCCGTGGCTGACGCCCGAGGGCATTCTGGTGAAGCCCGCTTATAGCGAGGCCGACCTGTCCGGGCTCGACTTCCTCGAGACTTATCCGGGCATCGCGCCTTATCTGCGCGGCCCCTACCCGACCATGTATGTCAACCAGCCCTGGACCGTCAGGCAATATGCCGGCTTCTCCACGGCGGAGGACTCCAACGCGTTCTACCGCCGTAATCTCGCGGCCGGACAGAAGGGCCTCTCGGTCGCGTTCGATCTCGCCACCCATCGCGGCTATGACAGCGACCATCCGCGCGTCGGCGGCGACGTCGGCATGGCCGGCGTCGCCATCGATTCCATCTACGACATGCGCACGCTGTTTGCGGGGATTCCCCTCGACCAGATGAGCGTGTCCATGACCATGAACGGCGCGGTGCTGCCGATCCTCGCGCTCTACGTTGCGGCCGCCGAGGAACAGGGTGTGCCGCCGGAGAAGCTCTCAGGGACCATTCAGAACGACATTCTGAAAGAGTTCATGGTGCGCAACACCTATATCTATCCGCCTGCGCCCTCGATGCGGATCATCTCGGACATTTTTGCGTATACCTCGCAAAAAATGCCGAAATACAATTCGATCTCGATCTCCGGCTATCACATGCAGGAGGCCGGGGCGACGCAGGACCTCGAACTCGCCTATACGCTGGCCGACGGAGTCGAATATCTTCGCGCCGGCCTTGCGGCGGGCCTCGATGTCGACCGCTTCGCGCCGCGCCTGTCGTTCTTCTGGGCGACCGGCATGAACTTCTTCATGGAAGTGGCCAAGATGCGCGCCGCGCGGCTGCTCTGGGCGAAGCTGCTGAAGCCGTTCAACCCCAGGGATCCGCGCTCGCTGTCACTGCGCACGCATTGCCAGACATCCGGCTGGTCGCTGACCGCGCAGGACGTCTTCAACAACGTGATGCGCACGACGGTGGAAGCGATGGCGGCGACGCAGGGTCATACCCAGTCGCTGCACACCAACGCGCTCGACGAGGCGCTCGCTTTGCCGACCGACTTTTCGGCGCGCATTGCCCGCAACACCCAGCTCTTCCTGCAGCAGGAGAGCGGCACCACCCGCATCATCGATCCCTGGGGCGGCTCGTATTATGTCGAGCGTCTCACGCGCGACCTCGCCGCCAAGGCCTGGGGCCACATCCAGGAGGTCGAGGAACTCGGCGGCATGGCCAAGGCGATCGAGGCCGGCCTACCGAAGCTGCGCATCGAGGAAGCCTCGGCCAAGACCCAGGCCCGCATCGATGCCGGCAAGCAGGCGGTGATCGGGGTCAACAAATACAAGCCGACGGACGAAGCTCCGATCGATATCCTCAAGGTCGACAATACCAATGTCCGCCGGCTCCAGATCGACAAGCTGACGCGGCTGAAGTCCGAACGCAACCAGAAGGACGTCGAGGCCGCGCTCGCCGCGCTGACGCGCTCGGCCGGCGAAGGCAACGGCAATCTGTTGGCGCTCGCCATCGACGCCGCGCGCGCGAAGGCAACCGTCGGCGAGATCTCGGACGCGATGGAGAAGGTGTTCGGCCGGCACCGCGCCGAGATCAAATCCATCACCGGCGTCTACAAGCGGGAGGCGTCCAGCATGGGTAACCGGGTCGAGAAGGTTCAGGCGCTGATCGATGCCTTCGAGGAGGCGGAAGGCCGCCGCCCGCGCATCCTGGTCGCAAAAATCGGCCAGGACGGCCACGACCGCGGCCAGAAGGTGATCGCGTCGGCCTTCGCCGATATCGGCTTCGACGTCGACATCGGGCCGCTGTTCGCGACTGCCGACGAAGCCGCGCGCCAGGCGGTCGAGAACGACGTCCACATTCTCGGCGTCTCCTCGCTCGCGGCCGCCCATCTCACTGCCGTGCCCGAACTGAAAGCCGCGCTGAAGAAGCAGGGCCGCGACGACATCATGATCATCGTCGGCGGCGTGGTGCCGCCACAGGATTACGACGCGCTCTACGCGGCCGGCGCGGAAGCGATCTTCCCACCGGGCACGGTGATTGCGGACGCGGCCGAAGAGCTGATCCGCAAGCTGAACGCCCGCCTCGGGCATAGCGAGGCGGCGGAGTAGGTCGCCATCGCTCTTTGAAAGGACAGTGCGTGATATTTTCCGCGCCAGCCTTCATGCGCGCGCTAATCGTGGTCGCAGCCTGCAGCGCGTTGTTGGCTACCGCCCATGCCGCTGACCCCAAGCCCGACGCGGTCATCAAGACCAAGAGCATCGAGGCCCGCGTCTTCCTCGACGACAAGGTCAAGGCTGCCCCGACGCTGGCGGCGGATTGCCTAGCCGAAGGCAGGAAGTGGCTCGACAAGAACGCGGCGGAAGCCGCCGCCTCGCGCAAAGAGGATCCGCAGTTCTTCAAGCAAGGCGGCTGGGACTTTGAGCGCAAATATGCGGTCCGCTCCGTCGTCGCCGACCGCTATGTCAGCATTCTCCGCAACGACTACATGGACACCCACGGCGCCCATCCCAATTCCGACGTGAACACGGTCCTGTGGGACAGGGCGGAGAACAAGCGCATCTCCATCCGCCCGTTCTTCACCGAGACCGCCGACAACGGCCCGGCCATGAAGGCGATGGTGCAGGCGGTGATCGCCTCACTGAAAACCGAGAAGAAGAAGCGCGGCGCCGGCGAGACCGCGACCGACGAGTGGTTTAAGGAGCTCGCACCGAGCCTGCTCAAGATCGGCGCGGTGACGCTCGCGCCCTCAACCGACGCGGGCAAGAGTTCAGGGCTCACCTTCCACTATCCGCCCTACGCAGTCGGCCCCTGCGCCGAGGGCGAATATGTCGCATTCGTGCCGTGGGAAACGCTGAAGCCCTATCTCACCGCGGAAGGCACCCGCATCTTCGGCGGCGCGCGGCCGAAGAGCGACGCGGACGAGCCGCAGTGATCGTGTTGAGCTACAAGTTGCTCGCAGAGCGTTGGTAGCGCTACCTTGCAGGGGCGCTGCAAAGCCGACTAGAATGTCGCCATTGACAAGAGCGCCCGAAATCATGGGCGCCGCTGGGAGGCATTGATGTCCAAGATTACGCGCCGCACCTTTGCGGCTTCATCTGCCGCAGTCGCGGCATCCGCCGCATTCGGCCTCACACCCGCACTTGCACAAGCGTACCCGGCGCGGCCCGTCACCGTGATCGTGCCTTGGGGCGCGGGCGGCGGTACCGACGCGACTGCGCGCATTGTCGCGGCGCTTCTGGAGAAGGATCTCGGCCAGCCCTTCAACGTGGTCAATCGCACCGGCGGCTCCGGCGTCGTCGGCCATACCGCGATCGCGACCGCGCAGCCCGATGGCTACACCATCGGCATGCTCACGGTCGAAATCTCGATGATGCACTGGCAAGGGCTGACCGAGCTGGCGCCGAAGAGCTACACCCCGCTGGCGCTGATGAACGAAGATCCCCCGGGCATCCAGGTCTCCTCCTCCTCGCCTTACAAGACGGTGAAGGAACTCGCCGAAGCCATCAAGGCGGCCCCTCCCGGCAAGTTCAAGGCTTCCGGCACCGGCCAGGGCGGGATCTGGCACCTCGCGCTGGTCGGCTGGATGCAGGCGATGGGCCTGCCCGCCAACCAGGTCGCCTGGGTGCCGTCGAACGGCGCCGCACCCGCGATGCAGGACCTCGCCGCCGGCGGCCTCGACCTGACCACCTGCTCGGTGCCGGAAGCCCGCGCCATCATCGAGGCCGGCAAGGCCAGGAGCCTTGCCATCATGGCGCCGGCGCGCAATCCGATCTTCAAGGACGTGCCGACGCTGAAGGAGGCGATGGGCATCGACTACGCGACCGGCGCCTGGCGCGGCATCGCCGGGCCGAAGAACCTACCGCCGGAGATCGCAACCAAGCTCACCGCGGCGCTGCAGAAGGTCTACGACTCCGCCGAGTTCAAGGACTTCATGAGCAATCGCGGCTTCGGCACCGTGTGGGGCGATGCCGGCCAGTTCGCAAGCTTCATGGACAAGGGCGACGCCCAGATGGGCGAAGCGATGAAGGCGGCGGGTCTGAGCAAGGCGTGACCCTGGAATCATTTCCCGACTACACGCGCTGATCGCCTCTCTCTCCTCCCGCGCGGGGAGAGAGAGAATACCTCACATAGGATTCTCCCATGCGTCTTCCCGACTCGGTCACGGGATCGTTTCTCGTCGTGCTCGGCACAGCAGCCGCCTATGGCGGCTGGCTGCTGCCGCCGGTGCCCGGGCAGCCGGTCGGCCCCAACGTATTTCCGCTCGTGATCGGCATTGGGCTTGCGCTGTGCGGGCTCGCGATCGTGTTCGGGATCGGCCACACCTTCGAGGAGGCGGAAGAGCTGATCCCGCTCGAGGCTGGCCAGGCAGCGGCTGCCCCGCCGCCACAGGGAAAGTTGTACAGCCTGCGCGCGCTGCTGCCCCCGGCGCTGCTGCTGTTCTACGTGGTCGCGGCCGACCGGCTCGGCTTCATCATCACCGCGGCGATCATGGTCTACGTCACCTCGACCGCGTTGGGGGCGAAGTGGAAGCTGGCGCTGCCGCTCGCAGCGCTGTCGCCGTTCGCCATCCACCTGATCTTCGGCAAGCTGCTGCGCGTGCCGCTGCCCGCCGGCCTGTTGCCGACGCCCTGGTGACCCCATGCTGAAAACCCTGATTGAAGCGTTCGCACTGATCTCCACCTGGGAGGTCATCATCGCGATGTTCGCAGCCTCGGTGTACGGGCTCGTGATCGGCTCGCTGCCGGGCCTGTCGGCGACGATGGCAACCGCCCTGCTCGTCCCCGTCACCTTCTACCTCTCGCCGATCGCGGCGATTGCGACCATCGTCGCCGCGTCTTCGATGGCGATCTTCTCCGGCGACATTCCCGGCGCGCTGCTGCGCATCCCGGGAACGCCCGCCTCCGCCGCCTATGCGGACGAAGCCTACGCCATGACCCGCAAGGGGCAGGCCGAGCTGGCGCTCGGGGCCGGCGTGTGGTTCTCGGCCGTCGGCGGCATCGCCGGCGTGCTGTCGCTGATGATCCTGGCGCCGCCGCTGGCCGAGATCGCGCTGTCGTTTTCGACCTTCGAGTATTTCTGGCTGGCGCTGCTCGGCCTGATGTGCGCGACGCTGGTGGCGCGCTCCTCGCCGGTAAAGGCAATCGCCGGCATGTTCCTCGGCCTGCTGGTCTCCTGCGTCGGCATCGAGAATCCCGGCGGCGTGCCGCGCTTCACCTTCGGCCTCACCGATCTGTTCGGCGGCATCGAGCCGATCCCCGCGCTGGTGGGCGTGTTCGCGGTGGCCCAGGTGATGCGCGCAATGCTGACCCCCGAGCCGCCGCCGCTGCCGCGGCGCAAATTCGGAAGCATCATGGCCGGCCAGTGGAAGCTGACCAAGAAATACCATTGGCAGATGACGCGCGGAAACATCGTCGGCATCATCATCGGCGTGCTGCCCGGCGCCGGCGCCGACATGGCCGCTTGGGTGTCCTACGCGATGTCGAAGCGCTTCTCCAAGGAACCGGAAAAGTTCGGCACCGGCCATGTCGAAGGCCTGGTCGAGGCCGGCGCCAGCAACAATGCCAGCATCGCCTCGGGCTGGGTGCCATCATTGCTGTTCGGCATCCCCGGCGACACCATCGCGGCGATCGCGATCGGCGTGCTCTACATGAAGGGGCTGAACCCGGGACCGACGCTGTTCACCGAGAAAGCGTCGAGCATGTACGCGATCTATCTGATGTTCATCATCGCAAACATTTTGATGATCCCGCTCGGCATCGCCATGATCCGGGTTGCCGCCTACATCCTGCTGGCACCGCGCTCCGCTATCATGCCGATCATCATGCTGTGCTGCGCGGTCGGCTCGTTCGCGATCGGCAACAACATGTTCGGCGTCGTCACCGTCGCCGCCTTCGGCGTGATCGGCTATGTCATGGAAGCAAACGGCTATCCCGTCGCCGCGATGGTGCTCGGCATCGTCATGGGCACCATGGTCGAGCAGGCTTTCGTCACCTCGCTGATCAAGTCGGACGGCAGCATTTTGCCGTTTTTCGAACGCCCGGTCGCTGCGATCCTCGCTGCCATGGCGATCGGGGCGCTGCTGTGGCCGGTGATGGTCTGGGCGTGGCGGAAGGTGAAACCGGTGCGGACGGGGGTGGCGGCGACATCCCGGTGATATCGGGCGGGCGGCCCTCGCCTGCCCCGCGGGGGCGTTGTAAAGCAGGGCATGGTTGAGAAAAAGCCTTCACTGGACATCAAATCCCTCGCCCATGACCTTCGCGCCGGCAGCCGCGCGGCGCTGGCGCGGGCCATCACGCTGGTCGAGAGCCGGCGCAGCGATCATCACGCGCTGGCGCGCGAGCTGGTGCAGATGCTCTTGTCCGATACCGGCAGGGCGGTCCGCGTCGGCATCACCGGCTCGCCCGGCGTCGGCAAGTCCACCACCATCGACGCGCTCGGCACCCATCTCATCGAGCAAGGCCACAAGGTCGCGGTGCTCGCGGTCGATCCGTCGTCGGCGCGGAGCGGCGGCTCGATCCTCGGCGACAAGACGCGGATGGCCCGCCTGTCGGCCTCCGACGACGCCTTCATCCGGCCCTCGCCGGCCTCGGGCACGCTCGGCGGCGTCGCGGCCAAGACACGCGAGGCGATGCTGCTGTGCGAGGCGGCCGGCTTCGACGTCGTGCTGGTGGAAACGGTCGGCATCGGCCAGTCCGAGACCGCGGTCTGCGACATGACCGATTTCTTCCTGGCCTTGATGCTGCCGGGCGGCGGCGACGAATTGCAGGGCATCAAGAAGGGCCTGGTGGAGCTCGCCGACATGATCGCGATCAACAAGGCCGACGGCGACAATCTCAAGCGCGCCAACATCACCGCCGCCGATTATCGCGGCGCGCTGCATATCCTGACGCCACGCTCCGAGCACTGGCATCCGCCGGTCGAGACCTATTCGGCGCTGACCGGGGACGGCATCGCGAAGATCTGGCAGAAAGTCCTCGATCACCGCAAGGCGATGAATGCATCCGGCGACTTCGCCGCACGGCGGCGTGAGCAGCAGGTGAAATGGATGTGGTCGATGCTGGAGCAGCGCATGCTGGCACGGTTGCGCAGCGAGGCGTCGGTGCGGACCAAGGTCCGGAAGATCGAGACTGAGGTCGCCGACGGCCATCTCACGCCGGCGCTCGCCGCCGAAAAGATCCTGGAGTTGCTGCAATGAGCGCCAAGCTCCGCATTCTCCTCACCGGCTTCGGCCCGTTTCCCGGCGCACCCTACAATCCGACCCAGCCACTGGTCGCCCGGCTGGCGCAATTGCGCCGACCCGCACTCGACGATGCCGCGATCTCCAGCCACATCTTCCCGGTCACCTATGCTGCGGTAGACCGGCAATTGCCGGAGGTGCTCGCGAAAGAGAAGCCGGATGCGCTGCTGATGTTCGGCCTCGCCGCACGCACACCCTATCTGCGCATCGAGAGCCGCGCGCGCAATGCCGTCACCATGCTCTGGCCCGATGCCGCCAACACCCGCTCGAGCAAGCGCGGCATCGCCGGCAATGCGGACGCGCTGACGTTCGGCCCGCATACCGCAAGGCTGCTGCGCGCCGCGCGCCTCACCGGCATCGACGCGCGCCCCTCGCGAGATGCCGGCGCCTATCTCTGCAATTACCTGAGCTGGCGCGCGATCGAAAACGTCAGGGCCGGCGGGCCGCAGCTTGCGGCGTTCATCCATATTCCCCTGCTCGCGCGCAGTGGCGCCGTGCGCCGCAAGGGCGCGCCGCGGATCACGCTGGAGGAACTGGTGGACGCCGGGGAAGCGATGCTGATGGAGATGGTACAGCTGGCACGGAAGGCTCGGAACACGACTGCGTAAACATTTAACCCTACCGTGAACTATCCTCATGGCCCCAGCCGCGCGGTCCCGTTTTTGCGCTACCTAACCGCTGCGGGCCCCCGCGTCCGCCGGAGGACGCATCCATGGACCTCAATCGCCGCCATCTCATCGGAGCATCGACCGCAGGCATCGCCGGCGCGCTCGCGATACCAGCCGACGCCGCGCGCGCAGCGCCGCTGACGTCGCTGCTCGGCCGCGATGCCACGCAATATGGAGTGCGGCCCGGCAGCAGCGAGGATCAGACCCGCGCGCTCCAGCGTGCGATCGACGAGGCCGCGCGGGCGCAGATGCCGCTGGCGCTGCCACCCGGCATCTACCGCACGGGACTGTTGCGTCTGCCAAACGGCGCGCAACTGATCGGCGTGCGCGGCGCAACAAAATTCGTTTTCACCGGCGGGGCGTCGGCGATCCAGAGCGACGGCTCCGATGCAATCGGCATTTCCGGCATCACCTTTGACGGCAGCGGCATTCCGCTGCCGACGCGACGCGGGCTGATCCAGATCCTCGGCGGACGCGACGTCCGCATCACCGATTGCGCGATCACCGGCTCCGGTGGCAGCGGCATCTGGCTCGAGCAGGTCTCCGGCGACATCTCGGGCAACATCTTTACCAACATCGCGGTGACGGCAGTGGTGTCGTTCGACGCCAGGGGTCTCAGCGTCTCCCACAACACCATCACCGGCACCAACGACAATGGCATCGAGATCCTGCGCACGGCCATCGGCGACGACGGCACGCTGGTCGCTGATAACCGCATCGAGGACATCAAGGCCGGTCCCGGCGGCTCCGGCCAGTACGGCAACGCCATCAACGCGTTCCGCGCCGGCAACGTCATCGTGCGCGGCAATCGCATCAAAAATTGCGATTACTCCGCCGTGCGCGGCAACTCGGCCTCGAACATCCACATCACCGGCAACAGCGTCAGCGATGTGCGCGAGGTCGCGCTCTATTCGGAATTCGCTTTCGAGGCCGCGGTGATCGCCAACAACATCGTGGACGGCGCCGCCGTCGGCGTCTCCGTCTGCAATTTCAACGAAGGCGGCCGCATCGCCGTGGTCCAGGGCAACATCATCCGCAATCTGATCCCGAAGCGGCCGATCGGCACCGCGCCGGATGACGATGCCGGCATCGGCATCTACATCGAGGCGGATTCATCAGTCACCGGCAACGTGATCGAGAACGCGCCGTCCTACGGCATCGTCGCCGGCTGGGGCAAATATCTCCGCGACGTCGCCATCACGGGCAACGTGATCCGCAAGGCACTGGCAGGCGTCGGCGTGTCCGTCGTGCCCGGCGCCGGCACCGCGCTCGTCAACAACAACATGATCTCGGAAACCCCGCGCGGCGCCGTGGTCGGGCTCGATCACGCGCGCGCCGTAACGTCCGACCTGTCGGCGGACGGCGCTCAGCGGTTTGCGCAATTGGTCGTCGGCGGGAATGCGGTGCGGCGGTAGCTGCGGCTCCTCGCCTCTGGCTCTCGAACGCTAGAACGCGTTCCGCAGCAGCGGGTACTTCGCTTCGAGGCCGTCGAGGCTGAAGGTGAACTCAACCAGACGTTCGGGGGCTGCGACAATTTCGGCTGCCGGCGGAGAGAACTGCGGCAGAAGCACCGCCATCGCAGCCAGCGCCTTGGGCGCTGCCGGCACCTTGGGCCCCGTCATCGTGACGGGCGCGGTGGGCGGCGCCATGGCAGCCGGCACTCTGAGCGGTGCCATCGGGGCAGGCGCGGCGACCGGCGCGGTCGGGGCTTCGGTGATTTCGGCGAGAACGCCCGGCTTCGGATCGAGCCTGACCGGGACGGCGGTCTCCGGGGCGATGTGCACGGCCTTCGGTTGCACGGTCTGCGCCTGGGGCTCGCGCGGAAACATGCGGGGCATAGTCGCCGGCGACCAGCCGAATGCGGGCGACACGCTCGCGGCCGCCGTGGCGACATCAGCGCCGGTGGCAAGCGCGCGCCAGGTCTGGACGGCGAGCTTCGCTTCCTGGATGTTTTCGAGAAATGCGATTTCGGAATGATAGCGGCGCCAGCGCCCGGTCTCGAACATCTCGGAGAGATGCACCAGCCGCTGCTCGGCGAGAGCGCACCAGCGTGCCGCAACGTCGCGGCCAATAGCAACGTCGCGAATAGCCTCTTGGCGATGTGTCATAAATCAGCCCGTCAGGAGAAAATACGGACGCGACGCAACGCACACGAATCAATTTAGACGCGACGTGAATATTTTGTGGAAAAGTTTTGACTTGTCCAGCAACGACGATGATTTCGTCGCCAAACTCCGTAGTCGTGCGGAGATTCAAGAGGTTTTGGAGTCAAGCTTCGCACAAGCATAGCGCGCTTGCGGCGTGCCGGCGGAGCGGTAGCGTTGAGTGAGCTACAACCTCTCAACCGGAAGCTGATCTCGCGTAGGGCTTCGAGGAATTGGACGTCCAAAAAGAAAAGACCCGTCCGGGGGGACAACCGGACGGGTCGAGCCATATGGGCGCTTGGGGTGGATGGGCGCTCGCGCCTAATATGACTTATGGGGAGGGATAACCGCTCCCACATAATTTGGTCGTGGCAGCGGGCCGAACGTTCAACGCGGCGTTTGATTTTTCGACCTTCGCGCCGCGCGCAAAGTTGTCGCAGCCGCTATCGCGTCGTCGGCTTATCCGCTTGAGAAACCGTGGCTTTATCCTCGGTGCTCGACAACGAAGGTTGCTCTAATGCGCGGATGCCAGGCTCGTCGCGACGCTTCTCGATATCTTCACGTTTTGTTGTACCGGACGCGGCCGCGACCGGCGTCGCGCCGGCGGCGGGAACGGCCATGACCGCGGCAAACGCGTCGGCCTCGCCATCGCCGAACAGATCGTCACGCCCGGGTGAACCGAGGTCACGCGCCGTCTTTGCCAGCGTCGTGCGCAGCGCTTCCGGCTTCAAGGCGTAGTTGCGCTCGAGCAGCAGCGCCGCGACGCCGGAGACATAGGCCGCCGAGAACGAGGTGCCCGACGTCATCTGGTATTTGCCGTCAGGCGCCGGCAGGAAGATATCGACGCCGGGGGCCGCGACCGCGATGTAGTTGCCGCGGTTGGAGGCGGTGAACAGCCTGTCCTGCTGGTCGGTCGCACTGACCGCTATCACGTTGGGATTGGCGGCCGGATAGAGCGGCGGAGACTTCGCGCCTGCGTTGCCGGCGGCCGCGATCAGCACCAGGCCACGCGCGGCGGTCGCCGCGATGGCCCGCTCGATCACCGCATCCTTCGGACCGGCAAAGCTCATGTTGACGATCTGGGCGCCATGCTCGGCGGCATAGTTCAGCGAGCGCAGGATGATGTAGGACGAGCTCTCGGCCGCGCCGGTGGTGCCGCCGAAGGCGCGGATGGCGATGAGGCGCGCCTCGGGCGCGCTGCCCATCAGCTTGGCATGGGCCACGATGGCGCCGGCAATGCCGGTGCCGTGAATGTGCGGGCCCTCGGCGCTGCCAAGCGCATCGAAATTGTCGGCAATGGAATTGGCAAGTTCCGGATGTTGGACGTCGATGCCGGAGTCGATCACGGCGACCGTCACATTGGCGCCATGCGCGAGAGTATGTGCCTGCGGCAGGCGGAGCTTGGCCAGCGCATATTGCGCGGGATCTCCCTCGGTCGGCACCGACGATTTCTGGTCCTGAAGCAGGTAGCGGAAGTTCGGCTGGACCGAACGCACGCTGCCGTCGGCCGCGAATTCACGCCGCACCGTCGCGGAGGGCCGGCCGTCGGTGATGCGGAACAGTCCGAACGTCGCCCCGATCAGCGGAAAATTCTCGGAGGACACGCGCGTCAGGCCATGGCGACGCGCAAGCTCGTCGGCTTGGCTCAACGACAGCCCGCCGTCGATCTCGGCGACAAATTCGCCGGCAAAGGTGCGCAAATCCGCGGCGACGGGCGTGTTGTTGCCGCGCCCCTTTCCGGCGGTCTTCTTGCCCGATTTGCCCGAGCCATCGCCGCCTGCGTTCTGCTGCGCCAGGCATTCGCCGGCGGCGTCGCGATCGGGCGCGGTACAGGCGGGATAGAGGTTCGGGGAGTAGCGCGCATAAGGCAGCACCGGCGTCGGCCCCATCCGCGCCGAAATCCTCGTCGTCACAATCGGACCGGGACCGCGGCCGACGGCCACCGCTCTGGCGGCAACACCGGGACTGACGCGTGCGGCGATGCCAGGAGAAATCGTCGGCATTCGAGAGGGGACGCTGATCGTCGGCGTGCGCATGATCGCCTGCGCGTGCGCAACCTCGACGCCGAGACAGGCGGCGAGCAGAAGCGCGGCTGCGACCGACGAAGCGCAGGCCCCGGCTCTTACTCCACTTTCAAACTTGCGCGTCATTGGTTGGAAGCGCCTTACGGCGCTGCGACGGCGAGGTTGACGAACTTCTCGCGCTGCATCTTGCCGAGCAGCGAGGTGAGTTCGTCACGGCTCATCGCCTTGTCGAACTGGAGGCGGAACATACCGCCCTTGGCATCACCGATGATCGAAGCCTGGTAGCCGTCGAGCAATGCCGTGATATCGGCGACGCGCGCCTCGGGCGTGAAGCGTACCAGCGCGCGCGCTGGCGGGACGGTCGTGCCGAGGTCGCGGGTGATCGGAGCGCTGGTCGAGAGCGAAGCAGTCTGGAAGGTCGCAGTCTGGGTCTTCGTCAACACGGCGCCGATGATTCCGGCCTGCAGCACGAGCGCGATGGCGCCAAGGCTCGCCGACCAGGCCAGAGTGCGCGGCGACAGGCTCGCAAAGAAGGTGGCGATGCGCGCCGACAGCGGCAGCGAACCGGCCGCCCGCGCAGGCTCAGCGTCGATCGCGGCGAACAGCTTCTGCATCGCACGCGCCGACGGAGCCCCCAGGCTCTCGTTCAGATGGATGGTCTCTTCATACTCGCCGCGGATCGCGGCATATTGCTTCGCGAGCTCGGGATCGCGCGCCAGCGCCTCGTCGACGCGGCGCGCATCGCGCGGGTTCAGCGTGCCGGCGGCGTGCCACGGCAGCAGCAGTTCAATTTCACCGGGCTCTTGCTCCAGCATCTTCTTGCTCAAAGCCATCATGGCCAGCCTCGCTCAATGCCGGCTGCTTTCAGCAGTTCGGCCAATTTCTTGCGCGCATAGAACAAGCGCGTCTTCACAGTGTTCTCCGGGATGCCAACGATTTCGGCCACTTCTTCCACGGACTTCTCGTGGTAGTAGACGAGATCGACGATCTCCCGATGGTCCGGCGAGAGGCCCGTCAGACACTCCCGCAACGCTTCACTGGTATCCTTCTTCTGCACCGCCGTTTCCGGATTGTCGGACGTATCCTCGATCGCGTTCGCGGCGTCGTCGTCCAACTCAAAATCCTTCCTGCGCCGAAGCGCAGACAGGGCCTTGAATCGGGTAATGGCCAGCAGCCAGGTGGAAACGGCGGATCGGCCCTCGAATTTGCCGGCTTGACGCCAGACGTCGAGAAACACCTCGCTGATGAGGTCTTCCGCCGCCTGCTCGTCCCGCACGAGCCGGAGGCCGAACCGATACACCCTGACATGGTGCCGCCCGTACAGCACCTGCATGGCGAGCCGGTCACCTTGAGCGATCCTGGCGATCAGGATCTCGTCCGAAGCCGCTTGTGTCACGCTCAAAGACCGTCTCGCAAGGTTGGTCGGGTCGATGCGGCAGACGGTTCGACGGGAGGGGTAAAATTGTTCAGCCTACCGCAGTCATACGGGAGGCTGTGTGATCTACCACACATACGCGAAATTTCCTGTTGCCACCCGCGGCTGGGCGCCTCGCTCAAGAACGGTAACATAGTAATGAAACACTTTCCTGAGCAATGCCGTCCCAGTAGAGACGGCCCGACGTGCATGGAACCTTAGCAGCCTAGCACGACATATGTCTTCCGAAGCCCTGCTTTGGCTCGACCCCGTCGCACACGATGCCTAATCGCCGGCAAATTCCTGGAGCGATCGACGTCCCCTGCTGCCGCGCTGCACAGCGTGGATTCGGTTTCGAAGGATACCAAACCTAAAGGCTTGCGACGTAGATTTTTGAGCTGACATCCACCACTGGCGGGACCATGAGCACGGCTGCGACGTCCTTTCCCGAGAGGAATGCCGCTGAGGCCGCGGATCTCGCCTTGACGACCGAGGCAGCGGCACCCGAGGTCCTGGCACGCCGGATCCGGCAGCGGCGCCAGATGTATGTCGGCCAGGTGGCGAGCTATTCGCTCGGCGCCTCCGTCCTGCTGCTCTACGCCTTTGACGGCGTGATCTCCATGGGCGTTCCGTCGCTGTTCTGGCTCAGCGGCCTACTGATCATCGGTACCTTCACCGTGCTATCGGAAGCGGGCTTCGGCGACCGGTTCGAGGATCATTACCTCACCGTCTTCCAGATCTCGGCGCATATGACGCTGCAGCTGCTGTTCCTGCTCGCGGTGCCGACAGTCGGAGTCGCGTTCCTGGCCGTGCTGTTTCTGATCTTCGCCTTCGGCACGCTTCGTATGACATCGAGCCAGGCAATGCTCACCTGGGGTCTCACCACTTGCGGGCTCGCGTTGGTCTTCCTCGCCTCGGACTTGCCAATCGGACTGCCGGTTACGACCCAGCTGCAACGGGCGGCATCGATGCTGTGCTTCGTGCTGGTGATCGGCCAGTGCGCCTTCCTTGGCCTGTTCGGCGCCACGTTGCGCAAGATCCTGTACCGGCGCAGCATCGAGCTGAAGGCCGCCTATCGGCGCATCGAGGAACTGGCGGAGCTCGACGAGCTCACTGGCTCCTACAACCGCCGCTGTATCATGCGGCTTCTCGACGCCGAGATCGAAAAATCGCGGCAGACGTCGACCCCTTGCGCGATCGCGCTGATCGATCTCGACTGGTTCAAGCGCATCAACGACGCCCATGGCCATCCCGTCGGGGACGAGGTGCTGCGCACCTTCGCGATCACCATTTTCGCCAACATCCGCCCGGCCGACTGCTTCGGACGCTACGGCGGCGAGGAATTCTTGCTGCTGCTGCCGGGGATGGACGGCGATGCGGCGTCACGCATGCTCGATCGGCTGCGCGGCATCGTCGCCGATCTGGACTGGAGCGCATTCTCCCCGGGCATGCGCGTGACCATTTCCGCGGGCGTCGTGACGCTACGCGACAACGATACTGCCGACACGTTTCTCGTGCGCGCCGATAGCGCGCTCTATTCCGCCAAGGCACAGGGGCGCAACCGCATTGCAACGAGCTGACCAATCCATTTTCTCCCGGCGCGACAGAAGCCGCGGCCGGGCCGAACGCTCCAGGACAGGGCAATGAGATCCAAAGCCGTAAAATCATCCGAGAGTCTGCTCGAGGAATTGCAAACTGCTCTCTCGCACGGCACCGTTGCGCACCGGGTCGAGACGTTGCGCCGCGTCACCGATCTGTTCGTGGGCAACGCGGTGGACTATTCCGACGACCACGTCCGCGTGTTCGACGACGTGTTCCAATGCCTGATCGAGCGGATCGAGACGTCCGCCAGGGCGCTGCTCGCCGACCGCCTCGCATCGATCGCGGCTGCGCCGCCGAAGATCATCCGCACACTCGCGCTCGACGAGGTGATCGAGGTTTCCGGCCCGGTACTGTCGAAATCCGAACGGCTGGACGAGGTGACCCTGATGGAGATCGCACGCACCAGGGGCCAGGCCCATCTCAAGGCGATCTCGCTGCGGCGGGTGCTGTCGGAAGCGCTGACCGACGTGCTGGTGACCCGCGGCAACGAGGATGTGGTGCAATCGACCGTCAGCAATCCGGGCGCGCAACTGTCCGAGGGAAGTCTCGCCGACCTCGTGACCCGCGCCGAACGTGACGACGACCTCGCCAGCTGCATCGGCCTGCGGGCCGACCTGCCCCGCCATCATTATTTGAAGCTGGTCGCGAAGGCCTCCTTGACCGTGCGCCGGAAGCTGGAGGCCGCGCATCCGGAGCTCGCGGACGACGTGTCCAGCGTGGTCCAGGAAGCGGCTCAGCGGATCCGCGCCGCCACCACGACCCGGCAGACCGAGATGGCGCGGGCGCTGGTGAGGTCGCTGCACGAGGACGGCCGCCTGACCGAGCTCCAGGTCGCCACCTTCGCAGAGCAGGGCAAGTTCGACGAAACCAATGCGGGGCTCGCGGCGCTTGCGGGCGTCGCAGTCGAGACCGCCGAGACCATGATGATCGAAAGCCGGGTCGAGGGCGTGATGATCCTCGCCAAGGTCGCGGCCATGCAATGGTCGAGCGTCCGCGCCATCATCGCCCTGCGCGAGAAGCTCTCAGGCGGCCCGCAGACCGACATGCTGACGCTGCGCGACGCTTACGAGGCGCTGCGCAGCTCGACCGCGCAGCAGGTGCTGCGCTTCCACCGCATGCAGCAGGGCGCGGCGCCGGTGGCGTGAAGCTGGCGAGCTAGTAGCGTAGGACCCTCGCCCCCACCAGCGCGCCAATTGCCGTCACCAACGCGGTGGCGAGCGTGTACCAGGTCGCGACGAACAGCGGCGAGTCATCGGTGCAGTGCGAGGCGTACAGCGTCGCGGCAAGGCCCGCCGACACCAGGCCGGCGAGCGCACCGGCGAGCGCGGGGTGCGACGGCGCACCGTGGCGCAGGCCGAACAGGGCCCCCGCAAGCAGCGGCAGCGACATCGCGGGGATTGCGAACAGGCACACCCTGGAATTCTTGCCCATCAAACGCATCGTCATCGGCATGGCCGGCGCCATCATCGCCTCGCTGCCGATCGCCACCGCGAGCAGCCCGACGGGCAGCAGCAGCAGCCAGCCCCAGCCACGCAGCAAAGCCTCGGGACGCGACAGATGCAGGCTGACGATGATTGCCGGGATCGCGAGCGACAGCGTGACCGCGAACTTCATGTCGAAGAACGGGTTGCGCATCGCGCTCATCACGTCGTGACGCACACCGAGAAAGGTGGCGAAGATCAGGATCGACAGCGGCGCGGCGACCAGCAGCGCCATGGTCAGCACCGCGCCGACGCGCGGCGTGCGATGGGCGTTGTCGGCCGCGAGCGAGCGAATGAGTTGATCGGTATCCATAACTAGTGGTCCCGCAGTTTGGCTGTCAGCGCCGCAAGTCCGCGATGCAGCGCGACCCGCACCGCGCCCTCGCTCATCGAATATTTCGCCGCCGTGTCCTTGATCGAGGTGCTGTCGACCGCGATCGACTGCAACACGTCGCGCTGGCGTTGCGGCAGCGTATTGAGCTGGCTGGCGACCTCGCCGGCCGAGACCGTCTCCTGCGGCGCCTCACCCGGCAGGATCTCGGCGAAATCGTCGATGTTGACGAAGATCCGCCTGCCCCGTCGCCGCAGCATGTCGATCAGCTTGTTGCGGCCGATCGCAAACAGCCACGGGGCGAAGGGGGCTTCGCTGTCCCAGGTGTGCCGCTTCAGATGCACCGCCAACAGAATCTCCTGCACGATATCCTCGGCCTGGTCGGGAGGCTGCCCGGCCCGCGCCAGGCCGCGCCTCGCGGCAGCGCGCAGCACAGGCGTGACCGCCTTCAACAGACGATGATACGCCGCGTCATCGCCTGCCATGGCCGACCGCATCAGGTCGGTCCACTCGTCCTCACGTCCGCGCACGCGCGCCCCTCACCATGCAATTCGGCCGTTCTTTCAGTTTGTTACGCCGGCGGCAGCATGATCACGAATTCGTGATCATGCTTGGCCACGCAACCGATACGGCCGTCAGGATCTGCGACGGCTCATAACACCGATCGGTCCCGTACGCACCCGCGGCCGGCCGCGACGGCCAGGGATTGCCGCGCTTTTGCCCGGTGTGGCCCGAAGATTCCCATTTTCTGCCCCGCTGTCGTCACGCGCCAGGGTCTCTGTTCGGTCCGGGACGGGCGGACTTGGGGAGATGTCAACATGATGAAAGCCAGCGGGCGCGCGGCCCTGATTCTCCTGGCCGGGCTTTTCGTGCTGTTCGGGGGCGTTGCACAGGCGGCGCCGAGTTCAGCCGCTAGCAGCAAGTCGGACAATGCGAGCAAACAGGCGGACGAGGTCAAGCCGAGCAAGCAGCGGCGTCACACGTCGCGCCACCGCGACAACACCAAGACGGCGCAGAAATCCGACGACAAGGCCGACAAGAAGGACGCCGCGGCAACGGCCGACGAGGCGAAGGCCGACACTCGTGAGGTCCCGGCCTCGAGCCAGATGCCGCCGGAAGTCGCCAACGCCAATGCGCAGCTCGCCGCCGCCGATACGCCGACCGCGGCTGCCGCCTCAGCAATGACCGGCCGGGCCAACGACAACGTCCAGGCCGCGGCCGATAATACCGCCGCCCCGAACCCCGATAGCCAGGTCGTCGCACCCGATCAGCTCAACGATATCGACCGCGCCCTGCAACAGGACAACGCGCCGGCGCAGAAGGCGGTGATTGCCGCAATCGACGCGCAGCCGCGTCCGGCACCGGTGATGGCAAGCAGCCAGCAGAGCTCGGCCTGGGACCAGAGCTCCCTGATCGGAAAGATCTTCATCGGCGTCGGCACGCTGCTGACGCTGGCCTCCGCCGCGCGCATGTTCATGGCGTGACTTTGGCTTGATTACGGCCTGATCGCCGGCCCGCGGGACCTCGTCCGGAACGCGCATCTCGCCGCGTGTTCCGGCCGTTCCTGCTCCGATGGCTTTAGCGCCTCTTGAAGCCCACCGCGCCAGCGGGCACATTGCCCGCTCAACCAAAAGCGTGGGTGGAGCATGAGCACGTTCGAACACATCATCGTCGAAAGCAAAGGCGCGGTCGGCATCATCAAGCTGAATCGGCCGAAGCTGCTCAACGCACTCTCCTTTGGCGTCTTCCGCGAGATCGCCGCGGCCGTCGACGATCTCGAAGCCGATGACGGCATCGGCTGCATCGTCGTGACCGGCAGCGAGAAGGCATTTGCCGCCGGCGCCGACATCAAGGAGATGCAGCCGAAAGGCTTCATCGACATGTTCTCGGAGGATTTTGCCGCGATCGGCGGCGATCGGGTCGCGCGCTGCCGCAAGCCGACGATCGCCGCGGTCGCGGGTTATGCCCTCGGCGGCGGCTGCGAGCTCGCGATGATGTGCGACTTCATCATCGCCGCCGACACCGCCAAATTTGGCCAACCCGAAATCACCCTCGGCACCATCCCCGGCATCGGCGGCACCCAGCGCCTGACCCGTGCGATCGGCAAGTCCAAGGCGATGGACCTTTGCCTCACCGGCCGCATGATGGATGCAGCCGAAGCCGAGCGCAGCGGCCTCGTCAGCCGCATCGTGCCGGCCGACAAGCTGATGGAAGAGGTGATGGCCGCGGCCGAGAAGATCGCCGCGATGTCACGGCCCGCGGTCGCGATGGCCAAGGAAGCGGTCAACCGCGCCTTCGAGACCACGCTCGCCGAGGGCATGAGCGTCGAGCGCAACCTGTTCCACTCGACCTTCGCGCTGGAGGACCGCTCCGAGGGAATGGCGGCGTTCATCGAGAAGCGGAAGCCGGTGAACAAGAACCGGTAAGGAGGCGAGCGGTCAGGCTGGTGTAAGACTCTGCCTTTCCCGCAGAATCCCTGTGATGTAGCTGCAACAAGCACGGAATACATGGGGGTTTCCCCCGCGGCAGTTTGCCTGCGGGACCTCGGCTGGTTAAACAGTTAAGAGAGCCGCCGTCGGCGGGGGCGGACAGCCAGGATTTGCGGATTACATGATTGGGCGTGCCGCCAGAGCTGGTCGCGTGATGGCGCGGCATCGATCGGGCGTGGCTCCTGTGCTCGCGACATGGACCACGCTTGCGCTCTGTTGCGCCCTGCCCTCCGCCGCACGGGCGGAAGTGCTGCCGGAGGCGCTCGCCAAGGCCTACCAGACCAACCCGCAGCTCAATGCCGAACGTGCGCGGCAGCGGGCCACCGACGAGAACGTGCCGCAGGCGCTCGCCGGCTACCGGCCACAGATCGTGGCAAGCCTCAGCGCCGGGCTGCAATCGGTGCGCAATCTGCTGCCCGACAACACCATCCAGACCGCCAATCTGAAGCCATGGATCATCGGCGTCACCGTGTCGCAGACCCTGTTCAACGGTTTCCGCACCGCCAACAACGTGCGCGCCGCCGAACTCCAGGTGCAGTCTGGCCGCGAGGCGCTGCGCAACGTCGGCCAGGGCGTGCTGCTCGACGCGGTCACCGCCTACACCAATGTCCTCGCCAACCAGTCGCTGGTCGAGGCGCAGCGCTCCAACGTCGCCTTCCTGCGCGAAACGCTCTCGGTCACCCAGCGGCGCCTCAACGCCGGCGACGTCACGCCGACCGACAGCGCTCAGGCCGAGGCGCGGCTCAACCGCGGACTTTCCGATCTCAACGCCGCCGAAGTCGCGCTGGCGGTGAGCCAGGCGATCTACGCGCAGGTGATCGGCAATGCGCCGTCGCAGCTTCGCGCCGCCGAAGTCGTCGACCGCTATCTGCCGAAGAGCCGCGAAGACGCGCTGACGATGGCGATCCGCCAGCACCCGGCGGTGATGGCGGCGGGCTTCGACGTTGATGTCGCCTCCACCAACATCCGCGTCGCCGAAGGCGCGCTGCTGCCGAGCGCCAGCGTCCAGGGCAGCGCCAGCAAGAGCCGCAACAACGACCCGACGCTCGGCACCTTCGCCGAAGATCAGGCCTCGATCGTCGCGAATGTCACCGTGCCGATCTACGACGGCGGCCAGGCCGCCGCACAGACCCGGCAGGCCAAGGAGATCACGGCGCAGAGCCGGCTCGTGCTCGACCAGGTGCGCAACCAGGCGCGCACGGCGGCGGTCAGCGCGTGGGTTGCCAACGAAGGCGCCAAGATTGCGGTCTCGGCGTCGGAGTCCGAAGTGAAGGCGGCGACCGTCGCGCTCCAGGGCGTGCAGCGCGAGGCCGCGGGTGGACAGCGCACGACGGTGGATGTGCTGAACTCGCAGGCCGATTTGATCCAGGCCAAGGCCCGCCTGATCGGCGCCAATCGCGACCGCGTAATCGCCTCCTACACGCTGCTCAGCGCCGTCGGCCATCTCGACGTCAAGACCTTGAGCCTGAACACGCCGGACTATCTGCCCGAGGTGCACTACCAGCAAGTCCGCGACGCCTGGCACGGTCTGCGCACGCCGTCCGGGCAGTAGCTTCAAATCGTCCGCCTTGGTGCCGATGAAAAGCCGCCGCATCCATCTGATGGGAGCCTCCGGCTCCGGCGTGACGACGATCGGTCGCGCGCTCGCCGGCAGGCTTGCGCTGCCGCATCACGACAGCGATGATTATTTCTGGCTGCCGACGGCGCCGCCCTACCAGACGACACGCCCTGCCGCCGAGCGTTTGCGCCCGATGCGCGAGATGTTTTTGCCGCGGCTCGATTGGGTGCTGAGCGGAACGGTCACCGGCCGGGGCGACGAGCTCGTCCCATTCTTCGATCTCGTCGTCTTTGTGACGACGCCGCGCGAGCTTCGCTTGCAGCGCCTGCGTGACCGCGAGGCTACGCATTTCGGAGCGGATGCCGCCGCACAGGGCGGCTGGCGTCATGAGGAGGCGGAGTCGTTCGTCGACTGGGCCTCGCACTACGAAGCCGGCGACCGCGACGGCCGCAGTCTCGCAAAAGATGAAGCGTGGCTCGCGAAGCTGCCTTGCCCGGTCGTGCGCGTCGACGGCTCACGCCCGCTTGCGGACCTCGTCGAGCAGCTATGCAGCGAAGCGCAGCGGCTGCCGGGCTGATGTGATACTGTCCCGACGCCACCGCCAAATAACAAAACGGGGAGAGAAACCATGCTCAGCCGACGCAGCGTCCTGCTTGCCTCCCTTGCCGCCGGAGTTGCCATGTCCAACAAAGCCCACGCACGTGCCGCGCAGCCCGCGACGCCAGTTAATTTCGACGTCCCGGCCCATGCCTGCGACTGTCACACCCACATCCATGGCGATGTCGAAAAATTTCCGTTCTTCGCGGGCCGCGTCTACACGCCGGAGCCGGCTTCGCCGGAGGAAATGGCCGCGTTGCACAAGGCGCTGCATATCGAGCGCGTTGTGATCGTGACGCCGAGTGTCTACGGCACCGATAACGCCTCCACCCTGTTCGGCATGAAGGCGCGTGGCGCGGCCGCGCGCGGGGTGGCCGTGATTGACGACAAAACGACCGAGGCCCAGCTCGATACCATGCAGGCGGACGGCTTTCGCGGTGTCCGCCTCAATCTCGCGACCGGCGGCGTCAACGACCCCAATGTCGGCCGGCCGCGTTTCACCGCCGCAGTCGAGCGCATGAAGGCGCGCGGCTGGCACGTGCAGCTCTACACCACGCTTCCGATGATCTCGGCGATCAAGGACCTCGTCGAGACGGCGCCAGTACCCGTTGTCTTCGACCATTTCGGCGGCCTCGAGGCCTCGCTTGGGCTGGAGCAGCCGGGATTTTCCGATCTGGTCGCGCTGGTGAAATCCGGCAAGGCCTATGTCAAGATTTCCGGCGCCTA
Organism: Bradyrhizobium sp. 40; assembly: GCF_023100925.1. NCBI lineage: Bacteria > Pseudomonadati > Pseudomonadota > Alphaproteobacteria > Hyphomicrobiales > Nitrobacteraceae > Bradyrhizobium > Bradyrhizobium sp. 40. The sequence continues at coordinate 5,163,766 of NZ_CP064688.1, forward strand.
TCGCTCCTCCAAGCTCGCGCCCGACTATCAGGACATGGTGCCCTATGCCCGCGCACTGATCGCGGCGAATGCGGACCGCATCGTCTGGGGCACGGACTGGCCGCATCCGGATTCGAGCCGTGTCGAGGGACGCAAAGCCACCGACATCGCGCCGCTCTACCAGATCGACGACGGCCGCCTGCTCAACCAGCTTCCGGTGTGGGCGCCGGATGCGGATGTGCGCAAGAAGATCCTGGTCGACAACCCGGCGCAACTTTACGGATTCTGAGTCGCGCCAAGCGCAATTCGGTTCAACGACCGCGACACGGCTCCACAGTGAGGCGTGGAACTGTTGTCGCGAAGGCACAAACCCGTTGGACTCACACGAACGTGTTTGTGCTCTCGTTCGTTTCTCACCCTTCTGGTTGAGGCGGCGATTCTTTTTCAGGGCTACGCACACGCACAGATTTCATTTGTTCGTGCGGGTGCATGCCTTTATCGCATTATCTTGCCGCGCTTTTTTCCGGCATTGGAATTGGTTTCACCGTCGCCGCCCCCATCGGACCGATGGGCATGCTGTGCATTCAGCGCACATTGGCATCAGGAATGGCCACGGGCCTCGCAACCGGCTTCGGCGCGGCGACCGTGCATCTCACTTACAGCGCCCTCGCGGTTTTGGGCCTGGGCTCGCTTGCACAGCCCTGGGTCGAGGCCAATGCCGCCAGCTTCGGCATTGTCTCGGCGCTCACACTGCTGTGGTTCGCGATCCGAACCCATCGCGGCTCGGTCGCACTCCAGGCGACCGACGACATCGACAACGTGCATCTGGCGCGCGCCTATCTCAGCGCCATCGCGCTTGGGTTCACCAATCCGCTGACCGTCATCCTGTTTCTGGCTGCGCTGCAAGCCTTCTCCATGCAGGCCGCGGCAGCCCCGCTGATCGCCGGTGTCTTCGTCGGTTCCGCGATTTGGTGGACCGTGCTCAGCACGATCGTGGCAACGGCGCGGTCACGGCTGACGCCGCGCATGCTGTCGATGAGCAGTCGGTTGGCCAGCCTGATGCTGCTGGGCCTCGGCACCATGATGCTGGTGCGGATCGCGCAGCGGATGCTGTGATTGGCGGCGTCAGCGTGCGCGGCGGGAGAAGAGGGAGATCAACACCGGCAGCGTCACCAGGATCACGATCGGGGCGAGCATCATGCCTGTCACGACGACGACCGCGAGCGGCTTCTGCACCTGCGAGCCGATGCCTTCCGACAGCGCGGCCGGCAACAGGCCGATGCCGGCGACGACGCAGGTCATCAGCACCGGCCGAAGCTGCAATTCGCCGGTGCGTATCACCGCGCTCATGCGGTCCATGCCCTCTTCGATGAGCTGATTGAACTGCGACAGGATGATGATGCCGTCCATCACGGCGATACCGAACAGCGCGATGAAGCCGATCGCCGCCGAGACACTGAAGGCGGTGCCGGTGATCAAAAGACCGAGCACGCCGCCGAAGATCGCCATCGGGATCACGCTCATGGCGAGCAGCGTGTCGGTCATCGAGCCGAAATTGAACCAGAGCAGGACGCCGATCAGCGCCAGCGAGATCGGCACCACGATCGACAATCGCCGGATCGCGTCCTGGAGATTGCCGAATTCTCCGACCCAGTCCATGTGCGCGCCGGGCGGCAGCTGCACCTGATCGGCGATCTTCTGCTGCGCCTCGCGGATGGCGCTGCCGAGGTCGCGTTCACGCACCGAGAACTTGATCGGCAGATAGCGTTCCTGCTGCTCGCGATAAATGTAGGCCGCACCCGAGACGAGGCTGATGCTGGCGACCTCGCTCAGGGGGATCTGCGTGACGGTGCCGTTCGGTCCGGGCGCGCCGATCCGCAAATTCTGGATCGCCTCCGCGCTCCTGCGGAATTCCGGCGCGAGGCGAACGATGATCGGGAAGTGGCGGTCGCTTCCGGCCTCGTAGATGTCTCCGGCGGTGTCGCCGCCGATCGCGACCTTGATGGTGGCGTTGATGTCGCCCGGCGCGAGGCCGTAGCGCGCGGCCTTGGCACGGTTGATGTCGATCTGGATGGTCGGCTGCCCGAGTGAGGTGAACACCGCAAGATCGGTGACGCCCTGCACGGTTGACAGCACCGACTTGATCTTGTTGGCGGTGTCGGTCAGCGCCTGGAGGTCGCTGCCGAACAGCTTGATCGAGTTCTCGCCCTTCACGCCGGAGACGGCTTCGGAGACGTTGTCCTGGAGATATTGCGAGAAGTTGAACTCGACGCCGGGGAAGCGATCGTCAAGCTGCTTGAGCAGTTGCGCCGTCAGCTCTTCCTTGTCACGGGTGCCGGGCCATTGGCTGGCGGGCTTGAGCGGCGCGAAGAACTCGGCGTTGAAGAAGCCGGCCGCGTCGGTGCCGTCATCGGGGCGGCCGTGCTGCGACACCACGGATTCCACTTCAGGCCGCGCGCGGATCACCTTGCGCATCTCGTTGACGTAGGAGTTGCCTTCCTGAAGCGAGATGGTCGGCGGCAGCGTGGCGCGGATCCAGAGATTGCCCTCCTCCAGCTTCGGCAGGAATTCGAGGCCAAGCAACCGGCTGAGCGCAACCGTCATCAGCACGAGGCCGAACGCACCACCGAGCATGAAGCCGCGGTTGGCGACCGCCCAATGCAGCACCGGCATGTAGATCCGATGCAGGATCAGCATCACCTTGGTCTCGGTCTCCCTGACATGCGCGGGCAGGATGATCGCGGACAGCGCCGGGGTGACGGTGAAGGTCGCAAGCAGTCCACCGGCCAGCGCGTAGGCATAGGTGCGCGCCATCGGTCCGAAGATGTTGCCCTCGACGCCGGAGAGCGTGAACAGCGGCAGGAAGGCCGCGATGATGATCGCCGCGGCGAAGAAGATCGAACGGGAGACATCGGCCGCCGCGCTTAGGATGGCGTGGCTTTTCATGCCGAACAGCGTCTCGGACGACATCTGCTCGGATTCCGACATCGGCGTCGTCTGCGTCAGGCGCCGGAAGATCGCCTCCACCATGATGACGGTGGCATCGACGATCAGGCCGAAATCGATCGCACCGACCGACAGCAGGTTCGCCGATTCCCCGCGCAGCACCAGGATGATCACCGCGAAGAACAACGCGAACGGAATGGTGGCGCCGACGATCAGCGCACTGCGGAGATCGCCGAGAAAGATCCACTGCAGCAGCACGATCAGCAGAATGCCGACCACCATGTTGTGCAGCACGGTGTGGGTGGTGAGCTCAATCAGGTCGCCGCGGTCGTAGATGCGTTCGATGCGCACGCCGGGCGGCAGGATGCTGGACTCGTTGATGGTTTGAACGAGCTGGTGGACGCGCTTGATGGTTGGCGAGCTCTGCTCGCCGCGGCGCATCAGGACGATGCCTTGCACGATGTCGTCGGACTCATCGAGGCCGGCAATGCCGAGACGTGGCTTCTGGCCGACGGTGACGGTGGCGACGTCCTTGACTAGCACCGGATTGCCGTTGGTCTGCGAGACCATGGTGTTGGCGAGGTCGTCGATCGAGCGGATCAGGCCGACGCCACGCACCACGGCCGATTGCTGACCGATATTGACGGTGTTACCGCCGACATTGACGTTGGAATTGCCGACCGCCTGGAGCAATTGCGGCAGCGTCAGGCCGTTGGCGACCAGCTTGTTGAAGTCGACCTGGAGCTCATAGGTCTTGCTCTTGCCACCCCAGCCGGTGACGTCGATCACGCCGGGCACGGCACGGAAGCGCCGCTGGAGAATCCAATCCTGGATGGTCTTGAGGTCGAGCACGCTGTAGTTCGGCGGACCGACGAGACGGTAGCGGAAAATTTCGCCAATCGGGCTGAGCGGCGAGATCTGCGGCTGCACGTTGCCGGGCAGCGGCGCGAGCTGCGCCAGGCGGTTCAAGACCTGCTGCAACGCCTCGTCATAGGTGTAGGCGAAAGAGAACTGCAGTTTGACGTCGGAGAGGCCGTAGAGCGAGATGGTGCGAATGGTCGTCACGTTCTTCAGACCCGCGACCTGGGTCTCGATCGGAATCGTGATGTAGCGCTCGATCTCCTCCGCCGACAGCCCCGGGCTCTGCGTCACGATGTCGACCATCGGCGGGGTCGGATCGGGATAAGCCTCGATGTTGAGCTGGTTGAACGCGATCAGGCCGCCGATGAGCACGGCGACGAACATCCCGACCATCAGGAAGCGCCGGTTGACGGCAAGGGCGACGAGGCGATCCATTCAGGTCTTCAGCTTGTCTTTTTTTCTCGGCCCGTCGATCAGCTGCCGGACGCCGCGCGGTCGATGAACAGGCTGCCTTTGGTGACCACCTGCTCGCCGGGCTTCAGATTGCTGGTGACCTCGACGAGATTGCCATTGATGAGACCGATCTTGATCTCGCGCAGCTCGACCGACTTGTCCTCGCGTGCCACCCAGAGGCGGACCTTGTCGGCTTCGTAGATCAAGGCCTGCTTCGGTACCGCCGGCGCGGCGCGGTCGCCGGACGAATAGATCGTGACGTTGGCGAACATCTCCGGCTTCAGCAGACCGTCCTTGTTGTCGATGGTGGCGCGGACCAGCAGGCGGCGGGTGTTCGGATCGATCGCGGCGGCGACGTAGTTGACCTTGGCGGTCAAGGGACGGCCCGGCAGCGCCATCACGTTGACGGTGATGTCCTGCCCGATGCACACGGCAGCCGCATCGCTCTCGCGCACGAAGGCGGTGAGCCAGACCGTGGAGAGGTCGCCGACGACGAAGACCGGATCGCTGGCGCCCGAATTGACGTACTGGCCGGGGCCGATCTTACGCTGCACGACCGTGCCCGCGATCGGCGAATAGATCGTGACTTCCGGATTGATGACGCCCTTGTCCTGGAACGCCTTGATGGTCTCGTCGGTGAAGCCGAGGATACGCAGCTTGTTGCGCGCGGCTTCCAGCGCCGTTGCCGATGAGCGCATGTCGTTCTGCGCCTGAACCTGGGTCGCTTCCGCCTGCTGATAGTCCTTCAGGGGGATGGCATGGCCCTCGTAGAGGTCCTTGGCGCGCTTGAACTGGATGTCGGCAAGATCGATCGCCGACTTCGCCTTGTTCTGCGAGCTCATCGCCGCAATGAAATCGTTCTGGGCCTGCACGGTGTCGGCGGCCTCGATCGTGAACAGCGGTTGACCTTGCTTCAGTACCTCGCCGGGCTTGGCAAGCAGCTTGGTCACCCGGCCCGCATAGGGCGAGAACACTGGCGTCGAACGGTCCTCGTCGACAGCGACCTTGCCCTCGGTGACATACTCGGCGCGGAAGGTCTTGGCCTTGACCGGCTCGATCGTCAGCGTCGCCCATTCCGACGGCGTCGGCGTGAAGTTCTGCGCATTCCTGCGCGACTGGCTGGAGATCTCGGAGTGGTTCTTCTCCTTCGCTCCCGCATGGAGGAAGCCGTAAGCCCCGGCACCGGCAAGAGCTAGTAAAACTACGGATGTAATTACCCGTTGTTTTGTAAGCACCTGCAATCGCTTGGTATTTTCAACTACCATGGGGCCCGGTCATGTCTGCGATGATACCAGCGGATGCCGGCGTCATCGGTCGCGCTAATAGTGCCGAATTGTGATTTCAAACAACCTAAAAAACGCCGCGCGCCTTTCGGTTTGCGTTAAAAATTTGCGACACGTCAGCTTCACGTCAGTTTGTCACCGGCCACTCTGCCGGATGACTGCCGAGCGGCATCGCCGGACGGCTCCATTGCGCCGGCGTCTTCGACAGCAGCGCTGAATGGCGCACCGCCTTCAACGGGCCGAAGCCAGATGGCATGCTCTCGATGAATGCAGCGTGTACGGCCTCGCCCGTAATATCCGGGGTGTTCAAGCCATTTTCGAGCCGTCCGAGATCCCACAGCCAACGCCCGGTCTGCGCCAGCGATACGCGCACGTGCCAGCTGCCGCCTTCGCGGGCCTGGCGAGCCTTGGCCATCATCGCGCCGAACGCCATCAGATAGCCGGTGGCGTGGTCGAGCATCTGCGCCGGCAATTCCTTCGGTCCATCGATGCCGGCAGCCTGTCCCTCGGCATGGTTGAAGCCGGTCGTGGTCTGCACCAGAGAATCGAAGCCGCGCCGCTCCGCCCATGGGCCGGCATGGCCATAGGCCGACAGCGTCACGTAGACGATGCCGGGATTGATTTTTGCCGCGTCCTCCGGCGTAAAGCCGAGAGCGGCGAGCGCGCGCGGGCGATAGCCTTGCGAGAAGATGTCGGCGTCCTTTAACAGCGCGCGCATCTGCGCTCTGCCCGCCTCGCTCTTCAACTCGATGAAGGTGGTGAGCTTGCCGCGGCCGGTGTCGATGGTCAGCCACGGAATGGCCGGCAGTTCGGGGCCTGACACGAGCAGCACATGGGCGCCGTGCGCGGCGAGCGTGCGGCCGGCGATGGGCCCCGCGATGACGCGAGAGAGATCAAGCACGCGCAGGCCCGAGAGCGGGCGATCGCCTTTTAGCCATGGCTTCGGCGGGGCCTCGCCGATCTTCTCGATCGAGACCAGCGGCAATTCGGCGAGCGCGCGGGCCTGCGGCAGCGCCGACCATTCGTCGTAGGAGCGCATCAGGGCAACGACGCCGCCCGCAGCGTAAGCCGCAGTCTCGAAATCCTCGCCCTTCCATTGCATCAATGCGGCCTGCACCTTCTCGCGCTCGGGTTCGCAGCCGAGCACCTTGCAGACGGCGTCGCGATGATGCGGAAAATTGGTGTGACAGCGGACGAAGCGGTTGTCGCCGGTTCTGTAGACGCCGGCGATGGCATCCCAGGCGGGCGGCGGCGGCTTGTCGTCGACGCGCAAGTAGCGCTCGGAGCGGCATTCGGCGACGGCACGGCGCAGTTCGACGCTGACGTCCTGCGCCTCGCCGCTGCGCAATCTCCAGATTTCGGCGGCGGCAAGGCCGGCGGCGGCGATAGTCGTTTGGCCGGCAATTGCGACGCGAAACGAGGACGGGATCTGCGGCTCCTCGCCCGTCAGCCGCACGTGCGCGAGCGCGGCGGCGTCACCGCCAGCGGAGGTCCAGATGCCACTGAGAATTTCTGTGGGGCTTTGCATGACCCTTCTCTCCCTTTAGTTTGCGACCATCGCATTAGCACACAAGGACATGCAATGGCCGCCATCGATCCTCTCACCGCAGGCGCCGTGTTCATCGCAACGGCGGCTACCGACGCGGTCTATGTCATGTTCACCTCGGCCGTGATCGCCCGCAAGCGCGTGCCCGCGGCGAACTGGAGCGCGGTCTGGTACATGCTCTCCTCCTATGCGGTGATCAGCTACACCGAAAACGCTTTCTATGTGGCTTTCGCGGCGATCGGCTCCTGGGCCGGCGCCTACGTCTCACTGACATTCCTGCACCGCCCGCCCGGCGGCCCGCCGGTGGGGGCGGCACCGGAGTGAGGGCCGCTGTTTCCACACGGTCATTGCGAGCGAAGCGAAGCAATCCAGAGTCTTTCCGCGGTGGCAGTCTGGATTGCTGCTCGCAATGACGATGTGGAGGCTTTTGGGCGTCTCTCGAAACAGCTACACTCGCTGCGACCAACAAAAAAGGAAACCAAACAATGGATCTCGGTCTCAAGGGCAAGAACGCCGTCGTACTTGGCGGGACGCGCGGCATCGGGCGGGCGATTGCGGCGACGCTGGCCGGCGAAGGCAGCAATGTCGCGGTGTGTGCACGCAACGCGGATCAGGTTGCCGCCACCATTACGGAGTTGAAGGCGAGCGGGATTCGCGCGACCGGCGGCCCGGTCGACGTCACCGACGGCGCGGCACTGAAATCCTGGATCGAGAATGCTGCAAAGGAGCTTGGCGGCATCGACATGCTGTTCTCCAACGCGGGCGCGATGGCGCAAGGCCATGATGCCGCATCGTGGGAACAGAATTTTCGGCTCGACCTGCTCGGCGCCGTGCACGCGTTCGACGCCGCGCGGCCATTCCTCGAGGCCAGCGGTGCGAGCAGCGGCGACGCCGCCTTCGTGATCATCTCATCGATCTCCGCGGCGCAAGCGGATACGGCGAGCTCCTACGGCCCGATCAAGGCTGCGTTGATCCACATGGCCAAGGGGCTGGCGCGGCAATATGCGAAGAAGAAGATCCGCGTCAACGTGGTCTCGCCCGGCACGGTCTATTTCAAGGGCGGCGTCTGGAATACGATCGAGCAGAACATGCCCGAGCGCTACAATGATGCGATGAAGCGCAACCCCACCGGCCGCATGGCGACGCCGCAGGAGATCGCGAGCGCAGCGGTGTTTCTGGCGAGCCCGGTGTCGGGGTTCACCACGGGCTCCAATCTGGTGGTGGACGGCGCGATCTCGAACCGGGTGAATTTTTAGAATATGCTCGTCATTGCGAGCGCAGCGAAGCAATCCAGTATCTCTCCGCGGTAACAGTCTGGATTGCTTCGCTGCGCTCGCAATGACGGTGTGGCAGCAGAGTGCTCTACTTTCCTCAATGGAAATCCCGCGACGGCGGCAGGATGCGGACGTTGCGGGGGTGGCGAAGTTTTTGCGCGGGCGCATCCGTGTGGGCGCGGGGATCGTCGTTGAGCGGTTCGACCACGGTGGCGCCTGCCGGCACCGGATGCTTGCGGCCGAGGGCGTCGTTGGCGAGGCCGACCAGATCGTGCGAACGGTCGATCATCCGCTGGGCGATCAGATGCGTCACCTTTTCGGGGCTGCTCTGGATATAGCCTTCGACCAGGATGAGGCGTGCGCCCATCACCTCCTTCCGGTACTGCTCCATGATCTTCGGCCACACCACGACATTGGCGATGCCGGTTTCGTCCTCCAGTGTCATGAACACGACGCCGCTGGCGCTGCCCGGCCGCTGCCGTACCAGCACGACGCCGGCACAGCGGACACGGCGCCGCTCGTTGTCATGGTTGATGTCCTTGCAGGCGACGATGCGCTCGCGCGAAAACATCTCGCGCAAAAATTCCATCGGATGCCCCTTCAGCGATAACCGAATGGTCTGATAGTCCGCAACCACCTGTTCGGCCCGCGGCATCACCGGCAACGGCCTGGCGTGCTCGTCCGGCTGCTCGCATGCGGTGGCCACCTCGAACAGCGGCAGCGGCACATCGCCGGGCAGGCGCCGCACCTGCCACAGCGCCTCGCGGCGGTCGAGCCCGAGCGAGCGGAACGCGTCGGCATCGGCGAGCAAGATCAGCGCGCGCTTGGGCAGACCGGTGTCGCGGGCGAAATCTTCCAGCGAGGTGAAGGGCCGGCGGTTGCGCGCGGCGACGATGCGGTCGGCCCAGTCCGGCGCTCTCTCCACATACTCATTCCGAGGCGCGCCTCTTTTCAGCCTTTCCTCATCCTCATCGAGCCAATGAAAACCGTCGATCTGGCGGAAGCCCAGGCGCACGGCGCAATATTTGCCACTTCTTTCTTCCAGCGTGTTCTGCGCAAAGCTGTAGGACACATCGATATCGCGCACCTCGACGCCGTTCTTGCGAGCGTCGCTGACGATCTGCGCCGGGGCGTAAAAGCCCATCGGCTGCGAGTTCAGGAGGCCGCAGCAGAATGCATCAGGGTGATAATGCTTCAGCCATGAGGAGATATAGACAAGCTGCGCGAAGCTTGCAGCATGGCTCTCCGGAAAACCGTAGCTGCCAAAACCCTTGATCTGTTCGAAACAGTTTCTGGCAAAATCCGGCGCATAACCGCGTGCGATCATGTTGCCGATCATCTTGTCTTCGAACTTGCCGATGGTGCCGACATTGCGGAACGTTGCCATCGCACGGCGCAGGCCGTTGGCCTCCTCGGCCGTGAACTTCGCGGCCTCGATCGCGATCCGCATCGCCTGCTCCTGGAACAGGGGCACGCCGAGGGTCTTGTGCAGCACTCTGTAAAGTTCGTCCTTGTCGCCATGCTCCGGTGACGGCGATGGATAGTTCACTTTTTCCAAGCCGTTCCGCCGCCGCAAATACGGATGCACCATGTCACCCTGGATCGGCCCCGGCCGCACGATCGCGACCTCGATGACGAGATCGTAGAAGGTCCGTGGCTTCAGCCGGGGCAGCATGTTCATCTGCGCGCGGCTCTCGACCTGGAATACGCCGAGCGACTCCCCGTCGCACAGCATGTCGTAGACTTTGGAATCATCCTGCGGGACGCTCGCCAGCATCCAGCGTTCGCCCTTGTGCTGCTCGATCAGATCAAAGCACTTGCGGATGCAGGTCAGCATGCCCAGCGCGAGCACGTCGACCTTCATCATGCTGAGCGCGTCGACATCGTCCTTGTCCCATTCGATGAAGGTGCGATCGTCCATCGCGGCATTGCCGATCGGCACATAGGTGTCGAGCCGGTCCTGCGTGAGCACATAGCCGCCGACATGCTGGGACAGATGACGGGGAAATTCGATCAGCTCGGTCGCGAGCTCGACTGCGAGGTTGATCATTGAATTTTGCGGATCGAGGCCGGCCTGCCTGACCTGCATGTCGTTGAGGCCCTTGCCCCAGCTTCCCCAGACGGTGTCGGCGAGGGCCGCGGTGACGTCCTCGGTCAGGCCCAGCGCCTTGCCGACGTCGCGGATGGCGCTGCGCGGGCGATAATGAATGACGGTGGCGATGATCGCGGCGCGATGGCGGCCGTAACGGCGATAGACATATTGCATCACCTCCTCGCGCCGCGAATGCTCGAAATCGACGTCGATGTCGGGCGGCTCCAGCCGCTCCTTGGAGATGAAGCGCTCGAACAGCAGATCGACCTTGGTCGGGTCGACCGAGGTGATGCCGAGCACGTAGCAGACCGCCGAATTCGCCGCCGATCCCCGCCCCTGGCACAAAATGTTCTGGCTGCGGGCGTAATGCACGATGTCGTGCACGGTGAGGAAGTAATGCGCGTATTTCAGATCGGCGATCAGTGCGAGTTCTTTCTTCAGGGTGGCGCGCAGCTTGTCGTCGATCTTGCCGCCGAAATATTTGTCGACACCGGCCCAGGTCAGATCCTCCAGATGCCCCTGCGCGGTCTTTCCCGGCGGCACCGGCTCATCCGGATACTGATATTTGAGCTGATCGAGCGAGAAGGTGATCTTATCCGCAAAGCGCATGGTCTCCGCGATAGCTTCGGGGAAATCGCGGAACAGCCGCGCCATCTCCCTGGGCGTCTTCAGAAATCGCTCGGCATTGGCTTCCAGCTTCCGGCCGACCGCCTCGATCGTGGTTTTCTCCCGGATGCAGGTCAGCACGTCCTGGAGGGGACGGCGCGCGGGGTGGTGATAGAGCACCTCGTTGGTCGCAAGCAGCGGCACTTTTGCTTTTGCGGCGAGATCATCGAGCTGCGCCAGGCGGCGGCGGTCGTCGCCACGATAGACCAGGCTCGCCGCCAGCCACACGCCCTCGGCACGACTTGCCTTCAGCTTGGCGAGGATGTCCTGCGTCTGCGCCGCATCGAAGCGATGCGGCAGCGTCAGGATCAGGAGCTGGCCTTCGGAAAACGCAAGGAGATCGGCGAAGGTGAGATGGCACTCGCCCTTCGCAATCCGCGTGATACCGTCGCCGCGCTTGCCCCGGGTGAGAAGCTGGCACAGCCGGCCATAGGCGGCGCGATCACGCGGATAGACCAGGATATCGGGCGTGCCGTCGATGAAGACGATGCGGGTGCCAATCAAAAGCTTCGGCTTGTGCAGCACCTCGTCATTGTCGAGCTCCTTGTAGGCGCGCACCACGCCGGCGAGCGTGTTGTGATCGGCAATGCCGATCACGGGAATGCCGAGGATGCTGGCCTGGTGCACATAGGCACGCGGATCCGAGCCGCCGCGCAGGAAGGAGAAATTCGTGGTGATGCCGATCTCGGCATAAGCAGGCGTGTTCATGCGAAGAGACCGTGCACATACCAACCGGGAGGAGCGGGCTTGCCGTCGCCGTCGAAGCACTCCCCCTCGTAAAGACCGTCGCGAAAGATCCAGAAGCGCAAGCCTTCGGCATCCTCGATGCGGAAATAATCCCGCGTCAGTTGCTTGCCGTCCTGCCGCCACCATTCCATGGCGATGCGCTCGGGGCCTTCCACCCGCACCACCGCATGCTGCGCGCGGCGCCAGGTGAATTGATGCGGCGGCCCGTCGGGCACGGTCGCAAACGGCACATTGATCGGCTCAGGCTTGTCGAACAGCCGCAACGGACGCAGCGGCGGCTCAGTCTCGGTGCGCGCGGGCCATTCGGCCTGCATGGCCACGGCGAGATGATGCTGCGCCGGTGCGGCCAGCACCGCACATTCGGGGATATGGGTATCCTCAGGCAGATGCACGACGACGCGCTTTCCGCCGATGCGCGCGGCGATGCGGTCGATCAGCGCGGCAAGCTCGTCATTGTCGTGGACATGGGCGTCGAGATCGCGCTGCTCCTGCACCACGATCTCGGTGCGGCTTGCCGACAGCCGCACCATGTCAAAGCCGAAGCCGGGATCGAGGGGATCGGCGAGTGCATCGAGACGCTCGCGGAACAGCCGGTCGATGACTTTGCTTTGCGTCACGGGACGTCCGGTCTCGACCATAATCGCGCGCACCGCGCCGTCGGTGCGGAAGAAGGCTGCTTCCAGGCGGCGCGCGCCCTTGCCCTGCTTCTCCATCGACGCAATCAGCGTGTCCGCCAGGCGCGACAGCGTCATCGCGATCATGGTGTCGGTCGCGATCGGCTCGGCAAAGCGTTTCTCCACGATGTAATCGGGCAGCGGCTTTCGTGGATTGATCGGCGCATCGCCCTGCCCCAGCGCATGCGCGAGCAGCGTGGAGAACCGCGCACCGAACCGCGCCGTGATTTCGCTCGGCGTGCGCGAGGCGACATCGCCGATGGTCTTCAGGCCGGCGCGTCGCAGGCCGGTGCTGATGGCCTCACCCGCGCCAAGCGCTGACACCGGAAACCGGCTGATTGCCGCCGCCTCCCCGCCATCGGCAACGATGGTCCCTGAAGATTGCCGCGTCAACGTGCGCGCGCAGACCGAGGTGCCGGCGATCGCCGCGCTGACGGCAAAGCCCTGTCGATCAAGGGCACGGACAAGGGTTTGCAACAGCGCAGCCTCGCCGCCGAACAGATGCGCGCAGCCGGTGATGTCGAGGAACAGCCCGTGCGGCGGATCGAGTGCCACCAGCGGCGTGAAACGATCGCACCAGTCGGCGATGTCGCCGATCGTCTTGGCATCGGCCACGGCATCGGCGTCGAACACCTTTAAATCAGGACACATCGCCCGAGCATTGGCCAAGGGCTGGCCGATATGCAGACCGAGGCGCTCGGCCGCCTCGTCCAGCGCATGGATCACCAGCGCGTTGCTGTCCTTGGCAACGACGATGCTGGGCGCATTATTTTCATGCAGTCCGACGTTGCCGAAGAACCGCTGGATCCGATCGATGGGCAGGCGCGGCAGCCACAGGCTGAGGATACGCCGACGATTCAGAGAACTGGCACTCATCACATTTCCATTCCATGATCCACCGCCCGCACGGGCCATGACGATTGCGCAGGAGCTCGGCATCGAAGCGCGGCGCCCCCCAAGCGCTCCACATGGCGCCCGGCGGCGAATGCGCCGCGCGCAGCATCCATCTGGTCTCGGCGGTTGAGGGTAAAGGTTGCGCGGCCATCCGCAGCAACAGGCCGGTGACACCGGAAGATTGCGCAGCCAGCGTCAGCTTGCGGCTCGCCACCAGATCGAACTGCCTCGTCTCGCCCCAGAGCTCGAGCACGACGGCGCCCAGCGCGTCGCAGGCGAGCGCATCGGCCGACGTCCGCAGCGCACTCTCCACATCGGCGGCGCGCACCATCACCATGCGGCGCGGATCGAGACCGATCTCGGTGAGCCCGCTCATCGACAGCGCACCGGTTTCAATTTCTGAAAAATCCTGCCGCACCCACAGCAGCGGTTTTCGCGCCGTCACGCGCCCCGCAAGTCCGGTGACAAAGCCCGTCGCGGCCGCGCCCTGACGTCCCTCGCAAAATACCTCGTGGATTGCCGCGCGCGCGAGCCCGCCCTTTAGCGCGTTGTCGGCCTCGCGATGGCCGAGCGCGACACGGTCGCGATGATGCACGACCTCCGCCGTCTCGATGCGCTCGATCTGACCGCGCAAGGCTGCAAGCGCGCTGATGCGTGCGCCGCTCATGGTCGCCGCTCCTTGAAGGGGTGATTGCCGTGGCTCCTCAAAAAGAGAACCAACGGCTGGCTCAATTGTTCATGGTATGTTCTAATATAAAGCTAACGGCGCCTGGAGAGTCAATCGAATTGGCACTCTTCGGGATTCATGAGCTGAATCAAAGGGATTCCAATATGGACGTGCAACGCAAGCTGGAAATCCTGGCGGACGCCGCCAAGTACGACGCGTCCTGCGCCTCCAGCGGCACCGAGAGGCGGGATTCCAGCGACGGCAAGGGCATGGGATCGACCGCGCCCGGCATGGGCATTTGCCATTCCTACGCGCCGGACGGCCGCTGCATCTCGCTGCTCAAGGTGCTGCTGACCAACGCCTGCAATTACGACTGCCTCTATTGCGTCAACCGGGCCTCCTCCAACGTGCCGCGTGCCCGCTTCACCATCGACGAAATCGTCAAGCTGACGCTCGACTTCTACCGGCGCAATTACATCGAAGGACTGTTTCTCTCCTCCGGCATCATCCGCAACCCCGACTACACCATGGAGCAGGTGGTAAGCGTCGCGCGCAAACTGCGCGAGGAGCATCACTTCCGTGGCTACATCCATCTCAAAACGATCCCCGAGGCCGACGATGCATTGATCTCCGAGGCCGGCAAATATGCCGACCGTCTCTCCATCAACATCGAGATGCCGCAGGAGACGAGCCTGCAGCAATTCGCGCCCGAGAAGGACGTGCGCGCGATCCGCCGCACCATGGGCCGGCTGCGGCTGAAGCTGGACGAGGCCGAGGAAAGCCGCAACGCGAACACGAAAGCCAAGCCGCAGCGCTTCGCGCCGGCCGGCCAAAGCACGCAGATGATCGTCGGCGCCGACGCGGCCTCCGACCACACCATCCTCCACACCAGCGCCAATCTCTACGGTTCATACAGGCTGAGGCGCGTCTACTATTCCGCGTTCAGCCCGATCCCCGATGCCAGCCGCGCGCTGCCTCTGCGCGCGCCGCCCTTGCTGCGCGAGCACCGACTCTACCAGGCCGACTGGCTGATGCGGTTCTACGGTTTTGACGTCGGCGAGATCGTCGACGACAGTGCGATGCTGCCGCTCGACATCGATCCAAAACTCGCCTGGGCATTACGCCACCGCGACCGCTTCCCGCTCGACGTCAACCGCGCCAGCCGCGAGGAGTTGTTGCGCGTGCCGGGCTTCGGCACCAAGGCGGTCGATCGCATCATCGCAACGCGGCGCACGACCACGATCCGCGTCGCCGATCTCGCGCGGCTGCATGTGCCCCGCAACAAGGCGCTGCCGTTCATCGTCCTCAGCGACCACCGTCCCGCGCCGCACCGCCTCGACGAGGCACGGCTGATCGAACGGTTCAAGCCGAAGGCAACGCAACTGGGATTTGGCTTCTGATGCAATATATCACCCTCGAGAACGAAACCGATTTCGATGGCTGGCGTAAAGCCGCGCGTAGCCTCGTGCTTTACCAAATGAAACCGGCCGATGTCACCTGGGCCGTGCAGGGCGGCGAAGCGGAGCTGTTCGCGACGCCCTCGCCGTCTCCGCTGCCGGCGGGTGGCGACGGCACCTTCAACGTGCCTGCAAAATTCGTCGAGCTCGCCAAGGCCGCGATCCTCCATCGCGATCCCGAGCGTTTCGCGATCCTCTATCGCCTGCTGTTTCGGCTGAAGGACAACCACGATCTCATCAAGGTCGCGACCGATCCCGATGTCGCGCAAGTCACGGCCATGGCAAAGGCGGTCTATCGCGACGAACACAAGATGCACGCCTTCGTGCGCTTCCGCGAGATCGGCAGGGAACGCGAAGCACACTATGTCGCCTGGTTCGAGCCGGAGCATCATATCGTCGAGCTCGCCGCGCCGTTCTTCGCCCGGCGCTTTGCCGACATGCCCTGGTCGATCCTGACGCCGGATTTGTGCGCGCATTGGGATGGCCACGCGCTCTCGTTCACATCAGGCGTCAGCAAGAGCGAGGCGCCGAGCGAAGACCGGCTGGAGGAAACCTGGCGACGCTACTATGCCAGCATCTTCAATCCGGCCCGCCTGAAGGTGAAGGCGATGCAGGCCGAGATGCCGAAGAAATATTGGAGGAACCTGCCCGAGGCTTCGATCATTAAGCCCTTGATTGAGGACGCCGAGCGCATGACCGGCGCCATGATCGCCAATGCCGCAACCGATCCGCACAAGCCTCAAAAGCGGCCGGAGGCTCCGATGAAACGCAAGACCGCTGCCGACGATCTCGAAGCGCTCCGCGAGGAGGCCGCCCACTGCCGCGCCTGCCATCTCTACAAGGACGCCACCCAGACCGTGTTCGGCGAGGGCCCGAAGTCAGCCAATATCATGCTGGTCGGCGAGCAGCCTGGCGACAAGGAAGACCTCGCGGGCCATCCCTTCGTCGGTCCGGCCGGCCAGATGCTCGACAAGGCACTGCAGGAGGCCGGCGTCGACCGCAAGAAGGTCTATGTCACCAACGCGGTGAAACACTTCAAATTCGTGCCGCGCGGCAAGATCCGCCTGCATCAGAAGCCGAATACGCCGGAGATAAAAGCCTGCCGGCAGTGGTATGAGCGGGAAGTCTCCGTCATCCAGCCCGATCTCATCGTTGCGATGGGCGCGACCGCCGCGCAGAGCGTTTTCGGCAAGATCACCCCTGTAGGCAAGACCCGCGGCCGGCTGATCGACCTTCCCGACGGTCACAAGGCGCTGGTGACGGTGCACCCGTCCTATCTGCTGCGGTTGCCCGATCCGGAAGCCAAGGTGCTGGAATATCAGCGCTTTGTCGAAGATTTGAAGATCGTCGCCGGTTTGCAGAAGAAAGCCGCGCGCGCCGCCTGAATACGGGCGGGAAAACCCCTTTCATGCGCCGTCTGTCATCCAGCCTTCAAATCCATCGGGGACAATAGCCCTTACAGAAAGCTAAGGGGCGTCCAGACATGACCGATGTTGCATTCGACCGCGCGGTAGCCGATCCCGCGCCGATCCAGCCGGCTTCGCGGCCAAATCTCGACAAGGGCTTCAATCCGCTGACACTGATCCTGTTCTTCGGCATTCTCGCCGCGGGCCTGCTCTATGTGGCCTACAGCATCTATTCGGATGTCGATGCGACCGGCACGCGGGTCACGAGCTACCTGCCCTATATCCTCCTTATCGTCGCCCTCCTGATCGCGCTCGGCTTCGAATTCGTGAACGGCTTCCACGACACCGCCAACGCGGTAGCGACCGTGATCTACACCCATTCGCTGCCGGCCGAGGTCGCGGTGATGTGGTCAGGCTTCTTCAACTTTCTCGGCGTGCTGCTCTCGTCTGGCGCCGTGGCCTTCGGCATTGTCTCGCTGCTGCCGGTCGAGCTGATCCTGCAGGTCGGCTCCAGCGCCGGTTTCGCGATGGTGTTCGCGCTGCTGATCGCGGCGATCCTTTGGAACCTCGGCACCTGGTATTTCGGCCTGCCGGCCTCCTCCTCGCATACGCTGATCGGCTCGATCATTGGCGTCGGCGTCGCGAACGCGCTGATGCGCGGACGCGACGGCACCTCGGGCGTGGACTGGGGCAAGGCCACGGAGATCGGCTATGCGCTTCTGCTGTCGCCGCTGGTCGGCTTCGTGTGCGCCGCCGGCCTGCTGCTGTTGCTCAAGCTGATCGTCAAGAACCCAGCGCTCTATGCCGCTCCTGAGGGTCACAAAGCCCCGCCGATCTGGATTCGCGGCCTGCTGATCCTGACCTGCACCGGTGTCAGCTTCGCCCACGGTTCGAACGACGGCCAGAAGGGCATGGGCCTGATCATGCTGATCCTGATCGGCACCGTGCCCACGGCCTACGCGCTCAACCGCGCATTGCCGGAGTCGCAGGTCGCCCAGTTCGCGAAGGTCTCGGATGCCGCCTCCAAGGTGGTTGCGGCCAAGGGCGCCGGCCATGCGATCATCGGCGATCCCCGTCCTGCGGTGACGCAGTACGTCACCTCGCATCACATCAGCGAAGGCACCTATCCTTCTCTGTCAGTGCTGGTGAAGGATGTCGGCGAGCAGGTCTCGAAATACGGATCGCTGAACAAGGTGCCGGCGGAAGTCGTCGGCAACACCCGCAACGACATGTACCTGACCTCGGAAGCGATCCGCTTCCTGATGAAGGACAAGGAAAATGATCTTAGCAAGGAAGAGGTCGCGACCTTGAACGCCTACAAGGGCGGCCTCGACAGCGCGACCAAGTTCATCCCGACCTGGGTGAAAGTGGCCGTCGCGATCGCGCTCGGCCTCGGCACCATGATCGGCTGGAAGCGCATCGTCGTCACCGTCGGCGAGAAGATCGGCAAGACCCATCTCACCTACGCGCAGGGCGCTTCCGCCGAGCTCGTCGCCGCCGCCACGATCGGCGCCGCCGACGTGTTCGGCCTGCCGGTCTCGACCACCCACGTGCTGTCGTCCGGCGTCGCCGGCACCATGGCCGCGAACGGTTCGGGTCTCCAGGTCGCCACCATCAGGAACATGGTAATGGCCTGGGTGCTGACCTTGCCCGTCGCTATCCTGTTGTCGGGCACGCTGTACGTGATCTTCTCGCGGATCTTCTGAAGCCGATCGCGTCACTCAAAAACAAAGGGCCCGTGCGATGCGCGGGCCCTTTTCGTTTGTGCTTTCGGCTTGACCTTACGACGCCGCGAGCGATTGCTCGACCAGCTTGACCCAGTACGACGTGCCGTAGACGATCGCCTCGTCGTCGAAATTGTAGGCGGGGTGATGCAGACCGGCGCTGTCGCCGTTGCCGCAGAAGATGAACGCGCCGGGGCGCGCCTCCAGCATATAGGCGAAATCCTCGCCGCCCATCAGCGGCGACATCTCGAGCACGTTGGCCTCGCCCGCAACTTGCCCCGCGATGCGACGCGCAATCTCGGTCTCCGCAGCGTGGTTGTTCACCACGGGATAATTCCGCTGGTAGCGCAGGTCGATCTTGGCGCCGGTGATCTGCGCCACACCCGCCACGACCTCGTGCACGCGCTTCTCGACCAGCTTGCGCACCTCCGGCGACAGCGTGCGGATGGTGCCCCTCAGTGTCGCGGTTTGTGGAATCACGTTGCGGGCATTGCCCGCGTGGAACTCGCAAATCGAGATCACGGCCGATTCCAGCGGATCGACGCTGCGCGCGACGATCGACTGCAGCGCCGTGATCACCTGTGCGCCGACCAGAACGGAATCGACACATTTGTGCGGCCGCGCGGCATGGCCGCCCAGGCCTTCGATCATGATATCGACCTCGTCGGTCGCCGCCATGATCGGACCCGGCCGGATCGCGAACGAGCCCACCGGAATGCCCGGGCCGTTGTGCATGCCGTAGACCTGCTCGATGCCGAAGCGCTCCATCATTCCGTCCTTGACCATCGCCAAGCCGCCGGCGCCACCCTCCTCGGCCGGCTGGAAGATCACCACCGCATCGCCGGCGAAGTTGCGGGTCTCGGCGAGATAACGCGCAGCACCGAGCAGCATCGCAGTGTGGCCGTCATGGCCGCAGGCGTGCATCTTGCCCGGGGTCTTCGAAGCGTAAGGCAGGTTGGTCTGTTCCTCGACCGGCAGCGCATCCATGTCGGCACGCAGGCCGATGGCCTTGAGGCCCTCGCCGGCCGGCTTGCTGCCCTTGATCACGCCGACCACGCCGGTCTGGCCGATGCCCGTCACGACCTCATCGCAGCCGAATTCGCGCAGGCGGTCCGCGACGAATGCTGCGGTGCGGTGGACGTCATAGAGCAGCTCCGGATGCTGGTGGATGTCCCGGCGCCAGGCCTGAATATCGGGTTGAAGGTCGGCGACGCGGTTCACGATGGGCATGGAGGGTCTCAAGCTTTGTTGAAAATGCAGGCCTGTCTACCATGCAAGCACCAGTCCACCCAACTGGCGGGGGCTCCGGGTAGCTCTGTCCTCTCATCATGGCCGGGCTTGTCCCGGCCATCCACGTCTGACTATTAGAACGGAAAGCGCGTGGATGCCCCGGACAAGCCCGGGCATGACGCCCGTTGGGTGGAAGCAGAATGCCAAGGCGGCTCGAAGGTGAGTTTGACTACATTGTCGTTGGGGCCGGTACGGCGGGCTGCATCCTCGCCAACCGGCTGTCCGCCGTTTCCAGCAATCGCGTCCTCGTCCTCGAAGCCGGCGGCGACGACAACTGGATCTGGTTCCACATTCCCGTCGGCTATCTCTTCGCTATCGGCAACCCGCGCTCGGACTGGATGTTCAAGACCGAGGCCGAGCCCGGCCTGAACGGCCGCTCGCTCGCCTATCCCCGTGGCAAGGTGATCGGCGGCTCTTCGGCGATCAATGCCATGATCTCGATGCGTGGACAGGCCGCCGATTACGATCACTGGCGCCAGCTCGGCATGACCGGCTGGGGTTACGACGACGTGCTGCCGCTGTTCAAACGGCTCGAGGATCACTTCCTCGGCGCGAGTGAGCATCACGGCGCCGGCGGCGGCTGGCGCATCGAGGCGCCGCGGCTGTCCTGGGACGTGCTTGATGCCGTGGGCGACGCGGCCGAGGAGATGGGCATCAAGCGCATCCCGGATTTCAATACCGGCAACAACGAAGGCACGAGCTATTTCCACGTCAATCAGAAGCGCGGCCGGCGCTGGTCATCGGCGCGCGGCTTCCTCAAGCCGGTATTGAACCGCCCGAACCTGCGGCTCGAAAAGCATGTGCTGGTCGACCGTCTGATCATCGAGCAGGGCCGCGCCGTCGGCGTGCGCTTCATCCAGAACGGCGAAATCATCGAGGCGCGTGCGAAACGCGAGGTGGTCCTCTCGGCGGGCGCGATCGGCTCGGTGCAGGTGCTGCATCGCTCCGGCATCGGACCTGCCGACTGGCTGTCACCGCTCGGCATCGACATCGTGATGGATAAGCCCGGCGTCGGCCGCAATCTGCAGGACCATCTCCAGCAGCGCGCGATCTACAAGGTCGAGGGCGTGCGCACCCTGAACGAGACTTATTACAATCTGGTTCGACGCGGCCTGATGGGCCTCGACTACGCCTTCCGCCGCCGCGGGCCGCTGACCATGGCGCCGTCGCAGCTCGGCATCTTCACCCGCTCCGATGCGACGCGCGCGCGCGCCAACATCCAGTTTCACGTGCAACCGCTGTCGCTCGACAAGTTCGGCGATCCCCTGCACCGCTTCCCCGCGATCACGGTGAGCGCCTGCAATCTCCAGCCGACCTCGCGCGGCACCGTACGTCTGCGTTCGGCGACGCCGGACGAGAAGCCGATCATCGCGCCGAATTACCTTTCAACGGATGACGACCGTCAGGTCGGCGCCGATGCCATCCGCACCACCCGCCGCCTGATGCAGCAGAAGGCGCTGGCAAAATACCGCCCGAACGAATATCTGCCCGGCCCTGCCGTCGGCGACGACGATGCCTCGCTCGCGAAGGCCGCCGGCGACATCGGCACCACCATCTTCCACCCCGTCGGCACGGCGAAGATGGGCGCGGTGAGCGATCCGATGGCGGTGGTCGACGAACGCCTGCGCTTCTACGGTCTCGGCGGCCTTCGCATTGTCGATGCCTCGATCATGCCGACCATCACGTCGGGCAATACCAACACGCCGACCGCGATGATCGCCGAGAAGGGTGCGGCGATGATTTTGGAGGATGCGAAGTGAATGCGTAGCCTTGATCGGGCGTAGCGAAATCCAGGGAGAGGACGCTCGATAGGTCCCGTATTCCGCTACGCTCCATACGGGCTACGCGTCCAACCACCTCACGAAAACGTCATCGCGTCCGGGAATAACACCCCCGCTCCCCCAATCACCTCCCCGAAGCCCAATTCCGGGCGAAGTGGAGCTGCGCGATGAGCGGACACGATCACGGCGAGGACGGCTTAAGCCGCCGCAAGGTGTTGGAATGCATGACCTGGGCCGGCACCGGGGTGCTCTGGACCATCACCGGTGGCGTCCCGCGCTCGCTCGGCATCATCGATTCCGCGCAAGCTGCGACCGCGGCCGCGCCCGGAATGACCTTCCTCCAGATCAGCGATAGCCATGTCGGCTTCGACAAGCCGGCCAATCCCAACGCGCTCGGCACGCTGGAGGAAGCCATCAACAAGATCAACGCGATGCCGGTCAAGCCGTCCTTCATGATCCACACTGGCGACATCACGCATCTCTCCAAGGCCGCCGAGTTCGACAATGCCGATCGCATCATCTCGCAGAGCAAGCTCGACGTGCATTACGTGCCCGGCGAGCATGACTTCCTCGACGAGGACGTGAAGTTCTATCGCGAGCGCTACGGCCGCGGTACCAAGGGCGCAGGCTGGTATTCGTTCGACGCCGGCGGCGTGCACTTCATCGGCCTCGTCAATGTCGTCGACCTCAAGGCCGGAGGCCTCGGCAATCTCGGTGCCGAGCAGCTCGCGTGGCTCGAGGACGATCTGCGCGGCAAGTCGAAATCGACGCCGATCGTGCTGTTCGCCCACATCCCGCTCTGGACCGTCTACCCCGAATGGGGCTGGGGCACTGAGGACGGCGCCCGCGCGCTGGAACAGGTGAAGGGCTTTGGTTCAGTCACCGTGCTGAACGGCCACATTCACCAGGTGATGCAGAAAGTCGAAGGCAACGTCACCTTCCACACCGCACGCTCCACCGCCTTTCCGCAGCCGGCGCCGGGAGCTGCCCCCTCGCCCGGACCGATGAAGGTCGAGGACGCAAAGCTCCGCGCGATGCTCGGCGTTGCCAGCATCAACTTCAAGCAGAACGAGCAGCGGCTCGCGATCATCGACACGCCGCTCCAGGGTTGATGCAGGGCGAACGGAAGCTGACAATGAAGACTCTCAATCGCCGCGACTTCGGTGTCGCCTTCGGTCTCGCTTGGGCCGCGGCCATGCTGGTACCCGCCACAACCGCCCGTGCCGACGACATGGAGGTGCATATCGACAATTTCGTCTTCCAGCCGGCCGAGCTCAAGATCAAGGTCGGCACCACCGTGACCTGGACCAACCGGGACGACATCCCCCATACCGTTGTGTCGGCCGGGAAGTTCAGATCCAAGACCCTGGACACTGACGACAAGTTCTCGTTCACCTTCACCAATGCGGGCGACTACAAATATTTTTGTTCTCTGCACCCGCACATGACGGGGATGATCAAGGTTGAGTAACGTCTCGAACCAAGGCATCAACGTCTTGCCCGGCCGGTGGTCCCACGCCGGCCGGGCTCGTGTGCCTTCGGTCACACACAGGGACGAAACGAACAGGGACGAAACGAGCAACGACGAGACGAAGCAACGATCAGAACAAGAGGCAAAGCGAGGAGCGATGCCCGCCAACGACGATTTGCAGAAGGCGCAACGCTTCCGCGAGGCGGCGCTGCCCTATCTCGACGACGTCTACACCCTCGCGCGCTATCTCTTGCGTGATGCCTCCGATGCCGAGGACGCGGTGCAGGAGTGCTATCTGCGCGCGCTGAAGCATTTCGACAGCTATCGCGGACCGGCGATGAAGCCCTGGCTGTTCGCGATCCTGCGTAACGTCTGCAATGCCGAATATGCACGGCGCGCGCACAGGCACAGCGCGATCGACGATACGCCCGGCGCTGCCGAGCAGACGCCGATCTGGCAGGAGACCGAGGCCAGTCCCGAGACCGAAGTGCTGCGCAGCCGCGATGCGGGCGCGATCCGCAAGCTGATCGACGCGCTCGCCGAGCCGTTCAAGGAAACATTCGTGCTGCGCGAGATCAACAACCTGTCCTATCGCGAAATCGCTGAGGCCGTCGGCACGCCCGTCGGCACCGTGATGTCCCGCCTCGCCCGCGCCCGCGCCATGCTGCGCGCGGCCTGGACGGCGGATGAGGAGCAAGCAAGATGACCTGCGACGAAGCAAGAATCCTGCTTCACGCGCTGCTCGACAACGAGCTCGATGCCGGCCATGCGCGCGAGGTCGAAGCCCATATCGCGAGCTGCCCGGCCTGCGCTGCGGAGCTTTCGGCCCAACGCGACATGCAGCGCGTGCTCGCGGACGCCGATTTGCGCTACACCGCACCGGCGAGCCTGCGTGCGCGTATCGAGGCTTCGCTGCCGCAGCCGCAGCCGCAGCGCCAACAGCCGAGCCGCCGCTCCGTGCTGCGCGGCTTTGCGATGGGCTCGGCAGTCTCCGCGCTCGCCGCCTCCGGCGTCGTTGCATTGGTGCTGCGCCAGGACGACCAGCAGCGCATCCTGTCGGAGGTCGTCTCCGCGCATCTGCGCTCGCTCCAGGCCGGCCACCTCATCGACGTGGTCTCGACCGACCAGCACACGGTGAAGCCGTGGTTCAACGGCAAGCTCGACGTCGCCCCGCCCGTGATCGACCTCACCGCACAAGGGTTTACGCTGGTGGGAGGGCGGCTCGACTATATCGACGCCCGCGCCATCGGTGCGGTCGTCTACAAGCGCCGGCAGCACGTGGTGAATTTGTTCGTGTCGCAGACATCGAACGCGGAATACCGCGCGCCCAAGACCGAAACCATGCAGGGCTTCAACTGCCGGCGCTGGGGCAATCGCGGCCTGAACTTCTGGGCCGTCAGCGATCTCGCCCCCGACGAGCTTGCCGAATTCGTCGACAAGTTCGAGGCGGCGATGAAGGGTTAGCCTCTGCGCATCCAGTCATTCGAGCGGAGGAAATCGTTCGAAGACGGGCAGTTCGTGAGCCCGCTCCATCCAGCCAATCCGCTCGGCGACCTGAATGTGCATCGTCGCCGGAACGGCATCGGGGTCATCATAGGTCCCGCTCTGGATATCGATGATATCGGGCATCAGGTTTTCGTTGATGTAGAACAGCCCAGTGCCGCAATCGGCACAGAAGTGACGTCGTCCATGTTCGGATGATTGATAGATCTTCGGCTGACCGCGCACGACTTTGACGGCTTTGAGCGAATACATCGCCCAGCCGACCATCGGTGCCCCGGAGTGGCGGCGGCAATCCGCGCAATGGCAGAGCGCGTGCACCATCATGTCGCCGTTGACTTCGTAGCGGATCGCGCCGCAATGACAGCCGCCAGTCAAAGGCATCGCCCACTCCTCTCCCGGTCAGGTCAATGCCGGAAATAAGCGTCGATTTGGAATTTCGGGAGACGGACTGCTTCAGCAGGCCGCACGTCGCGACATCAGGCCGCAGCACAGGCCTTACGCCGATCGCCTCACCGCGTTGTCCACCAGCGTCTTGCCGAGCGACCAGATCGCGCCGGGGACCTTGTGGCTGCCGGCGATGACGTCGTCGAAGGCGCGCTCGATCCAGCCGCAATCTTCCTCGGTGATGGTGAGCGGCGGCAGAAGCTTGATGGTGTGGCTGCCGTGGCCGGCAACCTGCGTGAGGATCTTGTGGTCCTTGAACAGCGGCACGGTGATGAGCTGGCAGAACAGACCCTTGTTGGCCGCCTCCAGCACGTTCCAGGACGCCCGCAGCCGCAGCGATTTCGGCGGACCGAACTCGACGCCGATCATCAGACCCTTGCCGCGGACTTCCTTCATCAGCTCGTAGCCGGGCACCATGCGCGTGAGCGCGAGGCGCAGCTCGGCACCGCGCTTGGCGGCGGACTCGATCAGCTTCTCGGACTCCATGACGTCGAGCGTGGCGATGCCCGCGGCCATCGCCAGGTCGTTCTTGGAGAAAGTCGAGCCGTGCACGACTGCACGGTCCATCTGGTTGAAGATCTTGTCGAAGATGCTCTTGCGCGTCAGCACCGCGCCGACCGGCACATGGCCGCCGGACAGCGACTTCGACAGCAGCACCATGTCGGGCTCGACATTCCAGTGCTCGACCGCGAGGAAGCGGCCGGTGCGGCCCATACCGGTCTGGATCTCGTCGGCGACGAACAGCGTGCCGTATTTCTTGCAGAGCGCGGACGCACCCGGCAGGAACTCGTCGGTGGGCATGTTGACGCCCTTGCCCTGGATCGGCTCGACGACGAAGGCCGCCACCTCGCGCGAGGCCAGCGCCTTTTCGAGCGCGGCGAGATCGTTGAACGGGATCGAGGTGCAGCCCGGCAGCAGCGGCTCGAAGCCGGTGCGAAAGTTCGAATCACCCGTCAGCGAGAGCGCGCCATAGGTCAGGCCGTGATAGCCGTGGGCACAATAAACGATCCCCGGACGGCCGGTCGCGCCGCGGGCGAACTTGATCGCCGCTTCGACGCATTCGGCGCCGGAATTGGCGAAGAACGCCTTGTCAAGATAGGGGACGTACTTCAAAAGCCGCTCGGCAAGCACGCCGGCAAGCACCGAGACGTCAAACTGGACGAGGTTGGGCAGGTCGGCATCGAGCACGCTCTTGAGCGCCTCGCGCATGACCGGATGATTGCGCCCGATCGCAAACACGCCAAAACCGGACAAGAGGTCGAGATAGCGTGCCCCGTCGCGGTCGTAGAGGTACTGTCCCTGCCCCTTCTGGAAGCCGACATCGTAGCCGATGGTCTTCAGAACCCGAACGAACTGCTCGTTCAGATGCCGATTATGCAGGGCGCTGCGCTGGGCCTGGCGGTCCGCGAACAGCTGAGACATGTCTGGATTTGGGCTGTGCATCCGCTACATACTTCGGTTGAGGGCCGTCTCGTCAACTGAAAACGGAACGTCGCTGAAAACGGTCTGTGCGGCCTTTTGCCCTTTTTCGGACCATCTTCGCAAGCAGAGCTTTAGACCATGTTGCACTGCCAAGGAACTATCATGCGTTTAGCCCTTTACACCGGACTAATACTGGCTGGCGGTTACACCTGCCTGAACCCGGCGCTCGCGGCCGATCCGACCGGCGACTGGCGGGTTGCCGACGGCGTCGCCAACATTCGTGTCGCCCAATGCAATGGCAGCATGTGGGGCGCGGTTTCCTGGGAAAAACAGCCCGGCGGCCGCGACGAGAACAATCCGGACGCGTCGAAAAAGACCCGGCCCACGCTGGGCATGGCGACCCTGATCGACATGAAGAAGAAGCCCGGCGCCGATCAATGGGAAGGTCAGGTCTACAACGCCAAGGACGGCCAGCTCTACAGCGCGACCATCACGCCGGTTGGCACCGACCAGCTCGAGATCAAGGGCTGCGTGATGGGGTTCCTGTGCGGTGGCGAGACCTGGACCCGGGTCAGTCCCCCGATTCCCTTGAGCCCCGCCAACGCCATGGCCAAGGGCGCGCCCAAGCCCACCGGCGCGGCGCCGAAAGCCCCGGCAACGACCGGCGCTACAGCGGCGCAGGCTGCGCCCGCAGCCCCGAAGGCCACCGGCACTGCCAAACCCGGTCAGAAGGGCGCCGCCGACCAGGTCGGCGACATCTGCCTACTCCCTGAGATTGCGGGGTTTGCCCATTAGGGCGGGCTGAAACAGCAGCACGGCGGCAAGCGTCGTCACCAGCGACAGCGCGAGCAGCTTGCCCATGCTGGACGTGCCGGGATGGCTCGACAGCCAAAGGCTGCCGAACGCGGTCGCCGTTGTCAGCGCGCTGAAAAAGATCGCGCGCGTCAGGCTGGTCTGGAGCAGGTTTGTCCTGCCCGAGCGCCAAGCCACGACATAGTAGATCTTGAAGGCCACGCCGACGCCGAGCAGCAGCGGGAACGCGACGATATTGGCGAAGTTGAGCGGCAAGCCGATCAGCACGCAGATCTCGAGCGTCACCGCGCCGGCCACCAGCAGCGGCACCAGCGTCATCAGCACGTCGACGAACCGGCGCAGCGTGACCCACAGCAACAGGCCGATCACCAGCAGCGCATAGATTCCGGCATGGATGAACGCCTTCACCACGGTGTCGCCGGATTTCAGGATCGAGACCGGACCGCCAATCGCGGTCGGCTCGGCAACGAGTACCGCCGCCGCAAATTTGCGCAGCGTGTCGTTGTCGTTGGGATCGCCCTTCGGCAGCGCCTCGACGCGGATGATGCCGTCCTTGCTCTTCCAGGCGCTGACGAGATCTGCCGGCAATGACTTCAGGGTGACCGGCTCGGCCTGCATCGCGTTCCGGAGCTGGTCGAACACAATTTTCATCGGCGCGACGAACACGTCCTGCGCCTTGTTCCGCGTGGCCTCGTCGCCATTGGCGAGCTTTTCCAGCGCGTCCGCGAGCCGACGCGAGGCGACCGCTCCCGGGCCCTTCGCATCGCCTGCGGTCCGGCGCAGATTGTCGACCGAGGATTTCAGCGCATCGACGTTTTCCTTGTCCGACGGCGCGGCGTCGATCTGGTCGGGATTGAGCGCTGGGTTCAGCACCTTGGCGCCCTGCGCGAGCAGCTTCAGCTTCGGCGGCTGGTCTTCAGGAACGAAGCTGTTGAGCGACATCACGCGCAACACCTCCGGCACCTTCTCCAGCTTTGCCTCCACCTGCTTTGCCTGCTCTTCCGACGTGGTCATCACGTTGATGGCATTGGCGCCGGTGTTGGGATCCTTGCGCAAATCGAGGAAGGTCGCGATCGACTCTGCCTTCGGGTTGCGCAGATTCATCGGGTTGAAGTCGAACTTCATGAAATAGAGCAGCGGCAGGCCGGCGACCGCCAGAAACATCGTGCCACCGACGACCAGCACGCGGTGCTTCTCCAGGAAGTGATCGAGCGGCGCCAGGAAGGCATAGCCGACCGGCTCTTTCTCACCGGGCGGGTTCAACAGCTTCAGCATCGCCGGGAGCACGGTGATGCTGGTGAGGAACGCGACCAGCATGCCGACGCCGGCGATCTGGCCGAGTTCGGCGATTCCCTTGTAGTCGGTGGGGATGAAGCAGAGGAAGCCGGCCGCGGTCGCCATTGCCGCCAGCGATAACGGAATAGCCGAGCGCTTGGCAGCGAGGATCAGCGCCCCCGAGAGATCGTTGTGCTTGTAGCGCTCGGAGCGATAGCGGACGCTGTACTGAATGCCGAAATCGACGCCGAGGCCGACGAACAGCACGGCGAACGCGATCGACAGCAAATTGAGCGAGCCCACCATCATCAGGCCGGCGGCCGTTGTCAGCGCAAGACCTACGAAGAGATTGACGAACACCGCGAAGATGATCTTCGCCGAATGCAGCGCCAGCCACAGGATGAGCAGCACGACGAGAACCGTGCCGATGCCGTTAACGACGGCGCCTTCCTGGACGGTTGCATATTCCTCGTTGGCGATCGGGACCGGTCCAGTCAGCCGGACCCGCGCCTGGTATTTGGTGGCAAAATCCAGATCGGCTGCGGCCTTGCGGATCGCGTCGGTGGCGCCCTTACCGGGCTCCAGCGCGTTGTAGTCGAGGATCGGCTTGAACTCGATGAAGGCGCGCTTGTCCGAATCCGTCAGCGGCTCGTCACTGACGAGCTGGCGCCAGGAGAAGGTCGCATTGCCCTTGTTGAGCACGGTCTCGACCGTTTGCGCGATCTGGTTGAAGGGCCGTTCGGTGTTGTCGAGCTTGACCTGCCCGCGCTTGACGCCGGCAAGTCCGGTTTCCAGCGCGCCGGTCAGGCCACGGATCGAGGGATCGCCCGCCATGATCTCGATCAGGGGCGCGGCGGATTCGAACTGGCCGGTTACCTTGGCGACTTCCTCTGTCGGCAGGAACAAGAGGCCATTCTTTTCGAAGAACTCGCCGGTGCCGAGCTGCTGCATCGACTGGAAGTCGGTCTTGTTGTCCTTCAGCTTGGCATAGAGCGCGTCCGACGCCGCGGTCGCCATCTCCGGCGTCTTGGCTTCGACCACCGCCGTAATCGTCGCATCGCGGTCGAAGGCGCGATCGAACTGCTGGTCGCGTTGGCGCCAGTCCAGATTTTGGGCAATCAGCGAGTTGATGTCGGTGTTGATGGCGAAATGCTGGGACGTGTAATAGCCCGCCCCCACCGCCAGCAGGAGCCCGAGAACGACGACGAGGGAGGCAAACCGGGTGCAGGCCCTGACGATGGCAACGACGACGCTTTGCAGCACTACTTTTCTTTCTGCGGTTAACAGCTTGCCGGAAACGCCCGCTGTTTAACGGAGTTCCCGGCCGAAACCTATTGCTGTTTTGAGTGGTTATCGCCGTCAGAAGGTTCGAGGTAAACGGCGGAAGACCATGGCAAAATCATGCGGGCCGTCGGTATAGCCGAGGAGTTGAGGCGGGAAAGTGACGAAGCGTGCGCACAAATGTCGCCACTTTGCTGCCACGGGCATTCTCTACTATAATACCGCGAAACTGATCCGGCACGGAACCAAAGTTCATTCCACCTTTCCTTACTGCCGATTTTTTGACACAAAGTACTGCGCCTCCATGCACCGGGGCCCCGGCAGGGGTGGGCGGCTACCGCGTGCGCGAACCGATGGTGCGGATATTGCAACTCATTGGTTCGTATCGGGGTGTCCCCTGAACTTGAGAGCGGATTGGTGCAACTTGCGTGATGGGCGTCCAATGGAAGTTTATCTGGCGCAACCGCGCGGCTTTTGCGCGGGAGTGGTGCGTGCGATCGAGATCGTGGAACGGGCGCTGGAGAAGTACGGCCCGCCCGTCTACGTGCGCCATGAGATCGTGCACAACAAGTACGTCGTCGAGAGCCTGAAAAACAAAGGTGCGATCTTCGTCGAGGAGCTGTCGGAGGTGCCGCCCAAGGCCGTGACGGTCTTCAGCGCCCATGGCGTCGCCCGGAGCGTCGAGGAAGAGGCCGCTGCGCGCGACCTTCCGGTGCTCAATGCCACCTGCCCCCTGGTCACGAAAGTTCACAATCAGGGGAAGCGCTACATCGCCAGGGGCCGCACCCTGATCCTGATCGGCCATGCCGGCCACCCCGAGGTCGAGGGTACGATGGGCCAGGTTCCCGCCCCCGTACTGCTGGTCCAAAGCGTTGAAGAGGTTAAGGCCCTTGAGCTGCCGGCGGATACGCCAGTGGCCTATATCACCCAGACCACCCTGTCCGTGGATGACACAAAAGACATCATTTCGGCCCTGCAGGCCCGCTTTACAGATATTCAAGGCCCGGATATCCGGGATATCTGCTATGCGACACAGAACCGCCAATCTGCGGTAAGGGACTTGAGCAAGCTGGTCGACGTGATCTTGGTGGTGGGCGCTGCCAATAGCTCGAATTCGAACCGGCTCCGCGAAATCGGCACTGAAGCCGGTGTCGCGAGTTATCTGATTGCCGACGGCAGCGCGCTCAATCCGGAGTGGTTGAAAGATGCCAGGATCGTCGGCGTCACGGCCGGCGCTTCGGCGCCCGAGGTACTCGTGGATGACGTGATCGAAGCGATGCGGCGGATCGGACCGGTCAAGGTCTCGGTGCTTCCGGGCCGCGAGGAAAACATCGAATTCCGGCTTCCGGCCCAACTGGCTGCGAGCTGACCCACCCGAATTTCAAGCCCAGAAAGAAACTTGTAATGGCTATCCCCTTCTTCAAGGAAATGCGTATCGGCGGCTATTTGATCAAGCAGAAGCTGCTTGGCCGCAAGCGCTATCCGCTCGTGCTGATGCTGGAACCGCTGTTTCGCTGCAACCTCGCCTGCGTCGGCTGCGGCAAGATCGACTATCCGGATGCGATCCTCAACCGCCGCATGACCGCACAGGAGTGCTGGGACGCGGCCGACGAGTGTGGCGCGCCGATGGTCGCCATTCCCGGCGGCGAGCCGCTGATCCACAAGGAGATCGGCGAGATCGTGCGCGGCCTCGTCGCGCGCAAGAAGTTCGTCTCGCTCTGCACCAACGCGTTGTTGCTCGAGAAGAAGCTCGATCTGTTCGAGCCTTCGCCCTATCTGTTCTTCTCCGTGCATCTCGACGGCCTGAAGGAGCACCACGACAAGGCCGTGTCGCAGAAGGGCGTGTTCGACCGCGCCGTCTCCGCGATCAAGGCGGCCAAGGCCCGCGGCTTCACCGTCAACGTCAACGCCACCATCTTCGACGGCCATCCGGCCGAGGAGATCGCGAAATTCCTCGACCTCACCGTCGAGCTCGGTGTCGGCGTCTCGATGTCGCCCGGCTACGCTTATGAGCGCGCGCCCGACCAGGAGCACTTCCTCAACCGCACCAAGACCAAGAAGCTGTTCCGCGACGTCTTCGCGATGGGCAAGGGCAAGAAGTGGAATTTCATGCATTCCGGCCTGTTCCTGGACTTCCTCGCCGGCAACCAGGAATACGAGTGCACGCCTTGGGGCATGCCCGCGCGCAACATCTTCGGCTGGCAGAAGCCCTGCTATCTGCTCGGTGAAGGCTACGCCAAAACCTTCAAGGAGCTGATGGACACCACCGATTGGGAAACCTACGGCACCGGCAAGTACGAGAAGTGCGCCGACTGCATGGCCCATTGCGGCTACGAGCCGACGGCGGCGACCGCAGCCATCAACAACCCGCTGAAGGCGATGTGGGTGTCGCTGCGCGGCGTCAGGACCACGGGCCCGATGGCCCCCGAGATCGACATGAGCAAGCAGCGCCCGGCGCAGTACATCTTCTCGGCGGAAGTGCAGAAGCGTCTGTCGGAGATCCGCAAGGACGAGGCCGCCGCCGCGCAGGAGAAGGCCGCACGGAAGGCGTCGACCGCCGCGTAAGCGCGATGCCCTGTAGCCCGGATGGAGCGCAAGCGAAATCCGGGACGGGGCCCTCCGCGTTGAAGACGTCGGATTGCGCTCCGCTCCATCCGAGTGACGCACACTGAAACAGAAAAGGCCCGATCGCCAATGGCGACCGGGCCTTTTGTTTTTAATGATCGCAGAAACCGCTCAGGCCGCCTCTGAAACCAGCGCCTCGCTCTCGACGAGCTCGGTGCCGATCAGGAAGTCGCGGCAGCCGCGAAGTGAGCGCAGCGCGCGGTTGAAGTCGAGGCCGGTCGAGACCAGTCCGTGCAGCGCGGTCGGGTTGCGCGCGATGCCGCGCAGCACGGCCAGCACGTCGATCTGGCCGTTCGGCTTGATGGCGGCGCGGGCGAGCGCCGGCAGCGCGCGATGGGCGGGATCGCTGATGACGCGGACCGCGGCGAACGGCAAGCCGGCCTCGGCGGCGTAGGCGGCCGCGATGTGGCTTTCCATGTCGACGGCGGCCGCTCCGGTCTCCGAATGCAGCGCCGCCTTGCAGGACCGCCCCGTGACCACTTCCTCGGCACCGGCGAGGCTGCCGCGCACCACGCGGCGGCGTCCAGACGTCAGGCGGTCGATCAGGTCGTCGCCGAGCGAGAGGCCAGCGGCCCAGCGGGTATCGCCCGCGAGCACCTCGGTCGCCAGCACGACGTCGCCGGAGCGCAGCGTCGGGTCGAGCCCGCCGGCCACGCCAAAGGAGATCACGCCGCGAATCGTCTCGGGATCCAGCACCGTCAACAGCGCCCGCAACTGGGTCGGGCTGCTCGATGAGCAAATGACCGCCATGCCGGGCCCGGCCGCGATTCGGGCCTCCTGAACCAGTCCCGTCACGATCAATATCGGCCGCGGATCAACGGTTTGACCCGCGGTAAGATAGTCCCCCGTCCCCAAA
This sequence comes from Bradyrhizobium sp. 40, assembly GCF_023100925.1. Lineage (NCBI taxonomy): Bacteria > Pseudomonadati > Pseudomonadota > Alphaproteobacteria > Hyphomicrobiales > Nitrobacteraceae > Bradyrhizobium > Bradyrhizobium sp. 40. Next base: position 5,197,196 of record NZ_CP064688.1, read on the forward strand.
GTCACATTCCGACCCCTACCACCCTGCTGTTGGTGTTCCGCAAGTTCCGATACCGCGCCAATGCCCACAGCGGGAAGAACTTCGGATAACCATGGTACCGTAGATAGAATACACGGGGAAAGCCTGTGGCGGTGTACCGCTGTTCGTCCCACAGTCCTTTTTCGTTCTGTGTTGCAATCAGGTACTCCATCCCGCGGGCGACGGCCGGGTGATCAACCTCGCCAGCAGCCATAAGGGCAAGCAAGGCCCATGCCGTTTGCGAGGCGGTCGAGGGAGCAGCCTCCCAGCCCTGGTAGTCCAGCCGGTAGCTGACGGCATCCTCGCCCCAGCCGCCGTCCTGGTTCTGGATCGAGGCCAGCCAGCCGGCCGCCTTGCGCATCATCGGATCGTCGTGGCGGACGCCGGCCATGTTGAGGGCGCACAGCACCGACCAGGTTCCGTAGATGAAGTTCATGCCCCAGCGGCCGTACCAGGACCCTTCGGGGTGCTGGGTCTTGCGGAGGTAGGCGATCCCGTCCGCGACGTGCTTGCTGGTCTTCGCGGTCTCGCCGAGCTGGGCGAGCATCGAGATGCAGCGCGCGGTGACGTCCTCCGTCGGCGGGTCGAGCAGCGCGCCATGGTCCGAGAATGGGATGTTGTTCAAATAATATTCGAGATTGTTGACGTCGAAGGCGGCCCAGCCGCCGTCGTCGCTCTGCATGCCTTCGATCCACTCCCGGGCACGGTCGATCGCGGCGTCATAGCCGGTCGCACCGTGCTCCCGGCGCATCCGGTCCATCGACATCACGACCACCGCAGTGTCGTCGAGATCGGGATAATGGGCATTGTTGTACTGGAAGGCCCAGCCGCCCGAGCGCACGTCGGGCCGCTTCACCGCCCAGTCGCCCTTCACCTCGAGCTCCTGCTTCGGGATCAGCCAGTCGAGACCCTGCTTGGCCGCCGGCACCGCCTTGTCACCGCCGGCTTCGAGCAGCGCGTGGGCGGTCAGCGTCGTGTCCCACACCGGCGAGACGCAGGGCTGGCAATAGGCTTCGTCGTCCTTGATCACGAGCAGCTTGTCGATACCCCGGCGCGTGATCGCGCGCGGCGGGAAGTTCTCGTCCTTGCCGAGCGCGTCGTACATCATGACGATGTTGGCCATCGGCGGATAGATCGCGCCCATGCCGTCCTCGCCGTTGAGCCGCTCCTCGGTGAAGGCGAGCGCGGCGTCGATGGCGCGCTTGCGCAGGCTCTTGGGAAACATCGGCTCGACCACGCGCAAAATGCCGTCAAGCGCGCGGAACAGCACGAACCAGGCCATGCTCTGGTGTGGCGCCTTGGCGGTCATGCCGATCGAGCGCGGATCCTGCAGGAACAGTTCGTCGATGCCGACGCCCTTGGGATTCTTCGCCCGTGGCTTCAGCGCGGCGATGACCATCAGCGGCACCATGGTGGTCCGCGCCCAGTAGGAAATCTTGTTGATGTGGAACGGCGACCAGAACGGCAGCAGCACGATCTCGATCGGCAGCACCGGTACCGCGCGCCAGGTCACGATGCCAAACATCGCAAGCATGAAGCGCGTGAAGACGTTGCTGTGAATGGCGCCGCCGCGGGAATGGATCGCCTCGCGCGCACGCACCATGTGCGGCGCGTCGATGGAATCCCCGATCATTTTCAGCGCGAAATATGCCTTGACGCTGGCGCTCATGTCGAACTCGCCGTCATGCACCAGCGACCAGCCGCCATGGGCGCCCTGCACGCGGCGAAGATAATTGGCGATCTTGGCTTCGAGCACGGCATCGACCGGCTCGGCGAGATAGTGGCGCAGCAGGACGTATTCGGCCGGAATCGTGCAATCGGCCTCGAGCTCGAATACCCAATGGCCGTCGGGTTGCTGGAAGCCGAGGACGCCTCCGGTGGCCGACGCAATGCTCGATTCCAAGTTCCTGAATTCTTGGGCTTCGCCGCTGGTCGCGTTCACGGAATCCATCTCGCTCGATTGCTCCGATAGTCGATTGAATGGGCCGAAATTGACCGGGACAAATGCCCGTCAGGGCCGCCTGTCACTATCCCTTGGCGGCCAGAACCAGATCGGCGGCGCGATCACCGGATCGGACCGATCCCTCGATGGTTGCAGGCAATCCCGTAGCAGTCCAATCGCCTGCAAGAAACAGGTTTTTCAGCGCAGTGACCGGCCCTGGACGCAGGGCATTCTGCGCCGGCGTCGCCGCAAATGTGGCGCGGCGCTCGCGTACGATCTGCCAGGGGGGCAGCTCGCCGGAAACACCGCCCGCCTTGCAGACGTCGTTCCAGATCGCCTGCGCGAGTTCCTCGCGCGGCATGTCGACCAAGCGGTCGCCGTTGCTGATGGTGACGGACAGCCGGTTCGGGAACGCAAACAGCCATTCCACGACGCCGCCGATCACGCCGAGGATCGGAGCAGATCCCGCCGGCGGCTCGACGCGGAAATGCGCATTCACGATGGCGCGGAATTCGGTCGGCGTCTTCAGGCCCGGCAGCAGGTTGGAGGCAGCGCGCGGCGGCACCGCCATCACGACGACATCGCCCGCGCCGATCTGGATCACATCCTCGCCGCCGAAATTCAGCGCGCCGACCTTGCCGTGATGGGTCGCAAACGAGCGCAGCTCATGGCCGAGCTGAACGCTGTGCCCGCGCTCCTGCAGGAACGTCACGGCAGGCTCGATCAGTACCGCGCTGAGCCCGTCGCGCGCGATCAGGGGACGGCAGGCCTGCCCGCCGGCGAGCAGCGTCTCGCGCACGATCGCGCCGGCGAGCCCCGCCGAGCCTTCGGGGGGATCGACGTTGAGCGCCGCGAGCAGCAGCGGCTGCACCAGGCGTTGATAGAGGACGCCTTCGCACGGAATTGACTTGCCGACCAGCGTCTCTTCCGATGCCCAGATCAGCGGCGCCAGCTTCAGATAATCGGTCAGCCCGGTGTCGGGGACGCGGCGGCTCTCGTCGAGCACCCAGGTCGGGAGCCGGCCGTCGCCGAGGTCGATCTGCCAGCGCTGCCCGGTCTTGAGATCGACGAAGGGAAACTGCGCGCGCTCCGGACCGACGAGGCCCGCCTCGGTGCCGATCGAACGCGCATAGGCGCGCGCATGACTGTTGCCGGACAGCAGCAGATGGTTGCCGTTGTCGATGGTGAGATTGGTGGCGCCGTCGAAATAGGAACGGCAACGGCCGCCGGCCTGCTGCGTCGCCTCGTGCACGGCGGCCTTGAAGCCGGCATTAGCAAGCCGCACGGCGGCGGAAAGGCCGGAGATTCCAGCACCGATGATGTGAGCTGTTTTTTGCATCAGATGAGAGCGTAACGGAGCAGGATGGCGATGCGTGTGACCTTCGACACACGCACCGGTTCGCGCGGCGCGTTGAACCCGCGCGCGATCAGGAGATCCAGAATGGCATGATAGTATTTCGACATCATCCGCGGCGCGCGCACCGCGCGGCGGCGGTTGCGGTTCATGATCTCGTCCGACTTCTCGAAATACACCTTTGCGCGCTGCGCCAGCGGCAGGCAGACCTTCGGCAGCGCGCGCTCGACGATCACGCGGTCCGGATCGTTGGAGGTGATGCCGGCATGCAGCAGCGCTTCGCGCGGCAGATAGAGCCGGCCGAGGCCCGCGTCCTCGTCGATGTCGCGCAGGATGTTGGTGAGCTGGAGCGCGCGGCCGAGATGATGGGCGAGCTCGATGCCGTCTTCTTCCGGCAGGCCGAAGACCCGGACCGACAGCCGCCCCACGGCGCTCGCGACGCGATCGCAATAGAGATCCAGCGTCGCCATGTCGGGCGCGCGGATGTCCTGCGGCACGTCCATCTCCATGCCGTCGACGATCGCGAGGAAATCCTCGCGCTTGAGGCCGAAGGTCTTCACCGAGGCGACGTAGTCCTTCAGCCGCGGCGGCGGATTGCCCTGGTAGAGCGCATCGATGTCGTTGCGCCACGCCTGAAGGGCGGCGAGCCGCTCGTCGCGCGGACCATCGGAATCGGCGATGTCGTCGACCTGGCGGCAGAAGCTGTAGATCTGGAACATCGCTTCGCGCTGGTCGTGCGGCAAGATGCGCATCGCGGCGTAGAACGAACTGCCGGATGCGGTCGAGCCATAATTGGCGCTGGGCGAGGTCGCCTCAAGCGTCATGTGCAGTCCCCGGTCTGGAAATGGCCTTGCGTCCGACCGCGCGGTGGCCGACTTCGCCGATCATGCCGGCGAGGCTGAAGGTGAGGAGCTCGAGCTTGTTCAGGTGCACGCGTTCGCGCAAGGGATCGCGCACCTTCAACAGGCGCACGATGCGGTCGGCATAGGCCTGGATCACCGAGACCTCGACGCCGAGGCGGAAATCCCTGATTTCCGCGCTGAGCGACCTGCCCTCGTCCAGCAGCGCTTCGTTGCGCACGGCGAGAGCCTGAAGGCAGGCCAGCATCGCCGGCGGCGACTGCGCCAGTCCGAGCTGCTCGACCGAGGCGCCACTCGCGGCCAACGCGTCGCGCGGCAGATAGACGCGGTTGAGCTCGCGGAAATCCTTGCCGCAATCCTGAAGGTGATTGTTGATCTGCAGCGCTGCGCAGAGCGCATCCGACGCGGCCCAGGTGGAGGTGCTCTCACCATGGACGTCGAGCATGAAGCGGCCGACCGGCATCGCCGAGTAGCAGCAATAATGGATGACCTCGTCCCAATTCTCGTAGCGCAACTTGGTCACGTCCATACGGAACGCGATGAGCACGTCGAGCGCGTGGCGCGGCGCCATGCCACGTTCGGCCAGTGCGTGCCGCAATCTGACGGCCTCGGCCTGGGTGTCGCCCGTGCCGAGCAATTCCGCCTCGAGCAGGTCGAGATAAGCGAGCTTCTTATCCGGCGGCAGCGTGGCGTGGTCGGCGATGTCGTCGGCGGTGCGGACGAAATTGTAATACGCCAGGATCAGCGCGCGATGACGCGGATGAATGATCCAGGACGCGACGGGAAAATTCTCGTCGCGCTCACCCTTGCCGGATCGCAATTCGCTCGCAGAGGTCATCGAGGGCTGGTCTACAATCGTTTGGACAGGAAGGGCTTTTTCGCTCGCGCTAGCCCGTGCCGGCGATGCCGCCGCGGCCCCCATATAGGGGAATACGGCCGCAAAACCAATCCTGTCTCTCGATGGCTGCCCTTCGCGGATCAGGTCCGAAAAGGCGGCCCAAAAGGCCGCCTTTTTGTGGGCCAGTGGCCGAGCTTACTGGTTATGGTTCTTCAGGACCTGGTCGCAGGCCTGCGAGATCTTGGCCCGGTTCTCCTTGAGGCAGGCCAGGATGGTGAAATCGCCCTGGTCGATGACCGGACGGCAGAGCTTCTGCACATCGCGCGAGCAGGCCTTCTGCTCGGCGTCGGTGCCGCGCCCTTGCTGGGCGAACGCTGCAGTCGAGAGGGAGGCCGACAGCAAGGTGAGAGCGACGAGAAGCTTACGCATTGTATTCCTTCATTCTGACGGCAGAATCGCACCTATCCCGGGCAGCACTGGGCGACGACCGGAACGGATTGTTCTGATGGCAAGTCGCCGCGGGAGTAGCGGCCTCGGAGAAGGCACAAGCACTGGCAAATGCGGCCAAATTGGCGCCACGTCCACCAAATCAGGTCTTCCCTGCGCCTTCTCTGGCAAATGTAAGAGACTGATACTACGTCATAATCCAGGTGTGCCGCGTTTTGCTGCGCACCTGTTGCAGAGCTGCATCTCTCCATCCCGCCTTGGGCGCCAGAAACATGCCGAAACGCAGAGAATACGGAGGCTACCCATGGCATACGCGCTTCGCGATGCCGACATGTGGGCGGCCGTCCATTGAACCTGACACAGGCTCGGAACACTAAACCTTCGATGTGGCGAGACGTCCTTCGTGACAAGCGGACGTCGTTCGAAAACGGGATATTTTGAGATGAAATTCTTTGGGCGATCTGAACTGGCAATCAAGGCGGCCGGCATCGGCGCTGTGCTGCTCTTCTCGGTTTCGACAAGTCAGGCTCAGTCGTCCGGACCGTTTGCAGGTTTCGAGGGCGCGTGGACCGGCACGGGTACGGTGTCGCTGTCCGACGGCTCCACCGAGCGCATCCGCTGCAAGGCCGACTACAAGGTTGCCGGCACCGGTCTCAGCCTCAAGCAGGCGCTGCACTGCGCGTCCGACAGCTACAAATTCGACCTCACCAGCGACGTGACCAGCCAGGGCGAGCGCATCTCCGGCAATTGGAGCGAGACCAACCGCAACATCTTCGGCAATCTCCAGGGCACTGCCGGTGGCGGCCAGATCGAGGTGTTCGTCGAGGCCAACGGCTTTGCCGCCAATCTGTCGCTGCGCACCAATGGCACCAAGCAAACGGTGCAGATCTCGTCCAAGGGCGAGATTCGCGGCGTCAACATCACGATGACAAAGGGCTGACAGGTCTTACCGCTTCGAAAGCAGCAAGCCCCGGTTCTCGCGAACCGGGGCTTTGTTGTTTTTCGGAGACGCGGCGCAATCGCCCGGACCGCACCGATTTCATGTCTGATGAATGAAACCGCTCAGATCGCCGGTTTGTCGGTGCCCTGAAGCTTGGCGTGCAGATTGATCAGCCACATCGCCGTCGGCCGCAGGATGAAGAGATCGGCGACGAGCGCCATGACCATCGAGAAAGCGCTGAGCCAGCCGAACAGCCGTAGCGACGGCAGGTCGGAGAACACCGTGACGACGAGACCGCAGGCGAGCACCAGCGTGGTCAGGATCAATGCCGGGCCCACCAGCACGGTCGCGCGCTCCACCGCGAGCGCCGAGCCGACGCCCGGCTTGCTCTCGAGCCTGAGGCGGTTGAGGAAGTGGATGGTGGCGCTTAAGCCGAGGCCGAACGAAACGGTCAGAGCCACGACACTGGCGAATTGCAGTCCCTCACCCATCGCCCACAGCACCGTTCCCGACATCACGACGGGGAAGATGCCCGGCAGGATGCAGGCGAACATCACCACCCAGGACCGGAAGGCCAGGCCGATGAAAATCGCGACCAGCGCGAATTCGACGGTGAGCCCGCGGTTGAGCTTCTCGATCATGCCGGCCGAGTTGCGCGCGGCAATCGCGGCAAGACCCGTGACCGCTACTTCATAGCCGGGATGCTTCTTGCGGACGGCGTCGAGCTCGGAATCGAGCTTGTCGACGATCGGCAGGAGCTGGCTGGAATCCTTGTCCGGCACGCGACCTGCGACCACGACGGCGTCCTGCTCGGCATCGATGAACCGGCGCACCAGATGCTCCGGAATGACACTGACATATTCCTTCAGGGTCGCGACGTCGGCGCTGCCGGCCTTGTCCGCGAGCCAGCGGCGCAGGGTCTCGACCGACCAGACATTGCCGACACCGGCTGCCTTCTCCACCGTCGCGTGCACGTCGGCGATGGTCTGCAGCGTCTCCGGCGAATAGAGCGATTCACCCTTGGGGAACTGGATCAGAACGTTGACCGGGTTGGCGCCGGTGAGCTTGGCGTCGAGCCGGTCGCTGGCGGCGACCGCCTGGCGCTTGTCCGGCACCTGGTCGGCGAGCCGGTAGCGCGGCTCCAGATTGGCGTAGATGACGCCGAGGCCCGCCACGAACACCACGGCGATCAGGCTGAACAGGCCGGGACGGCCCACCATGCGCACCGCGATCCAGTAGCAGAAATTACGCAGCGCCTGCACGCCGGCATCCGCAGTCTGGAACTTGGACGCAAAGACCTTCTCGTTGCGCACCAACAGCACGCCGAACACCGGCACCAGCGACAACACCGCGACCAGCGCGATGATGGTGGCGGCGAGACCCGCCTCGCCGAACTTGCGGATCAGATCGGAGTCGGAGAACTGGAGCGCGATAAAGGAAATGCCGGCGGTGCCGTGCGTCAGCACGCAGGCCGGTCCCACCACCAGCACCGCGTTCTTGAATGCGGTGAACTTGTCCTGGCCCGCGATCAGCCGGTCGCGCGCGGCGAAGGTGAGCTGCATCGAGTCCGAGAAGCTGATGACCATGATGAGCGGCGTCATCACGTTCAGGAACATGTTGAGATTGAAATTGGCCCAGCCGAGCGCGCCGAGCGCCAGCAGGATCGCGATCATCGGCGGGAACGCGGCCGCCACCATGAATGAGATCTTGCGGAAGAAGATGATGGCAATGACACAGCCGGCGAGAATGCCGAGGATGTTGTAGGTGAGCCCGTCGCGCTCGACCGCGTTGCGGATCTCGAGCTGCATCACCGGCACGCCGGACAGCTGCACGTTGAGCCCGGTGTCGCCGAGGTCTTCCTTCATCAGCGCGCGGATGTCGGCGACGGTCTTGGTCAGCTTATTGGAGGCGACCACCTCCGGATCGAGCGACAGCACGATCAGCGCCAGCGTACCGTCCTCAGACAACAGCTTGCCGCGGATGATCTCGTTGGCTTTGACGCCCTCGATAAACTTGTCATAGGCCGCGCCCTCGGGCAGCTCGGGCGGGAACAGCGCGGCGGGAAGCTTGCCCGGCGCCGGCGCCTGACGCGCGGAGAACAGCGAGACCAGTCCGCGCGTCCCCTCGACCAGCTGCATGTCGGTGACGAAGTCGCGCAGCTTCTCGAGGTTGTTCCGCGCCAGCAGGGTCTTGCCCTCGACTACGACGAGAACGTCGAATTCCTCGGCCGGGAACTTCTTGGTCACCGCTTCGTACTGGCGGAATTCCGGCGTGTTGGACCGGAACAGCTGCGACAGCGAATCGTCGATCTTGATCCGGTGGATGCCGAATACAGCGCCGACGATCAGGACGAGCAGGACGATGCAGGAGACGATGGGCGCCCGGACGGCGAACAGCCCGATGCGCTCCAGCCCGAAGGCGATCGAGGACGCAGGCCCCTGCTCGACCTTGTCGACATGAACCTCACTCTCGCTGTGCTTTTCGAGCATGCCTTGTCCAGTTCCTAAATCGGCTCGGGTCTGTGAGCTTGTCGCGCCCCGCGAACGGCTTGAAAATGCCATACCAATGGGAGGCTTGCCCTTTGAAAATGCGCAGAAAATCGCCGCGAGGGGTTTAGCAGGTCAATCACCCTTCTCGCAAGCAGGCGGAGTGTGGCCGAATCGATCAAGATGTGGCGATTTTGCCTTAATGCCCTTCATTCGGGCAAAGCCGTGCCAATTCGACGCGGCGCGCGGTCCGCGCTCTCGTCCTTCAGCGCCACACCGCTCACTCCCCGCGCGAGCCCCTCGCGGACCAGCCAGGCGATCTTGAAGGCCGCCTCGTCATAGCTCAACCCGGCCTTGTGGATGTTCGACACGCAGTTGCGCTCGGCATCGGTGCGGCCCGGCTTCGGGGCGAACGTCAGATAGGCGCCAAGACTGTCGGGCGCCGACAGGCCCGGCCGCTCGCCGATCAGCGTCACGACCATGCGCGCGCCGAGAATGGCGCCGATCTCGTCACCGAGCGCGACGCGCGCGCCTGAGGCGACGACGACATGGCCGATCGCGACACCATCGTCGGCTGCGAACAACGGCAGCAGACGCATCAGCAGCGCGGCCGCGTGGGCGTGGACCGCCGCCGCCGATAAGCCATCGCCAATCACGACCGCGAGTTGGCACGGCTCCGAGGCGCTCCGCGCCAGGGCCTCGATTGATCCGGCATCGAGCCGTCTGCCCAGGTCGGGCCGCCGCAGATAGTCCCTGCGATCGACCGCCCGGCTGTTCGCCTCGGTGACGACGAGGCCAAGCGCGCGGAGATCCGCAACCAGCCGCGGCGCATCGAAGACGGCATGCACGGCATCGCGGGCGCGGGCATGGTCCAGCGTGAAATCGAGCAGTGCCCGCGTCGGCAGGCTCGCGCCGCTGCGCCCGAGCGCGACGCGCGCAGGCGTGAGCGACCGCAGATCGAGGGTCGGGCGACGCGGGGTGGCCGGATCAGACATGTCGCATCATTCGGCGGGGACGGAAGCCTCGCGTAGCCGGATCGAATAGTTCGAGGCATTTTGCTGGCCGGTCGAGGCCGCCCGCGCAAAGGTGATGAGATGGTGCGCGATCAGGGTGCAGCCAATCAGGCCTTCGAGATCGCCGCGCTTGATGCGGCCCAGCGCGAACTTCCAGAACACGCGCTTGTAGTCGCCGAGCACGCCGACCTTCCAGAAGATGTTTCGCAGCATGACGAGGCCGCGCCTGATGTTGGGCCAAGTCTTCATCTCATCCGGCGTCGGCATCTTCAGGCGGTGCACGTAAACGTGGTCGCATTGATACTGGAAGCGCGCGTAGACCTTCTCGGGCTCGTAGGCGACGGCCATGGCGTGCTTCCAGGACGCGACGACGTCGTCGTAGGGCAGCAGGAAGTTGACATTGGAATCGCGGCCGTCGTCCTCGACCAGGCGTCCCTCGCGCTCAAGACGGTCCCACAGCGGCGTCTTCGGCAGGGCTTGAAGCAGGTTGATCGTGAGCAGCGGAATTCGGGAGTCCTCGACGAAGGCGAGCAGCGCCTCCGAAGTGTTCGGCTTGTCGGTGTCGAGCCCCATGATGATGCCGGACACGACCTCCATGCCGTAGGAGTTGATGGTTTGCACGCCCTCGAGGATCGGGACCATCATATTGTGGTCCTTGTGCATCGCCTTCAGCGCATCGGGGTCGGGCGTCTCGATGCCGCAGAAGATGGTGACGAAATAGGCCTCGCGCATCTTCTCGAGGATTTCCGGCCGCTTGGCGATGTTGAGCGTCGCCTCGCAGGCGAGCCGCACCATGTAGCCGGTCCTCTTCTGCCATTCGATCAGATGCGGCAGGAGGTCCAGCGCCGCCTTGCGGTTGCCGATGAAATTGTCGTCGACGAAATAGACCGTGTCGGTCATGCCGCATTCGCGCAGGCGGTCGAGCTCGGCGATGATCTGCTCCGGCGATTTGAGGCGCGGATTGCGGCCGTAGAGGCCGGGGATGTCGCAGAACTCGCACTGATAGGGACAGCCGCTGGAATACTGGATGCTGCCGAGGAAGTACTTCTTCACGTCGGCGAGCTCGTAGGCCGGGATCGGAAACTCCGTCATCGGCACGCGGTCTTTGGTGGTCAGCACCACCTGCGCTTCCGGACGCGAGGTATCGCGCGACAAGATTTCGAGCAGCTGATTGGTGGCGTCGCCGAGTTCGCCGACATGGAGATAATCGAAGGACGGATAGTAATCCGGGCAGGCGCTGACGGAGGGACCGCCGAGCGCGACGGGCAGATCGAACTCGTGGGCGCGGCGGCAGATATCGTTCATCTGCTGGCGCTGGATGTGCATGCCGCTGACGAAGACCGCCTCGGCCCACTCGAACTCTTCCCTTGTCGTGCGGCGAAGGTTCTCGTCGACGAATTTGACCTGCCACTCCTCGGGCAGATAGGCCGCGAGCAGCAAAAGTCCCTGCGGCGGCATGAAGGCGCGGACGCCATCGGTCAGGGGGTAAGAATGCTCGAACGTCCCGAACGACGATGTGTATCGCGGAAACACGCAGAGAATCCGCCGGGACGTCCCGTTACTTTCAGCTCGCATCAAAGCTCCCCCGCCACGCTCGACTTAGCCGCGGAAATTGCCAGACAAGCACATAGCGTAGTGCTGCCGCCGGAATTTCTCAATATTGTGGCATGAGCCTAATTCCCTAGGGCACCAATGGTTTCCTCCGGCCGCCGGGCGCCTCCGCCGCGTCACGCGATCAGCCGTGACGCAAAATCGGGCAGCAGGCCTGCATCGCCGGCGAGACGGAAATCTGGGCTCGCAATGCCGGACCCCACCAGCCAGTCGTCGAATTCCGGTGCGCGGCGCAGTCCGAAGACGTCGCGGACGTAGAGCGCGTCGTGAAAAGACGTGGACTGATAGTTCAGCATGACGTCATCGGCGCCGGGAACGCCCATGATGAAGGTGACGCCGGCGGCCGCCAGCAGCGTCAGCAGATTGTCCATGTCGTCCTGGTCCGCCTCGGCGTGATTGGTGTAGCAGATGTCGATGCCGAGCGGCAGGCCGAGCAGCTTGCCGCAAAAGTGATCCTCCAGCCCGGCCCGGATGATTTCCTTGCCGTCGTAGAGATATTCCGGGCCGATGAAGCCGACCACGCTGTTGACCAGGAGGGGCGCAAAGGCGCGGGCGACCGCATAGGCGCGCGCCTCGCAGGTCTGCTGGTCGACGCCGTGATGGGCGTTGGCCGACAGTGCCGAGCCCTGGCCGGTCTCGAAATACATCACGTTCTGGCCAACCGTACCGCGCTTCTGCGACAGCCCGGCCTCCTGCGCCTCCTTCAGAAGCGCAAGGTCGATGCCAAAACTGCGGTTGGCAGCCTCGGTGCCGGCGACCGACTGGAACACGAGGTCGACCGGCGCCCCCTGCCCGATCAGCGAAAGCGTCGTGGTGACATGGGTCAGCACGCAGCCCTGGGTCGGGATCTTCAGCCGCGCGATGACCTCGTCGAGCAGCCGCAGCAATTGGCCGATCACGGCCGGGTCGTCGCTCGCCGGGTTGATGCCGATGCAGGCATCGCCGGCGCCGAGCAGGATGCCGTCGAGGATGGATGCGGTGATGCCCCTGGCGTCGTCGAAGGGATGGTTGGGCTGGAGCCGGGTGCTCATCCGGCTCTTCAGGCCGATGGTGTTGCGGAAAGCGGTGGTGACCTGGCATTTCCGCGCCGCCAGGATCAGATCCTGGTTGCGCATCAGCTTCGAGACCGCGGCGGCCATCTCCGGGGTGATGCCGCCTCCTAGCTTCCGCAAGATTTCGGGTGTCGCTGCGTCCGACAGCAGCCAGTCGCGAAAGGCACCGACCGTCAGCGAAACCACCGGCGCGAAGGCCTTGGCGTCGTGGCTGTCGATGACGAGGCGGGTGACCTCGTCCGTCTCATAGGGGATGACGGCTTCCTGCAAGAACTGCCCGAGCGGGACGTCGGCCAGCGCCATCCGCGCCGCGATCATCTGTTCGGCGCTGGCGGCGACGATCCCGGCCAGTCGGTCGCCGGAGCGCGGCGGCGTCGCCTTGGCGAGCAGGTCGCGCAAATCCGGGAACGTGTAGGTCGTGGCGTCGATGGTGTGGCGGTAGACCAAAGGTCTCTCCGGGGTTCGTCGGCCAGAGGCCGACTCCAGGGCGATCCCAAGACTATACCTTCAGATCAAGACGCTGAAATATCTACCTTTCTTTCGGCCGAGGGCAAAGGGGGCCAAACCCGGCGTTAACGCCGCGTCCATCTTCATTCTGCATAGTTTTGCAATCATTTGCACGACCGCGCTCTCCGGCCGCTCCCGGCCATTCGGGCCCCTGAAAACCATGACAACTGACCGACCTGGGAATGCCACCGGCCTCGCCGGCCGCTTCACGCTTGCCAACAAGCTCTACGCCATCTTCGCGCTGTTCGCGCTGCTCACGGCGGCGATCGCGATGCTGTCCGACTACAACAGCCGCCGCGGTGCCGACCTGACGGGCGCGATCGAGACTGCGAACGCCGCCGCGCTGAACGTCGAGCGGGTCAACTCGCTGGTCTATGCGGTCGTGATGGAATCGCGCGGCGTCTACATGTCGACCGAGCCCGCCGTGGTGAAGAAATACGGCGACGGCCTGCTCAAGTTCAACGCCCAGATCCTTGACGTCGTGAAGCGCTGGGAGACCATCGTCAAGGCTGACGATGCCGAGCAGTTCGCCACCTTCAAGAAGCGCATCGAGCAGTTCGTCGAGTTTCGCAAGGAGCTGGTGCGCCGCGGCGTCGAGATCAATGCGGCCGCGGGCCGCGAATGGGGCGACAACGACGCCAACCGCACCGTGCGTTCGGCGCTGAACAAGGATCTCGAGGCGCTGTCCAAGGTCTATGCCGAGCGCGCGAGGCAAATCGCGCACGAGACCGAGACCAATCGCATCCTGTCCCTCGTCCTGACCTGCCTCGCCGGCGTGGCGCTCGCGCTCGTCGTGATCGGCATCGTCATCATCGCCCGCTCGATCGCACGCCCCCTCTCCGCCATCACCGCGACCATCAAGCAGGTCGCTGACGGCGCCGAGAACGTCGTGGTGCCCCACAGCCACCGCGCCGACGAGATCGGCGCACTGGCACGCGCGATCCAGATCTTCCAGGACGCGATGGCGCGTAACCGCAACCTCGCCTCACAGGTCTCGCAGGACTCCGCCGCGCGCGAAGAGCGCGCCCGCCACATCGAACAATCCGTCGACGCGTTTCGCGAGGCGATCGGCGCGATCATGCGCGGCCTCAGCGACAACGCCTCCGTGATGCGCGAGACGGCGCAGACCATCACCCGCGTCACCGCGGACGCGAGCAGCCGCGCCGGCACGGCGGCGAACGCCACCGAGCAGGCTTCGCACAACGTCACGGCGGTGGCAGGCGCGGCCGAGGAGCTGTCGGCGTCGGTGGTGGAGATCGGCCGGCAGGTGCGGCAATCCGCCAGCGCGGTCGAGCAGACCGGCCAGCGCACCGAGAAATCCATCGCCGAGATCGAGAGCCTGGCCGCTGCCACGCAACGTATCGACGGCGTGCTCAGCCTGATCCAGGCGATCGCCGAGCAGACCAATCTGCTCGCGCTCAATGCCACCATCGAGGCGGCGCGCGCCGGCGATGCCGGTCGCGGCTTCGCCGTCGTCGCACACGAAGTCAAGGCGCTCGCGGGACAGACCGCGAAGGCGACCGCCGACATCAGCGAGAACGTCTCGATGATCCAGTCCTCCACCCGCAACGCAGTTGATGCCGTCCGCGAGATCGGCGGCGCGGTGCGCGAGATCAACGACGTCACCTCGGCGATCGCCGGCGCCATCGGCCAGCAGGATGCCGCCACGCGCGAGATCTCGTCCAACGCGCAATCGGCGGCCCAAGGCAACGAGACCCTCGTCGCCAACATCAGCTCGCTCCGCGACGCCATTGGCGAGACCGATACGGCGGCCTCCTCGGTGCTGACGGCTGCGAGCAGCGTGACCGAGACGGCGGAGACGCTGTCGCGCGAAGTGGAGAAGTTCTTCCAGAACCTGCGCTCGGGCGCAGCGGACGGCCGCATCGCCAAGGCCGGATGACGGGACGTCCACCGGCGGCGCTGGGGTCGCTCTATCAATAAAACGCGAAAACAACCCCATGCACAGTAGCCGGGGACAGCGATTTCAATGGCTTGGCCATCCGCGTTATCTTTTGCGGATTTTGCGAATCCATTTGCTCCGTCGGGCAAAACAGGGGCATGATGTCAATGTTGGAGCTTTCCGCGCTGGGGGCCGGCAGATCGTGGAAAGCCGAAGGCCGGCTGAGGCCGCCTCTCGTCGCTTGATGCCCCATAGACAATGATCCAGAACTTTTAGCGAAACTATCCAGCCGCCTCTGCGTCGGTATGCGGAGGGAATTACAGCATGTCTGCAGACGGCCAATTCGACGAACAGGAGGTCCTGATCTTGCGCTACCGGGCGTTGGAGCGAGAGGTGACCGATCCGCTTGCCGCCGTTCTGCTCCACGACATCGTCCAGGATCTCGAAGCCGATCTTCATAGAGAGCGCGCGATGGCTCTCTCCGAAATCCCATCTTCCAAGTCATAATCGCCAATCATAGCGAGTTTATCTGTCTTTCGGGCACGGGATGCCTGCGAACAGAGTGGCGGCAGCTGACGATATCTGTTCAGCCATGGAACCATTGGGTTCCCAGTCTATTGCCTCACTGACACATCACATTTTGGAGAAACACCATGAAATTTTTAACAGCTGCTCTGACGGCCGCAGCAAGTGCCCTTCTTGTGACCGCTGCTTCTGCAGCCCCGCTGTCTCCCACCCTGTATGCCGCTCCGGACAGCAACGTTCAAAACGTGCGCATGGTCTGCAATGAAGACGGTCGTTGCTGGCGCGAGCGCAGCGAGCGCCGTGTTATCATCCGCGATGGGCGCGATTCCTACGGATATGCGCCTCGCGAGCGCTACATCGAGCGGCGCGGCTATGAAGAGCGCAGCGGCATCGGCTTCCGTGCTCCCGGCGTGAGCGTCGGGATCGGCACCGACCGCTACTGAGATACGAGCCGGTGAATGCAGAAGCCGCGGAGCAATCCGCGGCTTTTTTGAACTCACTGGACGTCAACAAACTCGCCGCTTTTCCCGGCCTAGCGAGGAGCTGTGATCAGGCAGCCATTCAAAGCACGAACACCGGAAGAACTGATTTCTCTATTGAGCGCCGTGGCGATGGCCATTCTCGCCGCGATCATTATCATGGTGCTGTATTATGGTCGCGAGATCATCATTCCGATAGCGCTGGCCGTCTTGCTCAGCTTCGTGCTGGCGCCTCTGGTTCGACTGGTTCAGCGACTGCGCATTCCACGCAGTTTGGCTGTGGTGAGCGTGGTCGTGATCGCCTTCGCGTTCATATTTGCGATGGGCAGTCTGCTCGCTACCCAACTCGCCCAGCTGGCCGGCGATTTGCCGCGATATCAGTCCACAATAAGCGAGAAGATCCAATCCTTCCGTGAGACCACGGCCAGTCGGGGCACGCTCGAGCGGGCTTCCAGCATGTTGAAGGACCTCAGCAAAGAACTCGACAAGCCCAAGGAGGCCGCGAATTCGTTGGGGACCATAGCAGCTCCGAAAGCGGCCCCGCCGAAGCCCGTTCCTGTGGAAGTGCTTCAGCCCGATCCCGGCGCGCTGGAGAGCTTGCAAACGCTGATTTCACCATTGCTTCATCCGCTCGCAACGACCGGGATCATCGTCATATTCGTGATCTTCATTTTGCTTCAGCGCGAGGATCTTCGTAATCGTCTGATCAGGCTGGCCGGTTCGGATGACCTGCAGCGCACCACGGCTGCCCTTGATGACGCGGCGAGCCGCCTCAGCCGGCTTTTCCTTATCCAGCTTCTCGTGAACGGGGGCTTCGGCATCATCATAGGAATCGGTCTCTGGCTGATCGGCGTTCCAAGCGCGATCCTGTGGGGTATTCTGGCGGCAGTGCTGCGCTTCGTGCCTTACATTGGGGCGGTCATCGCCGCCGCCTTCCCTCTCGCTCTCGCGGTTGCGGTCGATCCAACCTGGACGATGCTGCTGTGGACGATCGCGCTGTTCGTGGTGGTGGAGCCCGTCGTCGGCCATGTGCTCGAGCCGATGGTCTATGGACACAGCACGGGACTGTCGCCGGTGGCCGTTGTCGCTTCCGCGACGTTCTGGACGGCGCTCTGGGGTCCGATCGGCCTCGTTCTGGCAACACCCCTTACGGTGTGTCTGGTCGTCCTGGGCCGCCATGTCGAGCGCCTGGAGTTCCTGGACGTCATGTTTGGAGACCGACCAGCGCTCTCTCCGCCCGAGATATTCTATCAGCGGATGCTCGCCGGCGATCCGACCGAAGCATCTGCAAAAGCCGAGGAGTTCTTGAAGGAGCGATCTCTCAGCTCTTATTACGACGAAGTCGCCCTGCGAGGACTGCAGCTGGCTCAAGCGGATGCCGAGCGCGGCGCTCTGGATCCCGACCGGCTGGCTAAAATCAGGGATGCGGTCCAGGAATTTGCCAATAACATTTCGGAGCAGGATGAGCGTCCGCCGCCGAAGGTCGGCCCGACCACAGATGTCGAAGCTACATCTGCCATAGAAGGCGTGGCTGAGGATGCGCCTTATGAGGGTCTGCGGGTGCTGCGCAAGGAGGACTTGCCCACTGAATGGCAAGGCGAACATCCCGTGCTCTGCGTGGCCGGGCGAAATCCGATCGACGAAGCCGCTGCGATCATGCTGGCTCAACTGACCGGAGCGCATGGCTTGTCGGCCAGAGTCGAGGCAGCGGAAGCGTTGTCGACGGCGAATATCTTCCGCCTGGAGACCGATGGGGTCGCCATTGTCTGCCTCGTCTATATGGATGCAAGCAGCCCGGCCCATATGCGTTACTCGGTGCGACGGCTTCGCCGTAAATTGCCGAAGGCTACAATCATTCTGGGTTGCTGGATGAAGGACATCGACCCATCGGCGCTGGAAAATCTGCGGGAAGGCGCCAAGGCGGATCTGGCTGCTGCAACTCTGGGCGGGGCGCTTAAACTCTGCATAGAGGCGACGGGTGTGGACTCCCTTGGCACAGTCGCTGAAGGCCGGATTTCGAAGATCACGGCCGGCTAGCAGTTTATACGCGGAGACATGGCTGCTGCAGGCGCGCAGCAAACCCGAAAGGCCTTCGTTCCTGCCGACATCGGATCCGGCTCGAGGCCGGTGTGTCTTGGCACTCCCTCAGTCACATACAAAGGACCGTGCTGCGCGACCTTCTGGTGCGACGGTTCAGCCGACCGGCCCGGGGGTCCAATCGCCGCCGGCAAGCGGCCGCACCTTTACATCGGGAATGACCCCGCGCTGCAGGCCCGGATCAAAATGGCGCATCGTCCGCTCGTTGAGGTCGATGATGCGGCCAGGCCTTAGCGGTCCCACGTCATTTATCTTGACGATGACCTTCTTGCCGACGGCCTCTACGAGGGCGTATTTCGGCTTCGCGCCAAACTGGACTCCACCGAATTTCTTACGCAAACTCGTTTTGATGGCGGCCGACCAGACTGAGGGATCATAGCGCTCGCCGGAGGCTGTCTTCGGGCCGCCCTCCTCTTTGCCCGGCTTGAACGGATTGTACGTGGACGCCGCGCCGACGATCGCTTCCCCGGAAGCGACATTGACGACAGCGCTTGAGTGAACTCCAGCGGCTTCGCATCGAGCAACAGTAACGGAAACGGCAAGCGCAACCACGGCGCCGCAAATTGCGGCGCTGGATCGGAACACCATCATATCTCCTGTGATTTTCGATTGTGCGGTTCCGATGCCTCAAAACATCATCAAGCAAACGCGGAGGCGTTCGGGTTCGCGATGTTTACAGGTCGAGCCAACCCCGGCTGCGGAACCATTGCAGGAACCAGAATGGTTCCAAACGGTGTTTTTAGTTGTCGCCGTCTAAGACGGACATTGCGTCAACAGCGTGACAAGAAGAGGCCATGGCGAAATGGCGCGGCCACATGAGTCCCGCGGTGCTCACAATTAGATTGATTGTTCCACTCGCCTGTCCGACCTTCTCTTCTTTCCGATCGACCGTCCTTTCCGCAGAAGCGATCAACGCAGATACACTGCTGCACAGGCGTGCACCCTCTCGAACGAAGAAGAGATCGCCCCTACTCCATCACCCGCTCCGCTTGATCGTAATCCTTGCCTCGGCAAATCTGCTACGCGCTGTCGCGCGAATGCGGCAAGCGATCATCCGACCTATCTTGCAGGCCGGGAACGCAGCTATCAGGGAGTGGGATCGCGGCCTTGCCCCGCAACGGGCGCGGCTAGAGCGTCCGCGGTTTCTCGTCCGATTGATCGATCGAGAACAGTCCGCTGAGCGCCTTGATGTTAACCGGCTTTTCGACACGTGGCACGGCTGCATAAGCATCCGGAATCGCCCAAGCGTCATAACCGGTGGTGAACACGAACCGCACCCCGCGCGTCCGAAGTGCGTCGGCAACCGGATAGGAGCGTTCGCCGCGAAGATTGATGTCCAGGACGGCGCCATCTATCCGCTGTTCGGCCGCGACCAGATTCAGGGCGTCCTCGACCGACCCCGCCGGCCCAATGACCTCAGCGCCGCGATCTTCCAGCGCACGGGCCAGGTCGGCGGCGATCATGTACTCGTCTTCGACGACGAGGAGCCGCCGGCCTAGTAGTGATTGCGACTCAGTCATCACGCTTCTCCTCGCTCGCGAGCGGCACGGCGATTTCGCAGTGGACGCCGTCAGGTTCGAACCGAAGCTTCGTTTTGGCGCCGAGCTGATAAGGAAGTGCTCGCTCGATCAATTCGCTTCCGTAGCCTTTTCTCGCCGGCCCGCCCTCAGGCATGGCAACCCCGCTTTCGGACCATACCACGGTTGCTTGCCGCCTGGATTGATCGTTCTTGACCTCCCATCGCACCGTCAGCCGGCCTGAGGGTTGGCCGAGGGCGCCGTATTTTACCGCATTCGTGGCGAGCTCATGCAGCGCGAGAGCCATCGATTGCGCCGACATCGCCGGCAACGGTGCCGCCGGCCCCTCGGTCGTCACCTTCTCCACGTCGGCACTGGCGTGCGCCTCCAATTCGGCCCTGACCAGATCACCGAGTTCAATCGGCCGATTGTCGCTTTGCGCGAGCAAACCCTGAGCCCTGGAGAGGGCGCCCAACCTGCTTTCAAAGTCGTCTGCAAAGTCGTCCAGGGACGGGCTCGATCTGATCGTCTGCCGGGCAAGTGATTGGACGACCCCGAGCAGATTGCGCCTGCGGTGCTGCAGTTCGGCCAAGAGAACCTTCTGCCGATCTTGAAGCACGCGCAGTTCGTGGATGTCCGTCATCGTGCCTACCCAATCGACAGCGTCTGCATCCGAACTGACTTTCATCGGTACCGCGCGGGTCTGATGCCACCTGAACTCTCTGTCGGCGGAACGCCTGACGCGGTGCTCGACGTAATACTCGCCCTTGGCGCGCGCTTCGAGCCAGGCCGCCTGGGTCTCTTCGCGATCATCCGGATGGATCGCGTCAAGCCAACCGAAACCGATGCTATCAGCGAAGCTCAGACCGCTGAAGATGGTCCATTGCGGGCTGGCCCAAGTGCGCTCACCATCACTTTTTGAGCGGAAAACCAGCTGGGGTATATTGGTGGCGAGAACGCGGAACAGCTCCTCGCTTTGCGCGAGCTGCTCCGCAGCACGGTGCTGGCTGGTGCGATCGCGCAGCATCTTCACGAAACCCGCGTCGCGCTCCGCCAGCGGCATCAACAGGCCCGAAGCCCAGAGCCGGGTGCCGTCCTTGCGCATCTGCCAGCGTTCGTCCTCGGCGCGGCCCTGAGCTAACGCGCTGCGTCGTTCTTCGGCTGCCGCCTCAAAACCACCCTCCTCGGCGGGAAAGATCACGTCCGCCGATTTTCCGATGATTTCGTCGGTCTTGTACCCGAGTAACCGCTCGGCGCCGGGGTTCCAGCTGGTGGTGATGCCGTTCGGGTCTATCGTGAAGATAGCAAAGTCCGTCGCGCTCTCGAATACGAGACGCAGCAGCTCATTGTCCGCGGGGACGGCCGGACCGTTTGTCGGATGATTGCTCTCCTGCACGCGGACGATCTCCAGCGCTCGCGCTGGGCAGCGCGCCAACTGCCAGCGACAATCGCGACAGTCCAAGGACGTTCCTAAGCTGGTTCACGACCCAGGTTCCCGCAGCAACGGGTGACGTCCGGTAACGGTCCTACCCGGCCATCACCCCGCCGCGCTTGATCAGCTCCTTCCCTACCGCGGCCAGATGCACCTGATCCGGTCCGTCGCCGATGCGGATGAAGCGGGCGTAGACGTAGGCACGCGCGAGGAATGTGTCCTGCGAGACGCCGGCGGCGCCGTGGATCTGGATGGCGCGGTCGATCACGCGGGCGGCCATGCTTGGCACCACGATCTTGGCGGCCGCGATCAGGTCGCGCGCGGCCTTGTTGCCTTCGCGGTCCATCCTGTCGGCGGCTTGCAGCGTCAAGAGCCGCGCCTGCGCGATCTCGCAGAATGAGTGCGCGATGTCCTCGCGCACCGAGCCCTGCTCTGCGAGCGGCTTGCCAAAGGCTGTGCGGGAGACGGCGCGCTGGCACATCAATTCCAGCGCGCGCTGGGCACAGCCGATCAGCCGCATGCAATGATGGATGCGGCCGGGACCGAGCCTGCCTTGCGCGATCTCGAAACCGCGGCCCTCGCCGAGCAGGATGTTCTCGGCGGGCACGCGAACGTTCTCGTAGACGATCTCGGGATGGCCGACCGGCGCGTCGTCATAGCCGTAAGTGAGCATGTCGCGGACGATGCGCACGCCGGGCGTCGCTCTCGGCACCAGGATCATGGATTGCTGGCGGTGGCGGTCGGGATCGTCGGGCGCCGTCTTGCCCATCACGATCAGGATCTCGCAATCCTCGTTCATCGCGCCGGAGGTGAACCATTTGCGGCCGTTGATGACGTAGTCACCTCCGTCGCGCTTGATCTCGCATTGAATGTTGGTGGCATCGCTGGAGGCGACCTGCGGCTCCGTCATCGAGAAGCCGGAGCGGATGCGCCCCTCCAGTAGCGGCTTCAGCCAGCGCTCCTGCTGTGCCGGCGTGCCGTAATTGGCCAGCACCTCCATGTTGCCGACATCGGGCGCCGAGCAATTGAACACCTCCGGCGCCCAGAGGATGCGGCCCATGATTTCCTTCACCGGCGCGTATTCGAGATTGGTCAAGCCAGTGTTAGGGTCTTGGCCGTGCTCGCCGGAGAGGAACAGGTTCCAGAGCCCCTGCTCGCGCGCCAGCCGTTTCAGGTCCTGAAGGACCTGCGGCGTCTTGTAGCGTGTCGCTTCCGGCTTCACCTGCTCGTAGTAGAGCTCCTCGACCGGCTCGACATGCGTCCGCATGAACCGGCGGACACGCTCCTGCAGCTCGAGCGAACGTTCGGAGTGGTGAAAATCCATGGCGGTCTCCTCTTCCTTCTCCCCTTGTGGGAGAAGGTGGCATAGGCGGCCTTCGGCCGGCGGTCTTAAGAACGCCGAAGCAAAGCTTCGGCTATGGCGCCGGATGAGGGGTTGTATCCGCGAGTTCAAATGTAGAGACGACTCGCGGAGAGAGACCCCTCACCCGGCTCGCCGCTTCGCGGCGATCCACCCTCTCCCACAAGGGGAGAGGGTGCACCGTCTCTGCAGCCGCTCGCTTCGCAGTCCCTCACGTGCCGCGCAACAGCTCGCTTGCCACGATCCAGTCGTTGCCGTTGAACTGAAGCATATAGCCGTCCTTGATCGGGCGGAAATCCTGCGGCGTGGTGTTGAGCGTGATGCCAGGCATCAGCAGCGATAGCGGCACGTTCTTCAAATTGGCCGCCTGCGCCATGATGTTCTCACGCGTCAGATTGTCCTTGCACTGCTTCAGCAAGACCACCAATGCCTCGGCGACGGTGTAGCCGTAGAGACCCGCGACGTTGTTGACGTCGGCATTGGGCAGGCGCTTCTTCATGAAGTCGATATAGGCCGTCATCGCCGGATCGTCCTTTGGCGCCTCGACGAACGGCTTGAGCGAGCCGAGCGAGAGCACGCCCTTGCCGGCATCGAGGCCAGCCGGGACCATCACGGTTGCCTTGTTGGCGCAGCCCGAGGCGAGGAAGCGCGTTGCCTGCCAGCCGACCTCATGCGCTTTCCGGATCGCCTGGGCGCAGGCGCGCGGCGTCACCGAATAGATCATGAACACGTCGGCCTTGGTGTTCGCGAGAGTCAGCACCTGGGAATCGACGGTGGGGTCGGCGACCTCGAAGCTCGACGCCATCGCGATCGCCTTGTTGGCGTCGGCACCAAGCGCTTCCTTGACGCCGCGCAGATATTCCTTGCCGGCGTCGTCGTTCTGATAGAGCACCGCGAAGCGCGCATTCGGGTTCTTGGCGCGGGCATAGGCGACGTCGATGGCCGCCTCGCTGGTGTAGTTCGGCGCCCACGGCAGCGCCATCGACCAGGGCATGTTGGCCGGGTCGTTCCACTTCGAGGCCGAGCTGATCAGAAACAGCTGCGGCACCTTGTTGCTGTTGAGATATTTCGCAATCGCCGAGCTCGGCGCGGTGCCCATGGTCGCGAAGATGAAGGCGACGCCATCGCCCTCGACCAGCCGGCGCGCCGCTTCCATGGTCTTCGGCGGCGAGAAGGCGTCGTCGAGCGACAGGAGATTGAGCTTGCGGCCGTTGATCCCGTCCTTCTCGTTGACCTCGTCGAAATAGGCCGAGATCACCCTGCCGGTGATGCCGAGCGGCGATGCGGGGCCGCTATAGGGCATGGTGTTGCCGATCTTGATCTCGGTGTCGCTGACGCCCGGACCGTAGGATTTTTGCGCGGCTACAGGCGTGGACAGGCAGGCAGCCAGCGCTGCAGCCAGGACCAAAGCGGCTTTCATGGTTTCTCCCCGGTGATGATCGCCGCGCGACTCGGAAGGCGCGGCGTGCTGCTCTTGCCAGCACGTCAGATCAGCGGAGTTCCACAAGGCGGTCTTGCGTCGAGTTGCTGATCAGCCGGTGCACAGCCGCCGTCGCGGGCAGCAACATTGACGCCAATCAAGATCGGATGCGGCGCCTCAGCCGCGCGTCCGCTCCATCTCCAGCTCGGCCTTGAGGTTGTCGAGATCCCGATAAATTGAAGCAATCGCAAGGACACGGCCGCCCTTGCGATACTTCAGCAGGCAGTCCTTGCCGGAAATGCTGCCGTCGATTGCGATATCGTCAAAACTATCGGCGTGGCCGACATAGTTGATCGGCACGTCATAGTGCTGCGACCAGAAGAACGGCACGGCCTCGAAGCGCTCGCGCTTGCCGAGCATGTTGCGGGCCGCGGTCTGGCCCTGCCGCTCCGCCACCACCCAGTGCTCGACGCGGATAGTTTGCCGCGAATGCGGATCGGGCCAGCGCGCGATGTCCCCGGCCGCAAAGATACCGGCTATGCTGGTCTCCAGATATTCGCTCACGCTGACGCCCCGGTCGGCCGCAAGCCCTGCCTGCTCGGCGAGCGCGAGGCGCGGCTTGACGCCGATGCCGACCGCGACCAGGTCGGCCTCGATCACGCCGCCGCTTTTCAACGTGGCGCGCGTGCCGTCCAGCTTCTCCACCGTGTCCTCGAGGTGGAAGTTGACGCCATTCTCCTCATGCAGCGCGCGCACGAAGTCGCCCATCTGGGGACCGAGCACCCTCTGCATCGGCCGTTCGTCCGGTGCGACCACGTGCACCTCGATCTTGCGTGCCCGCAAGGAGGCCGCAACTTCCAGGCCGATGAAGCTGGCCCCGATCACCAGCGCACGCTTGGCGCTGCCGGCCGCCTTAATGATGGCGCGGCTGTCGGCGACGGAGCGCAGGGTGTGGACATGAGGCTGGTCGGCCCCCGGAATCTGCAATCTGACCGGCTCGGCGCCGGTCGCGAGCAGCAGCCGGTCGAACGGCAGCCTGTCGCCGTTGCCCAGCGTCACGCTGCGCGTCTTCGCCTCGATCGCGGCGACATTCGTGTTGAGCCTGAGATCGATGCCGGCGTCCCGATAATAGTCCTCGCCCCGCAGCGGCAGCCAATCCTCCGGCGCGTTGCCCGCGAGGTAATCCTTGGAAAGATTGGGCCGGTCGACCGGCACCGCGCTGTCATTGCTGAGCATGGTGATGGCGCCGGCGAAGCCCTCGCGACGGAGCGTCTGCGCCGCCGCGAAACCCGCCGCGCCGCCGCCGATGATGACGAATTTTTCCGGCGTTGGCGCCGTCCGGTGAGGCGCCGGAGGCTTCGGCATCTCGCGCTTGCGCGGAACGACGATCTTGTCTTGATCGCGCGAGACCTCCCACACCGCCAGCGCATTCAGCGCCGGCGGACGGGTCGCCTCGCCTGACCGCAAGGAGAAGCAGGCATGATGCCAGGGACAGCGGATGGTGTCGCCAACCACCAGTCCTTCTGCAAGCGGTCCGTGATAGTGGCTGCAGGTCGGCTCGATCGCAAAGATCTCGCTGCCGGCCTGCACCAGCAGGACGTCTTCCTCGCCGACATGGCCGAGCAATTTGCTGTCCTTGAACGCGGCGAGCGTCACGCCTCGGCTCAAGTCGGGTCCGCTTGGCTTCTTGTCCTCGGTCATGGCGTTGCCTCCTTGAGCCGTCGCGGATCAATCGTCCGAATTGGCCAGCCCCAGCAGCTCCTGGCGCGTCAACGCATTGTCGCGGAACACGCCGAGCATGCGGCTGGTGACGAGATCTGTCCCGGGCTTGTGCGCGCCGCGCGTGGTCATGCAGTGATGCGTTGCCTTGATGATGACCCCGACGCCTTCGGGCCTCAGCACATCGTTAATCGTGTTGGCGATCTGCGCGGTCATCTTCTCCTGGATCTGAAGCCGCTTGGCGTAGATGTCGACGAGACGCGCCAGCTTGGAAATGCCCACGACGCGTCCTTGCGGGATATAAGCGACCCAGGCGCGGCCGACGATCGGTGCCATGTGGTGCTCGCAATGGCTTTCGAAGCGAACGCCGCGCAGAACGATCATCTCGTCATAGCCTTCGATCTCCTCAAAGGTCTTTTGCAGGATTTCGGTCGGATCCTGCGCATAGCCGGAGAAATACTCCTCGAAGGCGCGCGCGACCCGGTCCGGCGTATCGCGCAGACCGTCGCGCGCGGGATCGTCGCCGGCCCAGCGGATCATGGTCCGGATCGCTTGCTCGACCTCCGCCCTCTCAGGCCGCTCGCTTGGCGCCTGCGCGACCGCGACACGTTCCAGCCTGCGCGTTTGCGTCTTCATCTAAAACTCCCCTGCAACGAACCGCATACAGAAGGCGGCCCACAGCTTGGACGGCTGCGATCGGAAAAGGTTCCCGGGATCAGGAAAAATTGGAAGCTGTGAGAGCGGCAAGACAGCGGGACGAGAAATCCGGCGCTATGAGGCCGCTTTCCGTACATCGAGCACGGCCTGGGCCCATTCGGCCGGCCGCTCCTGCGGCAAATTGTGGCCGGCCCCTGCAAAGACGCGCCGCTCGAAAAAGCCCGCGAATTTGCCTGCGTGGTGAGCGGTGCCGGAATTGACCCCGTCGCTGTCACCGTCGATCGCGATGGTCGGGACACGGACCGGCGGCTGGGCGGCGAGCTTCGCCTCGATCGCGGCATAGGCGGGATCGCCGGCGACCAGCGCGTAACGATGTCGATAGGAGTGGATCACAACATCGACGAAATCAGGATTGTCGAACGACATGGCGCTGGTCTCGAACGTCGCGTCGTCGAAGTCCCATGTCGGCGACCACATCGACCAGAGCTGGCGCGCAAAACCGCGCCGGTTGCGCTCCAGCGCGCGGCGGCCGCGTTCGTTGTGGAAGAGATATTGATACCAGAGCGCCGCCTCCTCGGTTGGCGAAGCCGGCTCCATCGAACGCGCGATGTTCTGGATGTTGTAGGAATTGCCCGAGACGAGGCCGATTACGCGCTCCGGATGCAGAACCGAGACCACGCAGGCCGCGCGCCCGCCCCAGTCGTAACCGCCGACCACCGCGTGCGAGATTCCAAGCGCATCCATGAAGGCCAGGAGATCGGCGCCAAGCGCCGCCTGCTCGCCGGAGCGCAACGTCGCAGCGGAGCGAAACCGCGTCGGCCCGTAGCCGCGCAGCCAGGGCACCAGCACCCGCGCGCCCGCTTGCGCAATGATCGGCGCGGTCTCGGCATAGGCGTTCACGTCGTAGGGAAAGCCGTGGCCCATGATGCAGGGCCAGCCGTCCGGCGCGCCGTATTCGCGATAGGCGATGTCGAGGATATCGGTGGCGACAGTTTTTTGTTGCATTACAAGGCGAAGCTATTTTTGCGGCCCGGACAACGTGATGTCACGCTCGGCGCGGAACACGTTGCTGTAGAGGTTGGCGATCCACTGCCGACCGATCTCGGTCTTGTTGAGATAGCCGATCTCTGTCTGGATGTGCGGTGCGACGCTATTCCAATAGAACTGCGGATAGCGGTTCACGATGTCGGCCGGCGAATCGTAGCCGAGCTGGCGGTTCATGCCGACTTCTTCGAATTCGTAATAGAGCGCGTTGGCCTTGCGCAGATAGTTGGGGTCGCCGAGCTGGCCGATGAAATCGGCGGCGCGCAGGATCGAGGCCTCGTCGTCATAGTCTTGCCCCTCGCGGGCCGGGAAGCGGGTTCCTTCGATGGCGCGGGCGACGCGCTCACTGTCCACGCCCCGGATCTGCGGCAGCCGCCGCCGCACAAACAGTTTCGAGCGATCGACGTGATACATCATCAGACTGGCATCCGAAGCGCCACGCGGCAGCGACACCTTGGTGCCGGAATCATCGATGATAAAGCCGTCGTCGTCGTCCTCCGGAAACAGACCGCGGACATAGCCGATGTCGTGCGCGAGGCAGGCAATCAGGACGTTGATGTAGTCCTCAGCCGCAAGATGCGTGTGGAGATTACGTCCCATCAGGATCGCCTGAGCGGCCAGCGTCACCAACATCGTATGTTCGATGTTGTGATAGAGTGCGTCGCTATTGCCGATGCATTCCATTGCCGTGCGGGTCGAGCCTTCCAGCACCCTGGCGTAGGACTCGTCGTACCGACGACGCATGAACGATCCCAGCAACTTCTCCAGGGTCTCCGCCGCCAGTTTCGGTAACGTGATCATGGATGCAGCCCCGCTTGTCGGTGGTGTTCCACGCCAACTCCCGACGTATCATTCATGTCCTCGACGCAAAGGCCAGCTTAGCCCATCTTGGGCCGACTGGCCAAACCCGGGAACGAAAATCCGGAAATATGTTGCGGTTTGTGCCCCGCGATATCGCGGTTGCGGTGCCGGCCCGACACACCTGGGGCCGGGCTCGCCAGCAC
This sequence comes from Bradyrhizobium sp. 40, assembly GCF_023100925.1. NCBI lineage: Bacteria > Pseudomonadati > Pseudomonadota > Alphaproteobacteria > Hyphomicrobiales > Nitrobacteraceae > Bradyrhizobium > Bradyrhizobium sp. 40. Next base: position 5,225,418 of record NZ_CP064688.1, read on the forward strand.
GGCAAAAACGGCAATCATTCCACCAGCAGCACGTCGACGGCGACGTCGAGCTTCTGCTTCGGCGAGCCGACAATGATGCCGTCGAGCGGCGAAACGTCGGAAAAGTCGCGGCCGACCGCGAGCACGATATGGTCGCCAGCGACCATAAGGTCGTTGGTCGGATCGAAATCAACCCAGCCAAGCTCCTCCCCGCACCACAGCGACACCCAGGCATGGGTGGCGTCGGCGCCCTGCAGGCGCGGCTGGCCCGCCGGCGGAATGGTGCGCAGATATCCGCTGACATAGGCCGCGGGCAGGCCCAGCCCGCGCAGGCCCGCAATCATCACATGGGCAAAATCCTGACAGACGCCATGGCGCTTGACGAAGACCTCGTTGAGCGGCGTCGAGATCACCGTCGCCTTGGGGTCGTAGCGAAATTCGGTCCGGATGCGATGCATCAGATCGACCGCCCCGGCGAGGATGCCCGCGCCGACCGCAAAGCTTTCCGCCGCATAGGCGCTGACCGGTCCCAGCACCGGCACCAGCGGGCTCGCAAAGACATAGCCGACCGGCGAGGACGGCCCGAGGCTCGTCGCCTCGAAGGCGATGTCGCGAATGCTCTCCCAGCCCGGGCTGTCAGCGTCACGCGCCGGCGGCTGGCGCGACACCTTCACGCGAGAGCGGGAATCGATGCGCAGAGTGCGATGCGCGGCCTCGATCACCACACTCTCGGTCAGGGTGCCGAAGAAATCGTGCCGGACGCTACGCTCCGCGGGGCGCGGACGGATCTCGACCTTATGCGAGATCAGCTCCTGGCCATTGCCGCTCCTCGGCTCCAGCCGCAGCGTGCAGCGGGCGAAGCTGACCGGGCTCTCATATTCGTAGGTGGTGACGTGACGGATATCGTAGATCACGCCAGCCCCGTCAGCTTTTCCGGCCGGCTGGCATTGGGGCCGTGCGGGAAGTAGTGCTGCCCGACTGCCTCGGCGAGGCTGAGCAGATCCTGCTCCAATGCGAACAGCGTCTTGACCTCGATCCTCTCGGCCTCTGCGGTCGCGAGCATCGCTTGCAGCGCGACCGCAAGCCGCTGCGGCTTCTCGATCAGGCCGTGCTCCTTCAGGCTTGGCAGCGCGGCGATATGCTCGTTCAGCGCCGTCACCTGGAACGCCACCGAACGCGGATTGTAACTGTCGAGCACGGCGAGGTCGCGCACCGGCGCAAGGATCGGCGCCAGCAGATAGCGCGAGCGGTAGGTGATCTGGCAATCCACCAGCGTCAGCAGGATATCGAGATCCTCGTCGCCGGCTTCGTCATAGGCGAACTGCCGGGCAAAACGCGTGGTGTTGATGGCGCGCTCGGTGCGGCGGCCGATATCGAGGAAGCGCCAGCCGGCGGCGCGGTTCATGTTCTCATGCGCAAGGCCGGCAAAGCTCGCGAGCTCCTGCAAGGTCAGCTCGGCCGCGCTCAGCACGCTGTCGTCGTCCTCGACCTCGACGGCCAGCCGCTCGACCATCTCGGTGATGACTTGCCAGGCATCGGGCGACAGCCGCTCGCGCAAGGAGGTCGCCGTGCGCTGGGCCGCGCGGACAAGCGACAGAGCGGAGCCGAAACGCTCCGGGCTCTGCAGCGCCTCGGCGACGATGCGGCCGGGCGCCGCACGCGACGTCTGTGAGATCGCGCCCCAGGTCACCAGCAGGCGCTGGATACGCTCGGCCGATTGCAGCGAGGCAGCGGTGCCCTTGTTGGGCCCGCTCGGCGAGCCCAGCGCCCGCACCAGCCGCAGCGTCGCCTCGGCGCGTTCGAGATAGCGGCCGAGCCAGAACAGATTGTCGGCGGCGCGACTCGGCAGCACTCCGGCGATACGGCGGATGCGCACCTTGTCAACCGCAGGCAGCAGCGTCGCGGTCGAGACCTGCTTGTCCGAGACCACCCAGACGTCGGCGGAGCGCGCGCCGTCGCCCATCGACACCGCGCGCGCATCCGGCTGCTCGGCGATCCGGCAGAAGCCGCCGGGCATGATGGCCCAGCCGTCCGGCGTCGCGGCTGCGAACACGCGCAGCACGAAGGGACGGGACGTGATCTGCCCCTGCTCCCATACCGGCATGGTCGAGAGCCGAACCACCTCCTGGCCGACATAGTCCATGCCGCGCGCAGCGATCGCGTCGCTCAGGCGCCGGCGGCCGGCGGCATCGAGCTCGCTCGCGAGCACCGGACCGTTGCTGTCGAAACCGGGAACGCCGCGCCGATAGGCGCCTTCGATCGCGACCTCGTCGAGCCGCGACAGCACCTCGTCGCGCGCCGAGCGCTGGCCGCACCACCAGGTCGCGATGTGCGGCATCTTCAACTCTTCACCGAGCAGGCGGCGGCTCAGCGCCGGCAGGAAGCCGAGCATCGCGCGCGCCTCCAGCACGCCCGAGCCCGGCATGTTGGCGACGACGACGCCGTCCTTGCGCAGCACGTCGATCAGCCCGGGGACGCCAAGCCGCGAGGAGGCTTCGAGCTCGAGCGGGTCGAGCGAATTGGAATCGACACGGCGCAGCAGCACGTCGAGCCGCTTGAGGCCCGCAACCGTGCGGATGTGGATATGGTTGTCGCTGACGGCGAGATCGTCGCCTTCGACCAGCAGGAACCCGAGATAGCGCGCCAGCGTCGCGTGCTCGAAATAGGTCTCGCTGAAGCTGCCCGGCGTGAGCACGCCGATCCGCGGCTCGTCGCGGTCGGCGCGCGCCCGAAGACTGTCGCGAAACGCCTCGAAGAACGGCGCGACGCGCGGCACGTTCATCGACTTGTAGAGATCGGAGAAGGCGCGCGAGAGCACCAGGCGGTTCTCCAGCGCATAACCCGCGCCGGAAGGTGCCTGCGTGCGGTCGCCGAGCACCCACCAGCGGCCGTCGGGCCCGCGGCCGACATCGGCGGCATAGAGCGAGAGATAGCGCCCGCCCGGCGGCGGCACGCCGCAGACGGGGCGGAGATATTCGGGGCTGCCCGCGATCGCGGCCGCCGGCAGCGCGCCTTCGGCGACGAGGCGGCCCTCGCCATAGATGTCGCGCAGCACGAGCTCGAGCAGCTCGGCGCGCTGGGTGATGCCATCGGACAGCTGCTTCCAGTCGGCCTCGTCGATCAGCAGCGGCAGATGGCTGATCGACCAGGGGCGGTCCGCGCTCTCGCCGGGCGCGCGATAGGTGACGCCGGCCTCGCGGAGATGACGGTCGGCCATGCCGAACCGCCGCTCGACCTCGTCGGGCGCGAGCGCGCCGAAGGCATCGAAGAAGCGGCTCCAGACCGCGCGGGGTTTGCCGTCCGGGCCGAGAAACTCGTCGGGGATGCCGGGCAGGCGCCTGTAGTCGCGGACCCATTGCGCGAAACGGCGCTGGCCTTCGCGCTGGCCATTGCGTTGACCTTGCGCCTTACCCGCCTTGTCGTCCTCTTCGGCTGCGCCCTCGGCCATGCGCCTCTCCCTGCCCCCGCATCATACTCATTGCAGGAGCGGGGTCCGCAAGTCGAGGGTCAGCGGAAACTCATTTGTGCGTTCCTCGGGCGGCGGCTGCATCGGGCCCGGCGTATGGCCGTGGTCCTGGAAGCGCGCCAGCCGCCGCGCCTCGGCCTCGTAGGTGTTGACCGGCTTGGTGTCGTAGCTGCGGCCGCCGGGATGGGCGACATGATAGACGCAGCCGCCGAGCGAGCGGCCGTTCCAGGTGTCAATAAGATCGAAGGTCAGGGGCGCGTGAACGGGAATGGTCGGATGCAGACCGGAGGCCGGCTGCCAGGCCTTGAAGCGGACGCCGGCCACGGCTTCGCCGGAGCGGCCGGTGGCGGTCATCGGCAGGCGCCGGCCGTTGCAGGTGACGATATGGCGGCCCTCGACGAACCCCTCCGCCTTGACCTGGAGCCGCTCGACCGATGAGTCGACATAGCGCACGGTACCGCCGGCCGAGCCCTCCTCGCCGAGCACGTGCCAGGGCTCCAGCGCCTGCCGCAGCTCCAGCGTCACGCCGCCATGATGGATGCGGCCGAAAGCGGGGAAGCGGAATTCGAGCTGGGCCAGATACCATTCAGGCTCGAACGGATAGCCGGACTGCTTCAACTCGGTGAGCACTTCGAGGAAATCCTCCCAGATGAAGTGCGGCAGCATGAAGCGATCATGCAGCGCGGTGCCCCAGCGCACGAACTTGCCTTGTTGCGGCTCGCGCCAGAATTTTGCGATCAGCGCGCGGATCAGCAGCTGCTGCGCCAGCGACATGCGCGGATCCGGCGGCATTTCGAGCGCGCGGAATTCGACCAGGCCGAGGCGGCCGGTCGTGCCGTCCGGTGAATAGAGCTTGTCGATGCAGATCTCGGCGCGATGGGTGTTGCCGGTGATGTCGACGAGGAGATGCCGGAACAAGCGATCCACCAGCCACAGCGGCGCCTGAACGCGCGGCGGCGGCACGTGCGTGAGCGCAACCTCGAGCTCGTAAATGCTGTCGTGGCGGGCTTCGTCGATGCGCGGTGCCTGACTGGTCGGGCCGATGAACAGGCCGGAGAAGAAATAGGACAGCGCCGGATGGCGCTGCCAGTGCAGCACCAGGCTCTTCAACAGATCAGGCCGGCGCAGGAACGGCGAGTCCTGCGGACTCGAGCCGCCGACCACGACGTGATTGCCGCCGCCGGTGCCGGTGTGGCGGCCGTCGACCAGAAAGCGGTTGGCGCCGAGGCGTGTCTTGCCCGCATCTTCATAGAGCCCGACGGTGATATCGACCGCCTCGCGCCAGTTCTTTGCCGGCTGGACGTTGACCTCGATCACGCCGGGATCGGGCGTCACCTTGATGACGTCGACACGCGGATCGAACGGCGGCGGATAACCCTCGACATGGACCTGGAGCTGCATCTCCTCGGCCGTCGCTTCGAGCGCCGCGATCATCTCCAGATAATCCTCGATCTGCTCGACCGGCGGCATGAAGGCGCAGAGCACGCCGTCGCGGACCTCGACCGACATCGCGGTGCGGACCGGCACGGAGGTGTTGAGCTCTTCGGGCTCGAGCCGCTCCGGCGAGTCCGGACGCGCCGGAAGGCTGAACACGGGCAGCTTGCCGCGGGCCTCCATCGGATCCCGCTCGACGATGTAGGGGTATTGATCGGGCGGGACATAGCCGAGCGAGTCCAGCGGCAGGCGCAGGCCAAGCGGCGAGTCGCCCGGCATCAGGAACAGATGACTGCGCCGGAGCTGCCAGCGCTCGCTGCGCCAGCGTGGCGCCGCATTCCAGCGCTGCACGGGCAGCACGAAGCCGCGAGGGTTGTTGAGCCCCTGCCCGAACACCCGCGCCATCCGCGCGCGGGCCTCCGGATCGGATAATTTGGAATCGGAGGGATCGACGTTGACGGGAAGCTCGGATTCCTTCTGCAGCCAGTACGCGGTGTCCTCATAGGCCGGCATGATGTAGCCGGGATCGAGCCCAAGCCGCAGCGCCGTGCCCTCCACGAACGCCTTGACGTCCTTGGCCTGCGCCGGCCGCGGATTTTCGATGCTGGCGATGAGGTCGGCATTCTTCCAGATCGGCACGCCGTCCTTGCGCCAGTACAGGCCAAACGCCCAGCGCGGCAGGCTTTCGCCGGGATACCATTTGCCCTGACCGAAGTGCAGCAGGCCCCCGGGTCCGAAACGCGCGCGCATGCGGCGGATCAGATCGTCGGCGAGCCCGCGCTTGGTTGGGCCGACCGCGTCCGTGTTCCACTCGGCGCCTTCGAGATCATCGACGGAGACGAAGGTCGGCTCGCCGCCCATGGTCAGACGCACGTCCTGCGCCGCAAGATCGCCGTCGACCTGCTCGCCGAGATCGTTGAGCCGTATCCAGGATTCGTCCGAGAATGGTTTTGTGATGCGCGGCGCCTCGCGAATGCGCTTGACGCTCATGTCGAAGGCGAATTCGACCTCGGCAAAGCCCGCGCCGCCGGAGATCGGCGCGGCCGAGCGGTAGTGCGGTGTCGCGGCGACCGGGATGTGGCCCTCGCCCGCAAGCATGCCCGAGGTCGCGTCGAAGCCGATCCAGCCCGCGCCCGGCAGGTAGACCTCGGCCCAGGCGTGCAGATCGGTGAAATCGTTCTCGACCTCCGGCGGCCCCTCGATCGGATCGATGTCGGGACGGACCTGGATCAGATAGCCCGAGACGAAACGGGCGGCGAGACCGAGGTGCCGGAAGGTCTGGATCAGAAGCCAGGCGGAGTCGCGGCACGAGCCGGCCGCGGAGGAGAGCGTCTCCTCCGGCGTCTGCACGCCCGCCTCCATGCGGATGACGTAGCCGATCCTTTTCTGCAGCTCCCTGTTGAGATCGACCAGGAAGTTGACGGTGTTCGGGGCTTCGTGCGGGATCGTGTCGAGATATTTCGCGAACAGCCGATCGGGCTTGACGGTCTCGAGATAAGGCGCGAGTTCGGTCTTAAGATCCTGCGTATATTCGAACGGAAAGCTGTCGGCATAGGGTTCGACGAAGAAGTCGAACGGATTGACCGTGGTCATCTGCGCCGTGAAATCGACCTCGATCTTGAGCTCGGTCGTCTTCTCCGGGAAGACGTAACGCGCGATCCAATTGCCCAGCGGATCCTGCTGCCAGTTCACGAAATGATTGGCCGGACTGACCTTGAGCGAATAGCTCAGGATCGGCGTGCGGGTATGCGGCGCCGGCCGCAGACGGATGGTCTGCGGGCCGAGATCGATCGGGCGGTCGTATTTGTAGTGCGTGACGTGGTGTAATGCGACGTAGATCGACACGGGGTGCGGTACTCCAGCAGCTTTTTTGAGCAGAACACCGCTGGTGACCTCGATCAAGCACTAACAACGGGCAAAGGGTGCCTAGGAAGTATCCCCGCTCTCCCCGGGGCAATCGCAGCGTCATGGCCGGGCTTGTCCCGGCCATCAACGACCTTCTTTCACTGCCCCCAAGAACGTGGATGCCCGGGACGTCTAGCGCGAAGACGCGCTTCGCGCTTCTGCCCGGGCATGACGACCTCATGTGGGCAACGTTACGCCGCTGACGTCAGCCGCTGCAAAAACTGCGTCACCTCGCGCCGGAGCGTCTCGACCTCGCCATGGACGCGTTCGGAGGCGCTGTTGACGCGGCTCGCCACACGGCCGGTGTCGGCGGCGGCTTCGCTGATGCCGGTGACGTTGGAGGACATTTGCGAGGTGCCGGCCGAGGCTTCCTGGACGTTGCGGGCGATCTCCCGGGTGGCGAGCCCCTGCTGCTCGATCGAGGTCGCGATCGAGGCGGTGATGCCGTTGATCTCGGCAATGGTCTGCGCAATCGCCTCGACGGCGGCGACCGAATTGGTGGTCGATTGCTGCATCTCGCCGACCTTGGCGCTGATCTCCTCGGTCGCCTTCGCGGTCTGGTTGGCAAGGCTCTTGACCTCGGATGCGACCACGGCGAAGCCGCGGCCGGCCTCGCCTGCCCGCGCGGCCTCGATGGTGGCGTTTAGCGCCAGGAGGTTGGTCTGCTCGGCGATCGCGCTGATCAGCTTGACCACGTCGCCGATCCGCATCGCCGCGTCCGCAAGGGTGCGGATCTCGCTGCCGGCACGATTGGCTTCGTTCACCGCCCGCCCCGTGCTGGTGGTCGAGCCCGCCACCTGGCGGCCGATCTCGGCGATCGATGATGCGAGCTGCTCCGCGGCGCCGGCGACGGTGGCGACGTTGCGCGAGGCCTGGTCGGACGCACTGAGCACGCCGGAGGTCTGCCGGCTGGTCTTCTCGGCCGCCGCCGCCATCTGGCCGGCGTCGGATTCGAGATCGGTCGCCGCGCCCATCAGAGTGCCGGCGACCTGGTCGAGATGCGTGCCGAACTGCTTTGCCACGTCCGCGATCTCGACCACACGACGGCCGAGGCTGTCGGTGCCGGAATTGATGACGGTGGCTGAACGGCGGAACGAGCCGGGCAATCCGCGCGCGAGAATCTTGCGGAAATATTTGCCGCGGCTCGCATAGTCCATCGACGCCGAGGCTTCCCGCAAATAGGCATCGGTGATGTCGAGCATGTCGTTGGCCGACTTCTGAATGGCGCCGATCCGTCCGGGCTGGCGGATGCTGAGGATGCGCGCCTCAAGATCGCCACGTGCGGCCTTGCGGCATACGTCTGCCATCTCGTCGACGGCCACCCCCGTGCGATGCTGGCACCAGACGGCATAGCCGAGCAGCACGACCGTCGCGCCAAGCAACGCCGCACCGGAAATTCCGCTCGCACCGGCGAGCGAGAGCACGAACGCAACGACGGCGAGAACGGATGCGAGCGCGGTCGCTCCCTGCGCCTTAGAGAGAGAGCACAAATTCATCGTAGCCGACACCCTGTTGCTTGAGCAGCCCGACCATCGCCTCGAAGCTCGCATGCATGCCGTCCTTGGCATTGGCATGCCGCGCCTCTTCCGCGCACAGCGCCTTGTAGATTGGCTTGATGCGCTCGATCTGCGCCGGATCGGGTCTGCGACGGTTGGAGTGATAGCCGACGATATTGCCACGCTCGTCGAATGTCGGCGTGACGTGGGCGAACACCCAGTAGTGACTGCCGTCCTTCGCGAGGTTGACGACGTAGGCGAAGATCTCCTGCCTGGACTGAAGCGTGTCCCACAGCAGCTTGAAGACGGAGCGTGGCATCTCAGGGTGGCGGATCAGGCTATGGGGGGCGCCCATCAGCTCCTTCCAGGAGTACTTCGCCATGCGGATGAAGACATCGTTGGCGTAGGTGATGCGCCCCTTGAGATCGGTCTTCGACACGATCAGCTCCTCCTCACCGAGGAGATGTTCCACGCCTGTCGGCCGTATCACACGCGTCATCGTCGACGAATCCTCACGAAGGGCGAACGTTCCACATGAGTGGAGCTCGCATCGTCCCAAGGGATTACGGCAGAAGATGTTAATCAGGTGTGACCGCGGGAACCCCCGTGTTCACTTGACGGCTCCGTATCATTACTTAGGAGCGTCGCTTGCAGTGTGTTGTTACCGCCGACGCGCAACGAGGAATTACATCGTCGCGCCCAGCACCCAGGGCGCGAACTCGGCGCCGCCGAAATCAAAACTCTCGCTCTTGGTCGGCTGTCCGGACGCGGTCTTGAGGATGAGATCGAAAATGCGCTGGCCGCACTGCTGGACGCTCTCCTCGCCTTCGAGGATGGTGCCGCAATTGACGTCCATGTCCTCTTCCATGCGCTTGTACATGGGCGTGTTGGTGGCGAGCTTGATCGAGGGCGCCGGCTTGCAGCCGAACACGCTGCCGCGGCCCGTGGTGAAGCAGACCAGATTGGCGCCGCCGGCGACCTGCCCGGTCGCGGCAACGGGATCGTAGCCAGGCGTGTCCATGAAGACGAAACCCTTCTTGGTGATGGGTTCGGCGTAGCGCAGCACCTCGACGAGATTGGTGGTGCCGGCCTTCGCCATCGCGCCGAGCGACTTCTCCAAAATGGTGGTGAGACCGCCGGCCTTGTTGCCCGGGCTCGGATTGGCGTTCATCTCGGCGCCTTCGCGCGTCGTGTATTCGTCCCACCAGCGCATGAGATCGACCAGCTTCTCGCCGACTTCGCGGCTGACGGCGCGGCGCGTGAGCAGATGCTCGGCGCCATAAGTCTCCGGCGTCTCCGACAGGATCACGGTGCCGCCGTGACGTACGATGAGATCGCTGGCCGCACCCAGCGCCGGATTGGCGGAAACGCCGGAGTAGCCATCCGAGCCGCCGCATTGCAGCGCCACGGTCAATTCGCTGACCGGAACGGACTCGCGCCTGACCTTGTCGGACTCCGCGAGTGCCTCGCGCACGAAGGCGATGCCGGCTTCCACCGTCTTGCGGGTGCCGCCGACCTCCTGGATGTCCATCGCGCGCAGGCGGCCGGCGAGCTTCTGCTCCTCCATCAAGCCGCCGATCTGGTTCACCTCGCAGCCGAGGCCGAGCACGATGACGTGGGAGAAGTTCACGTGCCGCGCATAGCCACCGAGCGTGCGGCGGAGCAGCGCCAGCGGCTCGTTCTGCGTCATGCCGCAGCCGGTCTTGTGGGTCAGCGCAACCACGCCGTCGACATTGGGGAAGTCGGCCAGCGGATTATCGCCGGTGAACGGATTTTTCTTGAAGACGTCGGCGACGAGGCTTGCGACATGCGCGCTGCAATTCACCGAGGTCAGGATGCCGATGTAGTTGCGCGTCGCGACGCGGCCGTCCGGACGGCGGATGCCTTCGAAGCTCGCCGGCAGATCGAAATTCGGCGTCGGCTTGACGTCGGCGCAATAGGCGTAGTCCTTGGCGAAATCGCCCATGCCGCAGTTCTGCACGTGCACGTGCTGGCCCGGCGCGATCGGCACCGTGGCAAAGCCGATGATCTGGCCGTAACGGATCACCGGCTCGCCGACAGCGATCGGCTTGATCGCGACCTTGTGGCCGGAAGGAATGCGCTCGACCGTGGTCACGCCGTCGGCGACTACCGTTCCCGGCGGCAAACTCGCGCGCGCGATCAGCACGCCATCATCGGGATGCAGACGAATGACGGGGCTGATGGTCATGGGAGTCTCCTTAGGGCGGATAGTGAGTAGCGAGTGGCGAATGGAAAAAGGGAGCAGCTCATTCGCTACTCCCCATTCGCCATTCGCGAGTTCTCAGGCCTTGCCGCCGGAATCCTTCCGCGTGGCATTGACCTGCATCTTGGCGTAGGTCGTCATCAGGCCGACCTCGTTCGAGAGCGTCACCAGCTTGAAGCCCATGTTGATGGCGCGCGCGGCACCTTCGGCGCCGCTGCAATGGATACCCGGGTTGAGGCCGCGCTTGCCGCACTCCTTGATGATCTTCTCGTAGATCGCCAGGATTTCGGGCTCGGTGCGATCGAGCTTCGGTTCGAGGCCGTAGGAGAAGCCGAGGTCGGACGGGCCGATATAGACGCCGTCGATGCCTTCGACGTCGAAGATCGCTTCCATGTTCTCGACCGCGGTTTTGGTCTCCATCATCGGCAGCAGCACGATGTCGTCGTTGGCCGTCTTCTGGTAGGAGCCCGCGGTGCCGTACATGCCGGCGCGGATCGGGCCGTTGGAGCGGACGCCCTTTGGCGGGTACTTGGCATAGGAAACGAGGTTCCTGGCTTCCTGCGGGGTGTTGACCATCGGGCAGATCACGCCATAGGCACCGCCATCGAGCACCTTGCCGATGATGCCGGGCTCGTTCCAGGGCACGCGGACCATCGGCGTGATCGGATGCTTGTCCATCGCCTGGAAGCACTGCACCATCGACAGATAATCCTGCACGCCGTGCTGCATATCGACGGTGACGCTGTCGAAGCCGCACTGCGCGATCATCTCGGCCGAGAAGCCGGAGGGAATCGCGAGCCACGCGTTGACCACGGCCTTGCCCGACTTCCAGATTTCCTTGACCTTGTTCGCCACGTTGCCTTCCTTCTTGTTTTGGACCGTTATTGTTTAAGTCGTCGTTATTTGGACCTTCGTCACCATGACGAGCGTCGCGACAGCACAGCCCCGCTGTTACCGCGAACTGGCGCGCCGCGCTACGCTCGCAATGACGCAAGACCTATGCGGTCGCCCTCTGGATGCTCACTTCGCTGACGCCGACCTCGCGGGCCGTATTCACTATTGCCGCCCAGGTGTCATCCGGCAAGGGGACGCCGTTCTGGCTCCGCTCAGCCCCGGTTTTCCGCTCGGGATCGCCGGGAATCAGCACCTGATCGACCCCGGCCACCGGCTTGGTGGCACGGATGAAGTCCGCATAGCGCGACACCTCTGCGTCGAAGACATGGGAGGTATCGACCACTTTCGGATCGATGTAGAAGGCCAGCATGCCGTTGGCGAAGCGCCGACCGCCGGACGTGGCCCCGGTTCCGGTCAACGCCCCGCCGAGCAGCTCGCACATGAAGGCAAGGCCCGAGCCCTTGTGCTCGCCGAACGCTCGGATCGCGCCCGTTCCCTTGGTGTGGTCGCGCGGCCCGTCCGGCGTGTAGGGGCCGTAGAGCACGGCCGGCTCCTCGCTCAGTCTGCCGTCGGCATCGACCAGCGCGCCCTTCGGCAGCTTCTTGCCGCCGCGGCTCGCGACCAGCACCTTGCCCTCGGCCACGACCGAGGTTGCGAAGTCCAGCACGATCGGGTTTTGGCCCTCGCGCGGAATGCCGACGCAATAGGGCGCGGTGGAGAGCCGCTTCTCGACGCCGCCGAACGGCGCCACCAGCAGCGAGCCCGCGGCATTGACGAAATGCACCGAGATCAGCCCTTCTGCGGCGGCCATCTCGGCCCAATCGCCGACGCGGCCGATATGGCCCGCATTGCGTAGCGCGACTGCGGCAAGTCCCGCCTTCCTGCACTTCTCGATGCCGATCCGGACCGCTTGCGGCGTCACGGTCTGGCCGTAGCCGAACTTGCCGTCGATCACCGCGAGCGAAGGCGTGTCGAGCACCAATTCGGCGTTCTGGTTGGGCACGACCGCGCCGGACTTCTGCCAGCGAATATAGACGGGGACGCGGATCACGCCGTGGCTGTCATGGCCGGTCAGATTCGCCGTGGTCAGGTAGGTGGCGATGCGCCGGGCTTCGTCGGGCGACGACTGCGCATGCGCGAAGACCTCGGTGACGAAGTCGATCAGCTTCTGAACCTGGATGGTGACCATGAGGGTCTGTTTGCCTCTACCTCGGCGCCGATTTTGCAGTGATCGGCTTGAGCGGCACTTGAGCGAAAAACTGCGGCGATGTCCATGATTGTTGACGCGCGCTTGCGCATATCTGCTTTCACTCCTCGGCACTTGCCTCCTCGCCCGCGCCGAGCCCTGCGAGACTTTGTTCGAGCTCGCCGAGCATCTCCTGCAACTCGACGAGCTTGCGTGCGCCAAAGCGTCGCGTGATCTCCGCATAGATCGCTTCGGATGACGGCGCCACGGAGGCCATCAGCTTCACGCCCTTTTCCGAGATCGAGACCATGCTGCGGCGCTGGTCCGCCTTGGCGGTCTTGCGCTCGATCAAATTGCGCGCCTCCAGATCACGCAGGATGCGCGACAGGCTTGGTCCGAGCAGGAACGCGGTGCGCGCCAGTTCCGTGACCTCGACCGTATCGATCGCCGCGAGCGCGCGCAGAATGCGCCATTGCTGCTCTGTCAGGCCATGCTCACGCAGCGAGGGACGGAATTGCCGCATCACCGCTTCGCGCGCCCGCAGAAGCGACATCGGTAGCGAGCGCGAGAAGTCGCGCATCGGCACCTGCCGGACGGCGGGCTCGCTTCCGTTCGCAGGATCAGCCGGTCTCTTCACCATGACGCCCCTTCAAGCCGCGAAACGTTTGCAGTGCAGCAAGCCAATTTGCGATTGACGCATTCACTTAACATGTTAAGTATCTTCCCGCACCACGATTTGTAAGATCACAAATGGCGCTTTCCAACGACGATATCCGAGCTTGCGCGAACCGTCTGCACCAGGCGGAAAAGACCCGTACACAGATCCGGCAGCTCTCGCAGGACTTTCCCGACATCAGCATCGCTGACGCCTACGCGATTCAGAAGGCCTGGGTCGACATCAAGATTGCCGAGGGGCGCATCGTCAGGGGACACAAGATCGGCCTGACCTCGAAGGCGATGCAGAGCGCGCTCGGCATCAACGAGCCGGATTCCGGCGTGTTGCTCGACGACATGTTCTTCGCCGATGGTGGCCTCGTCCCGACGGAGCGCTTCATAGCCACGCGCGTGGAAGCCGAGCTCGCCTTCGTCATGAGCAAGCGCCTCGCGGGCCCCGACTGCACGCTATTCGACGTGCTCAACGCCACCGACTTCGTGGTGCCGGCGCTGGAGATTCTGGACACGCGGATCGAGCGCGTCGATCCCCAGACCAAGGCGACGCGAAAGATTTTCGATACCATCGCCGATAACGCGGCGAATGCCGGGATCGTGCTCGGCGGACGGCCGATCCGCCCGCTTGACGCCGATCTGCGATGGATCGGTGCGTTGTGTTTCAAGAACGGCCAGCTCGAAGAGACCGGCCTTGCCGCCGGCGTGCTCAATCATCCTGCCACGGCCGTTGCCTGGCTCGCCAACAAGATCGCACCGCTCGGCCTTGCGCTCGAGCCCGGACAAATCGTGCTCGCCGGCTCTTTCATCCGTCCGATCGAGACCCGCAAGGGCGACACAATCCAGGCCGATTATGGCGCCTACGGCTCGGTGAGCTGCTACTTCGCTTAGACGAACAAGAAAACAGGGAGTGAAACCGCGATGCCGCATTTCACGATCGAATATTCGGCCAATCTCGACGACCGCCTCGACATCGGCGCGGCGTGCGAGGTGGTGCGCAAGGCGGCGGTCGAGACCGGCATCTTCCCGCTCGGCGGCATCCGCGTCCGCGCCGTCAGATGCGAGCATTATGCGATTGCGGACGCGCGGCAAGACTACGGCTTTCTCGACATGGTGCTGCGCATCGGCGAAGGCCGCGATCTGCCAACCCGCAAGACGGCCGGCGAGCATGTCTTCCAGGCGCTCTCCCGGCATCTCGATCCCGTCTTCGCAAGCTCGAAATTCGCTCTCTCGTTCGACATGCAGATCAACGACAAGGACACGAGCTGGAAGCGCAACAACATCCACGACGCCCTGAAAGCGGAGGCCGCCCATGGATAAGCCCACGCCGAAAACCGATGTGTTCCAGGCCAATCGCGACCGCGTTGCACCGCTGCTGAAGACGCTACGTGCCGACGGTATCGGGCACATGATCGACGGCAAGATCGTGCCGTCGATCTCTGGCGAGACGTTCGAGACCAAGTCGCCGGTCGACGGCGCGACACTCGCAAGCGTCGCCCGCGGCAATGCCGAGGACGTCGATCGCGCCGCCACCGCTGCCGCCCTCGCCTTCAAGTCCTGGCGCGACATGGCGCCGGCGATGCGGAAGAAGCTGCTGCATCGGGTCGCCGACGCCATCGAGGACAATGCCGAGGACATCGCGGTGCTCGAATGCATCGACACCGGCCAGGCCTATCGCTTCATGGCCAAGGCCGCGATCCGCGCCGCCGAAAATTTCCGCTTCTTTGCCGATCGATGCGGCGAGGCGCGCGACGGCCAGAACACGCCGAGCGACGAGCATTGGAACGTCTCGACGCGCGTGCCGATCGGCCCGGTCGGCGTGATCACGCCGTGGAATACACCGTTCATGCTCTCGACCTGGAAGATCGCCCCTGCCCTCGCCGCCGGCTGCACCGTCGTGCACAAGCCGGCGGAGTGGTCGCCGGTCACGGCGGCTATTCTGGCAAAGCTCGTCAAGGAAGCCGGCGTGCCCGACGGCGTGCTCAACACCGTGCACGGTTTTGGCGAAGAGGCCGGCAAGGCATTGACCGAGCATCCCGCCATCAAGGCGATCGGCTTCGTCGGCGAAAGCTCGACGGGATCCGCGATCATGGTTCAGGGCGCGCCGACCTTGAAGCGTGTGCATTTCGAGCTCGGCGGCAAGAACCCGGTGATCGTGTTCGACGACGCCGATCTCGACCGCGCGCTCGATGCGGTCGTGTTCATGATCTACTCGCTCAATGGCGAGCGCTGCACGTCGTCGAGCCGCCTGCTGATCCAGGCCGGCATCGCCGAGAAATTCACCGAGAAACTCACGGCGCGCGTAAAAGCCCTGAAGGTCGGCCATCCCCTCGATCCCGTAACCGAGATCGGGCCACTGATCCACGAGCGTCATCTGGCAAAGGTGTGCTCCTATTTCGACGTCGCACGCCAGGACGGCGCGACGATTGCCGTCGGCGGCAAGGCCTATGACGGCCCGGGCGGCGGACATTATGTCGAGCCGACCCTGGTGACCGGCGCACACGGCAAGATGCGCGTGGCGCAGGAAGAGGTGTTCGGCCCCTTCCTGACCGTGCTGCCCTTCAAGGACGAAGCAGACGCGATCGAGATCGCCAACGACATCCGCTATGGCCTGACCGGCTATGTCTGGACCAACGATGTCGGCCGCGCATTGCGTGTCGCCGATGCACTCGAAGCCGGCATGATCTGGCTGAACTCGGAAAACGTCCGCCATCTGCCGACGCCGTTCGGCGGCATGAAGGCATCAGGCATCGGCCGCGACGGCGGCGATTACTCGTTCGATTTCTACATGGAAACCAAGCACGTCTCGCTGGCGCGGGGCACGCACAAGATTCAGAAGCTGGGAATCTAACGCCCGCGGTTCCTCGGCGCGCGGAGCGCGGACGGGGAATGGCAGGGTCTAGAGAGGGGAAACGCAATGCCCGTACCGCAACATATCTTCGAGCCGCCGTTCAACATCATCCGCTCCAGCCACGCCGTGCTGGACGTCACCGACCTGAAGCTCAGCCGCGAGTTCTATGAAAGCGTTGTCGGCCTGCATGTCGAGGACGCCGACGACAAGGTCGTCTACTTGCGCGCCGCCGAGGAGCATCAGCATCACTCGCTGGTGTTGCGCAAGGCGGCGGCGCCTGCCTGCAACCGCCTCGGCTTCAAGGTCGGCAACGACGGT
This sequence comes from Bradyrhizobium sp. 40, assembly GCF_023100925.1. NCBI lineage: Bacteria > Pseudomonadati > Pseudomonadota > Alphaproteobacteria > Hyphomicrobiales > Nitrobacteraceae > Bradyrhizobium > Bradyrhizobium sp. 40. The sequence continues at coordinate 5,241,837 of NZ_CP064688.1, forward strand.
GATCTGGACAAGGCTGCGAAGTTCCTGTCCGAGAACGGCCTTGGCTACGCCTTCGTCGATCAGCCCTTCCAGGGCCGCACGCTGCAATTCACCGACCCCTTCGGCTTCCAGATCGAGCTGTATGCGTCGATGGACCGGCGGCCGCACCTGCTGCGCCGCTACGATCTCTACAGGGGCTGCCATCCGCAGCGGCTCGACCATTTCAACGTGTTCGCCGCCGAAGTGCAGGACACCGTCGAATTCTATGCCCGGCTCGGCTTTCGCCTCACCGAATACGCCGAGGAGGACGGACCGAACGGGCGAATCGCCGCCGCCTGGATGCATCGCAAGGGCAATGTCCACGATTTTGCCATCACCAACGGCAAGGGCCCGCGGCTGCACCACTTCGCGTACTGGACGCCGACGGCGATGAACATCATCCATCTCTGCGACGTCATGGCCTCGCAAGGCTTCGTCAAGAACATCGAGCGTGGTCCCGGCCGCCACGGCATCTCGAATGCGTTCTTCCTCTACGTCCGCGACCCCGATGGACACCGGCTCGAGCTCTACACCAGCGACTATTTCACCGGCGATCACGACCACGAGCCGCTGCGCTGGTCATTGCGAGATCCGCGCCGCCAGACATTGTGGGGCGCGCCCGCCCCGCGCTCCTGGTTCGAGCAGGGCTCGCCGTTCGCTGGCCAAGCCGTGCGTGAGCCGAACTTCGTGGCCGACGTGCTGGTGGCGGACTAAGCAATGACCCTCCCTCGCCTCGCCACCTATTCCGTCAAAGGTGCAACGAAGTACGGCGCCGTCGTCGATGGCGGCATCGTCGATCTCTCCGCGCGCCACGCAAAAGACTATCCGACGCTGCGCGAGGTGATCGCGGCAGGAAAGCTCGCGAGCTTCGCGGAAGAGGCCGCCGGCCGCACGCCCGATCACGCGCTCGGTGACATCATCTGGCTGCCGCCGGTGCCCGCGCCGGAAAAGATCATCTGCATCGGCGTCAACTATCCCGACCGCAATGCCGAGTACAAGGACGGCCAGGACGCGCCGAAATATCCGAGCATGTTCATGCGCTCGCCGCGCTCCTTCGTCGGCCACGACACACCGCTGGTGCGCCCGCGCGCCTCCGCGCAGCTCGACTATGAGGGAGAGATCGTGCTGGTGATCGGCAAGGCCGGCCGGCACATTGTGGAAAGCTCGGCGCTCGGTCACATCGCCGCGCTGACGCTCTGCAATGAAGGCTCAGTGCGCGACTGGCTGCGCCATGCCAAGTTCAACGTCACGCAGGGCAAGAACTTCGATTCCAGCGGCAGCCTCGGCCCGTGGCTGGTGCCCTACACACAGGAATCGCAAGTCGCCGACATCCGCCTCACCACGCACGTCAACGGCGAGCTGCGGCAGGACGACCGCACCAGCCGGCTGATGTTTCCGTTCCGCTATCTCATCAGCTATATCTCGACCTTCGCAACGCTCGTTCCCGGCGATATCATCGTCACGGGCACGCCAACCGGCGCCGGTGCGCGGTTCGACCCGCCGCGTTATCTGAAGCCCGGCGATGTTATCGAAGTCGCGGCCGAGGGCATCGGATCTTTACGCAACGGCGTCGTCGACGAAGCCTAAACAATAATCGAAATGGAATAATGCCATGACCACCCTCACCGGCGGCGAAGCCATCGTAAGCGGCCTTGTCGCCCATGGCGTCGATACTGTATTCGGCCTGCCCGGCGCGCAGGTCTACGGGCTGTTCGACGCGTTCCACCAGGCCCAGCTCAAGGTGATCGGCGCGCGGCACGAGCAGGCTTGCGGCTACATGGCGTTCGGCTATGCGCGCTCCAGCGGCAGGCCCGGCGTGTTCAGCGTGGTGCCCGGCCCCGGCGTGCTCAACGCCAGCGCCGCGCTGCTCACCGCCTTCGGCTGCAACGAGCCGGTGCTGTGCGTCACCGGTCAGGTGCCGACGCAGTTTCTGGGCAAGGGCCGCGGCCATCTGCACGAGATGCCGGACCAGCTCGCTACCTTGCGCACCTATGTGAAATGGGCGGATCGGATCGAATATCCCGGCAACGCGCCGACCACCGTCGCGCGCGCCTTCCAGGAGATGACGTCCGGACGGCGTGGCCCCGCTTCGGTCGAGATGCCCTGGGACGTCTTCACCCAGCGCGCCGACACCGCGGCTGCGCAAGTGCTGGAGCCGCTGCCCGCACCGCAGCCCGACCCTGATATGATCAAGCAGGCGGCCGCGCTGATCAAGAACAGCAAGGCGCCGATGATCTTCGTCGGCAGCGGCGCGATCGAGGCGCGCGAGGAGATTCTCGAACTCGCCGAGATGATCGACGCGCCTGTCGTCGCCTTCCGCAGCGGCCGCGGCATCGTCTCCAACGCGCATGAGCTTGGGCTGACCATGGCGGCAGCTTACAAGCTGTGGCCGACAACCGATTTGATGATCGCAATCGGCACGCGCGCCGAACTGCCGGCGTCGGGCTTCCGCTGGCCGTATCAGCCGAAGGGGCTGAAATCCATTCGTGTCGATATCGATCCGGCCGAGATGCGCCGGCTCGCCTCCGATGTCGCTATCGTCGCCGACGCCAAGGCCGGCGCGGCCGATCTGGTCACCGCCGTGACGAAGGCCGGCTATGCCAGGACCAGCGGCCGGCGGGGCGACATCCGCGGGGCTGCTGCGACGGCGCAAGCCGAGATCCAGCGCATCCAGCCGCAGATGGCATATCTCAACATCCTGCGCGAGGTGCTGCCGGCGAACGCGATCGTGACAGATGAATTGTCGCAGTTCGGTTTCGCCTCCTGGTACGGTTTTCCGATCTACGAGCCGCGCACCTTCATCACATCAGGCTATCAGGGCACACTCGGCTCGGGCTTCCCGACCGCGCTCGGCGCCAAGGTCGCCAATCCCGACAAGCCGGTGGTGGCGATCACCGGCGACGGCGGCTTCATGTTCGGCGTGCAGGAGCTCGCCACCGCCGTGCAGTTCAACATCGGCGTGGTGACGCTGGTGTTCAACAACAACGCCTACGGCAATGTCCGCCGCGACCAGCGCGAGCGCTTCGACGGCCGCGTGGTGGCCTCGGATCTGGTCAACCCGGATTTCGTCAAGCTGGCGGAGTCCTTTGGCGTCGCATCAGCGCGCGTCACCGCGCCGGACCAGTTCAAGGCGGCGATGGAGAAGGCGCTCGCCCATGGCGGGCCGTGTCTGATCTCGATCGAAGTGACCAGGGATTCGGAAGTGAGCCCCTGGGCGTTCATCCACCCGCCGAAGCCTTGAGGTGAACGCCGCCCTGTAGCCGCGCCGCCGCGATCACCAGCAGGCCCGCGCCTGCGACCGCCCAGCAGGCGACCGGGGCCCAGTGCAGCAGCGGCGCGTAGTCAGGCACTTTCTGCAAGCCGCCGGCGACCGCCGCCATTCGTGCCAAGGTCCCGAGTGCCAGCGCCGAGAAGACGAGGCCGGTCACCTTTCCCTCCGCGCCGGTCGAGCCGATGGCCAACGCAGCCGAGATCGCGCTCATCAGCATGCAGCCCCACGCTGCTCCGGCGAGAAACTGCGCGACGATCAGCGTGTTGAGGCTGCCGGCGAATTCGGCTGCAGCAATCGCGACCGCTCCAAGCAGTCCGGCCGCGCCCATCACGATCACGCCGCCACGGTGCTTGGCGACGAGGCTTGCCGGAAACATGGCAATGTTGAAACCGATCCAGAACACCGGCATCAGCCATTGCAGCTCATCCGGCTTGGCAAAGCGCAGGTAGAACGGCGCGCTGTTCAGAGCGAAGTGCAACTGATAACCGAGCGCGAGCGCCACCATCGCGACGATGAAGGCGATCGGCACGAGGCCAAGCGGCTTTGCCGCTTCGGGCGGTGTCGGCGGCGCGGTGTCGCGGGCCACCTCGTGCTCGATCCGTGACAGTCCGAGCGCGGTCAACAGCAACACTGCGCTCGATATCACGAAGGGCAGCCGCGCATCGTGCTCGCGCAGCACCACGCCGAGATAGGGCGAGACTGCGCCGGCGACGCCATAGCCGAGCATCGCGAGCGCGGCGAGGAACGGCACCTGCGGCCGGGCGCGGTATTTGCCGAGCAGGGTCAGCGGCGGCGCGCGCAGCGCGGACGAGGTGATCGACCAGACAACGATCAGGGCAATGAACCACCCCTGCGCGGCCACCCCGCGTCCTGCGACGAAGGGCAGCGCGACGAACGCGCCGCAGGAGATCGCGGCCACGAGCCCGACGAACAGGCCTAGCCTGCCGAGATGGGGAGCGATCTTGTCGGCGGCGATCCCCATCGCGGTGTCGGCGATGGTGAAGATCGCCTGGTCCAGCATCAGGATGAGGATGACGGCTGATGGCGCGACGCCGACCTCAGCCGCGAGCTTTGGCAGATAGATGACGTAGGTGGTCCAGCCAAGCGTGAACGCCAGTTGCAGCACGGCCAGATACAAGCCGGTACGGTTGGCCGCGCCAGTGCCGGCCGAGAGCTGTGTGGTCGCCATATCGCCGTCTCCCCCGCCGGAAGCTTAGACGAGCGGCGGCTGCGAGGAAACGCGTCAGCGGACCTTTCGGAACGTCAAATTGATCCGCTTCCGCCCCAGCAACGCATGTTCACCGTCGGCCAGCGGCGCGACGCCGTGATAGGCGAGCCGTGACGGCCCGCCCCAGACCACGACATCGCCATGGACCAAGCGGAAGCGGCGCGGCTTGTCGCTGCGTGCCAGGCCGCCGAACAGGAACGTCGCAGGCAGCCCGAGCGAGACCGAGACGATCGGCGCTGAATAATCCAGCTCGTCCTTGTCCTGATGCAATGACAGCCGCGTGCCGGGCTCGTAGCGGTTGACGAGGCACGCGTCGGGCGCGAAGCCGGCAAAGCCGCCCTGCTCCGCGGCGCGCGACGCCAGATCGCGGAGCACCGGCGGCATCGCCGGCCACGGCGCCCCGGTCCGCGGGTCGATGGGATCATAGCGATAGCCGGTATGATCGGTGATCCAGCCGCGCTCGCCGCAATTGGTCATGGCGACCGACATCAGATGCCCGCCGGGCGTGGTCATGCGGCGGAACGGCGACTGCGCCACGATGGCGCGCACCGCTTCGATCAACTCGCTCTCGATCGGCTTGACGAAGCCGCGCAGCAGAACGGCGCCGTCGGCGATCTCCTCGCGCGACGGCTGGGCTTCGGCAACGCTATCGAACAAATCCGCCATCAGTGGCAGCGTTTATTTCGCATCGTGAAAGATCACACCTAGTGTGTGGCGCTGACCGGACCTGACTTGGCTGACGCCATGGCGGAGATTAACGCGGTAGGTGCCGCGTGTCCCCTGCACCGGGCGGTGATGCACAGCGAAGGCCACGGCGTCGCCCTGCGCGAGCGGAACCACTTCGGCGCGGGACTGCATGCGCGGGCGCTGCTCGGTCAGCACGAACTCGCCGCCGGTGAAATCGCGGCCGGGCTCCGACAAGAGGATCGCGACCTGCAACGGGAACACGTGCTCGCCATAGAGGTCCTGATGCAGACAGTTGAAATCGCCGGCCTCGTATTGCAGCAGCAGCGGCGTCGGTCGCGCTTGGCCTGCCTCGTGGCACCGCTTCAGGAACGCCGCGTGTTCGGCCGGGTAGCGGATGTCGATCCCCATAGCCTCGTTCCAGCGGTTGGCGACACCCTGGAGATGCGCGTAGAGCGTCGGGCGCAACTGCACGATCAGGTCAGGCAGCGGGTAGGAGAAATATTTGTACTCGCCGCGACCGAAGCCATGGCGGCCCATGACGATGCGGCTGCGGAAGTTGGCGTCGTGGGGATAGAGCGCGGCGACGGCGCGGCACTGGTCCGGCGTGAGCAGGCCTTTCAGGAGCGCGCAGCCCTGGGTGTCGAGTTCGCCGGTGATCTGGGGCCAGTCGAGGGCATCGACGCGGGCGGCGGGGTCCGTGGCTGACTTATGAGGCGATTTGCGTGCTGTTGCTGTCATGGCTCTGACCTTCGCAAGACCGCCCCGTCCTCTACCACCCGATTTCCGTCTCTCTCCCCGTCATTGCGAGCGGAGCGAAGCAATCCAGAATCCCCCCGCGGAACCAGCCTGGATTGCTTCGTCGCAAGGGCTCCTCGCAATGACGGCGGAGAGAGTTCCGCTCGCAATGACGGCGGAGAGACCTTAGCCCCTCACGGGCAGCGTCACCACGTCATAGCCGTGCTTGATCGTGCGCTTCAGCACCGGGTCTTCCAGCTCGAAATCGAAACGGTCGGCGGGGCGGATACCGCCCTTCGCCGCAAACGTGCCGCCGAACATGGCGCAGCCGTCGGGAAATTTCCCTCCCTCGAAGCCACGCGCGATCAGGTCGGCGACCGGCAGCATCGCATCGAGCGTGCCCTCCTGATAGAGCACGCGCTCGCCCTTGATCGTGGCCCAGGAGCGCAGGATCATCCTGTCCCAGTGGCCGATGACGTCCTCGAGCTCCCACAGCGTGGATGCGATCGGCTTGTCGCACATCTGCTTGGACACCGTGACGTTATAGGCCTCGACCTTGCGGTCGGTGTGGTCGGAACCGCAGCCGACGAAAATGCGACCCTGCCAGCCGATCAGCACGAACTCGACCTCGCCAGAGGAATCGCCGCCGGTGCATTCGATGCTGTCTTCCATCGTCAGCCGTCGTGCCGAGGCGCGATAGTAGATCGGCGTCGAGGCCGGCGGAGCGATACCCATCTCCTGCAGCTCGGCAATGTGCTTGTCGCGCGCGACCGGATCGCGGCCGGTCCAGCCGGCGATGACCATCTGGTCGATCGCCAGCGTCAGCGGCGTGGTGGTGTCCTGGGCGTCAACGGTGAAAGTCAGGTCAAACACGAATTACGGCCTCCATGCCGGCAGCAAGCTCGAAGATACGGCGGTCCGATCCGCCCGCGCCCGCCAGCATCAGGCCGACCGGAATCTCGCCCTCGCGATGCGCAGGCAGCGAGATGGCGCAGCCGTCGATCATGTTGATCAGGGTGCAGTTGCGGAGCGCCCGCAGGTTTTCCCTTGTGAACGCCTTGTCGTCGGCAAGGTCCGAAATTTTCGGCGGCGTGTTGGCGGTGGTCGGCAGCACCAGCGCGTCATAGGGCGCGATGCGCGCATTGACGCGGGCGATCAGCGAGCGGCGCTCATGGAGAAGATCGATGTAGTCCGCCGCGCTCTGCGCCTCGCCACGCATGATGCGCACGGAGACTCGGGGATCGTAGACGTCGCCCTTGGACGTGAGGAGGTAGCGATGCCAGGCATAGCTTTCGGAAGCCGCAAAGCCGCCCTTGGCGTTCATCGGCCCGATGTCGTGGAATTCAGCCATCTCGATGCGCTCGATGATCGCACCATGATCGGCAAGGCTCTTGAGTGCACGCTCGAATGTCGCGGCCACAGCCGCGTCGAGGTCGTCGAGCGCGATCGTGGTCGGGACCGCCAGCCGCATGCCCTTGACGGGCCGGGGCTTCAGGGGGGCGATCGGCTCGTTCGCAAGCACGGCATCGAGAATGGCACAGCAACTGACCGATCGTGCCAGCGGCCCGATGCTGTCGAGCGAGAACGACAGCGGCACAGCCCCGTCGAGCGGCACGCGCCGCTGCGTCGGCTTGTAGCCGACGATGCCGTTATAGGCCGCCGGAATCCGGCAGGAGCCGCCGGTGTCGGTGCCGAGCGCGCCATGCGCCATGCCGTCGAGCACGGAAACCGCGGCGCCCGAGGACGACCCGCCGGGCACGTGGCCCTCGGCCCGGTTCCAGACGCCCTTTGGCGTGCCGTAATGCGGATTGATGCCGATGCCGGAATAGGCGAACTCGGTCATGTTGGTGCGCCCGATCACGACGAAGCCGGCCTTGCGCAGCCGCGCTACCGTGGGGGCATCCTGTTCGGCCGGCGAGGAATCGTCGAGCGCGCGGGAGCCGGCGCGCGTCACCTGGCCCTTGATGTCGAAGAGATCCTTGATCGAGACCGGGATACCGGCGTAGCGCGACGGCGCCGCCTTCACCTTGCGCAAACCGTCCATCGCATCGGCCGCCACAAGCGCGGCGTCCTTGTCGACATGGATGAAGGCACGCTGCCCCTCGCCGGCTGGATCGGCGATTTTGGCGATGCAAGCCTCGACCAGCTTGCGGGAGGTGGTCCGGCCGCTTTCGAGGTCTTCGGCGAGCTTCGTCAGTGTCGAAAAATCGGGCATGTCTGTCTCACGGAATATTTGCGCGCAATGTATAGCGCTGCCTCAGTTCGACACAAGCATTGTGCGCATGATGGCATGCATGCGCATTGCTGGACCGTTGACGCGCCATGGTCGATTGTCGCATCAAGATCGCAACAGCCGGGCTAAGCCTTGGCCTTGGGAGGACCTGCCGAGATGGCCGAACCGCAGCGCGCGCGACCGAAACCGACGCCCGAGACCCAGCATTTCTGGGACGGCACCAAGGCGGGTGAGTTGCGCCTGCAGCGCTGCGACGCCTGCGCGCATGTCTATTTTCCGCCGCGCCCGTTCTGCCCGTCCTGCGCCTCGCGCAAGGTCAGCATCTTCAAGGCGAGTGGCAAGGGCTTCCTCTACAGCTACGTGATCAACCATCGTCCCGCCGCGCCCGGCTTCACGCCGCCTTACGCGATCGCCGTGGTTGAACTTGCCGAGGGACCGCGGATGATGAGCAACATCATCGACTGCCCGCAGACGCCGGAGGCGCTCGAGCTCGACATGAAGCTCGAGGTCTCCTTCGAGACGCTCGACGACAAGATCACCCTCCCCGTATTCCGTCCGGCGAAGGGGTAAGCCCATGCGCAGCAATCAGGTTGCCGTCGTCGGCGCGGCCGAGACCACCGAGCTCGGTGTCATTCCCAACGCCTCGCAGCTCCAGCTTCACGCGGATGCGGCGCTCAATGCCATTGCCGATGCCGGCCTGAAGCTGTCGGACATCGACGGCTTCGCCACCGCCGTCGAGACACCGCAGCAGGTCTGCCACTATCTCGGCATCAAACCGACCTGGGTGGACGGCACCTCGGTCGGCGGCTGCTCCTTCATGCTGCACGTCCGCCATGCCGCCGCGGCGATCGAGGCCGGCCTGTGCAAGACCGTGCTGATCACCCATGCCGAGAGCGGCAAGTCGATGATCGGCAAGGCGCCGCGCTCGATTCCCGCCGACAGCCTGCAAGGCCAGTTCGAGGCGCCGTTCGGCGTCTACGGCCCGCCCAGCATGTTCCCGATCCCCGTGCTGCGCTTCATGAAGACCTATGGCATCACGCACGAGCAGCTCGCCGCGGTCGCGGTGGTGCAGCGGGAATGGGCGGCGAAGAATCCGCGCGCGATGATGAAGGACCCGATCACGGTCGCAGACGTCCTCAACTCGCGCATGATCGCCTATCCGTTCCGCCTGCTGCAATGCTGCCTCGTCACCGACGGCGGCGGCGCGCTGATCCTGACCTCGGCGGACCGTGCCCGGGATTTTCCGCGCAAACCGGTCTACATCATGGGCACCGGCGAGAGCGTGGAGACGCCGATGGTCAGCCAGATGGAGACTTTTAATTCCTCGCGCGCGTTCAAGACCGCGGGACCGCTGGCGTTCAGGGAGGCCGGCATTGCACATAAGGACGTCGATCATCTCATGATCTACGACGCCTTCGCGCATCTGCCGCTGTTCGGCCTCGGCGATCTCGGCTTCATGCCGCACGAGGAGACCGGCAAGTTCATCGCCGACGGCAACACGCGCCCGGGCGGCAAGCTGCCGCTCAACACCAATGGCGGCGGATTGAGCTACATGCATTCCGGCATGTACGGCATGTACGCGCTCCAGGAGAGCGTCCGCCAGATGCGCGGCATTGCGCCGGCGCAGGTCGCCAACGCGAAGATTTCGGTGTGCCACGGCGTCGGCGGCATGTTCGCCGCGTCGGGCACGATCGTGTTTACGAACGAGAGGTAATCCACATGAGCAAATCACTGCAAGACAAGGTCATCATCGTCACCGGCGCAGGCCGCGGGATCGGACGGGAGATCGCGCTGCTTTGCGCTGGCGAGGGCGCCAAGGTCGTCGTCAACGATCCCGGCGTCGCCGCGGACGGCGCCGGCACCAGCGCCGCGCCCGCCGAGGAGGTGGTCGAGGAGATCAAGAAGCGCGGCGGCACCGCCGTCGCAAATTTCGAGTCGGTGGCCGAAGCCATCCCCGCCAGCAAGATCGTGAAGACCGCGACCGATCATTTCGGCCGGCTCGACGGCGTGGTCAACAATGCCGGCATCCTGCGCGACATGATCTTCCACAAGATGAGCGTGGAAGCGTTCGAGGCCGTCATCAAGGTGCATTTGATGGGCTCGTTCTACGTCAGCCACGCCGCGGCGCGGATCTTCCGCGAGCAGGAGAGCGGCTCCTTCGTCCACTTCACCTCGACCTCGGGCCTGATCGGCAACTTTGGACAAGCCAATTACGCCGCCGCCAAGCTCGGCATCGTCGGCTTGTCGAAGTCGATTGCGCTCGACATGGGCCGCTTCAACGTCCGTTCCAACTGCGTCTCGCCGTTCGCCTGGACGCGCATGATCGGCACCATCCCGACCGAGACCGAAGCGGAGAAGGCGCGGGTCGAGAAGATCAAGCAGATGGGGCCGGAGAAGATCGCGCCGGTCTGCGCCTATCTGCTCTCCGACGCCGCCAAGGACGTCTCCGGGCAGATCTTCGGCGCACGCATGAACGAGCTGTTCCTGTTCAGCCAGAACCGTCCGCTGCGCTCGGTACATCGCAGCGAAGGCTGGACGCCGCAATCGATCGCGGAACACGGCATGCCGGCGCTGAAAGGTTCGTTCTACAAGCTCGACCGCTCCGCCGACATCTTCCCTTGGGATCCCGTGTAAGCGAATTCCACCTTTGCTGCATTGCGATCTCCGGTTGTCCAGCCGGGGATCGCCCGCTTTACGCCCGATTGCAGGCGGACAGTTTTCTCCCAAACAAAAGAATGGGAGGCGACTATGACAAACCCACTGACCATCTCCACCGACGTCAATGAGCCTGTTCTCGCGCGCCGCACCCTGCTGAAGGGCGCGGCAGCAGTCGCGGCGACGGGCGTCACCATGACCGCAGCCCTGGGGGCGTCGGTAACGCCCTTGGGCCAGACGGGTGCACCGACAAGATCGACCGCGCCGCTGCCGTTGGGACCACTGCCGGGCAGCCGTTATCCGGACGCCCATTTGGAATCCGCCAAGAAGGGGCCGCCATCGTTTGGGCCCCCCGGCTTTCCCGCCTTTGCCGGCACCATGGCCGTCGAGCGCGTCGCAACGGGCTTCCGCTGGGCCGAGGGGCCAGTATATTTCGCGGCCGGGCGATACCTGCTGTTCAGCGACATTCCGAATAATCGCATCATGCGCTTCTCGGAGGACGACGGCCACGTCAGTGTCTATCGCCAGCCCTCGATGAACTCGAACGGCAACACGATTGATCGCGAAGGACGCCTGATCACGTGCGAGCACAGCGGTCGGCGCGTGACGCGCACCGAACTCGACGGCTCGATCACCATCATCGCCGACAAGTTCAATGGCAAGCGACTGAACTCGCCCAACGATGCGGTCGTGACGGCCGATGGCGCAATCTGGTTCACCGATCCCGCCTACGGCATCGGCGGTTTCTACGAAGGAATCAAGGCCGAGCCCGAGCAGGAGAAGAAGAACGTCTACCGGGTCGATCCGAAGTCCGGAGAGGTCAAGGTCGTCGTCGACGACTTTGTCGAGCCGAACGGGCTTGCCATCTCGCCCGACGAGAAGAAGCTCTACATCTGCGACACCGGCTTCACGGATGGGCCCGACAACCCGTCGCATATCCGCGTGTTCGATCTCGACGTCGCCGGGGCAAAGGTGTCGAACAGCAAGGTGTTCGCAGAGATGCCGAAACCGAGCATCACCGATGGCGTCCGCTGTGACGCCGAAGGACGCGTCTGGTGCTCGGTGGGCTGGGGGGACGCAAACGAAGACGGCGTACGCTGCTACACGCCCTCCGGCGAGTTGCTGGGCAAGATTCATATTCCGGAAACCGTCGCTAATTTGTGCTTCGGCGGTCAGCAGCGAAACAGGCTCTATATTTGTGGCTCGACATCGCTCTATGCCGTCTACACCAGTGTGCAGGGCGCGATGAAGCCGTGAGCGATTAATAGAGTGGCGAGTAGCGAACCGTACGGTTCGCTACTCGCCTCTCAACCCGTATTCCTCAGTCCCGCCGAGATCCCGTTGATCGTCAGCTGAATCCCGCGCAGCACCTGCTCGTCCGGGTTCTGCGCGCGATGTTCTTTCAGCAGCTCGACCTGCACGTGGTTGAGCGGGTCGAGATAGGGGAAGCGGTGACGCACCGAGCGCTCCAGCAGCGGATTGCCTTGCAGCAGCCGGTCCTGGCCCATGATGTCCAAGAGCGTCTCGATGCAGGAATGCCATTCGCGGCGGATGCGGCCGAAGATTTTTTCACGCAGAGCTTCGTCGGGCACGAGTTCGGCATAGCGCGAGGCGATCGCGATCGAGCTTTTCGCCAGCACCATGTCCATGTTCGACAGCAGCATGCGGAAGAACGGCCATTCCTTGTAGAGCTCCTTGAGGAACGGCATGCCCTTGTCGGGATGCTCCGCGATCCACTGCTCGACGGCGCTGCCAAAGCCGTACCAACCGGGCAGCATCAGGCGGCATTGCGCCCAGGAGAACACCCAGGGGATGGCGCGAAGGTCCTCGATCGCGCGAGTCTTTTTGCGCGAGGCCGGGCGGCTGCCGATGTTGAGCGTCGCGATCTCGTTGATGACGGTGGACGCCCAGAAATAATCGACGAAGCCGTCGGTCTCGTAGACGAGGCCCCGGTAGGCCTTGAAGGCGAGACTTGAAAGCTCGTCCATCGCGGTCAGATATTCGCGCCGCGGCGCGCTCTGGCGCGGATGCAACAGGCTCGCCTCCAGAGTCGCGGCGGCAAGTATCTCCAGATTGTTGCGGCCAACTTCGGCGTTGGAGTATTTCGACGAGATGATCTCGCCCTGCTCGGTGATGCGGATCTGGCCGTTCACCGCGCCGCCGGGCTGGGCGATGATGGCATCGTAGCTCGGGCCGCCGCCACGGCCGACCGAACCGCCGCGGCCATGGAACAGGCGCAGGCGCACGCCGTGGCGCTCGAACACGTCGACGAGGCCGATCTCGGCCTTGTAGAGCTCCCAGCCCGAAGTGACGAAGCCGCCGTCCTTGTTCGAGTCGGAATAGCCCAGCATGACCTCCTGCACGCTGCCGCGGCTGTCGACCAGCCGGCGGTAATCATGCAGCGACAGCATGCGGTCCATGATGGTGGAAGACGCCTGCAGATCCTCGATGGTTTCGAACAGCGGCACGATGTTGATGGCGCTGCGCCCGGAGGGATGAACGAGGCCGACCTCCTTGAGCAGCACCGCGACCTCGAGCATGTCGGACATGCTCTTGCACATCGAGATGATGCATTGGGGGATGGCATCCGAGCCGAACTTCGCATGCGCTTCTGCTGCGGCATGGAAGACGTTGAGCTCGCCCATGGTCTCGTCGCTGTACTTGACGAACGGCGACACCAGCGAACGCGTCGAGCGCAGCTCGTTGGTGAGCAGCGAGATGCGGGCGTCCTCGCCGAGCGCAAGATACGACATGCCGGGATTGGCGGCATCCATCAGCTCGGCAATGGTGCGCTCGTGCACCGCCGAGTTCTGGCGGATGTCGAGCCGGGCCAGGTGGAAGCCGAAGCAGTCCACCGCACGGCGCAGCAGCCGCAGCCGGCCGCGGGCGATCACGCCGGCGTTGTTGGAGATCAGCGAGCGGTGCAGCACGTCGAGATCGGCCTTGAACTCCCCGACGCTGTCATACGGCGCACCCTTGCCGACCGGCCGCCGCGTGATCTCGACCTGAAGCATTTCGGCCGTTGCGGTCAGGCGCGCATAGATGCCGGAGACCGCAAGACGATACGGCTCGCCGCTCCGATGCGGCGAGGTATCGGGCGAGCGCTCCGCCAGCGTGCGCAGCTCCTCGGAGACGTCGGCGAGATGCGCCGCGATCGACAATTCCGAGCCGAGCACGTGCAGTTCATTGAGATAGAACTGCATCACCCGGCTCGACTGCAGCCGCAGCGTGCCGCGCATCACGTCGGCGGTGACGAAGGGATTGCCGTCGCGGTCGCCGCCGATCCAGCTGCCCATGCGCAGGAACGAGGCGAGCTCGCCGGCCGCCTGCTCGCCGCCCTCCTCCAGCCGGTCCTCCAGCGTGTTGACCAGCCGCGGCACCTCGCGCAGAAACGTGTAATCGTAGAACGACAAGCCGTTGGCGACCTCGTCGAGCACGGTGAGCTTGGTCCGGCGCAGCAGATTGGTCTGCCACAGCGTCAATACCTCGCGGCGGAGCTGCTCGTCGCTTGCGGCGGCCTCCTCCGCCGTCAGCGCGACGCGCTCGCGACGATCGAGCAGGGCTGCGACTTCCATCTCGCGGTCCATCGTGCTCTTGCGGCGGACCTCGGTCGGATGCGCGGTCAGGACCGGGCTGACCAGCGCGCTCTTGAAGAAGTTGCGCAGGGCATCGGCACCGATGCCCGCAGCCCTCGCATGAGCAAGCGTCTCGGCCAGCACGCCGGAGCCGCCGCCTTTGTTGGCGCGCATCTGACGGATGTTGTTCTGGTCCTCGGCGATGTTGGCGAGGTGGGAGAAATAGCTGAAGGCGCGGACGATCCGCACCGTCTCCGAGGTCGACATGCTGTCGAGGATCTGCTCGAGCTCGCGGCGGGCGAGCCGGTCCTCATCGCGGTGGAAGCGGATCGAGGTCTGCCGGATGCGCTCGACCAGATCGAACAATTCGGCGCCCTCCTGGTCGCGCACGGTGTCACCGAGGATGCGCCCGAGCAGGCGGATATCGTCCCGCAGCCGCGCATCTGCCTCCAGCGCCAGGACATCCTCGGGGCGGTTGGGGCGTTGGTCGGCGGTGTCGGACGATATGGTCTGGAGGGACATGGCTCGCTCCCCTTGTCGAGCTCGCTTGACTGCCCGGCTCAGCCGAGTGTGCAAGTTTTTTGCCGCAGCGCAAGATGAAGTTGGGGGCGGCGCGGCAACATCACCGATCATGGGCGGGAATGCGCCTTGGTGACGGGCGCAGACATACATTCGCGGTCTCGCGGCGGGGGGCGCCCGAGTTTGCTGTCCGTTTCGCCCTCGTCGAGAAAAAAGGGCGCAGGGAAGGCCGGGCGCCGGCTGGCACCCAGGGTCCGCATGCGAAAAACGCACGCGGGGGTGACCACAGGTGATGCCGGAACATCCGGCCTTCCCTGCGCAATGGTTTTACGGCTTATGGCGCGCTCTCCCCGGGGAGCGATGCACTATTGCCCCCGTCGCCTTGCGGATGATCGATGCGCGCACCCGGTCGGGCCGCACATCACCGCAAGCCTTGACGCACAGACCCCGGGCGTCAGGACCACACGCTTTTGCCGTCCGCGGACGTCCCTCCCCGGACATCCGGAAGCTTGCGCGTGCTCGCTCCCGAAGCCGAAAAGAAACGCTGTGACCGCGCCGGGTCGTTCGCGCAGATCGCGATGGCTCACAGGCGTAGCCCGCCCTGCCACCTCGTCACGCGCCGGCGCTGCCGCGTCCATCGCATCCCGGCTCACGTATCGTGAAGATCGCGAAACGCCCTTTTAGCGGGCCGGGATGTCTTGCGGTTTACCCGAATCTGTGAATTCGGTCAGTCAGAATATTTGTCGGTGCCGCTCCTTGACCTGCATGTAGTGTGTTTTGGCGTCGGAAGACCGTGGGCGTAGTAGTCACCATGGGAGCCGAATGTTTCCTCAGCCGACCTCTGCAGGTTCGAATGCCAACCAGAGAGCTTCAACTTCGTGACTCTGTCGTGCAGCCGGGCGAAAGAGCCGTATCTCGATCGGGATTACGGACTTGGCATCGCCGGCCGCGACCAGCGAACCCGCCTTGATGTCGTCTTCGGCCAACGTTCGCGGAAGCCAGGCGACACCGTCTCCGGACCTGACCATCGATAGCAGCGTCGCGGCGAGATGCGACGTGAAGATCTTCTTCAGGTCTCTTTTCGCTAACTGACTTGCAACGATACGGCCCAGCCCTGACTGCGGGCTGTAGGCCAAGTAGGGGATGGTCTCGTCGCTCTGCAGCGACCACCGCGGCTTCCGGCCGGTGCCCGCTGCGCTGAGCGGAAGTAGCGTGTCGGTCCCTACGACAATGCTCTTGAATTGCCTGGTATCGAGCCGGCTGCCCATGCTGCGGTGGTAGTGGCATAACAAGAACGACACGTCGCCCCGGAGCATCATCCGCTCGCACGCCAGCATGCTGTCGGAAACCAGATTAAGATTGCCTAAGGCGAGGATCTTCTCGCTGCTCCGGACCCACTTCGGAAAGAACGTGAACGACAATACATGCGTCGCCGCGATCGACAGCGGTCCCACGCCCCGGCCGGCCACTTCGAGGGTCTGGCGGCGCAGTTGGTGAAGCGCTCTGGTCAGGATCTCTGCCTGGCCGTGGAAATGCTCCCCGGCGGGCGTGAGCGTCACGCTGTGCGTCGTGCGAACGAATAGCGGCGCCCCCACCCAGTCCTCCAATGCCCGGATACGCCGGCTGAAGGCCGGCTGGGTGACGTGACGGGCTTCGGCCGCCTTGGAGAAGCTCAAGGTCTCGGAGAGAGCCAGATAGTCCTCAAACCAGATCAGCTCCATCGGTAATGCCAAATCGGCATAACTATTCTCGGCAACAGCATTAGCCTTCTCCCCGCCTGAAGCCTACGGATCACTGCAGGCTATACAACACCGCAGCAGGACGGAAGTCGTTCCGGACATCGGAGCGGCCCTTTCCAGACAGCTATAGAGGCCGATCCACGGCCCGGCACAGCGCGGCCATCAGGGGAGAAAATATTGAGAAAAGCGTCATCATTCGGACTTTTGAGCGAACTGTATGTGCAGGTCCTCCTTGCCATCCTGCTCGGCGGTTTGGTGGGCTATCTCTGGCCTCAGGTCGGGACGAGCCTTCAGCCGCTCGCCGACGGCTTCATCAAACTGATCAAGATGCTGCTGTCGCCGATCATCTTCGGTACGGTCGTCGTCGGCATAGCCAAGATGAGCGACATCAGGGAAGTCGGCCGGATCGGTGTCAAGTCGCTGATCTACTTCGAGGTCGTCTCGACACTGGCCTTGGTGATCGGCCTGGTCGTCGTCAACGTGATCAAGCCAGGCGTTGGCATGAACATCGACGCCAGCCACATCGATGCGGGATCGATCTCGGCCTACGTAAAGGCCGCTGACGGCAACCACGGTTTCGTGCAGTTCCTACTCGACATCATCCCGACCACGATCGTGGAGGCCTTCGCCAAGGGAATGATGCTGCAGGTCATCCTGGTTTCGGTGCTGATCGGCATCGCCATGGTTCAACTCGGCGATTACGGCAAGCCGCTGGTGAACGTGATCGACATCCTGCTGCACGCCCTGTTCCGGATCGTGGCCATTGTGATGCGCCTCGCCCCGCTAGGAGCCGGGGCTGGGGTCGCGTTCACGATCGGGAAGTACGGGATCGCGACGCTCTGGTCGCTCGGCTATCTGATGCTCGGTGTCTACGTCACCACCATTCTCTTCGTCGTCGTGGTGCTCGGCGGCATCGCGACGTGGGCCGGTTTTTCGCTGCCGCAATTCTTCCGTTACTTCAAGGACGAGATCCTCATCGTCCTGGGCACCTGCTCGACCGAAGCGGTGATGCCGCAGATGCTGGTCAAACTCGAACGGCTCGGTTGCGACAAGACCGTCGTCGGCATGGTGCTGCCCACGGGCTACACGTTCAATGCCGACGGAACGTCGATCTACCTTTCCATGGCCGCCATCTTCGTAGCCCAGGCGACGAACACCGATCTTTCCTTCGGCGACCAGATTGTTCTGCTGGGCGTACTTCTCCTGACGTCGAAGGGATCCGCTGGCGTCGCTGGCGCGGGATTCGTGACGCTCGCCGCGACCCTCTCTTCGATCCACACCGTTCCCGTAGCCGGGCTCGTTCTACTGCTCGGCGTCGATCGCTTCATGAACGAAGCCCGCGCCGTGACCAACCTGATCGGCAACGGGATCGCGACGATCGCGATCGCCAAGTGGGACGGCGCCTTTGACCAGAAGCAGGCAGCGGAGGCCATGCGCCTTCATGGCAAGGAGCCCATCACAGGCGAATACGAACTTCCCGAGACAACCCACTAACCCGAGTCAGCAACTCAAAACGGAGAATGCCGATGCGTATCGTAGATGTCGTCGAGGCGACCAAGCCAATCTCGTCACCGATCCGGAATGCCTACATCGATTTCTCGAAGATGACGTCCAGCCTCGTAGCCGTCGTAACCGACGTCGTCCGCGACGGGCGGCGAGTGATCGGCTACGGCTTCAATTCGAACGGCCGCTACGGTCAGGGCGGACTGATCCGGGAGCGCTTTCGCGACCGCATTCTGGAAGCCCAACCCGTCAGCCTGCTGAACGACGACGGTACCAATCTCGATCCGCATCGCATCTGGGCGAAGATGATGTCGAACGAGAAGCCCGGCGGTCACGGCGAGCGTTCCGTGGCCGTCGGAACGCTCGATATGGCAATCTGGGATGCGACCGCAAAAATCGTCGGCAAGCCACTTTTCCGCCTGCTGGCCGAAATGAAGGGCAAGGAGGCCAACCCGCGGGTCTTCGTCTACGCTGCCGGCGGCTACTACTATCCCGGCAAGGACAACTCCGCATTGCAGGCAGAAATGCGCGGCTATCTAGACCGCGGCTACAACGTCGTGAAGATGAAGATCGGTGGCGCGTCGATCGACGAGGACCGCGGCCGCATCGAGGCCGTGCTCAAGGAAATCGGGTCGCAGGCCAAGCTCGCCGTCGATGCCAACGGCCGCTTCGATCTCGAGACCGGCATCGCCTATGCCAAAATGCTGCGCCAGTACCCGCTGTTCTGGTATGAGGAGATTGGCGATCCGCTCGACTACGCCCTCCAGGCCGCCGTCGCCGAATTCTATCCCGCTCCGATGGCCACGGGCGAGAATCTGTTTTCGCATCAAGACGCTCGCAACCTGCTCCGCTACGGCGGCATGCGCCCGGACCGCGACTGGCTGCAGTTCGACTGTGCCTTGTCATACGGTCTCGTCGAGTATCTCCGGACCCTGGACGTCCTAGCCCAACACGGTTGGTCGCCGTCGCGCTGCATCCCGCACGGTGGTCACCAGATGTCGTTGAACATCGCCGCCGGTCTAGGGCTCGGCGGCAACGAGAGCTACCCGGACCTCTTCCAGCCCTACGGTGGATTCCCGGATTCGGTCCGGGTTCAGGACGGTCACATCGTCATGCCGGACATTCCGGGCATCGGCTTCGAGGGCAAGTCGGATCTCATCAAGGTCATGCGCGAACTGGCGGAATAGGCCGGCTGCAAAGAGTTGCTCCGGATTGATTGCGGCGCCCTTACCGCCCATCGCGGTGACCCTGTTGCTGTAGAGTTTGTTCCTCGTCGTCTTCCCGTCAAATCATGCTCGCCATGCCGAGCGCGCGAAGGAGGTCGTTCTGAATCGGGGCGACGGCCTCGTTCAGCCGCTGGACACCGAAATCCATGCTTTCGGGCATCACGACCGTCCGCAGAGGCCGCCGTTCCGTGGCCTCGACCAGATGCACGATCGCATTCGCGACGCGCTGGGGCTGTGGCGGATTCTGCGGATCGTTTCCATCGTTGGAGTGCTGCTTGATCTGACCCGGGATCGCCGCGACATCGCCATAGGTTTTCAGCACGACGTGGTCGGAGGGTTCGGGGCTGGATGGAAGAAGGTTGCTCGGGAACGGGCCTGGCTCGACGATGACCGAATCCACGCCGAAGCTCGAAAGCTCATAGCGGTAGGCTTCCGCGAGGGCTTCGAGCGCGAACTTGCTGGCGGAATAGACACCGAAGAACGGGAAGACCACCCGACCCATGAGCGACGTGACATGGATGAGGACGCCGCTGCCGGCGGCCCGCATGTGCGGCAGAACGGCGCGATCGGTGCGAACGGCGCCGAAGAAGTTCACGGCGAACTGCGCTTCGATATCCTTGACCGTATAGGCTTCCGTGACGCCCACGGGCATCATTCCCGCGTTGTTGACCAGGGCATCGACCCTGCCGTGCTGCCGGACGACATCCGCGATCGCGGCGTTGACGGATTGCTCGTCGGCAACGTCCATCTCCAGGACCTGGAGCGCACGCCCTTCGGCCTTTGCCGCTTCGACAAGCTCGTCGCGAACACGGCTATTTCTTCCTGCGACGTCGCGCATGGCAGCAACCACCGTGTGACCCCGCCTTGCGAGCTCCGAGGCGGTGAGTTTCCCAAAACCACTGCTCGCACCCGTCACAACCACAACTTTTCCGCTCATCTCACGATCTTTCTCGCATCCAAGGCACGACGAAAGTATAGACAGACCTGTATGTCTTTGCAATCCTTAAATTGACAGAATAGTCTGTCCAGTGACGCAAACGGCTCGGTTAAGGACGATCGATGGGCACGCTGCTTGATTTCGTGGACGTGGATATTCAACCGCTCGATGCGCTCGCCCCGCGCGAGCGCATTTTGAAGACGGCGTCAGACCTGTTTTACCGGTTCAGCATCAACTCTGTCGGAATCGACCGGATCATCGCCGAAAGCGGCGTGGCCAAGATGACGTTCTACAAGCACTTTCCCTCGAAGGCCGACCTCATCGCCACCTACCTGCGCTACAAGAGCGCCGTCTGGTTTCAGATGCTTTCGACCTCCACCGAGCGAGCCGGTCTCACGCCAGTGGAGCGCGTTCTCGCTGTTTTCGACGCACTCGAACAACCGCTCCTTGCGCCCTCATTCCGCGGCTGTCCGTTCGCGAAAGGAATGGCCGAATTCGGCCCGGAGGCAAACTCCCCGGGCGTAGAGGCGACCATCGCAGCGTATTTTACAAAGTTGCACGACTTCGTAGCGTCACTCATTGAGCCCTTGGCACTGAGCAAACCCGAAAGGGCCGTGATCCAGATCCTGTCGCTGTTCGAAGGCTCGCTCGTGATCGCACAGTCAACGCGTGATTCCGCCATCGTCCAGGCTAACCGCGAGGCAGCCAGAGTGTTGCTGGAAAACGGGATCGCCTCGTCGTCCTGATCCGTAGCCCTTGCGAAACCCATCATGCTTCGTCATCGGCGGACGGCTTGATGGGTTTCGCTGGCGCTCTACTCATCCCACGCGCTCAAGCTAAGCGCCGTCTGAATGCGCTTGGTACAGCCAAAATTTGCCATCTTGGTACTGGTTTCATGACCAGGCGCGACGCATCTAGCTGCTAGTACCGCGACCGAAGCGAACCCGATCGGCAGTCTCAATACGAGCCGGTCAATGCAGACAGCGCAGATCGCGGACACTTCCACACCGCCCGGCAGTTTGTAGATAGCCTTTGTGCTTACGCTGCCAGCAACAGTTGCATCAAGAGACAATGACCGAGGAGGTAATCCCATGAAGGCGATCGTTGTAACGGAACGGGCCGCGGGAACGGCCGGGATGAAGCTGGTGGACCGGCCCGAGCCGCAGGCATCGATAAATGACGTCATTGTTCGGGTTCATGCGTCGGGATTTGTTCCGACCGAGTTGACGTGGCCCTCGACCTGGACAGATCGCCTCGAGCGTGACCGAACGCCGTCGATCCCTGGGCATGAGTTGGCTGGAGTGGTTACCGCTCTCGGATATGGCACTACGGGGTTGTCGGTAGGACAGCGGGTGTTTGGCCTCGCGGACTGGTATCGCGACGGCACGCTTGCCGAGTATGTGGCGATCGAGGCACGCAATCTCGCGCCGCTCCCGGGCGACGTCGACTTCACGGTGGGCGCAAGCCTGCCGGTCTCGGGCCTAACCGCGTGGCAAGGGCTGTTCCAGCATGGCCGTCTCCAGGCGGGGCAGAGCGTCCTCGCACACGGCGCGGCCGGCGCAGTCGGGTCGATGGTGACGCAACTCGCACGAGAGGCCGGCGCCTACGTCATCGGCTCTGGGCGCGCCGCCGACCGTCAGACAGTGCTCGACTTCGGCGCGAAGGAGTTCGTCGACCTCGACAACGATGCCCTGGAAGACATCGGCAAAGTCGACCTGGTGTTCGATGTCATCGGCGGTGACATCCAGAAGCGGTCCGCAGGATTGATTGGAGTCGGAGGAACACTGGTCACCATCGTCGGGCCCGCAGAGGCGCGACCCTCCGACGGCCTGGCGGTCGACTTTGTCGTCGAGGCCGATCGTGCCAACTGAGTGAGATCGTCCAGCGGGTGCGGGACGGACGATTGCGGACAAACATCGGCAACATCTCGATCTTCGACGATGCGGTCACCGCCTTAAACCCGACCAGGCGACGCAAGGGGAATACGATCATTCGCGTTCGTCCCTGAGGGAGCATGCCCATTAATGCACGCAGCGTGCAGGATGGGCTGAGCCCTTGCGAAACCCATCATGTTTCGTCATTGGCGGACGGTTTGATAGGTTTCGCTGACGCTCCACCCATCCTACTAGATTAGTTGGTCCTCAAGCTCCCGGATGTGCTTCGCGGTCCGCATTAAACGTGATCACCACTCCGATCTCGGGACAATAGTGACGCTTACCAGTGGTGATGGTGCCGCCAGCCATAGTGATGGCCTCGGCCTCTGCCCCAGCCGTAATGATGACCACGGCCGCCGCGATGACCCCAGCCGTGGCCACCGCCATGTCCGTGGCCGCCCTTGACCTCGATGGTGTCAGTCTGAGACGCGCCCAGTGCGTCCGGCTTGGCAACGGGCATCGCCGAAGCAGAGGGTGAGGGTATTAGAGCAACTGACCCCGCCACAAAGCCGATCAAACAAAGCCACTTCATGCAATCGCCTCCCGATAAGAATGAACCAAGGGCCAGCCGCGGCACATTGCGGCCGCGTTCGCGCCCGCTCGTCAACAATGAAGGCGGGAAAAAGTTGCAATGAAACGTGACGCATTGCGGTTTCGCTGGCGCTCTACCCATCCCACGACCCGAGCAAGCGCCTCGTCCTTCGAGACGACCGCTTCGCGGTCTCCTCAGGATAAGGCTGAGCTGCGTCGGGATTTGTTGCAGGTGCAGCCACGTGTTCCGCCCTCATCCTGAGGGCCCGCCAACGGCGGGCGTCTCGAAGGATGTGCCGCGGGGACGCTTACGACTCCCCTAGGCCGGCACGATCACCTTGCCGATCGGCCAGAGCGCGATGCCCGCGAGCTTGAGGTGGGCCCAAGCGAAGGGAATGCCGATGATGGTGATCGCGAGGGCCAGGGCGGTGAGGAGGTGGCCGAGCGCCAGCCACCAGCCGGCCAGCACGAACCAGATGATGTTGCCGATCACCCCGAGCGGGCCGGTGCCGATATCTTCGACACCGGTGACCTCATAGCGGTTGACCGCCCGCGAGCCGAACGGCATCAGCGTGTAGACCGCAATGTTGAACGCGGCCCGCGCCCAGGGCAGGCCGACGATGGTGATCGCCATGATGACCGCGGCGACCAGCCAGCCGAGCGCCATCCAGGCGCCGCCGATGAGAATCCAGAGCAGGTTGAGCAGGATGGAAACGGGAGCCATGGGATGATCCGCGAGACGATGATCCCGTCTATATAGGCTCGGAATCCGTCCCTGCCAGGATGGTATCGACGCACGCAAAGCGTAGATCGACCGCTAGATCTTCCGCCCCACCTGCTCCCAATAGGGATCGCGCAGGCGGCGCTTGAAGATCTTGCCGGAATCTTCGCGCGGCAGCCCGGTGCGGATCTCGATGTGTTTTGGCACCTTGTAGTCGGCGAGCGACGCCTTCAGCCCCGCGCGGATATCGCCGGCGTTGAGCGCGATGCCCGGCTGTGGCTCGACCACGGCCATCAGCGCTTCTCCGAACTCGGCATCGGGGATACCGAACACCGCGCAATCATGCACGCCGGGCACCGCGTGCAGCACCGACTCGATCTCGGCCGGGTAAATGTTGACGCCGCCCGAGATCACCATGTCGCGCTTGCGGTCGCAGATGAAGACGTAACCCTCTTCGTCGATATAGCCGACGTCACCCGAGGTGATGAAGCCGTCGCGATCGATCTCGGCGCGCTTCTCCGGCTTGTTGTGGTAGGTGAAATCGGCCATCCCGGCCATGCGCGAATAGATCTCGCCGATCTCGCCTACGCCCAGCACGCGTCCGTCATCGCCGATGAAGCGCAGCTCGGCGCCGGGCGATATTTTGCCGACGGTGCCGGGCTTCCTCAGCGCGTCGTCGGAGGTCGCGAAGGTGACGGCGCTGGATTCGGTCGAGCCGTAGAATTCATAGATCACCGGCCCCCACCATTCGATCATGGCGCGCTTGACGTCCGCCGGACAGGGTGCTGCGGCATGGATGATATGGCGGAGCGAGGAGGCGTCGTATTGCTTGCGCACCTCCTCCGGCAGCTTCATCAGGCGGATGAACATGGTCGGCACCATGAAGATGGTGTCGATCTTGTAGCGCTCGATCAGCTCGAGAAATTCCTCGGGCTCGAAGCGGGGCATCAGCACCAGTGCGCCGCCGAGTTTTCCCGCGCGAATGCCGAACGAGTTCGGCGCGGAGTGATAGAGCGGGCCCGGCAGGATCGTGCGGGCGCCGGGCTTGAGCCCGTAGATCATCGCGCGCATGCGCTCGCCGGCAGCCGCCTGCTCCGGCGTCGGCGCGTTGCGCCGTACGCCCTTGGGGTGGCCTGTCGTGCCCGAGGTGTAGATCATGTTCATGGGCTGCGGCACGACCGGGCCGTCATAGGGCTGGTGCTGCGCGAGCCAGGATTCGAAATCGATCGCGAAGTCCGGCGTCTTCAGATGATCGGGATCGATCTTGTAGCTGGACAGGATCTCCGGCGGCGTCGGCACGCTGAGCACGGTGACGCCTTTCGGGATCGCGTCGCGCAGACTATGCAGCATGTCGGCATGGCCAATCAGCACGGACGTGCCGGTGTCGTTCAGGATGTAATTGATCTCCTCCGGCTTGAAGTGCCAGTTGATCGGCACGCCATAGGCGCCCAGCCGCATCGCTGCATAGGCAGCTTCGATGAAGGCGATATCGTTACGCATCAGCATGCAGACGCAATCGCCCTGCCCGACGCCGATCTGGCTGAGGCCGGCGGCGATGCGGTCGGCACGATCAGCGACCTCGGCATGGGAGCGGCTGCGCCCGCCGGAGACGATGCCGAGGAAATTTGAGGTTTCGCTCATTGTTGTTTTTCTTTGTTGTTTAGCGACGATGTCCGTTACTCGTCATCACCGGGCTTGTCCCGGTGATCCACGTTCTTGCGTTGTCGCCTTGGGCCAAGAACGTGGATGGCCGGGACAAGCCCGGCCATGACGGAGAAAGTCGCTAATCCGCAAACTTGGGCGCGCGCTTCTCCAGATTGGCACGCACCGCCTCGGTCTGGTTCGCGCTGCCGATCAACTTCTGCTGCTCGACGGATTCGGCGAGTAGCGCGGGGCCCGGATCGACCGAGAGATTGTTGAGCATGCGTTTCGCGGCGCGGATCGCATCGGGGCTTTTTCCCGCGATCTCGCGCGCGACGTCGAGCGCGGCAGCGCGCGGGTCGTCGCAGATGCGCGTGGCGAGACCGTAAGCCATCGCCTCCTGCGCGGAGAAGATGCGGCCGGTGTAGGTGAGATCGCGCAAGATGTCATCGCGCACGAGCGAGGCCAGGATCGGCGTGCCCGCCATGTCGGGCACCAAGCCCCATTTTATTTCCATCACCGACATCCGCGCATCCGGGGTGAGGAAGCGCATGTCGGCGCCGAGCGCGAGCTGGAAGCCGCCGCCGAAGGCGACGCCCTGGATTGCCGCGATCACGGGGACCGGAAGCTGGCGCCAGCCCCACACCGCCTGTTGCGCGAAATTCGCCTGGCCGTGCGTGCGCTTGGTGAGGTCGCGATTTTCGCCACCCGGAATTCCGTTGCCGCCCTTCTCTTTCATGGCGGCAAAACGCCCCATGTCGAGACCGGCGCAGAACGCGCGGCCCTCGCCGGACAGCACGACGGCGCGCACACCTTTTTCCTTCGAAAGCCGATCGGTTGCAGCGACAAGGGCCTCGAACATGGCCTGATCCAGCGCATTCATCTTGTCCGCGCGCACCAGGCGCACGTCGGCGACGCCTTCCGAGATCGAGATCGAGACGCGCTCTTCCATGGATGATTCTCCCCTGGTTCCCGGCTGTTCTTGTTCGGTGCCGCTTTACAGGACGACGGCGGCCGGATTTAGTCAATCGATCAATTAACCGACAATCACTGTGGGGGAAACAGCCATGTTCAAGGAAAATCTTCTGGCGGGACGGCGCATCCTCGTGACCGGCGGCGGCACCGGGCTCGGCAAGTCGATGGCGGCGCGCTTTCTCCAACTCGGCGCCGAAGTGCACATCTGCGGCCGGCGCAAGATCGTCTGCGACGAGACCGCGACCGAGCTGATGGCCGAGTATGGCGGCCGCGTCACGAGCCACGGCGTCGATATCCGCAACGCGCTCGCGGTCGAGGAGATGATCGAAACCATCTTTCGCGACGGCCCCCTCACCGACCTCATCAACAACGCCGCCGGGAATTTCATCTCGCGCAGCGAGGAGCTGTCGCCTCGCGGCTTCGACGCGGTCGCCAACATTGTCATGCACGGTACGTTCTACGTGACGCATGCGGTCGGCAAGCGCTGGATCGCGTTGAAGCAGCCCGGCAACGTGTCTCGATCACAACGACCTGGGTGCGCAACGGCTCGCCTTACGTGGTGCCGTCGGCGATGAGCAAGTCCGCGATCCACGCCATGACGATGTCGCTCGCCACCGAATGGGGCCGCTACGGTATCCGGCTGAACACGATCGCGCCGGGTGAGATCCCGACCGAGGGCATGAGCAAGCGCATCAAACCCGGCGATGAAGCCGGCGCGCGCACCAAGGCGATGAACCCGATGGGCCGCGTCGGCACCATGGAGGAATTGCAGAACGTCGCCGTGTTCCTGATCTCCGGCGGCTGCGACTGGATCTCCGGCGAGACCATCGCCATGGACGGCGCGCAGGCGCTCGCGATGGGCGGCAATTTCTACCAGCTCCGCGACTGGAGCGACGACGACTGGAAAACCGCGCGCGAGAGCATCATGGCGCAGAACGAGAAGGATCGTGCGAAGCGGGGGTAATTGCTGTCGTCCCGGCGAAGGCCGGGACCCATACACACCAGATCTTGTCTGGCGAAGATTGGTCATGGCCAGTCTTCGCCAAATTGCGTTTTGCGGCTATGGGTCCTGGCTTTCGCCAGGACGACAATGTTGAGAGAGCGAACGACCCTCTCCCGCCTTGTCATCGCCCGCGGATGACGCCACACTCCGCACCATAAAAACAAGACGTCACGGGAGAGACATGTCCACCACACAGCCATTGGCTGACCTCGCCGACATGGTTCGCGAGCGCGCCAAGAGCCGCGGCAACGCGATCGCCTTTGAGTTCGAAGGCCGCGTCACCAGCTTCGCCGAGTTCGACATCAAGACCAATCGCGTCGCCAATGCGCTGATCGCGATGGGCGTGAGACGCGACGAGCGCATCGCCTATCTCGGCAAGAACAGCGACATCTATTTCGAGCTGCTGATGGGCGCCATGAAGGCCGGCGTGGTGATGGCGCCGGTGAACTGGCGGCTCGCGGGCCCCGAGGTCGCCTTCATCGTCGGCGACTGCAAAGCGCCGGTGCTGTTCGTGGGACCTGAGTTCATCACCCAGGTCCGCCAGATCAAGGATCAGTTGCCGGGCGTGCGCAGCGTCGTCACCACCGAAGGCGGCGCGCCGGAATGGCCTGATTATACAGCCTGGCGCGATGCACAGAGTGGCGATGATCCCAAGGTGGGGATCGACACAAAGGACATCGCGATCCAGCTCTATACGTCGGGCACGACGGGCAAGCCGAAGGGCGCGATGCTGTCGCATGCGAACTTCCTCAATCTCGTGCAAACCGGCAATGCCGAGGACAAACCCGAGTGGAATCGGTGGTCGACCGACGACGTGTCGCTGGTCGCGATGCCGATCTTCCATATCGGCGGTTCCGGCTGGGGCGTGATGGGGCTCTATCACGGCGCCCGCGGCGTGATCGCGCGCGAGTTCGATCCGACAAAAGTGCTGGATTTTTTCGAACAGTCCGGCATCACCAAGCTGTTCATGGTGCCCGCAGCGATGCAGTTCGTGGTGCGGCAGCCGCGCGCGAAAACGGTCGATTTCTCGCGGTTGAAATACATGCTCTATGGCGCCTCGCCGATCCCGGCGGCGTTGCTGAAGGAATGCATCGAGATCTTCAAATGCGGCTTCGTGCAGATGTACGGCATGACCGAGACCACCGGCACCATCGTCGCGCTGCCGCCGGAGGATCATATCGAGGGGCTGGAGCGGATGCGCTCGGCCGGCAAGGCGCTGCCGGGCGTCGAGATCGCGATCCTTGATGTGGACGGCAAGCCGCTGCCGCCGCGCGAGGTCGGCGAGATCGCGACGCGCTCGGGCTCAAACATGGCAGGCTACTGGAACCTGCCGGAAGCGACCACCGCGACGCTGCGCGGCGACGGCTGGCTGCGCACGGGTGATGCCGGCTACATGGACGAAGACGGCTATCTCTATATCCACGACCGCATCAAGGACATGATCATCTCCGGCGGCGAGAACATCTACCCGGCCGAGGTCGAGAGCGCGCTATGCGATCATCCCGACGTCGCGGAAGCTGCCGTGATCGGCATACCCGACGACAAATGGGGCGAGGCGGTGAAGGCCGTGGTGGTGATGAAGCCCGGCAAGCAGGCGACCGCCATTGACATCATCAACTTCACCCGCGAGCGCATCGCCGGGTTCAAGACGCCCAAGAGCGTGGAGTTCCTGCCGGCATTGCCGCGAAATCCGTCGGGCAAGATCTTGCGGCGGCAGTTGAGGGAGCCGTACTGGGCGGGGAAGAACCGGCGGGTCAATTAGGCTCGCTTTGAGAAGCGATCGTGCAATCGGGAGCTCCGCCCAAGGCGACATTTCTGGATTGCTTCGCTTCGCTCGCAATGACGGTGTGGAGGCAGATGCGCGCCTCTCTCCTCCGTCATTGCGAGGAGCCCTTGCGACGAAGCAATCCAGACCGTCTCTCTGGAAAGACTTTGGATCGCTCCGCTCGCGACAATCCTCTAATGCTTCCCGGGCCCCATATAACCGAACAAAAATCCCGCCACTTTGCGGATCTGGATCTCCTCGCTGCCCTCGGTGATGCGATAGCGGCGGTGGTGGCGGTAGATGTGCTCGAACGGCTTGTGGCGTGAATAGCCCATGCCGCCGTGAACCTGCATCGCGCGGTCGGCGGATTCGCAACAGAGGCGGTTTGCCCAGTAATTGCACATCGAGACGCGGTCGGACAGCGTGCGCTCGATCTGCTCCTCGGTGAGCTTGTCCATCTCCCAGGCGGTCTTGCGGATCAACAGGCGCAGCATCTCGGCCTGGGTCGCAAGCTCGACCAGCGGGAACTGGATCGCTTGGTTCTCGGCCAGCGCCTTGCCGAACGGTTTTCGCTCACGCGCATACTTCACGCTCTCGTTGATGCAATAAACAGCCGCGCCGAGCGAACTCGCCGCCTGCCGGATGCGGTTCTGGTGGACGAAGCACTGTGCCAGCGACAGGCCGCGGCCGACCTCGCCGAACAGCGCGTCCTCCGGTACGAACACGTCGGTGAAGCTGACGCGGGGATGATCGGTCGGCATGTTGAAGGTCCACATGTACTCTTCGATCTTCACGCCATGGCTCTTGGCCGGCACCAGGAAGCAGGTGATACCGCGCGCGTCGCCGTCATTGCCTGACGTCCGCGCGAACAGCGCGCAGTGGGTGGCGACGTGCATGCCGGTGGTCCACATCTTCTCGCCGTTGATGATCCAGCCCTTGACGTTGTCGTGGGTCGCCGGCACCGCGCGCGTTTCCATGTGGGTGGCGTCGGAGCCATGATTTGGCTCGGTCAGGCCGAAGGTGATGCGGTACTTGCCCTTGATGGAGCCATCGATCATCGCCTTCTGGTCGTCGCGCCCATAGCGATCCAGCATGGTCGCGACAGGGAAATTGCCAACGATGGAGTGCTCGTTCTGGAGATCGTTGTGCAGACCGAGCCCCTTGGCTGCAAAGTGCTCGCGGATGACGGCCATCCAGAGGTTGGAGCCATCCTTGCCGCCATATTGCTTCGGCACCGGAAAGCGCAGATGGCCGGCGGCGTCCGCGAGATCCTTGGCCTTGCGCAGCAGCGCTTCCCATTCGTGGCGTGGCAGCCCGCCATTCTCGAAATCGGTGCGCGCGCATTCGCGGCGATGATCGAAGAAGCGGATGTTGTCGTCGGCTTCCTCCAGCGGCTTGATCTCGCGTTCGATGAAACGGTCGAGCTCTGCGAGATAGGCGACGAGATCGGCAGGCAATGAGAAATCCACGGCTCTCTCTCCCGGGTGTCTTTTCGTTTTGTGTTAAGGCGCTGGGCGCAGCTTTACTTCGCACGATTAAGGTGAGAAGAGCGCCGCCAAGTCAAGCAATGCGAGGCGTGTGAGAGGCGCAAGGCGCGCCCGCGCAATTCGATGGTGTTGAAACGCGCCTGCGCGCTAGTATGGCCGCAATATTCCTTCACGAGAAAATGCGGAGCGACCATGGAGCTGAAGTTCTCAAAGGTGGAATGCAAGGGGCCGATCACGATCGTCACACTGTCGCGGCCCGAGGTCTACAACGCGCTGCACACCGACGCGCATTTCGAGCTGCAAAAGGTATTTGACGATTTCTCCGCCGATCCCGAGCAGTGGATCGCGGTCGTCACCGGTAGCGGCGACAAGGCGTTCTGCGCCGGCAACGATCTGAAGTGGCAGGCGGCCGGCGGCAAGCGCGGCTGGGACAAGGGTGGCTTTGCCGGCCTCACCGCGCGCTTCGACTGCGACAAGCCGATCATTGCCGCGGTCAACGGCGTCGCCATGGGCGGCGGTTTCGAGATCGCGTTGGCCTGCGACCTCATCATTGCCTCGGAGAACGCGACCTTCGCCCTGCCCGAGCCGCGCGTTGGGCTGGCCGCGCTTGCCGGAGGCCTGCACCGGCTGCCGCGCCAGATCGGGTTGAAGCGCGCCATGGGCATGATCCTCACCGCGCGCCATGTCAGCGCCAAGGAGGGCCACGAGCTCGGCTTCGTCAACGAGGTGGTGCCGCAGGGCGAGGCGCTCACGGCCGCGCTGCGCTGGGCCGAGATGATCACCAAGAATTCGCCGATGTCGATCCGCGCCTCGAAGCAGGCGATCCAGAAGGGCCTCGGCGTGTCGCTGGAGCAGGCGATCGAGGAGCAGCGGGAATATCCGGCGGTGAAGGCGATGGTGGCCTCGCAGGACTACATCGAGGGCCCGAAGGCGTTTGCGGAGAAGCGACCTCCGAAATGGGTGGGGAAGTAGGGCGGTCTCTCTCCGCCCGTCACGACTCAACACCACCGGCGTCATGCCCCGGCTTGACCGGGGCATCCAGTACGCCGCGGCTTCTCAGCCCAATCACTGCCGTCTCTGGAATACTGGATCGCCCGCCTTCGCGGGCGATGACCGCGGAGAATTAGGCGCCGCTTACCCGTCTCGCCCCAACTCGCGCTTGTACGATGCATAACTCGGCTGGTCGACGGCAAGTTTGTCCATCGTTGTCTGCCACAGATGCTCGGCGAGGCCCGGCGTTGCCAGATCGACCTCGCCTTTGGCGATGCGCTCGGCGAGCGCGCGGTTCAGGTCCGTGACCGAGCCGTCCATGCCGAGCAACTCGCGCAGCCGCGCCACCTCCGCAGCATCGCTCCCCTCCTTCCGCGTCAACTGCCGTGTCACGAGATCGAGGATGTTGATGGCGACGCGCAGCTTGAAAGCCTGGTGGCCGGAGATCAGCGGCGTGATGTCGTTGCGGAGGAAATCGGCGACTGACCTGGTCAGCTCGATCGGGGTCGGCTCGTCCTGCATGGTCAACTCCCCCGCGGCGCGAGCAGCCGCAACAGATCGATCTCGGTCTCGGAAGCGCGACGGCCGATCATGGCGCGTTCCATCGAATGGTCCGGACTTTCGCGAAAGCGCTGCATCATGCCGCCGCACATGATGCCCCAGCGCAGCGTGCCCATCACTTCCCAGAATTTGACACGCGATGGATCGACCTTCCGCCCAGCCGCCTCATAGCCGGCGAACAGCTCCTCACGCGAGCCAAAGCCGCCGACCGGCTTGTCGATCTCGCCAAAGCGCCAGGAGTTGACGCAGACCCAGCCGAGATCCTCCATGGGATCGCCGAGATGGGCGAGCTCCCAGTCCAGCACCGCACGCACGCCGTCGGCACCGATGATGAGATTGCCGTTGCGGAAATCGCCATGCACCAGCGTCGTCTCGCCGGCGGGACCCGGGTCCTGGTCGCGCAGCCAGCGCAGCGCCAATTCGAACACCGGCTTTGGCCAGTCCAGGCTGCGATAATCGCGTTCGAACTCGCCGATCTCCTGGGTCGCGGACCGGCTGCGCAGCTTGGGCAATTTGTCGCCTGGTAGCCTGTGCAGCTTCGCGAGCACGCCGCCGATCTGCCGTGCGAGACGCGGCCGCGCCGCGGCGAACTCGTCGTCGCGCAGGATCTTGCGCGCGATGGTTTCGCCCTCGACCCGCTGCATGATGAAGCCGGTGCCGAGATCGTCGTCGGGCACCAGCACATGCATCACGCGCGGCGACGGCACGCCGGCCTCATAGGCGAGCTTCATCAGTTGCGCTTCGGCGGCAAGACCCGCCGCGCGCGTCGGCGCCGCGCCATAGCCTTTCGGCGAGCGGCGCAAGATCGCACCGATCGGCCCGTCGGGATGCACGATGTCGAAGCGCCAGGTCTCCTGGCTGGCGCCGCCGGACAGCTTGGCCGCGCCGGTCGCGCCGGTCGCCCCCTTGCACCAGCGCGCAACGCTGCGGGAGAGCTCGGGCTCGATCATTTGCCCTTGAACTGCGCAGGGCGCTTCTCCAGGAACGCGCCGACGCCTTCGCGGAAATCATCCGTGTCGCCGGCGCGGAGCTGGCATTGGAATTCGAGATTGAGCTGATCCTCGAAGGAATTTTCCGGGCTGTCCCAATAGAGCTTGCGGATCAGCGACAGCGCGACCGTCGGGCCGCTGGCGAGGTCGCGCGCGAGCTTCATCGCCTCCTCCATCAGCACGCCGTCATCATAGACGCGGTTGACGAGGCCCCATTCCAGCGCCTTCTCGGCGGGAAGCCGCTCGCCCATCAGCGACAATTCGATCGAGCGTGCCTTGCCGATCAGCCGCGGCAAGAGCCAGGTCGAGCCGCAATCCGGCACGAGGCCGATACGGCGGAAGGCTTGCAGGAAATAGGACGAGCGCGCGCACAGGATCATGTCGCCGAGCAGCGCGAAGCTCATGCCGGCGCCGGCCGCCGGGCCGTTGACCGCAGTCACGATCGGGCAATGCAGATTGCGGATGCGGCGCAGGAAGGGATGAAAGCCGGTCTCGAGCGTCAGGCCGGCCTTGGTCTTCTTCGACTGGTTATTGCGGCCCTGCAGATTGGCGCCGGTGCAGAACGCCCGTCCCGCGCCGGTGAGCACGACGCAGCGCACCTCGCCCTTCTTTTCCTCGATCGCGTCGAGCGCTTCCGCAAGACCGCCCAGCATGTCGACGGAGACCGCGTTCATCACCTCCTGATGGTCGAGCTTGAGGATCGCGACCGAACCATCGAGATCGAGCGTGACGTGTTTGAACTGCATGGTTTCCTCGTGAGTTGCGGCCTGCACCAGTTTCGCAGACCGGAATTGCTTTTGCCGGGGCGCATATTTGATTTTTGGCGCGGTCTTGTCCATGGTGATCGGAGCATAGCAAGCAATCTTGCGCGCAGCGGCTGATGCGCGCCAAGCAAAAACAGGAAACGCGCCATGAACCTTTTCGACCTTTCAGGACGGGTCGCCGTGATCACCGGCGGCAATGGCGGGATCGGACTCGGCATCGCGCAGGCGCTCGCCGGCCAGGGCTGCAACGTCTCGATCTGGGGCCGCAATCCTGACAAGAACAGCAGCGCTGCCGCGAGCCTGGCGGGCTTGCCCGGCAAGGTCGACGCGCGGGTCTGCGACGTCACCGACCCGGCCTCGGTCAATGCCGCGATGAAGGCCACGCTGGACACATTCGGCCGCGTCGACGGCTGCTTCGCCAATGCCGGCATCGGCGGCGGCGGCCGGCGCTCCTTCATCGAACGCACCGAAGAGGAATGGCGCACAATGTTTGCGACCAATCTCGACGGCGTGTTCCACGCGTTCCAGACGGCCGCAAAACACATGACCCGGCGCGCCGAAGCGGGCGATCCCTTCGGCCGGCTGGTGGCGACCTCGAGCCTCGCCTCGATCTTCGGCACCGCCCGCAACGAGCACTACGCGGCGACCAAGGCCGCGATCAACGCGCTGGTCCGCGCGCTCGGCGTCGAGTTGGCGCGCCACGGCGTCACCGCGAATGCGATCCTACCCGGCTGGATCAAGAGCGAGATGACGTCGGGCCTGATGGCTAACGAAAAATTCGTGGCCAACGTGATGCCGCGAATTCCGGTGCGCCGCTTCGGCGAGGCCAGCGATTTCGGCGGCATCGCGGTGTATCTGATGAGCAAGGCGTCGTCGTACCACACGGCGGATACGTTCGTGATCGACGGCGGTTATACGGCGTTTTGATTTTCATAATGAGGGGAACGGGCACATGTTTTCACACGTCATGATCGGCACCAACGACCTCGACAAGGCCAAGGCCTTTTACGACAATTTGCTGTCCACGCTCGAGGTGCGGCCGGCGCGCGTCGACGGCCATCGCATCTTTTACATCACCAAGACCGGCGTGTTCTCGGTCACAAAGCCGATCAACGGCGAAGCGGCGACGCCTGCGAATGGCGGCACCATCGGCTTTGCCGCCAACTCGCCGGAGCAGGTCAATGCATGGCATACGGCCGGCATCGCTGCCGGCGGCATTCCCTGCGAAGATCCTCCCGGCATCCGCCAAGGCCCCGGCGTCAATCTCTATATCGCGTATTTGCGCGACCTCGATGGCAACAAGATCTGCGCGATGCATCGGATGGCGAACTGAGCCAGCCGCAACCACCTCTGTCATGCCCCGGCTCGACCGGGGCATCCAGTACGCCGCGGCTTCTCCATAAACTACAAACGCCTCGGAGTACTGGATCGTACGATCAAGTCGGGCGATGACAGCGAGAATACAGCCCCATTCAAACAACATTTCAAACGCCCGCGATATTCCATCGCATGGCATGGCTCGCGTTGAAAAATGGGCGCTCGCACTTTGGCGACGCTGCGACTATTCTCGCGTCCAACACGATCTCAGCGCCCCCGGGAGGAACAATGACAAAACACACCTATATTCCCCGCACCACCAACTACACCCTCAATCCCGGCGACGAGCTCAACGACCTCAGGATGTCGGACCAGGTCCGGCCGCTCTATGATCACGTCAGGAAGTTCATCCGCGACACCGTCGAGCCGATGTCGATCGAGTTCGCCAAGGCCGGCGAAGGCAAGCAAGACCGCTGGAGCTTCACGCCGAAGCAGCTCGAGGTGCTGGAGAAGGCCAAGAACAAGGCCAAGCAGGAAGGCCTCTGGAACTTCTTCCTGCCCGACGACGAGACCGGCCAGGGCCTGAAGAATCTCGACTACGCCTATATCGCCTCCGAGCTCGGCAAGAGCCCGCTGGCCTCGGAGAGCATGAACTGCTCGGCGCCTGATACCGGCAACATGGAGGTGCTGGAGCGCGTCGGCACCAAGGAGCAGAAGGAGAAGTGGCTGAAGCCGCTAATGAACGGCGAGATCCGCTCGGCCTATGTCATGACCGAGCCGAACGTCGCCTCCTCCGATGCCAAGAACATCTCGACGAGTGCAAAGCTCGTCGGCGACGAATGGGTCATCAACGGCGAGAAGTATTACATCTCCGGCGTCGGCGATCCCCGTTGCAAGATCCTCATCGTGATGGTGAAGACCAATCCGGATGCGGCGCCGAGCAAGCAGCAGTCGCAGATCCTGGTGCCGCGCGACACGCCCGGCGTCGAGGTGCTCGGCCCCATGTACGTGTTCGGCCAGGACCACGCGCCGCGCGGCCACATGCATATGCGCTTCAACAATGTGCGCGTGCCCAAGGAGAACATTCTGCTCGGCGAAGGCCGCGGCTTCGAGATCTCGCAGCTTCGGCTGGGCCCGGGCCGCATCCATCACTGCATGCGCACCATCGGCAAGGCGGAGAAGGCGCTCGATTTGATGGTGCAGCGTGGCCTCACCCGCGAAGCATTCGGCAAGAAGATCGCCCATCTCGGCGGCAACATGCAGATCATCGCGCAGGCGCGCTGCGAGATCGAGGCGATGCGGCTGATGGTGCTGAAGGCCGCCAAGGCCATGGACGTGCTCGGCAACAAGGAGGCCCGCGTCTGGGTCTCCATGGTCAAGGCCATGGTGCCGGAGCGAGCTTGCAAGATCATCGACCAGTCGATCCAGATGCACGGCGCCACCGGCATCTCGCACTGGACCCCGCTCGCCGAAATGTACCAGGATGTCCGCCATCTGCGCTTCGCGGATGGTCCGGACGAGGTGCACTGGATGGTGGTGGGACGCCACGAGCTGAGCATGGCGTGAGCGCTACCTCTTCCCGCTCGGGAAGAGCCGTAGGGTGGGCAAAGGTGCGCTCTTCGCGCGCCGTGCGCACCATCCTATCGCAAGAAGTGGTGGGCACGCTTCGCTTTGCCCACCCTACGACATCTGCGAATAGCTTCACGCAGGCTTCGCTGCCTCGATCTTGTCCTGCGTCTTGGTCTCGAAATCGCCGGCATCATGCCGCTCGTGGAGCTGGCTGGCGGGATCGCCGGAGACGCGGTTGACCATGCGGCCGCGCTTGACGGCCGGGCGCTTGGCGATCTGGTCGGTCCAGCGCTGCACGTGCTTGTAGTCCTGCACCGAGAGGAATTCGCCGGCGCCATAGACCAGCCCCTTGGCGAGCGCGCCGTACCAGGGCCATACCGCCATGTCGGCGATGGTGTATTCGTTCCCGGCGAGATATTCGTTGTCGGCGAGCCGGCGGTCGAGCACGTCGAGCTGGCGCTTGGTCTCCATTGCGAAACGGTCGATGGCGTATTCGATCTTGGTCGGCGCGTAGGCGTAGAAATGGCCGAAGCCACCGCCGAGATAGGGCGCGCTGCCCATCTGCCAGAACAGCCACGACATCGCCTCGGTGCGGCTCTTGATGTCCTTCGGCAGGAACGCGCCGAACTTTTCCGCGAGGTAGAAGAGGATCGAGCCGGACTCGAACACCCGGATCGGCTCCGGGCCGGAGCGGTCCATCAGCGCCGGGATCTTGGAATTCGGATTGATGTCGACAAAGCCGCTGCCGAACTGGTCGCCGTTGCTGATCTTGATGAGCCAGGCGTCGTACTCCGCGCCCATGTGGCCGAGCGCCAGAAGCTCCTCCAGCATGACCGTGACCTTCACCCCGTTCGGCGTCGCCAGCGAATAGAGCTGGAAGGGATGCTTGCCGACCGGCAGCTCCTTGTCATGGGTGGGACCGGCAATGGGACGGTTGATGCTGGCGAACTGTCCGCCGTTTTCCTTGTTCCAGGTCCAGACATTCGGCGGCACGTAGGCGGGGGCGTCGGTCATGAGAGGGCTCCGGCGAAAAAGATGCGCCTGCATTAATTAGCCCACGGACGGCCGATGGCAAGCCCTGCCGGCCCTGCGTCCGGCGCGGGCCTCGAGGCCGCGTCATGCATCCGACGTTGCCGAGGACGGGCATCACGAGAATCCGCATCTGTCGAGCCGGGCGTACCGCTTCGCGCAATACGGCGTGTGCACGCAAGATGCGCTGCCAAATCCGGATTGGCATTGCGCAAGACGATGGTCTAGCGTCGATGAGCCTTCGCTCAAGATTGCAATGACAGCAACGCGAGGCCGCCGGAGGGAACGATGAAATCGCCGATCTGCGACATGCTGGGCATCGATTTCCCCCTGCTCGCCTTCAGCCATTGCCGCGATGTCGTCGCCGCCGTCAGCCGCGCCGGCGGATTTGGCGTGTTAGGTGCGACCGTGCACACGCCGGATACGCTGGAGCGCGAGCTGAGATGGATCGACGATCACGTCGACGGCAAGCCCTACGGCATCGATGTGCTGATCCCCGAAAACATCTCGACTGCGGGCGAGAAGGACGTCACCTGGAAGAGCCTTGAAGCACGCGTGCCGCAGGCGCATCGCGACTACACACGCGATCTCCTGAAGGGATACGACATCGAACTCACGACCACCGAGGTCGCCGACAACCAGCCGCAGCCGTTCGATGGCAGGACCGCGTTGGAGCTGCTGGAGGTCTCGTTCAAGCACCCGATCCGCCTGATCGCCAATGCCTTGGGCGTGCCGCCGAAGGCCATGATCGAGATGGGCAGGAAGCACGGCGTGCCGGTCGCTGCGCTGGTCGGGGCCAAGGAGCACGCGCTGCGCCAGGTCGCGGCCGGCGTCGATATCCTCGTGGTCCAGGGCACCGAGGCCGGCGGCCATTGCGGCGAGGTCTCGACCATGGTGCTGGTGCCGGAGGTGATCAAGGCGATCAAGAATATCCGCGACGTGCCGGTGCTGGCGGCCGGCGGCATCATGACCGGACGGCAGATGGCGGCCTGCATGGCGATGGGCGCGGCCGGCGCCTGGACCGGCTCGGTGTGGCTTGCCACCGTCGAGGCCGAGACCACGGAGATCTTTCGCGAGAAGATGATCGCGGCATCGTCGCGCGATGCGGTGCGCTCGAAGGGCCGCACCGGAAAGCCGGCACGGCAGCTTCGCTCGGTCTGGACCGACGCCTGGGACCGCGCACCTGAGAGCCCCGGCGCATTGCCGATGCCGCTGCAAAGCATCGTCAGCCGCGACGCCTTCAACGCGATCGACCGCGCGGCGGCGGGCGGCAACGCGAAGGCCCGCGATCTCGTGAGTTACTTTGTCGGCCAGGGCGTCGGGCTGATCGACAGCGTGAAATCGGCCGGCGCGGTGGTGCAGGAGTTCAAGGAAGAGTTTGCCGAAGCCGTCGAGCACATGAATGCGCTGGTGGCGGAGTGATTGCCACATACCGTCATTGCGAGCGCAGCGAAGCAATCCAGACTACCATCGCGGAAAAACCCTGGATTGCTTCGCTGCGCTCGCAATGACGAAACAACTGACATCGTGAATTGAAGCATGACAGATAAGAAACATACCCCCGAAGACCGCATTCCCGTCATCGTCGGCGTCGGCGAGATCGCCGACCGCCCCAAGGAGATCACCGAAGGCCTCGAACCGCTCGACCTGCTCGAACAGGCGCTGCTGCGCGCGGAAGCAGATGCCGGCGCAAGGCTGCTCGGCGAGGTGCAGTCGCTCGACGTCGTCAACCTCCTGAGCTGGCGATATCGCGATCCGGAAAAGCTGCTGGCGCAACGGCTCGGCATCTCGCCTTCGCATTGCTATTACGGCCCGGTCGGCGGCGAGAGCCCGATCCGCTACATCCACGAGGCAGCAAAGCGCATCGCGCGGGGTGAATGCAGTGTTGCCGCAGTTTGCGGCGCGGAGGCACAGTCGACGGCGACCAAGGCGGAGCGCGCCGGCGCGAAGCTGCCATGGACGCCGTTCGCCCATGACGTCGAGGAGCCGAAACGCGGCGCGGCGTTCCAGAAACCCTTGGCCGTGAAGCTCGGCGTGTTCCGGCCCGTGACGGTCTATCCGTTCTATGAAGCGGCATCGTCCGCCCATTGGGGCCAGACACCGCGCGAGGCGATGGCAGAGTCGGGTACACTCTGGTCACGCTATTCCGAGGCCGCTGCGCAAAATCCCAACGCCTGGCTGAAGCGGCGCTTTACGCCCGACGAAATCACGACGCCGACGGCAGACAACCGCCTGATCGCCTGGCCCTACAACAAGCTGATGGTTGCCAACCCGAGCGTCAACATGGGCGGCGCGCTACTGCTCACCAGTCTCAGCAAGGCGCGTGCGGCAGGCATCGCCGAGGACAAGCTGGTCTATCCACTCGGCGGCGCCTCGGCGGAAGAACCGCGCGACTATCTCCTCCGCGACCAGTTTTACGAGAGCCATCCGCAGAACGCCGTCTTGAAGGCTGCGATGGATCTCGCCGGCGGCGACGGCAAGAAATTCGATGCGATAGAGCTCTATAGCTGCTTCCCGTGCGTGCCCAAGATGGCGCGGCGGACGCTGGGCCTGGGTGCGGACGTGAAGCCGACCGTAACAGGCGGCCTCACCTTCTTCGGTGCGCCGCTCAACACCTACATGACCCATGCCGCCTG
This sequence comes from Bradyrhizobium sp. 40, assembly GCF_023100925.1. Taxonomy (NCBI): domain Bacteria; kingdom Pseudomonadati; phylum Pseudomonadota; class Alphaproteobacteria; order Hyphomicrobiales; family Nitrobacteraceae; genus Bradyrhizobium; species Bradyrhizobium sp. 40. The sequence continues at coordinate 5,282,075 of NZ_CP064688.1, forward strand.
CGCGATGGTGCGGCGTGTGCGCGACGGCGCAACGCTCGGCCTGCTCTACGGCCAGGGCGGCTTCGTCACCAAGCATCATGCGCTGGTGGTATCGAAGGCGGCGCCGCGTGAAGCATTGGCACAGGAGACGAGCGTGCAGGCGGCGGCCGATCGCAATAAGCGCGCGGTGCCGGAGTTCGTCACGGCGGCCTCAGGCAAGGCCAAGGTCGAGAGCTTTACGGTGCTCTACGGCCGGAGCGGCGATGTCGAGCATGGCGTGGTGATGCTGCGGACCGAAGATGACAGGCGCACACTGGCGCGAATTCCCGCGAGCGACGCGGCGACGCTGGGGCATCTGCTCGACTTGAACAGGACGCCGGTGGGTTCGCTGGGCGAGATCGCGATGGCTGCGGATGGCGTGCCGGAGTGGCGGGTGGCGTAGCTCTCGTAGGGTGGGCAAAGGCGCTCTTGAGCCGTGCCCACCAATCTTTTTAGGACCGCAGAGAGATGGTGGGCACGCTTCGCTTTGCCCACCCTACGAAATCGAAGCTACCCCTTCGGAGCCTGCTTCTCCGACGCGGTCGCCGGCTTGCCCTTGGCGCCGGCGCCGGTGACGCGGACCTGGTCGCCGTCGGAAAGGCCGTCCGGTGGTGCCGTGATGACGCGGTCGTCCGCTGCAATTCCCGAGGCGAGCTCGATTTCCTTGCCAAGATCGCGCGCGATGGTCACCGGCTTGAACAGCACCTTGTCGTCCGGACCGACGGTTGCGACGCGCAGGCCGCTGCCGTTGAAGATCAGCGCGCTGGCGGGAATGCTGAGCGGCGCGGTGTCGCGCTGCAGGCTGAGCTTCACGCTGGCGTAGCCGCCGGGCATCAGCTCGCCTGAGGAATTATCGAGACCGAGCTGCATGCGTGTCGTGCCGGAGGCGACGTCAACCGCCTGTGAGGAAGCCTCCACCGTCGCCTGGAAGGTCCGGTTCGGATACTCCGGCAGCACGATGGCGGCCTTGGCGCCGATCTTGATCGCGGGCACGTAGTTCTGGGGCACGTTGATATAGACGCGCAGCTTGGTGATGTCGGAGACCACGAACATCGCCGGGCCCGAGCCGCCGCCTGAATTGATCAGCGCACCGACGTCAGTGTCTCGCGCCGTGACAACACCGTCAAACGGAGCGGTGATCTTCTTGTAACCGGCCAGCGCTTCGAGGCGCTCGACATTGGCCTGGCCCGAGCGAACCGCCGCGTTCTTGTTGGAGAGATCGGCGGTACGCTCGTCGATCTCCTGCGCGGAGACGAAATTGGAGGCGACCAGCGTCTTGCGGCGGTTGAGGGTGGCTTCCGACAGCCTGGCGCTGGACTGCTGGCTGGCGAGGTCGGCGCGGGCCTGAAGCAGTTGCTGGTCGAGGTCGGGCGCCTCGATCTCTGCGATCACCTGACCGGCCTTCACCCGCGCACCGATATCGGCGCTCCAGCTTTTGAGATAGCCGGGAACGCGGGCAAAGATCGGCGCGCGATAATAGGCTTCGAGACGGCCCGGCAAGTCGATGGTCGAATTGGGAGCCTTGGCATTGGGCAGCGTCACCGCGACGCTGGGAACGGCCTGGTCATCGGTCCATGCCTTCAGCCTGGAGCCCTGCTCCTCGCGGGCACGGATGCCGGTGCCCACGACCAGCCCCGCCGCGATCAGCGCCACCACGCCGAAAAGGCCCAGTTTCCGGTGCGACACCGGCGAGCGGGGTTCAGTGGGCGACATGCGGGGTCTCCAGGGAGGCGGCGGATTTGGCGCCTTGCTTCTTGTGTACCATGCTGAACACCACGGGAACAAACATCAGCGTGGCGAAGGTTGCAAAGATCAGGCCGCCGATCACGGCGCGGCCGAGCGGCGCATTCTGCTCGCCGCCCTCGCCGAGCCCCAGGGCCATGGGCGCCATGCCGATGATCATGGCGAGCGCGGTCATCAGCACCGGGCGGAACCGGACGAAGCCGGCTTCCAGCGCCGCGGCGATGGGATCGCCGAGCTCCTCGTAGCGCTCGCGCGCGAACGAGATCACGAGCACGCTGTTGGCGGTGGCAACGCCCATGCACATGATGGCGCCGGTCAGCGCCGGTACCGACAGCGTCGTCTCCGTGGCGAACAGCATCCAGACGATGCCGGCGAGCGCTGCGGGCAGCGCCGTGATGATCACGAAGGGATCGGACCAGGACTGGAAGTTCACGACGATCAGGAAATAGATCAGGACGACCGCCCCGAGCAGGCCGAACAACAAGCCGGTGAAGGCGCTGTTCATGGTCTGCACCTGGCCGAGCAGCACCACGGAAGAGCCTTTCGGCACCTCCTTGGCGGTGTCGGCGATCACCTGCCGGATGTCGGTCGCGACCGCACCGAGATCGCGGCCCGAGGTCGTGGCGAAAATCTGCACCATCGACTGGATGTCGTATTGCGAGACCACCGCGCTCGAGGTCGAGCGCTTGATGTCGGCGATGCCGCCGAGGATCGGCGACTGGGAATTGCCGGCGGCCGTGATCGGCAACGTCTGAAGCGCGCTGAGCGAATCCATCTGATATTGCGGCGTCTGCATCACGATCGAATAGGACACGCCATTATCCGGATTGAGGTAGTAGGTCGGCGCCACCTGCGATGAGCCGGCAAGATTGACCACGAGACTGTTGGTGACGTCGCGCTCGGTCAGGCCGACATATTGCGCGCGGGTGCGGTCGACATCGATGTTGAAGGTCGGATTGTTCGGCGACTGCTGGATGCGCGCATCGGCGACGCCGGGAATCCTGCGGACCTTGGCCAGCAGATTGTTGGCATACGCGAAGTTGGCGCTGAGATTGGCGCCGCGGATCTGCAGGTCGATCGGCGCCGGCGCGCCGAAGTTCAGGATCTGGCTGACGATGTCGGCCGGCAGGAAGGCGAAGCTGACGCCGGGGAACAGCCGCGGCAGTTGCTCACGCAGTACGCGCACATGCTCCTCGGTCGGCTTGTGGCCTTCCTTTAGCTTGATCTGGATGTCGCCATCCTGCGGGCCGATCACGCCGGTGTTGTTGTAGGTCATGTTGATGCCGGAGATCGGCATGCCGATGTTGTCGGTCAGCGTTTCGATCTCGCCCGGGATCAGCTTGCGGATCGCCTTCTGCACGTCGGCGAGCTGGTTCGCGGTCTCCTCGACGCGGGTGCCGACCTGGGTGCGGACGTGCATCAGGATGTTGCCGGCATCGACAGCGGGGAAGAAGTTGCGCCCGAGGAACGGCACCAGCGCGAAGGACGCGCCGACCACGCAGAGGAAGCCGATCACGAACACCGGACGGTGCGCGAGCGCGAGCCCGAGGAAACTGTGGTAGCCGCCGCGAATACGCTCGAAGCGAGCCTCGAAACCGCGCTGGAACCACACCAGGGGATTGCGCGACTTCGGCGGACCGTCCTCGTGCTGGACATGTGCCTGCAACAGATAGTTCGCCATGGTCGGCACCAACGTACGCGACAGCAGGAACGACCAGATCATCGCGAACATCACCGCTTCCGCCATCGGCACGAACAGGAAGCGCGCCACGCCGGTGAGGAAGAACATCGGCACGAACACGATGCAGATGCAGAGCAGCGAGACGAAGGCCGGCGTCACGATCTGGTTGGCGCCGTCGAGGATCGACTGCTCGACCGGCTTGCCCTGCTCCAGATGATAATTGATGTTCTCGATCGTGACGGTGGCGTCGTCGACGAGGATGCCGACCGCGAGAGCCAGGCCGCCGAGCGTCATGATGTTCAGCGTCTCGCCGATCGCCGACAGCATGATGATGGCGCCGAGCACGGACAGCGGGATCGAGACCGCGATGATGACGGTCGAGCGCCAGCTGCCGAGGAACAGCAGGATCATGATGCTGGTGAGCAGCGCCGCGATCACGCCTTCGAACGCGACGCCTTCGATGGCGCCGCGGACGAACACCGACTGATCACCGATGAAGCCGATCTTGAGCGCGTCCGGCAGCTGATCCTTGACGTCGATCACCTTCTGCTTGATGCCCGCGATGATGTCGAGCGTCGAGGTCGCGCCCGCCTTCAGCACCATCATGAGCACCGAGCGGTTGCCGTCGACGTGGACGATGTTGGTCTGTGGCGGGTTGCCGTCGCGCACGGTCGCGACGTCGCGCACATAGACCATCGCGCCGTTGACCGTCTTGATCGGCAGATTGCCGAGCTCCTCGATCTTCAGCGGCGAGTTGTTGAGCTGAATGATGTATTCGAACTGCCCGATCTTCTGGGTACCGACCGGCGTGATCAGGTTCTGGGCCGCGAGCGCGTTGGCGACGTCCTGGCCGGACAGGCCCCTCGCCTGGAGCGCGGTCGGGTCGAGGTCGATCTGGACCTGGCGCTGCTTGCCGCCAAACGGGTACGGGATAGCTGCGCCAGGCACGGTGACCAGCGGCGTTCGCAGCTGGTTGATGCCGATATCGGCGAGGTTCTGCTCGGTCAGCCCGTCGCCCGACAGCGCCACCTGGACGATCGGCACGGTGGAGGCGGAGTAGTTCAGGATCAGAGGCGGCGTCGCGCCCGGCGGCATCTGCTTGATCAGCGTCTGCGAGATCGCGGTGACCTGCGCATTGGCGGTGCGGATATCGACGTTCGGCTGGAAGAATATCTTGATGATGCCAAAGCCGTTATAGGAATTGGCGGTGATGTGCTCGATGTCGTTGACCGTCGTCGTCAGTGCGCGCTGGAACGGCGTGGTGATGCGGCCCGACATCTGGTCGGGCGGCAGGCCGGTGTATTGCCAGACCACCCCGATCACGGGGATGCGGATGTCCGGAAAGATGTCGGTCGGCGTCCGCAGCGCCGCCAGCGGTCCGATGATCAGAAGCAGGAGCGCGAGCACGACAAACGTGTAGGGCCGGCTCAGGGCAATACGGACCAGAGCAATCATTCGTTCGGCAATTCCAGATCAGGGACAGGAAACACCGCCCCCGCGGGTTCCTCGGCTGATTTACCTGAAGACCGCACAAATGGCCAACGACGCTGCGTCACGTGCGGTAACTTCCCTGCTATCGCAGTGCGAAATCGCATTCCAGATATGCAGCTCATGCCCGAAAGATGACAGAAGCTGCTGTCCCCCGCGTAAAAAGCGGCGCCCGAGGACGCCGCTTTCAGGAATTTCGTGCCTGCCGGCCTAGGCCGCGCGGACGTTGGTCAGGAACTTGCTGACTTCGGTCTTGAGCCGGTTCGAGTCGTTCGACAGCATCTGCGCCGCCGACAGCACCTGCGAGGAGGCCGTGCCGGTCTCGGTCGCGCCGCGCTGCACGTCGGTGATGTTGGAGGAGACCTGCTGGGTGCCCTGCGCCGCCTGCTGGACGTTGCGGGCGATCTCCTGGGTCGCCGCGCCCTGCTCTTCCACGGCCGCCGCGATCGCCGACGAGATCTCCGACAGACGCTCGATGGTCGACGAGATCTCCTTGATGGCGCCGACCGAGTCGTTGGTCGCCGCCTGGATGCCGGAAATCTGCTGGCCGATCTCACCGGTCGCCTTCGCGGTCTGCTCGGCGAGCGCCTTCACCTCGGAGGCGACGACCGCAAAGCCGCGGCCCGCTTCGCCGGCGCGTGCGGCTTCGATGGTCGCGTTCAGCGCCAGAAGGTTGGTCTGGCCGGCGATGGTGTTGATGAGCTCGACGACGTCGCCGATGCGCGAGGCTGCCTTGGAGAGCTCGCTGACGCGTTCGGTGGTGGTGCGCGCCTGACCGACGGCATCGCCCGCCATCCGCGCAGATTCCTGCACCTGGCGGCTGATCTCGCCGACCGATGAGGCCATCTCCTCGGTGGCCGAGGCCACCGACTGCACGTTGGTCGAGGCCTCCTCCGACGCTCCGGCAACCGTGGTCGCCAGCCGCTGGGAGCGGTCGGCGGTGGAGGTCAGCGTCGAGGCGGAGGCCTCCAACTGGGTCGAGGCCGACGACACGGTCTGAACGATCTCGCCGATCATCGTTTCGAATTCGCGGGTGATGTTGTCGACGCGGCGGCCGCGCTCGATCTTGGCTTCGGCATCGGCGGCGGCAGCCTGGTCGGCGGCCTTCTTGGCGATCAGCGCTTCCTTGAAGATCTGGAGCACCTCGGCCATGGCACCGATCTCGGTCTTCTCACCGCGGTGCGGCACTTCGGCGGAAAGCTCGCCCTTACCGAGTGCCTGCATCGGCTCGATGATCGAGTTGATACCGCTGGAGACGTCCCGGACGAGGTAGAAGCCGACGGCGATCCCGATGATCACGGCGGCGCCAAGAATGATCGAGACCAGCATGAAGGCGTAATTGTAGCTATCTGCGGCGTCCTGAGCTGCCTGGTCTCCACCCTTGGTGTTAAGCTCGATGTCCTTCCTCAGGACCTCGTCGGCCTGAAGCCCGATCTTGTTGACCGTCTTGGTGTTCAGCTCATGCGCCTCGTGCGGGACCTTGCCGGCCTCCTTGCGCGACAGCGCCATAACCTCCTGGGTGCCCTTCTTGTACTCCTCCCAGAACTTCGACCATTCACCGTAGAGTGCCCGTTCTTCAGGCGAGGTGATCATGCCTTCATAAGTCTTGCGAAACTTGGCGTTGGCCTCGATCACGGTCGCGAGCGTCTTTTCCATCGCGAGCTTCTCGTCCAGCGTTTCCGACAGCATATGCTCCCGGATGACGTTGCGGTAAGTGATCACGCCGGCGCGCAAATCGCCGAGCACGCGCACGCTGGGCATCCAGCTCGTGGTGATGTCGACGGTGTTGGCATTCATCGACCGCATCTTCATGACGGCGAGCAGGCCCATGCCGGCCATCGCGACCAGCAGGAACGCCACGACACTGATGATCTTGGCGCGGATGGAAATAGTGGCGAGCATATGGAGTCTCTTTGTGCTGGCGCGGCGGCGCGTCCGGAAGCTTTACGAATCAACCTAAGGGAGTAGCACCGACATCCAACACCAGAGCACCTGAGCGGACGTTAACGACGACTCCGTACGAGTACGGAAGCCTGAAACAAGTGAACACGACGCTAAAAATGTCCTGCGCTCAGCGCATGAGCCCAAGCGCGTCGGAGAAAAACTCCGGCCCGCCGAAGTTTCCGGACTTCAAGGCGAGCAGCATGTCGCCTTTTTCAGCACCGACTGCACGCAGCACCGGGACGCCGGCTGCGATCTCCACCCCCACGAGAAATCCGGGAATCTTCAGCCGGTCGACCACGGCGCCGGATGTTTCCCCGCCGGCAACGACCAGGCGCTTGACGCCGGCCCGCACCAGACCCTCGGCAATGTCGGCCATCGCCTGTTCGATGGCGTGACCGGCCGCGTCGCGGCCATGGCGCGCCTGGAGCGCGGCGACCTGATCAGGCGTCGAGCTCGATGCGATCAGGACCGGACCGTCCGCCAGTCGCGGCTTCGCCCAGGCCAGTGCGCGCTGCGCCTCGTCCTCGCCCGTAGTAATACGGTCCGGATCGAGATGCAGCACCGGCATCATTCGTTCGGCATTCGCGATCTGCTGGAGCGTCGCCTGCGAGCAGCTTCCGGCCAGGCACGCCGCCGGTCCGCCGACCGCGGCGCCCGCCGCCTCGCTGCTCGCCGCGGTCGATGTGACCTTGCCTGTAGACACCAGCGCCCGCGCCAGCCCAAGGCCCATGCCGGAGGCGCCGACCGACAACCGATGCTGGGCAGCGACGAGGCCGATGGTTTCGAGGTCGCGATCGAACACGGCGTCGATGATCGCCGCGCCAATGCCCTTGCCGGCGAGTTCGGACAGCCGCGCCCGCACGGCATCCGCGCCGCGCGTGACGGTGGCGAGGTCGACGAGGCCGATTTGCGTCTTGCTCTGGCGCGCCAGCACGCGCACCAGGTTGGAATCGTGCATCGGGTTGAGCGGATGGTCCTTCAGTGGGCTCTCGTTCAGCGGCACGGCGCCCACGAACAGATTGCCCTGGTAGACGGTGCGGCCGGTCTCCGGGAAGGCCGGCGTCACCAGCACGGCCGCCTCGCCGCAATCGGCGCGCAGCACGTCCATCACCGGGCCGATATTGCCCGCATCGGTGGAATCGAAGGTCGAGCAGATCTTGAACAGCACGTGGCTTGCGCCGCGGCCGCGCAGCCACGTCTCGGCCGCGCGCGAGCGCGACACGGCAAGGCCGGCCTCGATCGAACGGCTCTTCAAGGACACCACGACGGCGTCGACCCCAGGCAGCGCGAGATCGTCCGCGGGCACGCCGATGGTCTGCACGGTGCGCAGGCCGGCGCGCGTCAGCGTGTTGGCGAGGTCGGAGGCGCCGGTGTAGTCGTCGGCAATGCAGCCAAGGGATATTTTCGCTGCAACTGTCACGGCTTCACTCCCGCATAAGGCTTGAACCAGGCAAGGCCGTCGGTGGTCTTGCCGCGCGGATTATATTCGCAGCCGACGAAGCCGGCATAACCGAGCCGGTCGAGTTCGTCGAACAGGAACGGATAGTTCAGCTCCTCGCCATCAGGCTCGTTGCGCGAGGGGATGCTGGCGATCTGGATGTGGCCGATGACCGGCATCATCTCACGCAGCCGCATCGTGACGTCGCCATGGATGATCTGGCAGTGATAGATGTCGAACTGGAGTTTCAGGTTCGGAAGCCGCAGCTCCTGGATCAGGTCGCGCGCGAATCCGAAATCGTTGAGGAAATAGCCGGGCACGTTGCGTGCATTGATCGGCTCGAGCACGATGTCGATGCCGTGCGGCGCAAAGAACTCGGCGGCCCACGCCACCGATTTGTAGAACGCCTCGATCGCGACGCGCTCGCCACGGTTGGCGATGCCCGCCATCAAATGCAGCCGCTTGACGCCGGTCGCCTTGGCGTAGGGCAGCGCGGTCTCCAGGCTCGCCTTGAGCTCGGGGAATCGCGACGGGAGTGCCGCAAAGCCCTTCTCGCCGGCATTCCAATCGCCCGGCGGCAGGTTGAACAGCGCCTGAGTCAAGCCGTTGCGCTTGAGCCGCTCGCCGACCGCCTCGGCCGGATGCTCATAGGGAAAGAGAAACTCGACGGCGGTGAAGCCGGCTGCCGCAGCGGCATCGAAGCGGTCGAGGAACGGCACCTCGGTGAACATCATCGAGAGATTGGCGGCAAAACGGGGCATCGGAATCCTCTTATCCTTACTTGTCGCCGGGCAGCTTGACGCCGGTGACCTGCGCATACATCCGCGCCACCGACGCATCGTCGTCGCGGCCCATGCCGGCGGCGGCCGTCATCAAGAACATCTGGAGCGCTGCGGCGGACACCGGAACCGGGAATCTGGCACTGCGTGCCATGTCCTGGATGATGCCGAGGTCCTTGACGAAAATCTCGACCGCACTGCGCGGGGTGTAATCGCCGTCGAGCACGTGCGGCATGCGGTTCTCGAACATCCAGGAGTTTCCGGCGGACGCCGTGATCACCTCATAGACCTTGCGGATATCGAGCCCCTGCTTGGCCGCGAACGCGATCGCCTCGCTGGCGGCGGCGATATGCACGCCGGCGAGCAACTGGTTGATCATCTTGAAGGCGGCGCCCTGGCCTGCGGCATCGCCAAGTTCGTAGAGCTTTGCGGCCATGGCATCGAGCGCGGGCCGCGCTTTCTCAAACGCAGCCGGACTGCCGGAGGCGAGGATCGTCAGCTCGCCCTGCGCTGCGCGCTGCGCCCCGCCGGAGATCGGTGCATCCAGATAGTGCCGGCCGGTCGCCTCCAACTGCTTGGCGAGACGCCGCGCCACGTCGGGATCCATGGTCGCCGACGACAGGAAGACGCTGTCCTTGGCCATGGTTTCCGCGACGCCATCCTTGCCGAACAGGATCGTCTCGGTCTGCGCGGCATTGACGACGACGCTGACGACGATGTCGGCGCCCTTGGCAGCCTCAGCCGGCGTCTTGGCGCCCGCGCCGCCCTCCGTCACGAAGCGCGCGACCGCCTCAGCCGAGACGTCGCAGCCGGTGACGACATGACCGGCGCGCTTCAGCGAGGTCGCCATGCCAAACCCCATCGAGCCGAGCCCGATGACGGCGATGCGCTGATTCTGTGACGTGGAGGCGGACATGCAACTGATCCTTGCGACGTTTCCCGGAGGGCCACCCTTTGCGGCAGCTTGCCAACCGAATAACACGGCTTGGCCGCGCTGCCAAAGCGTGAGACAAACGGACATGACGGCCATGAGCAACGAGACATTGCTGCGCGAAGACATTTGCCGCTTCGGACGGTCCCTGTTCGAGCGTGGGCTGACGCCCGGCTCCTCCGGCAATATCAGCGTCAGGCTGGACGGCGGCGGCTGGCTGGTGACGCCGACCAATGCCTCGCTCGGCTTCCTCGATCCCGCAAAACTGTCGCGGCTGGACGATCAGGGCCGACTGGTTTCGGGCGATGCGCCGACCAAGGAAGTTCCGCTGCACAATGCACTCTATGCCACGCGCGGGAGCGCAAGGGCGATCGTGCATCTGCACTCCACTCATTCGGTTGCGCTGTCGATGCTGCCGGAGATCGACCCGCGCGCCGCGCTGCCGCCGATGACGGCCTATTATCTGATGAAATGCGGCGCCACCGCGCTCGTGCCCTATTACCGCCCCGGCGATCCCGCGGTCGCGGATGCGATCAGGGGGCTGGCGGGAAAATACTCATCCGTGCTGCTCGCCAATCACGGCCCGGTCGTCGCCGGCGATACGCTGGAAGCAGCGGTGTTCGCGACCGAGGAGTTGGAGGAGACGGCGAAGCTGTATCTGCTGCTGCGCGGGATGAACCCGCGGTATTTGTCGCCCGAGCAGGTGACGGATCTGGTGAAGGTGTTTGGGGTGGCGCTGCCGGAGCATGGGCACGAGGAATGAGCCTCGTGCAGCCGTGGGTGAACTAACACCGTCCTGCTCACCGCTGTCATTCCCCGCGAAGGCGGGGAATCCAGTACGCCGCGGCTTCTCGGCTCAATCACAACGGCCTCTGGAATACTGGATCGCCCGCCTTCGCGGGCGATGACGCCGAGTGTGTTGCGTGAGCGTGCCCAACACTTCGCGGCTACAGCCCCAAATACGCCTTGCGCACGTCGGGATTGCCCTTGATCTCGCTTGCCGCGCCCTGCATCAGCACGCGGCCGGTTTGCAGGATGTAGGCGCGGTCAGCGATTTCCAGGCACTCCGCCATGCGCTGCTCCACGATCAGCACGGTCATGCCGGCGTCGCGGATGCGCTTGACGGCCTGGAAGATCTCGTCGACGAGCTTCGGCATGATGCCCTGCGAGGGCTCGTCCAGCATCAACAGCCGCGGGCGCGTCATCAGCGCGCGGCCGATCGCGAGCATCTGCTGCTCGCCGCCGGATAGCGTCTCGGCGCGCTGCTCGAGGCGCTCGGAGAGGCGCGGAAAGAGCTGGAACACGAGATCGAGCGGGCTCTCGCGATCGGCCTCGCCGCGATAGAGATAGCTGCCGAGGCGCAGATTGTCGCGCACGGAGAGGCGCGGAAACAGGCGGCGGTTCTCCGGCACATAGGCGATGCCGGTCGCCGTGATGTGGTGCTGCGCCATGCCGTCGAGGCGCTTGCCGTCGAACGTCACCGTGCCCGATCGCGGGCGCTCGGCGCCGGCGATGGATTTCAGCAGCGTCGACTTGCCCGCGCCGTTGGCGCCGGCGACGCAGACGATCTCGCCCTTGGCGACTTCGATGCTGACCCCGGAGATCGCGACCAGGCCCTGATAGGCGGTCGTGACTTCACGCACCGACAGCATGACGATCTCCCAGATATGCGCTGATCACCTTGGGATCGCGGACGATTTCAGTGGGCTTGCCCTCGACCAGCACCTTGCCGAGGTCGAGCACGATGGCGCGATCGACCAGCGGCATCACGATCTCCATGACGTGCTCGACCATCAGCACGGTGATGCCGGCGTCACGCACCTTGCGCACCAGGGCGACGCCGGTCTGCGCCTCGGTCGGCGTAAGACCAGTGAGGACTTCGTCGAGCAGCAGCAATTTCGGTTCTGTTGCAAGCGCGCGCGCGACTTCAAGGCGGCGCTTTTCGGCCGGCACGAGGTCGCTCGCGAGCACGTTGGCGCGCGCGGCAAGGCCGGTAAATTCGAGCACCTCATGAGCCTTGCGGCGTGCCTCGCGCATTACGGTGTTGCGCACGAGAGCGCCGACGATGACGTTGTCGATAACGGTCATGGTCTCGAAGCTCTTGACGACCTGGAAGGTGCGACCGACGCCGCGCTGGCAGCGCTCGGCGGCCGGCATGCTGGTGACATCCTCGCCGTCGAACCAGATCGAGCCTTGCGTCGGCGGCAGCACGCCGGCGATGAGATTGAACAGCGTCGACTTGCCGGCTCCATTCGGGCCGATCAGGCCGACGATCTCGCCGCGGCCGACCGAGATCGAGACGTCGCTGTTGGCGACGAGGCCGCCGAAGCGCTGCCAGACGCCGCGGGTTTCAAGCAGCGGGGTCATCGCGTGGCTCCCTTCCGCTTCGCACGAGAGAACAGGCTCACCAGACCCTGTGGCAGGGCGAGCGAAATCAGCACGATCAGCGTGCCGTAGACGATGAGATCGACGCCGCGGCCGGAGCCGCCGATATAGGAGCGCGTCAGCTCCGTCATCGGGATCAGGATGGCCGCTCCTAACACGGGCCCCCAGAGGGTGCCGATGCCGCCGAGCACGGCCGGCAACGCCATCAGCAGCGAGAACTGGAAGCCCATGACGCTTTCAGGATCGATATAGGCGAGAAACTGCGCGTAGAAGGCGCCGCCGATGGCAACGAGGAAAGCGGAGACGGCAGCCGCGCCCATCTTGGAGTTGAACACGACGACACCGAGGCTCTCGGCCGCTTCCGGATTGTCCTTTACCGCGCGCCACCAGAAGCCCCATTTGGAGTCCTCCAGCCACCAGGTGACGAACCAGGCGAGGCTGCACAGCACCAGTGCGAAATAGAAGTACGGCAGCTTGCTGCGCATGAACTGGAATTTCAGCCAGCTGTCGCCGCGCACCGGAATGGTGATTCCCATCGCGGCCCCCGCCCATTCCCAGTTCTGGAACAGCAGCAGCCCGATCTCAGCGATAACGATGGTCGCGATCACGAAGTAATGGCCGCGCAGGCGGAAGAAGGGATAGCCGAGCCCCATCGCGATCGCGGCCGCGACTGCGCCGCCGGCGAGCATGCCGAACCATGGCAGCACGCCGAATTTGGTGAACAGCAGCTCGGTGGTGTAGGCGCCGATGCCGAAATAGAGCGCGTGTCCCAGCGAGATCTGCCCGCAATAGCCGGAGAGAATATTCCAGCTCTGCGACAGCGCCGCATACATCAAGGTCAGGATCAGGATGTTCTGGACGTAGACGTCCTTGATGAACAGCGGCGCGAGCGCCGCCAGGGCGGTCAACACCGCGGCGATGATGAGGTCGCGGCGGCGCCGCGCGGCAAAATCCTTGTCCATCACATCGATCCGAACAGGCCGCGCGGCCGGATGAAGACGACCAGCAGGTAGACGGCGTAAATGCCGACCGATTTCAGCGACGGCGGCAGCACCAGCGCGGTGGTTGCCTCGACGAGGCCGACGATGATCCCGCCGGCGAAAGCGCCGAACACGCTGCCGAAGCCGCCGAGCGCGACCGTGACGTAGGCGATCAGCGCAAAGGACGCGCCGACGTCGGGATAAATATAGAAGAAGCTTGCCATGATCGCTCCGGCGAGGCCTACCAGCGCGGCACCAAGCCCCCAGCCGAGTGCGAACACGCGGTTCTTGTCGATGCCGACGAGGGCCACCGCGCCGGGATCTTCACGGGTGGCCTCCAGCGCGCGACCGAAATCGGTGCGATGGATGAAGAAGTAGAGGCCGGCAAAGGCCAGGATCGAAACCAGCGCACCCATGAGCTGCGGCTCCGGCAGGAAGACGCCGGCGATCGAGATCGTCTTGCCGCCGAGCCAGGACTGCGGAACGCTGCGATAGTCCGGCGTGAAGAAGAACTGCGCGAGGCCGCGCATCACGATGGCGAGGCCGAAGGTGGAGAAGATCTGCACCATGCCGGCATTGGCCTTGGCCCGCATGGCGAAGCGTACGATCAACAAATAGACGACCGCTCCGAATACGAACAACGCGGCGGCCACCAGCGGCGCCGACAGCAAGGGGTCGATGGCGAAGAACGTGAACAGGAAGAAGCTCACATACATGGCGATCATCAGGAACTCGCCATGGGCGAAGTTCACGACGTCCATCAGGCCGAAGATCAGCGCGAGGCCGACGGCGATCAGTCCGTAGAGCAGACCCATGAGAAGGCCGCTCGCGAGACTTTGGATAATGGTTTGGGCTGTCACCGGTGGTCCCCCGCTCGAAATAACATCGTTTGCTCCGTCATTGCGAGCGAAGCGAAGCAATCCAGAATCTCGTTGCGGAGACAGTCTGGATTGCTTCGTCGCTTCGCTCCTCGCAATGACGAGGCTCTTGCGACGATCTCGATTGCTCGCCTGCTTCCCCGCTTACTTCATCGGCCAGACCGCTTCGGCGATCGCGGCCTGCGGCGGGAAGATGGTGACGAACTTGCCGCCGACATATTGCAGCAGCACCGGGTCGGCGTCGTTGTTCTGGCCCATCTCGTCGAACTTGACGCGCTTCCAAGGCATGATGGTCTGCTCGCCCGGGATGTCGGTGGCGGCCAGCGCGTCGCGGATCTTCTCGCCGTCGGTCGACTTGGCGCGGCTGATGGCATCGGCGAGGATGATCAGGCCCATGAACTGACGCGAGGTGAGATCGTTGAAATCTTTGCCCGACCGTGTCTTGAACATATCGTTGATCTTGCCGACCATCGGGCGCTTCTGCGCGAGATCGAGCGAGAAGGTGCCGCGCGAGATTACGCCTTCGAGCTTGTCGCCGACGGCGTCATAGAGCGCCTTCTCGGAGAAGCCGGCGTCCTGCGCCACGATCGCGTTCGGCTTGTAACCGAGCTCGCCCATGGTCTTCACCAGCAGGATGCCATCGGTGGTGTAGCTCGAGGGCATCAGCACGTCGGCGTTCGCGCTCTTGAGCTGCTGCACCTCGGCCGAGAGCGAGGGCGAGTTGGCGCGATACTTGATGTCGGAAACGATCTTGTAACCGCGCTCGCCGGCGATCTTGGCCTGGGCATTACCGGAATCGGTGCCGAAGATGGTGTCCTCGTGGAACAGCGACAGCGTCTCGATCTTGGTGCCCTTCTTCTTCAACGCATCGAAGAAGTCGAACATCGCGGCCGAGTACATCTCGTCATGCGGCGCGGCGCGGAAGTAATATTTCAGGCCGCGACGGTGCAGGCTCGGCGAGGAGTTGTCGGCGGAGACGAACGGGATCTGATAGCGCTCGCAGATCTGGCTGACGGTGACGGCGACCGCGCTCTGATAGGTGCCGATGATGGCGGAGACCTTCTCCTGCGTGATCAGGCGCTCGGCCTCGGCGCGGCCCTTCTGCGGATCGGCCTGGTGGTCGGCGAACACGAGGCGGACCTTTGCGCCGCCGAGACCCGGCAAGCCCTCGCCCTTCGCCAGCGGCAGGTCGAAATCGGTGTCCTTGTTGATGACCTCGAGCGCGGTCTCATAGGCCTTCTGCGCGTCGACGCCCTGCTGCGCGCTGCCGCCGGAGAACGGATAGATCACGCCGATCACGACTTCCGAAGTCTGTGCGCGGGCGGCCAGCGGCACCAGCGCGGCCGTAGCGGTGGCTCCCAACAATACGTCGCGGCGAGTGATCGTCATGGCAAAGTCCCCTGTTACTGAATTTCGGCTGATCGAATGAAGCGATTGATGGATTCGGTAAAGCTCGAAGAAGCAGCAAACGCTGCCCACTAAATCACGGCCATGGTCCTGTTCTTGAGATCCGTCACCAGCATCAGGCCGGGCGAATGCGTGATCGCGAACGGCAGCTTGGCAGCGTTGATGACCGATTGCGGTGTCACGCCGCAGGCCCAGAACACCGGGATCTCGTCGTCGGCGACCGGCACCGGATCGCCGTAATCGGGCTTGGCGATGTCCTTGATACCGATCAGGTGCGGATGGCCGAGATGCACGGGCGCGCCGTGCACGGCCGGATAGCGCGAGGTGATCTGCACCGCGCGGATCGCATCCGCCGGCTTGAACGGACGCATCGACACCACCATGGGACCGGCGAAGGGACCGGACTCGCCGCAAGCGATGTTGGTGCGATACATCGGCACGCGCACATTGTGCTCGATGTGGCGGATCGGCATGCCCTCGTCGAGCAGCGCCTCTTCGAACGAGAACGAGCAGCCGAGCACGAAGGTCACTAGATCGTCGCGCCAATGCTTTGTCACATCGGTCGGCTCGTCCACGACCTCGCCGTCGCGCCAGACGCGGTAGCGCGGCACGTCGGTGCGGATGTCGAGATCGGCGCCCAGCGCCGGGATGTGCGGACTGCCCACATCGGACATGCCGATGATGGGGCACGGCTTGGGATTGAGCTGGCAGAAGCGGTGAAAGGCGCCGGCATATTCCGCCGGCAGGATCGCCAGATTGCCTTGGACGAAGCCGGGGGCAACGCCGGCGGTGGAGGCGACCAGCCCCTCGCGGTAGGCAAGCCGCGCCTTGCGGCTCGGGAGCGTGTCGGGCGTTTCAGTTTGCTGCACTGCCACCAAAACAGTCATCGGATCGACCTGCCTATAAACTCGACAAAGACAAGCCAACACCACGCGTGCTATAAAGTCTAATCTTCCTTTCTAATCAATATCGATAAATTTCATTTATCGGACGGGAAAATCCTTCCAATGCTGGACTTCAGATCGATCGAGACGTTCCTTTGGGTTGTGAAGCTCGGCAGCTTTCGCGGCGCCGCAGCACGCCTCAACACGACCCAGCCGGCGATCTCCCAGCGCATCGCCCAGCTCGAGCGCGAGATCGGGGTGAAGCTCCTGAATCGCGACCATCGCGTGGCCTCGCCGACGCCGAGCGGCCGGCAGATGATGGTCTACGCGGAGAAGCTGATCGGCTTACGGGCCGCGATGATCGCGGAGATCGGCGATCGCTCCGCGATGCGCGGCGTGATGCGGCTCGGCGTCGCCGAGACCATCGTGCACACCTGGCTGCCGCGGCTGGTGAAGAGCATGAACGAAGTCTACCCGAACCTGTCGCTGGAGATCGAGGTCGACATCACGCCTAACCTGACCGCGCGCCTGCTTGCACAGGAGATCGAGCTCGCTTTCGTCGTCGGTCCGCTCTCGGCCTCCGGGGTGCACAATCGCGTTCTCGCCGACTATCCGATCGGATTTCTCGCCAGCCCATCGCTCGGCCTCGGCCATGGGCCGGTCACGCGGGCCGAGCTCGCGCGGTTTCCGATCATTACATTTCCGCGGAAGACGCGGCCCTACGAGGTCGTGCGCGAAGTGTTCGACCGGCCGGAGCTGCCGCCGATCCGACTACACGCCTCCGCCTCGCTTGCGACCGTGATTCACATGGCGGTCGAGGGCCTCGGCATCGCCGTGATCCCCGACGCCATCGTCGAGAGCGAGCTCGCAGACGGGCGGCTGCAACTGCTCGATACCGATCTCAAAATCGCGCCGCTGACATTCACCGCCAGCTGGCTCGCCTCGCCCGACGTCGTGGCGGTGGAGCGGGTCGCAGAGCTTGCATGTCAGATTGCGCAGGGCAGCCTTACAGTTGACGCGCCCGCGCCGGCGCGTCATTGAAACAGGCGCCGGACAATTGAGAGACTGACCGCATGAGCCGAGCCGCCACCAATTTGCAAATCGATTCCGCCCGCCTCTGGGGCTCCATCCACGAGACCGCGCAGTTCGGCGCGACGGCCAAGGGCGGCGTGCGGCGGCTGACGCTGAGCGCGGAGGACAAGCTGGTGCGCGACTGGTTCCGCAAGGCCTGCGAGGACGCCGGCTTAGAGGTGCACACCGATGCGCTCGGTTCGCAGTTCGGCCTGCGCAAGGGACGCGACATGTCGAAGCCGCCTGTCGGCATCGGCTCGCATCTCGACACGCAACCCACCGGCGGCAAGTATGACGGCATTCTGGGAACGCTCGGAGCACTGGAAGTGATCCGCACGTTGAACGACGCCGGCATTGAGACCGAGGCGCCGATCTGCGTCGTCAACTGGACCAACGAAGAGGGTTCGCGCTTCGCTCCCGCGATGATGGCCTCCGCCGCCTATGTCGGCGACTTCACCACCGACGACATCCTGTCGCGCAAGGACGCCGACGGCACCACCGTCGGCCAGGCGCTCGACAGCATCGGTTATCGCGGCGACAAGCCGGTCCGTTTCCAGAAGCTCGGCTGCTTCGTCGAACTGCACATCGAGCAGGGCCCGATCCTGGAAGCCGAAGGCAAGACCATCGGCGTCGTCGATTCCGGCCAGGGCGTACTTTGGTACGACGGCAAGATTTCCGGCTTCGAGAGCCATGCCGGGTCGACGCCGATGCCGCTGCGGCGCGATGCGCTGGCGACGCTGTCCGAGATCGTGCTGGCGATGGAGGCCATTGCGAGCAAGCACGGGCCGAAGGCAGTCGGCACCATCGGCGAGGCCGTGATCGCAAACCCGTCGCGCAACGTCATTCCCGGCGAGATCGCCTTCACGATGGATTGCCGCAGTGCGGATGGCGCGATCATGGATGCGCTCGATCGCGATCTGCGCAGCGCGATTGCCGAGATCGCCGCACGCCGCAAGGTCGAGGTGAAGATCGACCTGGTCTGGCGCAAGCCGCCGACGCATTTCGATCCCAAGTTGATTGCGGCCGTCGAGAACGCGGCGAAGACGCTCGGCTACTCCTCTCGCCGCATCACCTCCGGCGCCGGCCACGACGCCTGCAATCTCAACACAATCATGCCGGCCGCAATGGTGTTCGTACCCTGCAAGGACGGCATCAGCCACAATGAGCTGGAAGACGCCACGCAGCCCGATTGCGCCGCGGGCACCAATGTCCTCATGCACACGGTGCTGGCGATCGCCGGCGTCGCATCCTGACCGGAGAGAGAGTCATGCGCGGAGTTTTCGTCGACGCCAACGAAGCCCTGGCCGTGATCATGGAGCAGCTGGAGCAGCCCGGCGATCCCAAGGTGCGGATCCACAGGGATCCCGACATCAAGCCCGAGCAATATCCTGAAATCCTCGACGGCGCCGAGATCGCGATCGTCGACCACACCGCGCTGCCGACCGAGGTCGCAAAGAAGTGCGCGGGGCTGAAACATGTCGTGTTCCTCGGCACCGGTGCACGCAGTTACATGAACCCGGAGGAGCTCGCTGAGCTCGGCATCTCCGTGCACCTGATCAAGGGCTATGGCGACACGGCGGTCGCGGAATGCGCGATCGCGCTGATGTGGGCTTCGGCCCGCGTCATCGCGATGATGGACCGGGAGATGCGCGGCGGAAACTGGCTGCGCGAAGACGGCATGCAGCTCACCGGCAAGACGCTCGGCCTGATCGGCTTCGGCGGCATTGCCGCGGAAGTCGCGCGCATCGCCTCAGGCAGCGGCATGAAGGTGATCGCCTGGAACCGCTCGCCGAAGAGCTATCCGGGCGTGGAATTCGCCGATCTCGACACGGTGTTGGCGAGAGCCGACGTCGTATCGCTGCATCTGCTGCTCAACGACGAAACGCGCGGCATGATCACCCGCGAGATGATCGCGAAGATGAAGCCGGGCGTCATCCTCATCAACACCGCCCGCGCCGCCGTCGTCGACGAGGCCGCCATGATCGATGCGCTGAAGTCGGGCCACATCCGCCATGCCGGCCTCGACGTCTTCAACATCGAGCCCCTGCCCGGCGATCATCCGCTGACAAAACTGCCGAACGTGACGTTGTCGGCGCATTCGGCGTTCCGCACCCCGGAGGCGAGCGAGAACCTGATTGGCGCGGCGTGGGAGCACTGCCGCCGGATCGTAAAGGGATAAGAGCACCAACAATGGCCGACTATCGCACCATCAAGGCACAGCCGCTCATCGAAGCCATCAGTGCCATCGTCAAGGCCGGCGGCTCCACGGACCGCGAGGCCGAGCTCGTATCCACCAATCTGGTCGAGGCCAATCTCAAGGGACATGACTCCCACGGCGTCGGCATGATCCCGCGCTATGTCCAGAGCGTCACCACAGGCGGCCTCGCCGTGAACCAGCACGTCAAGATCGTGCTCGACACCGGTCCGCTGCTCACCCTCGACGGCCTCACCGGCTACGGCCAGGTGATCGGCCATGAAGCGATGGAGCTGGCTGCCGAGCGGGCCAAGCGCAACGGCGTGTGCCTCGTCGGCCTCTCCAACTCGCACCATATCGGCCGGATCGGCCACTGGGCCGAGCAGTGCATCGGCCACGGACTGGTCTCGATTCACTTCGTCAACGTGATCTCGCGCCCGATCGTGGCGCCGTGGGGCGGCAGCGATGGGCGCCACGGCACCAACCCGTTCTGCGTCGGCATCCCGCGCGCGGGCAAGGACCCCATCGTGCTCGACTTCGCCACCAGCAGGATCGCGCAGGGCAAAACCCGCGTCGCCCACAACAAGGGCGTCGAGCTCGAGCCCGGCACCATCATCGACAATGAGGGCAAGCCGACCACCAACCCGCGCTACACCGTGATTCCGCCGCACGGCGCCATCCTGCCGTTTGGCGAGCACAAGGGGTCGGGGCTCGCGCTGGTGTGCGAAATCCTCGGCGGCGCGCTCTCCGGCGGACAGGTGGTCAAGGGCCCGTCCGATGGCAAGTACAACGTCCTCAACGGCATGCTCTCGATCATCATCGATCCGACCAAGCTCGGCACCGCGGAGAATCTCGCGCGCGAAGTCGAGAGCTTCGTCGCCTGGCACACCGGCTCACCGCCCGCCGTCGGCGTCGACAAGGTGAAGATCGCCGGCGAGCCGGAGCGCGAGACGAAGCAGAAGCGCCTGGCTGAAGGCATTCCGGTCGATCCGACCACCTGGCAGGAGATCTTGGAGGCCGGGAAGAAGTTCGGGCTGGATCAGGCGGCGATCGAGAAGATCGCGGGGTCGTGAGGCGGAGCACGGTGCTCTTACCTTCTCCCCTTGTGGGAGAAGGTGGCGCGAAGCGCCGGATGAGGGGTTCTGTCCGCGAAGGGAAATGCACAATTGAGAGGTCTGTCTCCGCGGAGACAACCCCTCACCCGTCTTCGATGCTTCGCATCGAAGCGACCCTCCCCCACAAGGGGGGAGGGAAAAGCAGCGCTCTAATCCACCATATCCGCAACCGCCTTGCCGCAAGCCGTGGTGTCGGCGTTGCCGCCGAGATCCTTGGTGCGGAGCGTGCGCTCTGCCAGCGTGCGCTCGATCGCTTCGACGATCGACTTGCCGGCTTGCTTTACGCCGAGATGCTCGAGCATCATCGCGCCTGACCAGATTGCGCCGATCGGATTGGCGATGCCCTGCCCCGCGATATCGGGCGCCGAGCCGTGCACCGGCTCGAACACCGACGGGAAATTGCCCTCGGGGTTGATGTTGCCTGACGGCGCGATGCCGATGGTGCCGGTGCAGGCCGGGCCGAGGTCGGACAGGATGTCGCCGAACAAATTGGAGCCGACGACGACGTCGAACCAATCCGGATGCAGCACGAAGTTCGCGGTCAGGATGTCGATGTGGTACTTGTCCCACTTCACACTTGGATACTTCTTCGCCATCGCCTCCACGCGCTCGTCCCAATAGGGCATGGTGATGGAGATGCCGTTCGACTTGGTCGCTGAGGTCAGGTGCTTCTTCGGCCGCGACTGCGCGAGCTCGAACGCGAACTTCAGGATGCGATCGACGCCGATGCGGGTCATCACCGTCTGCTGCGTCACGAACTCACGGTCGGTGTCCGGGAACATGCGGCCGCCGACGGAGGAATATTCGCCCTCGGTGTTCTCGCGCACCACCCAGAAATCGATGTCGCCGGGCTTGCGGTTTGCCAGCGGCGACGGCACGCCCGGCATCAGCCGTACCGGGCGCAGATTCACATACTGATCGAACTCGCGGCGGAACTTGATCAACGAGCCCCAGAGCGAGACGTGATCCGGAATCTTGGCCGGCCAGCCGACCGCGCCGAAATAGATGGCGTCGTGCTTGCCGATCTTATCCTTCCAATCGTCCGGCATCATCTGCCCGTGCTTCTCGTAATAGTCCCAGGACGAGAAGTCGAAATGATCGAAATGAAGGGACACCCCGTGCTTCTTCGCCGCGGTCTCCAGAACGCGCAGACCTTCGGGCATCACTTCCTTGCCGATGCCGTCGCCAGGAATGACCGCGATCCGGTATTGTTTCTTGCTCATCGAGAACGTCCTTGATTGCTCCGGCAGCCGCCGCCTTTTTGACCGCACTGCAATGGACCAAACGCGGCGGCAGTGCAACGCTGCACTGCAATGTTGACCATGGCGCGGCCGACCGCCTACTGATTTTATTCCCGTTCCTCTCCTGCGAGTAACTCCCATGGATCTGCATCTGCGTGGCAAGCGCGTCCTGATCACGGGCGCGTCCAAGGGCATCGGCGCAGCTGCCGCCGAGGCCTTTGCCGAGGAAGGCTGCCATCTCCTCCTCGCCGCCCGCAACGGCGATCAGCTCAAGGCTCTGGCCGAGCGCTTGCGCTCGGCGCACCAGATCGATGCCGCCACGAGCATCGTCGATTTGCGCAAGAGCGAGGATTTGACGCGGCTCGCCAAGGAAGCCGCCGACATCGACGTCCTCGTCAACAATGCCGGCGACATTCCCGGCGGCTCCATCGACAAGATCAACGAGGCGACCTGGCGCCACGCCTGGGAATTGAAAGTGTTCGGCTACATCAACCTCACGCGCATGATCTATGCGCAGATGAAGGCGAAGGGCGGCGGCGTGATCGTCAGCGACATCGGTGCCGCCGGCGAAAAATTCGACGCCAACTACATTTGCGGCAGCGCCGGCAATGCCGCGCTGATGGCCTTCACCCGCGCGCTCGGGGGCAAGAGCCTCGCCGACAACATCCGCGTGGTCGGAATCAATCCCGGTCCTGTGGGCACCGACCGTCACGTCACCTTGCTGAAGACCCGGGCAAAGCACCAGTTCGGCGACGAAAGCCGCTACAGGGAGTTCCAGAAGAGCTTGCCTTTAGGCAGGCCTGCGCATGCGCGCGAGATCGGAGATCTTATGGCGTTCCTGGCGTCGGATCGCGCGGGCTACACGTCCGGCGTGATTTACACGGTGGACGGCGGCATCAGCGCGGGATGGGGTTAACTCTATCCTCGCCATTGCGAGCGAAGCGACTTGTCCGCCGAAGCTTTAACGAAGGCGGATGCAATCCAGAAATGTATCTGCGGCAAAAGTCTGGATTGCTTCGTCGCTTCGTTCCTCGCAATGACGGAGCCTAGAACAAGCACAGGAGTAAAATAGTTGTCTCAGGACCTGATCCGCGAAACCGCGTGCACCGTCGTCGACAAGCTGCGGTCCGGCGACGTGTCGCCGCTGGAGCTCCTGGATGTGCTGGAGAAGCGCATCGGTGAAGTCGATGGCAAGGTCAACGCGCTGCCGACGCTGTGCTTCGATCGCGCGCGGGATAGCGCAAAGGCGCTGATGCGGAAGCCGGCCGGCGCGCGCGGACTGCTCGCAGCCCTGCCGGTGCCGATCAAGGACCTGACCGATGTTGCAGGCGTGTTGAACACCCAGGGCTCGCCGATCTTCAAGGACAACATCCCGGCGACGTCCGACATCCTGGTCGAAAATCTCGAGGCCAACGGCGCCGTCATCTATGCCAAGTCGAACACGCCGGAATTCGGCGCGGGCGCCAACACCTTCAACGAGGTGTTCGGCGCAACTCTCAATCCGTGGGATACGTCCAAGTCGGCAGCCGGCTCGTCAGGCGGCGCGGCCGTTGCGCTCGCCACCGGCATGGCCTGGGTTGCGCAAGGCTCCGACATGGGCGGCAGTCTGCGCAGCCCGGCAGCTTTCTGCGGCGTCGTGGGCATGCGGCCGAGCATCGGCCGGGTTGCACATACTCCAAAATCAGCCATCGATCGTAACCTTGGCGTCGTCGGTCCGATGGCACGCAACGTCGAGGATCTCGCGCTGCTGCTCGATGCCATGAGTGGCGACTATGCAGCCGATCCATTGTCGCTTCCCGCGCCTGCGACCTCATTCCTGTCAGCGGCACAATCAGGCAAGAAACCGAAGCGCATCGCCTACTCGCCCGATCTCGGCATTACGCCGGTCGATCCCGAAGTCAAAGCGATCACACGCAAGGCGGCTGAACGCTTTGCCGAAGCCGGCGCCATCGTCGAGGAGGCGCACCCGGACTGGCGCGAGGCGCACGAGTGCTTCCACACGTTGCGCGCCTTCGATTTTGCGATCAGCAAGGCCAATCTGTTGCGCACCAAGCGCGATCTGCTCAAGCCCGAAGTGATCTGGAACATCGAGGAAGGCCTCAAGCTCACGATCGAGCAGCTCGAACGCGCCGAGGCGCAGCGCGTCGGCATGACCGCGCGTGCGGTCGAGTTCTTCAAGAGCTACGATCTGCTGCTGGTACCGACCACGATCGTGCCGCCCTTCCCGATCGAGCATCGCTATGTCGCCGAATGCGCCGGCAAGAAGTTCGACAATTACGTCGAGTGGCTCGGCATCGTCTATGCGATAACGCTCGCCTGCTGTCCCGCGCTGTCGCTGCCGTGCGGCTTCACCGCATCGGGACTTCCGGTCGGTCTGCAGGTCGTCGGGGCTCCGCGCGCGGATGCGCATGTGATCGCCGGCGCCAAGGTGCTGGAGGATATTTTGGGCGTGCGCGGCACGACGCCGATTGATCCGCGCGTGAAGAACTAGCCTCTCGTGTCCCGGACGCGGCGCAGCGCTTCTTCAGCGGTGTGCTGCAGAGCCGGGACAAGAGAGATAGTCACCTTCCGCTCGTCGCCTCCAGGCTGCGGCTATACCGCGACATCGCGAAGCAGAAGACAAAATAGATCCCGGCGACGAAGATGTAGACCTCGACGGAGAATTGCTGCCACGCCGGATCGATGATCGCGGTCTTGGCCGTCGTCAGCAAGTCGAAGATACCGATGATCAAGACGAGGCTGGTGTCCTTGAAGAAGGCGATGAAGGTGTTGACCAGCGGCGGGATGACGTGGCGGATCGCCTGCGGCAGGACGATCAGCCGGTTCTTGCGCCAGTAGGACAGGCCGAGCGCGTCGGCGGCCTCGTATTGCCCGCGCGGCACGGCCTGGAGGCCGCCGCGAATGACTTCGGCAAGATAGGCACCCGCGAACAGGATGATCGCGACCTGCGCGCGCAGGAGCTTGTCGATGTTGAATCCGTTCGGCATGAACAGCGGAAACATCACGCTGGCCATAAACAGCAGACTGACCAGCGGCACGCCGCGGATCAGTTCGACATAGAGCACGCTGAGCGAGCGGATCGCCGGCAGCTTTGAGCGCCGGCCGAGTGCGACCAGGATGCCGAGCGGGAAGCCAAAAGCCAGACCAAAGGTCGCCAGGATCAGCGTCACGGGCAAACCGCCCCAGCGGTCCTGCGAGACGAACGACAGGCCGAGTATGCCGCCCCACATCAACATGCTGATCAGCGCGAGAGCGGCGATCCAGAGATAGGCCAGCTCGCGCCGCCATAGGGCGCGGCGGGTGGAGAGATAGAACAGGGCGATGAACAGCAATACTGCCAGCGCCGGCCGCCACTGCTCGTCGAACGGATAGGTGCCGAACAGGATGAAGCGGTATTTTTCGGGGATGATCGCCCAGCATGCACCGACGCCGCGTACCGCGCGGCAGGCGCTGGAATCGTTCGCCGGGGTGAGCCAGACCGCATTGGCGATGCCCCATTGCACGAAGCTGAAAAGGCCCTTTGCGAGCACTGCCAGCAACACGACCGAAAGGATGCCGTTGGAAATCGACGAGAACAAATTGGCGCGCAGCCAGCGCAGCACCGGATTGCCAATTTGCGGGCGGGCGGTGCGCGGTACTTCTGGAATGTCGGCGATCGCCGTCATGGTCAGCGCTCCACCAGCGCGATGCGCGAATTGTACCAGTTCATGAAAAAGCTGATGCCGAGGCTGATGGTCAGAAACACCGCCATGATCAAGGCAATGGCCTCGATCGCCTGCCCGGTCTGGTTCAACGTCGTGTTGGCAATCGAGACCACGTCCTGATATCCGATCGCCACCGCGAGCGAAGAGTTCTTGGTCAGGTTGAGGTATTGGCTCGTCATTGGCGGCACGATCACGCGTAGCGCCTGTGGCAGGATGATCTGCCGCAGCATGAAGCTGCGGCGCAGTCCGAGCGCATTGGCGGCATCCCACTGGCCGCGCGGCACCGACTGGATGCCGCTGCGCACGATCTCGGCGATGAAGGCCGAGGTGTAGGTGACGAGCGCGATCAGCAGCGCGAAATATTCCGGCGCGAGCGTCAGCCCGCCGACGAAGTTGAAGCCGCGCAACCCAGGCCATTCGATCGTCCAGGGCACGCCGAGCAGCACGGACACCGCCGCAGGCAGCCCAACGAGCAGCCCGAGTCCAAACGGCCAGGCCGGCCGCGGCTTGCCGTCGCGCATTTGCTGCGCGATGAGCCGTCGCTGGATGACATAGAACACCACAAGCCCGAGCACTGCCGTGCCGAGCACCCAAAGCTGCGGCGTCCCGATCGGAATCGCCGGCAGGATCAGCCCGCGATTAGACAGGAACACGCCCTCGATCGGCCGCCATGCCGCGCGCGCGGCCGGCAGCGCTTGCATCAGCACGTACCAGAACAGGAGCTGGAGCAGCAGCGGGATGTCGCGGAGCGTTTCGACATACACCGCGGCGAGCCGCGACAGCAGCCAGTTGGCCGACAGCCGCGAGATGCCGATCACCGTGCCCAGGATGGTTGCAAGCACGATTCCGATCACGGCGACGCGCAGGGTGTTGGCGATGCCGACGACGAACGCCCAGAGATATGAGTCTCTCGGATTATAGGCGAGCAGGCTGTCGGCGATGGGCATGCCGGCCTCTCGGCCCAGGAAGGCAAAACCGGTCGTGATGCGGCGCGCGGAGAGATTGGTGACCGTGTTGGACCAGAGGAAGGCGATGACCGCGACTGCGATCCCCACCACCAGGGCCTGCCAGAACAGGCCTTTCAGCTCGCGTTGTCCGAAAGCGGCGAAGAAGCGACGGCGCGGCGGCGGTCTCGGAGCGTCTGACGTCACAGCACAAAAATCCTTCTCAAGGCGGCGATTTCCGGCAGCGTACGTCAACTGTTGCACCGAACTCTACTTCGTGCAACAAATGTTTCATGGCCGAGCCCGCCAAATCCTCGCCTCTGAGCGAACTGCGCATTGCATTGCCATCGCTTCCGATGCGGTTGCAGGAGGTCGGGCGTTTCGTCGCGGCCAACGATTACGACGCCACCACGCGTTCGATGCGCGATCTCGCAGCGGTTGCCGGCGCCGATCCCGCCGCCTTCACGCGGCTTGCCAAGGCGATCGGCTATTCGGGCTGGGACGAATTGCGCGCGGCACTGACGGAGGCGCGACGGCCCTCGCAGACAGCGCCCTTCTCCGGCCGCGCCAGGAGCCGCCGCCACGGCCCGAATGCCGATGTCGCGCTCGTCACCGACAAGCTGGAAGCCGAGGCCGCCGGCCTTCCGCGCATCCCGGCCCAGCCGATTGCGGAGGCGGCACGCGCGCTCCACGATGCCAAGCGGGTCTGGATCACCGGCTACCGAAGCTGCCGCAGCGTCGCGGAACTGCTCAACTACGAGCTCCGGCTGTTTCGCCCCGAACAGGTGCAACTCGTCGGCACGTCCGGCCCCGACGATCTCGACCTCGGCGCGTTCCGGCCCGGCGAAGCCGTCATCGTCATCGGCTTCATGCCCTACACCCATGCGAGCGTCCGGGTGGCGCAGGCCGCCTATCGTGCCGGCGCCACCCTGATCGCAATCGCCGATAGCCCTTCGGCGCCAATGGCCGAAGGCGCCGACCACGTGCTGCTGTTCGAGGCGGCCTCCTCTCCCGGCTTTTTCCCCAGCCTCACCGGCGCCATTGCGATCGCGCAATCGCTCGCCGCCGTGACGTTTTCGCTCGGCGGCACGGCCGCGAAGAAGCGCCTGGAGAATACGGAGGCGCGGCTGGCCGCGGCCTCAACTTACGTTTCAGAGAAAGGTTGACCCATGGTCGCTCGCACCAGCCGCGTGCTGCATCGCTCGCTGCGCGAAACGCCGCCCAAGGCGATCGGCGGCGAAGGCGTCTACCTCTTCGCCGAGGACGGGCGGCGCATTATCGACGCCTCCGGCGGAGCTGCGGTCTCCTGTCTCGGCCACCAGCATCCGCGCGTGATCGCAGCGATCACGAAGCAGGCTTCGACCCTCGCTTATGCCCATACCGCGTTCTTCTCGTCCGAGCCGGCGGAGGCGCTGGCCGAGAGGCTGGTCGGCCATGAGCCCGGCGGCCTCGCCTACGCCTATTTCGTCAGCGGCGGATCGGAAGCGGTTGAAGCCAGCATCAAGCTCGCGCGGCAATTTTTCATCGAGCGCGGCGAGCCGGAGCGGCAACACTTCATCGCGCGGCGGCAGAGCTATCACGGCAATACGCTCGGCGCGCTCGCGGCGGGCGGCAATGCCTGGCGCCGCGCGCCCTACGCGCCGCTGCTCTCCGACGCCTTCAGCCATGTGACCCCGGCCTTCGCCTATCACGAGAAGCACGAGAGCGAACCCGACGCGCAATTCGTCGCCCGGCTCGCGGCCGAACTCGAAGCCGAGTTTCACCGCCTCGGTCCCAATACGGTCGCGGCGTTCCTCGCAGAGCCCGTCGTCGGCGCCACCGCAGGTGCCGTGACGGCGCCGGACGGCTACTTCAAGGCGGTGCGCGAGATCTGCGACCGCCACGGCGCGCTGCTCATTCTCGACGAGGTCATGAGCGGCATGGGCCGCACCGGCACCACGCACGCCTGGGAGCAGGAAGGCGTGGCGCCCGACATCCAGGCGATCGCCAAGGGTCTCGGCGGCGGCTACCAGCCGATCGGCGCGATGCTGGCCAGTGGCAGGATCATCGATACAGTCCGCTCAGGTTCGGGCGCCTTCCTGCACGGCCACACTTATCTCGCGCATCCCCTCGCCTGCGCTGCTGCGCTCGCGGTGCAGGACGTGATCCGCGAGGACGGCCTGCTCGACCGGGTCAAGGAGCGCGGCAAGCAGCTCGAGCAGCGGCTCATCGAGCGATTCGGCAATCACCGTCATGTCGGCGATATCAGGGGCCGCGGCCTGTTCTGGGCGATCGAACTCGTCGCCGATCGCGCCAGCCGGACCTCGTTCGATCCCGCGCTGAAGCTGAACCAGAAGATCAAGGCGGAGGCCTTCGCCAACGGTCTCGGCTGCTATCCCGGAGGCGGCACCGTGGACGGCGTCCGTGGCGACCACGTACTGCTGGCGCCGCCCTATATCGCTTCGCCGGAGGAGATCGACCTGATCGTCGACAAGCTCGGCACCGCCGTCGACAACGTATTGCGTCGTGTCAATCACTGAGGAGAGAATAGCATGATGAGGAAAGTGGTTATCGTAGCCGGCGTGCTCGCGGCATCGACGGTGGTCGCGTCGGCGGCAACGCTCGACACGGTGAAGAGCCGCGGCACGCTGATATGCGGCGTTAGCGCCGGTTTTGCCGGCTTCTCCGCGCCGGATTCGCAAGGCAACTACAAGGGTCTCGACGTCGATTATTGCCGCGCGCTCGCCGCCGGCGTGCTCGGCGATGCCAGCAAGGTGCGTTACGTCTCGCTGACCGCGCAGAACCGCTTCACCGCGCTCCAGTCCGGCGAGATCGACGTGCTCTACCGCAACTCGACGCAGACCTATCTGCGCGGTGTCACGCTGGGCCTGCGGCAGGGACCGGTCAACTTCTACGACGGCCAGGGCTTTGTCGTGAAGAAGGACCTCGGCGTGAAGGAGATTAAGGATCTCAAGGGCGCCACCGTCTGCGTCGCGCAGGGCACCACGCATGAGGTCACGCTCGGCGATTACGGCCGCGCCAACGGCATCGACTGGAAGCCGCTGGTGTTCGACCGCGTCGACACCATGTACCAGACCTTCTTCGGCGGCCGTTGCGACGCCATGACCCAGGACGCTTCCGCGCTCGCAGGCGCCGTGACGACCGCGGCGCCGAACGCGGCCGACTACGTCGTGCTGCCGCAGACCATCAGCAAGGAGCCGCTCGGCCCCTTCACCCGCAATGGCGACGAGGTCTGGAGCGACATCATCACCTGGCTGCATTACGGCTTGATCGAGGCCGAAGAGCTCGGCGTCACACAAGGCAATGTCGACGAGATGGCGAAGTCGCAGACGCCCGCGATCCAGCGCCTGCTCGGTGCCTCCGGCGATCTCGGCTCGCGGCTCGGGCTCGACAACAAATGGCTGGTCACAGCCATCAAGGCTACCGGCAATTACGGCGAGATCTATGAGCGCAATGTCGGCAAGGCGAGCCCGCTCAAGCTCGAGCGCGGCCTCAACGGCCTCTGGAGCAAGGGCGGCTTGATGTACGCGGTGCCGTTCAAGTAAACGTTTTGCGTGCCCCGGACGCGCTGCGTCCGGGGCTCGCGACCTTGCATCAGGTAACGTTCAATGCCGACGTCCCTTCGCATCGCCCTGATCCACGCCCTCAAGCATTCCATCGCCCCGATCGAAGCTGCGTTCGCGAACGCGTGGCCGGAAGCGCGGCTGATGAACCTGCTCGATGACAGCCTGTCGTCGGATCTGGCACATGATGGCAGGCTCAATGATGCCATGACCGAACGCTTTCTTGCGCTCGGCCACTACGCCGCGGTGACAGGCGCTGATGCGATCCTGTTCACCTGCTCGGCGTTCGGTCCCTGCATCGAGGCGGTTGCGCGCGCACATGCGCCGATGCCGGTGCTCAAGCCGAACGAGGCCATGATCGAACGGGCGGTGACCGTGGGCCGGCGTATCGGCCTGCTCTCGACTTTCGCGCCGACGCTGGCCTCGATGCCGCCGGAGTTTCCTTCCTCCGTCCAGGTCGTGCCGAAACTAGCCGAAGGCGCGCTGGCCGCACTCGACCGCGGCGACCGCGCTACGCATGACCGGCTGATCGTGGAAGCCTCACATGATTTGCGCGATTGCGACGTCATCGCGCTCGCGCAGTTCAGCATCGCGGCAACGGCGCCCCTCGTGGCAGAAGCTACCGGCCGCCCCGTCGTGACCACGCCTGACAGCGCCGTCGAGAAGCTGAGGAAGCTGTTGGCGGCAAAGGCTTAAGCGCCGGCCTTTTTCCGGCGCCGTGCGCCCTTGATCGCCACCGCAAGCGCTGCCTTGGTTTCGCTGACAAAGTCCTCGACCAGGTCTTCGCGCGTGGCATGAGCCGCCTCGCCGGTGAACAGTCCCTGCTCAGCCAGCATCACCACGCCGTGCACCGCCGCCCAGATCTTGAGCGCCTGCCGCTCGCGCAAGTAATCAACAGCCGGAGCTTCCAGTGCCTCGATCACGAGCGCAAACGTTTCGCGGGTCGCTTCGTGCAACTCGCTACCTTTCGCCGCACACGACACCGTGCGAGAGGCGAACATCAAGCGGTAGATGCCATTGCGGCGTAAGCCGAAATCCAGCGTCGCCTGCGCCAACAGCGACAGCTTCGACCGCTTCGACGGCTTTGCCATCGCCGCCCGCAAGATCCCGTTGAGCTGCCGGAACGCCTCCGCCGTCACCGCCGCAAGCAGCGCCTCGCGATCGGCGAAATGCCGGTAGGGCGCCGGCTGCGAGACACCCAGCTGCTTTGCCAGCGCCTTGATGCTGATCGCCTCCGTCCCGCCCTGCTCGGCTTCGCGCAGCGCGGCCTTGATCAAGGCGTCGCGGAGATCGCCATGGTGGTAGGTGTTCTCGGGCTTGCGGGAAAGTTGTGAACGCATGTTGCGCAGAGCCTATAAGTTTGCGCTTGACAGGGGAAGCCCGCCGCGAATGTAATATCCTATAACTTGAATAAGAACTCAGATGGGAGCGCGCGCCGCCTTCAGGCCGGAGCGCATACGACCGAGGAAGCCGCCATGACAGAGCGACTGAGGGTTCGCGTCGATCCGGACAAATGCCAGGGGCACGCGCGCTGCAAGGCGCTGGCGCCGGAGCTGTTCGAGCTGGACGAATACGGCAACGCCCACGAAGCCGGCGACGGCACCGTCCCATCCGGCCTCGAAGACAAGGCCTGGCTCGCCAAATCCAATTGTCCGGAAATCGCGATCGACGTGATCGAGGAGTAGCGCAGCCGCTGCCCCGCGAGCCTTCCGTGCACACGAGCCCCAAGGGATTTCGAGATGTCCGACGTCAGCCAGCCCGCCGCCCATCCGCCCGTGACCGACTGGGTCCATGATTTCGACCACACCGATCCGCAATGGACGGAAGATCCTTTCCCGATCTGGGACGAGCTGCGCGCCGCAAGCCCGGTCGTGCATACCGACCGCTTCCTCGGCTGCTACCTGCCGACGACCTATGAAGCGGTGCGCCAGATCGCCAACGACAGCGAGCATTTCTCCTCGCGCCGCATCATCGTCCGTGACGTTCGGCCGGAGATCACCAGCAGAAACTCCGCCCCGCCGATCACGTCCGATCCGCCGGTGCACAAGCCAGCCAAGCAATTGCTGCTGCCGCCGTTCACGCCGGACGCGATGAAGAAGCTGGAACCGCGGGTGCGCGCGATCTGCAACGAGTTGATCGACGGTTTCATCACTGAAGGCGGACTGGACGCGGCAGAGCGCTACACCAAGCACATTCCGGTTCGCGCGATCGCCCACATGCTCGGCATCCCCGAGACAGACAGCGATCTCTTCATCCGCTGGATCCACATGATCCTGGAACTTGGCATCAAGGACGAAAACACGCTGCTCCAGGCGGTGCAAGAGATGACCGTCTATTTCAGCGCCCATATCGAAGCGCGCAAGAACAAGCCGACCGACGACCTCATTTCCTACCTGATGAATGCCAGGGACAAGGAGGGCAATCCGCTCGAGGATTCGCACGTGCTGGGCTCGCTGCGACTGCTCCTGATCGCCGGCATCGACACCACCTGGAGCGCGATCGGCTCCTCGCTCTGGCACCTCGCCCGGACGCCGGCCGACCGCCAGCGCCTGGTCGCCGAGCCCGGACTGATCCCGACCGCGGTGGAGGAGCTGCTGCGCGCCTATTCGCCGGTGACGATGGCGCGCGAAGTGGTCAAGGAGACCACGATTTCCGGCTGCCCGGTCAAGGCAGGCAACATGGTGCTGCTGTCCTTCCCGGCCGCCAACCGTGACCCGAAAATGTTTCCGGATGCTGACAAGGTCGTGATTGACCGCCGTGAGAACCGCCACGCCGCCTTCGGCCTCGGTATCCACCGCTGCGTCGGCTCGAACCTTGCGCGCATGGAGATGCAGGTTGCGCTGGAGGAATGGCTGAAGCGAATTCCGGACTTCGCCCTCGATCCGGCGGGCACGGTGACCTGGTCACAGGGAACCGTCAGAGGTCCCCGCCAGTTGCCATTTTTGCTTGGAAAGGCGATGTAGACCTCTCCAAACAGCGATGCGGAGAGGCGGGCCGTGACTGAGCAACCAGCCAAACCGGCCTCTGAGCATTTTGATGTCGCCAGCGCCCAGCGCGGATCAACGCGACCTTCATCGGCTCGATCGGCAACCTCGGCGTAGGCCTGCCCTATGCGATCACCGTCTCGGTGTTCGGAGGCACGGCGCCGGCAATCGCGCTCTATTTCAAGAGCATCGGGCATGAGGAGTGGTTCTACTACTATCTCGCTGGTATCATCTGCCTGTCGCTGATCATCTATTCCACCATGCGCAGCACCAAGCATGCCTCCGCGATGCACCGGCACGAGTAGCTCATGACCGACGAGACGCCATCCGACAGCAAGCTGACGCGCACCAAGGAAAAATGGGCGCGCGAAGGCCGCTTTTTGACCGGCAAGATCACGCGCCCGGAAGATCAGCGCCTGCCGCCCGGCCAGCATCTGACAAAAGACTGGCCGGTGCTCGATCTCGGCGTCGTGCCGCCAGTTTCGCGCGAGCGCTGGCGGCTCGACGTCTACGGCGCAATCGAGACCCCCGTGTTCTGGACCTTTGCCGAGTTCGCCGCCCAGAAGCAGGCGCGGTTCACCTCCGACATCCACTGCGTCACGACCTGGTCGCGCTACGACAATGAGTGGGAGGGGCTCGCTACGCGCGAGCTGCTCGCGGCCTCCCAGCCGCGCGAGGACGCGCGCTTCGTCGTGCTGCATTCCCATGACGGCTACACCACCAACCTCGCGCTGGACGACTTTGCAGCCGAGGATGCATTGCTCGCCCATAGCTGGTCCGGTGAGCCATTGTCGGCCGAACATGGCGGTCCGGTGCGGCTGGTGGTGCCGCATCTGTATTTCTGGAAGAGCGCCAAATGGGTTCAGTCGATCGAATTCCTGACCGAGGACGCGCCGGGCTTCTGGGAAATCCGCGGCTATCATAATCGCGGCGATCCCTGGGCAGAGCAGCGCTATTCGGGCGATTAGATTCAAGCAAGAACGGGGGAAGCCCATGCCGACAGAGCGCTTTCAATTCACCGGCGAAGGCGGCCATCAACTTTCGGCCGCGCTGGAGCTACCCGACGGCGAGCCGGCGGCCATCGCGCTGTTCGCGCATTGCTTCACTTGCGGCAAGGACACGCTGGCCGCCAAGCGCATCTCGGTCGCGCTCGCCGCCAAGGGCATCGCGGTGCTGCGCTTCGACTTCACCGGGCTCGGCTCCAGTGAAGGAGATTTCGCCAATTCGACGTTTTCCTCCAATGTCGCCGATCTCGTGCGCGCCGCCGATCATCTGCGTAGCGTCCGCAAGGCGCCGTCGATCCTCATCGGTCACAGCCTCGGCGGCGCCGCGATCCTCGCGGCAGCCGGACGCATCCCGGAGGCCAAGGCGGTTGTGACCATCGCGGCACCATCCGATCCCGCCCACGTCACCGGCCTGTTCAAAGAGCATCTCGACGACATTCGCACCCAAGGTGAGGTCGAAGTCTCGCTTGCGGGACGCCCGTTCCGGATCAAGCGCGAATTCCTCGACGACATCGCCGAGCACGAGCTGATGAAGGACGTCACCGGCCTGCACAAGGCGCTGTTGGTCATGCATTCTCCCGCCGACGATACCGTCGGCATCGACAATGCGACGAAGCTCTTCGTCTCCGCCCGGCATCCCAAGAGCTTCGTCTCGCTCGATCATGCGGATCATCTGCTGACCAAGCCGGCCGATGCGCTCTACGCGGCCGACATGATCGCGGCCTGGGCAAGCCGGTACATCGACCCGGCGAAACCTGCGAAGGCAATGGATCTCCCGGAGGCGCCGCGCCGGGTCGTGGTGCAGGAGACCCGCAAGAGCAAGTTCAACCAGGTCATCTCTGTCGGTCCGCATCGCCTGATCGCGGATGAACCGGTCGCCGCCGGCGGCGAGGATGCCGGCCCTGGTCCTTATGATCTTCTGCTCGCTGGCCTCGGGGCCTGCACCTCCATGACCATGCGCCTCTATGCCGACCGCAAGTCGCTGCCGCTCGATCGTGTCACCGTCTCACTGAAGCATTCTAAGATCTATGCAAAAGACTGCGCGGAATGCGAGACGCGCGACGGCATGCTCGACCAGATCGAGCGCGACATCGCGATGGACGGCGCGCTCGATCCCGAGCAGCGCAAGAAATTGATGGAGATCGCCGACAAGTGCCCGGTGCACCGGACGCTGACCTCGGAAATCCGCATCGTCACAAAGGCGGTGGACTAGCGCGATTGCGCTAGAAGCACGACGCCATCGTCCGCAATGCCTCGGTGATCTCGCTTTCGCGCCAGGCCGCGAAGCCGAGCAATAGACCGTGATCGCGCGGCGTGCCCAGTGCCAAGCCGGACAGGGCACGCGTTTCAACGCCCGCTTCGACCAGCCGCTTTACCGCCTTCTGATCCGCGCGACCGCGCTTGAGGCGCGCGACGAGCTGAATGCCACCGGGGGGCACTTCGGCAGAGAGCACGTCGCCCAAATGGCGCTCTAGTCCCTCCACGAGGTGATCGCGGCGGGCATGATAGATCCGGCGCACCCGGCGCAGATGCGCCAGGAAATGCCCGTCGGCAATGAACTCGGCCAGCGCTTCCTGGACGTGGCTCGGGGCGATCAGCCCGATGTGCCGCTGTGCGATCTCCAAGGTGTTGACCAGGGCCGGCGGAACGACGAGATAGCCGAGCCGGATGTCCGAGGTCATGGCCTTGGAGAACGTACCGACATAGAACACGCGGCCATGGGCATCGAGTCCCTGCAAGGCCGGCACCGGCCGGCTGTCATAGTGGAATTCACCGTCGTAATCGTCCTCCACGATCCAGGTCTTGCCGGGCCTGCTCAGGCCAAGAAACTCCGTGCGGCGCGAGAGCGACATCAGGCGGCCGGTCGGGTGCTGGTGCGACGGCGTCATGAAGATCAATGTCGGGGTCGCTATCCCCGGAATCCGCTGCATGCCCTGCTCGTCCAACCTCATCCCGGTCACGCGCGCACCGGACGCGCGGAAGGCGGCTGCGGCGCCGGGGTAGCCGGGATCCTCGACCCAGACGTCGTCGCCGGGCGTGATGAGGGCAGCCGCAATCAAGGTGAGCGCAGCCTGCGCGCTCGGCAAAATCAGGATGTGATCCGCCGTCGCGCGCACACCCCTGCTGGTCGCGAGATAATGCGCCAGCGCCTCGCGCAGGCGCGCCCGGTTGACCGGTCCGAGCTCGCGCCTGGCCGCGCGCACGGCGCTGCGGCGCAGGCAACGCGCCCAGACCTCGTTGGGAAACTCCCTGAAATCGCCATGCCCGGGACGCAAGGGTCTCAGTCGCGCCTGATAAGACATCGGCCAGTCGGTCTGCGTGAGGCTCGAAGCCCAAGGCGAAAGCCGCGGCTTGCCAAGGCGCATGCGGGATGCGACGGCGCCCGCCTCGGCAATGCGCTCGCCGCCCTCGACCGTGACCATCGGACGGCGGCCGTGCGAAGCCTCGAGATATCCCTCGGCGGCGAGCTGCTCGAACGCATAGGTGACGGTGTTGCGCGAGACGCCGAGATCGCTCGCAAGTCGGCGGCTCGACGGCAGCGTGCGGCCTTTGACGAGACGGCCGGTCGCGATCAAGCTTCGGAGCTGGCTCGTCAGTTGAGCCACCAGCCCCTCGTCGTCGGCCCGGTTCAGGTCGATCAGGGCGGAGATCATGCTTTCCGGAACTGGCACCTTGATCCTTTCTGATCTGGCACTTTTTTAGGTGCCAGGCGGAATGCTATCCGCCTGATAGAACTGCTTCAAGGATTTTCCGATGAACTTCCTCTCGCCCCGCGCGGCCGTCGGCCTATTCCTCATCGTCGTGCTGGCCTGGGGCGTAAACTGGTCGGTGACGAAGCAACTCGTGCAATTCCTTCCGCCGCTCTGGACCTCGGCGATCCGCAGCTGGATCGCTTTGGCAGCATTGTTCGTGATCCTGGGGCTCAGCAACAATCTGGTGATCCCGAAGCGGCGCGACATTCCGGTGGTCCTGAGTGTCGCGCTGCTGCACATGACGATATTCTCTGTCCTGGTGGCGGCCGGTGTGCGCTTCCTGCCCGCGAGCAAGGCCATTGTGCTCGGCTACACCACGCCGCTCTGGGTCGCGATCGCAGCGCCCCTGCTGG
This sequence comes from Bradyrhizobium sp. 40, assembly GCF_023100925.1. Classification (NCBI taxonomy): domain Bacteria; kingdom Pseudomonadati; phylum Pseudomonadota; class Alphaproteobacteria; order Hyphomicrobiales; family Nitrobacteraceae; genus Bradyrhizobium; species Bradyrhizobium sp. 40. The sequence goes on from NZ_CP064688.1 coordinate 5,319,557, forward strand.
GGAAGGATACGCTGACTGCGCCAAAACTGGCCGGCGCCCTGCTCGGGCTGATTGGTCTTGCCGTGATCCTGAATCCCACCTCGATCGACTGGACGAATGCCAACGTCGTGCTTGGCGCCGGCATGGTGATCCTGGCCGCGATCTCATGGGCTGCGAACATCATCTATATTCGGGCCCATCGCTGGATCGCATCGCCACTTCAGCTCCTAATCTGGCAGGTGCTCGTTGCCACGATCGTGCTGTCAGCGGCTGCGATGATCGTGGAGGGGCTGCCGCACGCGGAATGGTCATGGAAACTCGTCCTGCTGTTCCTGTACTCCGGTCTGATCGGGACAGCGCTGGCTTATTGGGCCATGTCGATGGTCAACAAGAGCATCTCGGCTCTGACGACGGCGCTCGGGACCACCGGAACGCCGCTCGTCGGGATCGCCTGCGCTGCGATCCTGCTGGGCGAGCCTATTGATATTAGTCTTGCCGTCGCGGCCGGACTGATCATCGGTGGCATTGGCTTTGCCACGCTCGGCGATCGTATGCTGCGCCGTCAGGCTACCGCGAACGGCTGAACGCGCAGCATCCCGCGCAAGCCCGCCGTCGTGCCGAGCAGGATGCCGGCGATGGCGACGAAGGAGCCCAGCGCGAGCGTCGACACCCCGGTGAGCCCTTGCCCGATCGAGCAGCCGAACGCCATCACGCCGCCGATACCCATCAGCGCAGCGCCGCTGGTCGAACGCAGCATATGGCGTGGCGAGGAATAGCCTTCGAGATGGAAACGGCCCGTAGCTAGCGCGGTGGCCAGACTGCCAGCGAAGACGCCGGCAACTGTTGCAATGCCGAAATTCGGCGTCAGACCAGTCGAGAGCATGGCATATTGCAGACTGTCCGCAATCGGCGCGACGAAGGTGAGCGAGGTCACCGGCACCGGGTTGAAGTCATCCGCGCCGAGATAGCCAGTGACGAACCAGCCGCCGGCGACGAGGAGACCGACGATGACACCGGCTGCAATCTGGCCGGGCGAACGCCGAAACGCCGGGTGCGCGAAAGCGAACAGGATCAGCACGACGACGATGACAGCAGCAGCCATCGCGCGCGAAACCGCTTCTGCCGGACCGAGCATCGCCAACAGCGACGGCAGCGATTTCACGTTGACCGTGGTTTGCGAGGCCTGGACCAGCGCGATGCGCGCCGGCGCGATCAGGCCCTTGAGCGTCATCTGCGTGGCGATGGCGAGCACGACCACCACGACGAAGGAGCGGAGATTGCCGCGACCGAGCAGCACCAGCGCGCGCGAACCGCAGCCGTTCGACAGCACCATGCCGTATCCAAACAGAAGTCCGCCGAGAAACAGCACTGGCACCGAAAAGGACTGTTGCAGGTAGATCGACTTGCCGAGATCGATCATGCCGTTGCCGGCGAGGAATTGGCTCGCGGCGGTCGCAACCGCGATCGCCAACGCGTAGGTGCGTACCAGCCGCCCATCCCCCTTCGCCAGCCAGCCGCGCATGCTGCTCATCAGGCAGAAGCCGCTGAGCAGGCCGACGGCGCCGTAAACCAGGCCGATGCCGAGGCCGGCGAGGATGACGAGCTGGGTGGTCGATTCCATGATCAAGCCTTCAGGATCACACGGTCCCGCGACGAGCCGGCAACGGCGACATAGGCCTCCTTCGCGCGTTCGAGCGGATAGACGGCGTTCGCCTTGATCGGGAATGGTTTCAGGTGCCCGCTCGCGAAGCCCGGGCTGAGGTCACGCAGCACTGCGCCTGTCGCGATCGACGAGAGGCCGAGCGTGTCGATGCCGACATAGGTGTGTTGCCCGCGGTAGAATTCGAGGATGTTGAACTGCACGATGCGGTCGATCGCGGCGATCAGGATCTGGCGGCCGCGAAGCGCGAGCGACTTGTGCGCCGCCTGGAAATAGGGATCGCCGACCGTGTTGAAGACGATGTCGGCGCCTTTACCTCCGGTCAACTCGCGCACGCGTGTGGCGACGTCGGTCGCGGAAGCGTCGATCACCTCGATGGCCGCGTTGGTATGGCCCTCATAAGCTTCCGCTTTGCGCACCACGCCGATGACACGCGCGCCCTGCCAGGTCGCGATCTGCACCGCCGCCTGACCGACCTTGCCGTTGACGCCGAATACCAGCACCGCTTCCCCCGGCTTTGGAACGCCGGCGCGGCGAAAGCCCTCCATGGCGGTGACAAAGGGCACCCCGATGCCGGCGGCCTCCTCCCAGGACACGGTCTTGGGCTTCTCCACCACCGCGTCGGATTCAACGACGAGATGGCTGGCGTGGGTGCCGTCGCGACGGATGCCGAGATAGCCGGAGGAGCCGAACACCTCGCGGCCGATCATACCGGCCGGCCCGTCGATCACCACGCCGGCGTAATCGCGACCCGGCGTGCGCGGAAACACGGCGTAGGGCATCAGCCCGGTCGCGGCCTTGACGTCGGACGGATTGACGGCGGCGGCCCTCACCTCGATCAGGAGATCGCTAGGACCGCGAGCGAACGTCCGACGCTCAACCACCGGCGCAACCGCAGCCGCGTTCTCGGCCTTCGCGTTGAGGCGCACACAGCGCGCGTCGACGGCTTTGGGATCGGCTGTTGACATGGAAAGACCCGCGATTTCTCGCGGGCCTTGTCGCCCTTGGGGACGGTCGAGTCAATCCGTCAAGTCAATCCTTGGGCCGCTTGTCATAGAGGCGCTTGGCCTTGCCGAGCGAGCGTTCCAGCGTGGCCGGCGCAACCACGCTCACCCTGGAGCTGATGCCGATGGTGTTCTTGATGTGCGTCGAGATCCGGCTCGCATGGTCGAGGAGGCCCCGGCCGTCCCAGCTCTCCGGCCGCGCCTCGGCAATGATGGTCAACTCGTCCATGCGGCCTTCGCGGGTCAGTTCCAGAATGAAATGCCCTCCGCACCAGTCGGTGGCGAGCAGAACCTCCTCGATCTGGGTCGGGAACAGATTGACGCCGCGCAGGATGATCATGTCGTCGGAACGGCCCGTGACCTTCTCCATCCGCCGCATGCCCGGCCGCGCCGTCCCCGGCAACAGCCGCGTCAGGTCACGGGTGCGATAGCGGACCACCGGAAATGCTTCCTTGGTGAGCGAGGTAAAGACAAGTTCGCCCTTCTCACCGTCGGGCAGCACTGCACCGGTGTCGGGGTCGATGACTTCGGGATAGAAATGATCCTCCCAGATGTGCAGACCGTCCTTGGTCTCGATACATTCCTGCGCAACGCCGGGCCCGATCACCTCGGAAAGACCGTAGATGTCGGTCGCGTCCATGTCGAAGGCGTCTTCGATCTCGCCGCGCATGGCATTGGTCCAGGGCTCGGCACCGAAGATGCCGACCTTGAGCGAGCACTGGCGCGGATCGAGCTTCTGGCGCTTGAACTCGTCGAGGATCGCCAGCATGTAGCTCGGCGTCACCGTGATGATGTCGGGCCGGAAGTCGTTGATGAGCTGCACCTGCCGCTCGGTCATGCCCCCGGAGATCGGCACCACGGTGCAGCCGAGTTTTTCGGCGCCATAGTGCACCCCTAACCCGCCGGTGAAGAGACCGTAGCCATAGGCATTGTGGATGATCATGCCAGTGCGGCCGCCGGCGGCGCGGATCGAGCGCGCCATCACGTCCGACCATGTGTCGATGTCGCGTTGCGTATAGCCGACCACGATCGGCTTGCCCGTCGTGCCGGAGGACGCATGCACGCGCACCAGCTTTTCACGGGGCACGGCAAACATGTTGAAGGGATAATTGTCGCGCAGGTCCGTCTTCACCGTGAACGGAAATTTCGCAAGATCCGAGAGCTCTCGAAAGTCGGACGGATGCACGCCGGCCGCGTCGAAGGCCTTGCGATAATGCGGGACGTTGTCGTAGGCGTGCTTCAGCGACCAGGCCAGTCGCTCCGTCTGGAGTGCCATGATCTCGTCGCGCGATGCGCGCTCATGCGCATCCATTTCGGCGCGATAGGTGTTACCACCTTCCTTGAGCCTCGTCAGAGCCATCCTCGTTTCCCCGCATCATTGCTTTTCTTTATTGATCCTGCGCCGGCAGCCAATTGCCGGGAATGACCCGCGAATGCCCGCGAAATTCGGCGATGACTGTATCGCCGGCGGTGACGCGCACGTCATAGATGCCCGAGCGGCCGCCGCGCGTGACCTCGCGCGCTCTTGCGACCAGCCGATCGCCGAGCCTGCCCGGCTTGATGAAGGTGATCTGGCCCTGCGCCGCCACGACGCGGTCGTTGTGCGAGTTACACGCGAAAGCGAAGGCAGAATCGGCCAGCGTGAAAATGAAACCGCCATGGGCGATGCGCTGGCCGTTGACCATGTCCGGCCGTACAGTCATCGCCAGCGTCGCATAGCCCGGCCCGATCTCGACGATCTCCATGCCGAGTCCTTTGGAGGCATCGTCCTGCGCCCACATCGCATCGGCGCAGGCGCGGGCTACATCCTCGGGCGACAAGGCGGCCTTGACGTTCACGCGCTTCTCCCCTCCGAGTGTTTGGACACGATGTTCTGCTGCCTGGCTAAAACTGTCAAACGTGGTCGTAATCGACCACGATCCGCTCCGATGATGGCTTCGCCTGACAGGTCAGGACAAAGCCGGCCTTCAGCTCCCAGGGTTCCAGCGAGTAGTTGATATCCATCGGCGCCTCACCCTCCACCAGTTTTGCACGGCAGGTCGAGCACATGCCGCCCTTGCAGGCGAAGGGCAGATCGACACCGGCGCGTAGTGCGGCATCGAGGATCGCCTCGTCCTCGGCCACCGGCACGTCGCGGCGCTTGCCGTCGATGATCAGCGACGCGATCGCTTTCGGCGGCGCGTCCGGCGCAACGATCTTCTTCGGTCGCGGCTTGCCGCCGAATTCGGAGACGAAGCGCTCGACATGGATACGCTCGTCCGCGATGCCGAGCCCTCGGCAGGTCGCCTCGATGTCCTCGCTCATGCCGGACGGACCGCAGATGAAGACGTGATCGACGCTTTCCGCCGGCACCAGCGAACGCAGCAGCACTCGCACCTTGTCGCCGTCGAGCCGGCCATGCAGGATCGGGATGTCCTGCTCCTCGCCGGAGATGACGTGGAAGATCGAGAGCCGGTCGATGAAGCGATCCTTGAGCTCTTCGAGCGCCTCGAGGAACATGATGTTGTCGGTCGTGCGATTGCCGTAGAACAGGAAGAACTGACTGTTTGGCTCGCGCGCAAGCGTGCCCTTGACGATCGACAGGATCGGTGTGATGCCGGAGCCGGCGGCAAAGCCGACATGGATGCGGCCGGCGCCGGCCGGCGGGATCACGCCGAAGCGTCCCGTGGGCGTCATCACGTCCAGCGCGTCGCCACACTTCAAATCGTCCGCTGCCCAGCTCGAAAACGCGCCACCATCGATCTTCTTTACGGCGATGCGTATCTCGCCGTCGTCGGGGCCGGAGCAGATCGAATAGGAGCGGCGCACTTCCTCGCCATCCAGCATGGTGCGGAGCGTGAGGTATTGGCCGGGTGTGAAGGCGTAGTCGGTCGCAAGCTCCGCCGGGATGGCGAATGTCAGCGATACGGCGTCCGACGCCTCGCGGCGGAGGTCGTTGACGGCCAGGCGATGGAAGCGTGGTGCGGCTGCTGACATGGTCAATGACACTTGAAATAATCGAAGGGTTCGCGGCAGGCCCTGCAGCGCCAGAGCGCCTTGCAGGAGGTGGAGCCGAATTCGGATAGCAACTCGGTATTCGCCGAGCCGCATTGCGGGCACGTAACAGCTTGCTCGCCGAACAGCGCGCGGCGTGAATTCGAATCCTGCGGCGGCGCGATGCCGTAGGCGTGAAGCTTCCGGCGGCCCTCTTCGCTCATCCAGTCGGTGGTCCAGGCCGGCGAGAGCACAGTGCGGACTTTTGGACTGCAAAAACCGGCGCGCTCCAGCGCGACTTCGATTTCCAGCGCGATCATGTTCATGGCTGGGCAGCCCGAATAGGTCGGGGTGATCGCGACCTCGACGTGATCGCCGTCGAGGACGACATCACGGAGCACGCCAAGATCGGCGATGGTCAAGACCGGAATTTCGGGATCGACCACGCTCGCCGCGGCATCCCAGGCCCGTTGGCGCAGTTCGCTATGGGGCTCCAGCACCGTCACCATGTCTGCCCCGGGAAAGTGCGCTGCATCGACTGCAGCTCGGACAGAAGATGGCCAAGATGCTCGCTGTGCCGCCCGGAACGACCGCCTTGCTGCATCCAGTCGGTCTGCGGCAGCTCTAGCGTGGCTTCACTGACGACACCCGAGAGTGTCGTCATCCAGCGACCCCGCAAGCTTCCGGGATCGACGGCGATATCGGCATGGATCAGGGCGCGCTCGCCTTCATCGACGGCAAACATCTCACCGGTGAAAGCCCAGAGATGATTGATCGCGGCCTGCGCGCGGGCATGGCTTTCAGCCGTGCCGTCACCGAGCCGGATGATCCACTCCGAGGCATGGCGAAGGTGATAGGCGCTCTCCTTCTCCGACTTGGCGGCAATGGCCGCTAGCGCCGCATCGCGCGAAGTCATCATCGCACGCCAGTAGAGATCAGCAAAGGCGGAATAGTAGAACTGCCGCACCAGCGTCTGGGCAAAATCGCCATTGGGCTGCTCGACCAGCAGCAAATTGCGGTACTGCCTGACGTCGCGCAGGTATGCGAAGCTGTCCTCGTCGTTGTCCTTGCCCTCGACCTTGGCGGCGTAAGAGTAGAGTTCGCGGGCCTGGCCAAGGAGGTCGAGCGCGATGTTGGAGAGCGCCATGTCCTCTTCCAGCATCGGCGCATGTCCGCACCATTCCGACAGCCTGTGCCCAAGGATCAGCGCGTCGTCGGCCCGGCGCAGCGCGTAGAGCACCAGTGGTGTTTCTGAGACCTCGATGTTCGCGACGGGCATCACATGTGTCCCACTTCCTCGGGCACTTCGTAAAACGTCGGGTGCCGGTAGATCTTCGACTCCGCCGGCTCGAACATCATGCCCTTGTCGGCGGGATCGCTTGCGGTGATCGCCGTCGACGGCACGACCCAGATCGAAAGACCTTCGCCGCGACGGGTGTAGATATCGCGGGCGGCCTGCAAGGCCATCGTGGCGTCGCTCGCATGCAGCGAGCCGACATGCTTGTGCGCGAGCCCGTTGCGGCTGCGAATGAAGACTTCCCACAGCGGCGTGTTTGGCGTGGCCATTGCGATCTCCCTACTCTGCCGCTTGTGCAGTTCGACGCTGCGCGCGCTTTGCGGCATAGCTAGCTGCCGCCTCGCGCACCCAGGCGCCTTCGTCGTGCGCCTTGCGGCGCGCGGCCATTCGGTCACGATTGCACGGGCCGTTGCCGGCGAGCACCTGCTTGAATTCTGTCCAGTCGATCTCGCTGTAACGCCAGTGCCCGTCCGCATCCTGAATCATGCCGGGATCGGGAATGGTGAGGCCGAGATATTGCGCCTGCGGCACGGTGGCGTCGACGAACTTCTGTCGCAGCTCGTCATTGGAGAAGCGCTTGATCTTCCACTTCGTCGAGATGTCGCTGTGCTGGCTGGTGGCATCGGGCGGGCCGAACATCATCAGCACCGGCCACCACCAGCGGTTCAAGGCATCCTGCGCCATCGCCTTCTGCTCGTCGGAGCCACGGCACAGCGTCAGCATGATTTCATAGCCCTGACGCTGGTGGAACGACTCCTCCTTGCAGACGCGGATCATCGCGCGCGCGTAAGGACCATAGGAGCAGCGACACAGCGGGATCTGGTTCATGATCGCGGCGCCGTCGACCAGCCAGCCGATGGTGCCGATGTCGGCCCAGGTCAGCGTCGGATAGTTGAAGATCGATGAATATTTAGCCTTGCCCGCGAGCATGGCGTCGACCAGCTCTTCGCGCGAAGTGCCGAGCGTCTCGGCCGCGGCATAGAGATAAAGCCCGTGGCCGCACTCGTCCTGCACCTTGGCGAGCAGCGCCGCCTTGCGGCGCAAGGACGGCGCACGCGTGATCCAGTTGCCTTCGGGCAGCATGCCGACGATTTCGGAATGAGCGTGCTGGGAGATCTGGCGCGTCAGCGTCTTGCGATAGGCCGCTGGCATCCAGTCGTTTGGCTCGATGCGCTCCTCGGCATCGATGCGGGCCTGGAACTGCGCAGCCTTGGCCGCGTCCTCAAGACCGCGATCATCGGTCTCGGTCGTGTTCAGCGCCTGGGTATACATGCGCACCCTCCCATTTTATTGAGAGACAATATATAACAAGAATTATCTCATGCAAGATATTTCTGTAACATAACGATCAAGCCTCGAATCTCCGTTCCAAGAGTTTTCGCGCCGGCGGCAATGGGCCCTTTTCATTGGTTCCGTTGCCATCAAGCCATTGTTCTGATGGGACAAGCAGCGCGCGATAAATGTCGCCGCACAGCGCGCGGGCGGCCTTGCCCGGCCAGTTCGCCGGAAGCAGGCTTTCGGGCAGCAGCGGATCGCGCAGCACGACGCGACGGTAATGGTGGATCAGGAGGATGCGCGCCGTGAAGGCGTCGGCTTCGGACAAGCCCGTGCCGCGCGCGATCGCGGCGCGCAGCGGCTCGAACGTCTTCATGAACTTGAGATAGGCGTCTGCGGTGCGATCCAACGGCCAGCTCGCGCTGAGCAGCCGTCGGCCGCTGTCATCCTCGGCCGAGACTTCCAGACGGATGGCGCCCGCGGCTTCGTCCGGCACTGGCACGCCCGACGGCGCGACCCACACGCCCGGCAGCGGACTGCCGAAGCCGGCATTGCGGAGCGCCTCGCGCGAGGCGTCGCGATCCTCGCCATTGCCGATCAGCAGCAGCTCGAAGCGCCCGGTCCAGCCGGATGGCGGCGGATCGTAGATATGGCGTGTCGCGGCCTCGAAGATCTGGCGGCCCTTGTCGGCCAGGCGGTAAAAACTGTTACGGCCGACCTTTTCGCGCGTCAGCCAGCCATCGGCGGCAAGCCGCGACATCGCGGTACGCACCACGCCGCTGTCGATGTCCAGACTTTCGAAGAATTCCAGCAGCGTGCCGAGCCATACCGAGCCACCACGCGGCACGATGGCATCGCCGAACACCGTGATGACGATGGAGCCGGTGCGCGACGGTTCGCGTTTGAGCTGCTCGATGATGCGGGACAAGGGATGCGCCATGCGCGAGGCATAGCGCGTTTGGTGCGGGCGCGACAATGGACGGGTGCGACGGTCTTGTTTCTCCATCTCCCCGTTCTTACGGGGAGAGGCAAAGAACTACCGATGCGGATCGGGATAGACCACGCTGCGCCAGCCGCTGCGGTCGAAGGGCCGCCAGCTGCCTTCCTTCTGCGCAAGGCGATCAGCCACCGCGAAGACAGCAGCCGGATGATGGCCCATGCCGCAATGGCTGCTCTCGATCTCGATGCTCTCGGTCTGCGCGCCCGACTTCTCCATGCAGCCCTGCCAGGCGCAGACACCGTCGGTGCGGCTGAAGATCGCCGTGGTCGGCACCGGCGGCGGAACGGCGAGATCGCCGCCGAACTGCGGATCGACCTCGTCGGATTTCCGCCCGCTCGCCCATTCATAGACGCGCCAAGCATTGGTCGAATGCGGATCGCCGGCAAAGGGGCTGCCGAGCGTGATCACCTGGCGCACGCGGTCGGGCATCATTTTGGCGAGCTGGCGCGCATAGAGACCGCCGAGGCTCCAGCCGACCAGGCTGATCTTGCGGCCGTGCCTGTCGCTGAGCTCCTGAACCAGATCCACCATCGCGTGCTGCACGCCCTCGCGCAGGCCGTAATTGCGGCCCTGGCGCCAGCCGCTCACCGCATAGCCCTTGCCCGACAAAAATGTGCGCAACGCGCGCGTGGACCCGTCGGAGGCCACGAGGCCCGGCAGAACCAGCACCGGATGCCCATCGCCCCGCGGCGCAAGGCTGAGCAGCGGCAGCGCGCCGAGGAATGCGCCAAACTCGTGGATCGCTCGCCCTTCCAGGAACATCAGGGTGCGAGACGGCGGGCTCAGCGTCTGGGCAGAAGCGGTCATCAATGGATCCCTCGGAAGAAATGCTGAAAAGACCACCGGCTGCGAGGCCGGCAAACAGGTATGAATTCCAACACGCCAGCTTTTCGAACGTTCCGCAGCGCACCATGAATCAGCTAGGACGCCGGTTCCCTACATTCAAGCTGGTGAGACCCGAGGCCACAATAGGCCGGCGCGTGAATGCCAGCGTCCGTGACGCAAAAGTCACAACAATCGAAGCAGGAATTCTACGGAGTAAAGCGCCAGGCCCGCCAGCCCACCGATCAGCGAGCCGTTAAAGCGGATGTATTGCAGGTCGCGGCCAATGTTGATTTCGATCAGCGAAATCAGCTGCGCCATGTCCCACGATTTCACCTGGTCGGAGATGAAGGTCGAAACGCCGCTCTTCTGGTCCGCGACGAAACTGCGCAGCACCGCGACCAGACCCTTGTTGATCTCGCCGCGCAGCTCGCCATCGCCGGCAAGCGCTTCGCCCGCCGCGACACACATACCGGCGAGATGATGCTGCAGGACCTGGGTCTCGCCGCTTGCACTACGCTCGATGAAGGACCGCGTGTTGGCCCACACGGTGCGGGCGAGATCGGCGAGCTCGGGACGCGCGAGCAGATCGCGCTTCAAACCGTCGATGCGGTCGATATAGGCCTGGTCGGTGCCGAGCCGGTCGACGAAGCTCAGCACCATGCGATCGAACTCGCCGCGGAACGGATGTTTGGGATCGCTGCGCACTTCATTGAAGAAAGCGGTGGCGGAGGCCACGATCTTGTTCACCAAAAACTTGTCGGCGCGATAGAGCCTGAGCAGGGTCGGCAATTCCGCCCGCACCTTCTCACGGATCATCGCCATCGTCTCGGTCTGGTTCAGCGTCTCGTGCATCACGCGCAGGAGATCGTCGAACAGGATCTGGTGACGTCCCTCGGCAACGAAGCCCCGCAGCGTGCCGGCCGCGAGCGGCGCGAGGTCGATCGCCTGGAGCTGCGAGGACATGCGGCGGATGATGAAGGTCATCAGGCCCGAGGTTTCCGTCGCAGAGACAGCCTCCGGCAGCAGGCGCAGCGCAAAGCGCGCAAGGTCGTCACTACGCTTGCGATCACGCAGCCAGTCGGCGACGAACGAGCCGAAATCGATCTCGTTCAGCTTGGCCTCGACGGGAGCAGCCTCTAGGAAATGCACCTGAATGAACTCGCCGAGCTTATCGGCGATACGGGCCTGGTTGCTCTGGATGATCGCGGTGTGCGGAATCGGCAGGCCGAGTGGACGCTTGAACAGCGCGACCACCGCATACCAATCGGCGAGTCCGCCGATCGTCGCGGCTTCCGCGAAGGCCGCGATGAATCCGAACACGGGATGCACAGGCAGCAGCCATTTCGCAAAGACGAACAGGACAAGCGTCGAAACCAGCACCAGCGTCGCCAGCGCTTTCACGCGGCGTAATTCGGCCGCGCGTTCTGCGTCGCCGGGGGAGTCGAAAGAGAAGGTGCCTGATGTATTCATCACAGCATCACACTATCCGTCATTGCGAACGAAGCGAAGCAATCCAGAGCAAGGAGGCAGACTGGATTGCTTCGCTTCGCTCGCAATGACACCTACGGCGGAATAACAAAAGGCCCGCCGAAGCGGGCCTTAAATTCAGTTTTTACTCAGGGGCCGTATCAGGCGGTCTTGTTGTAGACCTTGGCAAAATTGTCCTGAGCGGACTTCGCACCGTTGGCGGCGAGCTTGCCGAAATAGTCGGTGGTCGCCTTGGCGCGCGAGACGAACGCTTCGCCGCGGGCGCGGAGCAGGCCGGACTGGATCTCGACAGCTTCGCTGAACGACTTGGCGGACGCGAGCTTGTCGATGCCCGCGAAGAATGCCTCGGCGTCCTCGTAGATCGCCTGCTGGATGTTGCGGCTGATCTTGCCGGCTTCGGTGACGGACTCGGTCACCGCGTTCTCGACGGCGGCGGTCACGCGCTCGGAGCCAGCGAACACTTCGGCAGCACGGTCCTTGGCGGTATTGGCGGACTTCTTGACGAACTCGCGGGCGGCCTCGGGAACTTCCAGGTTCTGGATGTTCTTGAACGCGTCCTTGAAGCCTTCGAAAGCGGTGTTGGTTTCGGTGGTCATTGGGGTCTCTCCATCCTCATTGGTTGAGCTATGGGCTCACCCCGTCCGGTTTTGGCCCGGGGCACGGCTTATATGGCAAAGTTAATTGTGCGATGCAATATCGATGTTGCAGTGCGATATCACGAAACCGTGAATAGCCTTAATAGGAGGCAATCTGGCGCCTCCCTGACCATCCGGGTTCCCGACCACCCGTCCACCGGTTCTCAATGCTGGACGGCGCCGGGCAGCCCATAGGCCTCCATCTGGGCCTGGACCTGCGCGATGTTGTGCCCGAGCACAACGATATCGTGGGTCTTGCCGTCAACGTCGCGGACATGATCGCGCAACAGTGCCTCGGCCTTGAAGCCGAGGCTCTCAAACAGCGTGATCGCGGCCTGCTGATCGACCGTCATCTGGACCGAGAGCTTTTCGAGGCCGGCGCCGAGCGCGAGTGCGAAGGTCTCCTGCGACAGCGTCCGACCCACCCCCTTTCCGCGCACATCGAGCGAAACCACCATCCGGATCTCGCCGACATGGGGCGACCAGGAGTGCGGATCGCGCACCAGCGTGCCGCAGCCGACGACCGTGCCGCCCCTGACCGCGAGCAGGCTCGTGATCGCGCCGCGCTCGATCTCCTTGACCCAGGCGGAGAGCACCTTCGGCTCACTGATGTTGCGCGGCAGGAACAACAGGTCGTGGGTCGGCAGGCCCTTGCCGAAGGCGAGCACCGCGGCCTCGTCCGCAGGCGACATCAGGCGGATCTCGATATCGCCCGCGTCCGTCTTCACATGACGCGGATAGGAACGCTGCTCACTCATGTCGATCTCTTCCCCAGCCAGGAATCCAATTTCGGCCATAGCCGCTTCACCGCATTGGCGCCGGCGACGAGCGAGACGTGACCGCCCTTCAGCATCACCTCCTCCTTGTCCTCCGATCCGATCTTGGCGATCAGGTGCTTTGCAGCCTCATACGGCACGATGTGGTCATGCTCCGCCACCGCATGCAGGAACGGCACCTTGATGTCCTCGAGCTTCGCAGCACGGCCGCCGACCGACATGGTATCGTTGAACAGCTTGTTGTCCCACATCAGGTCCTTGGTGATGGTGCGGAAATATTCGCCGGCCAGCGGCAGCGTGTCGGTCGCCCAGCGGTCGAACATCCGGTAGGATTTGACGAACTCGTCATTCCAGATGTTTTCCCAGAGCTGGATCTGGCTGACGGTGCGCGAGGCCGGGCGCAGCATCTCGAACGACGACAGGATCATCTCGGGCGGCACGTTGCCGACGCTGTCGACGAGGCGATCGACATCGAAATAGCGACGGTCGGAGAAGTTCGAAAACAATTTCATCTCGCGAAAGTCGATCGGCGTGGTGAAGCAGACCAAATTCTTCATCGGCCCGTCACTGTGGATCGAGCCGTAGAGCAGCGACAGCACGCCGCCGAAACAATAGCCGATGACGGAGACGTCCTGTTCGCCGGAATTCTGCTGCACGCGGCGGATGCAATCCGGGATGAAGTCGAGGACATAGTCCTCCATGCGGAGGCTCTTCTCCTCCGGTCGTGGCGCGCTCCAGTCGAGCATGTAGACGTCGTAGCCGCGCTTCAACAGGAACTCGATGAAACTCTGGCCGGGCACGAGGTCGAGAATGTAACCGCGGTTGGTGGTCGCCATCACGATCAAGATCGGAATTCGATAGATCTCGTCGGACATCGGACGATAGTGGTAGAGGCTCATCGTGCCGCGCGAATGCAGCACGTCCTTCGGGGTCGAGCCGAGCGTGGGACCGGACGTCGAGAAATATTCGACGCCCTTGATGCTGCGCTGGATGGCGCGCTGCACCTCGGACTGGATGCGCTCCGGGATCCCTGCGAAGTCTAGTCCGGCGGGTGCATTCATGTCTGCTCTCCGCCTTCAGATGGCGGGCGCTTGGTGCGCGGCGGGCGCAATGCAGTGTCGGAGCCCTGAGAAATGCCGGAACTCGCCGCCATCTGGCTCAGCATCGACTTGATCTCACCGATCTGTCCTTCGATGGACTGCAGCCGTTCCGCAAGGCCCGTGACCTGGTCCCGGCTCGGCAGATTCATGGAGACCAGATATTTTTCCATGAGGTCGCCGAGCTGCTTCTGAGCACCTGCAGCAACGCCGCCGGCCCGGTTCACGGCTTGCGAAAACTCGGGCGACGACATGGCCTGATTGGCGAAGGAGTTGAACCCCTTTTCCATCTCGCCAACCATCTTCTGCCACATGGCAATGGGGTCGTTGCTCTTGTCGGTCATCGGCGTCCTCCTGAACTCGAGAGCTTCGATGCCCTTCCTTTTTCGCCATACCACACCGTTGCGCGGTGCCGGTCAACCGGCAAGCAGCGGGTCTGATGTCGCGGACGCGGCTTCATTGCGAGACGAAACCATGCGATACAGCATTGATCAAAAGCCGAGGGAACGCGCCCGTGAACGCCTATCAGCCGCCGCAAACCGTCCACGCCAACGGCATCGACATCTGTTACGAGACTTTCGGCAACGACAGTGCCGAGCCGCTGCTGCTGATCATGGGGTTAGGCGCCCAGATGATCCACTGGGACGATGCGTTCTGCGAGCAGCTCGCCGCGCAGGGCTTTCGCGTCGTTCGGTTCGACAATCGCGACATCGGAAAGTCGAGCCATCTCACCGGCGGCAAGCGTCTGACGCCGCTTGAGTTGTTGAAGCTACGGTTTCTCAGGATTCCCGTGGCCGCAACCTACAAGCTGATCGACATGGCGAAAGACACGGTCGGGCTGATGGACGCACTCGGCATCAAGTCGGCGCATCTGGTCGGGGCGTCCATGGGCGGCATGATTGCGCAGGAAGTGACGTTGTCGTTTCCCGAGCGCGTGCGCTCACTCACCTCGATCATGTCGACGACCGGCAATCCGCGCGTGCCGCCGCCGACACGTGAGGCCGCCGCGATGCTGATGGCGGCGCCGCCACGCAGCAAGGAGGAGTTCATCGTCCGCTACGGCCAGACCTGGAACGTGTTGCGGGCCGGGTCCTTTCCGGAGGAAGAGGCGCTCGATCCCGGCCGTGCCGAGCGCGTGTTCGCGCGCGGGCTCAATCCGGCCGGCGTCGGCCGGCAGCTCCGGGCGGTGCTCGCCTCCGGCAGCCGTAAGGAGCGACTGTACGGCGTCAAGACACCGACGCTGGTCATCCATGGCACCGTCGATCCGCTGGTCCGCCCCGAGGGCGGCAAGGACACGGCAGAGTCAATTCCTGGCGCAAAGCTGCTGATGATCGAAGGCATGGGCCACGCGCTGCCGATGCGGTTCTGGCCGGAGATCATCGGCGCCATCGCCCAGCACGCACATGGCGCAGCGGCGCGTGCGGCGTAAACCGACGCAGAAGGTCTCCTCACGGTGACCATGTGAGCTGCCGGTTACTCTCTTAACGCAAGCCGGCACGAAAGCTATACAGCCTTTCCTCAATCGCCAAGAACCTCAATCCGCAAGAAAGAGGCTGCGGCCTCTCGGAGTTCACATGCATCTCATCGTCCGGTCAGCCGCAATCATCGCCGCTTCAGTCGTCACGCTGTCCCTCGCGAGCGGCGCCGCGATGGCGGGTAGCGCGCAAGAAGAAGCCAATCGCAAAACTGTGCTTGCGTTCTATGAGAAGGGGCTCAACCAAAAGGACGCCGATGCAGCCCTCGCCCATGTCGGCGACCGCTACGTCCAGCACAATCCAAACGCGGCCGATGGTCCGGACGGCTTCCGAAAATTCATCGGCTTCCTGCGCGAGAAATTCCCGAACTCGCACAGCGAGATCAAGCGCAGCTTCGTGGGTGGCGACTACGTCATCCTGCACGTTCACGCGGTTCGCGAGCCCGGCAGCAGGGGCAACGCGATCGTCGACATCTTCAAGCTGGAGAACGGCAAGGTGGTCGAACACTGGGACGTCGTGCAACCGATCCCGGAAAATCCGGCGAACAACAACACGATGTTCTGACGGATTGAACCGGTTGCTGCGCAGACGGCCTAACTCTTCCTGGCCAACCAGATCACGTGACGCGCGCCACCGCCTCTTCCGGTGGCGCGAATGTTGACTTCGTTGACGTCGAAGCCGGCACTCCCGAGCCGCTTGGTGAAGGCCGGGTTGGGTCCCGAGGACCAGACCGCGAGCACGCCTCCCGGCCGCAGCGCCGTCTTCGCCGCCTTCAACCCGCTCGCATTGTAGAGCGCATCGTTGCCCTTCCGGGTCAGCCCTTCCGGCCCGTTGTCGACATCCAGGAGAATGGCGTCGAAGGCCGACCGCTGTGCCCGGATGGTTTCGCCGACGTCGGTTTCCCGGATTCTCACCCTGACGTCATCGAGACTGTCACCGAACACCTGCGCCATCGGGCCTCGCGCCCAGGCGACGACCGCCGGCACGAGCTCGCAAACCACGATCTTGGCCTTGCCTCCCAGCACGGTAAGCGCCGCACGCAGCGTAAAACCCATGCCAAGGCCGCCGATGAGGACGACAGGTTTTGCCACCGTCTCGATCTGCTTCGCCGCGAGTGTGGCGAGCGCGGCCTCCGAGCCTGACAGGCGGTTGTTCATCAGCTCGTTGGTGCCGAGCTTGATGGAAAACTCCTTGCCTCGCCGCATCAGGCGAAGCTCTTCATCGGAGCCGGGGATTTTGGCGGTATCGATCTTTTCCCAGGGAATCATGCGAGAGCTTTAGCACGATCGGCCGCCGGATTATCCACCTGCCCACACGTCCAGCACATACCGGTTCTTCGTGCCCATCTCCTCGATCCAGCGGGCAGCCGTGGCGGCATCGCTGCCGCTCTTCTCGCGATGGATCGCGACCAGCGCCGCCTTCACGTCGGGCTCCATCTTGCTGCCGTCGCCACAGACATAGACGATCGCGCCCTGCTCGATCAGCGGCCAGACCTTGTCTTTCTGCGCGGCGAGGACGTGCTGCACATAGGTCTTCGGGCCTTCCGCTCGTGAGAACGCCGTGAACAGCTCGGTGATGCCGCTTGCCGCCAGCGCCTTCAGCTCGTCCGCGTAGAGAAAATCCTGATCGGGATGCCGGCAGCCGAAAAACAGCATGGCCGGACCGAGCGCGGCGCCCTTGACCTTGCGCTCGGCGCGTTCCTGGAGGAAGCCGCGGAACGGCGCCAATCCCGTGCCCGGGCCGATCATGACGATCGGCACGGATGGATCGTCCGGGAGCCGGAAGCCGGCCTTGGTCTCACGCACGGTGGCATGGATCACGTCGCCCGCGCGTCGATTGGCGAGATAGTTCGAGCAGATACCCTTGTAGGTGCCGCGGCCCGAGGCGGCCGGCCCTTCAACCACTCCGACCGTGACGCTGCAACGAACCGGATCGACCGACGGCGAAGACGAGATCGAATAATAACGCGGCGCCAGCAGCGAGAGCGTTTCCAGATAGACGTGGAACGGCAGTTCGCAGGCCGGATATTCGAGCAGCAGATCGAACACCGATTTCCGCCGGGCCAGAATCTCGCTGCGATAGCGCTCGAGCGGCTCGGGCTCCTCGCCGACGAAGGCCAGCAGTTTTGGTTTCGTGACCGGACAACGCGTGTGCTCGGCCATGATCTGGATCTGCTTCCGTGTCGCCAGTTGCTGGAGCTCGACGAACTCGCTGAGCAGGCGGCCGACCGACACGGCATCGCCGACCGGCAATTGCGCGCGGCGGCCTTCGGCGACCTGAAGCCTGATCTGGTCGGCCGGCAGGAAGCCAAAGCGACGGGCGACCGAATCCACCAGCGTCGGATCGTTGCGCGGGACCACGCTCAGATGATCGCCTACGCGGTAATTGATGTTGGACGGCAACTGCACCTCGATGTGGCGCGTCGAACGCTCTGACGGATTGGAACCGGCCTTGTTCTGAAGCTCGTCATTGACCAGCACCTTCATTGCCACCGCGCCGCCCTGGGCGACGATGGTGTTGACGGCGGTCACCGCGACCGGCTCGATCGCGTAGAGCGGATCATCCTCCGCGGTACGGGTGAAATTCCAGTCGATGCCGAATTCCTTGGTCGCGACCTGGGCGGCCGCCGGGAACCATTTCTGGAACTGGCCGTCAAGATCGCTGCGCGCATCGCCTTCGCCGCGCGGATAGACCGCGCGCGCGCCATGCTTCGACAACTGCTCATCGATGAAGCGCGGCACCGACTGGTAGGTCGCGGCCCAGTCGCTGTTGCCGCAGCCGAACACGGCGTAACGCACATTGGCAAACGCATCCTTCGGCAGCTCGTCACCGAGCCATTTGACGAATTGCGTCGCATTGTCCGGCGGCGCGCCGTTATAGGAAGCGCAGATGATCAGCACGCCACCCTCCCGTGGCAGCTTGCCGACGTAATCGTCGAGCGGCCCCAGATGCACGGCAAAGCCGTTGATCTCGGCAAGATCGGCCATCCGAGTCGCCAGCTCCTCGGCGGTGCCGAGATTGGAGCCGTAGAGCACCAGCATCGGCGTGTTGTGGCCGGGACGCGCGGTGGGCTGACGCGGGGCCTTCGGCGCCGACGACACCGCCACAGGTCCGCCATAGGCACCGCGCTCGCGATCGGCGCGCGGACGGACCTTGATCTTGAAGCCTTCCGGCTTCATCGTCAGCGTTTCCTTCAGATGCATCTGGTAGCGCTGGTGGTCGATCAGCTTGAATCGCTGGAGGATCATGCCGAGCGCGAGCGCGGCCTCGTGCATGGCGAAGCCGCGGCCGATGCAGGCGCGCTGGCCGTTGCCGAACGGCTTCCAGGCATTGATCGGCCGTTTGGCTTCCGCCTCCCGGCTGAAATTCTCCGGATCGAACGCGTCCGGATTCGGACCCCAGACCGAGGGATCACGATGCAGCGCGGTCACCAGGATGGTGGTGAACGTACCCTTCCTGAGCTTGTACTTGCCGCCGCCGATGGTCTCGTCGTTCAGCGGCGAGATGCCATAGGCCGGCGCTGGCGGCCATAGCCGCAGCGCCTCCTTCAGGATCTGCGTGATGTAGGTGAGCTGCGTCACCTGCTGATAGGTCGGCCGTACATTGACGTCGGGACCGAAGACGCGGTCGACCTCGTCATAGGCCTTCTTGAGAATCTCGGGATGCTTGAGCAGCGCATAGAGCGTGCAGGACAACAGGCCGCTGGTGGTCTCGTGGCCTGCGATCAGGAACGTGTTGATCTGATAGCGGATGTTGACGTCGTCGAGCTGTTCGCCGGTCGAGCGATCGACGCCCGTCATCATCGCCGCAAGCATATCCTTCTTGTCGTCGGTCGCCTCTCCTCCCTTGCGGCGCTCCGCAATGATCTCGTCGACCATCTTGTTCATGAAGTCGACGTCTTCGGCCATCGTCTTGCGCCGCTTCTGCATCCAGAGCTGCTCGAACGGCAAGCCGCGCGTCATCATGATGGTTTCGAGCGAGCGCACCAGCGACTCGACGAAAGGATGGTAGTCGCGCCGGTAGAACGAATTGAAGCGGTAGTCGAAGCCGCACAGGCCGATCGTATCCAGCGTCAACGCCGTCATGTCGTGGACGACGTCGATCTCGTCGTCAGCGTTGAGCCGCTCCCATTTGCCGACGAGCTGCTCGGCGATGTCGACCATGCTCGGGTGATAGGACTGCATGGCGCGGTTGCCGAAGGGCTGGAGCAGGATGTTGTGCGCCTTGCTCCAGTTTGGCTCCCTGGTGTCGGCCGTGAACAGGCCGTCGCCGCCGACTGCGCGCACCCGCCGCAATGCACCACGCACCGTCTTGTCGAAACGCTTCTCGTCCGAGAGCTCGTCGACGAGATCGTGGCCGGAGACGACCACGATCGGCGAGCCCATCATGTCGAGCCAGAAGATCGGCCCCAGCTCCTTGGCAAGCCGGGTCAGATGCTGCACTGGCGCGGCCGAATCCAGTGACAGCATGTTGCCGACCACCGGCTTGGTCGGCGGCTGCGGGATCGGGTCCAGACGATTCTTGGATGACATCGAAATGTAGTCCCCCTGCTTCAATGTCGTCATTGCGAGCGAAGCGAAGCAATCCAGAAATATGTCGGCGGAGGCAGCCTGGATTGCTTCGTCGCTTCGCTCCTCGCAATGACGAGTTCGCAATGATCAGCTAGCCGAACCGCCTTCTACGCCATTCGATCAGCTTGGCGCTGACCTCCTCCGGCTTCTCTTGTTGCGTCCAATGGCCGCTGTCCTTGACAAGATGTTTCTCCAGATCAGATATCAGCGTCTCCATGCCGTCGGCCGCCGACGGCGGCAGCACGGCATCGTTCTCGGCCATGATCATCAATGACGGCACGTGCACCTGATGGTCCAGGCCTTTCGCGCGCTCCCAATTGCGAGTGAAGTTGCGATACCAGTTGATGCCGCCGGTGAAGCCGGTTTTCGTGAACGTATCGACGAACACCTTCTTCTCGTCGGCCGACAGGATCGGAATCCGGGGATCGTGCTTTGCATCGTAGGCCGCGATCATCTGCGGGAACGCCAGATTGGTCTTTGACGAGGCGCCGACACCCGCGATCGGCGGCTCCTCCGGTTTCGCCGCCGGCCGCGCCAGCGGCTTGCGCATGAACGCGTCGAACGTCTGCTCGACGCGGCTGCCGAATATCCTGTCCGGCTCACGCGCGGGATCCTGAAACTGGACGATGTACATCTGATCGCCGAAGCGCTGGCGGAACAGCGTGATCGGATCGATCGGCGCGCGGTCCCAATGCGGCGTGTTGACGCCGACCACACCAGCGACGCGCGCAGGATGCCGCAGCGGCATCTGCCAGACGACGAATCCGCCCCAGTCGTGGCCGACGAAGATTGCCTTGTCGATCCCGAGATGATCGAGCAGCCCGACCAGATCGCCGGTCAAATGCTCCATGTCGTAGTCCTCGACCGGCTCGGGCCGGTCGGTCGCGCCGTAGCCGCGCTGATCCGGCGCGATCACGCGGATACCGGCCTCGCTGAGCGCCTTGATTTGGTGGCGCCAGGAAAATGCGAGTTCGGGCCAGCCATGGCACAGCACCATCGGTGGCTTGTCTGTGACCGGGCCCGCCTCATAGTAGCCCATGCGGATTCCGTTCGTCTGCACGAACTTGAGCGGCGGCATTTCAATCATCGGAACATTCCTACTCAGCGGCGCCCTTGATGTCCGCAGCGGGCAAAGCATAGGACGCCTCCAGCGCGGCGAATTCTTCCGGCAACATGTCGCACATCACCTGCACGTGCGGAATGATGTTGGCGCCGACGATGAAGCCGAAATCGAGCTGGTCGCGATAGCTCTGCACGGTGATGTTGAGCGCCTGTCCGTGTGTCGAGATCGACACCGGGAAGATGTGCAACAGCTCCGCGCCCGCGGCGTACAGCGTCTGCCGCGGCCCCGGCACGTTGGACACCGTGATGTTCGCAGCCGGCGGCAGCACATTCGACAAATCGGAGCGGCTGTAGAGCAGCGCCATGATCTGCACGACGATCGGCGCGCCCAGCATCGAGATATTGGAGATCTGCGGCATCAGTGCCCGCAGCGGATGCGACATCTCCTTGGACTTGGTCGATTGCGCGATAATGGCTTCCAGGCGCGCCTTGGGATCGTCGATGTTGGTCCCGATCGAGCAGATCATGCCGAACACCTGGTTGTTGGCTTCGGTGTTGCCTTCCTCACGCAGCGAGATCGGCACGGCAGCGGTCAGGGACTTCGCCGGCAGCGTTCCGTGTTGCTGGAGGTAGCGCCGGACCACGCCGGAGGCGAGCGCCAGCACGACGTCGTTGAGCTTGCCGCCGGCCTGCTTGGCCAGCGCCTTGGATCGCGACAGCGAAATCGAGACGCCGGCGAAGCTGCGCTCGGACGAGATCGATTTGTTGAGCATGGTCGGCGGCGACACCATGCTGGCAAGGCTCTCGCGCGATTTTGGATCGGATATCTTGCCGAGCACGTCCGAGACGCTCTTGACCATGGTCGGGATGTTACCGGCAAAGCGCACCGCGCTCTCGATCTGGTACATCGCATTGTCGAACAGGATCGAGCCGATGTCGCTCTTGCCGGTGCGCGGCAGTTGCAGGTTCTTCGCGGCGGCCGATGCATCGAGCGGCTGGGTGAAGAGCTGCTGGTAGGAATCGACCAGGTTCGCTGCGATGTCGCGCGGCTCCTGCCCGGGCTTCGCTCCCGCGGTCGGCGGATCGACCTTCCGCGGGATCGGCGAGATATCGTAGATCATGTTGGTCAGCGCCGCACCGGCACCGCCGTCGATGGCGGCATGATGCATCTTCGAATAAAGCCCGACCTCATTGTCCTTCATGCCCTCGAACACGTAGAACTCCCAGAGCGGGCGGGCACGGTTCAAGAGCTTGGCGTGCATCCAGCCCACGATGCGTTCGAGCGTGGCGCGGTCGCGCGGCTGCGGCAGGCTGGCGCGGAAGATGTGACGGTCGATGTCGAACTGGTCGTCCTCCACCCAGGAGGGATGATCGATGTCGAGCGGCGCCTTCTCCAGCCGCGCTTTGAGGATCGGCGCGATGTGCAGGCGCGAGACGATCATCGCCTTGAAATCTTCGAAGAAGTCGCCCTTGTAGTCGTCCGGCAGGCGAAAGATCGCCATGCTCCCGACATGCATCGGCATTTCCGGCGTTTCCAGATAGAGAAACGACGCATCCAGCGACGACAGTTTCTTACCGTCAGCCATAGTTCCCTCCCGAGTATTTGACTGGCGCCTTAGGCGGCGCTTCTCGTCAGGCCGATACTGCCTGTTCCGGCGGGGCATATGCAATGGCAAACGGCCCTGCCCTGTCAAATGGCCAGAACTCCCCTTCCGGTTGCGCAAGGCGGTCCGCCACGGCCCATAGCGCTGCGGGATTCACCCCAAGCCCGATATGGCTCGCCAAGTGCACCTCGATGTTCTCGGCGCGGTCGAAGGGACGCAGCAGGCAGGTCCGCCAGTTCACGATGCCGTCGGCGCGCGAATAGATCGACGTCGCCGGCACCGGAAGATCGCCGGCGATCGCCTCACGCAGCTCGGCGAAATCCTCGACACGCTCGCCGGACATCATTTCGTAGAGCCGCGTCGCATTGGTCGCTCTTATGTCATTGGCAAAAGGGCTGCCGAGCGTGATGACATTGCGGACCAAGTCGGGCGCCTGCAGCGCGAGATCGCGCGCATAGACGCCGCCGAGACTCCAGCCGACCAGGCTGACCTTGCGTCCGCTCGCAGCATGGATTTCGGCGAGACGGGCGCGTAATGAATCCCGCATCCGTCCGAACCCGCCGAAATTGCGGCCCATCCGCCAGGCATGTGCCTCGTAGCCGAGCTCGCTGAGATAGCGCCGCATCGGCGCCATCGAGAGGTCGCTGGCGAGGAAGCCAGGCAGCGCCAGCACCGGATGGCTATCGCCTTTGGGCGCCCGCATCAGGACCGGCGACAGCAGCAGGCTGGCGTTGAGTTCGAGCAGCCCTCGGGCTTCGGCGAGCAGCAAAGCAAGGCCGGGCGGACGAAGCCGGCCTGGGGTCTGCGGCCCGTCCGGACCGGGCGGCATTATTTCTTCTTGTCGCCGCTGCGCGTGCCGCCGAGGCCGGCCATGGTGACGAACATGTCCTGAAACCGCTCGGCAAGCTTGGGATCGAAGGTGAACCAGCTCTGGATCAGCGACTCCGGCGAGACCTTGTCGATGTTGCTCAAGACTTGCTGTTGCAGCTTGTCCATCACCGCCGTCTGCATCGGTGCCAGATCGGGCAATCCGATGAACTGACGGGCTTCGAGGGGGGTGCAGTCGATTTCGATATTAACCTTCATGTCCCCTCCAGATGAGATTCGAGCGCCCGGCCGCAGTATCGCCGCGAGACGGTGTGCAACGCAAGCGACCTGAGGCCGGTCGCGGCGCTCCGGCTTCCGCGATCGGCGGATATGGTCAATCAAAAACGCTGGCGTCCTCGCCCATCGGCCCGTCAATGTCGGTCAGCATTGCTGCAAAGCGGTGCAACTTGGCGCGTTCCTTGCTGGAATGGCGCTTGCACGGGTCGAGAACTCTGGGCAACATGGTTCGATCAGCCCCGCCGAACAATCAAAAATGACGGTGCGGGCGAGTGGAGAGGTCAAGAATGTCAGTCGGACGAAGTCTGTTTGCGGCGACGCTCGCCAGTATGCTTGCGTTGGCGGTCTCGCCGGCGTCGAGCCAGACGCTGCGCTATGCCAACCAGGGTGAGCTCAAGTCGCTCGACCCGTACACGCTGAACGAGTCGACCACCAGCGCGCATCTCGGTCATGTCTATGAGGGCCTGGTTGCCCGCGGCAAGGACCTGAAGATCGTCCCGGCACTCGCCGAAAGCTGGGAGACGCCGGAGCCGACACGCTGGCGCTTTCACCTGCGCAAGGACGTCAAATTCCACAACGGCGACCCGTTCACTGCGGACGACGTGGTGTTCTCGGCCGAACGCGTGCGGGCGAAAGGTTCGAATTTCCAGAGCCGCGTTCCCGCCGATGCCAAGGTGGTCAAGATCGACGATTACACCGTCGATTTCATCCTGACCTCGCCCAATCCCATTCTGACGGCGCTGTGGGCCACCTGGTACATCATGGACAAGAAATGGGCAGAGGCGAACGATGCGGTGGCACCGACGCCCGCCGCCGCGACGACCCCGAGCTACGCCTCGCTCCATGAGAACGGCACCGGCGCCTTCACGATCGACAGCCATCAGCCGGGCGTGAAGACCGTCTTCAAGGCCAATCCGAACTGGTGGCGCAAGCCGGAACATAATCTGAAGGAGATCATCTTCACGCCGATCGCCAACCCCGCCACGCGTGTTGCGGCGCTGTTGTCCGGCGAGGTCGACGTGATCGAGCCGGTTCCGGTCCAGGACATCGAGCGCGTGAAAGCGAGTCCGAACGCCACCGTGCTGACGGGACCTGAACTCCGCACCATCTTTGTCGGCATGGATCAGGCGCGTGACGAGCTCTTGTACTCCAACGTCAAGGGCAAGAACCCATTCAAGGACGTTCGCGTCCGCGAAGCCGTCTACAGGGCAATCGACATCGACCTGATCAAGAATCGCGTCATGCGCGGACTGTCTACGCCGTCCGCATTGATGGTCGCACCAGAGATCTTTGCCTCGAAGGATTTCACCCGGCCGAAGCTCGATCCCGACGCCGCCAAGAAGCTCCTGGCTGACGCCGGCTATCCCGAGGGTTTCGAAGTCACGATGGACTGCCCCAACGATCGCTACGTCAATGACGCCGCGATATGTCAGGCGGTCGTCGGCATGCTCGCCCGCATCGGCCTCAAAGTGGAGCTGCTGGCGCAACCCAAGGCCCTGTATTTCGCCAAGGTGCTGAAGCCCGGCGGCTACAAGACTTCGCTGTTCATGCTGGGCTGGACCCCGGATACCCTCGACTCCCATAACGTGCTGCACGACATCATGGGCTGCCGGGACGATCCCAAGGATCCGAACCGCGGCGAAGCCAATCTCGCCGGCTATTGCAACAAGCAGTTCGATGAACTCGCCGACAAGGTTCTCGTGGAACCCGATACGGGCAAGCGCGATCTCCTGATCAAGCAGGCCTTCGAGGTCTCGATCAAGGACTGGGCCTACGTCCCGCTGCACCAGCAGGCGCTCGCCTGGGGCGTCTCGAAGAAGGTGAAGTTGACCCAGCGTGCGGACAACATGGTCATGCTCTACTGGGCGACCAAGCAGGACGAGTAGGCGTCGACAAGTTGTGAAGTCCCGGAAGCCATCGTTTTCAAGATCTGGCTTCCGGGACTTGCTGTTTCGGGCTAACGCAATGATGCGTGCCACTGAAGATATGTGAAAGGAACAGATGCTCGCTTTCACACTGCGCCGGGCCATTCAGGCCATTGGTGTCATGATCGCCGTCGGGATCATCTCCTTCTCGATGTTTCGTTTCGCCGGCGATCCCGTGAACCAGATGGTCGGGATGGACACGTCCGGCGCCGAACGCGCCGCTATCCGCAAATCGCTCGGCCTCGATGATCCCGTGATCGTGCAGTTCGGCCGCTATATCGGCAACGCTGCGCAGTTCAAATTCGGCGTCTCCTACCAGTTCCGCCTGCCTGTCTCCAATCTTCTGATGGAGCGGATGCCCGCGACCCTGGAGCTCGCGATCTGCGCCACCATCTTCGCGATGCTCTGTGGCATCCTGATGGGCGTCTATTCGGCGCTTCGCCGCGACAGCTGGCTCACACACGCGTTCCAGGCTATCTCGCTGATCGGCATCTCGCTGCCGACCTTCTTGATCGGCATTCTCATGATCTACCTGTTCTCGGTGACGCTGGGTTGGCTGCCCTCGTTCGGGCGCGGCGACGTCGTGCATATCGGCTGGTGGACGACGGGTCTGCTGACGCTGTCAGGACTGAAGGCGCTGATCATGCCCTCGATCACGCTGGGTTTGTTCCAGATGACGCTGATCATGCGGCTGGTCCGCACCGAGATGCTCGAAGTCATGCGCACCGACTACATCCGCTTCGCCCGTGCCCGCGGCCTCACCACCCGCGCCATCCATTACGGTCATGCGCTGCGCAACACGATGATCCCGGTCATCACGGTGGCCGGCCTGCAATTTGGCTCGGTAATTGCATTTGCGATCATCACCGAGACCGTGTTCCAGTGGCCCGGCATGGGGTTGCTGTTCGTGCAGGCCGTGCAGAATGTCGATATCCCGATCATGGCCGCCTATCTGATGATGGTGTCCCTGATCTTCGTCACCATCAATCTCGTGGTTGATATCCTCTACACCATCGTCGATCCGCGGCTGCGCTCGACGATCAGCCGGGCACATTGAATGAGCGAAGCCGTCGTCCCGCACAAGGTCGAAGAACGCGGCCCGCGCGCCGACGCGCCGGGTTGGATTAAACGCGCGCTCGACAGCGACCTGTTCTATTCATTTCGCCGCTCCAAAATCACCATGGTCGCAGCGGCGGTGACGCTGCTGTTCTTCCTGCTCGCGATCCTCGCCTCGGTGCTATCGGTCCAAAATCCCTTCGACCCGGCGCAGCTCCAGCTGATGAACTCGCGCATCTCGCCATTATGGACCTCAGACGGCCAGAGCCCGTTCCTGCTCGGCACCGACGAACAAGGCCGGGACGTATTGTCCGCGATTCTTTACGGCATGCGCATCTCGCTTCTCGTCGGCGTGCTCGGCGTCGTCTTCTCCGGCGCGATCGGCATCCTGCTCGGGCTGACGGCCGGTTATTTCGGCGGTGCCGTCGACGGGCTGATCATGCGCATCGCCGACGTGCAGCTTTCATTCCCGGCGATCCTGATCGCGCTGCTGATCAACGGCATCGCCAAATCGGTTTTCGGCAACAAGCTCGACGAGATGAGCATGCTGGCTGTCCTGGTCTTCGCGATCGGGTTGAGCTTCTGGGTGCAATATGCCCGCACCGTGCGCGGCTCCGTCATGGTCGAGAAGAACAAGGACTATGTCGCCGCCGCCCAGCTCATTGGCCTGCCCGCCCCGGTGATCATGTTGCGCCACGTGCTGCCGAACACGATGGGGCCGATTCTCGTCATCGCCACCATCAATCTCGCGCTCGCTATCATCACCGAAGCGACGCTGTCGTTCCTCGGCTCGGGGATGCCCGAGACCATGCCATCGCTGGGCACGCTGATCCGCATCGGCAACAACTATCTGTTCGCGGGCGAATGGTGGATCGTCGCCTTCCCTGGAATCGCACTCGCGGCGCTGATCCTGTCGATCAATCTGCTCGGCGACTGGCTGCGCGATGCGCTTAACCCGAAACTCCGATGAGTATGCAGCGTTCATGACCGAGCCCGTTCTCTCCGTTCGTAATCTTCAGGTCGAGTTCGCCTCCCGCCGGGGCACGCTGCGCGCGATCGATAATGTCTCCTTCGACATCGCCAAAGGCGAGGTGCTCGGCGTTGTCGGCGAATCCGGCGCCGGTAAATCGGTCACCGGACTCGCGGTCATTGGCCTGATCGATTCCCCGGGCCGCATCTCGGGCGGCGAGATCCGCCTCTCCGGCCTGCGCATCGACAATCTGCCGCCGGAAGAGATGCGCCGCGTGCGTGGAAAACGTATCGGCATGATCTTCCAGGACCCCCTCACCTCGCTCAATCCGCTGTACAAGATCGGCGACCAGCTCATCGAGACGATCAGAACGCATCTGAACCTGTCCGAGACCGCCGCCCGTCGCCGCGCCATCGACCTGCTCGCCGAAGTCGGGATCCCGGCTCCGGAAAAGCGCATCGACGGTTATCCGCATGAATTCTCCGGCGGCATGCGCCAGCGCGTGGTGATTGCGCTCGCGATCTGCGCCGAACCGGAGCTGATCATCGCCGACGAGCCGACCACCGCGCTCGACGTTTCCGTGCAGGCGCAAATCATCTCGCTCATCAAGCGTCTCGGCCGCGACCACGGCACTGCGGTGATGCTGGTGACCCACGACATGGGCGTGATCGCCGAGACCTCCGACCGGGTCGCGGTGATGTATGCCGGCCGCGTTGCCGAGATCGGTCCGGTGCAGGATGTCGTGCAGAACGCGCTGCATCCTTACGCCAAGGGCTTGATGGGCGCGATCCCGACGCTCGCGGGCGACGACAAGCGCCTGGTGCAAATTCCCGGCTCGATGCCGCGATTGTCGGCGATTCCGCGCGGGTGCTCGTTCAACCCGCGCTGCGCGTTGGCGTTCGATCGCTGCCGTGTCGAGCGGCCGGAGCCGCTGCCACGGGGCGCGCAATCGGTCGCCTGCCATCTCTATGACAGCGTGCCGGCGGAGAGCGCGGCATGAGCACTCCCTTCGTCCAGGCCACGAATCTGCGCCGCGTCTTCGACGTCTCGAAACCCTGGCTCAACCGTATGCTTGAAGGCGGGCAGCTCGAATATCTCAAGGCCGTCGATGGCGTCACCTTCGACATCAGGAAGGGCGAGACCTTTGCACTGGTCGGCGAATCCGGCTCGGGCAAGACCACGGTGGCGCGGATGGTCGTCGGCTTGCTGCCGCCAAGCTCCGGCAACGTCTTGATCGACGGCATCTCGATGACCGATCCGCGGCAGGCCCAGGCGCGGCGGAAACTGCGCCGCCGCATCCAGATGATCTTTCAGGATCCCTATGCGAGCCTGAACCCACGCTTCCGGGTCGACGCCATCATCTCCGAGCCGATCCGCGCGTTCGACCTGATCGAGGGCGAGCGCGACATCCAGGCCCGGGTCGGCGAGTTGCTCAGCCTTGTCGGCCTGCATCCCGACGACAGGTTGAAATTTCCGCACGAATTCTCGGGCGGCCAGCGCCAGCGAATCGCGATCGCTCGCGCGCTCGCCTCCGACGCGGAGTTCATTGTCTGCGACGAGCCAACCTCCGCGCTTGACGTCTCCGTGCAAGCGCAGATCCTGAACCTGATGCGCGACCTCCAGGACAAGTTCGGCCTGACCTACATGTTCATCAGCCACAACCTCGCCGTCGTTCGCCACATGGCGAGCCGCGTCGGCGTGATGTATCTCGGCCGCATCGTCGAGATCGCGGAAGGACGTGAGCTGTTTGCTCGTCCTCGCATGCCCTACACCAAGATGCTGCTCGGCGCCGTGCCCGATCTCGCCATGAGCGGCCGCCAGCGCATTCCCGTGAAGGGCGAGATCCCGAACCCGATCAATCCGCCGCCCGGGTGCGCCTTCAATCCGCGCTGCCCGCTGGCGTTCGATCTCTGCCGCAAGAAAGCACCTGAATTGGTCGACGGCGTCGCCTGCCATGCGGTCAACACCGCGCCGGTGCCGGCGTGACGCGCGCGTGCCATGCAGCCTGCGCATTTGGCGGCGGCCTGGCCCTGTGATCAATTGCGCGCGCCGCAAATGAGGTAGTCCATGGCCAGCATCGTCAATCCCGATCCCTTCACGACACGCCCCGAGATCGAAGGCACCTTCGGGGTCGTCGCGACCACGCACTGGATCGCGACCGCCATCGGCATGGCCATCCTGGAAAAGGGCGGCAACGCGTTCGACGCCGGCGTCGCCACCGCTTTCACGCTCCAGGTGGTCGAGCCGCATCTGAACGGCCCCGGCGGCGACGTTCCGATCATCGTGCACGACGTGAAGCGCGGCCGCACCGAGGTGATCTGCGGTCAGGGTCCGGCACCGGCTCGCGCCACCATCGCGCATTACAAGAGCGAAGGCCTCGACATGGTGCCCGGCACCGGCCTGCTCGCAGCCTGCGTCCCCGGCACCTTCGAATCCTGGATGATGCTGCTGCGTGACTACGGCACGATGCGCGTGCGCGACGTGCTGGAGCCCGCGATCTCCTATGCGCGCGACGGCTATCCGCTGGTCGAGCGCGCCTGCGCCACGATCCAGACTGTCGAGCAATTATTCCGCAAGCACTGGCCGACGTCAGCCGCCGTCTATCTCCCGAACGGCGAAGTGCCAAAGCCCGGCACGCTCTTCACCAACAAGACACTTGCGGCGACCTATGCGCGAATCCTGAGCGAAGCCGAAAGTGGCGGCGGCGGCCGCGACGCCGAGATCGAGCGCGCACGCAAGGCGTGGTCGCAGGGTTTCGTCGCGGAAGCCATCGACAAATTCTGCCGGACGCAGGACGTGATGGACGTCAGCGGCTCGCCACATCGCGGTGTGCTGACCGCCGATGACATGGCGCGCTGGCAGCCGAAGGTCGAGGCCCCGCTCACCTACGATTATGGCCGCTACACTGTCTGCAAGGCCGGGGTCTGGAGCCAGGGTCCGGTGACGCTGCAGCAGCTCGCGCTGCTGAAGGGCTTTGCGCTCGATGGGCTGGACCCGACCGGGCCGGAATTCATCCATCTCCAGATCGAATGCGCCAAGCTCGCCTTCGCCGACCGCGAGAAATTCTACGGCGATCCCGAGTTCAGCGAGATCCCGATCGGAACGCTGCTGTCGGATGCCTACAACAACGAGCGCCGCAAGCTCGTCACCGACAACGCCTCGCTCGATCTCCGGCCCGGTGCGATCGAGGGCTTTGGCGGCGTGGTCAAGCTGCGCCGCGCCGAGGGCCAGCGCGAGGCTGTCGGCGCGCTCGGCGCCGGTGAACCGACGGTGGGCCGCTTCGGCGAGGTGCGCGGCGACACCGTGCATTTCGACATCATCGACAAGGCCGGCAACATGGTGTCGTCGACGCCGTCCGGCGGCTGGCTGCAATCATCGCCGATCATTCCCGAGCTCGGCTTCTGCCTCGGCAGCCGCGCGCAGATGTTCGATCTGGAGGAGAACCAACCGAGTTCGCTCGCGCCCGGCAAGCGGCCGCGCACCACGCTGTCCCCCACCATGGCATTGCGCGACGGCGAGCCTTATCTCGCCTGGGGCTCGCCCGGCGGCGACCAGCAGGATCAGTGGATCACGCAGTTCTTCCTGCGGCACGTCCATTGCAACCTCAATCTCCAGGAAGCGATCGACGCCCCGGCCTGGCACTCCGAGCATTTCCCGATCTCGTTCTGGCCCCGCACCGCGCGCCCCGGCGTGCTCGTGGTCGAGAACCGCGTGCCGAAGGCGACGATCGAAAATCTTCGCGAACGCGGACATATCGTCGAGGTCGGACCGGACTGGTCGGAAGGCCGTCTCACCGCGGCCTCGCGCGTCGGTCCGCGTCGCCGCGCCGCCGCCAATCCACGCGGCATGCAGGGCTACGCCGCAGGGCGCTAAAGGCAGCACATGACCTGGTCGATCATCGCGCGCGATTCTGCTACCGGCCAGTTTGGCATCGCCGTTGCCACGCGCTTCTTCGCCGTCGGCGCGCGAGTGCCTTACATCGCTGCGGGCCTTGGCGCCATCGCGACGCAGGCCTTCGTCAATCCTTATTACGGGATCGACGGCGTCAAGCTGCTGCGTCAGGGTCTCAACGCGCACGACGCGCTGGCCGCCGTGCTCGCGACCGACGACGGCCGCGAAAGCCGCCAGATCCACATCATGGACGCCAGTGGCGCGATTGCCGCGCATACCGGGCGCAACTGCGTCGATTGGTGCGGGCACATCGCGGGCAGCGGCTTCTCGATCGCCGGCAACATGCTCGCGGGCGCCGATGTGCTCGACGAGACCGCAAAAACCTATATCGCCAATGACAGCCTGCCGTTTCCGCGCCGCCTGCTCGCCGCGATGCGCGCGGGTGAAGCCGCTGGCGGCGACAAGCGCGGCAAGCAGTCCGCCGCGCTCCTGATCCACGGCGAGGAGGAATGGCCGGCATTGGACCTGCGCGCCGACGATCATCCCGATCCGCTCGGTGAGCTCGAGCGGCTCGAACGGGTCAGCCACGAGCTCTGGGTCCACTTCCGCGCCTCCATGCCGACGCGGCAGAACCCGGCCGGCAACACCGATCGCAGCGTCATCGACGCCAGCATTGCCGCAGCGCGCGCAAAACGCTCATGAACCCGAGCCCCCTCATCGAGATCAGCGATCTGCGCATTCGTTTTCACGGCGACGACGGCCGCGTTACCCATGCGGTCGACGGCGTCGATCTCAGCGTCGCCAATGGCGCGACGCTGGGCCTCGTCGGCGAATCCGGCTGCGGCAAGAGCGTGACGTCGCTGGCGATCATGGGCCTGCTGCCGAAGCAGAGCGCGGAGATCTCCGGCGCGATCCGCTTCGACGGTTTCGACCTCCTTAAGACGTCGGACCAGACGCTGCGCGACCTTCGCGGCAACCGGCTCGCGATGATCTTTCAGGAGCCGATGACCTCGCTCAATCCGAGCTTCACGATCGGCGACCAGATCGTCGAGACGATTTTGCGCCACCGCGGCGGTTCGCGGAGGAGTGCGCGCGAGCGGGCGATCGATCTGTTGCGTCGCGTCCACATCCCCTCGCCCGAGCGGCGGATCGACGAATATCCGCACAAGCTCTCGGGCGGGATGCGCCAGCGCGTCATGATCGCGATGGCGCTTGCCTGCGACCCGCGGCTGCTGATCGCGGACGAGCCGACCACCGCCCTCGATGTCACCCTGCAGGCGCAGATCCTGGAGCTGATGCGCGAGTTGAAGGCGGCGAGCGGCGCCGCCATTATCCTGATCACCCATGATCTCGGCGTCGTCGCGGAAGTCTGCGACGAGGTCGCGGTGATGTATGCCGGCGAGATCGTCGAGCGCGCGGCGGTGGACGAGCTGTTCTCGGCGCCGCAACATCCCTACACCGTCGGCCTGCTCGGCTCGATCCCGCGGCTCGACCATCGCGCCGAACAGCTTGCCACGATCGAAGGCATGGTTCCGAACATGGCGCAGCCGCCCGCCGGCTGTCGCTTCGCCGCGCGCTGCCCCTTCGTGCTGGCTGCCTGCACCAAGGCGCCGCCGCCGCTCGTCGAGGTCAGTCCCGGCCACCTCTCGCGCTGCATCCGCGCGCCGCTCGAACGTCTGGTGTCGTGATGGCGCTGCTCGAGGTCGATGGCCTGGTCAAGCATTTCGTCGCCGAGCGTTCGCTGTTCGGCCGCGCGCTGGCGCATGTCAAAGCCGTCGATGGCGTTTCCTTCTCGCTCGATGCCGGTAGGACGCTGGCGCTGGTCGGCGAATCCGGCTGCGGCAAATCCACCGTCAGCCGCCTGGTGCTGCGGCTGATCGAGCCGGATGCAGGCACGATCCGGTTCGAAGGCCGCGATCTGCTCTCGCTCGACGCCGGCGCGCTGCGCGCCTTTCGCCGCGAGGCGCAGATCATCTTCCAGGATCCCTACGCCTCGCTCAATCCGCGCATGACCGTCGGCCAGATCCTGACCGAGCCGCTGGCGCTGCACAACCTGGTGCCGCCCGCCCGGCGGCGCGAACGCGTCGAGGAGATCTTGCGGCTGGTCGGACTGGAGCCGCGGCTGGCGCGGCGTTACCCGCACGAGTTTTCCGGCGGCCAGCGCCAGCGCATCGCCATCGCCCGCGCGCTCGCGGTCGAGCCGAAACTGATCATCTGCGATGAGCCGGTCTCGGCGCTCGACGTCTCGATCCGCTCGCAGATCCTCAATCTGCTGCGCGAGCTCCAGGACCGGCTTGGGCTGGCCTACATTTTCGTCTCGCACGACCTCGCGGTGGTCAAGCACATCGCCGACCACGTGGCGGTGATGAATCTCGGCCAGATCGTCGAGACGGCGGCGGCGGACGCGCTGTTTGCCGCACCCCGCCATCCCTATAGCCGGGCCCTGCTATCCGCGATCCCGGTGCCTAAACCGCGGGCAAAGCGCAGCCGGATTGTGCTGCAGGGAGAGATCCCCAGCGCGCTCAATCCGCCGCCGGGATGCCGCTTCCACACCCGCTGCCCCTACGTGGTCGACCGTTGCCGCAGCGAAATGCCTCAGCTCGTGCCGGATGGCATCGGACATGCAACGGCATGCCACCGTACGTCGGAGTTGCCGTCGTCCGAGGCGATAGTCCCAACGGACGGCGGCTTCTCCCCGGTTCTCGAAAAATTGGTCGCCGCCTTCAGCGGCGGCCCGGAAGCAGTCCGCGGCAGCGGGGTTAGTTCATTGGTGACGAACCCGGCATAGCCGCAAAACAGAGGTTGAGAGCGATGAGTCCTATGCGTTTGGCACTCCTGGCGTCGGCATTGCTGACGTCGCTCGTGAGCGCGGCCCAAACCCAGGCCCAAGCCCAGACCACGCTTCGCATCGGCATCGCCGAGGATCCTGACATCCTCGATCCCAGCATCGGCCGCACCTATGTCGGCCGCATCGTGTTCTCCGCCTTCTGCGACAAGCTGTTCGACATCGACGAGAAGCTCAACATCGTGCCGCAGCTCGCGCTGTCCCATGAGACGTCGGCCGACGGCAAGGAGATGATCATCAAGCTGCGGCCTAACGTGAAATTCCACGATGGCGAACCGCTCGACGCGGAAGCGGCAAAGTTCTCGATCGAGCGTCACATGACGTTGCCGACCTCGTTCCGGAAGTCCGAGCTCGCCAGCGTCGACCATGTCGAGGTCGTCGATCCCCTGACCATCAAGCTGGTGCTCAAGACGCCTTACTCCCCGTTGATCGCCCAGCTGACCGACCGCTCCGGCATGATGGTGTCGCCGAAGGCCGCCAAGGAAGCCGGCGACAAGTTCGGCCTGCATCCGGTCTGCGCCGGTCCCTACAAATTCGTCGAGCGCGTGCAGCAGGACCGCATGGTGTTCGAGAGATTCGCCGACTACTGGAACAAGGACAACATCCATATCGACCGGGTGGTATTCCTGCCAATCGTCGATGCCACGGTGCGCCTTGCCAACCTGAAGTCCGGCGGACTCGATCTGATCGAGCGCGTGCTCGCGACCGACATCAAGGACGTCCGCGCCGATTCGCGGCTCGTGCTGTCGACGGCACCGGAACTCGGCTATCTCGGCCTCACGGTCAATATCGGCAACGACAAGAGCAAGGGGCCGCTGAGCCAATCGGCGAAAGTCCGGCAGGCGCTCGATCTGTCGATCGATCGCGAGGCTCTCAACCAGGTCGTGTTCAACGGCGAATTCACCCCGGGCAATCAATGGGTCAGCCCTACCCATCCCTACTACCAGAAGGCATTTCCGGTTCGTGGCCGCGACATCGCGAAGGCCAAGGCGCTTCTGAAGGAAGCCGGAATCACTTCGCCGGTGACCGTCGATTACATGATTCCCAAAGGCGCGGAGAACGAAGCGGTTGCCCAGGTGATCCAGTCGATGGCCGCGGAAGCGGGCTTCGACATCAAGATCCGCGCGGTCGAATTCGCGACCACCTTCAAGCAGGCCCAGGCCGGCGAGTTCCAGATCTTCCAGATCAACTGGAGCGGCCGCATCGACCCAGACGGCAACTCCTACATCTTCATGCGCAGCAAGGCACCGCAGAACGATGGCGTCTATTCGAATCCGGAGGCCGATAAGCTGCTGGAAGAAGGAAGGGCGACGTCCAACGTCGAGGAGCGCAAGGCGATCTACGCCAAGCTGAACAAGATCCTGCTCGACGACCTGCCGATCATATACATCTATCACCGCACGCTCCTGATCGCGCATACGACCAAGCTCCAGGGCTATAAGCAGATGCCAGATGGCCTCGTGCGCGTGGTCGGGCTTAAGTTTAAGTGACGGCGACATCGTCCGGAACAGGCGTGCGACTATGCTGAACTTCCTCGCCCGCCGCATTGTGCAGATCGTTCCGACACTGTTCTTCGTGTCGGTACTGATCTTCTCGCTCCAGCAATTGTTGCCGGGTGATCCGGCGCTGGTGATGGCAGGCGAGGAGCGCGATCCCGCCGTGATCGAGCAGATTCGCCAGCAATACCGGCTCGATCAGCCGATTCCCGTGCAGTACGTCTACTGGCTCAAGGGAGTCCTGATCGGCAATTTCGGAGAGTCGCTACGCAACAAGATGCCGGTGCGCGAGCTGATCGCGCAGAAGCTGCCGGTGACGCTCCAGCTCGGCTCGATGGCGATGTTGATCGCTCTCCTGATCGGAATTCCCGCCGGCATTGTCTCCGCCGTGAAGAAGGGCACCGTTTGGGACTATTGCGCCAATTTGTTCGCGCTGTGGGGCATCTCGACGCCAAATTTCTGGCTCGGCATCATGCTCATCTTCCTGTTCTCGATCGAACTCGGCTGGCTGCCGGCGTCCGGCTACGTGCCGCTGACCGAGAACTGGCGTGCGAGCCTCGCCGCCACCATCATGCCGGCCTTCGTGCTCGGCAACGCGATTTCCGCAGTCCTGATGCGGCACACCCGGAGCGCCATGCTCCAGGTGCTGGAAAGCGACTACGTCCGCACCGCGCGCGCCAAGGGATTGTCAGAGCGCTCGGTCATCCTCAAGCACGCCATGCGTAACGCACTCACGCCGATCATCACGCTCGGCGCGCTCGAGCTCGGCACGCTGTTGTCGGGGGCAGTTCTGACCGAGCAGATCTTCTCCATTCCCGGCTTCGGCAAACTGATCGTGGATGCCGTGTTCAACCGCGACTACGCCGTCGTACAGGGCGTCGTGCTGGTGACGGCGACGGTCTACATCGCGCTGAACCTGGTTGCCGATGTCGCCTACATCCTCGTCAATCCGCGGCTGCGGGGCTAGACTCAT
This sequence comes from Bradyrhizobium sp. 40, assembly GCF_023100925.1. Taxonomy (NCBI): domain Bacteria; kingdom Pseudomonadati; phylum Pseudomonadota; class Alphaproteobacteria; order Hyphomicrobiales; family Nitrobacteraceae; genus Bradyrhizobium; species Bradyrhizobium sp. 40. The sequence continues at coordinate 5,356,538 of NZ_CP064688.1, forward strand.
GACCGATGCCGCCCTGCCCGCCGCTCCCATCGCGCAGGCTGACGAGCTGGACAGCCCGGCGCGTCGCGCCCGGCGCCGCTTGTTCAAACGCAAGGCCGCAGTGTTCGGACTTGTGATGATCACGTTGTTCGTTGGGATCGCGCTGCTCGCGCCGTTCGTCGTGCCCTACGATCCCATCGCGACGAGCTGGAGCCTGGTCCGCAAGCCGCCCACTGCGGCGCACTGGTTCGGCACCGACGAGCTCGGTCGCGACATCCTGAGCCGCGTCGTCTACGGCGCCCGCGCGTCGCTGCTCGCGGGCCTCATCTCGGTCGCGATCGCGCTGGGCGTCGGCGTTCCGCTTGGCCTGCTCGCCGGCTATCGCGGCGGCTTCGTCGATGCGCTGATCAGCCGGATGACCGACGCGATGCTGGCCTGCCCATTCCTGATCCTGGCGATCGCGCTCGCCGCATTCCTCGGTCCGAGCCTCGGCAACGCCATGATCGCGATCGGCATCTCGGCAACCCCGATCTTCATCCGCCTGACCCGCGGCCAGGTGTTGAACGTCAAGGCTGAGGACTATGTCGAGGCGGCGCGCGCACTCGGCAATCCGCCGTGGCGGATCGCGTTCTCGCACATCCTGCCGAACATCCTGCCGGCGCTGCTGGTGCAGGCGACGCTGTCGATTGCGGCTGCCATCATCGCCGAAGCCGCGCTGTCCTTCCTGGGTCTCGGCCAGCAGCCGCCGGCGCCATCCTGGGGCAGCATGCTCAACGCAGCGCAGCGCTTCCTGACCCAGGCGCCCTGGATGGCGATCTGGCCGGGGCTAGCGATCTTCCTCGTGGTGCTGTCGCTGAACCTGCTCGGCGACGGCCTGCGCGACGCGCTCGATCCGCGCCAGCGCTAGATCACGGTCTCGCGCATCACGCGGCGGCAATCCATCTCGTATTCGAGATCGACCACCGGCGGCCGGGCATAGTGCCAAGTCAGGCCGGACCGCAACGCCCCGCGGCGGACGAGCTCGTCGACCAGCGCGTGGTGGAAATCGTGCACGGAATAGGCCTGCACGCCGGTCGTGTCCTTCCAGCCGAAGCCGAAGGCCGTCATCCTGTTCTCCATCTGGGACGTCGTCGTGAAGCGCACCTTCTCGCGAAGGCCCTCCGGGCTGAGGTCGCGGTAGCGCACGGTGCGCTCGACATAGGTCCCACCGCCCTCGCGCGCCTCGGCGCCGCCTGATATCACGAAGCTCGGCGTCTTCGAGCTAGTCGGCCGCGTGAAGGAGAACGCATAGAACGACGGCTCGGCCGGCGGATCGACCTCGGGACAGACATTGCTGCGCGCCACCGGATTGGTGCTGCCGTCGAAGATGCCCCATTCGGACAGCGTCTTTACATAGTGCAGGTTGAACGCGCGAAAGCCTTCCTCGCTGAAGGCCGCGGGCGAGCGCAGTTCGCAGGCGCAGAACGCCGTCAGCGGCCGCCCCGCCTCCCGAATATACTTCGCGGCAAGCGCAAACCCTTCCGCGAGCGGCACCAGCCGGTCGAAGCGGACGCGCTCGATCTCGTAGCCATCGTCCGCGGCCGCACCGGCCGAATATTGGAATACTGACGGAATGAAACGGTAGTTGCCGGCGGAGAATTCACCAATCATGTCGGACTCCTATTCCAGTTGCATGCGAATGCCCTTGTCGCCGTTAAGCAGGCGCTTCAGGTGAAAGCCGGCCAGGGAATCGCCGGCATGCATGCCGACCAGCGCGGCGAAGGCCGGCATCGCGGCGGCATCGCCGGCCTCCATCTTGGCAAACGCCTCGGAGTACAGCGCCGTTTCCGGCGCAGCGAATTGGGCTGGCGTCAGTGGCTCGAAAGCGCGCAACGGCTCGCTGCGTCCACGCAGCATCAGCTCCCCGACGGGACGACCCCGAAAATTCTCAGCCGCCTCGGCAATGCTGCCACTGACGCAAATCCGCGTGCCCAGATGCTTGTTCGCGGCTTCCAGTCGCGCCGCGATGTTGATGGAGTCGCCATACGCGGTGTAGTCGAAAAACCGGTTGCCGCCGAAATTTCCGACCAGAGCCGGCCCGGCGTGAATGCCGATGCGGGTGGTGCCGAAATTCACGCCTCTCACCTTCCAGCGCGCGGAAAAATCCTCCGCCCAGGCGTCGAGATCGTGGGCGCAGGCGACAGCGCGCGTCGCGTAATCGGGCTGATCGCCGGGTGCGTTGAAGAGCACCTGGATCGCATCGCCGATGATCTTGGCGACAGTCCCCTCGTGCGCGAAGACGATCTCGGTCATGCCGCCGACATACTCGTTGAGAAGCGCGCCCAGCGTCTCCGGCGGCGCACTCTCGACCAGCGAGGTGAAGCCGGTAATATCCGTGAAGATGGTCGCGACATCGCGCCACTGCACTTCGATTCCCTCGCTCTCACCGCTGGCCGCCAGACGCTTGGCGAGTTCGGGCGAGAAATGACGCGAGAGCGCGGCATGGGCGCGCTCTGCTTCCGCCTGGCGACCTCGCACCTCACGCAGCATTTCGATGTGGCGAATGGTCTTCTGGATGGTCATCTCCAGGTCGGCGAAGTCGATCGGTTTGGTCAGGAAGTCGAACGCACCGCGGTTCATCGCAGTGCGGATATTGCTCATGTCGCCATAGGCCGACACGATGATGGTGGACTTCTTGTCTTCGGCTTCCTGGAGCTTCGCCAGAAGCGACAACCCATCCATCCGGGGCATGTTGATGTCGGAGACCACCATATCCACATGCGGGTTTTGCTCGAGCGACTGCAGCGCCTCGAGGCCGTCGCGCGCAAACATGATGGTCACAGACCCATCGCGAATCTGCCGGCGGAATTTTTGCAGGACCAACGCCTCGAGATCCGGCTCGTCGTCGACGAAAAGGATGGTCGCGGTCATGCGGCTTGCCCGAGCCTCGTGTCGATTTCCTGCCGCAGAAGCGCGAAATCGATCGGCTTGGTGAGAAGCCCGACTGCACCGCGCTCGATCGCCTTCCGGCGCGTCTCGGCGTCGCCATAGGCGGTGATCATGATGACGGGAACATCCGGATGCGCGGCGCGTACTTTCGGTAGCATGTCGAGCCCGCTCATGCCGGGCATGTTGATGTCGGACAAAATCAGGATCAACGAGGGATCGCGAACCTCGGCGGCCAGTTTCAGCGCATCGGGTGCCGACGACGCGAATTCCATCTGGAAGCGGCCGGCGCGCAAATCGCGCCGAAACTGTTGCCGGAACAGCGCCTCGACGTCAGGCTCGTCATCGACGACCAGGATGTAAACGTTCAAGACTTGCCTCCGGAAGTGCCGCCCGCCGCCATCATGCGCGGCAGGGTGATGATGAATTCGGTGAATACGCCGGGTGCGGTGTTCACGTTGATCGTGCCGCCGTGCTGTTTCACCACGATGTCATGGCTCATGGAAAGGCCGAGCCCGGTGCCCTCGCCGGCCGGCTTGGTGGTGAAGAAGGGATTGAACATCTTCTCCTTCACCTCGGACGGGATGCCGGTGCCGTTGTCGTGAATGCGGATTTCGACCCTGTCGCCGAGAGTTTTTGTGGCCGCGCGCAGGGTGGGCTCGAAGGCATCTGCCGCGCTCTCCTTGCGCTTGGCCGCGGCGTAGAAGCCGTTCGAGATCAGATTGAGGAAGACTCGCGTAATCTCCTGCGGATAGATATCGACCATGCCTGCGGCGGGGTCGAAGCCGCGCTCGATCGTGACGTTGAAGCCGGGCTTCTCGGCGCGCGCGCCATGATAGGCGAGGTTGAGGCTTTCCTCGACGATGGCATTGATGTCGGCCGGACGGTGCTCGCCCGAGCCTTCGCGCGAATGCAAGAGCATGTTCCTGACGATGGAGTCGGCGCGCTTGCCGTGCTGCACCACCTTTTCGAGGTTGCTCCTGAGCATCCCGGTCAGCTCTTCGACCTCCTCCTTAGTCTTGCCGTCGAGCGGGGCCGCTTGCAGGGCCTCGTTGAGCTCGTCGATCAGCTCGGTCGACACCGCCGAGAAATTGTTGACGAAATTGAGCGGGTTCTTGATCTCGTGCGCGATCCCCGCCGTGAGCTGGCCGAGCGACGCCAACTTCTCGGTCTGGACCAGGCGGTCCTGCGCGCTGCGAAGATCGTCGAGGGATTGCGACAGCTCCGTCGTACGCTTGCGCAACTCGTTCAGAAGTCGCGTGTTCTCGATCGCGATGACGGCTTGTTTCGTGAAGTTCTCAACCAACGCGATTTGCTTGTCGGTGAAAGGCCGGACCTCCTTGCGATAAACCGCAACGGTTCCGATCAGCTCGCTTTCCCTCATCATGGGCACGATGACGATCGTCCGGGCGCCGGCGACGTCGGAGATTCCACGAATGGTCGGACCTCCGGCGAGATAGGCCGGAGTTTGCTGCACATCGTCAACGTGGACAACTTGACGTGTCCTGACAACCGCAGCAAGCGCGCTGTCCGGATGAGGACGGATCGCGATATCTTTTCGCGAGGCCGCGAACGCAGGTGGCACATTGTAGTCCGCAGCAATCGTGAAACTCTCACCATCCCACAGATTCATTACGCCGAAACTCGCACCACAGACGCGTGTGGCATTCTCGAGCATCTTGTGGAACACTGGTGTGAGTTCGCCAGGAGACGAACTGATGACCTGCAACACTTCCGACGTAGCCGTCTGTTGCTCGAGCGACTCGGTCAACTCAGCCGTTCTCACCTCGATCTTTTTCTCAAGGTCCGCATAGGATTCCTGCAGGCGCTCGCCCATCTGGTTGAACTGGTCCGCGAGACCCTCGAGCTCGTCACCGGTTCTGATCGAGATGCGTTGCGAGAAATCGCCGCCGCCGATCCGCTCGGCGCCGCTGCGCAACGCCTGGATCGGACCGACCATGCGGCGCGCCAGGAAAACCCCCGCAAGCACCGCGAAGATCGACGCGGCAAGCAGCACGATCGCGAGCCGCTGCAGCGAGGCGTAGAGGGAGGCGTAGGCTTCCTCTACCGGCAATTCCACGAACATGGTCCAGCCGAGCGGTGGAATCGGGGCGGACGCCGTCAGAACCTTCTGCCCCTGGATGTTGGTCGCCTCCTGTAGCGCGTCCGGCATGGTGCCGCCGCCGGCTTGCGCGGCCTTCACCTGCGCGAGCCTGGACATGTCGGTGTTGCGCAGGACCAGGCTGATATCGGGGTGCGCAATCAGGCGTCCCTCCGGACCGACCACGTAGGCATGTCCGTGCTCGCCGACCTTGATCTGGGACACGACGTCCCAGATCAGCTTGAGATTGACCTCTGCGATGCTGACGCCGGCATCCTTGCGCGCCCCGGCCTGCGCCAGGGTCATGTACGGCTCGGACTCCCTGCGGAAATAGATCGGACCGTAAAAGATCTTGTGAGCGACCGCCTCGGTAAACTTCGGATCCGCCGACAGGTCGATCCCGCTGTCGATCGCGTCCATGGCAAGCCGCGAGACCCGCAGCCGTTCCTTGCCGGTCGCATCGACCTGGGCGAGTTCGGTGATCGCGGGCACCTGACGCAGCAGCCGCAGCGCATCGAACCGGCGCTGCTCGATCGAGCCGGCCGACCAGGGCAGCTGCGTGGTCCAGCCGAGCTGGCTCTCGATCTCCTTGACGAACTGACCGATCTTGGCCGCGGCCGCCTCGGCCTGTTCATGCTGAACCCGGATCAGCGCGGCCTTGTGCTCGCGATAATAGAAGAGGACCTCGAACAGCCCGTTGGCCAGCAGCGCGATCGCGACGACGGCCACGAACAACGCGACATATTTGGTGAACAGCCGCGTCCTGATTCCCTGCCCCGGCGTCGTACCGGACGCGACGCCATCCGGCGTTGCGCTCGGCAGCGTTCGTGCTTGCGGGGTGTCGGGATGGAGGGAAAGGCTCATCCCGCCGAACCTAGCAAGAAGACCGGACCTTGTCTCTCGCGAGCGCAGGAAAGCCTGATGGCAGCCAGCCCCCGAGGCAAATAGAAAAGGCCGGCAGCGGATTGGCCGCTGCCGCCCTCGTGTTCGCTTTATCCGTGGCCTCAGGTCGGCCGCAGCGCCTTGGCGTTGAGGTCGAGGTCGTTGACCTGCTTGTTCCGCTCGGAATCGGCCGCCGCGCGATGGTCGGTCGCCAGCACCACGTAGACCGCCGGCAGCACAAACAGCGTGAACAACGTGCCGATCGACATGCCGGCCACGACCACCAGACCGATCGAGAAGCGGCTGGCCGCACCAGCGCCGGTCGCGGTCAGCAGCGGGATCAGGCCCGTCACCATCGCGGCCGTGGTCATCAGGATCGGCCGCAGACGAATACGGGCCGACATTTCGATGGCGGAGCGGCGATCGAGCCGCTCGTTGATCTGGAGCTCGTTGGCGAACTCCACCATCAGGATGCCGTGCTTGGTGATCAGGCCCACCAAGGTCAGCAGGCCGACCTGGGTGTAGATGTTCATGGTCGCCACGCCGAAGAACAGCGGGATCAGCGCACCAACGATCGCCATCGGCACCGAGATCATGATGACCAGCGGATCGCGCAAGCTCTCGAACTGCGCCGCCAGCACCAGGAAGATGATGATCAGCGCGAAGCCGAAGGTGATCGCGAGCTGGTTGCCTTCCTGGACATATTGCCTGCTGTCAGCAAGATAATCATGGCTGAAGCCTTGCGGCAGGTTTTTGGCCTCGCTCTCGAGGAAGTCGACCGCCGCACCGACGGTCACGCCGGGCATCGGCACTGCCGAGAAGGTCGCCGAATTGAGCTGATTGTAATGGGTCAGCGAATTCGGCTCGGTCTTGGTCTCGATCGAGACCACCGTCGACAGCGGAAGCTGCTGCCCGGTGTTGGTCGTCACGTAGTAGCCGGCGAGCGATTCCGGCGAGAGCCGCTGGCCGCGCGGCACCTGCGGGATGACCTGATAGGAACGGCCCTCGAGGTTGAAGCGGTTAATGTAGTTGCCGCCGAGCAGCACCGCGAGCGTGCTGCCGAGGTTCTGCATGCTGATGCCGAGATCCTGCGCCTTGGTGCGGTTGATCGTCACCTTCACGTTCGGCTGGTTGTAGGCAAGATCGCTGTCGGAGACGATGAACATTCCGCTCTTTCGGGCGGCAGCCTTCAGCTTCTCCATCTGCTCATAGACAGTCTGGAAACTGGCGGTGGAGTTGATCACCATCTGGACCGGCAGGCCGCCCGGACCGCCCGGCAGCGGCGGCAGGTTGAACGCGAACGCCTGCACGCCCTCGATCTTGGAAAGCTCGGCCTGCACCAGCGATTTCAGCTGGATCGACGAGCGCTTGCGCTCCTCCCATGGCTTCAGCAGCATGCCGGCGATACCGCCCTGCGGGCCGTTGATGCCGTTCAGCACGAAGCGCAGATCGGTCTCGGGGAATTTCTGGAATTCCTTGTCGAGCTTCTCGCCGTAAAAGTCGACGTAGTCGATGTTGGCGTATTTCGGCGCCTTGGTCACCGCGAACACGATGCCCTGGTCCTCCTCAGGCGCCAGCTCCTTCGACGTGTGCATGTAGAGGAAGCCGACGAGCCCGAGGATGGTCACCGCAAACAGGCCGGTGATGGCCTTGTAGTCGAGTGAGCGGTCGAGCCTGCGCCCGTACCACCGCGTCAGCGCGCCAAACACCTTGTTGACGAGCTTGGCGAAGCGCCCCTCTTCAGTGTTCTTCAGCAGCACCGAGCACATCATCGGCGACAGCGTCAGCGCGATCACGCCGGACACGATCACCGAGCCCGCAAGCGTGAAGGCGAATTCACGGAACAGCGAGCCGGTCAGGCCGCCGAGGAAACCGATCGGCGCGTACACGGCCGCGAGCGTGATGGTCATCGAGACGACGGGACCCACGATTTCACGCGCGCCTTCCAGCGACGCCTGGACCGGCGTTTTCCCTTCCTCCAGATGCCGATGGATGTTTTCCACCACGACGATGGCGTCGTCGACCACGAGGCCGATCGCGAGCACCATCGCGAGCAGGGTCAACAGGTTGAAGCTGAAGCCCAGCGCCAGCATCAGCGTGCAGACGCCGATCATCGACAGCGGGATGGTGACGACGGGAATGATGACCGAACGGAACGACGCCAGGAACAGGAAGATCACCACGATCACGATGATCACGGCTTCACCCAGTGTCTTCTCGACCTCGTCGATCGAGGATTGGATGAACTTGGTCGAATCGTAGGCGACCTTCATCTTCATCGACGGCGGCAGATTGCGCTCCAGCTCGGGGAACAGCGCCCGCACGCCCTTGACCAGCGTCAGCGGGTTGCCCTGCGGCGTTGCCTGCACACCGATGAAGATTGCGTGCTCGCCGTTGAAGGCGACGCTCGCGTCCGTGCTTTGGGCCGCAAGTTCGACGGTGGCGATGTCCTCCATCCGCACGAAGCCGCCGTCCTTCGCCTTGACGATCATCTTCTTGAACTGGTTGACGTCGGTTAGGCCCGTATTCGTCGATACGTTCGAGACGATGAGATAGCCCTTGGTCTGCCCCGCCGCAGACTGGAAGTTGTTGGCGGTGATCGCGGTCGCGACATCCGCAGGCGACACGTTGCGGCCGGCCATCTTCAGGGGATCAAGCCACAGCCGCATCGCAAAGGTCTGGCCGCCGAGAATGTCGGCGGAGGCGACGCCGTCGACGGTCGACAGCACCGGTTGCACAACGCGCGTCAGATAGTCCGAGATGGCCGAGCCCGACAGCTCTTCGGACGAGAATCCGAGATACATCACGGCCGTGGTCTGGCCCGTGGTCTTGGTGACAATCGGGTCGTTGGATTCCTTCGGGATCAGGTATTTGACCGAGTTCGTCTTGGCCAGAACCTCGGTCAGCGCCTGGTTCGGATCGAAGTTCAGCTTGATGTAGACCTGGATCGTCGAGGTGCCGAGCACCGAGGACGAGGTAATGTAGTCGACGCCTTCGGCGGAAGCGACCGCCTGCTCGATCGGAGTGGTGATGAAGCCCTGGATCAGGTCCGCGGATGCGCCCGGATAGACGGTCGTGATGTTGATGACCGTGTTCGACAGCTTCGGATATTGCCGGATCGGCAGCGTCGTCGCCGCGCGCAGGCCGATCAGCAGGATCAGCAGGCTGACGACGACCGACAGGACCGGGCGTTTGATGAAGATATCAGTAAAGCGCATCGCGGCGATCTCGATTTCTTTGACTTGCAATGCGCATGACCCGGCCGTGCCGGATCATGCTGCAACGTGTACGATGTCAGTAGCGCGGCGGCTGCGCCGGGAGCTGCGGAGCCGGGTCGGTCGAAATCGACACCGCCGCGCCCGATTGCAGCTTGAGTTGGCCGACCGCGACGACCTTGTCGCCTGGCTTCACGCCCTTGACGATTTCGACGCGACCTTCGACCCGGTTGCCGGTCTGCACGAAAGTGCGCACCGCGCTCAGGCTGGTCTTGCCGTCGGCTTCCTTCTTCTCGGTGATCACGAACACCGAGTCGCCGTACAGCGTGTAGTCGACTGCCGTCTCCGGCACGGTGACCACGGCCGGCTTGTCCGGGAGCACCACCGTGGTGGTCACGAACATACCGGGCTTCAGGATCTTCTCCGGATTGGAGATGGTCGCCTGCACGCGGATGTTGCGGGTGTCGGCCGAGATCTGCGGCTCGATCGTGGTGATCTTGGCGTCGAAGGTGCGGCCCGGATAGGCGTCGACCTTCAACCGGACTGGCTGACCGACCTTGAGGTTGCCCGAGTCCTTTTCCGTCACCGTGAAGTTGGCCCACAACTCCGACAGATCCGTCAGCGAAACGATGGCCGTGCCGGCGGTCAGATACTGGCCGACCTCGACCTTGCGGACGCCGAGATCACCGGCGAACGGCGCGCGGACCAGCTTCTGCGAGATCAATGCTTCGGTCTTGGCGATACCCGCCAGCGCCTGATCGTACGCGGCCTGCGCGGTATCGACGGTTGCCTGCGGGCCGAACTGGCGCGACGCCAGTTGCTTGGCGCGGTCCAGCGACAGCTGCGCGACGGTGGACTGCGCCTTGTAATTGGCGAGGTCGCCCTGCTCCGGCGCGTCGAACATCTGCACCAGCGGCGTGCCGGCCTCGACATGCGTGCCCGGCTCGAACTTGATCTCGGTGACGCGGCCGTTGACGTCGGCGCTGACGTCGACCTGGTGCACGGCAGACAGCCCGCCGACGGCCGTCAGCAGGTTCGGCACCACCTCGGACTTCGCCTCGGCGGCGCTGACCGCGACCGGCGGCGGCTTGTTGTTGGCGAAGAACTGCTTGATCATCTGGCCGCGGAAATAATTGAACCAGACGAGGCCACCGACGAGCACGGCCAAAAGCGCGCCGACGATGATGAACCAGAGCACCGGCCGGACCGGACGCTTGGGAGCCTTGTTGTCGATCGGTTCGCCCGAAATCTTGTGTTCGGTGACGATGTTCATGTCATGCACTCTCTGCAATCGCCGTCTTGTCCGCACACGCGGCCTGATCGCGGCCCAAATGCGAAGCAATTACGGCGTCGTTAAGTCCGATACCCCTCAGGAGAAACTCACAGAGCTGCCGCTCGAGGTCGTTCGCCTTGCCATAAGCGAGACACGGCGTGGCCGGCAGCCTGGTCAGCGCAGCGGTCATCACGGTGTGATGCGCAAACCAGAACAGGTTGAGCGGTTCGCCGTTGTATGGCCGCGCGTCCCTCGCGGCAACCGCACGCTCGAGCGAGGCGACGAAGGCCGCCCCGATCAGCGTCTCGATCTTGGCATATAGCAAACGGGCAAATTCGCCATCATCCAAATGACTCGTGGTCATCAATCGCAGGCGCTGGGCCTCTTCCTGGTCGGGCCCGTCGGCGATGTGCATGAAATGCCCGACCATGCCGCGGATCACTTCGACCAGCGTAGCGGTCGAAGGCTGACGTTCGAGCAGCTCCATGAGCGCCGGGTCCGCCTCGCATTCGTCGCTGAGGATTTCGGCGTACAGCGCGGCCTTGGACGGGAAATGCTTGAACAGCAGCGCCTCGGAAATGGCAGCGGCGGCCGCCACGCTCTTGGTCGTGGTGCCGGTATAGCCATGTCGGGCAAAGCAACGCTTTGCGGCGCCGAGGATCAATTGACGCCTCAGGTCGCTCGTCATACGCAATGAGCTCATGCTAGTGAGTAAGCACTCACCCACGCAAAAGTCAAGCACTATGCTGCATCGCAACCTGAGTGCGTTGTAATTTCAGTGGAAATTGACCTCGCCCACACGGTCCCCGTGCAGGACGGGACGCCGGAACGCCCGCCTAGATCGGTCGGAAGCCGAGGTCGCCGCGAATCCGGTTGAGAATGTAAGTCCCGTCCCGGCTCGGCAAAATCCGCTCCAGATTGGCACTGTCGATCTTCACATTGGCAAAGCGCGGCCCGGCGGTGACGTCGTGGACGGCTCTGGCGAAGGCCTCGACCTCGGCCATTGTCGTCACAGACCGGCTATCCCCGATGCCGCAGGCCTTGGCGACGCCGACGAGGTCGGCCGCCGCGGCCGTGTGGCTGGTCTGGCCCCCGGTCTCGCCATAGGCCTCATTGTCGAGCACCGCGATCGAGAGATTGGACGGCTTCTGGAGGCCGATGGTGGCAAGGCTGCCCATGCCCATCAGCATCTCGCCGTCGCCGGTGATCACCAGCACCGGCAATTTTGGCTGCGCCAGAGCGAGGCCCAACCCGATCATCGCCGCCCCGCCCATGCCGCCCCAGAGGTAGAAATTCCGGGCATGATCACCGGCCGCGCACATGTCGTTGGTGGAGGCGCCGAGGCCGCCGATCGCAACCACGTCCCTGCGGTTCGCGAGAAGCGTGGACACCACCTGACGGCGGTCGAGGAGATTGGCCTTGCTCATTTGGTGAAAACCTTGGCGCCGATCAGGCGTTGCGACAGCAGGACGGCGGTGGGCGTGAGCGCGTTGTAGGCTTGCGCGGCCGCCGCCTCGAGCACGGCCGGCACCTCGGCTGGGTTCGAAGCCCGCAGCACCTTGACACCCGAGAGCTCGAACACGCCCTGCGTGGTAGATCCCATCGGGACCTGCCACGGATTGAACTCGCCCCACTCCCCTCGCATGGTCACCAACGTGAGGAAAGGAAAGCGCAGGATCGGGATCAGCGACAGCATGTTGATGCAATTGCCGACCCCGCTCGACTGCATCAACAGCACGCCGCGCTGGCCGCCCGTCCAGGCGCCGGCGAGCAGCGCGACGCCCTCCTCCTCCGTCGTCAGCGGAATGCCGCGCATGGTGGACGAGGCCAGCACGCGCTGGATCAGCCTCGAATGGCCGGCGTCGGGCACGTAGGGCACCTGCCGGACGTCGAAGCGTTGCAGGGCCGCGAAGATATCGTCTGGCCATGAAGGAGCCGTGTCGGCAGCGTCAGAGCGGGCGTGCATTTTCCTGTCCGGTCGGCTTGCAAATCGCGGCTCGACTGTAGACGGTGAACCGAGCCGCTCAAAAGAGCGAATACAGCATATCGGACTCAACCGGCGAGTATGGCGGCATGAACGCAAGTGCGAATGAACTGGCGGCCAGTTTCGATCTGGAGAAGCTGACGCCGGAATTCTACGACGATCCCTACCCGACCTATCGTGCACTGCGGGAGAACGAGCCGGTCAAGCGCCTGCGCAACGGCACCGTGTTCCTGACCCGCTATGACGATCTCGTCACGACCTACAAGAACACAAAGTCGTTCAGCTCGGACAAGAAGCGCGAGTTCGCGCCGAAATACGGCGACACCCTGCTCTACGAGCACCACACCACGAGCCTCGTCTTCAACGATCCGCCGGCGCATACGCGCGTGCGGCGCCTGATCATGGGCGCGCTGTCGCCGCGCGCGATCGCGGGGATGGAGCCTGACATCATCAAGCTGGTCGACGGCCTGCTCGACGCCATCGCCGTCAAAGGCAGCTGCGAGCTGATCGAGGACTTCGCCGCCTCGATCCCGATCGAGGTGATCGGCAATCTGCTCGACGTGCCCCATGACGAGCGCGCGCCGCTGCGCGAGTGGTCGCTGGCGATCCTGGGCGCCCTCGAACCGGTCGTGTCGCCTGAGGTCGCTGCCCGCGGCAACAAGGCCGTGGCGGATTTTCTCGCCTATCTCGAAACGCTGGTCGCACGCCGACGAGCGAAGCCTGGCAACCCCGAACGCGACGTGCTGACGCGCCTGATCCAGGGCGAGGACAACGGCGAGCGGCTGACAGAGAAGGAGCTGCTGCACAATTGCATCTTCCTGCTCAACGCCGGCCACGAGACCACCACCAACCTGATCGGCAACGGCCTCGTGGCGCTAGACCGGAACCCGGATCAGAAGCAGCGGCTGATCGACAATCCCGAGCTGATCAAGACTGCGGTCGAAGAGATGCTGCGCTACGAGAGTTCGAACCAACTCGGCAACCGCATGACCACGGAGCGGGTCGAGCTCGGCGGCGTCATGCTGGATGCCGGCACGTCGATCACGCTGTGCATCGGCGCGGCCAACCGCGATCCGGCGCAGTTTCCGGACCCCGAGAGCTTCGACATCGCGCGCACGCCGAACCGGCATCTCGCCTTCGCCACCGGTGCGCATCAATGCGCCGGCATGGCGCTGGCGCGGCTGGAAGGCGCCATCGCGGTCTCACGCTTCCTGGCGCGCTTCCCGAACTATGCCGTGAGCGGACAGCCGGTCAGGGGCGGACGGGTGCGGTTCCGCGGCTTTTTGAGCGTGCCCTGCGCGATCGGTTGAGGCCTCAAAACAAAAAAACGCGAAAACAACCCCATGCACAGTAGAAGGTTACCGGCGCGCGATGTGCCGGTGATCCCGCGCAACCAATTGACATCTCAGGCCATCGGCGCCGCCGCGCGCAACAAATTCCGGAAGGCCTAAACCACCGTCTTGTGCCGCGAGATGCAGGTTTGCAGCACCTCGTCCATCGGTTTACTCCACCACTCGTTGGAGAAGATTTCGATCTCCGAATAGCCGGCAAAGCCCTGCGCTTCGACCGCTTCGCGCACCGATTTGATGTCGATCACGCCGTCGCCCATCATGCCGCGGTCGTTGAGAATGTCCCTGGTCGGCACCAGCCAGTCGCAGACATGGAAGGCAAGCAGGCGATCTCGGCCCGCGCGCGCGATCTGCCCCATCAGTTCGGGATCCCACCAGATGTGATAGACGTCGAGCGCGACGCCGAGCATGCCGCTGCGATCAGGGTCGAGCCGGTCGCAGATGTCGAGCGCCTGCTTCGTCGTGTTGACGCAGGCGCGGTCCGCCGCATAGGCCGGATGCAGCGGCTCGATCGCCAGCGGCAGCTTGGCCTGTTTGGCGTAGTCGAGCATTTCGGCGAGCGCCTCCTCGACCTGCGTCCGCGCGCCGGCAATGTCCTTCGACGCCTCGCTGCCAGGCCGCGAATATTGCGGCAGGCCGCCGACGACGAGCACGACGCAGGGCGCGCCAAGCGCCTTGGCTTCATCGACGCAGCGCCGGTTATCGTCGCGCACCTCGACCCGCCGCGATGCGTCAGAGGTGAACATACCGCCACGGCAATAGCCCGACAGGTCGAGACCGGCATCGCGCACCGCACGCGCGGCACGCTCGAGGCCGACGGCTGCGACCTGGTCGCGCCAGGGATCGATGGCGCGGATGCCGTGCCTGGCACAGGCCTCGACGATCTCCACGAGGTCACCCTGTTTGCGGATTGTCGCCGTGTTGAGCGATAGCCAGCGATGGTCGGACGAGAAATCACGCATCAGGATTCGATTCCGTGCGTTGAGAGCACCGCCTTCATCCGCAGCGTCGCCAGCTCCGGATCGGCGAGCAGCCCGCCCTTGTCGGCCAACCGGAACAGCTCGGCCAGATGCAGCGTCGAGCGCGTGCTCTCCTGCCCGCCGACCATGGTAAAATGGTCCTGGTGACCATTGAGGTATGCCATGAACACCACGCCGGTCTTGTAGAACCGCGTCGGCGCCTTGAAGATGTGGCGCGACAGCGGGACCGTCGGCCCCAGCACGTCGTGGAAGCCCGCTTCGTCACCCGCTGCCAACCGCGACAACGCGTAGGACGCCGCCGGCGCGATCGCGTCAAAAATGCCGAGCAGCGCGTGCGAAAAGCCCTGTTCGTCGCCGGCGATCAGCTCCGCATAATTGAAGTCGTCGCCGGTGTACATCTTGATGCGCTTGTCGAGACGACGGCGCATGTCGATCTCGCGCTGCTTGTCGAGCAGCGAAACCTTGACGCCGTCGACCTTGGCAGCATTGCCGTTGATGATGGCGACCGCAATATCCATCGCCTTGTCGAGATCGCTGGTGCCCCAATATCCCGTCAGCGCCGGATCGAACATGTCGCCGAGCCAGTGGATGATCACGGGCTCGCGAACCTGCGACAGCACGCGGTCATAGACCTTTGCGTAATCGTCGGCGTTACGGCCAAGCTTCGCCAGCGCGCGCGACGCCATCAAGATGATGCGGCCGCCGACCTTCTCGACCGCCGATACCTGCTCCTCATAGGCGCGGATCACGTCGTCGAGATTTTTGGCGTCCTCGACCGGGAGATGGTCCGTGCCCGCGCCGGAAAACACCAGGCCGTTGCGTCGCTTCGCGGCAGACACCGAGCGCGTGATCAGCTCCAGCGAGGTCGGCCAATCCAGCCCCATGCCGCGCTGCGCGGTGTCCATGGCTTCCGCGACGCCGAGCCCGAGGTCCCAGACGTGCTCGCGAAAGGCGATGGTCTTGTCCCAGTCGACGGCAGCGGAGAGCCACGGGTCGTTGTCGGCGAAGGGATCGACCACGGTATGGACGGCCGAGAACGCGATGCGGTTCAGCGGGCCCTCGAGCTTTGCGGGAAACGTTCGCGAGGCCGCGAGCTGGTAGGTTTCGATCGAGCGATCGGCCTTCGGCAATTTGAGCGACAATGACGACGTTGAAGGGACGGGCTCGGGCTGGACGGGCTTGTTCATTGTTCCCTCCTCAGACCTTGATCGGAGCGACGTCGATCCAGCGCCGCTCCTTCCAGCTCTTGAGCGCGCATTCGGCGAGCTGCACGCCCTTGACGCCTTCGAGCAGCGTGAACTTGTAGGGCGCATCTTCATAGACGTGGCGGATGAACATCTCCCACTGCTCCTTAAAGCCGTTGTCGTAGGTGACGTTGTCAGGCAGCTTCTGCCAGTCGCCGTAGAAATCGTGCAGCCGCTTCTCGTCGGGATTCCACACCGGTCGGGGCGTCGCCTGCCGTGCCTGGATCATGCAGTCGGAAAGGCCGGCGACGGCCGAGCCGAGCGTGCCGTCGACCTGGAAGGTGACGAGATCGTCGCGATAGACGCGCGTCACCCAGGACATGTTGATGTGGGCGATGGCGCCGCCCTTGAGCTGGAACGTGGCATAGGCGGAGTCGTCGGCGGTCGCCTTGTACTTCTTGCCCTGCTCGTCGAAACGCTCCGGGATGTCGGTGTTGCCGATGCAGCTCACGCTCTCGACCTCGCCGAAGAGATTGTCGAGCACGTAGCGCCAGTGGCAAACCATGTCGAGGATGATGCCGCCGCCGTCCTCGTCGCGATAATTCCATGACGGCCGCTGCGCCTCCTGCCAGCCACCTTCGAACACCCAATAGCCGAACTCGCCGCGCACCGAGAGGATGCGGCCGAAGAAGCCGGAGTCGCGCAGGAAGGCAATCTTCTTCAGGCCGGGCAGGAACAGCTTGTCCTGCACCGTGCCGTGCTTGACGCCCTTGGAATTGGCGAGCTTGACGACCTCGAGCGCCGCCTCGAAGTTCGTCGCGATCGGCTTCTCGCAATAAACGTGCTTGCCGGCATTGATGGCCTGGGTCAGAAGGCCCGGCCGTGCCTGTGTGGTCGCGGCATCGAAGAACATGGTGTCGTTCTTGTCGGCGAGGGCGGCATCGAGATCGGTGGTCCAGCGCGTGATGTTGTAGCGCTTGGCGAGCCCCTCGACCTTCTCGGCGCTGCGGCCGACCAGGATCGGGTCCGGCATCACGCGGTCGCCGTTCTTCAAGCGGACGCCGCCCTGCTCGCGGATCGCGACGATCGAACGGATCAGATGCTGATTGAGCCCCATGCGGCCCGTGACGCCGTTCATGATGAGGCCGAGGCGTTGCGTGGTCATGCCGATTGCTCCCAGAGTGATTTTGGCTGTTCGAGCGGGCGTAGCGCCGACCAGTCCGGATGAACCGACGTCGCAAAGCCCGTTGCATTGAGCGATCCCGTGGGGAGATCGCCGTTGTGAATGGAGAGGCGGATGCCCTGCCCGGCATCCGCGTAAAGATCGGGATGCGCGACGGCGAAAGCCTGGGCCTCCGCGGCGGGCGTATCAACGAAGCCATCGACGTAGTGGTGGCCGTTACGTTCGGCATGGGTGATGCCGATGAAGGCACCGAGCGCAAGGTCCTGCTGCAGGGCGAGGCCCGCCTGGCAGGTCAGGTCCTCGCCGGTCACGAAGAATCTTTCGCCGGCCACGCTCCATTTCGCCGCGCGCGTCGCGTTGACGATGGACTTGTAAAGCCCTTTGCAGGATTTCGACGAGATGCCGTGATAGCCAAGCGCCCGTGCCGCAGGAAACGCGTCGTAGGAATCGTCGGCTTCGTCGATGATGAAGCCACGCGCAGCGAGCGAGCCGAGCGGTGACAGCCTCATAACATCGCGCGGCATTGGCTGCTCGATATAGAGCAGCCTGGATGAAATCGATCGCAGCGCAGTGTCATGGTCGAGCCGGCCGATGAGTTCATGCAAGGCTGCGAGATCGGCATATTGCTCGTTGGCATCGAGCGTCACTTTGTAGTCACGGTCCAGCGCATCGAGTTCCTTGCCAATGCGCGCCAGCCGCGCTGCATCGCCGACGGGGTCCCCCGACAGCTTCAGCTTGAAGTATCTTGCACCGGAGTTCTCGTGGGGATCTGCAACTCCGCCCTCGCCTTCAACGTTGTCGTCGAGACCGACGGTATGCCTGATGGCAACGCGCGCCAGCGGCTTCCGGCCGGATAGAAACGTCTTGAGATCCGTGTCCTTCAGGTCGGGCGAAAGCCGCGCATCGATGCCGGCGATGTTGCCGGCCATGCCGTCGAAAAAATTGGTCTCGGCCGCACGGAGCAGCGCGTCGAGGATCGCTTTGTCGATTTCCGCAGGGCCGTAGGCCGCGGCAAGCGCCGGAATGTTCTTTTTCGCACAGGTTGCGACCTGGGCACCGACGCACGATGCATGCAGATCGAATGCCGTGAGAAATCCGGTTCGCGCAAGATAAAGCCCCCGCGCGATCTCCAGCGAGCGGCGCAAATCATCGACGGTCTGCGCCGGCGACAGTTCCGGCCGCTTATCGAACCATTTCGGCACCAGCAGCTCGGCGCTGGCACCAAATGCACTTCCCCTGCCCTCGATCTCGATCTCGACCCGCACGAACAGCTGCGGCGTCGCATTGATGGTGATCGCGCCAAAGCGGAACGGCCGCGCGAACTGCACGGGACGTTCGAAGAACGCGATATCTCGCAGCTTCAGACGCGGCGCCATGGCTTTAGTCCAGCGAACCTTGCGAAAAGAAATGCTTGCGGATGCGCTGTACGAGTTCGGTGAACACAGGATCGGCCATCACGTCCAGCGAACGGGGCCGCGGCAGCGGCACGTCGTAGATCGCGGCGACCGCGCCGGGCCGCTCCGTCATGACCAGCACGCGATCGGCGAGGAACACGGCCTCGGGGATCGAATGCGTGATCAGCAGGACCGTCTTCCTGGTCTCGCGCTGGATCCGCATCAGCTCGACATTCATGCGCTCGCGCGTCAACGCGTCGAGCGCGCCGAACGGCTCGTCCATCAGCATGATCCGGGGATCATGCACTAGGGCGCGGCAAATCGAGGCGCGCTGCTGCATACCGCCGGAGAGCTGCCACGGCAGCTTCTTCTCGAAACCTTCGAGCCCGACCAGCTTCAACAGTGCCTTGGCGCGGTCGAGATATGTCTGCCGCGGCAGCCGCTTCATGTCGATCGGCAGCATCACGTTGGACAGGATGTTGCGCCATGGCAGCAGCAGCGCGTTCTGGAACACGATGCCGACATTGCCATGCGGCGCCGTCACCTTCTCGCCCTCGACCAGGATCTCGCCCGTGGTCGGCGGCAGCAGTCCCGAGATCAGCTTGAGCAGCGTGGACTTGCCGCAGCCGGATGGGCCGACCACGACGAAGAACTCGCCGTCATTGATGTGAAAGTCGAGCGGCCGCAACGACGGCACATCGCCGTCGCGCGTCCGGTAGGTCTTCGACACGCCTGACAGCTTGATGCCCGACGCATCGCCGGCAGCCCGGTCGCTCACCAGTCTCAGATGCGCGGCCGGTTGCAGGGTTTCACTCATGGCTGTCGCGGGTTTCACGAACCGCTCTTCGGCAGATAGTCGTTGGTATAGAACGCCTTCGGGTTCTCCTTGGCCTTGGCGTCGAGCCCGCCATATTCGACCATCAGATTGACCGAGTCCGTCATGTTCTGGTCGGTGACCTGGAACGGCCGCTTGCTCTTGGTCTCGGGCGTCCGGTAGAGCGGAATGGTCAGCTCAAAACCTTGCGTCAGCGTGTCGATCTTGCCGCCCTTGGGGTTGGCGTCGAGGATCGACTGCGCTGCCGCCTTCGGCTCCTTCTCAGCGGCCTCGACCGCCTTGGTCGTGGCCGACATGAAGCGGCGGACGAGATCGGCATTGGCCTTCACATAATCAGTATTGGCAATGATGCCGGAGGAGACCATGTTGATGCCGTAATCGGCGAACTTGATCGGATAGACGTCCTTGCCGGTGGCGTCCTTGATCTTCATCGACTGGTCCATGACGTAGCCAAGCAATAGGTCAGCCTGGCCGTTGATGACCGCGTTGAGCTTGGTCTGGCCATCGCCCGCCACCGTCTGGAAGTCGCTTTCCTTGAGGCCGGTCTTCTTCAGGAACAGCGGCCAGATCTGGGTCATGGAATCGGCCGGCGTGATCGCGACCGTCTTGCCCTTGATATCCTCGGGCTTCCTGATGTTCTTGTCGACGAAACCCATGGCGGACATCGGGCTGGTCTGGAGCAGCACGCCGGTCGCAACCACCGGCGCACCCTTGATCGCCGCGCGCATCATGGTGGGCACGTCGACATAGCCGAAATCGGCGGTCTTGGCGGCCACCGCCTGGGTGGTCGCAGCCGAGCCACGGCCTTCCTGAATTTCGAGGTCGATGCCCTCTGCCGCATAAATGCCCTTGGCCTTGCCGTAATAGAACGGCGCGTGCTCGCCATAGACGTACCAGTTGAGCATCAGCACGACCTTGTCGGCCGCTTGCGCCGGCATGGCCGCGAACACCATCAGCGCCGCCGAGACAGCTCCTATCCACCGCTTCATCGTCACTCTCCCTTGTCGTTGTTGCGTCGGCCGTTGGCGGCCGTTCGTTGCTTTGGTTGTTGTTAAGAGGCGAAAATCACGTCCTCGCGCTGGCTGACATGCCAGGGAATGACCAGCTTCTCGATCCGGTCCACGATCCAGAACAGGATGACGCCGAGCAGCGCGAGGATCACGAGGGCCGCAAACATCGTCGGCAGGTCGAAGGTTCCGATCGAGCGCTGCATCACATAGCCGATCCCGGAATTGGAGCCGACGAACTCGCCGACGACGGCGCCGACCACGGCGAGCGTCACCGACACTTTGAGGCCGGAGAAGATCGCGGGCAGCGCATGCGGCAGGTTCACCGCGCAAAACACCTGGAAGCGGCTGCCCTGCATGGCGCGGGCGAGATCGACCATATCCGGATCGACGGATTTGAAGCCTTGCACAGCTGAGACCACCACCGGGAAAAACCCAAGCAGGAACGCCGAGATAACTTTCGGAATGATGCCGAAGCCGAACCACACCACGAACAGCGGAGCGATCGCGATCTTCGGCACGGATTGCGAGAACACCAGCAGCGGATAGACGTAGCTCTCCACGGTCTTGGAGCCCGCGATCAGCATCGCGATGGGGATCCCAAAAAGCGCCGAGAGCGCGAAGCCGCAGACGGTCGCATAAGTCGTCGGCCAGGACTGGCGCAGCAGTTCCGGCCAATCGGTGCGCAGCACCGCAATGACATCGCCCGGCGACGGAATCTGGTAGGCGGGAATCTTGAACAGCCGGATCGCGAGATCCCAGGCCACGACGATGAACACCAGGAACAAAAACGGCCGGATCCAGGCCGCATTCAGCATTTTGGACACCGCACTCTGCGGCTTCAGCTCAGCCACGTCTCACTCCCGGCAGTCTTGTTCGTTGGGCGAGAAATTAACCCGTTGGGTAAATACTGTCCAGCGGTTTTCCTGCGACGTTTTGGGCGGGGTTCCGCAAAGGTCGTGCCGTCCCGGCGAAGGCCGGGACCCATACCCACAGGGCAAAATTTGGCGAAGGCTGGTTGGCGGGGACGGCCACCGCGCACTATCGATAGATAACGCGGTATGGGTCCCGGCCTTCGCCGGGACGACGATGGACTACGCCGTCTGCGCCACCGCGGCGTGCGACTTCGGCGCCTTCGTAGCATCTAGCAATGCTGCGGAGCGCCCCGTCAGCGCTGCCAGCACGAGGCCGACCATGTGGTCCAGCCGCTCGTCCTTGGCATCCTTGGCCAGCAAATCGCGACCGAAGATCACGCTGAGCGTCGCCGAGTTCGACAGATAGAAGAAGCAGAGTCCTGCGATCGAGATGTAGAGCTGGACAGGATCGACCGCGACCTTGAAGTTGCCGCCGGACACACCGCGCCGCACCACGGTGCCGATCATCTCGACGAAGGGCGAGTGCATCGACTTGACCTTGGTCGATTTCTTCAGATGCTTTGCGCGCGCGAGATTCTCGGTCTGGAGCAGCGACAGGAATTCGGGATTGCGCAGGAAGTAATTCCAGGTGAACTCGATCAGGCGCCTGATCGCCTCGGGCGGGTCGAGATGTTCGAGATCGAGCCCGCGCTCCTCGCTGCGGATCTTGTCGTAGGCGCCTTCGAGCACCGCGAGATAAAGCTCGTCCTTGTTGCCGACGTGATAATACAGCATCCGCTTGTTGGCGCCGGCGTTGGCCGCGATGCGGTCGACGCGCGCACCGGCAAGCCCGTGCGCCGAGAATTCCTGCTTGGCGGCTTCGAGAATGCGCAGCCGCATCCCCTCGGGATCGCGCTGCCATTTCAGAGTTCGCTTTGCCGCTGCTTTCGCCAAACCGGGTGCTCGCTGGGTGCTATCAGGATGCCATGTAACACGCGCTCGGCCCGCCGCATAGTTTCGTCATTGCGAGCGTAGCGACGCAATCCAGACTGCCACCACGGAGACAGTCTGGATTGCTTCGTCGCAAGAGCTCCTCGCAATGACGAGGGGAGGACTGAACCTCAATCCACCGGCTTCGGCGAGCGCTCCAGCAGGACCGTCTGGATGCCGCAGGTGCCGGTCCGCACCGTCATTACCCGCGTGCCCGGCTTGCGGCCGTTGCGCACATCGCTGACGTCGAGGCCGCCGGCAATCAGGCGGGCGCGCGTGGCGTCGATGTCGGCCACCCGCCAGCTCAGGCCCCAGAGGCGGTCATGCAGGGAATCGCCGCCCGCAACGGGGCGGCGCACCACCTCGACGACGAGATCGCCGCAGCGGAAGAACATCAGCTGGCCCCAATCCTGATGCGAGCGGTCGAGCGCCAGATCGAGCCCGAGTCGCGCGCCATAGAGCGCGGCAGCGCGATCGGAATCCTCGGTGGTGATCACGACGTGGTCGAGCGCATCGATCGGCCCGATATCAGTCGTCTTCGAAAGCGGGCGCTCATCAGCCAGTTCGAGGAAGAACATGCGCACGCCGCGCGTGAGCTCCGTGGCGGCGCGCGTTCGCTTCCAGTGCAGGACCGCGCCGCTCTCCGCGTCGCTGCTTTCGACCTCGGCAACCGGATCCGGCATGAGTGCCACCCGCTCCAGCCGCGGGTGCGTTTTGCTCATGTCCGCGACACGAAAGCACAGGCTGGCGAGCACGCCTTCCTGGTCGCCAAGCAGCGCGCGCATGCGATCGGCGGTCACGCTGAAGCCGTTCGGCGCCATCAATTCGATCGTCATGTTCGCGAGAGTGAACAGCACACGGTCGGCGCCCTCGCCCGAATTTTGCCAGGCCGACGCGCGCCCGAGCAGTGTCTGATAGGCCGCCCTGGCCGCACCGATATCCCTGACCAGAGCGACGACGTGATCGAGGCCGGTGATCATGTTTCCCCCTGTTGACCGGCCCGGAACCATGGACCGAGAGACGGCGTTTGTCCGGGCTTGGCATTACCCGGTGATGGTCGTATTCCGGCCGCATGCCGACCTCAAGCACTCCGAGCGGCGGTTTTGCGAATAATTTCAGCGGTCCCGCGGCGGAACCGGTGTTACAGTAACCGCGCCGGCCGGGACCACAAAGCGTATCACGGACAAGCAATGCAGGCTCTCTTCATCGGACAGACCTATATCGACGTCGTCTTCATCACCGACCACATGCCGACCGGCGACGAGAAGCACGTGGCCTCCGACTACGCGGTTTCCTTTGGCGGCAATGCGGTGACGGCAGCGTTCTGCTGCGCCAAGCTCGGCATCGTGCCCGATCTGATCGCCACCGCAGCCAATGACTGGCTCGGCCGCATGTTCATGGACATGTGCGCGAAATACGCGATCTCGCTGCATGGGCGGAAGGTCAACCAGTCCTCGCTGTCCTTCATCATGCCAAAGGACGGCAAGCGCGCCATCGTCCGCTGCCGCGACGACGACCACATCCATCCGTTCCCGATGCTCAATCTCGGCGGCTGCCGCGCGCTGCATGTCGACGGCCATCAACCCGATGCCGCGATCCACTACGCGAAAGTCTGCCGCGAGGCCGGCATCTTGACCTCGCTCGACGGTGGCGGCCTTCGCACCAACACGCATGAGCTATTGGAATTCATCGACGTCGCCATCGTTGCCGAGCGCCTGTGCGAGCAGATGGATCTGACGCCGGAGAAGATGCTGGATTACCTCAAGAGCCGCGGCTGCAAGATCGGCGGCATCACCATGGGCGAGAAGGGCCTGCTCTGGTACGACGAGACCGGAACGGTGCAGGTGATGCCGGCGATGCCGATCCCACGCGAGCGCGTGATCGACACCAACGGCGCAGGCGACGTCTTCCACGGCGCCTATGTCTATTCCTATCTTGCCCATCCCGGCAAAAGCTGGCGCGAGCATTTTGATTTTGCCCGGGCAGCCTCGACCTTCAAGATCCAACGCCTTGGCAACGAAGCCGGCCTGCCGACGCTGGTCGACATCGCCAAGGTCAGGCACGAGTTCGAGGTCAGGGTCTAGCGTTCGCAGGGGTCATGATGGGGCGCGTCTTCGTCGCCGGCAGCATCAACATGGATGTGGTGGCGACAGCCGATCGCCATCCGAAGATCGGCGAGACCGTCGCCGGCAAGCAGGTGCTCTATTTTCCGGGTGGCAAGGGCGCCAACCAGGCGGTGGCGGCGTCGCGGCTTGGCGCGGGGACCACGTTGATCGGCCGGCTCGGCAAGGATTCGTTCGGCGGTGAGCTGAGGACGTTCCTCGGCGCGCAAGGCATCGATCTCGGCGCGATCCGCGAGACGGCCGAGGCGCACACCGGCACGGCCATCATCACGGTGGCGGAGGCCGACAACACCATCGTCGTCATTCCCGGCAGCAATGCGCTCGTCGGCATCGACGACGTCGCGACCGTCCCGCTGACGAAAGGCGATGTCGCGGTCAGTCAATTCGAGATCCCGCTGCCGACGATCGCCGCGTTCTTCCAGCGGGCTCGCGACATTGGCGCCACGACGCTGCTCAATCCGGCCCCGGCACAAACCATGTCGGGCGAATTGCTCGCGCTGGTCGACATCCTCGTGCTGAACGAGACCGAGCTCGGCCTCCTCGCCGGCGTCGAGTTGTCCGACAGGGACGAGGCTTCGCGGATCCTCGACGTCGCGCGAAAACTTCAGGCGCGCGAGGACCAGACCATCTGTGTGACCCTCGGCAAGCGCGGCGTGCTGGCGCTCGCGGGACGCGAGGAGATTTCGGTGTCCGGCCGCGTGGTGAAGGCGCTCGACACCACAGGCGCGGGCGATTGTTTTGTGGGAGCGCTCGCGGCGCAACTGGCCGACGGCGTCGACTTGCGCGCGGCACTCGCCTTCGCCAATGCCGCCGCCTCGATCTCCGTGCAGCGCATGGGCGCGGGGCCGTCAATGCCGACGGCCGCGGAAGTCGCCGCCGTCCTCAACGCCGGCTGATCACGCCAGCGCGCCCTTCAGGTCAAAGCTTTCATCGGCGGCCTGCTCCGGCGTGATCGAGCGATCCAGGCCGAACAGGCGGCGGCCGAACATGTGGTCGCCGGCACGGTTGATCGATTCGATGCCGAGCAGGCTGTCGCCCTTGTAGCAGAACGCCGAGAACGCCTTCTTGGCGGGATCGCCGCGTAGCACGACGCGGTCGTAGCCGGTGGTGAGGCCTGCGATCTGGAGCTTGTCCTCGCCCTGGTCGCTCCAGAACCAGGGATGGCTGTCATAGGCCTTGCGGTCGCCGGTCAGCCGCGCCGCGAGGCAGCGCGCGTGATCAGTGGCATTCTGCACCGATTCCAGCCGCTGCGATCCGCCGAAGCGCGGGCTTTTGAACAGCGCGCAATCGCCGATCGCCGAGATATCGGGATCGGCGGTCGAGAGATATTCGTCGACGATGATACCGGCCGCGACCGGCAGCCCCGCCTCCGCCGCGAGCTCGATATTCGGCAGCACGCCGACGCCGACCACGACGAGGTCGGCCGGCAGGTGCCTTCCGTCGCTCAAGGAGACGCCGGTGACCTTGCCGCCCTCTGCCTCGATGGATGTTGCCTGCACGCCGAGGTGAATGCGGATGCCGGCCTCGCGATGCCGCGCCTGAAAATACTCCGAGACCTCCGCCGTCACCGCGCGCGCCATCACGCGCGGGGCGAGTTCGAGCACGTCGACCTCCAGCCCCTTGATGCGCGCGGTGGCCGCGAATTCGAGGCCGATGAAGCCGGCGCCGATCACCACCACCCGCGTCTTCGACGGGATGATCTCTCGCAGAGCCTCGCTCTCGTCGAGGATGCGCAAATATTTCACGTCGGGGAGATTGGCATTGGGCAGATCGAGCAGCCGGTTGCGCGCGCCGGTCGCCAGCACGAGGTGGCCATAGGGCAGCGTCCTGCCCGAGGCGAGCAGCACCTTGCGCCCCGCGCGTTCGATCGACACCGCGCGGCCCGCAACCAGCTCGATGGTCTGGTCCTGGTAGAATTTCTCCGGCCGGAACATCAGGCTCTCCGGCCCGGACGAACCCTTGATGTAGGCCTTGGACAGCGGCGGCCGCTGATAGGGCAGATGCGCCTCGTCATTGACCAGGCAGATGGGCGCGGAAAATCCTGCCTGGCGCAGCGATGCCGCGACCTGGTAGCCGCCATGGCCGGCACCGATAACGACCACCGGACCATCCGTCATTGGACAGCCCATTTCCGCAAGACACGAGCGTCACCCATGTCGTCTCCTCTCTCTGATTTTGGCTTGCTAGCCTAGGAGGAGCCGGCGCTCGTGTCCGTCCCTAAACGAAGGCCTGCCCATTTGAGCCTATCGTTCCCGCTTGCGCAAGAGCGCCAGGCGGGGATTGTCACCCCTCGCCTTCTGCGATTTAGTTCGTGCATCGACCTCATGCCGGGGATTTCCGATGACCGCTCCCGTCTCACGACCCGACGATCCCGCCTTGCTCCGAATCGATGGCCCGATTGCGACCATCACGCTCAACCGGCCCGCCGCGTTCAATTCGATCAACCTGGCGATTGCACAGAAGCTCGAACAGCTCGCGGCCTACATTGAGGGCGCCGACGATATCCGGGTCGTGGTCCTCGAAGGCGAAGGCCGCGCCTTCTCGGCTGGCGGCGATTTGCAGACGATCGGCGCCGCGGCTGAAGCCAATACGGTGACGCCTGTCGTCGGCGAGCTGTTGAAGCATTATCATGCCTTCATCGAGATCATCCGGCGCATGCCGAAGATCTCGCTGTCCAGCGTGCACGGCTCGGCGGCCGGCGCCGGCATGGGCCTCGCCTTCGTCACCGACCTCTGCATCGCCGCGGAGGATGCCAAATTCACGCCGGCCTACGCCAAGATCGGCGTGTCGCCGGATGGCGGATCCACGGTCGGCATCGTCAACACGGTCGGCCCGCGCCGCGCGCTCCAGATTTTCCTCTCCGAGGACAATTTCACCGCGCAGCAGGCCCATGAATGGGGCCTGGTTGCGAAGGTCGTTCCCGCCGCCGAGCTGAAGGCGGCAACGCGAACTCTCGCCGTGCGGCTCGCGCAGAACCCGCCGGCCGCGATTGCCGGCACCAAGTCGCTGATCTACCAGGCCGCCACGACGCCGGTGAAGCAGCAGCTCGACGCCGAGGAGCACAGGATCATCATGGCGATGAACACGGAGGAGTTCCGCGCCGCCGTGAAGAAATTCACGAGCAAGAGCAAGTAGCTCTCACTGCGGACAGATGTACCCCGTCCCCGCGGGGGACTTGAAGCAGCCGACCGACTCGGGGAGCACCTGCCGCGGCAGCCACAGCACCACGCTCGGGAAGTAGATCGCGAACGCGATCGTCCCGAGGAAGACCAGATAGATCGGCAACGCGGCGCGTAGCGCCTTTGCGAAACTGACGCCGACGAATTTCGACGCCATCAGCAGCACCAGGCCATAAGGCGGCGTGATCAGTCCGAAGGCGAGCGTCGCGATCAGCACCACGCCCATGTGCACGGCGTTGATGTCGCCGGCTTCCGTCAGCGTGTTGACCAGCGGCATGAAGATGATGATGGTCGGTACCGGTTCGATGAAATCGCCGACGACCGTGAACAGCAGTACCATCAGCAACATGATCAGATGCGGATCGTTGCCGGCGAGCGAGGTGATGACTTCGGCGATGTAGCTTGCACCGCGCAAATAGGCGAGCATCCAGCCGAACGCATTGGCGGCGCCGATCGTGATCAGCGGCAGCGAGAAGATCAGGCCCGCAAGACAGAAATCGTACGGAATCTTCCTGATATGCCCGCGGTTGAGCGCGGGGATCACGACCACGACAATCCAGACCACGGCGACGACGCCGGCTTCCGTCGGCGTGAACCAGCCGGTCAGGATGCCGCCCAACAGGATCACCGGGATCATCAGCGGTAGCGCCGCATCGCCGGCCGCGAACACCACCTGCCGCAGCGGCGCGCGCGGCTTGCGCAGGCCGGACGGACCGAAGAAATAGCAGTAGATCATCAAGCCGAAGCCGATCATCAGGCCCGGCACGACGCCTGCCATGAACAGGCCGGCGATCGAGACGTTGCCGACCGCGCCATAGACCACCGCGGTGATGCTCGGCGGCACCAGCGCCGCAATCGTCGAGGCGGATGCGATGATGGCGGCGATGAAGGCGGGCTCGTAGCCCTCGCGTTTCATCGGGCCGCCCAGCGCGCGGCTCATCACCGCGACGTCGGCGGTGGTCGAGCCCGACATTTCCGAGAAGAACATGCTGAAGACGACCACGACCTGCGACAGGCCGCCTCTGATGTGGCCAACGAGCGACACCGAGAGGTTGGCTATTCGAACCACCACATTGGCCGAGCTCATGAGCTCGCCGACCAGCAGGAAAAAGGGGATCGCCAGCAGCGCCTCGGAATCGACGCCGTCGAAGACTTTCTGGATGATCGCGGCGAGCGAGACGTCCGACAGGAGCGCGCCGATGAAGACGCCGGCCATCAGCGAGAACGGCACTGGCACGCCGAGATAGCCGAACGACAGGAAGCAGACCGTCATCAACGCCAGAACGATGGGTGCGCTCACGGCTGCGCCCTCATCTGTACGTCGGTGATGACAGGCGCCCCGCCATCCTCTTCGGGCGGCTCGGGGTGGTCAAAGCCGTTGCGCAGACCGTTGACGAGCTGCTCGATGGTGAACAGGCCGACCAGCACGCCGGAGAGCGGAATAATCGCGTAGAGCGAGGCGATCGGCGTGCCCGATGGCAGGCGAAAACTGCCGAAGCCGCGAAGATAGTTCTGATAACCGTACAAGATCAGGCAGAAGGCGACGCCGAGCACCACGATGCGGATGATGATCTCGACGATCAGACGCGGCGTGCCGTGCATCGCCTCGGAGATTGCGGTGAGATAGAGGTGGTCGTTGCGCCGGGTCGCAGCCGCGGTGCCGACGAAGATCGCGTAGATGAACAGCGTCGACGTGACTTCCTGGAGCCATAGCCAGGGATGGCCGATGGTGCGGGTGACGATGTCGGCGGTCACCGACAGCGAGAAGCCGAAGCAGAGCACGCCGCAGAGGATCATCAAGGCGAGCTCGAGCCAGTCGAGCCCGCGCCATTTGAGGTGACGCTGGCGTTGCACCAGCAGTTTGTCGGCGATGGTCATCACTATCCCCGTCGTCCCGGCGAAAGCCGGGACCCATACCCCCAGCTGCGTGTGGTCAAAGCAAGCTGGCGGCTATCCTGCCCCAAGCTCCGCCGCGGCGTATGGGTCCCGGTTTTCGCCGGGACGACGCGGAGGCAACGCTACGCGGCCTAATTGATCGAGCGGATCAAATCCTTGATCTTCTCGGCGTGCGGGCCGAGCTCCTTGGCGAGCTTGCCGAGATAGGGATCGGCGACCGCCGTGAAGGTCTTCTTGTCGACGTTGTCGACGATCTTCACGCCCATCTTCTTCAGCTTCTCTGCGGCGGTGCGTTCGAGGTCGAAGGCCTTCTGCGGCTCCTTGGAGCTGACCTCGTTCCCCGCTGCCTGCACCCAGCCCTTCTGCTCGGCCGACAGGCTCTGCCAGAGCTTGTCGGAGATAAATACCAGCGCGTTGTTGGCCTCGTGCTCGGTGATGTTCAGGACCGGAGCGACCTCGTAGTGCTTGTTGACGAGGTAGACGTTGATGCTGTTCTCGGCGACGTCGACGACGCCGGTCTGCAGGCTCGTGTAGACGCTGCCGAACGGCATGTGCACGGTCTGGGCGCCGTAGGCCGGGAACATGGTGTCCTCGGTCGCGGTCGCCTGCACCCGGATCTTCAGGCCCTTGATGTCGCCGACATTGTGGATCTCCTTCTTGGAGTACATGTGGCGCACGCCCTGCGAGCCGGTCGCGATCACATGCAGGCCCTGTGTGGTCTCGTCGATCATGGTCTTGAGCGCCTCGAACACTTTTGGATCGGCCAGACCCTTGACCACGTGGTTCTCGTCGCGGAACAGGAAGTGCAACGACATCACGCCCGCTTGCGGCGAGATCGTCGCGGTGTTCGCCGAGGAGATGATCGCAAATTCGACGTCGCCCGCCTTCACGAGCTGGAGCACCTGCGGTTCCTGCCCGAGCTGCGCACCCGGATATTGATCGATGATCATGGTGCCTTTGCTCAATTCCTTGAGCTTTTCGGCAAAGAGGTCGCCCGCGATGGAATAGCCGGTATTGCGCGGCTGGTCGTAGGCAAAGCGATAATGCTTCACCTCCTGCGCCGATGCGCCCGTGACGAAAAGAACAGCGGCCGTTGCCGCCAGCCCAAGCATGGATCGTGCAATCATCGTTTCCCCCTTGTTTTATCGCTCGCCGCTTTAGCGGTCTGAGCGTTCGTTCGGGTGGTTGGTCACCCCTTATCCGTCTTCTTCCCAGTCCTCTGCATGAAATCGAAATCGCAGCCCTCGTCGGCCTGCATGATGGTCTCGTTGAATAGCCAGGCATAGCCGCGCCGCGCCTCGTCCGGCGTAGCCGCGGGTTTCAACGCGCCGCGCCGCCGTTCGAGCTCGGTAGCATCGACGAGAAGCTCGATGCTGCGCTTGGCGACGTCGAGGCGGATCATGTCGCCGTTCTGCACCAGCGCCAGCGGCCCGCCCACGGCGGATTCCGGCGTGATGTGCAGCACGATGGTGCCGAACGCGGTGCCGCTCATGCGCGCATCCGAAATGCGCACCATGTCCTTGGTACCGCCACGCGCGAGCTTCTTCGGGATAGGCAGATAGCCCGCCTCGGGCATGCCGGGCGCCCCCTTGGGGCCGGCGTTGCGCAGCACCAGCACGTCATCGGCGGTGACGTCGAGATCGGGATCGTCAACCCGGAGCGTCATGTCCCCGACGGATTCGAACACCACCGCACGCCCGGTGTGCTGCAACAGTTTCGGGCTTGCAGCCGACTGCTTGATGACCGCGCCGCGCGGGGCGAGATTACCGTGCAGGACGGCGAGGCCGCCTTCCTTCTTGATCGGATTGTCGCGCGGACGGATCGCGTCCTGCCCTGGCACGTCTTCCGCGTTTGCCGCGATATCTCGCAGCGTCTGGCCGGTGATCGTCTTCGCATCGAGATCGACGAGGTCACCAAGCTGCGCCAACAGTTTCGGCACGCCGCCGGCGTGATGAAAATGCTCCATATAATGCTCGCCGGACGGCTTCAGATCGATCAGCACCGGAACCTCGCGGCCGATTTGATCGAACACTTCGAGATCGAGCCGGTGCGGCGAGCGATGCGCCATCGCGGTCAGATGGATCAGGCCGTTGGTCGAGCCGCCGATCGCCTGGAGCACGACCTGGGCATTCTTGAAAGACGCCGGCGTCAGCACCTCGCTCGGCTTTGGACCCTTCGTCTTGGCCATCTCGGCGGCCACCCTGCCGCTCGCCTCGGCAAGCCGAAAGCGCTCCGCATGCGGCGCGGGAATCGTCGCGCTCATAGGCAGCGACAGGCCCATGGCCTCGATCATGCAAGCCATGGTGGAGGCCGTGCCCATCACCATGCAGGTGCCGACCGATGGTGCGAGGCGGCCGTTGACCGCCTCGATCTCGACATCGTCCATTTCGCCGGCGCGATACTTGCCCCAGAGACGGCGGCAATCAGTGCAGGCGCCCAGCACCTCGCCCTTGTGATGACCAACCACCATGGGGCCAACGGGAATGACCACCGTCGGCAGATCGGCGCTGATCGCGGCCATCACCTGCGCCGGCAGTGTCTTGTCGCAGCCGCCAATGACGATCACCGAATCCA
Source organism: Bradyrhizobium sp. 40 (assembly GCF_023100925.1). Lineage (NCBI taxonomy): Bacteria > Pseudomonadati > Pseudomonadota > Alphaproteobacteria > Hyphomicrobiales > Nitrobacteraceae > Bradyrhizobium > Bradyrhizobium sp. 40. The sequence goes on from NZ_CP064688.1 coordinate 5,388,445, forward strand.
TCGGCTGGGCCCGGATCATCTCCTCGGTGTCCATCGCCATCAGATTGCGCAGATACATCGAGGTCGGATGCGCAAAGCTCTCGGCGATCGAGATAGTCGGGAATACGAACGGCATCGCGCCCGACAGCATCACGCCGCGCTTGGCGGCCTCGATGATCTGCGGGACGTTGCCGTGGCAGGGATTGTAGTCGCTGTAGGTGTTGGTGATGCCGACGATCGGGCGCTCGAGCGCGTCGTCGGAATAGCCCATGGCCTTGATGAACGCCTTGCGCAGAAACAGCGAGAAGCCGGCATCGCCATAGCTCGTCAGCCCTTTGCGCAACCCACTCGTCATCATACCACTCCCATCATCGGGTCATTGTCGTACAGCCTGCCCCTTGATTGTCAATAAGGCAGACGTCAAACTTGGCATTTTCGCCATTGGCGGCCTGGTGACGACCAAATTATTGACAATCTGACCCTTGCCTGCTCCACAGTACGGACCGGCCAAGCGCCGGGAGGCCGAGGGCATGTCCGACACTCACACCGCAGAAGCCATGACGGTCCGGCGCGACGATCCGGACGACATCGTCGCGCGGCTCGAGGAGGACATCATCTTCGGCCGGCTCGCGCCAGGCGCGCGCCTCACGGAAGACGCGCTGATGTCGGCTTACGGCACCTCGCGCCACTTCGTGCGCCAGGCGCTGGTGGATGCGGAGCGCCGCGGCATCGTCCGCCGCGAGAAGAATGTCGGCGCCACCGTGCGGTTCTACTCGGCCGAAGAGGTCGGGCAGATCTACGAGGTCCGGGAGATGCTGACCCGGCAGGCGGCGTTGATGATCCCCCTGCCCGCTCCGCAAGCCCTGATCGACGAGCTCTCCGCATTGCAGCGGCAATATTGCGCGAGAGCGGATTTGCAGGACCTGCGCGGCATCCACGAGGCCAACGACGCCTTCCACCTCGCGCTGTTCTCGGCCTGCGGCAATCCCTATCTGGTGCGCTCGCTGCAGGACTACATGAACCTGACGTTGCCGATGCGCGCCAAGAACCTCGCCGACCGAGACGGCCTCGCGCAATCACAGCGCCAGCACGAGCTGATGATCGAGCTGTTGAAGGGCCGTGACAGCTGGGCGCTGGCGCAGCTGTGTGTGGATCACATGCAGTTCAGCAAGAAGGATTACCTGGCGCGGATTGCGGGTGAGCAAGCCGAACAGCAGGGCCCGCGTTCATAGATGGGAGACGTTCGCTTCTCGCGGTGCTGCAGTTTACGCGGTAAGGGCGCGCTGGATTGCCCGCAATTGCAGGCCGCACGAGCCCATTCGGGCAATAACGCCCGCAGTCCATGACTTCTGGGGAACCTATGGTCGGCTTGGTACTTGGTCTTGCACCAATCCCCCACCATAGGAGCTGCCATGATTTGCCGTTTAGTCGGAGCCGCCGCTGTTGCCGTCGCCGTCCTGCTTCCCGTAACGACCCAGGCCCAGGGCGTTCCCGGAGGCGTCGAACGCGGTGCGCGGGATGGTGAGCGAGCGGCAGGGCCTGTCGGTGCAGTTGTGGGTGGCGTCGTCGGCGGCGTCGTTGGCGGCGTGGCGGGAGTCCTTGGCGTCGATCAACGTCCTCGCTTTCACTCCTACGTCGTCGAACAGCGGCGGCCCTCATATCAGTACCGCGAGGATGTGAGAGTCGGGGCGGTTCTTCCGGAGGAGGGCGTGACCTATTACGAGGTGCCACCCGAGTACGGCGCCCGTGAGTATCGTTACACGGTGGTGAACGGTCGCACGGTTCTGGTCGAACCGCGAACCCACCGGATCGTCGAGATTGTCGAATAACAACCAAGGGCCGTCTTTCGAGACGGCCCTTTCGTTTGCGCAGATCTAAATCCCTCAAGTCCCGGTTCAGTACCGCCTCAGCAGACCGCGATCCACGCTGGCATCGCCATAGTCGACGCAGGCTCTCTTCGGGTTTCTGATCAGATCGGTCCGGACGCGCCTGAACGTTTTGGCGGCCGCGTCGGACACTTCGGGGCGAAATTTACCGGGATCGGAGGTCTCGCCATCGCGGGCCTTGATAGCCGCAGAATAGGCCTCGATCATCGCCATCGCGGCATCCGTGCTGCCGAGAAGTCGGGCGCCGAGCTGGACACTGCCGGCACCATTGACTTCGTAGCCGACACATCGTTGTTCGAGCACCGCGGACGCGGTGACGAGCTGGTCGAGGAACGTCGCCTCGGCGTCGCTGAGCATCGCGGCTCGCGCCGGTCCCGACATGATCAGCGCGAGCAGTACGACGGCTGCCAATTTGATTTTCATTGTGATCAAGGCACCGAATGCCGAATTGCGATCGCGCAGATCGAGAGCCAGATAACCAGAGCAACGTTGATCTAGATCAATGGGCCGGGACGGCCAAAGCGAAGGCTCGGGACCTTGTATGCGCTCGCCCTGTGGGGAAAACGATTCAGCCGCCGTTTGGCTTGACCAACCGCACCACAGCAAGCGGCGTCGCCAGCTCGCAGGCGCGAGACATCGAAGCGGATCAATGCATGGCGATCATTGGCGAGATCACACACACCACGACCTACTGCTACGCAAAGCCGGTTACGTTCGGCACGCACCGAGCGATGTTCCTGCCGCGGCGCGGCTCCTCGACCCGACTGCTTCGTTGGTCCGCTCGGACCAGCCTGCCATCAAAGGTGCATTGGGTCACCGACTCCCGCTCCAATGCCGTGACGGTGATGGAATTCAGCGAACCCGGCAGCGAACTGACATTCACGTTCAAGGTTCGCGGCATCTATTTCGGCATCAAGGGTCTGGAGACGTTTCCGCTGGAGCCCCGGGCCGAAGAGGTTCCCGTGCAGTATACCCCGGACGAATGGACCGACCTTGCAGGTTACCTGCGTCCGCATGCCGACGATGCAGACGGCAGCCATGCGAGCTGGACCAAGAGCTTTGTCGCCGGCGATCAGGACCGGACCGTCGACGTGCTGCGCCGTATGCTGGGCATGTTCCGCAGCGAGTTCAGCTATCGCGGAAGAGAGGCCGAAGGCACCCAACCCCCGAGCGAAACACTGCGCACGAGATCAGGTACATGCCGGGACTTCGCCTGGTTGATGATCGAGACCTTGCGTCGGCTCGGCTTCGCATCCCGCTTCGTCAGCGGCTATCTCTACGACGCGGCGCTCGATGGCGGCGCCGTCGGCATGACCGGCTCCGGCGCGACCCACGCGTGGGTGCAGGTGTTCCTGCCCGGTGCCGGCTGGCTGGATTACGACCCAACCAACAGCCTGAGCGCCGGCTTCGACCTGATCCCTGTGGCCATTGCGCGGCATCCGGGCCAGGCCGTGCCGCTGGCCGGCTCGTGGTTTGGCGACCCCGGCGACTACCTCGGCATGTCGATCAACGTCGCCGTTAACAAGATCGGCGAAATGCTCGATCCTTCGGAGGGATAGGATGCCGAGAGATAGGCGCGGCGGTCACTTCCTCTCCTGACGCTGCTTGACCACCTCATTTTCTCGGCGGGCAGACAGCCCGAGCAAGACAATCGGCAATCGCTGACCATGGTGCTTGATCGCAACAACACGAGGGAACGTGCGGCGCTCGACTCTGCCTCCGCCCCATTTGAGCTCCTGAAGAGCAGGATCCGACAACTTTATGAAGGCGACACTTTCGGCTGCATAAGATTCCGATATGGCTTGCTCCTGCTTGATATCGTCACGGTTCTATTCATCATTGCGACGTCGTTCCTGCCTCGCAACAGGGCTATTGAGTCGCTCGATGTTGTGTTCGGTGTCTTGATCCTTGCAGACTTCTCCGCACGGATGATCATCAGCCGTCAGCCGCTGCGTGACCTTGCGCGACTTTCGACCTGGACCGACATCATCGTCATTGTTTCGTTCCTTGCACCACTCACAGGAGAAGCCGGCGGCTTCCTGCGCGCATTTCGAACATTGCGACTGCTGCGCGACTACCAAATGGTGGCACGTCTGCGGGTCGACAGCCCCTTCTTTCGGCGAAATGAGGAAGTCGTCTTTGCGGTCGCCAACCTCGGGGTGTTCATTTTTGTGATGACGGGGATCGTCTACGAGACCCAGAGGTCTCACAACAATCAGATCGCCCACTATGCCGACGCGCTCTACTTCACGGTCACGGCGCTAACGACGACCGGCTTCGGTGACATCACCCTGCCCGGAACTGTCGGACGCCTGATAACCGTCGTCATCATGATCTTTGGCGTGACCCTTTTCCTGAATCTCGCCAAGGCATTGCTCGCGCCCTCCAAGGTACGCTTCCCCTGCGCTGTCTGCGGTCTGCAGCGCCACGATGTCGACGCGGTGCATTGCAAGGCCTGCGGGACCGTGTTGAACATTCCCGATGAAGGCGCGGACTAGGCCCATGCCGGCCCGAGTGCCGGGACAGGCATTAAAACTGTTTGTCAAGCCATCGAAATTTCGCAAAGCCGGAAATAGATAGGGGCCGGGCTCCGGCGCCACGTCCCGCGTCCCCATCCATCTCCCTCCCGAACGAAATGCCATGACGGAACAAACTCTGACGGAGCCGATCGCCGAGCGGCAAGCGCCACCTCGCGGCTTCTCGCGCTACCAAGCGGTCCTCGTCGCGCTGCTGGCGCTGGTCCAGTTCACGATCATCATCGATTTCATGATCATGTCGCCGCTCGGCGCCATCATGATGCCGGCGCTCGATATTTCCGCCGCCCAGTTCGGCGTGGCGGTCTCGGCCTATGCGTTCAGCGCGGGGATTTCCGGCATCCTGGCGGCCGGCTTTGCCGACCGGTTCGACCGCAAGCGGCTGCTGTTGTTCTTCTACGCCGGCTTCACGCTTGGCACGGCGCTTTGCGCGATCGCGCCCAACTATCACCTGTTGCTGCTGGGGCGGATCGTGACCGGCCTGTTCGGCGGCGTGATCGGCTCGGTCGTGCTCGCCATCGTCACCGATCTGTTTACGCTGCAATTGCGCGGCCGCGTCATGGGTTTCGTGCAAACCGCCTTCGCTGCAAGCCAGGTGCTGGGCATCCCGGCCGGTCTTTTCCTCGCCAACCAGTGGAACTGGCACATCGCGTTCGGCGCATTGGTCGGCCTGTCGGTGATCGGGATGGCCGCCGTGATGTTCCTGATGAAGCCGGTGAACGGCCATCTCGCGCTGAAGCAGGATCGAAACCCGTTTCGGCATCTGATCGCAACGGTCTCGCAGCCGCGTTATTGGATGGCGTTCTCGGTGACGACCCTGCTGGCGACCGGCGGCTACATGCTGATGCCGTTCGGCAGCGCCTACACCGTGCACAATCTCGGCATCGACATCGTGCATCTGCCGACGATCTATCTCGTCTCCGGCCTGTTCAGCATTGTCATCGGCCCCTTGGTGGGACGCGCGAGCGATGCCTTCGGCAAATACCCGACCTTCGTCTTCGGCAGCGCCATGTCCATCGTCATGGTGCTGATCTACACCCATCTCGGCGAGGTGAGTCTGACGGTCGCGATCCTGGTCAACGTCCTGATGTTCGTCGGCATCTTCTCGCGCATGATCCCGTCGCAGGCGCTGATTTCCGCAATCCCCGAGCCGGCGCAACGCGGCTCCTTCAGCGCGGTCGGCGCGTCGCTGCAACAGCTCTCCGGCGGGCTCGGCTCCGTGCTCGCCGCCGCGCTGATCGCGCAGGACGCCGACGGCACGCTGCGGCATTTCGACCGGCTGGGATACGTCGTCGTGACGACTGCGTTGATTTCCCTGATCCTGATGTACTTTGTGCAGCGGCCCATCGCAGCCCAGGCCGGCAAGCGCGTTGTCTAGGGCATCGATTCCGACGCCCTGGATTTGCGAATGCGCTCCTACCGCTTATTCCAATCAATGATCCGACTTGTGTCGCCGTCGAACTCGTTGCTGCAGAACGCGCCGCCCTGATAGTGATCGCCGACCGGATCGGGCTTCAGCTTGGCCTGCTCGGCCATCGCATGCGCCACGTGGTCCTCGGAGCGCCCCGTGGGGCGGTAGCCGAACTCGTAGGCGCGGTGGTTGTCCCACCACGCGCGCTCGTTCAGGGACACGCCGTAGAAGATCTCGAAATGAATGTCGGGATGCTCGAGCCCGATCCGGCAGAGCTGCACCAGATCTTCCGGCTTCAGCCAGATCGAGATCCGGCGGAGGTCCAGCGGTACGTCGCCGAAATTGCCAATGCGAAGGCAAGTCACCTTCAGGCCATGCTTGTCGGCATAGAGCGCGCCGACCGCTTCGCCGAACACCTTGCTGACGCCATAGCGGCCGTCGGGGCGTGGGGTCACGTCGGTGCCGATCTTGTGGTGACGGGGATAGAATCCGACGGCATGGTTCGAGGAGGCGAACACCACGCGCTTGACGCCCTTGCGATACGCCGCCTCGAACAGATTGTAGCCGCCGATGATGTTGGCCTGGAGGATGTCGTCCCAGGGGCCTTCGACCGAATAGCCGCCGAAATGGATGATGCCGTCGACGCCCTCGCAGATCGCCTCGCACTGCGCCAGGTCAGAGAGGTCCGCCGCCTTGAATTGCTCGTTGGGGCCGAGATCGGCCGGCGGGCGGATGTCGCTGAGCAGAAGGTCCGGATAGATCGGCGGCAGCAATGTCCGCAGCCGCGTGCCGATTCCACCCGAAGCTCCCGTCATCAAGATGCGCATGTCATTCCTCGTCTTTGGCGACCGATTTGCCGTCACGTGTCTCTAATGATAGCTGGATTGTCCAGAGGGAACGAAACGAGAGAACCAACATGAATGAGGCATCGTCCCACACTCAAGGCTGGCGGCCGGCGACGTATTACCCCGATCCGGCGATAAAAGCACTGGACCCCCGCTTCGAAAAATACTGGTTGAAGCTCTCGGCGGTGGAGCGGCTGACGACCGGCATGCGCTGGGCCGAGGGTCCGGTGTGGTTCGGCGATGGTCGTTATCTCCTGTGCAGCGACATCCCGAACCAGCGCATTATCAAATGGGAGGAGGAGACCGGTGCGGTCTCAGTGTTCCGCAAGCCCTCCAATTTCGCGAACGGCAACACCAGGGATCGCCAGGGCCGGCTCGTCACCTGCGAGCATGGCGGCAGGCGCGTCACCCGCACCGAATATGACGGCGATATCACCGTGTTGATGGATCAATTCAACGGCAGGCGGTTAAACTCACCGAACGATGTCATTGTTAAATCGGACGGCTCGATCTGGTTCACCGATCCGACCTTCGGTCTGCTAGGCAATTACGAGGGCTACAAGGCCGAGCCGGAAATTGATCCGAACGTCTATCGGCTCGATCCCGCGACCGGCAAGGCGACCATCGTTGCCGAAGGCGTGCTCGGGCCGAACGGGCTGTGCTTCTCGCCGGACGAGAAAATCCTCTACGTCGTGGAATCACGCGGCGTGCCGAACCGCAAGATCCTCGCCTATGACGTCTCGGCGGATGGCACCACGATCTCGAACAAGCGCGTCTTCATCGACGCAGGTCCAGGCACGCCGGACGGCATGCGCTGCGACATCGACGGCAATCTCTGGTGCGGTTGGGGCATGGGCGATCCCGAGCTCGATGGCGTCGTGGTGTTCGCGCCCGACGGCGTCATGATCGGCCGCATCGCGCTGCCCGAACGCTGCGCCAATCTCTGCTTCGGCGGCGTCAAGCGCAATCGCCTGTTCATGGCCGCGAGCCAGTCGATCTACGCGTTGTATGTGAACACGCAGGGCGCGGTCGGGGGATAGGCTTCCCAACTCTCTCTTCGTCATTGCGAGGAGCTTGCGACGAAGCAATCCAGACTGCACCCCCGGAAGGATTCTGGATTGCTTCGCTTCGCTCGCAATGACGGAACGAAAAACGCCGGAGCGGTTGCCCGCTCCGGCGTTTTGTTCACCCAGGCGCTAGAGATTACGCCGCGTTGAAGCCCGCAACGGCCTTCACTTCGAGGAAGTCCTCGAGGCCGTATTTGCCCCATTCGCGGCCGTTGCCGGACTGCTTGTAGCCGCCGAACGGCGCGGTGCGATCGTTGGGCACGCCCTGCAGATTGACGTTGCCGGCGCGGATCTGGCGGCCGACGCGCTTGGCATCCTCGACGGACGCACCCGTGACGTAGCCGGCAAGCCCATAGGGCGTGTCGTTGGCGATGTGCACCGCCTCGGCTTCGTCCTTGGCGCCGATGATGGTCAGCACCGGTCCGAAGATCTCTTCGCGGGCGATCGTCATGTCGGGGGTGACGTCGGCGAAGATGGTCGGACGGACATAGAAGCCCTTGTTGACGCCCTCGGGCAGGCCCGGGCCGCCCGACACGAGCGTTGCGCCCTCGTCGATGCCCTTCTTGATCAGCCCCTGGATCTTGTCCCACTGGCCGCGGTTGACGACCGGGCCGATGGTGGTGCCTTCGGCGCGCGGGTCGCCCGCCTTGGTCTTGTCGGCGACGGCCTTCGCGATCGCCGCGACTTCCTTCATCTTCGAGGACGGCACGATCATGCGCGAGGGCGCGTTGCAGGACTGGCCGGAGTTGTTGAACATGTGCATCACGCCGCCGGTCACCGCCTTGGTGAGGTCGGCGCCTTCGAGGATGACGTTCGGCGACTTGCCGCCGAGCTCCTGGCTGACGCGCTTCACGGTCGGTGCCGCACGCTTGGCCACGTCGATGCCGGCGCGGGTCGAGCCGGTGAACGAGATCATGTCGATATCGGGGTGCTCGCTCATGGCGGCGCCGACCTCGGGGCCGAGACCGTTGACGAGGTTGAACACGCCCTTCGGCACGCCGGCTTCATGGAGGATTTCCGCAAAGATCAAGGCCGAGGTCGGGGTGAACTCCGATGGCTTCAGGATCATGGTGCAGCCGGCGGCGAGCGCGGGCGCGACCTTGCAGGCGATCTGGTTGAGCGGCCAGTTCCAGGGCGTGATCATGCCGACCACGCCGACCGGCTCGCGCAGCACCATGGCGGTGCCGACCGGTTCCTCGAAATGATAGTTCTTGAGCACGTCGAGCGTGGTCATGAGGTGGCCGAGGCCGGCGCCGGCCTGGAGCTTTTCGGCCATCGGCAGCGGCGCGCCCATCTCGTCGGAGACGGCGGCACCGATCTCCTTGAGGCGGCCCTTATAAATCTCGATGACTTTCGTCAGCAGCGCGACGCGCTCGTCACGGCTGGTCTGGGAGAACGTCACGAACGCGCGCTTGGCGGCGGCGACGGCTTTGTCAACGTCGGCCTTGGAGCCCAGCGCAACCTCGTACATCGCCTCTTCCGTCGCCGGATTGACCACGGCGGTGGACTTCTTGACAGCGGGATCGACCCAGGCGCCGTCGATGTAGAACTGCATGCGATTGACCATAGTGAACCTCTTCTTGGGGGCTTGGAGGGGGCGTTTCGGCAGGCATCCTTGCACGAAAGCGCCGGCAATTGAACCCGCCATATGCGGGGCCAGCATTGCGGCGGACGGAGGTTATATGAGCCGATGGCGGAAGGGTGGCAAGGTCTCGCCTCACTCACGATGTCGCCCCGGCCTAGTGCGCAATTGCGCACTAGGCTGGGGCGACGAATTAAACCGCCATCTTCCGATGCAGCACCGGCGCGCCCGTGGTGAGGCTCTCGGCCGCATCGATGATGGCGTTGGCGTCGATGCCGTGGTGGCGGTAGAGGTCGGCGATGGTGCCGGTTTGGCCGAACTGCTCGACGCCGAGCGCCTCGACGCGGTGGCCACGGACGCTGCCGAGCCAGCCCAGCGCCGCCGGATGGCCGTCGATCACGGTCACGATGCCGCAGTCGCGCGGCAGCGGCGCGAGCAGTTTTTCGATGTGACTGAGATGCTGAACGCCGCGCCGATCACGGCGCAATTTCCGTGCGGCGGTCCACCCCGCATGCAGACGATCCGCGGACGTGATCGCGAGCAGGCCGATGTCGCGCCGGCTCTCGCCGATGAAGCCGGTCGCCTCGATCGCTTCCGGCGCAACGGCGCCGGTATAGGCGATGACGGCTTCGGCGTTGGGGCCCGGCTTGCGTAGCCAATAGGCGCCGTCGGTGATGCCCTCTGCAAGCTCGGGTGTCATGATCCGCTGCGCCTGCTCGATGCTGCGCGTCGACAGCCGCAAATAGACCGAGCCGCCCTCGCCCGGATCGCGCTGCATGTGGTTGAAACCCCAACCCATGATCACGGCGAGCTCGTCGACGAAGGCCGGCTCGAACGAGGCAAGCCCGTCCTGCGCCATGCCGATCAAAGGCGTTGCGATCGACTGGTGCGCGCCGCCTTCGGGTGCCAGCGTGATGCCCGACGGCGTTGCCGCCACCATGAAGCGGGCATCCTGGTAGCAGGCATAGTTCAGCGCATCGAGACCGCGCTCGATGAAGGGATCGTAGAGCGTGCCGACCGGCAGCAGCCGCTCGCCGTTGATCTGGTGCGACAGGCCGAGCGCCGAGAGCATGATGAACAGGTTCATCTCGGCGATGCCGAGCTCGAGATGCTGGCCCTTGGGCGAGAAGTCCCAGTTGAAGGTGGATGGAATTTTCTCGCTGCGGAATAAGTCCGCCTTCTCGCCGCGCGCGAACAGGCCACGTCGGTTCACCCACGGACCAAGATTTGTTGAGACGGTGACGTCGGGCGATGTCGTGACGATGCGCCTGGCAAGCTCGCTGTCGCCGCGCGCGATCTCGTTCAACACCAGCCCAAACCCCTGCTGGGTCGACATCTGCGGCGCCGGCTTGAAGGCGAGCTGCGACGGCACCTCGATCACAGGCGCGGTGAGCCGGCGGCCATCCTGGTTGAACGGCACGCGCGCGAGGAAGGCGTCGAGCTCGGCGGCACTTTGCGCGAGACCCTCGTATTTGTCCCATTCGTGTCCGGGCCGGATGTTCTGGCTGTCGCGATATTTCTCCATCTGCGCGACCGTCATCAGGCCGGCGTGATTGTCCTTGTGGCCCTGGAACGGTAGGCCGACGCCCTTGATGGTGTAGGCGATGAAGCAGACCGGGCGATCGTGATCGATGGATTCGAAGGCGTCCAGCATGCTCGCCATGTCATGGCCGCCGAGGTTCGACATCAGCGCCAGCAATTCGTCGTCGCTGCGCTTGTCGATCAGCTTGGTGATCGGGCCCTGATCGCCGATCTCGTCGTGAAGATGTTTGCGGAACGCCGCGCCGCCCTGGAAACACAACGCGGCGTAGAGCGCGTTCGGGCAATTGTCGATCCAGCGCTTCAGCGCCTCGCCGCCGGGCTCGGCAAAGGCCTCGCGCATCAGCCGGCCGTATTTCACGATCATCACGTCCCAGCCGAAATTGCGGAATACGGTCTCGAACTTTTCCCAGAGACCTTCGCGGACGACGGCGTCGAGCGACTGCCTGTTGTAGTCGACCACCCACCAGGTGTTGCGCAGGCCGTGCTTCCAGCCCTCCGCGAGCGCCTCGAAAATGTTGCCCTCGTCCATCTCGGCGTCGCCGACGAGCGCAATCATCCGCCCTTCGCGGCGATCCTTCATCCAGCCATGTGCCTTGACGTAGTCCTGCACCAGCGAGGCGAACAGCGTCTGCGCAACGCCGAGGCCGACCGATCCGGTGGAGAAATCGACGTCGTCGACGTCCTTGGTGCGCGAGGGATAGGACTGCGCGCCCTTGAAGCCACGAAAATTCTCCAGCTTCTCGCGGCTCTGCCGGCCGAACAGATACTGGATGGCGTGGAACACCGGGCTCGCATGCGGCTTCACCGCGACGCGATCTTCGGGTTTCAGCACGTGGAAATACAGCGCCGACATGATGGTGGCGAGCGAGGCCGACGAGGCCTGATGTCCCCCGACCTTCAGGCCGTCCGCATTCGGGCGGATGTGGTTGGCGTGATGGATGGTCCATGACGACAGCCACAGCGCCTTGCGGGCGAGCGCGGTCAACGTGTCGAGGCGGGCGGTATCAACGGGCATGGCAATGCTCCCGGAAAACAGGTGCCCGATGATACCCCTGCGGGACGCGCCAAACTTCTCAATTTTTCGCGCAATACCGGCCAATATCGGGATAGATTACCAATCAGTCGATAAAAACGACAGGTTTATCCCAATGCCCGCCCTCGACGCCATCGACCGAAAAATCCTCAGCTACCTCCAGAACGACAGCCGGATAACCATGCAGGAACTGGCCGACAAGGTCGGGCTGTCGGTGTCGCCCTGCCACCGCCGCGTCAAGCTGCTGGAGGAGCGCGGCGTCATCTCGCGCTACATCGCGACCGTGGACCAGAAGGCGCTGGGGCTGCATGTCAGCGTCTTCATCTCGATCAAGCTGGCGCGGCAGAAGGAGGAGGATCTCAACCGCTTCGCGCGGGCGATCTCGAAATGGGACGAGGTGCTGGAGTGCTATCTGATGACCGGCAACCGCGACTATCTCTTGCGCGTGGTCGCGGCCGACCTCGCTTCCTACGAGACTTTCCTGAAGACCAAGCTGACCCGGCTCGACGGCATCGCCTCGATCGAGTCCAGCTTTGCGCTCAGCCAGGTGAAGTATTCGATCGCGCTGCCGGTGTAAGGCATCACCGCCACGGCTGCACGATGATCTTGGTGTGCGCCTCAGGATTGGCGAGGTCGGCGAAAGCCTTTGCGACGCCGTCGATGCCGACTTCCGCCGTCACCATCGCCGCCGCATCCACCTGCCCTTCGGCGATCAGGCGCAGTGAGGCTGCGAATTCGTCGGGCGTGTAGCCGAGCACATACTGAACGTTGAGCTCCTTCATGATGCCGAGCATGGGCTCGCTCCTGTCGGTCTCCATGCACACACCGACCACGACGATCCTGGCATCGCGCGGCGCGCCTTCGAACACCTGCTGCAACAGGCCGGGCACGCCGACGCATTCGAAGATGATCGCGGGCTTCAGCGCGGGCAGCATCGCCTGCAAAGGCGGCCGCGCCGCCTTCTCCGCCTCCGACATTTGCGCATGCTCGGCCCAGGTCGCATAGGGCTGCGACACCCTTGGATCCACGACGATATCGGCGCCGAGTTTTGCCGCAAGCGCGCGCCGCGCCGGCGAATAGTCAGCGGCGACGATCGGATGCAGGCCCTTGAGCTTCAGCGCCGCAATCACCGCGAGCCCGACCGGTCCGCAGCCGATCACGAGCGGGACCTCGCCGCCACGGATGTTGGCCTTGGCGACGGCGTGAACGCCGACCGCGAGCGGCTCGGTGAGCGCGGCATGCTCCGGCGCGAGACCGTTGGGCACCTCGAGCAGCAGCGCTTCGCTCAGCAGCATCGCCTCGGCGTAGCCGCCAATATTGTCGTTGGAATAGCCGATGCCTTCAATGCCCTGCGGCGTCACCAGGGCCGGCAGCGAGCAGACGCGCGTGCCCGGCTTGAGCTTGCGCACAGTCCCCGGGCCGAAGTCGACGATCTCGCAGCAGAACTCATGGCCGAACACGACGTCGCGGGCGAGGTCCATCGGCTTGCGGCCGCTCTTTCGCGCCATCTCCACCATGCGATGGGCGTGTTGGCGCGCGTGCAGGTCCGAGCCGCAGATGCCGCAGGCGAGCGTCTTGACCAGCACCTGGCCGGGGCCGGGCTTTGGCTCGGCCATCCGGTCGACGACAATCTCACCGTTCCTGAAAATCGCAGCGCGCATTCGGCTCCTCCCGGCTTGTTGGAGCCATTGATAGCACGAAGCGGACGCGTGAACTTGCGTCAGGGGTTCGGGGAACGCTCTTCCATGATCAGGAGCTGGGCGCGACGGATGCGCTCGCGATGAGCAATGTAGAGGCCGCTGGCGACGATGAAGGCGGCACCGGTGACGGTCCAGACATCAGGCACTTCGCCGAACAGGAAGAAGCCCAGAATGCTGACCCAGAGCAACTGCGTGTAGGAGAACGGCGCAAGCACCGAGGCATCGCCGTAGCGATAGGCCAGCACGATGATCCACTGGCCGACGGTGGAGGCAACGCCGATCACGATGCCAAGCCCGATCGCGGTCCAGGTCGGCGTGACCCAGACGAATGGTACCATCAGGGAGAGGATCGCAACGCCCGTCAGCGCCGAATAGGCCATGGTGGTGAGGACGGCTTCGCGTCCGCTCATCATGCGCGTCAGGATCAGCGCCGCAGCCCAGCAGAACGCCGAGACGATCGGGAAGAACGCGGCGGCGTGAAACGCGCTGGAGCCCGGGCGCAGGATGATCATCACGCCCGTCAAGCCGATCGCGGTGGCGATCCAGCGGCGCATGCCCACCTTCTCGCTCAGGAACACGATCGAGAGCGCGGTGACGAACAGCGGCGAGACGAAGCCGGTCGCGGACGCTTCCGCGATCGGCAGGAAGCTCAGGCCGGTGATGAAGAACAGCGAAGAGCCGAGCAATGCCGCGCCGCGCATCAGCTGCAGGCCGAGGCGCTCGGTGCGCATGGCATGCAGCGGCGAGCCCGGCAGCATCACCGGCGTGAACATCAGCGCGAACGTCACGAAGCGGATCCAGGTGATCTCGATCGACGGCAGGCTCGACGACAAATATTTCGCGGTGACATCGGAGCAACCGAGAAAGATCGTCGACAGCAGCACCAGCGCGATGCCTTTGAAGGGATGATCGACGCGCGCGGGCGCGCCGCGCGCCTGCGGCTTCTTTTCCGGCATAGGCATGGGAATACTGTCGAGCCTTGCGGCTGCGGCGGGCGGCGGGGTCACGGCTGGAACCTAGAAAATGCGAATCGGGAATGATCGTAAAAAACGATAATTGCGCCGCTTTCACAACTTCCGAAAACAGGATGCCGATATGCGCTCACGTCCGCGCGCGTCAAGACTCCATTAAGAATAGGCATTTGTGCACTACAGCATAGGCAGTCCGCGCGGCTTCGGACCGCGCGGAAACGCCGCATCGAGCGCCGCAATCTCGTCTTTCGTCAGCACGAGATCGCCAGCCGCGGCATTTTCGCCGGCATGTTCCGCGGACGACGCCTTCGGAATCGCGAACACCGTAGTCGCACGGGTGAGGAAGCTCAGCGCGACCTGGCGCGGCGTCGCGCGACGCGCCTCCGCGATGCGCGCCAGCACCGCGCCGCCCTTGCTGCTGCTTGCAGGGAAATCGTCGTGGCCGAATGGCGAATAGGCGACCACGGCGACACCATGCTGTTCGCACCACGGGATCACGGCATGCTCGATCGCGCGTTCCTTCAGATGATAGAGCACCTGATTGCAGGCGATGCGGTCTTCGCCGGCGGCGCCGAGCATCTCGTCGAGATCATCGGCATCGAAATTGGAAACGCCCCAGGATTTGATCTTGCCGGCCCCCACCAGTTCCTCGAATGCGGCCACGGTGTCCTCCAGCGGATACGAACCGCGCCAATGCAGCAGATAGCAATCGAGCCGATCGGTCTTCAGCCGCTTCAGCGAGCGCTCACAGGCGGTGATGGTTCCGCGGCGGGAGGCGTTGCTCGGCAGCACCTTCGACACCAGGAACACCTCGTCGCGTCGGCCTGCGATCGCATCTGCAATGACGAGCTCGGCATCGCCATACATCTCGGCGGTGTCGATGTGGGTCATGCCGAGATCGAGCCCGCGCTGAAGCGCCGCGATGGCGCGCTTGCGATCGCCATGGTCGAGATACCAGGTGCCCTGCCCGATGACGGCGACGCTGGCGCCGGTTTTGCCGAAGGGTTTCGTGTTCATATTTGCTCCGATACCGCTCGTTCGTTCAGCCAACCGCCATCAAGCTCAAGAGTTCAATACGCCGATGTCGGCGACCAATACGCTACCGGTGGCAGACTCCGTGATATAGAGCCGATCTTTGTTCGCGCCACCGATCG
This sequence comes from Bradyrhizobium sp. 40, assembly GCF_023100925.1. Classification (NCBI taxonomy): domain Bacteria; kingdom Pseudomonadati; phylum Pseudomonadota; class Alphaproteobacteria; order Hyphomicrobiales; family Nitrobacteraceae; genus Bradyrhizobium; species Bradyrhizobium sp. 40. The sequence continues at coordinate 5,404,149 of NZ_CP064688.1, forward strand.
CGACATTGGTGCAATTCGGCCCCGCGCACGACTTGACCCGCGCAATCAATTCGCCGTTGGGCGCGAACACACGAAGACATGGCCGAGCGAGGCGTGACCGACGAACAGGCGACCCTTGGCATCCATGGTCAAGCCATCAGGGCCACTGGTACCGAACAGCGAGCAGAAGCGGCCGACCTTCGAGACGCTGCCGTCCTTCATGAACGGCAGCCGCCACACCGCGTTGTCGCGCGTCATCGCGACGAACAGCACGGTCTCCGTTGGATCGAGCACCAGACCATTTGGGCTGATACCGGTGTTAACAAGGCAATCCAGCCGGCCGCCTGGCGTCAGGCGATAGACACGGCCGCTGGGGTCATGCAGGCCGGTCTGACCCTGGTCGGTAAAATAGATGTCGCCGTTGGAAGCGAGATGCAAATCGTTGCAGCCGCGGAAGGACTCCGAGTTGCGCGAGGTCAGCACCGGCGCAATGCGGCCTGCCTCGGCGTCAAACGCCATGATGCCGTGCCTGTAATCGGCGACCAGGATGCGACCGTCGGCCGCGATCTTCAGCCCGTTCGGCCAGCCCTCATACACGATCGCCAACGACCACTCGCCGTCGGGCGCGATGCGGAAGATCCGGACGAAGGGAATGTCGACGATGTAGAGATTGCCATCTTTGTCGAACGACGGGCCCTCGATGAAGGAGTCCGTCGGCACGCCCGGCCGATTGGCATCGGCCCAATCCGTCCGCTCGCCCTTGCGGCGAAATTTGTCGGGCATGGCGGAGAAGAGCCTGGTCTCGATCAGGCGTGGCGGCGTTTCCAGGTACATCATTGTTGTTTTGCGCGTTGAGGGCGAGAGCGCGGCACCATCGGGCACAATGGGGCGTGCGTCGATTGGGCTGGGGCGTAGCGCCCCGCCCCCGCTGTCATTCCCCGCGAAAGCGGAGAATTCAGACGCCGTGGCCTTACCGCTTGATCACAGGCGTCTCGGCGTACTGGATCGCCCGGTCAAGCCGGGCGATGACGGCGGAGTATGCAGCGACGACCGAGAAAGTCGCCTCTACCCCGCAGCGCCCGCGACCTTAGCCTGCTTCACTGGTGCGACCTCCGTCGTCGCAATCAGGCGCTTCAGCTCGGGAATGCAGGAGCCGCAATTGGTGCCGGCCTTGAGCTTTACGCCGATCTCGGCGGCCGTGCGCGCGCCTGCGACGATGGTGTCGCAGATGGTGCCGCGGCCGACACCAAAGCAGGCGCAGACGACCGGACCGGTCGAAGCCGCGCCCTCGCTCGACTTACCGGACAACAGCATGCGCCGCTGCTCGTCGGTGACATGGTCGGCGACGAACAGGCTCTTCACCACCTCCCAATCGCCGGCATCATGCGCGGGGCCGACGAACAGGCAGGTTTCGATGCGGTCGCCGGCAAACGACGCCGCGCGATAAACGCCGCCGCCAAAGTCGCGATAGTCGGCGACGTCCTCGCCGGCAACGCCACCGAGCCAGGCCGGCCAGCGCGACAGGTCCGCATTGTCGGCGAAGAGATAGCCGAAGCCGCCGGCAACAGCGACGCGCGTCCACATCAGGTTTGGCGGCAGGTCCAGCTGCTTGCGCGACAACGCAAAGCCCCGGAAGACGTATTCATAAGGCCCGATCGCGGCTGGTGTCGCCTTGGACTCCGGCTGCCCCGAGAACGGATCGGTGAACGGTGCGACCAACGCCCCGACGCGACCGTGCGAGGCGTTCATCGCACTCCAGTGGATCGGCGCGAACAGCGTGCCGCGCTGCTGGCGGTCGCTGACGACGACCTTGAGGGTGCACTGGCCGTAGTCGGTGGTGATCCGGGCATAGCCGTCATGGACGATGTTGTATCTGCCGGCGTCATCGGGATGAATCTCGACGAACGGCTCGGGCAGATGCGCGCCGAGCCGCTGGCTGAGGCCCGTGCGCGTCATGGTATGCCACTGGTCGCGGATGCGCCCGGTATTGAGCCGCAGCGGCCGCGAAGGCCCGGTCTCGCCACGCAGCGCCGGCACTTCCGGCGCGACGAAGCGGCCCTTGCCGTCATTGGTGAAGAAGCCGCCGGCCGCGAAGAAGCGCTCGCCGGGCGCCCCGCCTTCACGCGCCGGCCACTGCACGGGCTTCAAGGCGTCGAAGCCCTCGTCGGACAGCGAGGTCAGCGCGCCGATATCGAAGTCGCGGCTGCCATCGTTCTCGAACGCCGAGAGCGCGGCGTGCTCGCGAAAGATGTCGGCTGCGGATTTGTAACTGAAACTGTCGCCGAAGCCGAGGCGTTTTGCGGTTTCGCTCAGGATCCACCAGTCCGGCCGCGCCTCGCCGGGCGCCGGCAGGAACGAACGCTGGCGCGAGATGCGGCGCTCGGAATTGGTCACGGTGCCCGACTTCTCGCCCCAGGCGAGCGCGGGCAGCAGCACGTGCGGGCCGGCATCGACCGTGTCGTTGGAGAGCACGTTCTCGGAGACCACGAACAGCTCGAGCTTCTTCAGCGCCTCGCGCACGAAGTCCGCGTCGGGCAGCGACACTGCGGGGTTGGTGCCCATCACCCACAGGGCCTTGACCTCGCCGCGGTTGATGGCTTCGAACAGCTGCACCGCTTTCAACCCTTCATGGGTGGCGATGCGCGGCGCCTTCCAGAACCGCCTGACACGGTCGATGTCCGGCGGCGTGAAGTTCATGTGTGCGGCGAGCTGGTTGGCGAGGCCGCCGACCTCGCGGCCGCCCATCGCGTTGGGCTGGCCGGTGAGCGAGAACGGCGAGGCGCCGGGCTTGCCGATGCGACCCGTGGCAAGATGGCAGTTCAGGATCGCATTGACCTTGTCGGTGCCCTGCGCCGACTGATTGACGCCTTGCGAGTACAGCGTGACGACGCGGGGCGTGTCACGGAACATCTTGAAGAAGGTGGCAACGTCCTGCTCGGAGAGGCCGGTGGCCAGTGCGGTCGCGGTGACGCTGCCGGCGATGCTGCGTGCGCGCGCCAGCGCGTCGTCAAAGCCCGACGTGTTTTGCGCGATGTAGTCCTGATCCAGTGCACCATTGTCGGCGAGGTGAACGAACAGGCCGCAGAACAGCGCCGTGTCGGTGCCGGGCTTGAGGCCCAGGAACAGATCGACATCGGTCGCGGTGTCGGTGCGGCGCGGATCGATCACGATCATGCGGGCGCCGCGCTCCCCACGGTTCTTCAACATGCGCTGGAACAGGACCGGGTGGCACCAGGCGGCATTCGAGCCGACGAACACCAGCAGATCGGCCTGGTCGAGATCCTCGTAGCAGCCGGGCACGGTGTCGGCGCCGAAGGCGCGGCGGTGACCGGCGACCGAGGACGACATGCACAGCCGCGAATTGGTGTCGACGTTGGCCGTGCCGACAAAGCCCTTCATCAGCTTGTTGGCAACGTAATAATCCTCGGTCAGCAGTTGGCCCGAGAGATAGAATGCGACCGCGTCGGCGCCGTCGCGCGCGACGATGTGCTGCATGCGGTGGGCGACGTGATCGAGCGCATCGCTCCAGGCGACGCGTTCGAGCACGCCCTTGCAGCGGATCATCGGATAGAGCAGCCGGCTTTCCAGCCCGACGGTCTCGCCGAGCGCCGAGCCCTTGGAGCACAGCCGGCCGAAATTGGCAGGATGATCGGGATCGCCCGCGATCGCCGCGCCGCCCTTGCCGTCCGGCGTCGCCAACACGCCGCAGCCGACGCCGCAATACGGACAGGTCGTCTTGGTGGCACGGAGCGTGGGATCGATCGCCGTCATTTCAAGCCGCCTCTATCAAGCCGCTTTGGAGGGACGCGCGAGCACGCGGCCAAACATCATGTCGGCGCGGATCGCCGCCACCTTTTCGCGGTTGCGGATCAGTTCGAGATACCAGAGCGCATCGACGGTATCGCCGATCAGCAGGGCGCCGGTAAGCCGGCCCTCGGCGATGACGAGCTTCTTGTAGGTGCCGCGCCTGCGGTCTGACAGCACGAGGCTCTCGCTGCCCTCCCCGCCCATGAAGTCGCCGGCGGAGAATACGCTGACCCCCGACACCTTCAGATTGGTCGAGACCACGCTGCCTTGATAGGCCGCGGGACGACCGGAGAGATGCCGCGCCAGCACGCGCGCCTGCTCGTAGGCAGGCTCGACGAGCCCGTAGCAGGTGCCGCGATGCTCGGCGCACTCGCCGAGCGCGTAGATATCGGGTGACGCCGTCTGCATCTCGTCGTTGACGACGATGCCGCGGTTGACTGCGATGCCGGCGTCCTTTGCCAGCGCGATGTTGGGCCTGATGCCGGCGGCGAAGATCACCGCATCGGCCTCGATGCGGCTGCCGTCGGCAAGCTCGACCGCTTCGACACGGCCCTCGCCGTGGATGCGCGCTGTGGATGCATTGAGCAGGATGCGAATGCCCTTGCGCTCGACCAGCGTCTTGAGCAGGTCGGCAGCGGGCGCATCGAGCTGGCGCTCCATCAGCCGATCCATCAGATGCAGCAATGTCACGGGCGCTCCGGCCTTGGCGAGGCCGTAAGCCGCTTCGAGTCCGAGCAGACCGCCGCCGACCACGACGACGCGCTTCGTTGCGGCAGCGAGCGTCAACAGCAGATCGACGTCGCGGGTGTCGCGGAAGGTGTGCACGCCAGAAAGGTCGGCGCCCGGCACGTTGAGCCGCAGCGGCGTCGAGCCGACGGCGAGCACGAGCTTGGAATATTCCATGCTCTCTTCGCCTTCGATCTTGAGCTCGCGTCGGCCGGTGTCGATCTCGCTAACGCGATAGCCGTAGCGCACCGTGACGCCGCGATGGCGCCACCAGTCGGCGGGACGAAGCTCGATCTCGTGCGAGCCGGTTTCGCCGGCCAGCACGGAGGAGAGCAGAACGCGGTTGTAAGCGAGCCGCGGCTCTTCGCCGATCACGGCGACCGCGTAGCGGCCGAGCGAAGTCTTGGCGAGCTCGTCGACCAGACGCGCGGCCGCCATACCGTTACCGACGATGACCAGCGGTTCACTCACAACGCATCTCCTATTCAGCGGCCTGCGACTGTGCGCCGTAGGCCTCGGATATCATGTAGCCGGACAACACGCCGTAGGCGTCGGTCCAGGCGGCAGCGAGTTCGGGCGTCCAGGCTTCGCCGAGGCCCTTCTCCAGGGTCCATAGCAAGGTCGCGCCGACCACGGGGTAGTGCTCGGCCTTGGCGCCATAGCCGACGTGACGCTTCGCAAGCGCCGAGGCCGCGGGAAGAATCGAGTCCAGGTTCGACAGGCCGCCGACGACGGCAGCGAGCATGCCCATTAGCTTCTTGCGCTGCTCGGTCATGTCCTCGGGAAACATCGCGCGCACGGACGGCGCGACCTCGAACAGGCGATCGTAGAACAGCACCGCGGCTTGCGCGGAAATCGGCGCGACCTTGGCAAAGCTCTGTTGCACGAGGCTGATCTGTTCTGGCGTCATGATGTTCTCCTGCCTGTTGGGTTTGCCTTGGTGCGCGCCATTGCGAACCAGGTTCATTGTCAAACTGTCGGGCAATGCTTCTCCCCGCGTACGGGGAGAAGCGAGATTCGTACCAAGTATTAGACACGTGCTCCGGCGAGGCTTGACGCGCCTTCACCCTGCGGGCTGCGACGCAGATAGAACCACCAGGTCAGCGCGAGGCAGGAGGCGTAGAAGCCGAGATAGATCGCGAGCGCGAGCTGCGGCCCGCCGGTCAGCGCGATCGACTTGCCGAAGCCGGTCGGGATCAGATAGCCCCCGACGGCGCCGACCGCGCCGATGAAGCCAACCGCAGCACCGCTCTCGATGCTCGCCGTCTTCAAGGCGAGCGCGCGCTCCGCATCGCCCTTGCCGCGCACCCTGAACAGATTCTGCTCGCGGAAGATCGAGGGGATCATGCGGTAGGTCGAACCGTTGCCGATGCCCGTCGTCACGAACAGGACCAGGAACATCGACAGGAAGCCGATGAAATCCTTGTGCCCGACGAAGTAGAGCACGCCGATCGTCGCGCCTGCCATCACGATGAAATTCCAGAACGTGATGACCGAGCCGCCGATCCTGTCGGCAAGCCAGCCGCCGAGCGGCCGCGACAGCGAACCGACCAGCGGTCCCAGGAATGCGATCGCAATCGTGACTTGCGGGAACTGGGTCTTGATCAGCAGCGGAAATGCAGCCGAGTAGCCGATGAAGGAGCCGAACGTGCCGATATAGAGATACGCCATGATCCAGGTGTGCTTGCGCTTGACCACGGCGAGCTGATTCTTGATCGACGACTTGGCTGTGGTCAGGTTGTTCATGAAGAACACTGCGCCGAACACCGCGATCGCGATCGGCAGCACCCACATCAGGCCGGCGTTTTGAAGGAAGACGCCGTCGACGGGCGTTGCCTGGAACAGGTTGATGACGGCGAGCGTCATCAGGATCGGGGTCAACAGCTGCACGCTCGAGACGCCGATATTGCCACCGGCCGCGTTCAGTCCGAGCGCCCACCCCTTCATCCGGTCGGGGAAGAAGAACGAGATGTTGGTCATGCTGGAGGCAAAATTGCCGCCGCCGAGACCGGCGGTCGAGGCAATCAGCAGCATCAGCCAGAATGGCGTGTCGGGCTGGCCGACGAAATAGGCGAGCGAGAGCGTCGGAATGAACAGGATCGCCGCACTGAAGATGGTCCAGTTGCGACCGCCGAAGGTCGTCACCGCGAAGGTGTAGGGAAAGCGCATCAACGCGCCGATCAGCCCGGGCACCGCGACGAGCTGGAACAGCTGGTCGGTGGTGTAGTGGAAGCCCGCCTGCGGCAGCTTGGTGGTGACGATGCTCCAGATCAGCCAGACCGAGAAGCCGATATGTTCGGCCACGATCGACCAGATCAGGTTGCGGCGCGCGATAGTCTTGCCAGTCGCATTCCAGAACGCCTCATCTTCGGGGCGCCAGTCTGAGATCCAAGTCTGATTACCAGTCGGACTCTTGGTCATTGCAAAATCCCTTCCAGGCTCACCGCTGCGTCGTTGCAGGCTCTGCCTCCGGCCACGGAGGCGCGCTCCGAGGCTTCACCCCGGTGGCGAGTTACGATGCTGATTGATGATGTTGAGGGACGTCGTCGTTGGCGTCGCAGTTGGTGTTTCAATTTCCGTGCCAACTGCGCGCATTCCGGAAACGCAGGAAATTCAGAAACTTGTTCGAAGTGCTCCGAATCTTTGCAAGACTATTTCGCACGCAAATTTTGCGATTCGCTCAATCCCTGTGCGGCGCACAAGGATTGAGCTTGATGATTCAAAAATAGGCGTTACGTGAGCACCTGTTGGTGACGCGTTTACGCGGCTTCGACGAAACGATGACGCTCATAGAGGAATTCGAGCACGCGCTGCCGGCACTTCAGGTAAGTGGCGTTGGTCGCGAGCTCGAGCCGCTTGCGCGGGCGCGCCAGCGGCACCTCCAGCACCTCGCCGATGCGCGCGCTCGGCCCGTTCGTCATCATGACGATGCGATCGGACAGCAGCACCGCCTCGTCGACGTCGTGGGTGATCATCAAAATGGTGTTGCCGAGCTTCTGATGCAGCGCCATCACCGAATCCTGCAAATGCGCGCGGGTCAGTGCGTCGAGCGCGCCGAAAGGCTCGTCGAGCAGCAACACTTTCGGCTCCATGGCAAGCGCGCGGGCAATGCCGACGCGCTGCTTCATGCCGCCGGATATCTCCGAGGGACGCTTGTCCTTGGCATGAGCCATCTGCACGAGGTTGAGATTGTGCATGACCCAGGCGTCGCGTTCGGCGCGCTTCTTGGTCTTGGCGAAGACCTTGTCGACGCCGAGCCTGACGTTCTCATACACGGTCAGCCACGGCAACAGGCTGTGGTTCTGGAACACCACCGCACGGTCGGGTCCCGGCGAGTTCACCTCGCGGTTCTCGAGCAGCACGCCGCCGGTGGTGGCGTTGGTCAGGCCTGCGATGATGTTGAGCAGGGTCGACTTGCCGCAACCGGAATGGCCGATGATCGAGACGTATTCGCCCTTCTCGATAGTGAGATTGATATCCTTCAGCACCTCCGTGGAGGCTGCGCCGCGGGTAAAAATCTTGTCGATGTGATCGAGCTTCAAATAAGCGGTCATGTGCTTGTCCCTTAGTTCAGCGCGGTGCCGCGGGTGACGATCTTGCCGGCGCCCGCGATCAGGCGGTCGAGCACGAAGCCGATGATGCCGACATAGAACAGTGCCAGGATGATCTCGCTGATATGCGAGGAATTCCAGGCGTCCCAGATGAAGAAGCCGATGCCGACGCCGCCGATCAGCATCTCGGCCGCTACGATGGCGAGCCAGGACAGACCGATGCCGATGCGAAGCCCCGTGAAGATGTAGGGCGCGGCGGCCGGAATCATGATCTTGGCGAAGAATTCGAGCGGGTTGAGCTGCACCACCGCGGCGACGTTGCGATAATCCTGCGGGATGTTGCGGATGCCGACCGCGGTGTTGATGATGATCGGCCAGATCGAGGTGATGAAGATGACGAAGATCGCCGAGGGCTGGCCGTCGCGGAACGCGGCGAGCGACAGCGGCAGCCAGGCGAGCGGCGGAATCGTGCGCAAGACCTGGAACAGCGGATCGAGCCCACGCATCGCCCAGACCGACTGCCCGACCAGCACGCCGAGCGCGATGCCGGCAATCGCCGAGAGCGAATAGCCGAAGGCAACGCGCTGGAGGCTGGCGGACAGGTGCCAGAACAGCCCCTTGTCGATGCCGCCATGATCGAAGAACGGATCGAGGATCAGCTCCTTCGTGTCCTTGAACACCTTCGACGGCGGCGGCAGTGCCGAGCCGGCACGGCGGCAGACCAACTCCCACACCAGAAGCAAGAGCGCGATCACGACCAGCGGCGGGATCACGCGCACGGCGGTCTCCCGCGCCATCCGCGCGTAAGTCTCCGAACGCGGTGGCCGCTTCGGTGTCATCGCGACGACCGGCGCGGCAGCGCTCGCGGGCTTCGCGGTCTCAACCTCGATCTTCGTGGCGGGCATGTTCATCGCAATATCTCTCCGGCTGCAAAAGGCGATGCGGCCGCCCGGAGGCGGCCGCTGGCTCCATCAGACTTCGACGCGCTTGATCGCGAGCGACTTCAGATAGGCAGCCGGATTGTCCGGATCGAACACCTTGCCGTCGAAGAAGGTCTCCTTGCCCCGCGAGGTGGAGGTCGGGATCTCCGCGCTTGCGATGCCGAGCGTCTTGGCCGCGTCGCGCCACATGTCTTCGCGGTTGACCTTGGCAATCAGCGCCTTGGTGTCGAAATTCGCCTCGTACTTGCCCCAGCGAATGTCCTCGGTGAGGAACCAGAGGTCGTGGCTCTGGAAGGGATAAGAGGCGAAGTCGCGCCAGTACTTCATGATGTGCGGCGAATTCTCGACCACCTTGCCGGGAAGGCCGTAGTCGAACTTGCCGGCGGTGCGGTCGAGCACGTCTTCGACCGGGCAGTTCATCCACTGCCGCTTGCCCATGATGGCGGCGAGCTCGGCCTTGTTCTCGGCCTTGTCCGACCATTGCTGCGCTTCCATCACCGCCATCAGCAGCGCCTTCGCGGCCTTCGGATATTTGTCGACGAAGGCGGCGCGCATGCCGAAGGATTTTTCCGGGTGCTTGTTCCAGAGCTCGCCGGTCGTGATCGCGGTGTAGCCGATGTTCTGGTGGATCAGCTGCAGGTTCCAGGGCTCGCCGACGCAGAAGCAGTCCATCGTGCCGACCTTCATGTTGGCCACCATCTGCGCCGGCGGCACCACGATGGTTTCGATGTCCTTGTCCGGATCGATGCCGCCGGCGGCAAGCCAGTAGCGGATCCAGAGGTCATGGGTGCCGCCGGGGAAGGTCATCGCGGCCTTCACGGCCTTGCCCGAGGCCTTCTTCTTCTCGAGCGCCGCCTTGAAGGGCGTGGCGTCGACGCCGAGCTTCAGGTCGGCATATTCGTTGGCGACGGAGATGCACTGGCTATCGAGATTGAGCCGCGCCAGGATGTACATCGGCGTCGGCTGGTTGTTCTGCGTCACCTTGCCCGCCGAGATAAGGTACGGCATCGGGGTCAGGATGTGCGCCCCGTCGATGCCGTTGCCTTCTGAGCCGAGCACGAGATTGTCCCGCGTGGTGCCCCAAGAGGCCTGCTTCTGCACGTCGGTGTCCGGCATGCCGTATTTGGCGAACAGGCCCTTGTCCTTGGCGACGAACAAGGGGCCGGCATCGCTCAGCGCGATGAAGCCGAGCTTGGCGCCCTTGACCTCGGGGCCTGCGTCCTGCGCGAAGGCGCCGGCGGGGAAATTCAGTTTTACAGCGGCCAGGAGGGCGGCGGTCGAGCCGGTGGCCTTCAACAATTGACGGCGGCTGAGGCCAGTGTCCGACGGCCGGCGGGTGCGCTTGGTCATAGGCGGTATCGTCCTTTGCGTCGTTGCAGAATGATTGCGTCAGTGCACACGAGCAGCCCGTCCGTCCGGCGACGCCTGAAGCAGCGCATGCGAACGCGCGACGGGGAGACCCCCGTCTGGTGGCGTCGGCAATTCGGATGAGAAGTCTCGCGGGACGGCTTCAATGGCGTCGGCCTGGAACTATTCAAGCTTCGTGCCAAGCGTCACAACGCAGAAAGCAACCCGATATCAATGTGTTATTGGGGACGCGCCAGTCTGTCGCAGGCCCGTTCCGCTCGCGAAATTTGCGGCTTGCCCAATAATTGTGCGGCGCACAACAATTGTGCAGCAGCTCAAGCAAAAGGCCGCATCAAGCGCAAAAGCCGATGCAGTCCAAGATCTATCTGATTGATATTACTTGCTTTTTATGAGCCTTGCACACGGCACGCAACTTGCTTCTCCATTTACGTCAACGAAGACTGCGGCTTTGCCGCATTGATGCAGGCGCTGGCGGCTGCATCCCGGGAGCTCAACTGCTTCGCGGCCCTCCTGACTCGGTCGTCGTGACGCAATCCCAAGGCTTCCAAACCTCCCCGGCCCACGCGCGGCAGACACCCCGCACGGCCAATAACTTTCAGCGGCGCACTCAGGGCGTCTCGATCTCTCTTACGAAGTAAAAGGAACCATCGATGTCGTATCTCGCGCCTTCGGAATTCGTCACCAAGATGGTGGATGCGGGCGAGTCCAAAGTCTTCATGTCCACCCGGGATACTATCATCCGGGCCTTCATGGCCGGCGCCATCCTGGCGCTCGCGGCATGGTTCGCCGTCACGATCAACGTGAACACGGGGCAGCCGCTGGTCGGCGCGCTGCTGTTCCCGGTCGGCTTCGTCATGCTGTATCTGCTGGGCTTCGACCTCCTGACCGGCGTGTTCGTGCTCTCCCCGCTCGCCCTGATCGACAAGCGCCCTGGCGTCACCTTCGGCGGCGTGCTGCGTAACTGGGGCCTCGTCTTCGTTGGCAATTTCGCTGGCGCCTTCACCGTGGCCTTCATGATGGCCTTCGTCACGACCTTCGGCTTCACGCAGGATCCCGACAAGGTCGGCGCCGCCATCGGTAACATCGGCGAAGGCCGAACGCTGGGCTACGCCGCGCATGGCGCGGCCGGCATGGCGACGCTGTTCCTGCGCGGGATGCTCTGCAACTGGATGGTCTCGACCGGCGTGGTCGGCGCCATGATCTCGACATCGGTCCCCGGCAAGGTCATCGCGATGTGGATGCCGATCCTGGTGTTCTTCTACATGGTGTTCGAGCACTCCGTCGTGAACATGTTCCTGTTCCCCTCCGGCCTGATGCTGCACGCGAAGTTCTCGATCATGGACTATCTGATCTGGAACGAGATCCCGACCGTGCTCGGCAACCTCGTCGGTGGCCTCGCCTTCACCGGCATGACCCTCTACACCACGCACGTCATGACCAAGCCGAAGCGCCAGGCCGGCAAGGCCACCTCGCCCCGCGTCGCGGCCTGATACGTCTCGACAGGAGAGCCTCGCCCGATCAGGGTGAGGCTCCTCTTTGCCGGTGATGACGATGACCCGCGGACTTCAGATCTCGGTCGGCCAGCATTCCGACAAGGGTCGCAAGCCCATCAATCAGGATTTTCACGGCGTCCTCGTTCCGGACGAGCCGATGCTCAGCCTGAAGGGTATTGCGGCCGTCCTCGCCGACGGCATCTCCAGCAGCACGGTGAGCCAGATCGCCAGCGAGTCGGCGGTCAAGAGCTTCCTGATGGACTATTACTGCACGTCGGAATCCTGGACGGTGAAGACCTCCGCCCGCCGCGTGCTGGACGCGACCAATTCCTGGCTCCACGCGCAGACGCGCAAGAGCCAATATGCCTATGACCGCGACAAGGGTTATGTCTGCACGCTGAGCGCCATGGTCATCAAGGCGACCACCGCGCACATCTTCCACGTCGGCGACTGTCGCGTCTACCGCGTAGCGGGCAAGGCGCTCGAGCAGCTGACCGACGATCACCGGATCATCGTGTCCTCGGAACAGACCTATCTCGGCCGTGCGCTCGGCATCAATCCGCAGCTCGAGATCGACTATCAGAGTTTCGAGATCGAGACTGGAGACACTTTCCTGCTGGCGACCGACGGCGCCTATGAATTCGTCGACGCGCGTTTCATCACCAGTGCGCTCAGCGAGCATGCAGCCGAGCTCGACGGGGCGGCGAAGGCGATCGTCGAGGAAGCCTATCGGCGCGGCAGTGACGACAACATCACGGTCCAGATCCTCCGCATCGATGCGGTGCCGCAGCGCGAGCCAGCCGGCATCTTCAACCAGACCTCCCAGCTGCCGCTTCCCCCGCTGCCAGAGCCGCGGGCGATCTTTGACGGCTACAGGATCGTCCGCGAAATCCACGCCAGCAGCCGCAGCCATATCTACCTTGCCGTCGACGCGGTGACCGAGGAGCCGGTCGCGCTGAAGCTCCCGTCGATCGATCTGCGCGACAATGCCGCATACCTCAAGCGCTTCCTGATGGAGGAGTGGATCGCGCGCCGGATCGATAGCCCGCACGTGCTGAAGCCGTTGTCGCAGTCGAAACGGCGCGGCTATCTCTATGTCGCGACCGAATTCGTCGAAGGTCAGACCTTGCGGCAATGGATGACGGACAATCCACGCCCCGATCTCGAAACCGTCCGCGGACTGGTCGAGCAGATCGCCGCGGGCCTGCGCGCCTTCCACCGCATGGAAATGCTGCATCAGGACCTCAGGCCCGACAACATCCTGATCGACAAGACCGGCACCGCGAAAATCATCGACTTCGGATCGGTGAAGGTGGCAGGCGTCGCGGAGGCGGCCCCGCAGGACGAGACCGACGAAATTCTGGGAACGGTCCAGTACACGGCGCCGGAATATTTTCTTGGGAAGGGCGGCTCGCCACGCTCCGACATGTTTTCGCTCGCCGTGATCTGCTACCAGATGCTGACGGGAAAGCTTCCCTACGGCACCCAAATCGCCAGGATCCGACGCAGGGCGGACGTGCGGAGGCTCAAATATCGCCCAGCCGACGACGACAGCAACGTGCCCGCCTGGGTCGACGGAGCGCTCAGACGTGCGCTCCATCCGGATCCCTACAAGCGGCACGAGGATCTGTCCGAATTCGTGTTCGAGCTTCGCACGCCCAATCCGGCCTATCTCGACACGCGGATCACACCGCTTTTGGAGCGCAGCCCTCTGATGTTCTGGAAATTGACCACGGCGGCGCTCGCCTGCGTCGTCATGGTCCTGCTTGCGATGTTGCACGCGCGCTGATCAGGGGTGTCGCCACGCAAAGCATCACCACGTGATCAGCGGAGACCGATGCAGCCAGGTATCGGCGCGCACCTGATCGAGCACGAATGTCGCAACGTCTTCGCGCGCAATGCTGCCGCCATGGAAGCCCGAAAGATCCGTCAGGGCCCGGACCGAGCCGCGGCCGGGCTTGTTGTTCAGGATCGAGGGGCGAACCAGGACCCAGTCCAGCCCGCTATCGCTGACGATCGCTTCCTGTCGGTTCTTGTCGGCGTACACCTTCTTCAGGAGAAGCGGAAAGATCACATTGTCGGCGATAAAGCCGCCGTGCCCGGCACTGTCGCCGGCGCCCATCCCCGTGATGCAAACCAGCCGAGAGACCTGCTCGGCCTTCATCGCGCTCACGAGCGCGCGCGTCGCGGTCGAGAGAAGCGTCACCTCGCGGAACGGGCTTACCGGTGTACCCAGCGCGCTGACCACGGCGTCACGGCCTTTGAGGGCTTCGCGCAGGGCTGCTTCATCGCGGGCATCTCCAACGATGAGCTTCGCCCCCGTGATGTCACTTGCCTTGTCGGCGGAACGCGCCAGCACGGTGACTTCGTAGCCCCGCGCCGCCGCCTGGTTGACGATCAGGCGACCGGTGGCACCGGTCGCTCCAAGCACCAGTATCTTCGTTGCGCCTTCCGGATTCACCGGAACAGTGGCGATTGAAGAGGTCATGATAGGAGTCCTTGTTGTCGTGATGGGGACGTGCCCATGCCGTCAGGCAGTGGCCGTGATCTCGGAGACGAAGTCGCGATAGGAGCGCAGCGGACGGCCCAACAGCGCGGTCAACCGCTCGACGTCGCCGGACTCGGGGACCATTCCCTCGGTGAGGAAACGCTCGCTCATCAACCGCATGTCGAAAGCCATCCAGCTCGGCATGAACTGCCTTAGGTTCTTCTCGAAGCCGGCGGTATCGTCACCGGGATAGGCGATCGTGCGGCCCAGCACCTCCGACCAGACGGCGGCGGCTTTCGCGCCGGTCAGCGCATCTGGACCGACGAGATTGATGCGCGTGAGCGGAAGCGGGGTTGCGGCGCGCTCACGACGGATCAGCTCGATGGCCGCGATCTCGCCGATGTCGCGTGCATCGATCATGGCGAGCCCCTTGCTCCCGATCGGCATCGGGTAGATGCCGTATCCGGTCACCACGTCCTTGATCGTGACGTCGTTGTTCATGAAGTACGCCGGGCGCAGGATGGTAGCGTTGAAGCCCATCTGCTCGATCATCCGCTCGACGCCGAACTTGCCGGCAAAGTGCGGGACGTTCACGTAGCGATCGCTGTGGATCACCGAGAGGTAGACGACCCGCTCGACGCCCGCCTCGCGGGCCACGTTGAGCGCAATCAGTGCCTGCGTGAATTCATCCGGCACCACTGCGTTGAGCAGGAACAAAGTCGAGACGCCCTTGAATGCGCTACGGATCGAGTCGACGTCGAGCAGGTCGCCCTGCACGACTGTGACGCCTGCCGGGAGGTTTGCCTTGGCAGGTTCGCGGGCGAGAGCACGGACATCGGCACCGCGCTTGACGAGCTGTTCGACGACATGGCGGCCGATGGTGCCGGTTGCACCGGTAACGAGGATGGTCATGGGGATCACTCCGGGTTGGGTCAGAAGACATCCGGGAAATTAGTGATCCACAAAAGAACAGATAGCCGCTATATCTGGACAGACTGTCTCACTGGTGGAACAATGGACCTGCTCGCACTCGCCGATTTCAATCTCGTTGCCCGACACGGCGGGTTCGGACGGGCCGCACGGGCCGCCGGCCGCCCGAAAGCCACCCTGTCCCGGCGGGTCGCGGAGCTGGAAGCCGCGCTCGACCTGCGCCTGTTCGAACGGGGAGCGCGCACCCTGAAACTCACGCAGGAAGGACGCGCCCTTTACGAGCGGACGGGAGCCTTGCTCACCGAGCTCGACGAGACGGCGACAGCGATCGCGTCGGGTGGGGACAGGCCGCGGGGGCGCCTGCGGATCAGCGCGCCTATGCTGTTCTCGCAGACTGCGATGGGAAACCTCGCGGCCGGGTTCGCGCTCAGATACCCGGAGGTCCGTCTCGAGGTCACGACGGAAGATCGCTCCGTCGACATGGTGGAGGAAGGGTATGACCTCGTCATTCGGGTCAATCCCGATCCGGATGACAGCCTTGTCGGACGAATCTTTCTGCGCGATCGGCTGGTGGTGGTGGCGAGCCCGGACCTGAAACGACCGCGAGACGGTATCGCTGTGCCGGCTGTCATGCGCGGACCGGGCGACCAGCTGACCAGCTGGGAAGTCACGGTGCCAAGTGGACAATCGCGCATCGCGATTGATCCGGTCCTTCGCCTGTCATCGCTCGTCATGGTCCGCGATGCGGTCCGGGCGGGCGTCGGCGCCGCACGCCTTCCGGTATCACTGGTCAGTCACGACCTGGCTGCCGGCACGCTGGTGCATTGGGGCGACATCGACGGACCAGAGATCGCGTTGTGGACGCTCTATCCATCGCGCCGGCTGTTGAGCGCGCGCGTCTCCGCCTTCCTCGACTTCATGAAAGAAGCCTTTCCGATGGGGACGCCTGACGAGCTGGCGGCCTTTATCGGGAGATAAGAGGGCGGCGCGCGCTGCTCGCGCCTGACGGTCAGGCGTGCTCCTCCGCCTTCGTCCCCAGCGGTTTCGGCGCCATGCCGCCGCCCGGCTTGAGGTGGAATTCGTAGCTCATCAGGTGCCACTGCCCGTTCGCCTTAGTACCGTCGGGCATCGCCGCATCGTTGCGCGGCTCGACCTTGGCGACGAGGTCGTCCTTCACGCCGAACACCACGTCGGAATCCAGATATTTGTCGCCGTCCATGAAGACGTGGGTGATCAGCGGCTCGTAGCCCTTGGCATTGACCAAGAAGTGCACATGCGCCGGGCGCATCGGGTGGCGGTTGGTCTGCACGATCATCTCGCCGACCGGGCCGTCGGTCGGAATCGGATAGCTGCACGGCAGGATGGTGCGGAAGAAGAAGCGGCCATCGCTATCGGTGATGAAGCGCGCCCGCGCCGAGGCGCCGACCTCGTCATAGTTTGGCTTCTGCGAGTCGTAGAAGCCGTCATCGTCAGCGTGCCAGACGTCGACGGGGACATTCGCGAGCGGCTTGCCCTTGAGATCGGTGACACGGCTCTGCACGAACATCCGTTCGCCGGTTTGATTGTTCGGAGAGATGTCGGTGCCGTGCACCGTCACCTTGTGCTCGCCGACATAGAACGGCCCGAGCACGGTGGTCTGGGTGGCGCCCTCGCGCTCGCGATGGTTGACCGCGTCGACCAGCATGGAGACGCCGAGCACGTCGGACAGGAGAATGAATTCCTGCCGGGTGTCCGTGCACTTCTGGCCGGTGCGGGTCAGGAAATCGATAGCGTATTCCCATTCCGCGAAGGTGAGGCCGGTCTTGCTCACGTAATCGTGCAGCGACTTCACCAATTCCTGGAGCAGGAATTTCGCGCGCGGGTCAGGTGTCTGGTCAAAGCTCCGGACGACTGCTTCGGTGAGTTCGGTTTCGTTGAACTGGGTCATGGTGCGTTTGCCTGCGTTTTCTCATTGGCCCGTTGGGGATCTTTTGGGCTGCTTGGAGGCGTTCCAAAGTGAAGCCTACACCAAACAGCCGGCCGGCGTTAAGCGCGACCGGCTTGGAATGAGACCGCCTTTTCGGCTATCAACGCCGGACAAAACTGCTCGGAGGAACTGATGCTCGCCCCCACCCCCGCCTCGCCCGAATCCGTGGGCATGTCCAAGGCCGCGCTCGACCGTGTCGATGCGCATCTGAAGAGCCGGTACATCGATGCCGGCCGCTTCCCGGGCACGCATCTCCTGGTCTATCGCCGTGGCAAGATCGCCCACAGCTCGGTGCAGGGTTTTGCCGACGTCGAACGCAAGCTGCCCGTCAAGGACGACACCATCTACCGCATCTATTCCATGACCAAGCCGCTCACCAGCGTCGCCTTCATGATGCTGGTAGAGCAAGGCCTCGTCGCGATCGATGAGCCGGTCGCCAAGTACATTCCGGAATGGAAGGATCTCGGCGTGTTCGTCGCCGGCACCGCGCCTTCCTTCCTGACCCGTCCGCCGTCGCGGCCGATGCTGATCGTCGACCTCCTGCGCCACACCTCCGGCCTCACCTACGGCTTCCAGCAGCGCTCGAACGTCGATGCCGCCTACCGCGCTGAAAAGATCGGCGAGGTCGAGAAGTCCGGCACGCTCCAGACCATGATCGAGAGCCTTGCAAAAATCCCGCTGGAGTTCTCACCGGGCGAGGCCTGGAATTACTCGGTCTCGACCGACGTGCTCGGCTACCTCGTCGGCAAGATCTCCGGGATTCCCTTCGAGCAGTTCCTGAAACAACGCATTCTCGATCCACTCGGCATGACCGACACTGATTTCCACGTGCCGGCTTCCAAGGCCCACCGGTTCGCTGCCTGTTACTCGGCCGATCCGGGTGGCGGCATGACCTTCCATGCCGGCCAGCGCCGCGAGGGCCTGACGTTGCAGGATGATCCAACCAAGAGCTCGTTCCTGTCGCCGCCGTCCTTGATCTCGGGTGGCGGCGGGCTGTGCTCGACGACGGCCGACTATCTTACCTTCTGCCGTGCGCTGCTCAATGGCGGCGAACTCGGCGGCGTCAGATTGATCGGGCCGAAGACGCTGGCGCTGATGACGACCAACCACATTCCGGGCGGACGCTCGCTGCCGGAAGTGTCGCGCTCGCTGTTTGCGGAAGCCGCCTACAACGGCATCGGCTTCGGCCTCGGCTTCGCCGTGACCATGCGCCCGGCCGAGACGCTGGTCGCCGGCAGCCCCGGTGAATACAATTGGGGCGGCGCGGCCACGACGTCGTTCTGGATCGATCCGGCCGAGGAGCTGATCACCATCTTCATGACGCAGGTGCTGCCATCCAGCGCCTACCCGCTCCGGCGCGAGCTGCGCAGCATGGTCTACGCTGCGATCACCGAGAGCAATCTCTGAGCAAAATGCACCGATCCCGCGGCATCAGAGCCGTGGGATCAAGCTTCGCTCATTTCAGCATCTCCGGCACGATCAGGCGCGGCAGGAACAGGGAAACGCTGGGCCAAATGATGAGCGCCGCCAGCACGAGCAGCATGGGGATCAGCATGATCACCGTGTCCTTCAGCGCATAGCGCAGCCGCACCCCTGCGATCGAACAGGCGATCATCAAGCACAAGCCATAAGGCGGCGTCACCAATCCGAAGGCGAGCGAGACGATCGAGATGATCGCAAACTGCACCGGATGAAGATCCACCGATTTCGCCAGCGGTTCGAGAACGGTGCCGACGATGATGATCGCCGGAATGGCGTCGAGGAAGCAGCCCACCACCAGAAAGCAGAACGCGATGAAGAAGCCGGCCCCGATCGCGCCCATGCCCCAGGTCGAGACGTTGGCCAGCAGCTCCTGCGGGATCCTGTAATAAGCCAGCAGCCAGCCGAACGCGCTGGCGGTGCCCACGCAGAACAGCGCGACACCAGCGAGACGGCCGGTGTCGAGCAAGGCCTTGTAGAGTTCGCGCGCGCCGGTTTCACGGTAAAAGAATGTCGATAGCGCTACGGAATAAAGCACCGCGACGCAGGCGGATTCGGTCGCGGTGAACCACCCCAGCAGAATGCCGCCGACAATGATGAACGGCGTCAGCAGCGCCGGTATCGAGCGCCAGATGGCGCAGCACATTTCCCTCCAGGTGTCCTTCGGATAGGTCGGGTAACCTCGTCGCACGGCATAGATATGCACTGTCGCCATCTGCGCTCCGGCGATCAGCAATCCCGGCACGATGCCCGCGAGATACATCGCCGCGATCGAGGTCGAGATCAGTCCACCCCACACGATCATCAGGATCGAGGGCGGGATGATGACCGCGAGCACGGCCGAAACCGCGGTGATCGCGATGGAGAACGAGAGGTCGTAGCCCTCCTTGGTCTGGGCATCGATGAAGATCTTGGACTGGCTCGCCGCGTCCGCGGTGGAGGAGCCGGAGATGCCGGCAAAGAACACCGACAGCACGACGTTGATCTGCGCCAGCGACCCTGGCCAGTGCCCGACCATCGAGCGCGACAGCGCCACCAGCCGGTCGGTGATGCCGCCGATGCTCATCAAATTGGCGGTGAGCAGGAAGAACGGCACCGCCAGCAGGATGAAAGAATTGTAGGCGTTGAAGGTTTCCTGCGCGAGCGTCATCAGCGACAGATGCGGCTCGATCAGCAGGATCGGCACGCAGGCAAGGCCAAGCGCGAAGGCGACCGGCACGCGTATGATGAGCAGGCCAACGAAAGTCCCGAACAGGACCATCGCGGCCTGTCCGGCAGAAAGAACATTGCCGCTCATTGATTTGCCCCAACTAGAATCCGCATCTCGTCGACAATCTGTTCACCGGCGAACACGATCCAGGTCACGCCGGCAACCGGCCAGGCGACGTGGATCAGCCAAAGCGGCAGATCGGCCAGTTCCGAAGTTCTGTTCCAGGCAAAGCGGGTGAACTCGATGCCGGCGGATACGAACACCACCGCCAACGCCAGCACGCCGAGCCGCGCGAGGATCCGCACCAGGGCTTCGCTTCGGCGTGACAGGTCAGGCCAGACGTCGACTTCAAAATGCTGCGACTCTCTGATGCCGACCATGGCACCGATCATGATCGTCCAGATGAACATGAACCGTGCCATTTCCTCGGTCCAGATGTAGGACGGAATCAAGGGCGTGTAGCGCGAGATGATCTGCAACGTGACGGGAATGACCAGAAGGCCGACAGAGGCGGCGAGCAGGATTTCCAGCAGTTTTGCATAGGCCGCCGTTGCTCGGCGCCATAGCGACGGGTTCGGTGGCATCGATATTTCGGTCATTACGACTCCGGGGGATCACAATCACGCAATGGGGCAAGCCGTCCGGCTTGCCCCGACGTCCTGTCGCGTGGGCGGCGACAGTTCTCAGACGACGTTGATCTTCTCGAAAATGCCTTCCGCGCCGATTTCCTTGGCGTAGGTGGCCATCACGGGGTCGGCGAGCTTCTTCATGGCGTCCCGCTCCTCGAAGGGAACGCGCTTGAGCTTGCCGGCCTTTTCCAGCGTGTCGAGCTTGACGACCTCCTCGCTCGACTCCAGTTGTCGGCCATAGTCGCCGGCCTCCTTGCCCGCCTTCATGATCGCGTCCTGCAACTCCTTCGGCAGGGTCTTCAACGTCTTCACGGAGAAGCAGATCGGCCGGATCGACACGGCGTGCTGGGTCAGGTTGAGATGCGGGGCCACTTCGTAGAACTTCATCGCCTCGACGCCGGCCGCCTCGTTCTCGCCGGCCGATATCACGCCGTTCTGGATCGCGTTGTAGATTTCGTTATAGGCGATCACCGTCGGGCTCATGCCCACGGCCGCAAAGGTCTTCGACCAGATCGGCGCGCCCTGTACGCGCACCTTGAGGCTCTTGAGGTCGGCGAGAGTCTTGAGCGGCTTGTTGGCGAAAATGTTGCGGATGCCACCGCCGGAATAGCCGATCAGAACGACCTCGGCCTTGGCCGCGACTTCGTCGGCGATCGGCGCCAGGATGTTGGCTTCGACGACCTTGTTCATGTGCTCGATGCCCTTGAACACGAAGGGCGCGTCGATGAACGGGGCCGCCTTGGCGAAGGTCGACATGTGAGCCGGCGAGACGATGCCGTAATCGACGGCTTTGCCCTGCGACATGTACTCGAAATACTGCTTTTCGAGGCCGAGCGAGGAATTCCTGTGCAGCGTGAAGTTGACGGGCTTGCCGTAGTACTTCTTCACCAGCTCTTCGAACCGGAGCAGGGCCCGGTTGAAGGCGTGGTCGTCGTTGAACTGGACCGCGCCGTTCAGCGTGATCGGCGACTGCGCCCGGATGATCGACGGCATGCCAATCGCAGCCGCCGCAGTGGTCGCGCCGAGCCCCGCGAGAAATGACCTTCGCTTCATCGTCTCCCCTCCCTTTTGATGCTCCGGCCCTGTCGCCGGGCCGTGAGCGCAGCCGGTATGCGGCTTGCGAGAGGGAAGCGTATGGAAAACGTCGGCGGGACGAAAGTCATTTCGCGTGCGTGGGAGGCCCTCTTCGTCGCAGGGCCACCCTTTTTCGCGAACTGCTGCACTGCAACTTGCGCTCCTGCCGATGCGTGGCAGGCCGAGGGGCGGCTTTCCACAGGCGACAGACGGCTTGCGGACCTGTGCGCTGCACGCACAGATCCGCTCGCCTTCCACTCCCGTTTAGTGCATGTGGCCGATCAGATAGATGCCGCCGCCGATCACCAGCACGGCCGGCACGGCCCAGAGAATCAGAACTGGCATTTGTCATCCTCCTCAGTTCGACGTGCAGACCTTGACGGTCTTCATGCCGGTTTCAGCTTCGGTGCGCGACTTGTAGATCGTGCCCGAGGGGCTGACGACGGTCATAGACGTGTCCGTCGGCTTCTTGTCGACGATCGTGCACTTCTTGGTCTTGACGTCCTGCACGACGTAAAACTCGTCGGCCGCGAACGCCGGCAGGGATATTGCGGCAAGCATCAGTGCTGCAGTTACGATTTTCAACTTCATTTGTCGTCCTCCTCCAGAGCCCGAGCCGTTCAGCCCGGTCAGCTACAAACGGGAAAAAGCGGCAATTTGTTCCCTGAACCGGGAACGCAGTCGGTGATGAGGGGTTGTTGCGGCGCATATTCAAACGAGGAGAACGAGATGAAGAGATTGTTCCTGCTTTCCGCCGCGGCGGTCCTGATGTCGACCGGCGCTTTCGCGCAATCGACTGTCGTGACGACGACCGGGACGGGCCACGCGGCGGCGGTTCAGATCGAGCCGCAGTACCGAACCAAGATCAAATCCTACGTCACCGAGCACCGCATTCGCCCGGTGACGACGAAGGAAAAGATCGTTGTCGGCGCGGCCGTGCCGAGCGATGTCGAACTCGAGGCCGTTCCCGCAGACTGGGGTCCGTCGCTGACCAAGTATCGCTACGTCTACTCCGGCGATCGCGTGATGCTCGTCGATCCCGGCTCGCGCACGGTCGTTCAGGAAATTGATTGATCCAGATGTAAGGGGGGCCGCCTCGAAGGCGGCCTCCCTCTCTGGGAGTTGACGTTATGAAATCTTATCGAGAGGCCCGGATCGCCGGGCTCAGCCTGGCTGCCGTCTACGCCATGTGCCTGCTGCTGACCGCAATCAGCATGAGCTGAGGCGCTGCCGCGGACTGCGCTGCAAAAATCTTGTCCCTGGGCGGCTCGTCCGGACGCGAAAAATTATGGCGCGCCGCAAATCCCGCCCCTATGGTCTCCCAAAATCATAAATCCGGCGCCCTTGCGCTGGAACCGGGACGCCTGCGTTTGTCAAAGCTCACTTTGCCGGTCCGGCTCGCTCTTCTGGTCACGGGAACGATGTTGCCGCTGATCGTCTTCGCGGTCGGTATTGCCGTCTACAATTACAAGCAGGACCGCAACGACGCGACCCGCCGCGTGCTGGAGAACGTGCGCAGCATGCGCCTCGTGCTGGACTCCGAGGTGCAGCGGATGACCGGCGGCCTGCAAGTGCTTGCGCTGACGAATTCGCTGCGCGACGACGACTTCCAGAATTTTCGCCGCATCGCCCTCGGCTTCGTCGATCAGTATGGCAAAGGCGGTCTGGTGCTGATCTCTGATCGCAAGGGCCGACTGCTGTTCTCCTCGGCGACGGAGGACACCGCAAGCCTGCTGTCACGCGGCCACCTGGAGATCATCGAAAAGGTGTTTGCGACCAGATCGCCGCAATATTCCGACCTGTTCACCGACGCGATCAACGGCCGGCAGGTGCTTACGGTCGAGGTTCCGGTGCTCCGCGACGGCGAAGTGATCTACGACCTCTGCTTCAGCCCGCCGGTCAGCATCTTTCAGGACCTGGTCGAAAAGCAACGGCCCGACCGGGATTGGACGGTCTCCCTGCTCGACACCAAGGCCATCGTGTTCGCGCGCACGCCGAACCCTACGGAGATCTTCGGCAAGCGGGCTACCGGCACGCTGTACGAAAGTATGTTGCGCACGCCGGAAGCCGCACTCTCGACGGTTTCGCTCGACGGTGTTGCGTTGTCCACCGTCTATACGAGGTCACGGCTGACCGGCTGGACCATCGTGGCCGGCGTCGCCGAGAGCTCGCTGATCGCTCCGCTCTGGCGCAACATCGCGATCACCAGTTTTATCGGCGGCATCCTGCTGCTGACCGGCCTGACCTTCGCGGTCAGGATGGCAACCACGATCGCGCGCGGCGAGATGTTGCACGATCTCCTGATCGACGAGCTCAACCATCGCGTCAAGAACACGCTCGCGTTGATGCAGGCGATCGCGGTGCAGACCTTCCGCAGCGCCAGCCGGGACGAGCGGGCAAAATTCGAGGGCCGGCTCGGCGCGCTGGCCGAGGCGCATAATTTGCTGAGCCAGGAGAAATGGGCGGGCTCCGAGCTGCGGGACGTGATCACCCGCGCGCTCCAGCCGTTCCTGCTGAACAATCCAGCGCGCATCGGCATGGCCGGCCCCGCGGTGCCGCTGTCGCCGCGGCTCGCCGTGGTGCTGTCGATGATCGTGCACGAGATCGCCACCAACGCCGCGAAATACGGCGCGCTGTCAAACGAGACCGGCCGGGTGACGCTGGAGTGGGAGGTCCTTGCCGAGGCGCCGAAGCCGCGGCTGCGCCTGATCTGGACCGAGAGCGGCGGACCGCCGGTGACGGCGCCGGTGCAGCGCGGCTTCGGCTCGCGCCTGATCGAGCGCAGCGCACGCGACCAGCTCGGCGGCGAGGCAACGGTCGACTTCCTGCCGCGCGGCGTGGTCTGCACGGTCATTTGCACGCTGAACGAGGCGCGGTGAACGGAGACTTCGGCGATGAAGATTACAAGGGTTCGCACGCACATTCTCGAAGCAAAGCTGTCGCAGCCTTTTGCGTATTCACGCGCCTGGTACGACACGCGCACCGCGATGCTGGTCGAGATCGAGACCGACAATGGTCTTGTCGGATGGGGTGAATGCTACGGCCCGGCGCGCATCACGGCGGCGGTGGTGCAAAGTATCGCTCCGTGGCTGATCGGCGAGGATCCGTTGGGTACCGACGTGCTGTGGCAGATGGTCTACGCGCGCTTGCGCGATCACGGCCAGAAGGGCGTCGTGATCCAGGGGATGAGCGGCATCGACATCGCGCTATGGGACATCAAGGGCAAGCATTTTGGCGTACCCGTGCATCAGCTTCTCGGCGGCGCCGCGCGCAAGCAGCTTCCAGCCTATGCGACCGGTCTTTACCGGCGCAAGTCAGGCGATCCGCTGACCTATCTGGCGGAGGAAGCGGCGGGTTATGCCGCCGAAGGATTCCGCGCCGTGAAGCTGAAGGTCGGTTTCGGCATCGCGGAGGATGCCGCAGTCACCCGCGCGGTGCGCGAGGCGATCGGCCCCGATGTCGCGCTGATGATCGATGCGAACCACGCCTATGACGCGGTCGCGGCGATCCGGCTCGGCCGCCTGATCGAGCGCCATGACATCGAATGGTTCGAGGAGCCGGTGCCGCCGGAGGACATCGCGGGCTATCGCGCGGTGAAATCCGCGCTCACAATTCCGGTCGCCGGCGGCGAGTGCGAATTCACGCGCTTCGGCTTCCGTGAGCTGTTCGTCTCGCATGCGCTCGACATCGCCCAGCCCGACACCTGCGCGGCAGGTGGTCTTTCCGAATGCAAGAAGATCGCCGACATGAGCGAGGCGTTCGGCATCCGCTACAATCCGCACGTCTGGGGCACCGGGATAGCGATCGCCGCCTCGCTTCAGCTCCTCGCCGTGCTGCCGTCGCACACGCCGACCTCGCTGGCTCCGCTCGAACCGATGCTTGAGTTCGACCGCACCGAGCATCCGATCCGGCAGGCGGTCCTCAAACAACCGATCGAGCACAAGAACGGCATCGTGCAGGTGCCAGATGGTCCAGGCCTCGGTATCGACATCGACCGCGAGGCGCTGGCGCGCTTTGCGGCGGAGGCCTAACCGATCGTCTGCAACGCCGGGAACGTCTCAAGCAGCCAGATGCTCACATTCGACACCGCGCCGGTGAGGAAGCCGACGCCGGTGATCACCATCAGGACGCCCATGGCGCGCTCGACATTGACGAGATGGCCCTTCATGCGCGCGAACAGGGTGGAAAACTGCTCGATCATCAGGGCGGCGATCAGGAAGGGAATGCCGAGACCGGCCGAATAGACCGCGAGCAGGCCGGCGCCCTTCGTGACCGTCGCCTCGGCCGCGGCGACCGAGAGGATCGCGGCAAGGATCGGGCCGATGCAGGGCGTCCAGCCAAAGGCAAAGGCGAGCCCCATCACATAAGCACCCCAGAGGCCGACGGGCTTGGGCGCGGTCAAGCGTCCCTCGCGCATCAACAGGCCGATGCGCGTCAGGCCGAGGAAATGCAGGCCCATGACGATGATGACGATGCCGGCGAGGATCGAGAGTTCGGCCGACCAGGCGCGGATCAGCCCGCCGATCAGCGAGGCACTGGCGCCGAGCGCCACGAACACGGTGGAGAAGCCGAGCACGAACAGGAGCGCCGACATCATGATCGCGCGTTTGGAGACTGATGCGGGCTCGTTGCTTTCGACATGCTCGATCGTCGCGCCCGTCAGATAGATCAGGTAGGGCGGGACCAGCGGCAGGACGCAAGGGGAGAGGAAGCTGACGAGGCCGGCAATCAGCGCCGCCGGGATCGAAACATTTTGCATGATGCAGTCGAAGCCATCTCAGGCGCCGGCGCGGCGCGCGGGGAGTGCGCGCGGCCCGGAGCCGAACCGGCTCTGGTGTAGCCGATGCCAGCGAATGCGCAACAGAGGCGCACAAAACCAGGGCTCCTCCCGATGCCGTCTGTGATCACAGATGCGGCATCGGGACACGCACAAATCTCGCCAAAAAGCGAGACTTGGCGGCGCGGCTACTTCACCACGCGGAGCAGCGGACGCCGGGGCTGGTCCTGCGTCTGCTTGGAGGGGGGCTGCGGTTCGTTGGTCGCGGTCCGCAGCATTTCGTCGCACAGTGCCTTGAGGTCGGCACTGTCAATTCCTTTGAGTTTCATCCGCACGTCCAGGATGACAATGGACAGCAGCTCGGCCGACTCGCGGCTGTTGCTCTCGTTGAGCACCCTGCGGCACTCTTCGAGCGTTTCCAGCACCGACTGCAACTGTTCGTGTGAATGCGACACCGGCGTTCTTCCCGCTAATTCGGCCTGTGAGTGGTTGTGACGACCTCTTTGGCCCCCATGGAGCGTCGAGGATAACACGAGGCCGCTGCGCCCCCGAATATGATTTCAGTGTGTTGCTGCCATGAAACCGCGGTTCCGGCGAGTACTGCTTCGCGCCGGCCAGCGTCGACTCGCTCAGTCGCAAAGCGCTCGATCTTAAAACGCCTGGCGTGCTGCAATTGATCCATCGCGGAAGGCGGCACCGGCTCTTGCGCAAGGACATTCATTGCGGACAGCGCCGACGATCCCGCAGCCATGTCACGGCCCACAACGGAACTCACGCCACACCCCTCATACGGGCGAATGGTTTGCCCGATTCCCAGCCCTTGTTCCCGCCCTGGCAGCACCCGAATACCACCTGCGGCGTAGTAAGGATGACGTTCAAAACTCGTCGTTCCCCAACCCGCCGTGGTTGTGGTTTGCGCCAGATTCTGCCAGTTTAGCGACCCGAAGGGACTTGTATGCACTCCTTGGCGGAAAGGGGCGTTCCTCTGGAGGAACGCCCAAAGACAAACATCAGCGGCCTGTCGGACTGGGATGCGGCGCGCATTTTCCTGGAAGTCGTCCGATGCGGAAGTTTCCGCTCGGCGGCTGAGCGCCTGTCACTGTCGATCAACGCCGTCCGCCGTCGGATCGATGATTTCGAACGCCAGACCGGCACCACCCTGTTCACCCGCGACGTCCACGGCACCCGCCTGACCGACGAAGGCGCGCTGGTGGTCTCCGCCGTCGAGCAAATGGAGGCGGCCGCGTTCGACGTGCTGCGCACCAGCGATTCGACGACGAACGCCCTGGCCGGCGAGGTCCGCGTCGCCATTACCGAGGGACTTGGCACATTCTGGCTCGCCCCGCGACTGGTCGAATTCCAGCAGGCGTATCCGAAGATCCTGGTCGACCTGCATTGCGCGATGCGTTCGGCCGACGTCTCTCGCCACGAGGCCGACGTCGCCATTCACTTGTCGCGGCCTGCGGCGCTCGACGTCAAGCTGGTGCGGCTCGGCCGCATGCATCTGATGTTCTGGGCCTCCGAGAAATACATTTCGAAACATGGCGCGCCGCGTTCGGCGATGGAGTTGATCAAGCACCGCCTGGTGCTGCAGTTCGCCGACCAGCTCGATGCCAAGCAAACTTTCGAGAGCTTCTTCCCCGGCGTTCCGGAGCGTGACCTTCTGGTCATGAAGACCAACGTCTCGAGCGCCAATTACTGGGCGGTCGCGAATGGCGCCGGAATCGGCGTATTCCCGAGCTACGCCGTGGCGCTTGGCGGGAAGTTGATTCCACTGGAAGTCGAGCTGAACAGATCGCTGGATATCTGGTTGTCCTACCATCCTGGTAGCGGCCGGATTCCGCGCGTGCGGCACATGATTGACTGGCTGATCGAAGCCTTCAATCCGGCGCGTTTCCCGTGGTTTAAGGAAGAGTTCGTGCACCCGCATGAATTCAAGGACGAGTATATGGGCGAACCCCTGACCCAGCTCTTCGGGGGGTTTTCAACCGAAGACCGATGAGAAAAAAGATGAAGACAGCGGCGAAGAGAATGAAGCAGCGCAGTGCCGGCAAGCCGGACATTGAGCTGGGCAAGCGAATCCGTCTGCGACGCGTCGAGATGAAGGTCTCGCAGGCCGAGCTCGGCGAGAAGCTCGGCGTCAGTTTCCAGCAGGTCCAGAAGTACGAGAAGGGCGTCAATCGCGTCGGCGCGGCCCGGCTTCAGCAGATCGCCACCGCCCTCGATGTGCCCGTGACCTTCTTCTATGACGGCGACAACAAGGCGCGCGAAGTCGAGAGCCTGCTCTTCCTGGACTCGGCCTTCAGCCTCCGCCTGCTGCGCGCCTACAGCAAGATCAAGGACCAGACGGTGCAGCGTCAGCTCGTCTCGCTGATGGAATCGATCGCAGCGAACGAAGCCTGAGCCGATCGGCGTTCGCGCCTTCCGCCCGATGTTCAATCCGCCGCGTCACGGGGCGCGGCTGGATTGAACGAGACCCGGACGAGATATATCCGGCCCGCGCTTGCGCGGACTTCTCGGGGCGGCATGACCGCCCCTTTTTGTTGACCATTTTTCCCGCCGTCGCCCGCGGTTTTCGCGAACCCATTCCTGCCCTGTCGCGACCCAATCCAGAGACCGCCGTCCGACGTGCCGGGCTCGTGATGCGCCGTGCTTAAGGGAGCCGCAACCGGGAGGCGCTAGCCTCCCGCCGATTTCTCGAATCAGCACGACGAACCGGGGAATTGCCGATGCGAGCGCCCGCCCGGGCCTCGCTCTCATGGGAAGATGGGACACATGTCGAAACGCCATGCGATGATCATTGCCGTCGGCATGCTTGCGAGCGCCTCTGCGCTTGCTCAGACCGAGACGATTGGACAGGCCGGGCCCAAGCCTGCGACTGCGGCTGGCACGGTGCCGGCCACCGCCAATCCGGCCCACGCAGCCGCACCGAAAACTGCCGCGCCAGCGTCCGCTTCGACGGCAGAGAGCCGCTCGGCCGCGGCGCTCGCGCTGACGCACGAGCCGACCTATGACGAGGGCTCCGCCCAGCGCATCAAGGATGCGGCGCTGAGCTATTCCGATCTTGCCGTGCGCGGCGGCTGGCCGGCGATCCCGGCAGACGCCAAATTCGCGCCCGGCGCCCAGGGCGCCAACGACGATATCCTGCGGAAGCGGCTGATCGTCTCCGGCGATCTTGCCGCCGACAAGGCGAGCGGCGCCTTCGACCAGGATCTCGCCGACGCCGTGAAACGCTTCCAGGCCCGCCACGGCCTCGCGCCGACCGGAACGATGACGCCGCGCACGATTGCGGCGATGAACGTGCCGGTGCAGAATCGCATCCGGCAGCTGGAGGCTTCGCTGCAGCGGCTCGAGAACATGAATTTCGGCTTCGGCCAGCGCTATGTCGTCGTCAACATCCCCGCCGCCTTCGCCGAAGCGGTCGAGAACGACGTCGTGGTAAGGCGTTATCGCGTGATCGTCGGCAAGACCGAAAAGCCCTCGCCGACGCTGACGGCCCAGATCAGCAGCGTCGTCCTCAATCCGACCTGGACGGTGCCCTCCTCGATCGCCAAGACCGAGATCTCCGCGCATATGCGCAAGGATCCCACCTATCTGTCGCGCATGCACATGGAAGTGCTCGACGCGCACGACAATCCGATCGACCCGAATTCGGTCGACTGGTCGGGCACGCATACGCCGAACTTCACCGTGCGCCAGCACAACGGCACGTTCAACGCGCTCGGCGCGGTCAAGATCGACATGCCGAATTCCTATTCGGTCTACATGCACGACACCAACCAGCGCAATCTGTTCAGCGATGATTACCACTTCGATTCCCATGGCTGCTCGCGCGTCGACAATGTGCGCGATCTCGCCGCCTGGCTCTTGAAGGACCAGCCGAAATGGAGCCGCGCCGCGATCGACGCGGAAATCGCCAGCGGCCAGCATCTCGACGTCGCCATGGTGAAGAAGGTACCGGTGGCCTGGATCTATCTCACGGCGTGGATGACCAAGGACCAGACCGTCCAGTTCCGCAACGACGTCTATCACCAGGACGAGCAGCTGCTGGAGGCGACCGCCGAAGAGGCGGCCTTCTTCAGCAACGCCGGCAGCCACCCGCTGACCGCGCACATGACGAGATAGATCGCGCCATGCAATCGCGGCACAGGCGGCTGCAAAGCCACGTCCGTTGCCGCGGTTGACCCTGGCCTCGCCCCGGACGAACATTGCGCCTCGCCAACGAAAATGAGCGCGATGTCCGACATGTCCAGCACGACCGAAATTCCCTACGCCGATGGCAAGATCCTCAAGCACACAGCCGGTGGCGTCGGCGTGATCACCTTCAACAATCCCGACAAGCGCAACGCGATGTCGCTGGAGATGTGGGAGGGATTTGGCGAGGCACTGACAGCCTTGCGCGACGACGCTGTCGTGCGCGTCGTGATCCTGCGCGGCGGCGGCGGCAAGGCCTTCGTATCGGGCGCCGACATCAGCCCGTTCGAGAAGAAGCGCCATAACGCCGCCGCTTCCGAGGAATATGGCAAGCGCAGCGCCGCCCAGCGCGCGCTGCTTGCCGATTATCCCAAGCCGACCATTGCCTGCATCCAGGGCTTTTGTCTTGGCGGCGGCATGCAGGTGGCGATGCTTGCCGACATCCGCATCGCCTCCCATGACAGCCAGTTCGGCATTCCCGCGGCGAAGCTCGGCATTGCCTATGGCTACGACGGCCTGAAGCACCTGGTGTCGCTGGTCGGACCGTCCTGGGCCCGACTCCTGATGTATACGGGCATGCGCATCGATGCGTCGGAAGCACTGCGCATCGGGTTGGTCGAGCGCGTGGTTCCAGAGGATCAGCTCTGGGGCGAGACCATGGGCATCGCCGAGACAATCTCGCAAAATGCGCCGCTCGCGATCAAGGCCGCCAAGCTCACCATTGCTCAGGTGCTGAAGGACGAAAGCGGGCGCGACATGGACGCGATCAGGGCGGCCGGCACGGCCTGCATGGACAGCGCGGATTTTCGCGAGGGCCGTCAGGCCTTCATGGAGAAGCGCAAGCCGCAGTTCCAGGGACGGTGATTCCGTTATTGCCACGAAGCGCAGCAACGACGGCAGCCAACGTGAACATGCATTCAGGAAGATTAAATTCCCACGCCCCTGCAACACCATAGCAACCAGCTGATTTGCTGGAGGTTCTCTCGCCATCAAACGAGGGAGATTGCGATGAAACTCAAATTAGCTGTTGTTGGTCTGGCTGCCCTGGGCGGCGCAGCGCTCATATCGGGACAGGCGCTCGCAGCGATGCCGAACGGCATTCCGCAGGCCGACCGTATCGCGAGCGGCCCGGCAGCCACCGTCGATCAGGTGCGCTGGGTGTGTAACCCGTGGGGTCGCTGCTTCTGGCGTCCGAACCATTATGGGGCCTACGGCTTTTACGGCGGTCCGCGACGCTTCTACGGTCCGCGTCCGTGGGGCTGGGGCGGCCACCGCCACTGGCGTCGCTGGTGAATTGCGAGGGGCCGGTGGCAAGGCGTTCGTGTCGGCGCCGACATCAGCCAGTTCGACAAGACACGCCATAACACGGCGCTTCAGAGGAATATGGCAAACGCAGCGCCGTCCAGTCTCATAGGGCCGTGGCTGTCGTCACGGCCCTGTGACTCGCCAACCGGGACTTCTGCAAGATCGCCTTCAAGGCCTGAATGTTTGCGGAGCCCGCTCCCCTGCGCCAGATGAGCACAGTCCACGCCCGATTCTCCGTTCGTCCCAACGGGTGGACGCTCAACAGCCTTTCGTCCGGAAATGTGGTCAGAACGCTTTTGGGGATCAGGGCAACACCCATGCCCGCAACGACGCAGCCCAGCATTGCGTGATACGAAGCCAGCTCGATCATGCGCTCCGGCATTTCGTTTCGCCTTGCGTACCAGTCTTCAAGCCGCTTGCGATGCGGGCATCCGTGTTCGAAGACGATGATGGTACCTGGTAGGTTGCTGCCTTTCTTGACGATCGGCGGATGATCGACAGCCGCAATAATCACCAACTCCTCCTCGAAGGCGGGCGCCTTCTCAAACGGCTCATCGGCGATGGGTTCGGCAACGAGCGCGGCGTCGAGATCGCCGGCGAGAATGGCGCTGGCGAGAACCTGCGGATTGCCGGTGCGAAGCTCCAGAACGACCCCCGGATGTCGCCGGTGGTATTCGCTGAGCAGTCCCGGCAACCTGACAGCCGCCGTGCTTTCCATCGCGCCGAGGCGGAACGTACCGCGTGGCTTTGCGTCTTGCAGGGCATCGCGTGCTTCATCCGCAAGCGCGAGCAAGCGGTTGGCGTAGCCAAACAGCACTTGCCCCTGGGGCGCCAGATGAAGACGCTTACCCTCTCGAATAAAGAGGGCGACGCCGAGATCCTCCTCCAACTGCCGGATACGGGTTGTGACATTGGACTGAACGCGGTGCAGCCGCTCGGCCGCGCGGGTCACGCCGCCTTCGCGCACGACAGCAACGAATATCCGCAGATCCGACAGGTCCATATATCTCTCGTTGAGATCAACTAAATCATATTTATTCATTATATGTGATGATACGCCCCTAGTAAAGGTCGTGCACGGACGACAGCGGTGAACAAGGTTCGTCCCACACAGGAGCTTGTCTGATGATCGTCACTGTCTTTCGCACGCGGATGAATCCCGGCATGCAGGATGAATATGGGCCGATGGCAAAACGCATGAGCGAAATTGCGCGAACAATACCCGGCTACATCTCGCACAAAGGTTTTGTTGCGGACGATGGAGAGCGGGTGACGATCGTCGAATTCGAGACCGAGGAAGCACTTCATCGTTGGCGGATCGATCCCGAGCACGCCAAGGCGAAGCGGCGCGGAGTCGAGGCCTTCTTCAGCGAATTCAAGTTCCAGATTTGCAGCGTGGTTCGGGAGCGAATGTGGACCGCAAAGGCGCCCCGCGAGGTTTGAGGCAGCCATCGACCAGAAAGGTAACGCTTGGAGGTGAAACCTAAAAGGCGGAGCGCAAGTCACGCTCGCTGGGTCGGGGCCACTTCCGCGATCGCGGTAAGAGTTCGACTCGCGGCGAGTCGCCTCGCCCGAATTCAACCTCTCCCCCGCCAGCGGCGGGGCTATCGCATATGACGTCTCAGCGACGCCTGAGCGAACGCCTCGTCCTTCGAGACGACCCCTTCGCGGCCTCCTCAGGATGAGGCTCAGCCCCGTCCGTCTGCGCTGAAATGCTGCCGCATACGCATCCCTCATCCTGCGGGCCCGCCGCAGGCGGGCGTCTCGAAGGATGGCTGCAGCCGAACTTCCAGCCATAAGTTTTCTTCATATGCGACAGCCCTGCCCCCAGCGGGGGCGAGGTGACGCGACCCCGGCGTCCGGTTGCTTCAGAGCGCCGCGAGCACCGCCTTCGTGATGTCGGCCGTGCCGTTGCTGAGCGCCGAACTCGATCGGCTTGAGACCGCCGGCATAGACCTTGTCCACGGCGCGCTCGATGGTCTCGCCGGCCTCTGCCGCGTCCTCGACGCCGTGCCAAGTGGGAAGCCTAGCATTTCGACCTCAAGTCGCTAACATTGTAGCCTTCCACCTATTTTGGCCGCTGGAAGGGCTGAGGACCATGGCATCAAACGAAGGCGATCGGTTCCGGGACGATGTGGCGGCATTCCTACGCGCGGCTTGGAAGGATGTCGATGTCGAGGTGCTAATCGGCCACAAGCGCGTCGACATAGTGTGGAACAGACAGGATTTCGGCAACAAGTCGCGCGTGATCGCCATCGAGTGCAAAAAATACGCACGCGCATTGTCGCTAGAGGAAGTCACCGTCATTTGGGCCGACTACAGTGCGCTCTATGACAACCGCCAAGTCGACGAGATCTGGCTGATCACGAGCAAGGATATCAGTCCAGCGGCAAAAAACTATGTGAACAGTGTTCGCGCGCTCACGTACCTGACGTTCCCTCAGTTGCAGAATTCGATCTTCAACGTTCGGGCCTATCTGCGCAACCTGAAAACGTCCTTCGAAGACGAGGGCATCGAGCGCTACTACGTTGCTTCGCATTGCGACACCGGCATCGAGGCGATCGAGCACATCTCGAACTGGATCAAGACGAAAGGAGGCCCCGCACTAGC
The DNA here is from genome assembly GCF_023100925.1 of Bradyrhizobium sp. 40. Classification (NCBI taxonomy): domain Bacteria; kingdom Pseudomonadati; phylum Pseudomonadota; class Alphaproteobacteria; order Hyphomicrobiales; family Nitrobacteraceae; genus Bradyrhizobium; species Bradyrhizobium sp. 40. The sequence continues at coordinate 5,438,676 of NZ_CP064688.1, forward strand.
CGTGCTGGCAAGCTATGGCATGGGCAAGACGACGACCGCGAGGAAGATCGCGGCGACCCTCGCGAAGGCTCACCTGGCTAACGAGGAGGGCCGAATCCCGATCTACGTGCAACTCCAGGAAATCGTTGGAGAACAGAGCCTGGAGGGCCTGCTGGGCAAGGTGCTCGCGGCGCGGGCACCAATCGACGGGTATCACTTCGATACGTTCATGACCCTCAATAAAAGTGGGCGCTTCCTGGTGATCCTGGATGGCTTCGACGAAATGAAGCACGCAATGACCTGGGATGATTTTCGCGCGACATTCAAGGAGCTGAATCGGCTGGTCACGCCCGAGGCCAAGGTCCTGCTTCTCGGCAGGCCGACGGCGTTCCTCTCCGACGACGAGGAGACGTTCGTGCTGAAGGGCCTTCGTACTTTGGCGGGACGTCAGATCCGCGAACCAGATTGGCCTTCTTACCAGACCATCAAGCTGCTTCCGTTCTCTGCCGAACAATCAGCCGACTTCGTGAAAAGCTATTCGGGATTTCGTATCCAGAACAGCGCCACCGACGACTACATCATCGACGCAGAGGAGCTGGAACGACGAACAGAAATACTCGAGAGCCATGATTTCGGCGACCTGCTTTCACGGCCGGTGCAGGCCAAGATGTTCTGCGAGATGTTCCTGGATAAGTTCGTCAGCCCGCGACCGTACCTAACCGGGGAACTCTACGAAATATTCGTGCAACGGATCATCGAGCGCGAGATCGACAAGCGCCCGGGATCCCCATTCGGGTACGCCGCGCGGCGAAAGTTCGCCGAGGCGATCGCATGGTGGTTGTGGACGACGGCGCAGACCATGAGCATCGACGAGAACCAGATCCCTGATGAGATCGTCAAGCCGTTCGCGCCGAATGCAGAGATCGAACCGGATGCGGTCAGACGGGACCTGGTGTCCGCCTGCTTTCTCGAAAGGAAGGGCAACAAGACTCTGTTCTTTCCTCACAGGTCATTTCAAGAATTTCTCGTCGCATGCTATATGGTGAAGAATGAAATCGATGACATGAACGTCATCTTCGCCGCGGCGACGCGGGACGTATCGAGGTTCGTATCCGAAATACCGGAGGGCGCCGCGACATTCGCGCGCTGGCATCGCGCTCTGCCTCATTACACCGGCACTATACCGCTCCATCTGCTACGGGACATCGTTCGATCTATGAAGGACCAGGGCAAGCAGAGGCCTCGCGTGCAATGCCCTTGGGACGTCGCCATCCAATTCCTGATCTCGTGTGGGGGCGACGACGAGCCGATCACGGTCAAGCTGATCGCGCTGGATGCGGCGTTCAAGGCGTCGAGTTTCTTTGAGGAATACTACAAACGTTCGATTTGCATAGATGTCCTTCTGGTAGCCATCGCTCACGCAACGAGCGACTTCCATTCCGTGATATCGGACCAAATCTTCGGATTTCTTGTCAATCACCTGCAATTGAGGCTGGGAAAGATGCCGGGCGCGGAAGCCGTGTCTCGATTTTCGCCAAGCAGGTATCTCAACAACAGCGATTCGGATCCCTATTGGCACGTCGTACGCAGGAGCTTCAGCCTGACGCCCGCTGAAGGCGGTTCGATCGAGGCGCGATATACGCCTCACGAATTGCTGGCTTTAATTCGGGCGCAATTCCCGCTGTTTCGAATCATAGATATTGAAGGCTTGGAGCGCGTACCGGAGCAGATCATAAGGATCTCCGCCGATCGCACCCGTCCCCACGTCGCCAAAAATCGATTGAATGAAGCCCTGGCCGCCCTCGGATCAACTGGCTGAAAGCTGATCTGGCCCTGGCGACTATAACGCTTCCAGCACCGCCTTCGTGATGTCGGCTGTGCCGTTGCTGCCGCCGAACTCCATCGGCTTGAGGCCGTCGGCATAGACCTTGTCCACCGCACGCTCGATTTGCTCGCCGGCTTCGGCCGCGCCCTCGACACCGTGCTTGTCGGCGAGCCAGTCCAGCATCAGCGCGGTCGACAGGATCATGCCGGTGGGATTGGCCTTGCCCTGCCCCATGATGTCGGGCGCTGTGCCGTGGCAGGGCTGGAACACGGCGTACTTGTCGCCGATGTCGGCCGACGGCGCCATGCCGAGGCCGCCGATCAGGCTCGCGGTGATGTCGGAGACGATGTCGCCGAACATGTTCTCCATCACCATCACGTCGAAATCCCAGGGACGCTTCACCAGCATCGCCGAACAGGCATCGACATAGAGCCGGTCGGTCTTCACCTCCGGATGGCGCTTGGCGATCTCGTCGAAGATGCCGCGGAAGAACGCAAAGGCCTTGAACACGTTCGCCTTGTCGACGCAGGCCAGCGCGCCGGGCTTGCCGCGCGCCTTGCGCCGCTCGGCGAGGCGAAACGAGAACTCGAACAGGCGCTCGGACGTCTTGCGCGTGATCACCATGGTCTCGCGCGCCTCCTCATGGGTGACGACGCCCTTGCCCATCGAGGCGAACAGGCCTTCGGTGGACTCCCTGATCACGACGAGATCGATGCCGCGCTGGTCGGCGCCGACGATCGGGCTCGGCACGCCCGGAATGAGCCGCGCGGGGCGCACACCGGCATAGAGATCGAAGATGAAGCGCAGCTCGATCTGCGGCGCGATCTCGGTGTTGTCAGGATAGCGCACCGACGGCAGGCCGCAGGCGCCGAGCAGGATCGCGTCCGCCTCCTCGCACAGCCTGATGGTGGTATCGGGCATCGATTTGCCGGTGGCCAGATAGTTGGTGGCGCCCGCCGGCGCCTCGGTGAAGCGGAAACTCAGGCCGGATATGGTCTCGATCTTGCGCAGGACTTCGATGGCCGGCGCCATGACTTCGGGACCGATGCCGTCACCGGCGAGCACGGCAATGTGGAAGGCGTTATTTGCGGACATGGGGGAAGCCTCGGGAAAGAGCGAGCCAAGTCGTCATTGCGAGCGAAGCGAAGCAATCCAGAACTGCATCTGCGGAGACATTCTGGATTGCTTCGTCGCTTCGCTCCTCGCAATGACGGAGGATGGAGCGGAAGTTACGGCGTCAGCACCGTGCGGCCGACCACCGCGCCCTGCTGCAACTGCACCAGCGCGTCGTTGGCCTTGGCGAGCGGCTGCCGCGTCACCGGGATCGGCGCTATGTTCTTCGCTCGCACGAGATCGAGCAGCTCCTGCGTCTCGCGCAAATTGCCGACATAGCTGCCCTGGATCGTCACCGCCTTGATCGGAATCAGCGGCAGCGCCCAGGTCGCCCCGCCGCCGAATAGGCCGACGATGACGAGCTTGCCGCCCTTGGTCAGGCAGTCGAAGCCGAGTTGCGTGGTGGCGGCGTTGCCGACCAGATCGAGCACCGCGCGGATGGGGCCACCGGCTTTCTTGGCAAGCTGCTCCAGCGCGTCGGGCGCCTTGGGATCGACGGTCGCGAGCGCGCCGGCTTGCTCCGCGGCTTCGCGTTTCTTCGCGTCGATGTCGACCATGATGGCGCCCTTGCCGCCCATCGCCTTCAGCAGCGACAGCGCCATCAGGCCAAGTCCGCCGGCACCGAACATCACGATCGGCGTGTCGAAGTGCTGCTCGAGCTTCTTCAGCGCGCTGTAGGTCGTGACGCCCGAGCAGGCGTAGGGTGCGGCCGACGCGGGATCGAGGCCTCTCAGATTGAGCAAATAGCGCGGATGCGGCACCAGCATGTGGTCGGAATAACCACCGTCGCAATAGACGCCGAGCGAGCGCGGCGTCAGGCACATGTTCTCGTCGCCGGCTAGACAGGTCGCGCATTTGCCGCAACCGATCCAGGGATAGACCAGCCCGACATCGCCGATCTTCACGTCGCCCTGATCCGACGACTTCACGTCCGGGCCGAAGGCGAGGACCTCGCCGACTGTCTCGTGTCCCATGGTCAGCGGCAAATTGATGCCGCGATCCTTCAGCGACAGCGGCTTGCGACCGTGGCCGAGATCGTAGCCGCCTTCCCAGATGTGGAGGTCGCTATGGCAGACGCCGGCGGCCTTCACCTTGATCAACACCTGCGTGCCCGACGGCTGCGGCGTCGCCTCGTCGAACTCCTGCAGCGGCGCCTTGAAATCGGCGACCTTGAAACTTTTCATTGGCGTCCTCCCGGATACTTTTCTTGTCGTCGCCACCATGGCATGGGCGGCAGGACGAGACAAACTCGGACCTGTCTAGTTGAGGCCGACGGATGATGGCAAGCCGGCCACGCGCAACGCCGCATTGCTCGCTGCACGAAGCTGTCCGTCAACCTTGCCGTCAGATTTGCGCAGCTGTTTTGGCTAACGGAGTTGGTCCACCGTCGGTGAGCCCGATCTCCGCGCGCAGCCGGTCGGTGTGCTCGCCAAGCACGGCCATCGTCTTGCCCGGTGTCGTGTCGGCACCCGTCATCCGGAACGGCAGATTGAGGACCTGGAACGAACCGCCTTCGTCCTCCACAGACGAGAGCGCCTGACGATGCGCGAGCTGCGGATCGGCCAGTGCCTCGGACACAGTGCGGTAGGCCGAGGCCGGCACGCCGGCCGCACCTAACGCGACAAGACAGACATCGGTCGAGAGCTGCCGCGACCAGACCTCGACACCGTCCATCAAGTCGGCCCAATGGTCCCGACGCGCGGCGTAGGTGGAGAAGCGCGGATCGGAGATCCACTCGGGGCGGCCGATCACGCCCATCAGTCCCTGAAACGTCTTCTCGCTGGCCACCGTGATCATGACATAACCGCTCGCCGTCTCGGTCGGCCCGAACATCGGGCGCGGCGGCGGCTTCACGGTGAACTGCGAGTTCTGCAACTCGATCAATGTCAGCGTCAGCATCGATTCCAGCATGGAGACGTCGATGTGCTGGCCGAGCCCAGTCAGGGTGCGCTGGTAGAGCGCCGACGCAATCGCGCCGAACCCGTAGGTGCCGGTGACGACGTCGGCATGGTAGATGCCGCAATAATCCGGGCGGCTGCGGCCGGGCTGGTAGGCGAGATGCGCCATGTCGTAGCCGGATGCCGCATGGATCACCGGCGCGTAGGCCGGCAGCTCGGCCGACGGGCCGCTCTGGCCGTAGCCGGAGATCGAGCAGTAGATCAGCTTCGGGTTGACGGCGCGCATTCTGTCATAGTCGAGCCGCAGCCGGTGCATCACGCCGGGGCGAAAATTCTCGACCAGGATGTCGGCCGTCGCGGCCAGCCGGCGGACCGCCTCGTTGCCCTCTTCGGACTTGAGGTCGAGCACGACGCTCTTCTTCCCGACATTGAGCTGGCCGAACACGGTGCTGCAGCCCTTGCGCAGCGGCGGCCGGGTTCGCATCGTCTCGCCGCCGTCGGTCTCGATCTTGATGACCTCGGCGCCCATGTCGGCGAGCATCCGCGCACAATGGGGACCGGCAATGGTGGTCGAAAAATCCAGGACCCGGAGGCCGGCGAAGGCCTTTGTCGTCGTCCCCTCATGCTTATCTGATAGCTGCATGCCTGCTTGCGTCCTCGGGTCAGTTAGGAACTTATCGAAGTTCTCTGTTGTTCGTGCGCCGACCCTAAAGGGCGGCGGCTGAGTAGGAAAGTCTTTACCGAACGGACGCGTCTGGCGGGCGGCTTTGGGAATTCCGGGGCAACTGGACCCGTTCTTGCATAGCAGCAATCGGGCTCCGGCAGAGGGCAGCAGTTCTTGAGGGTCTTGTTCGTTACGACAGAGATGGACGACTTTGTCCGCGTCGGCGGACTTGGAGCCGTTTCCGCTGCACTCCCCCGAGCCCTCCGTCCTTTCGCTGACATCCGGGTCATGTTGCCCGGCTATCGCGACATCATCGAACAACTCACGCATATTCAGATCGTTGGCCGCTGTCCGCCTTTTGCGGAGATGCCGGCCTGCTCGCTCGGCCGCGCCGCGACCAAGGACGGCCTGCCGGTCTATGTGCTGTTATGCTCGCAACTCTACGACCGGCCCGGCAACCCCTATGGCGACGAGTCCGGGCGCGACTGGCCCGACAACGACATCCGTTTCGCGCGCTTTGCCTCGGCCGCCGCTGAGCTCGCGATGGGCACGCTGGACAAGGATTGGGCAGCCGACCTGATCCATGCCAATGACTGGCAGGCCTCGCTCGTGCCGGCCTACCTCGCGTGGCGCGGCTCCAAGCTGCCGTCGATCCTGACCATCCACAACCTCGCCTATCAGGGCCTCTTCCCGAAGGACTCGCTGCGGCGGATCGGCGCACCGGAGAGCTCCTTCCACATCGACGGCGTCGAGTTCTACGACCAGCTCTCCTTCCTCAAGGCCGGGCTGGTCTACGCATCGCATCTCACCACCGTCAGCGGCACCTACGCGCGGGAGATCACCACGGATGAATTCGGCTGCGGTCTCGAAGGCCTGCTTCGAGTCCGCTCCGACGCGGCCGAGCTCACCGGCATCCTCAACGGGATCGACGAGAGCTGGGACCCGCGTTCCTGCGCCCAGCTTGCCCAGCAGTTCGGCGCCGGCGACTGGGTCGGCAAGAAGGCCAATGCGGATTATGTGCGCAAGCAGTTCGGGCTTGCGGTGTCGCGCGGCCCGATGTTCGGCATCGTCGCCCGGCTGGTGCACCAGAAGGGCATCGACCTCGTGCTGGCGGCGGCCGATGAGATCGTCGATGCCGGCGGGCAGATCGTGGTCACCGGCTCCGGCGAGCCGGCGCTCGAGCAGGCGCTGATCGACGCGCATCGCCGGCGCCCCGACGCGATCGGGGTCGTGATCGGCTTCAACGAGGCCCAGGCGCGCCGCATCTTCGCCGGTAGCGACTTCACCTTGATGCCGTCACGCTTCGAGCCCTGCGGGCTCAGCCAGATGTACGCCCAGCGCTTCGGCTCGCTGCCGATCGGTCACCAGACCGGCGGCCTCGCCGAGACCATTACCGACGGCGAAACCGGCTTCCTGTTCTCAAAACCCTCGCACGAATCCTTCCTCGGCGGCGTCCGCCGCGCCTTCTCCGCCTTCATGGCGCAAGACCAGCTCGACACCATGCGTCGCAGTGCGATGGGACGCTCGTTCTCCTGGAGCATCCCGGCCGGCAGCTACAACGCGCTGTACCGGAAGCTGGCGTCGGTGTGAGGCCTGCGTTTCCTCGTCATTGCGAGCGTAGCGAAGCAATCCAGACTGTTTCCGTGGTAGCAGCCTGGATTGCTTCGTCGCAAGAGCTCCTCGCAATGACGGTGGTTTGTGGCAACGGCGGAGGACTTCACCCCCTCCCGCGCACATCCATCTGCGACCGTCCGATCCAGGCACGGTTAAGACACCGTGTCATCCAGTCCGGCTGCGACTCGCCGCGCAGCCGCGCTTGCCCTTCCTGGTAGGGACCGACGTAGCGCAGCCGGTCTGGCAATCTTGGATAGACCCGCCGTATCCATCGCAGCGCCTTCTCGGCAGATCTGGTGTCGCGCTCATCAAGATCGAACCCGAATCCCACACGCAGGCGTTCCGGCAGCAGGCTTGCCGTGAGCGCGCGATACCAGCGCGGCGGATGCAACCACGGACGGGCGCCGCCAAAGATCTGCCCCGCAATCTCGCGCGCGGCCGGGCTGACGGTCAGCGTGTCCGACTGCGTCATTGCCGCGGTGTAGGCCGCAAAGCCCGACCAGTCCGCCGGCAGATCGTGCACCGTCAATCCGAACAGAGCACCGAACAAGCGGCTCTCGGTCCAGTAGCGTTCGCGATCCTCCGCCGAGAGCGGTGGCAAAACCAGATCATGCGCCATCAGCGCGGTCTCGACCAGCGTGGCATGAACCCAGCGCAGCGACGGGACGTCGTTGGCACAGTAGCGCGAGCCTGCCGCGAACGGACCGACGGTCTCGGGCATCTCGCCGACGATCATGCTGTGGCGCCGGTGCAATTGCCGCGACGACAACAGCGCACGGTCAAGCGAGCCGAACACCATGGCAAAGACGATGTCGAAGGTGCGGTGAAATCGTCCGATCGGATCGGCGAAGGTTTTCGAATGCTCGGCGATGGCGGCAGCGACCCAGGGATGCGCCAGCTGCAGCAACAGCGCACGACCGGCACCGAGAAAGATGACGGCCTCTCGGTCGATCTGCCATGTCACCGTGTCAGGACCAAACACGCCGGCAACCGGTCCTGCCGCATCGGCGCAGACGTGATCGAGCGCCAGCTCCAGATCGCTTCCCAATACCACTTGCAGGGCCTTTCAGCTGCGGACGAAGACCGACGATCCGCAAGGCCTGTGGCAATTCGATGAACGGGGATGATCGCCTGCGGCTCTACTCCGCCGCCATCGGCATCTCGTCCATATGCTCGTGCAGCACCACGCCCGCAAGCGGATCGAATTCGCCGATCCACGGTTTTCGCGCCAGCACCGACCTCGTGTGGGCATAGCCGGCATGCCAGCGCCGCGTGATCCCCGACGGGCTGAAGTCGATATCCTTGGTATGGGTCTGGCGGTCGAGCTGCGGCGCCAGCAGCCGCACGACATGCATACGGGTCGGACAGCCGTAGCTCATCAGCTCCCTCACCGCGGCATCGCCGCGTTCGCTCTCAGGCAGGCGTTCCGCAAGCTGGTTGATGACATGGCGCAGGCGATGGGCCTGCTGCTGGCGTTCGATCTGGCTCGCGATCCGACTCGAATACATCACATCCTTGTGCCGGTTCAGCACCTCCGCCATCGTGGTCGGCTCGGCGCCGACGGGATTCCACAGATGCACGGAGAAGATCAGCGAATTCTTGCGCGGATTGTCGTCGAACACCGCCTCCGTCGGCGTATTCGAGAGGATGCCTCCGTCCCAATAGAGTTCGCCATCGATCCGCACTGCCGGGAATGCCGGCGGCAATGCGCCTGAAGCCATGACATGCTTCACCGTCAGCACACCGTCGCGGCTGTCGAAATAGCGCATCTGGCTGGTGCCGACATGAGCCGCGCCGACCGTCAGCCGCGGCGCGCAGCGGTTGGCCAGATCGAAATCGACCAGCTCGCGCAGCGTCTTCTCCAGAGGCGCAGTGGAATAGAAGCCGGCATGGTCGGCGCCCAGCGGATAGGCATCCCCGGCATGCGCCAGCGGATTGGGTCGGAAGAACCCAGGAATGCCGTGGGTCACGGCCGACCAATAGGCCAGCTTCTCGTTGAAGCCGGGAAATGTGGTGCCCGAGTCCCAGACCGGCTTCTGCTCCATCCGCTTCCAGAACTCTCGCAGGCGCGCGAGCCGGTGCTCCGGCGCATTACCCGCAATAAGGCTGGCATTGATGGCACCGATCGAGGTGCCGATGATCCAGTCCGGCTCGATACCGGCCTCGTGCAGCGCCTGGTAGACGCCCGCCTGGTAGGAGCCTAACGCGCCGCCGCCTTGAAGCACGAGGACGACCTGCCCCGGCAGGTCCTTGCGCTGGATGTTACTCTGCGTGCCGTTCATGGTTCGCTCCTGATCAGCCTGCACTGCTCCGAGATTTGCTGCCGGCCGCGACTTGTTACGCCGGCTCATGTTAATGCGCGGTCCAGCCGCCGTCGACCGGCAGCGCGACGCCGGTGATCGAAGCCGCCGCGTCAGTCGAGAGGAATACCGTGAGCGCGCCGAGCTCCTCGACCGTAGCAAAGCGCTTGTTGGGCTGTTGCGCCAGCAGCACGTCTCGGATCACCTGATCGCGCGAGATGCCGTGCGCCTTGGCTTGCCCGTCGATCTGCGCCTCGACCAGCGGCGTATAGACATAGCCGGGACAGATCGCGTTGCAGGTAATGCCCTCTTCTGCGGTCTCCAGCGCGGTCACCTTGGTGAGCCCGACGATGCCGTGCTTGGCCGCGACGTAGGCCGCCTTGAACGGCGAGCCGACGAGACCATGCGCGGAGGCGATGTTGATGATCCGGCCGAACCCGTTCTGTCGCATTGCGGGCAGCGCGAGCCGCGTGGTGTGGAAGGCCGACGACAGATTGATCGCGAGGATCTGGTCCCATTTCTCGACCGGAAACTGCTCCAGCGGCGCGACGTGCTGGATGCCGGCATTGTTGATCAGGATATCCAGCCGGCCGGCCTGCGCGACCGTCGCCGCGATCATCTCGGCGATCGAATTCGGCCTCGTCATGTCGGCCGGCGAAAAGCTTGCCTTGACGCCGAACTCCGCCGCGATCTGCTCGCGCGTCCGGTCGAGCTCGGCCGCCACACCAAGGCCGTTCAGCACGATGTCGGCGCCGGCCGTGGCAAGTGCCCGCGCGATACCGAGGCCGATGCCACTGGTTGAGCCCGTGACGAGGGCAACCTTGCCCGCGAGCGCCCGGGCGGCGGACGTCTGCGGCTTCACGGACATATTCATTGGCAAAATGCTCCGACACGATGACTGATGTTGAGCCGACTCTGAGGGATCGCCTGGTTTGACGGAAATGCCCGTTGGCTTCCGAAACCATGCCCGTGCGCTATTGCGGCCGGGATGTCATTCTCCGCCCCGATCGGCTAGCTTCCGCCAGGTCTTGCTGGAGAGCCGATCCATGGAAATGCACCAGGTCCGCTATTTCCTCGCGGTGGCGCAGCTCTTGAACTTCACGCGCGCCGCCGAAGAATGCAACGTGACGCAGCCTTCGCTGACACGCGCGATCAAGCAGCTCGAGGCCGAGCTCGGCGGCGATCTGTTTCGCCGCGAACGGCCCGCAGCGCAATTGACCGAGCTCGGGCAGCGCATGCATCCTCTGCTGAAGCAGTGTTTCGAAGCGGCCACCGGCGCCCGATCGCTGGCCTCTCGTTCCGGAGCGGCGAGATCGGCGCGCTCCGCGTCGCGCTGACGCATTCGATCGACCTGTCGCTCCTCATTCCGCATCTCAACCAGATCAAGCGGCAGTTCAACCGGCTCGAATTCCGCTTCCTGCGCGGCTCGAGTCGTGAAGTGGCCGAGTTCCTGAAGAAGGGCGAGGCCGAGTTAGGGATTGCCGCGGACATCGACGAGGCCTGGGAGCGGCTCGATGTCTGGCCGCTATTCACCGAGAGCTTCGAGCTCGTGGTCAGCGACGGGCACCGCCTGGCCGGCCGCAGCAGCATCGCACTGGACGATCTGCGCGCGGAGCAGCTGCTGAGCCGGACATTTTGCGAGCATTCCGCCCGTATCTCGGCGAGCCTGCGCGAGCACGGCATCGCGGTCGAGCAGGGTCACGAAATCTCGAACGAGCGCGATTTGATCGAGCTGGTCGAGGCCGACATCGGCGTCGCCATGCTGCCGCACACCTCGCCCGTTCCGGAGACGCTGACGCGCGCTGCGGTCGCCGGGCTGGACGCCCGTCGCACCGTTAGCCTCTACGGGGTCGCCGGCCGGCAGCGCACGGCGGTGGCCAATGCCGTTATGCGCATGTTGCGCGGTGCGGATTGGCGGGAGATTGCGGGGTAGCAGCCACGCTCGCTCCTCACTCTTTTAGGCCTCCCTGCTCGCGCCTTCCAACGCTTCAAGCAGATCATCGATCTCCATGCGCTTGCGGAAATCCGGATCGACGAAGCGGGCTTTCACGAGACCGTCGCGACCAACGACAAACACGGCCGGGATCGGCAGCATCCAGCCATCATTGCCGTGGAACCTCGCCATGTCCTGATAGGACAACAGGTGCTGGATCTCGGCACCGAGCCAGATCGCGAGATTGAGCGACAACGCATAGCCGTTGTCGAGGTCGGTCAGGATCGGAAATGGGGCGCCAGCTTCCGCCTTGAGCTGCTGGGTGTATTCCTGCGTCTCCGGCATGATCGCGACAATCCGCGCACCCATGGACTCGATGCTATCAAGCGCCTGGACCACCGCGCGGACATTGAGCCGGCAATAGGGGCACCAATGGCCGCGGAAAAACATCACGGCGACTGGGCCGCTCTCGAGCAGTGAGGACAGCGCGACGAGACGCCCGCTCTCGTCAGGCAACATGAACGACGGCATTGCGTCGCCCGGACGCGGCGCGGTCTCGCCGCCGCCGCCTCCATTCAATCTGGTCACCAGACGATCGACTGCCTCGCCATAGGCCGGGAACACGTCGCGGCTGGCGTCGGCATAGGCGCGGAGTTGCTCGTTCAGCGTGCCATCCATGTCACGGCAGCGCTGGAAGGCGAGTTTGAGCAGCTCGGCATCGGCCGGCGAGAGAGAGGTCATCTTGCGCTCCAGCGTTCAGGGGACGAATATTAGGTGCCCGATCCGGCCGCCCGCAAGGGGCGGCCGTCATGCGCGCGCGATCAGTTCACGTAGAAATTGCCGGTCGGGTCCAGCCGCCCCGAGGTGGAATAAAGCGATCCGTTATCCATGAAGAAGACGGTATTGTCGGGGACCTTCTTGGCGCTCTTCATCATGGCCTCGTGGTTCTTCTCCGCCGGGGCCATCGCCATCGCCGACATCTTGCCGGGACCGCCATACATGTAGGCCATGCCGGCTTTGAAATCCCATGCGGCCTCCGAGAAGGCCGATGTGGCGATGACCGCGAACGCAGCCGTGGCAATCAAGGCCTTTGATAATTTCGTCATGAGATGCTCCTCCGGATTGACGTGAACGCCCGCCAATCGGGCGCCCCGCCATCGAACGCCAAGCGCTCGGGAAGCGGAAATGCCGATCCCCAATCGGTTCGATAGCGAGCGCGTATCGGGCCCGATAGCGCCGGTCTATCGCAGCGAGAGCGAAAGAGCATTTCAGAACGAGCGCCCTCTCGACGAAAGTCCCGACATAGCCGACGACCATTGCGGTTGCGGCCAACACAGGAGACATCCCGATGTTCAGGCATCACACATTGTCGCGCGCGGTCTGGCCCGGCCTTGCCATCCTCGGCGTATTGACACTCTCGGCGCAGCCGGTCTCCGCCGGTGAATGCCCGGCCGACAAGATCAAGCCGAACGCGCAGCAGATGGTCGACTACAAGCCGGTCGGCGTCACCGACGTCACGCTCGGCGCCATCGACCTCGGCAAGCAGCCGGCACACATCGAGGGCCGCGAGCTGCGCTTCCGCAAGCTGACCATCGAGCCCGGCGGCAGCGTGCCCTGGCACAGCCATGACGACCGCCCCGCCCTGATCTTCGTGCAGCAGGGCGAGATCGTCGAACACGCTTCCAACTGCGTCGATCCAATCGTGCACAAGGCCGGCGACATCCGCCCCGAGGTGTCGGGCACCTCGCACTGGTGGAAGAACCTCGGCAAGGAAACGGTCATCCTCTATGTCGGCGACGTCCGCAAGGACCCGCATGACCACAACATGTAACGGGTGCGCGACCCCAGCGCACGCGTGACGGAATGTGGCGCCCGTGATCCCCATGCTGCCCCGCATGCGGGCGCCACATTCATCACAAGGGAGGCCTGCCATGACCGATCTTTCCGCGTCGATCAAACCGACCGCGATGACGATGGACGCGCATTCACCAGGTCTCGCGCTTCGCTCCCTCGTGATCGGCCTCACTGCCTTCCTCACGGTCGTCGACCTGTTCGCGACACAGGCGATCCTGCCTTCGCTGACGCGCCATTACGGCGTCACACCGGCGGCGATGGGCTTTGCCGTCAATGCCAGCACCTTCGGCATGGCGATAGCCAGCCTCGTCGTCGGCTTCTTCAGCCCGCGCATCAACCGGCGGACCGGCATCCTGCTCAGCCTCGCGCTGCTGGCAGTCCCCACCAGCCTGCTGGCGACCGCGCCAAATCTCGCGGTTTTCACCGCTTTGCGGATCGCGCAGGGCCTGTGCATGGCATCCGCCTTCGCGCTAACCCTCGCCTATCTCGGCGAACAATGCAGCACGATGGATGCCGGCGGCGCCTTTGCCGCCTACATCACCGGCAATGTCGCCAGCAACCTGGTCGGCCGGCTGATCTCGGCGGCGGTCGCCGACGGCTTGGGCCTCGCCTGGAATTTTTATTTCTTCGCAGCCCTCAATCTGGCCGGCGCAGTGCTGGTCTGTTTCACCATCGGGCGCGTGCGGCCAATGCACGCGATGATGCCTGCGGGATCTCCCCTCGCCGCCACGATCGCGCACTGGCGCAATCCGCAGTTGCGCGCGGCCTTCGGCATCGGATTTTGCATCCTGTTCGCCTTCATCGGCACCTTCACCTTCGTGAATTTTGTGCTGGTCCAGCCGCCGCTCTCGCTCGGCATGATGGACCTGGGCCTTGTCTATTTCGTCTTCCTGCCGTCGATCGTCACGACCTTGCTGGCCGGCAAGGTGGCCACGCGGCTGGGAGCGCGGCCGACGATCTGGGGTTCGCTGGCCGTCGCCGGGCTGGGCCTGCCGCTGCTGCTGGCGCCGCATCTGGGCGAAGTCGTCACCGGCATGGTTCTGGTTGGCGTCGGCACCTTCTTCGCGCAAGCGGCTGCGACAGGATTCGTAGGACAGGCGGCGACCGACAGCCGCGGCATCGCCAGCGGGACCTATCTTGCCAGCTACTTCTGCGGCGGCCTGGTCGGGACGGCCGTGCTCGGCCGGCTGTTCGACGGGTTCGGCTGGCAGGCGTGCGTCGCGGGTGTCGGCGCTGCCCTTGCTGCGGCTGCCCTGCTGACGCTCGCCTTGAAGCGCTAGCGCTTGACCGGCACCTCCTGCGGCGGCTCGTCGTCGGCGATGGCGCGCCATGCGGCGCCGTCGAGATCGTCGTACTGGCCGCTCCGGAGCGACCAGAGGAAGGCGACCAGACCGGCGAGACCGAGCATCAGCGCCAGCGGCACCAGGATGACCAGGATTTCCATCACGTGATCTCCCGCGAGGCGCTGCGGGCGCGCAGCGAATTCAGCATCACCAGGATCGACGATCCGCTCATGGCGGCAGCCGCAATCAGGGGTGTCACGACGCCGCTGATCGCGACCGGCACCGCGAGGACATTGTAGCCGATCGCAAGCCAGAGATTCTGCCGCATCAGGTGCAGCGCCTTGCGCGAAGCGTCGATGGCGGCGACGACCGGGGCCAGCGGCCGGCCGAGGAAGACGAGATCCGCGGTCGCCTGGCTCAAATGCGCGGCCGAGATCGGCGACATCGAGACGTGCGCTGCCGCCAGCGACGGCGCATCGTTCATGCCGTCGCCGACCATCAGGACCTTCATGCCCCGCTGCTTCAAGACCTCAATCCGCGCGATCTTGTCGGCCGGGGTCACACCGGCCCGCCATTCCGAGATGCCCAGCGCGTGGGCCGCCGCGATCACCGCCGGTTCACGGTCGCCGGAGAGAATCTCGATGCCGATATTGCGCGCCTTCAGCGCCGCGATCACAGCCTGCGCATCGGGACGGAGGCCCTGGCGCACGGAGAGGATGAATTTTTCGCCGCCCTTGCTGAACGCCACGACGGAGGCTTCGGGATCGAGATTTGTCACGTCGGAGACCAGCGTCTCGGCGCCGCAGAAGGACGGATGACCGAGGCGAATCTCGATGCCATCGACCACAGCACGCACGCCCTGGCCGGCCTCCTCGACCGCGCTAACGATCGGCGATCTGGCGTCGGAGGCCTGCGCGACCGCGGCGGCGACCGGATGATGGCTCGACAGCGCGAGCCGCCCGGCAAGCTCGAAGATATCAGCGGGAATATCGGCCGCATTCATCACTTCGAGATCGGGCAGCGTCAGCGTGCCGGTCTTATCGAAGATGACGTGATCGGCTTCCGCGAGACGCTCGATGGCATCGCCGGAATTCAGCAGCACACCCGCCTTGAACATCGCGCCCGAAGCCACCGTCTGCACCGTTGGAATGGCGAGCCCGAGCGCGCAGGGACAGGTAATGATCAGCACCGCGACGCCGGTCACGATCGCATCATGCCAGCCGGCGCCCGCGATGACCCAGCCGAGGATGGTGACGAGCGCGGTGGCATGCACCACTGGCGCGTAGAGTCGCGAAGCGCGGTCGGCGAGCCGCATGTAGCGCGAGCGCGCCTGCAGCGCATTGTCGAGGAGCCGCGTGATCTCGGCAAGCAGCGTCGCCTCCGAGGCCGCGGAGACCCGCACCCGCAAGGTCCCTGAGATGTTCATCGATCCCGCATAGACCGGCGTGCCCTGTTCGGCGGTGACATAGAGCGTCTCGCCGGTGATCAGGCTCTGGTCGATCTCGGAACGGCCCTCGATCACGGTGCCGTCGACCGCGCAGCGCTCGCCGGGCCGCAGCAGCACGATGTCGCCGGGATAGATCGCGGCCACCGGCACTTGAGATATCTCGTCAGGCCCGACGAACTTGGCCGCGGTCTCCGCCTTGAGAGCGGCGAGATTGCCCGCGACCGCGCGGGTCCGTCGCCGCATGTTCTGGTCGAGGAAGCGACCGACCAGGAGGAAAGTGAGCAGCATGATCGCCGCGTCGAAATAGGCGTGCTCGGAGTGGTTGATAGTCTCGACCACGGACATGCCGAGCGCCAGCGTCACGCCGATCGAGATCGGAACGTCCATGTTCGTGGTCCTGGCCGACAGCGCGCGCCAGGCCGAGCGGAAGAACGGCTGGCCGGCATAGGCCGCCGCCGGCAGTGCGATCAGCGCCGACAGCCAGTGGAAGAAATCGCGCTGCTCCGGCAGCATGTCCGAGACGTTGCCGGACCACACCGGGATCGACAGCATCATCACGTTCATGGTGGCGAACGCGGCGACGCCGAGGCAGCGCAGCAGGAAGCGCGATTCGGCGACCTCGCTCGCCTCCGCGCTCTCGGTTTCGTAAGGATAGGCCTTGTAGCCGAGCTCCTCGAGGCGATCGATGAAGCGGCCCGGATCGAGCGTGCCCGCCTTCCATTCCAGTGCAACGCGCCGGTCGGTGAGGTTCACGCGCGCCAGCGTGACGTCGGGAATCGCGGATAGCCCGCGCTCGATCTTGGCCATGCAGCCGGCACAGTGGACACCCTCGACCGCGAGATCGATGTGCTGGACGCCCTCGCCCGCAGTCCGGACGTAATGCGAAAAGTCCCGCGAGACGTGCATGGCAAAATCCTTCAGTTCAGGATCACGCGGTTGCGCGACATGAACACGCGCGTTCCCCGCGCCTCGCCCTCGATCACCAGATCCCACTGGCCCGGCGCGACCGATGCGGCATTGCCGCGATAGAGGCCGATGCCGGCCTCCGAGAGCTCGATGGCGAGATCGGCGCGCTTGTCGGTCGGCCGCTCCAGGCGGCCGCCGAATTTCAGTCCGGCGATCGGCTGTCCGCTTGCATCGCGCGCCTCGACCTGAAGCACGGCGCCGCCATCGGCGCGGCGCTCGACATGCGCGTTGACCTTCCATTTTCGCGCGGTTTGGTCCTGGGCCGCGGAGATCTCACGGTCATAGGCGAGCCCCGCGGCATAGGGGCTGTCGACGTCCGTCCCTGGCAGCGTCGCGATCGCGAGCTTCATCATGGTCGCGTTGACGCCGATCACGACGCCGAAGAAGGCGACCAGCATCAGAAACACCTTGGTTCCGGTCAGCGGCTTGGTTGCCATGGCGAACTCCTGATCCTAAGGCGCGACGAAATTGTCGGTGGCGCTGGCGACTTCGCCGAGCCCGATATCGGTGACGTGAAAGCGAACCGGGATCGACTTTTCCGGATTGCCCTCCACCGGCGCGGTCACGAGCACTCGCAGCTCGCTGGTGGAGTCGCGCGGAACCACGATCATCGGCCGGTCCTGCGTCACTGAATCGATCCCGATGACATGGATCGTCGCATTGACCGGACCGTTCGCGTCGATCGCGATGACTCGGTCGTAGCCGCTCTTGTTGAGCAGCCGCACCGTGTAGGCGTTGCGGATCGATCCGTCGCTGAGCCTGACAGCGACCGGGTTGCGGTCGTGCAGCACGTTGATGTCGAGCAGGCTGCGGGTCGCCAGCGTATAGATCATGATGCCGCCGACCGCCGCGATGATCGCGCTGTAGGCGACGGTGCGAGCCCGGACAATGCGGTAGACCGGCGCCTTGCCTTCCTGGCGGCGCTGGATGTTGACGTCGTTGTCATAGCCGATCAGCCGCTTCGGCCGGCCGATTTTCGTCATCACGTTGTCGCAAGCGTCGATGCAGAGCCCGCACTGGATGCATTCGAGCTGCGGCCCATTGCGGATGTCGATGCCGGTCGGGCACACGGCGACGCATTGATAGCAGTCGACGCAGTCGCCGACTTGCTCGCCGAGCGCGCGCAGCTCAGCTGCCTTCTTCACCGAGGTACGCTTCTCGCCGCGATCGTAACGATAGGTCACGTTGAGCGCCCATTCGTCGGTGAGCGCGGCCTGGATCCGCGGCCACGGACACATATAGGTGCAGACCTGCTCGCGCATGAAGCCGGCGAGCACGTAAGTCGTCGCGGTGAGAATGCCGATCCAGATATAGGCGATCATCGGCGCCTGGAAGGTGACGAGTTCCCTAACCAGCGTCGGTGCGTCGTTGAAATAGAGCACCCAGGCGCCACCGGTCCACCACCCAATCAAAAGCCAGATCGAATGCTTGAGCACGATCTCGGAGATGCGCTCCAGCTTCATCGGGTCGGACGATTTGTCCTTCTTCATCCGCTCGCGCCGGTCGCCCTCGATCAGGCGCTCGACCGCATAGAACAGGTCGGTCCACACCGTCTGCGGACAGAGATAACCGCACCAGATGCGGCCGCCGATCGAGTTCATCAGGAATAGTGCCACCGCGGCGACGATCAGCAGGCCGGTGAAGTAGTAGACCTCCTGCGGCCACAGCTCGATGAAGAAGAAATAAAAGCGACTGTTGGGAAGATCGATCAGCACCGCCTGGCTCGGAGCACCGAGGCCGCGGTTCCAGCGCACGAACGGCAGGAAATAATAGACGCCGAGGCAGAACGCCATCAGGCCCCATTTGATCCGGCGGAAGGTGCCGGAGATGCTCTGGGGATAGACTTTCTTCTGGGCCACATAGAGCGGCCCGTTGTCATCGTCTAATGGGAGCTCTTTTGGGTTCACGGTCCTGTTCATCGCCTGGAGCTTTTCGAGAGGTGCGATAAAACCTAGACCCGACGCCGCCGCGTCAGTTGATCCAGCGCAAGCGGGGGCTTTTTTTATTCGCCCCCGCCTGTGCCGGATTGGCTATTTTCCGCCGCCCAGCGAGTGGACGTAAACTGCCATTGCCTTGATGGTGGCGGGATCGAGCCGCCCTTCCCAGGCCGGCATCACGCCCGCGCGGCCCTGGCTGATGGTCTCGATCAGCGACGCCTCGTCCGAACCATAGAGCCAAATCTTGTCGGTCAGGTTGGGAGCGCCCATCTCCGGGTTGCCCTTGCCGCCGTCGCCATGGCAGGCGACGCAATTCTCCGTGAAGATCTTCTCGCCCTTGGCCGCGTCATAGCCCTTGCGAGTCGGAAGGCCCGACAGTGCCCGAACATAATTGGCGGCCGTGACGATCTCGTCCGGCTTCAGCACGCCGTCCTTGCCGAAGGCGAGCATCTGGCCTTCGTGCCCCTTGGCGTGACCGGAACGTGCGCCGAACTGGATGGTCTGCATGATCTGGTCGAGCGATCCGCCCCACAGCCAGTCGTCGTCGTTGAGGTTCGGATAGCCCTTGGCGCCGGCGCCGCCTGAGCCATGGCACGGCGCGCAATTGTCGCCGAACACGGTCTTGCCCTTGGCTCGCGCGAGCGCCAGCAGGGCTGGATCCTTCTCGATGTCGGCGAGTGAGGCCGCGCCCAGCGCAACCATCTTGGCCCCGCGGATCTTCTCGAGATTGGCGAGCTCGACCGCGACGTCGGCGCGTGTCGAGTAGCCGAACAGGCCGGTGGTATTGCTGGAGATCAGCGGCCAGGCCGGATACACGATCCAGTAGCCGATCGACCAGACGATGGTGAGGTAGAAGCTGATCACCCACCAGCGCGGCAGCGGCGTGTTGAGCTCCTTGATGCCGTCCCACTCATGTCCGGTCGTGGACCTGCCGGAGACGGGATCGATGTCGCTATGATGATCGGTCATGATCTCTTACTCCTCCCGCAACGGCAGGTGTGCCGCTTCGTCGAAAGCTGCCTTGTTACGGGGCCAGAATGCGTAGGCGATGATCGCGACAAAGATCGCGACGAACACCGGCGTCCAGATGGTGGTCACGAGACCGGACGCGAGATTGTCGAGGGTCAGGATGGCTTTCATCGTTGGTGCCTTCTCAGCGAAGATTGGCTTTCTCGTTGTAGATCTTGAAGTCGACCAGCGTGCCGAGCATCTGGAGATACGCGATCAGCGCGTCCATCTCGGTCGGCGTGCCGGCCTTGCCGTCGAAGTTGCGCACCACGGCCTTGGCGTAGCGCTTGGTGAAAGCGTCGGAGCCTGCATTGTCAGGATCGGCCTGGGCCTTCATGTCGGCGCCCGCATTGGCGATCTGGTCGTCGGTGTAGGGCGTGCCGACGGTCCGCAGCGTGCGCATGTGGTCGGCGATCGTGTCCGGATCGACCTCGGTCTGGCTGAGGAACGGATAGCCGGGCATTACCGACTGCGGCACGATTGCGCGCGGGTTGGTCAGATGAGTGACGTGCCAGTCGTCGGAATATTTGGCGCCGACGCGGGCAAGATCGGGACCGGTGCGCTTCGAGCCCCACTGGAACGGATGGTCGTACATGCTCTCGGCGGCCAGCGAGAAATGGCCGTAGCGCTCGACCTCGTCGCGCAAGGGCCGGATCATCTGCGAATGGCAGAGATAGCAGCCCTCGCGAATGTAGACGTTGCGCCCGGCGAGCTCCAGCGGCGTATACGGCCGGATCCCGTCGACTGCCTCGATCGTGCTCTTGAGGTAGAACAGCGGGGTGATCTCGACGAGCCCCCCGATCGCGATCACCAGCAGGATGCCGACGATCAGGATGATCGAGTTCTTTTCGAAGACTTGGTGGCGTGTCCAGAACGACATGGAAAACTCCTCATTCCGCCGGCTGGAGAGCGACGGGCATCTGGACTTCCTGTTCGCCGACGCGAACCGTCATCCAGAGATTATAGGCCATGATCAACGCGCCGATCAGGAACAGCCCGCCGCCGGCAGCGCGGATGATGTAGAAGGGATGCATCGCCTCGACGGTCTCGATGAAGGAATATTCGAGGAAGCCGAGCGAGGTGTAAGCGCGCCACATCAGGCCCTGGAGGATGCCGGACACCCACATCGCCGAGATGTAGAGGACGATGCCGAGCGTCGCGATCCAGAAGTGCCAGTTGACGAGCTTGAGGCTGTAGAGGCCCTTGCGATTCCAGATCCAGGGCACGAGGCAGTAGAGCGCGCCAAAGGAGACGAAGCCGACCCAACCGAGCGCGCCGGAGTGCACGTGGCCGATGGTCCAGTCGGTGTAGTGGCTGAGCGAGTTGACCACCTTGATCGACATCATCGGGCCTTCGAAGGTCGACATGCCGTAAAAGGCGACGGAGACCACGAGCATGCGCAGCACGGGATCGGTGCGCAGCTTGTCCCAGGCGCCCGACAGCGTCATCAGGCCGTTGATCATGCCGCCCCAGGAGGGCATCCACAGCATGATGGAGAAGGTCATGCCGAGCGTCTGGGTCCAGTCCGGCAGCGCCGTGTAGTGCAGATGGTGCGGGCCGGCCCAGATGTAGAGGAAGATCAGCGCCCAGAAGTGGATGATCGAGAGACGGTAGGAGTAAATCGGCCGCTCGGCCCGCTTCGGGATGAAGTAGTACATGATGGCGAGGAAGCCGGCGGTCAGGAAGAAGCCGACCGCGTTGTGGCCGTACCACCACTGGAACATGGCATCCTGGATGCCGCCCCAGGCGATGTAGGATTTCGAGCCGAACACCGAGACCGGCAGCGCGGGGTTGTTGCCGAGATGCAAGACCGCAATCGTCACGATGAAAGCGAGATAGAACCAGTTCGCGACGAAAATGTGCGGCTCCTTGCGCTTGATGATCGTGGCAAGGAAGACCAGAAGATAGGTGACCCAGACGATGGTCAGCCACAGATCGGCGTACCATTCCGGCTCGGCATATTCCTTCGACTGGGTGACGCCGAGCAGATAGCCGGTGCCGGCGATCAGGATGAAGAAATTGTAGCCTACGACGACGAACCAGGGCGCGAGATCGCCTGCAAGGCGAACGCGGCAGCTCTTCTGCACGACGTAGAAGGACGTCGCGATCAGGACGTTGCCGCCAAAGGCGAAGATCACTGCGGACGTGTGCAGCGGACGCAGGCGCCCGAAGCTGGTCCAGGGCAGATCGAAGTTCAGCGCCGGCCACGCCAGTTGCGAGGCGATGATGAGGCCGACGAGAAAGCCGGCAATGCCCCAGAACATCGCCATGACGGAGGAGAACTTGATGGGCCCCATGTTGTAATTGGGGCGCCCATTGATCTCCGCAGGCGGCAGCGCCGCCGGCCGGTCGAGGTAGCGGTTGATGATGCAGAAGACCGCGGCGAGGCTCGCTGCCGCGCTCAGCGCGGCGTGGAAGGCGAAGGGCGCATCGAGCGCCTTGGCCGAGGCAATCACGCAGAGGAAGGCGGTGACCGCGAACACGACAGCCAGGCCGCTTTCACCTGACGTCATGGACTTGGAGATGGAGGGCTGGCTCATGCGGATTCTCTCTGAAAGAACACAGGGCCAGAAACCACATTCATCCTCGCGGGGAATTGATTGAAATCAAGCTATGTGGATTTCTGTTAATGTGAGAGTTGCGCCACCGCCAGTTGATGTGCCCTCTCCCCTTGCGGGAGAGGGCAGCGAGGACCGTGCGGCGGACTCATTTGGGTGAGGGGTCGCCTCCTCGGCAAAAGTCTGCCCGAGGAAAGAGACCCCTCATCCGGCGCCATAGCCGAAGCTTCGCTTCGGCGTTCTTAAGAACGGCGGCCGAAGGCCGCCTATGCCACCTTCTCCCACAAGGGGAGAAGGGGAAACGTCACTCGCGTGCCGTCGCCTTGAGCGCCGCGATGACGTCCTCGCGGGCGATGATTCCGACCAGCTTCTGCGCTCCGTCGAGCACGATGATGCTCCTGATGCGGTGCTCGACCATGATCTGGAGCACGCGCGTCAGCCGCGTGTCGGGGCTGACATAGATAAAGTCGGGCGTCATGACGTCGCCGATTTTGCGGCTCATCAGGTCGTGGTAGCGCGGCAACATCTGGCTCGGCGTGAAGGCGAAGCACTTCAGGATGTCGAACTTGGTGACGATGCCGACGACCTGCCCGTCGTCCTCGACGGGATAGGAATTGAAATCGTCGCGTTCGAACATCTCGCTGAGCGCGAGCAGGTCGAGGTCGCGCCTCACCGTCCTGACGTCGTGCGTCATGTAGCCGTCGACGGTCTGCTCAAGGAATCTGTACACGGCGCGTCCTCTTTGATTCGTCTTGCACCGCTCCCGCGTCAGTGCGACAGCAGCACACAGCGGGCAGATTGAGTGACCAGATATTGGGTGACGCCGCCGAGGATCAGCTCGCGGAAGCGCGAATGACCGTAGGCACCGGCGACGATCAGGCTGGCGCCGACATCGCCGGCAATCTTCTCCAGTTGCCCGGCGACAGTTTCGTTGCGGGCCGCTTCGGAAACGCGCGCGATCGCGGTCACGCCATGGCGGGCAAGCCACGCCGTCACGTCGGTCACGCCAGCGACCGCGGCGGGGCGATCGTCGTCGCCTTCGGGAATTGCAAGGACGGTGACATCCCTGGCCTTGCGCAGGATCGGCAGTGCATCGGCCAGCGCCCGCCGGGCTTCCGGCGTATCCTTCCACGCCACCAGGACGCTGCGCAGGTCGAGCCAGTTGACGCCGTCAGGCACGACCAGGATCGGCCGGCCGGCTTGCATCACCAGATCCTTTGGGCTCGCGAGCGCGAAGGCGTCGGAGAAGGCCGGGCTCTGCCCGCCGGTGACGATGATGTCGGCGCAACGCGCCTGGGTGAACATAAAGCGCGCCGGGAAATCCATGGCGCTGCGCCATTCTACATGTCCGCCGCGATTCCTGATCGCGGCGCGGAATTGCGCCTCGAGCTCGCCTAGGCGTCGCTTGACCGAGGCTTCTCCCTCATCGATCAGTCCCTGCGCTGCGGCGCCATCGCTGAAATAGATCGGCGGGGCGAACTGCGCCGCAGCAAGGCCAATGATCGACGCCTCAAATCGTTCGGCAAGCTCGCCCGCGACCTGAAGCCGCGCCTCGTTGGGCTGATCGAGCGCCAGGCTGACCATCACGGTCGCGTATGTCATCGGAGTCTCCGGGGCAATGAGTCTTTGATCCGATCGTAAGCCGGCCGCCGGCTGGCAGGATGAGATAGATCAAAACCTTGGATCACCGCGCGCGCGCGAAATCTGCCAATGGTATAAGACATCGGAACTTGCCTCTGGCCCCTCCTTGGGTACATTGCCGACGGCAACGCTGTGCGGTTCCCCGCATCAGAATGGGAGTGATCGTGTGGCGCCGACCCGTGTGATTCATCCGCAAGATGACGGCCGGGGCGAACATTTCCGCGTTCGAATCGAGGGATTTGGCGTCGGGACCTGGGATCTCGATCTCAAGACACTGGAATTGGAGTGGTCGGAGACGGCCAGAATCCTGTTCGGAATCGAATCCGGCCAATCGGTGAGTTATGCGCTGTTCCTGTCCCGGCTGGAGCCGAACGACCGCGAGCGGATCGAGAGTGCGATCCGGCGCGTCTCCGAACGGGGCGGCAGCTTCGACGTGTCGTTCAAGGTCGCGGGCGGCTCAGGCAGAGCGCAGTGGATCCGCGCCCGCGCGGGGCTAATTCGGGACGACGCCGGCGCCGCCCGACATCTCAGCGGCATCTTTCTTGACGTCGATGAGGAAAAGCAGGTCGAGGAGACCCTGCGCACCCGCGAGAGTCACCTCCGCTCGATTCTCCAGACGATTCCCGATGCGATGATCGTCATCGACGGCCATGGCATCATCCAGCTCTTTAGCGCGGCGGCCGAGCGCCTGTTCGGCTGGGTCGAGTCGGAGGCGATCGGCCAGAACGTCCGCATCCTGATGCCGGAGCCCGACAGCTCACGTCACGACGGCTACATCGCGCGCTATCGCACCACCGGCGACCCGCACATCATCGGCATCGGCCGGATCGTGACCGGCAAGCGCCGCGACGGCACGACCTTTCCGATGCACCTGTCGATCGGCGAGATGCAGTCGGGCGGCGAGCCCTATTTTACCGGTTTCGTCCGCGATCTTACCGAGCATCAGAAAACCCAGGCGCGGCTCCAGGAACTGCAGTCCGAACTTGTCCACGTCTCGCGGCTGAGCGCGATGGGCGAAATGGCGTCCGCGCTCGCTCACGAGCTCAACCAGCCGCTGGCAGCGATCAGCAACTACATGAAGGGGTCGCGGCGGCTGCTCGCCGGAAGCCAGGATCCGAATACGCCGAAGATCGAGAGCGCGCTGGACCGCGCCGCCGAGCAGGCGCTGCGCGCCGGCCAGATCATCCGCCGCTTGCGCGACTTCGTCTCCCGCGGCGAATCGGAGAAAAGGATCGAGAGCCTGTCCAAGCTGATCGAAGAGGCCGGCGCCCTCGGGCTGGCAGGCGCGCGCGAGCAGGACGTGCAGCTTCGCTTCAGCCTCAATCCCAATGCCGATCTCGTGCTCGCCGACCGGGTGCAAATCCAGCAGGTGCTGGTCAACCTCTTCCGCAACGCGCTGGAAGCGATGGCGCAGTCGCCTCGGCGCGAGCTCGTCGTCACCAACACCCGCGTCGCCGACGACATGATCGAGATCGAGGTCTCCGATTCCGGCTCCGGCTTCCAGGACGACGTCATGCCGAACCTGTTTCAGACTTTTTTCACCACCAAGGACACCGGCATGGGCGTGGGACTATCCATCAGCCGCTCGATCATCGAGGCTCACGGCGGCCGGATGTGGGCCGAGAGCAACGCATCGGGTGGAGCGACATTCCGCTTCACGTTGCCGGCAGCCGACGAGAACTGATCCATGACGACCAAGGGAATCATCTACGTCATTGACGACGACGAGGCGATGCGGGATTCGCTGAATTTCCTGCTGGATTCGGCTGGCTTCGGCGTCACACTGTTCGACAACGCGCAGGGTTTTCTCGACGCCCTGCCCGGCCTCGCCTTCGGTTGCGTCGTCTCCGACGTGCGGATGCCCGGCATCGACGGGATCGAGCTTCTCAAGCGCCTGAAGGCGCAGCGCAGCCGGTTTCCAATCCTGATCATGACCGGCCATGGCGACGTGCCGCTCGCGGTCGAGGCGATGAAGCTCGGTGCCATGGATTTCCTGGAAAAGCCGTTCGAAGATGACCGCCTCGTCGCCATGATCGAATCCGCGATCCGCGAGGGCGAGCCGGCGGCCAAGAACGAGGCCATCGCCCAGGATGTCGCCGCTCGCGTCGCTTCCCTGAGCCCTAGGGAACGCCAGGTCATGGAGGGGCTGATCGCGGGCCTCTCCAACAAGCTGATCGCCCGCGAGTACGACATCAGCCCACGCACCATCGAGGTCTACCGGGCCAATGTGATGACCAAGATGCAGGCCAACAGCCTGTCGGAACTGGTTCGGCTGGCAATGCGGGCCGGAATGCTCAACGATTGAAGTCACCAGGATTGAGGCAAGTCAAAACCGTCCGCCCGCCCTGTGCTACCAGATCGGAATGATTGCGATCAGCTCCCATCCTGAGCGGCTCCCGATGTCGTCACCCGCGAAATTAACCGTCTATGTGGTGGACGACGACGACGCCGTGCTGGGTTCCCTGCGCTTCCTGTTGGAAACCGACGGTTTTGCCGTGCGGACCTTCAGGAACGCCACGGCGCTGCTCAATGCGGCGAGCCCGTCCGGTGCAGACTGTTACCTGATCGACTACAAGATGCCCGACATCAACGGCATCGAGCTGGCCGGGCGACTGCGCCAGTCCGAGGGCGACACCCCGGTGATCCTGATCACCGGCTATCCCGACTCGAATATCTCGGCCCGGGCGGCGGCCGCAGGCGTGAATGAAGTGATTCTGAAGCCGCTTCTGGACGAAAACCTGGTCAAACGCATTCGCCACGCCATCCAGAACCGGGTCCACGCTGACCTACGGGATTCTACGTAAGGCACCCCCCTTAAGATATCTCGCGAAATTTTCGAGGCACCCGATACCGCGTACCAAGGCGTCATCACAACGGAGATGGCGCAGATGCTGACCCAGACGATCAACACCCAGGCGATCAAGACCCAGATCAACGGCAGCAAGATCGCCCCGGGCCATCCCGTCTCCGACCAGTTCGGTGCGATCGCTGGCCATGTCGGCCTCGTTGCCACCGAGTTCTCCTACCGCAAGGAAGAGGAGATCTATGGCGAGGACGAGCCGGCCGAGTACGTCTATCAGGTCGTCACCGGCGCCGTGCGCAGCTACAAGCTTCTCTCCGACGGCCGTCGCCAGATCGGCTCCTTCCACCTTCCCGGCGACGTGTTCGGCCTCGAATCCGGCACCACCCATCGCCTCGCTGCTGAAGCCATCATCGACACCACGGTGCGCCTCGTGAAGCGCGCGAGCCTCGAGAAGGCCGCAGCCACCGACGTCCAGGTCGCCCGCAAGCTCTGGGCCATGACCGCTGGTGAGCTTCGCCATGCCGAAGACCACATGCTGCTGCTGGGCCGCAAGACCGCGATGGAGCGCGTCGCAACCTTCCTGCTCGAAATGGACCGCCGCCTCGCAGTTGCCGGCATGATGGCGCTGCCGATGTGCCGCCGTGACATCGGCGACTATCTCGGTCTCACGCTCGAGACCGTCTCGCGCGCGCTGTCGCAGCTTCACGCCCAGGGCATTCTCGGCTTCTCCGGCGCCCGGCAGATCGTGTTGCGCAACCGGGCACGCCTGCACAATCTGGACGCCTGATCTCCCCTCTCCCACCCCCTCATGGCCGGCTGATTGATTCAGCCGGCCATTTCTTTTGCTGCGATCATGCCCTTGCGCCGCGTCTCCGGCATCACAAGCAGAATGAGCAGAAGTCCCGTCGCCGCGACGCCGGACAGTCCGGTGAACGCCATGGCATTGCCGAATTTATCGCTGACATAGCCGCCGAGCGCGGTGCTCAGCGACGCGCCGATGCCCATGGCCGTGCCGACGATGCCCTGCGCAAGGTTGAAATGGCCGCTGCCGAAGGCGACGTCGGCCACGATCAGCGGGATCATCACCGCGAACACCGCCGCGGTGAGGCCGTCGAACACCTGCACGAGCACCAGCAGATACGGATCGCGCACGGTCGCGAACAGTAGACCGCGAATCGTCAGCGCCGCGAATCCGATCAGCAGTAGCGGCCTGCGACCCCATGCTTGCGCCTTGCGCCCGACGCTCGGCGACAGCAGTGCCACGATCGCCTGCGGCACGACGATGCAAAAAGCGACGAGCACCGTCGCCCACTCGCTCGATCGCGCCGTCACCGCGCTTGCCATCAGCGGCATCATCGACGCGTTCGCGAGCTGTAACAAGAGCACGCTGACCGCGAAGACAACGAGCGGCCGCTGCCGGATCAGATGCCAGATATTGGTGTCGCCGCGATCCTCCGCCTCGCGCGGCATCTCGCCGTGACAGCGCGCGATGTCGACCTCGTGCTCGCGGATGCGAGAGAGCGCGATCAAAGTGGGGATTGCGAGAAGGAAGGTCACCAGGAATACCGAGCGGCTCGACAGCAGATAGCCGGCCGTTCCCATCACCGCGGCCGCAACGCCGTTACCAAGCGAAGCAAATCGCGCATTGCGGCCGAGACGCTCGCCGATCGCGAGCGGGCCGACCAGACCGAGGCTGATCGCCGCGATCGCCGGACCGAGCACGCAGCTCGCTGCCGCATGCAAGGTGGCCGCAGCCACCACCACGGGGAAGATCGGCATCGCCGCATAGGCGAGCGCGCAGCAGCCGATCGTGGCGATCGCGAGGCCGGCGACCAGCCGCTCGGATTTCGCGGCATCGATGATGGCGCCGCCCGGCATCTGGCCGATCAGGGCAACGATGCCGCCGATCGACAGCACGAGGCCAATCTCGACCTGGGTCCATTTCTGGGTCGTCAGATAGACCGCGATGAACGGTCCGAATCCGGTCTGCACGTCGGCGAGGAAGAAGATGAACCAGTCGAGGCCGCGCAGGCTCTGGCGCGACGGCGCCGGAATGCCGGCCGGCGACGGCGCCGAGACGTTATCCTGCTCAACGCGGCCCTCGCGATCCGCATGATTCGGCTTCCTCGACAACAGCACCGGCTGCCATCCCTCCCCGCGCCTCACTGAACAGCTTGCAGCGGCTGCAGGCTGCCGGACGCGCCGAGCACCACCATCGGCGTGTCCTCCTTGTATTCTGGCGCGGCTGCGACCTGTGCCTTGGTCAATTCCAGCGTGATGCTGTCCTTCTTGTTGACGATCTTGCCGAACCGCATCGCGTTCCAGTCCACCACGATCTTGCGGCTGCCGACGCCGAGGAAGCCGCCGAAATCGATCACGGCAGCGCGCACGTGCCCGCTCCGATCGACGACGACGTCGACGATGCGGCCCATGTCCTCGTTCGCCGCGCTGAGCACGTCACGGCCAAGCACACCGTGCGCATCGCTCGCGCCGATGATCGTGACCGACGGCGGTGGCGCGGCATTCTTTGGCGTGACGGGGACCGATGACGCCGGCGGCTGCGCCGTCGGCGGTGCATTCGCTTCAGTCGCAGGTGCGGGCGACTCCTCCGCGGCACGTGACACGGCGAGCGTCATTCCGCCGACGATCACGACGCCCAAGGCCAACCATCCGGCGGTACGCATGCACCCTCCTTCCGGCGCGCCGTCAGCGCGCCAGCACGATCGAGACCTGAATCTGGCCACGCGTGCGCAACACCTCCAGCGCCACGTCGTCGCCATGGCGGCTGACGCGCAGGTCCACGCTGGAGTCGCCAAGACGCAGATCGCGCAAGATCACCTCATGCAGAAACGCCGGCAGATGCGGATTGCGCAGCCGGATCTCGCCGCGCGCCACGTCGAACTCGATGCCCAGCGCCGCCTCCAATAGCGTGAACGCCGTTGCGCTGGCCCAGGCCTGCGGCGCGCAGGCGACCGGATAGAGCGTCGGGCCGCGCCGCTTTTCGCGCCGGAAGCCGCAGAACAATTCGGGCAACCGGCGCAGGTCCATGTAGGTCGCGGCGTCGAACAGTCCCTTGAAGACATGCGCGACCGAATGCTTGAGCCCGTAGCGCGCGAGCCCGAGCGCGATCAGCGCATTGTCGTGCGGCCAGATCGACCCATCATGATAGGACATCGGGTTGTAACGCACCTCGCCGACAGCGACGGTGCGGATACCCCAGCCCGAGAAGAAATGCGGCCGCATCAAATCGGCGGCGACGAGGCGCGCGCGGTCCTCGCGGATCATGCCGCTGAACAGGACCTGGCCGGCGTTGGAGGTCCGCACCTTGCAGGGCCGCTTCTTGCCGTCGAGTGCAAGCGCATAGGTGCCGAGCTCCTCGCACCAGAACGCGGCCTCGAAACGCTCGGCCAGCGTCTTGGCCTCGGCCTCGAGCTTCCTGGCGAGATCGGGCTTGCCGAGCCGAAGCGCGCAGCGCGCGGCGAGCCGCTTGGCGGCAAAGACGTAACCTTGCACCTCGGCCAGCGCGAGATTGCCTTCCGCAAGCTTGCCATCGGCATGGAAGATCGCGTCGTAGGAATCCTTCCAGCCCTGATTGGCGAGGCCCTTTTCCGTAGCGCGCTGATATTCGACGAAGCCGTCCTTGTCGGGGTCACCGGGGCCGTCGATCCAGGCCAACCCCGCCTCGATGGCCGGCCACAGCTCGGTCAACGTCGTCTCGTCGCCGGTGCGCTCGAAATAGCTTCCCGCCAGCAGGACGAACAAGGCCGTGGAATCGACGCTGCCGTAATATTGCGCGAACGGTACCTCGCGCAGCGCCGCCATCTCGCCGCCGCGCATCTCGTGCAGGATCTTGCCCGGCGCGGCATCGGCGAGCGGATCGACCGCCTTGGCCTGGAAATGGGCGAGCCGCCGCAGCACACCCTTGGCGATTCGCGGATCGACCCACAGCATCTGCAGCGCCGTGATCAGCCCGTCGCGGCCGAATGTCGTCGAGTACCAGGGAATCCCCGCATAGGGATAGCGGCCCTGCGGCGTCTCCGTCATCAACATGTTGAGGTCGGCCATGGCCTGGCACAGCACCTCATTGAAGATGTTGTTGGAGGTCTCGATGCTGGTGGCGCCCATCGTCGATTGCCGCATCTCGCGGCGATGGGCGAGCAAACTCTGGAAAAAGCGCGCCGGCTTCTCCGCGATCGGCCGGTTGCAGGACACCGCCACGAACAGGGATTTGGACTCATGCGGGTCGAGTTCGAGCTGCCAGGTCGCGGCATTCACCGACAGCTTCGTCGGGCGCGGGTCGAAATGCAGGCCCGTGGTGCGCTCGGCGTCATCGAGACCGCGGTAGTCGAACAGCACGTCGGTTGGTCCCAACAGCCGGCTCGAGCCGATGCCGCGGCGCGGGCGCCGCTCGCCGCGGACTTCGAACAGATCGGCGAAATCGTTGTCGAACAGCAGCGTCAGCGCGAAGCCGGCCGGGCGGTCGCCGTGGTTCTGCACGCCGATGCGCTGATAAGCGGTGCCACGCCACAGGAAGATCGTGCGCACGATGTGCAGCAGATCCTTTTGCAGCACGAGGCTGCCCTGCCGGTAGATGTCCGGATTGGTGAGATCGACGGTCAGGGCTGAATTGTCGTCGCGCAGGTTCGAGCCCAGCAGCAACGGCTGGAGATCGTCGAGCACGAGCTCGAGCCTCGCGAGGTAGCGCGTGTCGTGATGAAACAGCCCATCGGGCCCGCCGGCCGAAGCGCCGATGTCGCCATGGCTGTCGAGCACGATAAAGGTGTCGTCGTGCTTGAGCGAACGCCGCGGCCGCGCCGACGGTCCTGTCATCGGAATATAGAAAGGCTGCTCCGCGACCTGGTCCACGGTCCGCGTCACGGAGACGAATTGGGTAACGGCTTCAGCCGACATCAGCAGCTCCCCTGCGCTTGTTTCGACACGCAACCGACTCGAACGCGACTGTTGGTTTACGCTGCGGCCTGGGCGAGCCGGCTCATTTCCTGCGTGACCAGCTCACGATAGGGCCCGTGGCCCTGCATCAGACGCTCAGGCGACCCGTCCTCGATGATCCTACCACCCCTCAACACGACCACGCGATCGAAATTGCGCAGGGTAGCGAGGCGATGCGCGATCGCGATGACCGTGCGGCCGCGCATCAGCCGCGACAACGCCTCGCGGATCGCCTCCTCGGATTCGCTGTCGAGCGCGGCGGTCGCCTCGTCCAGCAGCAGGATCGGCGCGTCCTTCAGGAAGGCGCGCGCAATCGCGATGCGCTGGCGCTGGCCGCCGGACATCTTGACGCCGCGGTCGCCGACCATGGTGTCGAGACCACCAGGCAGGCTTTCGACGAAATCGCAGCGCGCCGCAATTGCGGCACGCAGCACCTCGTCGTCGGTCGCGTTCGGGCGACCATAGCGGATGTTCTCGCGAATTGAGCGGTGGAACAAAGAAATGTCCTGCGGCACGACCGAGATCGCTTCGCGCAGGCTCTGCTGCGTCACCTTGGAAATGTCCTGGCCGTCGATGGTGATGCTGCCCTCGTCGGTATCGTAGAAGCGCTGCAGCAGCGTGAACAACGTCGACTTGCCGCCGCCGGACTGGCCCACCAGACCGACGCGCTGGCCGGGTTGCAGGCGCAGGCTGAAGCGCTCGAAGATCTTCTCAGCTGCGGGATAGCCGAAGGTGACATTGTTGAACGCGATCGCGGCGCCGCTCTTCACCAGCGGCTCGGCCTCGGGATGGTCGCGCAATTCATGCGGCACCAGCAGCGTGGCGATCGCCTCGGTCAGCCGGGCAACGTGCTGGGTGACGTCGACCAGCGCCACCGCGAGATCGCGCGTCGCATTCAAAATGGAGAGACCGAGGGTGCAGACCAGCACGACATCGCCGGTGGTCGCCCGGCCATCCTGCCAGAGCATGATCGCCCAGGCCATCAGGGCGATCGTGAGCACGACAGTGACGCCGGCATGGATAAGCCGCAGCTTCTCCAGATAGCGCAGGCTGCGGCCGCGTGCGGTGAGCTCCCGGTTCACAGTCGCGTCGAACCGCTCATGCTCGTGCCCGATGCCGCAGAAGGCGCGCACCAGCGGCATGTTGCTGATGACGTCGATCATCTCGCCGTCGACGACGGCGGCCTTGTCGGCGAAGTCGTCATGCAGCGGTTTTCCTGCGGCGGCGAGGCGGAACATCGCAAGCACCATGCCGCCGGCAATCACGATCAGGCCGAGCGCCATATAGGGACTGACGGTTCCAATCAGCGCGATGGCCGCAACCGTTGCGATGCACGGCGGCAGCACATTCCAGACGAACATGTTCTCGACCGTGAACACCGCATTCGACGTCGCCGTGATGCGGCTGGTCAGCATGCCGGGCATGCGGTCGGAGAAGTAGCTCGGCGCGTGGCCGGTCAGATGGCGAAAGATGTCACGGCGCAGATCACCCGTGACACGCACGAAGGTGAAGCTGGCCGTCCAGCTCGCGATCCGCCAAAGGAAATTGTCGGCGGCGATCAGCGTCATGAGGAAAATGAATGCCAGCCATACGCTCCCACCATGCGCAGCGCCGGCCGACAGACTGTCGACGAGGGATTTGACGCCATACTGCGTGCCTACGGAGCAGGCAACGGCCGCGACGACTGCGGTCAGGATCACGAGATGCGACGCGAGCCGACGCCGAAGATAGCGCAAAACAAAGGCAAACGGTCGGTGCGCATACCCAGAAAGATGATCCATGTGATTATCGACCCCGTCGTGATATTTTCAATTTTTCTGTTAGTCGACTGAACATCGACCACTTCGCCTCGGTTCCCGGGCACACTGATCACGACATGCGGATGCGGGCGTTCTGCGATGATGTGATGGCAGCATCGCGACGAGCATCCGACGTGTCGAATAAGTAACGTTCGGAAGGAGGAACTTCGCAAGTGCGGGAACGTTCCCTTGATTGGCATGCCGGTGCTGAACAGGCGGGGGCTTTCTACAATCATGATCGCACAGAGGAGATGGTGAGATGCGCATCGCGCAGGTTGCTCCGTTGACGGAGGCAGTTCCACCCAAGCTTTATGGCGGCACCGAGCGGGTGGTGCACTGGTTGACGGAAGAGCTGGTGGCTCTTGGCCACGACGTGACGCTGTTCGCCAGCGGCGATTCGCAAACCTCGGCGAAGCTGGACGCGTTATGGCCGCGGGCGCTCCGCCTCGACGGTTCCGTGCGCGATCCCAATGCTCTGCACATGGTGATGCTGGAGCGGGTGCGGCAGAAATGTGACGACGAGGAGTTCGACTTCCTCCATTTCCATCTCGATTATTATCCGTGGTCGCTGTTCTACCGGCAGCCGACGCCGTTCCTGACCACGCTGCACGGCCGGCTCGATCTGCCGGAGCATCAACCGGTTTTCAATACCTTCTCGAAGGTCCCCGTCGTCTCGATTTCGAACGCGCAGCGCCGGCCGGTGCCGCAGGCGAACTGGGTGAGGACGATCCACCACGGCCTGCCCGAGAATCTGCTGACGCCGAAGCAGGCGAAGCAGGAATACCTCGCCGTGCTCGGCCGTATCGCGCCGGAAAAGGGCGTCGATCGCGCCATCAAGATCGCGACGCATTGCGGCATTCCGCTCAAGATCGCAGCCAAGGTCGATCGTGCCGACCAGGATTACTATGACGAGCTGATCCGGCCGATGATCGAGAACAATCCGCTGGTGGAATTCATCGGCGAGATCAGCGATCACGAGAAGTCGGACTTCTTGAGCGGCGCGCTGGGCCTTTTGCTGCCGATCGACTGGCCGGAGCCGTTTGGCCTGGTGATGATCGAAGCGATGGCCTGCGGAACGCCGGTCATCGCCTTCAACCGCGGCTCGGTGCCGGAGATCATCGACGAGGGCCTCACCGGCTTCGTCGTCGAGGACGTCCTCAGCGCCGCCGGCGTCGTCGGCCGCCTGCAGCAACTCGACCGCTCCGTCATCCGCAAGCAGTTCGAGACGCGCTTCACGGCGCGGCGCATGGCGCTGGATTATCTCGCGGCCTATCGCAGCCTTGGCGAGGAACAGGCGCCGCGGATCAAGCTGGTGAGCAGCGCAGAGTAGCAGGAGCACGCGCCCATCCCATCGCGACCGTCATGGCCGGGGCATATCCCGGCCATCGACATTTGTGGGGCGCGCTCCTCTCTATCAACCGTCATTGCGAGCGCAGCGAAGCAATCCAGACCGTCCCCGCGGAGAGATTCTGGATTGCTTCGCTGCGCTCGCGATGACGGAAGAAGGCTTAGCGCTACCTCACCACCGCCCGCTTCGGCTCGACGATCTCGAACATGCGCGGGAATTCGTCCATCAGGCCCATCAGCTCGGCGAGGCGCATCGGGTTGCCGGCGAACTTGACCTTGCCGCCGGCCACGGCCTCCGGGAAGCTGGTCAGTTTCGCGATCACCTCGTCGAGCGTCGACCGCGCCAGCGTGAAGCTGGCATCGGCGCTTTCCGCCTGCATGCCCTCTGTGTAAGTCAGTGCGCAGTTCTCCAGATTGAGCACAAAGGTCTCGCCGGTGTCGGAAAAGCTCCAGTTCAGCACGATGTGCTTTCCTTCCGCCTCCGGTCCGTTGAGGCGGATGCCGAGCACGTCCCAGAGCTGTGAGGTGCGCAGCGCCGCCAGCGTCTCGCGCGGCATCGGCGGCCGCGCCGGCACTTTCGGCATGCCCTGGCGCAATTCCTGCGCGCCGAACAGATAGGCATTGCGCCAGGTAGCGCTTTCGGCGGCGTAGCCGAGCTGCTCCAGCGTATCCGCCAGCAACCCACGCGCAGCCTGATTGTCCGGCTCGGCAAAGACGAGATGGCCGAGCGCCTGCGCCACGAAACGGAATTCGCCCTTGTCGAAATCGGCACGCGCCCGCGCGAGGATGGCGTCGGCGCCGCCCATGTACTCCACATATTTCTTGCCCGACTCAACCGGCGGCAGCGGATCGAGATTGACCGGATTGGCGTCGTACCAGCCCAGGTACTTTTGATAGATCGCCTTCACATTGTGCCGGATGTGGCCGTAATAGCCGCGGCCGTGCCAGGCGCCCTCCAGGCTCTCGGGCAGCTGGATAGTCTCGGCGATCTCGGCCGCGGTGAGACCGTGGTTCATCAGGCGGATGGTCTGGTCATGCGCGAACTTATAGAGGTCGCGCTGCTGCCGGATCATCGTGCCGATGCGTTCGCGTCCCCACACCGGCCAGTGATGCTGGCCGCACATCGCGTCCGCCTTGCCATCCCAGAGCTGCAAGGCCTCGCCCAGATATTTCGACCAGGCCAGCGCGTCGCGCACGTCGGCGCCGCGGAACGGCAGCAGATTATGGAAATTGTGGGTGCAGTTCTCGGCGAGGTTCAACAGCTTGTAGCGCGGCATGAAGAAATGCATTTCCGCCGGCGCTTCGCTGTTCGGCGCCATCTGGAATTCGAATTCGACGCCGTCGATCACGCGCCGGTCGCCGGTCGCCATGATCAAATCGGTCGGCCGCAGCAGCGCCACCGAACCTGCCGCCATCGACTTGCCGAGGCCGCAATCGACCTGCCCGCGCGCGCCCTTGGCGAGGAGCGGCCCGAACTGGTACTGCGCCCGGCGCAACATCGCAGGTCCCGCGATGATGTTCTCGGAGACGGCATGCTCCATGAACAAGTTCGGCGCGATGACCGGCACGCGGCCGGTCGCGAGTGCATCCTCCTCCAGCACGCCGCGCGCGCCGCCCCAATGGTCGGTGTGGGTATGGGTGAAGATCACGGCCGCAACCGGTCGCTGGCCGCGATGCTTGTAGTAGAGTTCGAGCGCGGCGCGCGCGCCCTCGATCGAGGTCAGGGTGTCGACGACGATGACGCCGCTGTCGCCTTCGATCAGCGTCATGTTGGCGATGTCGAGCCCGCGCACCTGGTAGATTCCGGGCACGACCTCGAACAGGCCGTGCTGCATGTTGAGCCGCGACTGCCGCCACAGGCTCGGATTGACCGTGGCCGGCGCCTCTTCAGTCGACAGGAAGCCGTAAGGCTTGAGGCTCCAGACCGTCCGCCCTTGCGGATTGGTGATCTCCGCGTTCTCGATCGTGCCGAGGAAGCCGCGCGCGGAATCGTCGAAATCCCGGGTGTCGGAGAACGGCAACGCATTCAGCATCGCCGTTTGCTGCGCGATAACGGACGGTGTTGCGCCCTTCGGCTCGTTGCTGGACGTGTCCGTCATCTTGATCTCCTCCCCGCCTGCGTGCGGCATCTAACCGCATCTCGCGGTCGATTGCCATGGTGGGGACGGAGTGATGCGTTTCCCCGCGCCCACAGGTGGAGAGGATGCAGCGTGTTCGCGGGCTACATGCCCAGCAATCTTGGCAGCCACAGCGACAGACCCGGCCAGTAGGTCACGACCACCAGGAATCCCAGCATCGTCAGCAGCCACGGCCACACTGCGACCGTGAGCTCGGTGATACCCATCTTGGCGATGCCCGAGGCGACGTAGAGATTGAGGCCGACCGGCGGATGGCACAGCCCGACCTCCATGTTCACCGTCATCAGGATGCCGAAATGGATCGGATCGATGCCGAGCTTGATCGCAACCGGAAACAGGATCGGCGCCATGATCAGGATGATCGAGGACGGCTCCATCACGTTGCCGGCCAACAGCAGCAGGAGATTGACGACGAGGAGGAAGCCGATCCAGCCGAGGCCCTGGTCGATCATCCACTGCGCGAGCGCCTGCGGCACGTTCTCGTAAGTCATCAGGAACGAAAACAGGACGGCGTTGGTGATGATGTAGAGCAGCATCGCCGAAAGATTTGCCGACGACAGCAGCACCCGCGGCACGTCTCGCAGCTTCAGATCCTTGTAGATGAACACGGCGACGATGAAGGCGTACACCGCGCTGACGGCGGCAGCTTCGGTCGGCGTGAACAGGCCGCTGTAGATGCCGCCGATCACGATCACGATCAGCAGGATACCCCAGATCGACTTGCGGAACGCATCGAAGCGCTCGTAGAGGGTTGCTTTCGGCATCCTCGGATAGTCGTTACGCCAGGCCCGATAGAACGTCGTGGCGCCGAGCAGCATGGCGAGCACGAGTCCCGGCACGATGCCGGCGATGAACAGCTTGCCGACGGAGGTGTTGGTGGAAACGGCAAAAAGAACCATGGGAATCGACGGTGGAATGAGAATTCCCAGCGAGCCGGAGGTCGTGATCACGCCCGCCCCGAACCTCTTCGGAAATCCCTGCGCGACCATCGCGGGCAGGATCACCGATCCGATCGCAACCACGGTGGCCGGCGACGAGCCGGAAATCGCGGCGAACAGCGCACAGGCGACCACGCCCGAGAGCGCAAGGCCGCCGTACCAATGACCGACCAGCGAAGTCGCGAATGTGATCATCCGGCGCGCCACGCCGCCATGGGTCAGGAAGTTGCCGGCAAGGATGAAGAACGGGATCGCCATGATCTCGAAGCTCTCGATGCCGGTGAACAGCTTCAGCGCCACCGATTCCGTCCGCACGTCGGTCAACGTGAACATGAAGCTGAGCACGGTCAGGCCGAGCGCGATCGAGATCGGCATGCCCGTGAGCATCAACGACAGCAGGAGGCCGAAGACGACGGCGACACGCAGGCCTTGCGGCAGCGTGATCACGTGCGCCGAATGGGCGAAGCACACGGCGACGATCAGGACCGGCAACAACATCAGGACCCAGCCGAGCGGGCTGCGTTCGTCGCGGACGACCTGACTGCGTGTGACCGGGGCCGGATGGACCGGGTCTATTTCGACGCCCTCGACGCCCGCCATGTCGTGATGCGGCAACTCGCCGGTGCGATAGAACGACCAGGCGACCTGCAGGAAGCGGAAGCACATCAGCCCGGAGCCGAGCGGGATGGTGAGATACACCAGCCACATCGGCGCTTCCAAATCGTTGGATTGCTGGCCGGTCTGCCACATCTGGCTGACGAACGCGGCCCCGAAATAGCACACGATGGCCGTAAAAAGGGCGCCGCACATCAGGCCGAACGTGATGACGCGGCGGCGCGATCCGCCGGGAAGGACATTGACCAGGACGTCGACGCCGACATGGATGCCGGTGCGCACGCCGTAGGCCGCACCGAACTTCGCCATCCAGATGAACATGTAGATGCAGAGTTCCTGCGCCCAGGACAGGTCGAGAGCGGCAAGCCAGACGAACGCGGCTCGCGCGGGGACGGCCAGCAAGGCCAGGTTGCGCGCCTCCGCCCATTTGGCGATGTCGATCGACAGCCCGGCGCCATATCGGTGCAGCACGGCAACGAAGATGAGCGATGTCGCGGCCGCGATCATCGTCGCGATCAGCCATTCCTCGAGATGATCGAGCACACGATTCAATGCACGCAGCAACTTGGTCCCCTCAGCTTGGCTCATCATTCAAGAGCAACGGCCGGGAGTGCGATCACCCCCGACCGTTCATGGTTGTTCTCAAAGCGCGCCGGCGTCAGTTCATCTTGACGTCGAGTTCCTTGGCGACGAGATCGAGCACCTCCTGCCCAACCCGCCCCTTTGCCCATTTGTAGGTCGGCTGCATCGCTTCCTGCCACGCCTTGCGATCGGCGTCAGTCAGATAATGCAGCGTGGTCTTGCCCGTCTTCTTAATCTCGGCCAGCGCGTCCTCGTTTTCCTGGTGCGCGATCTGGTTGGTGTAGTCGGTCGCCTCGTTCATCGCCTTCTCGAGCTGGGCGCGGATATCGGGCGGCAGGCCGGACCAGAATTTCGAGTTGACGATGACGGCATATTGCAGGTGCGCGTGATAGGACACGGTGATGTCCTTCTGCACCTCGTAGAACTTCTGCGTCAGGTAGTTGGACGCGGTGTTCTCGCAGCCGTCGACCACGCCCGTCTGCAAAGCCTGGTAGACTTCGGAAAACGCCATGATCTGCGGGATCGAGCCCATGATCCGGAGATATTGGTCGGCGACCTTCGATCCGGAGATGCGGAATTTGAGACCCTGGAAATCGGCCGGCTTCATCAGGGCGCGGTTGGCGGAGAGCATGTGGAAGCCGTTGTCCCAGTAAGCGAGCCCGGTGATGCCCTTGGTCTCCAGCTTATCGAACAGCCACTTGCCGATCGTGCCCTTCATCGCGTTGGAATAGGTCTGGTCGTCCTTGAACAGCCAGGGCAGGTCGAGCGCCTCGAACTCCTTGATACCGAGCGGGGCGAACTTCGCGGTCGAAGGGGCGAGCATGTGCACCGAGCCGAGCTGCAGCGCCTCGATCTCCTCCTTGTCCTTGTACAGCGTGGAGTTCGGGTAGATTTCGACCTTTACCTTGCCGTCGGTGTATTTCTCCGCAAGTTCCTTGAACTTCAGGGCGCCCTTGCCTTTGGGCGTGTCGTTGGCGACGACGTGGCTGAATTTGATGACGATCGGGCTCTGGGCCTCGACAACGGCTGGCGCCAAAAGAATGGCTGCGGCCGCGACCGCAAGAAGCAGCTTGCGCATGAACGAACCTCCCAACAACCTCTAAAACCGGGTCTTTTTGTTTTCCGATTTCAGTACTGACAGCAATCCGCCACCCGAACAACTAGACCTAAGCCCAATTTGCCGCAGCCAAGCTATCTTGCGCAACCCGGCTCCTGCTGCCGTTCCGGAAGCGAGCGCTTATGTCGCATTGCGGCAGTGCGATCAGCCGTTGCGCTGGGCAACCATGAACAGACGCCGGAACGGAAACAGCGTCTGTCCCGCGGCGTTCTTCGGATAGGCTTTCGCGACCCGCATCCCATAGGCAGCTTCGAACGCGGCCTTCTCGTCGCCCTGCAAGATGTCGAGATAGCGCGTCAGCCAGGTCCCCTTGGTCCATTCCTTCACGGGATTCTCGCCTTCCAGCACCTGCAGATATTCGGTCTCCCAGATGTCGATATTGGCCGACATCGGAGCAAGAAGACCGTGATAGTAGGCCGGCGCTTCGACCGGCGGCGGCGTGACGAGATGCTCGACCTTGGACCGCCAGGGGCCGTTCAGCGCGGTCTCGCCGATCAGCACATGCGAGGGCGCCAGAAAGTTGCGCGGCATCTGCACGGCGAGCATTCCGCCGGGCGTCACCTTCTCCATGATCGATGGAAACAGGGCCGCATGATTGGGCAGCCAGTGCAGTGCGGCATTGGAATAGACGACGTCATATTGCTTCGTCGGGCGCCAGTGGCCGAGGTCCTCGTGTGACCATTCCACATCCGGCGCCGCCTTGCGGCCGGCGGCGACCATCTCGGCCGAACCCTCGACACCGGTCACCGTCGCGTCCGGCCAACGCTCCTTGATCAGCTTGGTGACGTTGCCGGCGCCGGCGCCGAGATCGGCAATCGCACGCGGACCAGCATCCGGAATCCGCATCAAGAGGTCGACGGCGGGTCGGAGCCGGTGGCCGGAGAATTTCAGATATTGCTGCGGATCCCAGACCATCGCTCGGGGCCTTTTCTATTTCGTGTTTCCTTCAACGCGGCTCTTGGTTACCACTGCTCGTCCCGGTCGGGCAAATCAGGCTGGCGGGGACACGGCAGGAAACGAACAGAAAAACGAACAGCGACAAGCTGAAAAGAAAACAAGAGGGCGTGTCACCATGGATCTCGGGCTCACATCGAAAACCGCCGTCGTCACCGGAGCCAGCGTCGGCATCGGCCGTGCCATCGCCAAGGGCTTGGCTGCCGAAGGCGTGCGCGTCGTCGGCGTGGCACGGCGGACCGACCTGCTCGCCGAGCTGGTGAAAGAAGTCGGCTCCGGTCTGATCACGCCCTTCGAGCAGGACGTGATGGCCACGGACGCGGCCGAGAAGATTTCGGCCTTCGCGCTCAAAGAGCTCGGCCATGTCGACATCCTCATCAACAATGCCGGTGGCAGCCGCCCCCTCCCCGTCGATGCCCCCGACAGCCAATGGGACGAAGCGATCGCACTGAATTTCACCAGCTATCGCCGCATCGCGCATGCGCTGCTGCCGCAGATGATCGAGCGCAAATGGGGCCGCATCGTCAACATCACCGGCAAGTCAGAGCCGGAAGGCCTCAACGCCGCGTTCGCCGCCAAAGCCGCCGTGCACGCCTGGGCCAAGGGCCTGTCGCGCGAGATCGGCGAGCACGGCATCACCATCAACTGCATCCCGCCCGGCCGCATCATGAGCGAACAGATCCGCCGCAACTACGCGCCTGATTATCGCGAGCGCTTCGCGGAGGAAGAGATCCCGGTCGGCTATTGGGGCGAGCCGGAGGACCTAGCGGCGTTGGCGGTGTTCTTGGCGTCACCGGTGGCGCGGTACATCACGGGCACGGTGATCCCGGTGGATGGGGGGCTGCGGAGGTATCAGTTCTAGAACCGATTGGACTTCGTAGGATGGGTAGAGCGCAGCGAAACCCATCGACAGCATACGACGTGAAACCTGATGGGTTTCGCAAGTGCTCTACCCATCCTACGGCCTACCGCCTTACTCATGCAGCAGCGTTTGCCAGTCCGGAGGCACCGCGCCGTCCGGTCCGGGCACCGGCTGATCCAACGGATGCGCGTGAGGACCTTGAAGCTTCGGGCCGGCGAAAGCCTCTCCCGTGCGATAGTCGTAAAACCATCGTTCGCCCGGCTCGAAGCTCGTGATGATCGGATGACCTGTCGCCGCGCTGTGTTTCGTTGCGTGCTGATTTGGTGACGCATCACAGCAGCCGATGTGACCGCATTCGACACATCTGCGAAGGTGAAACCACCACCCGCCCGCAGCCGAGCATTCCACGCACCCCGTTCCGCTTGGTTTGGCCGCGAGATTGATGCCACCCCTCTCAGACTTCATAGGTCAGCTCACTGAAATTGCCCGCGGCCACCACCGATGCATTCACGCCGCGATCTCCGCCACGATCGCATTTTGCCAGTGTTTTGCCCGACGGGTCAACGTCATGGCGGCGGCGAATGTCGTCGTGACGCGGTTCGAAAATCCCTTATCGATCAAGGGGCGCTCTACTGTGCATGGGGTTGTTTTCGCGTTTTTTGTTTCGGGCCCTCAAAAAAACCTCGCAAGCCCCCGCGTGACCACTCACCCCGCCTGCAGGATCTCCGCGATCGCGGCCCCCGCTGCGATCG
Organism: Bradyrhizobium sp. 40; assembly: GCF_023100925.1. NCBI lineage: Bacteria > Pseudomonadati > Pseudomonadota > Alphaproteobacteria > Hyphomicrobiales > Nitrobacteraceae > Bradyrhizobium > Bradyrhizobium sp. 40. Next base: position 5,481,553 of record NZ_CP064688.1, read on the forward strand.
TGCCGAGCTTGCCGCCGACGTCGCGTGTCGCCCTGCCCTCGCCGATCGCCTTCGCGACCGCCGCCTCGATCGCACGTGCGGCTTCCTCGTAACGCACCGCGCCGCTGTTCTCGCCGTGCCATCCGAGCAGCAGGGCCGTCGACAGGATCAACGAGACCGGGTTGGCAACATCCTGTCCGGCGATGTCAGGCGCCGAGCCATGCGCGGCCTGCGCCATGGCGTGGCTGTCGCCGACATTGAGCGAGCCGCCGAGCCCGAGGCTGCCGGAGAGCTCGGCGGTGAGATCGGACAGGATGTCGCCAAACATGTTGGTGGCGACGATGACGTCGAAGCGGTCGGGGTTGCGCACCACATGCGCCATCATGGCGTCGACGAGGATGTCGTCGACCCCAAGACCGGGATAGGCCTTCGCCGTCTCGCGGCAGATCTCGAGGAACATGCCGTCGCCAAGCTTGAGCACATTGGCCTTATGCACGATGGTCAAATGCTTGCGCCGCTTCATCGCCAGCCGGCACGCCGCATGCGCGATGCGCTCGCAGCACAGGCGCGTGATCCGGCGTAGCGAGATCACGACGTCCGATGTGACCAGCATCTCGCCATTGCCCTGCTCCATGTTGCGATCGGCGTAAAACCCTTCCGTGTTCTCGCGCACCACGACGAGGTCGAAATCGCCGACCCGGCCGGACAGCCCCGCATAGGTGCGTGCCGGCCGGACATTGGCGTAGAGGTCGAGGTTCTTGCGAAAATGCCGCGACGGGTTGATCTCGCCATGGGCCTCGTCCTTGAAATCGAAGGTCGCGGTCGGCCCGAGCACCAGGCCGTCGGCGGCGCGGACGATGTCGAGCAGCTCGGGGCGCACGGTCGTGCCAAATTGTTTCAGGCTCGCATGCCCGACTGCGTGCTCCTCCAGGCGCAGATCGAGATGGAAGCGTTCGGAGGCCGCGCGCAACACGCCTGATGTCGCGGTCGTGATCTCGGGCCCGATGCCGTCACCGGGCAAAACGACGATGTGCATGGCGGTCCCCTGAGATTGCAGCAGTTCGCGCGATCATACGCCGGCGCCCGATATCATCGCCCAGCCTTCGCGCATACACAGCATGCAAGCATATGCCTGTGGAAGGCGGCCGCGCCGTAGTACATGCCAAGTCCCCTGTAGCCGGCCGCCGGAGCCACGCGCCCACGCAATGACAATCACGTTACCTGCCGGCGCGCGCGAGCCCGACCACACCATTTCCGACGGCCTTCCAGCCGCACAGCGGCGCTGGGCCATTGCGGCGATCTTCACCGCGCTGGCGATGGCCTCGCTCGACACCGCGATCGCCAACATCGCGCTGCCCGCCATCGCCGGCGACCTGCATGTGACCCCGGAGCAATCGGTCTGGGTGGTCAACGTCTACCAGATCGCGCTGGTGGCGACGCTGCTGCCGCTCGGAGCACTCGGCGAGATCGTCGGGCACCAGCGCATTTATCTCGGCGGCCTGATCCTGTTCACCATCGCCTCGCTGTTCTGCGCGGTGGCCTGGTCGCTGGAGAGCCTGCTGGTTGCGCGCACGCTGCAAGGGCTGGGTGCGAGCGGCATCATGAGCGTCAACACGGCGCTGGTGCGCTTCGTCTATCCCGGCCGGATGCTCGGCCGCGGCTTCGGCCATAACGCGCTGGTGGTCGCGACCGCCTTCACCTTCGGTCCCTCGATCGCCTCCGCCATCCTCGCGCTCGGCCCGTGGCCATGGCTGTTCGCCGTCAACATCCCGTTCGGCCTCGTCGCGCTCGGCATCGGATTTGCGATGCTGCCGAAGACGCCGCGCGCCGATCACGGCTTTGACTTTCTCGGCGCGGCCCTGGCGTCGGCCTGCCTCGGCCTGTTCATCACGGGCATCGGCAGTGCTGCGCATAATCTCTCACCGGTGGTCGTGGGCATCGAGCTGGTCACGGCTCTCGCGCTCGGCTTCATCCTGACGCGCCGCCATGCCGACCATCCGGCGCCGATGCTGCCGATCGACCTGTTCAGCCGGCCGATGTTCGCGCTGTCGGCGGCGACGGCGGTGTGTTCCTTTGCGGTGCAGGGCCTCGCCTTCGTCTCGCTGCCGTTCTATTTCGAGGACGTGCTGGGGCGTTCGCAGGTCGAGACCGGCTTCTTCATGACGCCGTGGCCGCTGGTGGTCGGCATCATGGCGCCGATTGCCGGGCGCCTCTCCGACCGGCACGCGGTCGGACTGCTCGGCGGCATCGGCCTCGTGCTGCTCGGCCTCGGCATGGCGCTGCTCGCGATGCTGCCGGCCAATCCTGCGATCCCCGACATCATCTGGCGGATGGTGATCTGCGGCATGGGATTCGGCTTCTTCCAGGCGCCAAACATGAAGGCGGTGATGTCGAGCGCGCCACCGCATCGCAGCGGCAGCGCCTCGGGCATCGTCGCCACCGCGCGCCTGACCGGGCAGACGACGGGGGCGGCGCTCGCCGCAGCCTGCTTCTCGCTCGCCGGTCACGACGGCGCAGTCGTGGCCTTGGCACTCGGCGCCGGGTTCGCGGCACTCGGTAGCGTGATGAGCTTTTTGCGGCTGGCGGTGAAGTAGACCGTCAGGCCAGATGTCGGGCCGCCGTCACCTCGACGGTCGCGACCGGAATGACCGTCTCCTCGTCGAGTGCAGCGAGGCGCGTATCGATGGCAGCGATGACCTTGCGCGAGAACGGCCCGAGATGCGCATAGGCGGCGATCATCTGCACGGCAATCCGCGCCGACGTGGTGTCGCGCTTGGCGCAGTTCATGAAGGTCTGCCACAGCGGCCCGCGCGCCTCGGGAAGGGCTGTGACGACCTTGTGCACCGTTTCCATCGCGCCGATCCGGGCGCGGATATCGCCTTCCGCGAGCTCCTGGCGCTGGCGAGAGCGGTCGAGCAGCGTCATCAGACGGTCGATGCGCCTTGCATAGGCCGCCGGGCTGTAGATGTGCTCCAGCACGCGCTTGTAGTCCGTCAAGATGTCGCGCAATGGACGCACCGGATCGAAGTTGATCCCGGCGGTGCACTGATCCGCGCCGATGGTCGGCGCCAAATCGTGGCCCGGATGCAGCCGGCCTTCGCGCTCGAGGCGACGCGTCAGCTGGGTGTTCGGCAGGGCATAGAGCAGGCCGACCATGCTGACAGGGATCGCCGCCTCTTCGATGAAGTCGATCATGGCATCCGCCATCGAGAGCTTCTCATTGTCGAAGCCGACGATGAAACCCGCGGTGACGAGCATGCCCGCGGCGTAGATCTTGTGGATGCTCTCGGCGATGTTGCGCCGCGTGTTCTGCTTCTTCCGCATCGCGACCAGCGTCGCCGGATCCGGACTTTCGATACCGACGAAGATGGCGAAGAAATTCGCCTGGCCCATCAGGTCCAATAGCTCGGGATCGTCGGCCAGATTGACAGAGGCTTCAGTGGACAATTCGAAGGGATAGCCGTGGGCACGCTGCCATTCGGCGAGCTGGGGCAGGAACAGCCGGAGCGACTTCTTGTTGCCGATGAAATTATCGTCGACGAAGTCGAGATGGCCGCGGTAGCCCATGGCGTAGAGCCTGTCGAGCTCGACCAACATCTGCTCGTTCGTCTTGGTTCGCGGCACCCGGCCATAGAGCTCGATGATGTCGCAGAACTCGCAGGTGAACGGGCAGCCGCGGGAATACTGCACACCGAGATAAAGGTAGTCCTCGAACTTGAGCAGGTCGAAGCGCGGCACCGGCGTCTTGGTGACGTCGGCCTGGAATTTCGGCGCGATGAAGACGCCGGAGCGTGCGCCACTGTCCCACGCGGCGACGAATTCGTGGAGAACGCTTTCGGCCTCGCCGAGCACCTGGAAGTCGGCCCTCTCATAGATATGGGGGCTCGAGGTGGGATCGGGACCGCCGACGACCACCGGCTTGCCCGCGGCACGGCAAATTTCGATCAGGCGCAGCGTGTCGGCCTGCTGCGGCATCATTCCGCCGGTGAAGACGACGTCGGCCCAGGAAAGATCCTCGTCGCTGAAGGCTTCCGTGTTGCAATCGATCAGCCGGACCGTCCAGCTCTCGGGCAGCATCGCGGCAACGGTGATCAGCCCCAAAGGGGCCGCGGGGCGCTTTACGCCCAACACTTTGCAGGATTCGCCAAAGCTCCAGAAGGACTCTGCCGAGAACAGCGGATAGAGCATCAGGACTTTGCAAGGCTGCGATACGTTCATGGAACCCCTTTTTGGCTGATTCCACTGTAGCAGAGCATTGTCGACTTGCACCCCGGCAAAAGGGACAAACTGTCGCTCTCGGTTCCAATGGGGGCGGCGCAGAAGCCGGTAAACGTCGCCCCAAGCCGTGCCCAGAGCCGGCCGGGAGGAAATCTCCGGCGGCTACCCCTCGGACTATTGATTTGAACGTTTCCAATTTGCCGGACACATTGCGCCGCTGAGTCCAGTCGGTGGATTGGACCAATCAGGGGACTGCGATGGCAAACCTAACAATCAACGGAAAAACCTTCACGCTCGACGTCGAGCCGGATACGCCCCTGCTGTGGGCGATCCGCGAGAATGCCGGCCTGACCGGCACGAAATATGGCTGCGGCATTGCACAATGCGGCGCCTGCACCGTTCACATCGACGGCGTCGCCACCCGCTCCTGCGGCGTTTCAGTTGGCGAGGCCGCAGGCAAGAAGATCACGACCATCGAAGGGCTCGCCTCCGGCAACGCACTGCACAAGGTGCAGGAAGCCTGGATCGCCCAGGATGTTCCGCAATGCGGCTATTGCCAGAGCGGCATGATCATGGCGGTGGCGGCGCTGCTGAGCGAGAAGCCGAAGCCGACCGACGCCGACATCGACGAGGCCATCACCAATATCTGCCGCTGCGGCACCTTCCAGCAGGTGCGCGAAGCGATCCACACGATCGCGAGCGCGTAAGGAGCCGCCACATGAACAAGCATGTCTCTCCCAGGATGAACCGCCGTGCCTTCGTCGTCGGCACCGCCGCGGTCGGCGCGGGTCTCGCAATCGGCCTCGATATCCCCTTCGGCGGCCCCGCCGTGGTCCGCGCGGCCGACGGCTCCCCCGAGATCGGCGCCTGGGTCGTGGTCAGGCCCGACGACACCGTCGTCATCCGCATCGCCCGCTCGGAAATGGGCCAGGGCTCGCTCACCGGACTTGCCCAGCTGGTCGCCGAGGAACTCGAATGCGATTGGTCGAAGGTCTCGACCGAATATCCGACACCGGGCCAAAGCGTCGCCCGCAAGCGCGTCTGGGGCGATTTCTCGACCGGCGGCAGCCGCGGCATCCGCTCTTCGCAAGACTATGTCCGCAAGGGCGGTGCCACCGCGCGCGTGATGCTGATCCAGGCCGCCGCCGAGGCGTGGAAAGTGCCGGCATCGGAATGCGCGGCCGCCAACAGCGTCATTACCCACACGCCGTCCGGCAAGGCCACCACCTACGGCAAGGTGGCCGAGGCCGCGGCCAAGTTGACGCCACCGGCCGACGTCAAGCTTAAGGACCCCAAGGACTGGAAGCTGATCGGCAAGGGCGTGAAGCGGCTGGACACCGCAGAGAAGACCACCGGCACCATGATCTACGGCATCGACGTCAAGCTGCCGGGCATGCTGAACGCCGCGATCAAGGACTGCCCGGTGTTCGGCGGCAAGCTGAAGAGCTATGACGAAGCCAAGATCACCGGCATGAAGGGCGTCAAGAAGGTCGTCAAGGTCGGCGACACCGCGGTCGCGGTCGTTGCCGACACCTGGTGGCACGCCAAGACCGCGCTGGAGGCGCTGCCGATCGTCTGGGACGAGGGCGACAATGCCAAGGTCTCCAGCGAGTCGATCGCGAAATGGCTGACCGAGGGTCTCGACAACGGGCAGCCGGCCTATGTCGGCAACAAGAACGGCGACGCCAAGGCGGCGATTGCCGGTGCCGCCAAAAAGATCGAGGCCGTCTACAGCTATCCCTACCAGAACCACGCCACCATGGAGCCGATGAACGCCACGGCGCTCTACACGGTGGACAAATGCGAGGTCTGGTGCGGCACGCAGAATGGCGAGGCGGCCTTCGCGGCCACGTTGGAAGCGTCGGGCCTGCCGGCGGAGAAGTGCGACGTGCACAAGGTGATGCCCGGCGGCGGCTTCGGCCGGCGCGGCCAGACCGACTACGTCCGCCAAGCCGTCTTGATCGCCAAGGAGATGCCGGGCACGCCGATCAAGCTGTTGTGGTCGCGCGAAGAGGACATGGCGCACGGCCGATATCACCCGATCACCCAGTGCAAAATGACCGGCGCGTTCGATGCGGACAACAATCTGGTCGCGCTGCACTACCGCCTGTCTGGGCAATCGATCCTGTTCTCGCTCCGCCCCGAAGCGCTGCAGAACGGCATGGATCCGGCCGCGTTCCAGGGCGTCGCCCAGTCCGGCGAAGCCGCGTTCGGTTACTCCGTGCCAAACCTCCTGGTCGAGCATGCGATGCGCAACCCGCACGTTCCGCCCGGCTTCTGGCGCGGCGTCAACGTCAATCACAACGCGATCTACATGGAATGCTTCATGGACGAGCTGGCCCAGGCCGCAGGCCAGGACCCGCTCGAATTCCGCCGCAAGCTGATGGGCAATCATCCCAAGCATCTGGCGGTGCTCAACGCCGTGGCCGAGAAGATCGGCTGGAGCACCCCGGCGCCGCAGGGCATCTATCGGGGCATTGCGCAGGTGATGGGCTATGGCAGCTATGTCGCCGGCGCCGCCGAAATCTCGGTGACCGACGGCAACAAGATCAAGGTGCATCGCATCGTCGCCTCCACCGATCCCGGCTACGTCGTCAATCCGGCACAGGTGGAGCGGCAGATCGCGGGCTCCTTCGTCTATGGCCTTAGTGCCTTGTTCTACGGCGGCTGCACCGTCAAGGACGGCAAGATCGAGCAGACCAACTTCGACACCTACAATTCGATGCGCATCAACGAGATGCCGAAGGTCGAATCGGTGATGGTGCCGAGCGGCGGGTTCTGGGGCGGTGTCGGCGAGCCGACCATCGGCGTCGCGGCACCGGCGGTGCTCAATGCGTACTTCGCGGCGACGGGCAAACGCATCCGCTCGGTGCCACTACGCGACCAGAACATCACCTTCGCCTGAAAAATGCCGCGGCGGACGTAACGGCCGCCGCGGCCCACTTTCCGGACAAGACTCATGAATGCGCCGGTGACACGGCGGGATGCCGTCCTCGGCTTCGCCGCCGCGGCCACATCATTCGCCGTCCCTTCGATCCTGCGCGCGCAATCGGCGGGCCGCCTCGTCGTGGTCGGCGGCGGCTTTGGCGGCGCCGCGTGCGCCCGCGCGCTGAAGCGCGCGCAGGCAAACTTGCAAGTCATCCTGATCGAACCCAATACGGTCTTCACCTCCTGCCCCTTCAGCAACGAGGTAATTGCCGGCCTGCGCGACATCGAAGCTCAGCAATTTGGCTATGACGGGCTCGGTGCCGAAGGCGTGACGGTGATCAGCCAGGCCGTGACCACAATCGAGCCGCAGCTGCGCAGCGTCGTGACGGCAGATGGCGTTGCGCTGCCCTATGATCGTCTCGTGCTCTCTCCCGGCATCGACTTCCATTTCGACGCTCTGCCTGGCTACGACGACGCGGCATCAGAAAAGATGCCGCATGCCTGGAAGGCTGGCGCGCAGACGCTGCTGCTGCGTCGCCAGTTGGAGGCCATGCCGGACGGCGGCACTGTCGCCATTGCGATCCCCGCCAATCCCTCGCGCTGTCCGCCGGCGCCTTACGAGCGCGCCAGCCTGATCGCGCATTACCTGAAAACGAAGAAGCCGCGCTCAAAGATCCTGGTCCTCGATGCCAAGGACAATTTCTCCCAGCAGCGACTGTTCGAAAGGGCGTGGAAGGAGCTTTACGGTGACATGATCGAACGCATCGGGCTGTCGCAAGGCGGCCGCGTGACCTCGGTCGATCCCGCGACCAGGACCATCGTCACCGAGTTCGGCAACTACACCCCTGACGTCGCCAACGTCATCCCGCCGCAGCGTGCCGGACGCATCGCCGAGGTCGCGGGCGCTGCGGATGCCACCGGCTGGTGCCCGATCGATCCTGTCACCTTCGAGTCGAAACTCGTCCCGAACATCCACGTCATCGGCGATGCCTGCCTCGGCGGGGGCATTCCCAAATCGGCATCCGCGGCAAGCGCACAGGGCAAGGCCTGCGCCGCCGCGATCGTGAGCCTCCTTGCCGGCCGCGCACCAGAAACGCCGCGATTGACAGGCGTCTGCTACAACATTGTCGCACCCGGCTACGGCTTTTCACTCGCGAGCAATTACCAGCCCAGGGGCGACATCTTCGCCGAGGTCGAGGGCGGCGCGACCAGCCCGGTCGATGCGCCGCGCGAATTGCGCGCCCGCGAGGCAACCGAAGCCGAGCGCTGGTTTCAAACCATCACGGCGGACACCTTTGGCTAGAACATCGGCCCATATCGCAGCGCTGACCGCCGCCAGTATCGCCTTCGCCTGCTATGCAGGAGCCGAGCAACTCCGGCCCTACAACGTCGTCGGCGACGGCATCGCGGAATCGCTCACCGGCGCGCCAGGCGATGCCGCGCGCGGGCGCGCTCTGGTGCTCGCGCGCACGACGACTTGTATCCTGTGCCATTCCGGCCCCTTTCCGGAGACCCGGTTCCAGGGCGACCTCGCGCCTGACCTCTCGGGTGCAGGGAACCGCTGGACGGTGAGCCAGTTGCGGCTTCGACTGGTCGATGCGGCGCGCTTCAACCCGGAGACCATCATGCCGTCCTATTATCGCACCGATCACCTCGTGCGGGTCGGGCGAAATTTCGTCGGCAAACCGATCTTGTCCGCCGCCGAGATCGAGGACATCGTGGCTTTTATTGCAGCGCTTCGGGACTAGGACTGTTCATGCCGACCACGCGACGACAATTCCTGAACCTTGCCGGAAGCGTGACGGTCGCCGGGACGATCCCGATCGTCACCCTGCGACCGCTCGAAGCGACACCGGCGATGCTCACCGCCGCGATCCGCAACGTCGTCGGCGAAGCACCTGTACGCACCGGCAAGGTGAAGCTCGACATTCCGCCGCTGGTCGAGAACGGCAACACGGTGCCGCTGACCGTGAGCGTCGCGAGTCCGATGACGGCGAACGACTACGTCAAGAGCATCCACGTCTTCAACGAGAAGAACCCGCAGCCGAACATCGGCAACTTCCATCTCGGCCCCTCCTCCGGCCGCGCCCAAATCTCGACCCGGATTCGGCTCGCGGATACCCAGAAGGTGGTGGCGATCGCGCGCCTTTCCGACGACACGTTCTGGCAGGTCACGACCGAAATCGTCGTGACGCTGGCCGCCTGCACCGAGGAGATGAATTGATGGCCGCGCTCATCAACGTTCCGGCGAAAGCCAGACGCGGCGAAATCGTCGAGATCCGCACGTTGACCTCGCACATCATGGAGACCGGCTTCCGCCATACCGCGGACGGCGCGCTGGTCCCGCGCGACATCATCACGAGCTTCACGTGCCGCTACAACGGCACCGAGATTTTTCGCGCCGATCTCTTCCCGGCGATCGCGGCCAATCCCTATCTGTCGTTCTTCACGGTCGCGAAGGAGAGCGGCAAGTTCGAGTTCGAATGGATCGGCGACAACGGCTATTCGTCCAGCGCGTCCGCGTCGATCACGGTCGAATGAGTTTTTGGCGCGCGATATCGGCCGCGGCGCTCCTCGCCACGGCCCCTGCCCTGCTCGCCGGCGAGATTCGACTGGACGCGCGTCGCTCCGGCTATTCGTTCATGGGGCCGGACACGCGTGCGATGCAGGATGACGACAGCTCAAATCCCGGCATGCTGTTCGTGCTCGACGGTGAGGCGTTGTGGACGAAGAGGACCGGCAGCGCCGACAAGGCCTGTGCGGATTGCCATGGCGATGCACGCGGCAGCATGAAAGGCCTCGCGGCGCGCTACCCGGCCTTCGACAAGGCGCTGGCACGCCCGGTCACGCTCGACCAGCGCATCAATCTGTGCCGCAGCAATCATCAGCAGGCACCGCCGCTCCCCTACGAGAGCCGCGACCTGCTGGCGCTGTCCGCCTTGGTCGCGCACCAATCGCGCGGGGTCGCGATCACGGCCGGCGACGATCCGCAACTGAAGCCATTCGTCGAACAGGGCCGCGACCTCTTCATGCAGCGCGAGGGCCAGCTCAACCTTGCCTGCACCAATTGCCACGACGACAATTTCAACAACCGGCTTGCCGGCGCGCCGATCACGCAGGGACAGCCAACCGGCTATCCGCTTTATCGCCTGGAATGGCAGACGCTGGGATCGCTGGAGCGGCGGCTACGCAGTTGCATGACCGGTGTCCGCGCCCAGGCCTATGATTTCGGCGCGCCCGAGCTGGTCGCGCTCGAACTCTATCTGATGTCGCGGGCGCATGGCTTGCCGATGGAAACGCCGGCCGTGCGGCCCTGAATTCCACAGATTAGGGCTAGGCAGACGCGGAACGGCCGCTAGTATCCGCCCAAATTGAGTCATAGGGAGGGACCTCGAGTGGTCAACCACAAAATCTCGCGTCGTACGCTCTTGACCGGCACTGCCGCAGCTGGCGCGCTCAGCCTGACGGGATTGCCGGCGCGCGCCGAGCTGAACTGGAAGAAATACGCAGGGACCAAGCTCGAGGTGATCCTCGCCAAGGGGCCCCGCGGCGACAACCTGCAAAAATACGTCAAGGAGTTCACCGAGCTCACTGGCATCCAGGTCGAAGCGGAGCAGATTCCCGAGCAGCAGCAGCGCCAGAAGGTGGTGATCGAGTTCACCTCGGGCCGTCCGAGCTTCGATGTCGTCCATCTCAGCTATCATGTGCAGAAGCGGCAGTTCGAGAAGGCCGGCTGGCTCGCCGACTTGACGCCCTTCATGAAGGATCCGGCGCTGACCGCGCCCGATCTCGTCGAGAGCGACTTCTCGGCCGCGGGCCTGCAATATGCCAGGAACGACAAGGGCCAGATGCTGTCGCTGCCCTGGTCGGTCGATTATTTCATCCTCTACTACAACAAGGAGCTGTTCGAGAAGAAGGGCGTCGCCGTTCCCAAGACCCTCGACGAGATGGCCGCGGCGGCCGAGAAGCTCACCGATACCAAGGAAGGCATCTACGGCTTTGTCGGGCGCGGCTTGCGCAACGCCAACATGGCGATGTGGAGCAACTTCTTCCTCAATTATGGCGGGGAATTCCTCGACGCCAAGGGCAACATCCTGACCGATGGTCCGGAAGCCATTGCCGCGACCAAGCTGTATCAGACGCTCCTGACAAAGTCGGCACCTCCAGGCGTCGCCGGCTTCAACTGGATGGAGTCGATGGCCTCGTTCACGCAAGGCCGATCCGCGATGTGGATCGACGGCGTCGGCTGGGCGCCGCCGTTGGAAGACCCGGCCGCCTCGCGCGTTGTCGGCAAGGTCGGCTACACCGTCGTGCCCGCCGGCCCCAAGGGCCAATATTCCTCGACCTATGGCGACGGCATCGGCGTTGCCGCTGCAAGCAAGAACAAGGAAGCCGCCTATCTGCTCTGCCAATGGGTGGTCTCGAAAACCCAGGGCGCGCGGCTGCTGCAGGCCGGCGGCGGCGTGCCGTTCCGCAATTCGATCCTCGGCGATCCCGAGGTCCAGAAGGGCGTCAAGACCAAGGAATGGCTGCAATCGGTGATCGATTCCGGCAAGATCAGCAAGCTCGGCCTGCCCGTCGTGATTCCGGTCGCCGAATTCCGCGACATCGTCGGCGCCGCGGTCACTGCGACCTTGTCCGGCGCCGATCCTGCCGCCGAGCTGAAGAAGGCCAACGATCAGTACCGACCGATCCTGGAGCGTAGCGAGAAGGCGTGAGTGCGTTGACACAATCGACTCCGGGCGCGGCACAGTCTGATGCCGCGCCGGAGAAGGAGTTGCGGCCGCCGTCCTACTGGCCGTTCGTGGTCCCGGCGCTGGTCGTCGTGATCGCGATCATCATCTTCCCGTGGGTCTTCACGATCTGGATGAGCCTGAACGAATGGAAGGTCGGCTCGTCGACCACCTTCGTGGGATTGTCCAATTATCTGCGGCTGACGAGCGATCCCCGCTTCATTGAGGCCATCGGACATACACTGGTCTACACCGCACTCTCCGTGCTGCTGCCGCTCGTGCTCGGCACGTTTGCGGCCGTGGTGTTTCACCAGAAATTCCCCGGCCGCGGCTTTCTGCGCGGCGTCTTCATCATGCCGATGATGGCGACGCCGGTGGCGATTGCGCTGGTCTGGACCATGATGTTCCACCCGCAGCTCGGCGTATTGAACTATCTGCTGTCACTGGTCGGAATCCCTGCGCAGCTCTGGGTATTCCATCCCGCGACCGTCATTCCCTCGCTGGTGCTGGTCGAGACCTGGCAATGGACGCCGCTGGTCATGCTGATCGTGCTCGGCGGCCTGGCCGCGATCCCGACCGAGCCTTATGAAAGTGCACAGATCGATGGCGCCAGCATCTGGCAGGTGTTCCGCTTCATCACCCTGCCGCTGATCATGCCATTCCTGTTCATCGCCGGCATGATCCGCATGATCGACGCCGTGAAGAGCTTCGACATCATTTTCGCAATCACCCAGGGCGGACCGGGATCGGCGTCGGAGACGATCAACATCTATCTCTACAGCGTCGCCTTCTCCTATTACGACCTCGGCTACGGCTCGGCGATCGCGGTCGTGTTCTTCCTGCTGATCGTTCTGCTCGCGGCGGTGATGCTTTATGCGCGCCAACGCATGCTGTGGACCGAGATCGCGAGCGGCACATGAGTCCAAGACAAATCATCGGCAAAATCGGCCTGTGGTTCTCGGTGTTCCTCATCGTGTCCCCGGCAATCCTGTTCTTCCTCTGGATGCTGTCGCTGTCGCTCAAATTCGAGATCGACAACGCCGCCTACCCGCCGGTGTTCTTTCCCGAGCATGTCGCCTGGAAAAACTATGCCGACGTGCTCGCCTCCAACCGCTTCTTAACGTATTTCATCAACAGCCTGATCGTGACAGGGAGCGCGACGTTCCTTGCGCTGCTCGTCGGCGTTCCCGCCGGTTACGGGATTGCGCGGATGGCTGCGCACAAATCGGCGATCGTGATCCTGATCGCCCGCATCACGCCGGGCCTGTCCTATCTGATTCCGCTGTTTCTCATGTTCCAGTGGCTGGGACTGCTCGGCACGCTGGTGCCGCAGATCATCATCCACCTCGTGGTGACGGTGCCGATCGTGATCTGGATCATGATCGGCTATTTCGAAACGACGCCGATGGAGCTGGAAGAAGCAGCCCTGATCGACGGCGCCACGCGCTGGCAGGTCTTCCACCATGTCGCGCTGCCGATCGCCAAGCCCGGCATCGCGGTCGCCTTCATCCTGGCCGTGATCTTCTCCTGGAATAATTTTGTGTTCGGCATCGTGCTGGCCGGACGCGAGACCCGCACCCTGCCGGTTGCCGTCTACAACATGATCTCGTTCGACCAGTTGAGCTGGGGGCCGCTCGCGGCCGCCGCGCTGATCGTCACCCTCCCGGTGCTGCTGCTGACGGTGTTCGCCCAGCGACAGATCGTCGCCGGGCTCACCGCGGGTGCCGTCAAAGGCGGGTAGCTACTCCGCCGGTGCCGCGTGCATGTCCGCATGCGGCATGTAGGGCTCGCTCGCGCCGAGCCTGCTGGCCGCGAATAGACCGGCGGCCATCACGGCATAGGCGAACGCGACCGCGGGCGTGACGCCAAAGCCGCCGCCGATGCCGACGGCTTCGCCGTGCATGAAGCCGAAGTAGGTCAGAACCGCACCAACCAGCGCGAACGCCGAGGCTTTCTCGAAGTCGCGCTCGATTATGAAGACACCGATCGCACCCAGGATCAGGCCGCCGAGGATGGAGCCGCCGCCCATGATCTCGAGCCCGTGATAGAACACGCCCTGCTGCGGCAAGGCGGCGATCGCGGCCGCCTTGACCGCGTCGGCCTTGTCGGCGGCCATTCCGCCGACCGTCGCAGCCGCGTTCATGGTCGAGCCCAACATCGTGTCGATCTGGAGCTTGGCCCACGCAGCCAGATGCGGCGTCAGTGCCAGCACGATGGCGGGCGCGTGCTTGACCGGCGTGGTCTGGAACGCCTGCGCGCCGATCAGCATGCCGATATAGAGCAGGATCGGCGAGATCGCGACGACCGGCACCAGCGCCAGCAGCACCGAGATGATGCCGAACCAGGCCAGCACCACCACCATGACGCCGGTCGCGGCCGAATAGCCGATCCGGCCGCCCATCGCCTTCCAGCCGGGATGGCCGATATAGACGGCATTGATGAAGGGATTTCCCATCAGGCAGCCGATCAGGCTGACGATTCCGTCGGCGGTGAGCACGCGCGTGGTCGGATATTCGTCGCCGGCGGCTTCCGCGCTCTCGACATTGTCCATGGCCTCGACGAGATCATAGATGCCGAACGGAATGGCCGTGACCAGGATGATTCCGAGGAATTCGAAGCCGGAGAAGACGTAGCCCACCGCCGGGATCGGCACCGAGAAGCCGAAATTCGCGAAGGCATCACCGACGCCCTTGACACTCAGTCCACCGAGACCGAGGCCGAACAGGTTCGACCCCCATGCGATGACCATGCCCACCGCAATCGCAACGAGACCGGCGGGAATGCCACGCCAATATTTCACGCCACCGAACCAGCTCACCAGGATGATGGCGAAGCAGACCAGGCCGATCTGCGGCGTCATGTACATTTCGAGCGCCGGCCGCATCGAGATGAAGGTGACGGATACGCCGGCGAGCGTACCGAGCAGTGCCGCGCGCGGTGTGATCTTTCGAATGAAAGGCGCAATGAAGCCACCGATCATTAGGATAAAACTCTGGAAGAACACCCAGACCAGGCCCGCCGACCAACCCTTGAGCGGATCACCGGTCTTGATCGTGATCGGCAGCATGATCACGAAGGTGACGATGAACATGTGCGGCACGCTGACGCCCGATGGCAGCGCGCAGACGTCGGTGCGGCCGGTCTTCTGCGCAAGGCGATAAGCGAGAAATGCGTAGTAGAAGGTGGAAAGACACATCATCAAGCCGAGTGCGGGCAGGATGCGGCCGAACACCAGTGAGTCGGGCATCTTCAAAACGAAGCGTAACAGGCCTGTGAGCACCAGCATGTTGACGAGGATGTTGGTGCCGAAGCCGAAAAACGCGTTCCAGTCGCCCGGTGTCCATAGTGCCGGCTTGAACTCGGAGGTGCCGGCCGTCCCTGTCGTGCCTGTGCTCATGGTGATGCCCCTACGCTGATGTGGAAATCTTCATCGCCTCCAGAACCGCGGCTGAGCTTGCGACCCAACCGAAGATGCCGCCCTGGGCCTTGATCATCTTCAGGCCCATCTCGTGAAACTCAGGAAAGTAGGACGCGCAGCCGTCCGAGATGACGACGCAGCGATAGCCGCGGTCGTTGGCCTCGCGCACGGTGGTGTTGACGCACACTTCGGTGGTGACGCCACACACCAGCAGATTTTCGATGCCGTATTTCTCCAGCACGTCGGTGAGCTCGGTGGCGTAGAACGCGCCCTTGCCGGGCTTGTCGATCACGATCTCGCTGTCGAGCGGATAGAGCTCCGGGATGATGTCGTGGCCCGCCTCGCCGCGAATGAGAATGCGGCCCATGGGACCGGGATCGCCGATGCGAAGGGATGGCGCGCCGCGCTCGACTTTCGCCGGCGGCGCGTCGGAGAGATCGGGCAGATGGCCCTCGCGCGTGTGGATCACCAGCATGCCGGTATCCCGCGCGGCCTTCAGCACCGCACCGATCGGCTTCACCGCGCGCGCGAGCTGGCTGACGTCGTTGCCGAGCGTCTCGCCGAAGCCGCCGGGCTCCATGAAGTCGCGCTGCATGTCGATGATGAGGAGCGCGGTGGCCGACAAGTCGAGTTCGATCGGCCCGGGTTCGGCGCTGATCGCGCCCAATGTCGGCTTGCTTGAGTTCAACATGACGCCCGCCCCTCGCGAGAACTCTCTGTGCCAGGAGTTCTGCAAGCGCCGTGCCATTGTGTACAATGACGATCGGGCGGACAGCGCGGGAAAATTTGCTGCACTGTCAGAACGTTATCAGGCTGCCTCGCGTCTGCTTATTCGCTGTGCGACGACTTTGCGACGTGCATTTGCCTAGAGGATGAGCGACAACGAAGCTCGCTTTTAGCGGGCAGTATCTCCGTACAGCCGTCGATATTCTTCCTCATACGGCGCGTAGGAATCCTTCAGCGTGGCCATGTTCAGCAGCATGGTCGCGACCACAATGTTTGTCTTGTCGAACACGCGCGTCTTCACCCAGGCGCTCTCGGTGCGGCGGCTGCCGGAGAGCGCGACAACCTCGCGCTCGACTTCGTACTCCTCGTCAACAAACAGCGGGCCCTTCACCAGCCTGATCTCCTGGTCGGCGAACAGACCGACGGCCGGTCCCTTGGCCGGGAGAGGATCGTCCTTGGAGCGGTACTGGAACAGCACGCTCAGCATCTCCATCGGGATGATCGCCCTGTCCCACGGATTCGCAGAAGGATTGCCGGCGCCTGAATAATACGGCGAGGTCTCGGTGATGGCGGCGAGCTTCTGCCGCAGCGAGAACGGATAGAGGTCGCCCATGATCTGATCGAACGCCATCCGCACCGCCTGGCGCCGGCTCGTCTGCGCGACCTTCACGTCGCGCAGGATCACGGGATCAGTGAGCGGCTTGAGTTCGCCAAGACGCGCCTCCAGCGCGGTCGCGGCGTGCGGTTCTCCGACCGAGGCCGTGCCGCGCAGCACCTCCGTGCCGTCGCGCTTGACCATCTGGATCTGGCACTGGCTGGTGCCGGGCAACGGCTTCGACAGGATCGCCTGCACCTCCTCGCCTTCGTAACAGACGCTGCGGTAATGCGCGGAGAGACAGCCGCTCTCGAACCAGGCCTGTCCCCACAAACGCGCACCCAGCGGTGCGAACTGGCTGAAATGGGTCGGACCCTCGATGGTGCCGCCCTTGAACCCGAGCTTCTGCGCGGTGGCGTCGTCGTGGATCGAGGCGTGCGCATCGTAGGTTTGGGCTTGCAGCATTTGACGCGGCTGACGCCACGGCCCGATCAGGGCTCCGTCGGTCTCCGTGATCTCGGTATCGAACGCTTGTGCCGTCATGATGTCCTCCGCAAGCAAGCCATGACTAGCAGGAGCGCCACGGATGCGGCCAGCGATATTGACTTCGTCTGCGCATCCCTTTGACTGTCACAATTCGCGTCGCGCAGCCGCTCCTCCCTCCCGCAGCGCAAACCCCAAGTCGAATACCAAGTCGAATAAAAGCCGAACAAGAGACGAGGACTCCTGAAATGACGCTGATGCAGGTCGAGCTGGACGACAAATACCGGCTCGAATCGAAGCGGATCTTCCTGTCCGGCACGCAGGCGCTGGTCCGGCTGCCCATGTTGCAGCGCGAACGCGACCGGCTTCAGGGCCTCAACACCGGCGGCTTCATCTCGGGCTACCGCGGTTCCCCACTTGGCATGTACGACCACGCGCTGTGGCGCGCGAAGTCACACCTCCAGCAGCACGACATCGCCTTCGTCCCCGGTCTGAACGAGGACCTCGCGGCGACCGCCGTCTGGGGCAGCCAGCAGGTCGGCCTGTTTCCCGGCGCCAAGGTCGATGGCGTGTTCGGTATCTGGTACGGCAAGGGGCCCGGCGTTGATCGCTCGGTCGACGCACTCAAGCATGCGAATGCGGCCGGTACCTCGCTCAATGGCGGCGTGCTCGCGCTTGCCGGTGACGACCACGGGTGCCAGTCCTCGACACTGGCGCACCAGAGCGAGCAGGTATTTGCAGCGGCACTGATCCCCGTGATCAACCCGGCGACGCTGCAGGATTACCTCGACCTCGGCCTCTACGGCTTTGCGCTATCGCGCTTCTCCGGCTGCTGGGTCGGATTCAAGGCGATCAGCGAGACGGTGGAGAGTTCGGCCTCGATCTATAGCGATCCCGAACGCATCCAGATCAAGCTCCCCGGAGATTTCGAGATGCCGCCCGGCGGCCTCAACATCCGCTGGCCCGATCCGCCGCTCGACGCGGAGAAGCGTCTGTTCGGCCCCAAGATGGCCGCTGTCCAGGCGTTTGCCCGTGCCAACCAGCTCGACCGCATTGTACTCGACTCCAGGCCGGCACGGCTCGGCATCGTCGCGACCGGCAAGGCTTATCTCGATCTGCGGCAGGCGCTAGCCGATCTGGGCATTACCGACAAGGACGCGCAGGATTTGGGCTTGCGCATCTACAAGGTCGCACTGACCTGGCCGCTGGAGGAAAGCGGGGCCAAGCGCTTCGCCGAAGGACTTCAGGACGTGCTGGTCGTCGAGGAGAAGCGCGGCTTCATCGAAGACCAGCTGATGCGCATCCTCTACAATATCGATGCGTCCAGGCGCCCGACCGTGACGGGAAAACGCGACGAGCGCGGCGCGCCGCTATTGCCAAGCGAGGGCGAGCTGACGCCGACTCTCGTTGCATCCGCGCTGGTGGCCCGGCTGCGCAAGCTCGGCCACCACAGCCCGGTGCTGGAGCAGCGCCTTGCCCGGCTCGAGGCCTTTGACACTCCTGTTCCGGCCTCCGCGCAAATCAAGCTCGCGCGCACGCCGTTCTTCTGCTCGGGCTGCCCGCACAACACCTCGACGCGCGTGCCCGAGGGCAGCCGCGCCATGGCCGGCATCGGTTGCCACGGCATGGCTTTGAGCATGCCGACCCGCCGCACCGATTTGATCTCGCATATGGGCGCCGAGGGCGTGAACTGGATCGGACAAGCGCCCTTCACCACCGAGCAGCACATTTTTCAGAATCTCGGCGACGGCACCTACACCCATTCCGGACTGCTTGCCCTTCGCGCGGCATCGGCCGCCGGCATCAGCATCACCTACAAGATCCTCTACAACGACGCCGTCGCGATGACCGGCGGCCAGCCGGCCGAGGGCGCCTTCAACGTCGCCCAGATCGCGCATCAGGTCTGGGCCGAGGGCGTCAAGCGCCTCGCGATCGTCTCGGACGATCCCACCAAATACCCTGACGGCAATTACTTCCCGCAAGGCGCGACCGTCCATCACCGCCGCGAGCTCGACGCCGTGCAGCGCGAGCTGCGCGACATCAAGGGCCTTACGGTCATCGTCTACGACCAGACCTGCGCCGCGGAAAAGCGCCGCCGCCGCAAGCGCGGGCTGTATCCGGATCCCGCCAAGCGCGTCTTCATCAACGAGCTCGTCTGCGAAGGCTGCGGCGATTGCTCGCAAGCTTCGAACTGCGTCTCGGTGCAGCCGCTCGAGACCGAGTTCGGCCGCAAGCGGCAGATCGACCAGTCGAACTGCAACAAGGACTTCTCCTGCGTGGAGGGTTTTTGCCCGAGTTTCGTGACCGTGCATGGCGGCACGCTCAAGCGGATCAAGACCTCGGCGGTGGATTCAGGCCAGTTGTGTGCCGACCTGCCGCTGCCACCCGCGCGTGAGCTCGACGCCCCCTACAACATCCTCGTGACCGGCATCGGCGGCACCGGTGTCATCACCATCGGCGCGCTGCTCGGCATGGCCGCCCATGTCGACGGCCGCGGCTGCTCGGCGCTCGACTTCACCGGCCTGTCGCAGAAGAACGGCGCGGTGATGAGCCATGTGCGCATCGCCGCGAAGCCGGAAGACATCTCCGCGGTCCGGATCACCACGGGCGGCGCCGACGTCATCCTCGGCTGCGACATGATCGTCTCGGCAGGTCCCTCCGCGCTCAGCCGCGCCGAACGCGGCGTGACCAAGGCCTACGTCAACGCTGACCTGCAGCCGACCGCGAGCTTCGTGCAAAACCCCGACATCGATTTCGAGGCGGGCACGATGCAGACGGTGCTGCGGGACGCTGTCGGCGACAAGAACCTCGACATCATCGACGCCACCGGCATTGCCTCGGCGCTGATGGGCGATTCGATCGCGACCAACCCGTTCATGCTCGGCTTCGCCTTCCAGAAGGGCGCGATTCCGTTGTCGTTGGAGGCGCTCTTGCGCGCCATCGAGATCAACGGGGCCGCGATCGAAATGAACAAGCTCGCCTTCAGCTGGGGACGACTCGCCGCCCACGACATGTCGCGGGTGCGTAGCGTGCTGCAATTCAGGAGCCGGGCCTCCGCGCCGACGAAGTCGCTCGACAACATCATCGCGACGCGCGCGGAGTTTTTGACCGGCTATCAGGACAGGGCCTACGCGGACCGCTACCTCGCCGCTGTCGCCAAGGCGCGCAAGGCGGAAGCGGCTGCCTCGCCAGCGTCCACGGAGCTGACCGAGGCTGTCGCGAAAAACCTGTTCAAGCTGATGTCCTACAAGGACGAGTACGAGGTCGCGCGGCTCTACACCGATGGCAGCTTCTCCAAGAAGGTCTCGGAGAAATTCGACGGCGACTTCAAGCTGAAGTTCTATCTGGCCCCGCCGATCTTCGCACAGCGCGACAAGACCACCGGACATCTCCAGAAGAAGGAATTCGGCGGCTGGATGATTCACGCCTTCCGCGTCCTCGCCAGGCTGAAGTTCCTGCGCGGCGGCGCGTTCGATCCGTTCGGCCGCACCGAGGAGCGCCGGACCGAGCGGAAGCTGGTCGCGGATTATCTCGACATGATCGATCAGCGGATCGCCGGGCTGAAAGCGGAGCAGATCCCGCTGCTGGCGAGGCTCGCGCGGCTGCCGGAGACCATCCGCGGCTTCGGGCATGTCAAGGAAGCCAATATCAAACTTGCGGCGGCGGAGAAGGCGCGGCTGGAAGCGGAACTGGAGAACAGCCGCTTTGCGGCGGCTGCGGAGTAGCGGTAGGCCCGAACCCTCTCGCCGTCATTGCGAGGAGCCCTTGCGACGAAGCAATCCAGAATCTTTCCGCAGAGACAGTCTGGATTGCTTCGCTGCGCTCGCAATGACTGCAGTGGAGATGGTTAGACCGACGTCGTAGCGGCGATCGGCGCCGCTGCCACACTCCCCTCCGCCAGATGGCGCCCTGCGATGTACCCGAATGTCAGTGCCGGTCCCAACGCGATCCCCGGCCAGGGACAATTGCCGTTCATGATCGAGCCCATGTCGTTGCCGCACGCATAGAGCCCGGCAACCGGCGTGCCGTCCTCGCGCAACACGCGCGCCTGGGCATCCACCTTCAGGCCAATCGCCGTGCCGAGATCGGCCGAATAAATCCGCATCGCAAAGTACGGCGCACAGAGGATGGGCGCGACGCACGGGTTGGGCTTGTGAGCGGCGTCTCCGAGATGGCGTTGATAGATCGTGCTTCCGCGTCCGAATTCGGGATCGCGGCCCTCCTTTGCGCCTTCGTTGTAGCTCGCGATCGTCGCCGCGAGTGTCGACGGCTTGATGCCGATCTTCGCTGCGAGCTGCGCGATATCAGCGGCCTCAACCAACTCCCCGCTCGCCACATAGCGCCGGACACTGCGCGTGAACGGCTTGATACGGCCAAGGCCGTAGCTCCACAGGAACGGACGGTCGCAGATCAGATAGAACGGCCGGTCTGGTTCGCCGTCGCCGTCGCGCAGCATGGCGAGCACGAACTCGTGGTAGGAGAGTGCCTCGTTGACGAAGCGCCGGCCGGCCGCATTGACGGCGATCACGCCGGGCTTGGCGCGGTCGCTCACTGTGTGCGGGAAAACGCCGCGGCTGCCATCGGCGCGCCGAAACAGCGAGGCCGGCACCCAATAGGCCGGGCTCGTCGCATCCGTATTGAGCGCTGCGCCGGTTGCGGTCGCGAGGCGGAGCCCGTCGCCCGTACCGGACGTGTGGGCCGCCGAGATAAATCCGGCCGCGGGTGGGAGGAAGCGTTTTCGCAAGGTCGCGTCGTGTGAAAAGCCGCCGGTCGCCAGCACCACACCACGTCGCGCGGCAATCAGCCGATCGCGCGCCCCATGACGGATAATTACGCCGCCGACGCGCTCGCCCTGCGTCGACAGGCCTTCGACGTCCGCACTAAAGAGGATCTCGACCTGCCGGGCCTGCAGCGAGGCATACAGCCGCGCGGCGAGCGCATTTCCGAGATGCAGCGTCGTGCCGCGCGGGCTGCGCAGGCGCTGCCACGCATACTCCGAAACCAGCCGCGCCGCGCGAAGAGCCGAGCGCAGCGATTTTCCGACCCGCCGCAGATGCGGGATGTCGAGGCGGTTGACCATCATCCCGCCGAACAACGTGAACTCCGGCAGCGGCGCGCGCACCCGCGCGAAATGCGCGCCCAGCTGCGTGCCGTCGAAGACGACCGGCTCGAGCACGCGCCCACCCGGCGTCGCGCACAATCGCTCCGGATAATAGTCCGGACAGGCCTTGACCGGCTGGAGCCGCACTTGCGTGTTGGCTTGGAGATAGACGACTGCCTCCGGTCCGCGCGCGAGGAAAGCGGCGCGGAGGCCCGCATTGGCGGGCTCCGGCACCGTGTTCGACAAATATCGCACGGCGTCCGTGACGCTATCGGAGAGCCCCGCCTCTTTCATTTTGGCATTGGCGGGAATCCAGATCATGCCGTCGGACCATGCGGTCGTGCCGCCGACGAAAGCGGTCTTCTCGATCACGAGCACGCGCAGGCCCTCGGCGGCGGCGACGGCCGCAGCCGTCATGCCACCGGCGCCGACGACGATGACATCGTAGGTCTCATGCGCCGGCATCATGCGGCGGGGTTCCCGAAGCGAGGCATGACACCGTCATACCCCGCTTGGGCGCCCACACGCTAGCGGGCCGGCTTGCGCTCGACCGGATCGATATCGATCGCCCGCAGGCGGCCGAGCCGCAGCACGTCCATCGCCAGCTGCCGGCCGATCCGGTCGCGATCGAGCACACGGATCAGATCGTCGACGCCGTTGATCTCGACGCCGTCGAGGCCGATCACGACATCGCCGGACAACAGGCCCGCCTTCGCCGCCGGCCCGTCCGGCTCGATCTGCGCCAGCAGCGCGCCCATCTTGTTCTCGACGCCGGCCAGCACCGCGTGCCGCCGCGGGATCGGCGCGGTCTGACCGGCCACGCCGATATAGGCGCGGCGAACATAGCCGTGGCGGATGATCTCCGACAGCACGAATTGCGCGGTGTTGCTGGCGACCGCAAAGCAGATGCCTTGCGCGCCATTGATGATCGCGGTGTTGATGCCGATCACCTCGGCATTCGACGACACCAGCGGCCCGCCCGAATTGCCGGGGTTGAGCGCAGCATCAGTCTGGATCACGTCCTCTATGGTGCGGCCACTGACCGAGCGGATCGAGCGCCCGAGCGCCGAGACCACTCCGGCGGTAACGGTCGATTCAAAGCCGAGCGGGTTGCCGATCGCGATCACGAGCTGACCGCGCCGCAAGGTCTTGGAGTTGCCGAGCGCCGCATAGGGCAAGTCCCGCACGCCGTTGGCGCGGAGCAGCGCAAGGTCAGTGTCGGGATCGACGCCGAGCACCCGGGCGTCGCCGACATGGCCCTCGACGTCGCGCAGCCGGATCTCCTTCGACGAGCCCACCACGTGGCTATTGGTGAGCACGAGTCCGTCCGGCGAGATCACGATGCCCGAGCCGAGCCCGCCGCGCTCGCGGCCGTTCGGCACCTTTGGTCCGGTCTCGACGCGCACGACGGCCGGACCGACGCGGTCGGTCACGTCGATGACGGCATTGGAATAGGCGTCCAGCAGGGCCCGGTCATCGACCGGGACAGCCGTTTCCGTTCGCGATGACGCGGCGTCATCGACGGTATCTGAGGTGAAATCCAGCATGATAGGAGTCCTTGAGGCTCACACAGATGGTGGCCTGCCCCGTGAGGCGCAAGGGACCCGTCCGGGGCGCAAGGCTGGACTGCCCGGGTGGCTAGGGCGCCCGTCGCAGCGTGCCCGCCCTTGCCTTGACCGGATCCAGCAACGACCAGTCGCCATCCGGCAGCACGTAACCCAGGGGGAACGGCGCGCGTAGCTCGAGGCCGAGCGAGCGCAGCACACGGTCGTCGCGGTAGTAGCATTGCAGCACCACGCGGACGAGCGTCGCGGCAGCCGCGCCGCCGGAACTGCGAAACTCCTGCGCCACCGCATCGCGCCTGGCCGCATCGAGCTCGGCGAACGGTCGGCCCGCGAGCCGCCCCAGATGGTCGAGCGCCGCCGCCACCAATTTGGCGTCACGCCCCAGCGTCGCCAGCATGTCAGCCTGGATCGCGGGGTCGTCAGCGCCGGGCACCTTGTACTCGTCGCTCGCGGGAACGATCATCGCGGCGATAGCGCGGAGGTCGTCGCGCTGGCTGCGTGTCAGTTGATTGTCTGCGGACATGTCGGCCTCAATCGAACAAATTGGCGAGGCGCTGCTTCATCTGGTCGGCGATGTAGAGCGCGAGGGCCTGAATGGTGGACGTCGGGTTGACCCCGCCCGATGTAACGAAGATGCTGCCATCGACGATGAAGAGATTCTTGACGTCGTGCGAGCGGCCCCATTCATTGACGACGGAGCGTTCGGGGTCAGTGCCCATCCGTGCCGTGCCGAGCAGATGCCAGCCGCCCCACGGGATCGGCGAGTTGACGCAGATGTCGCTCGCCCCCGCGGTTTCGAGAATCTCCCGCCCGCGCGCCAGCGCATGCTCCATCATCTTCCGGCTGTTCTCGCTGATCGTGTAGTCGATCTTCGGCGCGGGAATGCCGTGGCCGTCCTTCAAGACCGGATCGAGCGTGACTTGGTTATGCTCCTCCGGCAGGTCCTCGCAGATCGCGGAAAAGCCGAGCCGGTGGCCGTTGAGCTTGCGGAAGATGCGGTGATGATCGGCGCCCCACGGCAGAATGCCCTTCTGCTCGCTGACGACAGCCTCGAACACCGGCCCCGCGCCGCGCACGAACTGAACGCCATAGCCGCGCACGAAGCCGCGCGAGAGGTCCGTGTCATACCATTCCTTGCTCCACAGGCAGGTCGGCGGCGCGCGGTTGCTATCGGTCGGCTCTTTTACGTAGCCGTAGATCTGCGCATAAGGATGGAACATCAGGTTCTTGCCGACGAGGCCGGACGAATTGGCAAGCCCGTTCGGAAAGCGATTCGATGCCGAATTCAGCAGCAGCCGCGGCGTGCCGACGCCGTTGCAGGCGATGATGACGACATGCGCCGGCTGGAACTGCTCGACGCCGTCCTTGTCGTAATAGACCACGCCGGTGGCCATGCCGTTCTCGTCGGTGGTGATCTCGCGCACCCGGCAGTGCGTACGCAGCTCGACGCCGGCGCGGACCGCGTGCGGCCAATAGGTGATGTCGGTCGAGGACTTGGCGCCTTGCGCGCAGGCTGGCGTGCAATGGCCGAGATTGATGCAGCGCGCGCGGCCCTCGTAGTCCATGGTCGCGACTGTCGTATCCGACGGCCACCAGTGCCAGCCGAGCTTGTTCATGGTCTTGCCGATGATCGCACCGGACAACCCCATCGGCTGTTGCGGCATCGGCGGATGCGTCAGCGGTGAGAGCGGATCGCCCGACAGGCCGGACGTGCCCATCATCCGGTCGTTCTCTTCGAAGAACGGGGTCAGCGCGTCGTAGTCGATCGGCCAGTCGTCGGCGACGCCGTCGAGCGTCCTCACCTTGAAATCGGAGGGATGCAGCCGCGGCCAGTGCGCGGTGTACATCACCGTCGAGCCGCCGACCGCATTATAGTTGACGACTTTGATCGGCGAATCGTCGTCGTTGATCGGATAGTCTTCGGGGCGGCCGCGGACGTTGGGGCTCGACGACCACTCGCCGTAGAACTTGGCCTCCCAGTCCCGGCCCGTGCTGGGATATTCCGCCGGGTTCATCCAGCCGCCCTGCTCCAGGCAGAGAATATGCATCTTGGTTTCGGCCAGCGACCACGCCACCGCCGCGCCCGAAGCGCCGGCGCCGATGATCAGGACGTCCACGGGGTCTTTCATCGCAAATTTTTCCTCCCTTCGCCGCTTCCCGGGCGATTCGGCCTCCGCTCCGCAAGGCCCGCGAACGATAGAATCAGAGCTACGGCTGAGTAAAGCCGCGAGGTCGGAATGTCGCACTTCGCGGGGCGCAGACCATTGGTATCGCCACATCCGGATGCTAGGAACAAGGCGCACGAGCCATCGATAGCGAGACCTTATGTCCTTCCGAAAGTCCTTTGCCAGCGCCCGCGCTTTTGCGCTCGTTTCCTTTATTGCCCTGTCCGGATTTCTGGGCACCTCCGGCCCGGCCTCGGCGCTGACCGCCGCCGCGACGGTCCGCGATGGCAACGCCATCCAGCTCGGCGACGTCACCTACCGCCTCGACGGCGTCGACGCACCCGAGCTGGACCAGGTCTGCATCGACGATCACGCCGATCCCTGGACCTGCGGCATCGAGGCCCGCGACCAGCTCGCCAAGCTGATTGGCAAGCGATCGGTGCGTTGCGACGATGTCGGACCGGAAAAGAGTTTTGGCAAGCGGCACCGCGCGATCTGCACGGCCGAAGGCGACAAGACCAGCTTGAACGAGCAGCTCGTCAAGCTCGGCTATGCCATTGCCCGGGAGCCGGTCAAGGCGAACATCAAGTCGGCCGCGGCCGACGCCAAATCAACCTCGGCCGGAATCTGGAAGGGCTGCTTTGTTGCACCGCAGGAATTCCGCGCCGGCAAGAAGGACGGCGCGCTCCTGGGCGCCGCCTGCCGCGCCGACCGCGACAAGGAGATTCGCGCGGTGTTGTTTCCTGAGGATCTGACGATGCCGCCGAGCTGTGGCATCAAGGGCAAGCTTGCGGTCCGCGCGCGCGTGACCGGCAATATCGGCATCTACCATTTACGGGGCTGCCCGAGCTACCCCGCGACCACCAGACCGGACCGCTGGTTCTGCTCGGAGGACGACGCCCAGGCTGCGGGCTTCCGCAAGGCCTACAATTGCCGGCGGCCGAAATAACGACGCCCATCACGCACCCGTGAGCGGCAACCGGAGACAGTATTCATCCGGAATTGAACTCTATCGGGAGTTGCTGCATTTGTAAGCGTACGCAAGCGCTTTGCGCGAGCGTTTCCTTGGCGGCAATCCGGCTCCGGCCCGATTGCTTTGCTCGGGCGTTTCCTCCCTAGACTTGGGCCGCTTGTCGCAACAAGCGGCTCTTCTTTTTTGTGCGCCCTTAGCGGCGCATCGGCATGATCTGATCCATGGCCGGCATGTTCGCATTCAGATGCGCCATGATCCAGACAGTGCCACCGACCACCAGGAAGACCACCAACAGTCCGAAAGCCAGCGCCAGCACGTTGTTGGTGTTGTCGGGGCCGGTGGTGATGTGCAGGAAGAACACGAGGTGCACGCCCATCTGCGCGATCGCCAGCACGATCAGCGCGACCGGAATCGAAGGCTGCCAGACCAGATCCGTGCCGGCGATGAAGAACGAGGTCGCCGTCAGCAGCAGCGCGAGAACAAGACCGACCACGTAACCGAGGATGCGCGTGCCGACACTGTGTTGCTCCTCATCGCCCGGCGCAAGGTCATGACCGGCCGGCATATGCGTCTGATCGCTCATACGCCACTCCCAAGCAAATAGACGACGGAGAAGACTCCGACCCAGACGATGTCAAGCGCATGCCAGAACAGCGCGAAGCACATCATCCGGCGCAGCACGTCGGCACGAAAACCCTTTGCGAAGACCTGGGCCATCATGGTGAGAAGCCACAATATGCCGGCCGAGACGTGGAGGCCGTGGCAGCCGACCAGCGAGAAGAACGAGGTCAGGAAAGCGCTGCGCGATGGGCCATAGCCGCGGGCAACGAGATCAGCGAATTCGCGAAACTCAATGACGAGAAAGATGAGGCCGAGCAAACACGTCACCGCCATCCCGAGATAGAACCAGAACCGGTTGCGCACATCGGCCGCGATGCTCGCCATGCCGCACGTGAAACTCGACAGCAGCAGGCAGACAGTCTCGATCGCGACGTTCCGCTGCTCGAATATCTCCGAACCCTTCGGGCCGCCGGCGGTCTGGTCGGCCAGCACCGCATAGGCCGCAAAGAAGCAGGAGAACATCACGATGTCGGAGAGCAGGAAGACCCAGAAGCCATAGGCGGTCACGATGCGCTTCGGCGCCGGGCCGGGATGCTCGATGACGAGCCCGATGTGATGGGGATCGACGTGCGCACGGCCGGCGGTCGCGGTCATTGACATCAGACTGTCCCTGCCATGCTGACGAGGCTACGCCGCTCCTCAAGGTTGACGCGGTCTATCGCCGCGACCTCCTCGGCCGGAATGACGTATTCGTCATGGTCGCGCCAGGCGAACACGACGAAGGTCGCGAACGCTCCGATACCGCCCAAGATCACCATCCACCAAATGTGCCAGATCAGCGCAAAGCCCATGACCGTGGCGAAGAACGCGCAGACGAACCCGGTCGGCGAGTTCCTGGGCATCTCGATGTCATGATACTCGGGCGCATCATGATCGAGGGATTGCTGCTTGGCATGGGTCTTCAGATCCCAGTAGGCATCCTCGCCGCGCACATCGGGGTTGAAAGCGAAGTTGAAAACCGGCGGCGGCGACGACGTCGCCCATTCCAGCGAACGGCCGTCCCAGGGATCACCGGTGCGGTCGCGCAGGGCTTCGCGGTTGCGGATGCTGACCACGAGCTGCACGATCTGGCAGATCACGCCAATCGTCAGCACGGCCATGCCGACGGCTGCAACCAGCATCCATGGCCGCCACGCCGCGACGTCATAGTGCTGCATGCGCCGTGTCATGCCGAGCATGCCGGCGACGTAGAGCGGGATGAAGGTGACGTAGAAGCCGAGGAAAGTGAACCAGAACGCGAGCTTGCCCCAGCGGTCGTTGAGGCGAAAGCCGAACGCCTTTGGGAACCAGTACTCAAAGCCGGCGAAGGCTCCGAACAGCACGCCGCCGATGATGACGTTGTGGAAGTGCGCGACCAGGAACATGCTGTTGTGGAGGATGAAATCGGCCGGCGGCACCGCGACCAGCACGCCCGTCAATCCGCCGATGATGAAGGTGACCATAAAGCCTATCGACCACAGCATCGGCGTCTCGAAGCGGATGCGGCCGCCATACATCGTGAACAGCCAGTTGTAGATCTTCACCCCGGTCGGTATCGCGATGATCATGCTGGCAATGCCGAAGATAGCGTTGACGTCGGGGCCCGCTCCCATCGTGAAGAAGTGATGCAGCCAGACCATGAAGGAGATGACGCAGATCGCCATGGTCGCCAGCACCATCGAGCGATAGCCAAACAGCGCCTTGCCGGAGAAGGTCGAGACCACCTCGGAGAAGATGCCGAAGGCCGGCAGCACCAGGATGTAGACCTCGGGATGTCCCCAGGCCCAGATCAGATTCATGAACATCATGACATTGCCGCCGGCCTCATTGGTGAAGAAGTGGAAGCCGAGATAGCGGTCGAGCAGCAGCATCGCGAGGGTGGCGGTCAAAATCGGGAAAGCCGCGACGATCAGGAGGTTCGAGGCCAGCGTGGTCCAGCAGAACATCGGCATACGCAGATAGTTCATGCCTTTGGTGCGCAGCTTCAGCACCGTCGTCACGAGGTTGATGCCGGCAACCAACGTGCCGACGCCGGAGATCTGCAGCGACCACGCGTAATAATCGACACCGACGCCCGGCGAGTAGGACAGTTCCGACAGCGGCGGAAAGGCGAGCCAGCCGGTGCGGGCGAACTCGCCGATCACGAGCGAGAGATTGACCAGCAGCGCACCGGTCGCGGTCAGCCAGAAGCCGACCGAATTGAGCGTCGGGAAAGCGACATCTCGTACGCCAAGCTGGAGCGGCACGATGAGATTCATCAGTCCGATCACGAACGGCATCGCCACGAAGAAGATCATGATGGTGCCGTGCGCGGAGAATATCTGGTTGTAGTGCTCCGGCGGCAGATAGCCTTGCGACTGGTAGGCCACCGCCTGCTGGATCCGCATCATGATGGCGTCGCTGCCGCCGCGCAGTAGCATCACCGAGGCCAGCAGGATGTACATCACGCCGATCCGCTTGTGGTCGACGCTGGTGATCCACTCGTGCCAGAGATACGGCAGATGCCCCTTCACCACGACCCAGGCCAGCACGGCGAGAATCCCAATCAGCACCACGGCGCCTGCGATCAGCGGGATGGGTTGATCGAACGGAATGGCCGACCAATCGAGCTTACCGAGCATCATGGCCTCCACTGTGCGACCGACCGGCCTCGGATGCGAGCTCCGGACCCGGTCCCGGCGGAATGTGCTGGGTCGCGATCAGATCAAACAGCCTGGGGTCATCCAGCCGGTAGGTCGGCCTGCCCTTTTCGATGCCTTGCTGCATCAGCTTCTTGTAGCTGTCCTCATTGAGGACAGCATCGCTCCTCGCCGTGGTCGCCACCCAATCCGGAAAGGCGAGCGACGAGACCACGTTGACGTCGAACATCATGTCCGGAAACCCGTCGCCGGAGAAATGTGCCGACAACCCCTGGAGCTTGCCCTCATTGTCGGCGCGCAGGTTCAGCTTCGTCACCATGCCGTTCATGGTGTAGATCATGCTGCCGAGTTGCGGGATGAAGAAGGTGTTCATCACGCTCGAGGACGTCAGCTGGAAATTCAGCTCGGCGCCTGCCGGCACCGTCAGCGTATTGACGGTGGCGATGCGCTGGTCCGGATAGATGAAGAGCCATTTCCAATCGAGCGAGACGGCCTGGATGCGAACCGGGCTGCCGGTGCCGGGCACGGGTGCCGCGGGATCGAGCTGGTGCGAGCCGATCCAGGCGACGCCGCCGAGCAGGATCACGGTGAGCGCGGGGATCGCCCACACCACCATCTCCACCCGCCCGGAATAGACGAAGTCGGGCTGAAACTTTGCTTTGGGATTCGAGGCGCGAAACCAGAATGCAAAGGCCAGGATGGCGATGATGGTCGGCACCACGATCGCGAGCATGATGAAGACGGAATCGACCAGGATGGTGCTGTTGGCCGCAGCCACAGGCCCTTGTGGATCGAGCAGATTCATCGGCAAGCCACTGGCGGTTGGGAAGCCCCGGGACAGAGCCTAGCGCGGGAAAGGCTCCGCAACAAACGCGATCTCGTGAGGTCGGTTCCTAACGGCGCGGGTCGATCGTTCGCCCTTCTCGTGCGGCGGCATGCAATTCCATGCGATGTCAATGACATGAAAGCGGGAGCCCGGCCCTTCTCTCCGCTCGGGGCGATTGCTAGAGTGCACGAAAATAATCGGGATGAAACGACATGCAGGGGCCCGAGCACGATCCCGGTCTCGCCGGCAAGGTGGCGCTGGTCAGCGGCGGCGGCGCTGCCGGCGACGGCATCGGCAACGGCCGCGCCGCCGCAATTCTACTGGCTCGCGCCGGCGCCAAAGTGCTGGTGGCCGATCGCGACCTCAAGCTCGCCGAACGCACCGCGGAGATGATCGCAGCCGAAGGCGGCACGGCCGCGGCGCATGGCGGCGACGTCACCAGCGAGAGCGATTGCAGGACACTGGTCGAAGCCGCGCTCGACCGCTGGGGCCAGCTCGATTTCCTCGACAACAATGTCGGCATCGGCAGCCGCGGCAGCGTGGTCGACGAAGCGCCCGAGCAATATCGCCGCGTCATGCAGGTCAATGTCGAGAGCATGTTCCTGCTCTCCAAGCACGCGATCCCTGCCATGATCAAGACCGCGCGGGGCGGCGCGATCGTCAACATCTCCTCGATCTCGGCGCTGCGGCCGCGCGGCCTGACGACCTATTCGACCTCGAAAGCCGCGATCATCGGCCTGACCCGCGCGATGGCGGTCGATCACGGCCGCGACAACATCCGCGTCAATTGCATCTGCCCCGGGCCGATGTACACGCCGATGGTCTATGCCCGCGGCATGAGCGAACAGGCGCGCGCCCAGCGGGCCAAGGCGTCTTTGCTGAAAACGGAAGGCACCGGCTGGGACGTTGGCCATGCCGTCAAATTCCTGCTCAGCAATTTTGCGCGCTATATCACCGGACAGGTGCTGGTGGTGGACGGCGGGGTGACGCTGCAAGCCCCCGAACGTGAATCACAAGAACACTGAAAGGAACATCAGGGATGGCCCGCCTGCCCTATCTCGAGGCCGACCAGGTCGCGCCCGAATATCGCGACATGCTCAAGCGCAACACCAATTTGCACAAGCTGTTGGTCAACTCGCCGGAGATGGCGCGCGCCTTCAACGGCATCGGCGGCTACATCCGCTTCAAGAGCAAGCTCGACCCGCGCCTCCGGGAGCTTGCGATCCTCCAGGTCGGCTGGATGGAGAAGTCGGAATACGAGTTCACTCACCACGTGAAGATCGGCAAGGAGTTCGGCGTCACCGATGATGACATCGCCGGCCTGATGGCTGAGACCGAGGGCAAGCCCTCGACGCTCGAGCCACAGGCCAAGGCGATCCTGAAAGGTGCCCGCGAGATGGTGCGCGAGCTCGCGATGTCGGATGCGACCTTTGCCGAGATCAGGCAGCATCTCTCGGACGAGCACATGGTCGACCTCGTGCTGACCATCGCATTCTATTGCGGTGTGGTGCGCGTGCTCGCCACCATGAAGATCGACAACGAGCCATATTACAAAGAGGTACTCCAGCAGTACCCGATTCCGGGAGTGAACTGACATGCGCTTGAAGGACAAGGTTGCGATCGTCGTGGGCGCCGGCCAGAGTCCCGGCGAAGGCATGGGCAACGGCCGCGCCACTGCGCTGACCTTCGCGCGCGAGGGCGCCAAGGTGCTGTGCGTCGATCATCATCTGGAATCGGCGCAGGAAACCGCCGCCATGATCGCCGCGAAGCATGGCACCGCCGCGGCGTTCAGGGCCGACGTCACAAAATCCGCCGACATCAAGGCGATGGTCGCGGAGGCGCAGGCGCGCTGGGGCCGGATCGACGTACTGCACAACAATGTCGGCGTAAGCCTGGCCGGCGGCGACGCCGAGCTGCTGCAAATCACTGAGGAGGCGTTCGACCGCGTCGTCGCCATCAATCTGAAGAGCTGCATTTGGGCGGCGAAAGAGGTGATCCCGATCATGCGCGCGCAAAACAGCGGCGCGATCATCAACATCTCCTCGATGGCGGCGATCACCACCTATCCTTACGTCGCCTACAAGGCGACGAAGTCGGCGATGATCGCGTTCACCGAACAGCTCGCCTACCAGAACGCCGAATACGGCATCCGCGCCAACGTCATCCTGCCGGGCCTGATGAACACACCGATGGCCGTCGACACCCGCGCCCGCGAATGGCACAAGACCCGCGCCGAAGTCGAGGCCGAGCGCGACAGCAAGGTGCCGCTGCGCAGGAAGATGGGCACGGGGTGGGACGTCGCGAATGCCGCGCTGTTCCTGGCCTCGGACGAGGCGAATTTCATCACGGGTGTGACGTTGCCGGTGGATGGCGGCGCGAGTGTGCGACGGGGGTGAGCGCCGCAAGCGCAGTGCGTCTTCCCTTCTCCCCTTGCGGGAGAAGGTGGCGCGAAGCGCCGGATGAGGGGTTCTCTCCGCACACGCACAAGGAGTTCGCCGATAGAACCCCTCACCCGTCCCGCCGCTGCGCGGCGAGCCACCCTCTCCCGCAAGGGGCGAGGGCGCACCTACCTCCGTGGCGAGGCTAACGGCTTACCCGCCAGATCGTGCCGTTGCCGTCCTCCGACACCAGCAGCGCCCCATCCTTTGCCACGGCGACACCGACCGGCCGCCCCCATACCTCGGTATCGCTCACCACGAATCCCGTGACAAAATCCTCATACTCGCCGGTCGGCTTGCCATCCTTCATCCGGATTCGGATCACCTTGTAGCCGGTGCGCTTCGACCTGTTCCAGGAGCCGTGCTCGGCCGCGAAAGCATCGCCCTGGTATTCGGACGGAAACTGCGTGCCCTGATAGAAGGTCATGCCGAGCGAGGCCGAGTGCGGCTGCACCAGCACATCAGGCACCGTCACCTTGTCCTTGAGGTCCGGCCGCGCGCCGGCGTGGCGCGGGTCTTCGTTGCCGCCGATATAGAACCATGGCCAGCCGTAGAACGCGCCCTCCTTCACGCTCGTCACATAGTCAGGCACGAGATTGTCGCCGAGCCCGTCGCGCTCGTTGGTCGAGCACCAGGGCAGCCCGGTCTGCGGCTGGATCGCAAGACCGACACAGTTGCGGATGCCGGTGGCGTAGATCTTCCGCTCCTTGCCCTCGGGGGTGAAGGCGAGCACCGTGGCGCGCTCGGTCTCGCTCGCCCAGGCCGCACCGAGCGGCTGCGCTTTCGACCAGGCTTCCACTCCACCCGGCGGCGTGCCCATGCCCTCGGCGACGTTGCTGAGCGAGCCGACCGACACCAGCATGCGCCTGTTGTCGGGCGTGAAGACGACGTCGCGGGTGGAATGACCGCCGTCATGCGGCAGACTCGCGACGATCGTCTCCGCCTTGCCACGCGCCTTGAGATCGCCGGCCTGATAGGGAAAGCGGACGACGCTGTCGGTGTTGGCGACGTAGACCCATTGCGGATTGTCGCCGTTCGGGAAGAAGGCGATGCCGAACGGCTGCCTCAGTCCGGCAGCGAAGACCTCGTTGGTCGCGGCCTTGCCGCCATCGCCGGCGCGCAACACGCGGATGTTGCCCGCGCGCGTCTCGGCGACGAAGACATCGCCGTTCGGCGCCACGCGCACGATGCGCGGGGCGCGCAGGCCCTCTGCGAACAGCTCGATCTTGAAGCCGGCCGGGACCTGAAGCGCCCCCTCCGGCGGGCGCGGCACCACGCGCGACGAACTCGCAACCGACCGCGTGGCGCCGGGCCTGACCAGATCCTGTGGCCGGATCAACCTGACCGTGCCAGGCTTGTCGGCCTGCCAATCGCCGTAGGCATCCTTGCCCTGCAGCACCGGCTCCGCCTGGGCGCAGTTCGCGACCGCGACCAGCCACCCCGCGGACATCGCCACGAACGAAATCCTGTTCCTCACGTCGTTTCCTCCCGGCCGTCATGTCTGGCGCATCAACACCGATCGACACGCAAGCGTTCTGCGACAGGTCAAATGCCTGCCGAATCCCACGTCAGCTCATGCCCGCACGATGTGCATCAGCCGCGGCCCATCGTACTGGAAAATGCGGCTGATCGGTGCGACACATTGTAAGGGCAGGACCGCCGGTTGCGGTCATCAAGGCTGCGGCATTGGGGCTGCATCTGTTGGGGTGATCATGTGGGGATCCATTATATCGGAATGGGCGAGCCTGCTGCTCCGCTGGCTGCACGTGGTCGCCGCGATCGCCTGGATCGGCAGTTCCTTCTATTTCATCGCCCTCGACCTCAGCCTCAGGCCTGACAGCAAGCTGCCGGACGGCGTGCAAGGCGAGGCCTGGCAGGTCCATGGCGGCGGCTTCTACCGGATCATGAAATATCTGGTCGCGCCCGCCCAGATGCCGGACGAGCTGACCTGGTTCAAATGGGAGGCCTACACCACCTGGCTGTCCGGCTTCGCGCTGATGGTGGTGGTGTATTATCTCGAGGCCGATTTGTTCCTGGTCGACAAGTCGATCCTCGACCTCACGCCATTCCAGGCCGGCCTGTTCAGCCTGTGCAGCCTCGCGTTGGCGTGGCTGCTCTATGAAGGCGCCTGCCGTACCGGGCTCGCGCAGCGCGAGCTGCCCTTCGCGATCGGCGGCTATCTGTTCCTGGTCGCATTGACCTATGCTTTCACCCACGTGCTGAGCGGGCGCGGCGCCTTCAACCAGATCGGGGCGATCATCGGCACCATCATGGTCGCCAACGTCTTCACGCTGATCATCCCGAACCAGAAGAAGATCGTCGCCGCCCTGCTCGCGGGGCAGGCGCCAGATCCAAAGCTCGGCAAGACCAGCAAGGAGCGCTCGGTTCACAACAACTATCTGACGCTGCCTGTCGTCGTGCTGATGATCAGCAACCACTATCCCCTGCTCTATGCCACCCGCTTCAACTGGATTATCGTCGCCATCATCCTGGCGCTCGGTCCCGTGATCCGTCATTTCTTCAACGAGGGTCATGCCGGACGCCGATCGCCGTGGTGGGTGTGGGGTGTCGCAGCGGTCGGCGTGATCGCGATCCTCTTCCTCTCGGCGGCCGGCCCGCGCGAGGTCAAGACAAGCGCGCTGTCGGCGCAGCCGACGCTTGCCAATGTCGAGGAGATCGTGATGTCCCGCTGCAGCATGTGCCACGCGACCGAGCCGGTCTGGGCCGGCATCGTGACCGCGCCGAAGGGCATATTGCTCAACGCGCCCGAGCACATCCATCGCAACATCCGCCTGATCGGCCGCGTCGCCGCCTGGTCCAATGCGATGCCGCCGGGCAACATCACCGAAATGACCAGCGAGGAGCGCGCCATCCTCGCCGCCTATATCGAGCAGGCGCGCTGACGCCATCGCGCGTCGATATCGCCTTTCGCGGAATGAATTTTCCGCATGTCCCGCCGATTTGAAAATGACTTGACCGTTTATCCGGCGTAGACAGAACTTGCGCCGCCAGCGGCGGTCCAGTCAGTTTGCATGCGGGGAAAGAACAGTGGCTCTCAAGAACGTCATCGGTATCGACCACGCCGTGGTCATGGTTCAGGACCTCGACAAAGCCGCCGAGAACTACCGGCAGCTCGGCTTCACCATCTCGCCGCGCGGCACTCACAGCGCACATATGGGCACCGGCAACTACACCATCATGTTCGACCCGGATTATATGGAGCTGCTCGGCGTGCTCGCGGCGACCGAGCACAACGCGCCGGCGCGTGCCTTCCTCGACAAGCGCGGCGAAGGCATCGAGCGCATCGCCTTCACCGCGGTCGATTCCACCGCCGGCGCGGAGGAGATCCGCGCGCGCGGCCTGGAGCCGATCGGCCCGACCGATTTCGAACGGCCCGTGACGCTGCCTGACGGCACGGTCTCGGCGGCGAAATTCCGCACCTTCATGTGGCCGACCGCGGAAGCGCCCGGCGGCGTGCGCATTTTCGCCTGCCAGCACAAGACGCGCGAGACGGTGTGGATTCCCGAGCTGATGAAGCACGCCAATGCGGCCAAGCGGATCAAGCAGACATTGATCGCGACGCCCGAGCCCGCGAAGGAAGCCGCGCATCTGGGACGGCTGATCTACCGCGAGCCGAAGGCCGAGGCCGACGGCGCGGTGACCGTGGCATCCGGTGACGATCGGGCCGATTTCGTCTATTTGACGCTGGAGCAGCTCGACAAACGCTATCCCGGCGTGCCGCTCGCGGGTCTTTCCGAACGCGGTGGCGCTGCCCTGGTGCTTGTGAGCGGCGATCTCGCGGCCACCGAGAAGGCGCTTGGTTCGGCAGCCGTGCGCAGCGGGTCTGCGATCTGCGTGCCGCCGGCCAAGGCGAACGGCACCCTGCTCGCCTTTGTTGCCGGCTGATTTGAACTAATTCTTTAACAAGCGTTTTACCGGGCCGCCCTAGGCTTCCGGGCGACCCGCGCCTTCAGGGGCCAAGCGCATGTTTAAAGAGAAATCGCCGATCGCCTATGACGCGCCGGCCGAACTGAAAAAGTGGCCGTCGCTGAAAGGCGAGAGGCAGAAGGATCGAGGTCCGCCCTATCTCGTCTACAACGGCACACTCGCCGACTGCGTCCGCGAGCTCATGGGCAAGCCGATCAAGGGGATCTCGCTGTACGATATCATGACGAGGCCGCAAGCAGCGTTCGACCAGACCGTGCTATCGCCCGGCGATGCCGCCGAGATCGCGATGCGCAAGGATTTTCCTAAAGACTAGTTCGAGGCGCGCCTGCCGCCGGACTTCACCTGCTGCCTGGACGAGGAGTCCGTCGGCGCATCCAGGAAGACCACCGGCGTGCCGCGCTTGACGTGCTCGCCCAGCGCGCGCACGTCCCAATTGGTCAGCCTGACGCAGCCATGCGACGCGGACTTGCTGACCCTGTCAGGCTCCGCCGTTCCGTGGATGCCGTAACCCTGAGCGGATAAGCCGATCCAGTATGCTCCCACCGGATTGTTCGGGCCCGGCTGAACATCGAACGGCTTTTTCGATTTGACGCTTCTGAACTTGTAGTCGGGGTTGTAGTGATAGACCGGATTCTCGTGAGTGCTGGTGACCTTGAGCGTACCGCTCGGCGTCGGACGATCCGGACTTCCGATTGACGCGGGATAGAATGCGATCAGGGTGCCGCCCCCGTCGAATGCTTTCAGCGTGCCGTTCTTCTTGTCGATCTCGAGCCGCGCAGCGGCTGGCAGCTCGCTTCGTGCAGAGACATTCGCAACGGTAATCGTCTCTCCAGCCTTGTCGAAGGACTTGCCGGGATTGAGCGTCCGAAGCAGGTCTCCGCTCATGTGGAATTTCTCGGCAAGCCCTTCGAGCGGACTGGTGTAGCTCAGCGCCTTCAGCTGCTTCATGTCATCGAGCTTGCCGGGCAGTTCCTTCAGAAACGGGCCCTTCACATCCGCGTCCGTGATCTTGTATTCGACGAGGACAGGGCCTTCGTTCGCGGCATTCAACTTATCCCAAAGCTCCGGTCCGATCGCTTTGTCGGATGCAACGCCGTTCTGCTCGGCGAATGCCTTCAGCGCCTTGTGCGCGTTCTCGCCGAGCTTGCCGTCGATCTCCCCGGGCGAGAACCGCGCATGGTCGAGCAGAATCTGAAGCTTCACGATCGATGCGTTGAGCTTGTCGCTAGCAGGTTGCTTTGCGGGACGCGCAGCGTCGTTTACCGCTGCTGCATCGAGATTGCCCGCAAGCGCCGGAGAGATCACCGACAGCGAAATCACCGCGCCAAGCATCCACCGCATCATCTCGCTCGTCCCAATTCGCCATGCCCGCAAAATCGCGGGGAAGAGAGTTTCCCGTCGGGAACACCGTAGTAACACCGGCGGAACCGACGAGACCGCAGCTTTGCCGCAATCCCTCGGTTAATAACTCCTTATCGCCGGCGCACCGCTGGCCGTTCACCCACAGTTCGAGGTTGCTCCAGCAAATGCGATTTGTCGTCGCGGCTTGCGCCGCGTTCATGATTCTGATGTGCGACTTCGATCCGTCGGCGTCCCGCCAAACATCAGCTTTCGATCACACCGTTCTTCAAAACACTCAGGCCGCGCCACTTGTTCCGGTGGTCGAGCTGTTCCTTGCAAGCGTGCAGGCCCTCGAGCTCGCCAATGCGCGTGCGGCCTATGAGGAGACACCCGAGCCGCAGCGAGCGGTCGAACCCGTCGCGCAGGCGCCGGTTTCGCCGATGGAGCGCTTCTGCCACGCGCTTCGTGGCGCTGCCGAAGCCAGCGGCATTCCCGTGCCGTTCTTCGCGCGTTTGATCTGGCAGGAGAGCCGCTTCAAGTCCAACGAGGTCAGCCAGGCCGGCGCGCAAGGCGTCGCACAGTTCATGCCGAAGACGGCAGCCGAGGTCGGGCTGGATGATCCGTTCGATGCGATGAAGGCGCTGCCGGCATCGGCCAAATTTCTGCGCAAGCTGCGCGACGATTTCGGCAATCTCGGACTTGCCGCAGCCGCCTACAACGCAGGCCC
The DNA here is from genome assembly GCF_023100925.1 of Bradyrhizobium sp. 40. NCBI lineage: Bacteria > Pseudomonadati > Pseudomonadota > Alphaproteobacteria > Hyphomicrobiales > Nitrobacteraceae > Bradyrhizobium > Bradyrhizobium sp. 40. The sequence continues at coordinate 5,520,956 of NZ_CP064688.1, forward strand.
CGGCCGGATCCAGAAATGGCTTGCCAAAGAGAGCGAGCTGCCGCGTGAGACACGCGACTATGTCCGCATCATCACCGGCACCAGGGCCGAGGACTGGACCGAACGTGCGGAAGCCCTCGCGATCCGGATCGACCTGCCGCGCGAGGCGCCATGCGAAGGCATCGGCAGCCTGTCCAAGACCAAAGACGTCGCCTGGGTTCCGGTGAACCTGACGCTCTCGGTCACGACCATCATTCGCAAGGCAGAGCAACTGGCGGCGCGATTGACCGCCAGCCGCGCACGCAAGCGGCTCGCGTCCCTGATCCGAAAGAGCACCCCGGGCAAGGCACGCAGCATGATCGCCGCCCGCGCGGCGGGAAAGAGCGCGAAGGCCCGCGCCATTCGTTTTGCAGCGCGCGAACGATCTTCAGGCTGATGGGCAAATCCGGAAGCCGCTCGATGGAGCGGCTTCCGATGGTCCGTGGATTAGTCAATCTCCTCGATGATGCGGCGTTCGCCCGGCTCGACGACATAGGTCCGCGTATCGCGGTGAATGTAGCGGTACTCGCGCAGGTCGGGCGCGTCCCGGTAGACGGTGCTCGGGAATTCCTCGACCTCGACACTCTCGGGAACGCGGTCACCGACGTGAATCTCGGATCGCGCAGTGCTGCCGGTGGTCTGTCGTTCGCTCCGTCCCTCGGTGCGGGTCTTCGCATGCTTGCGGATCACTTCGCGGTCGCGATCCGAAAACTTGCTGGCGCTGCGCTCGCGCGTCGTCGTCGTTGTCGCCGTGGATTGTCCAGAGTACGGCAGCACCGTCACGATCTTGTATGTCGCCGGATCGACCACGACGATCTCATCCTTCACCAGCGCGAAGCTGTAGCCGCGATATTGCGGCACGATCTCGACCACGTCGGGTGGCAGCGTCGATAGCTGGACATCGCGCGGCACGACCGTGCCGACGTTGAGCGAGAAATTGACGCTGGTCAGCGGCCGCACGTTGAGATGGGAGATGGACGCGCTGATCTTGGTCTCCTGCTGCTTGTTGAGGTTGACGTCAGTGCGGACGGCGGCCTGTGAATTGGCACCGGTCCGCTGGTCCTGAGCCTGATTGCTGCTCGGCGTGTTTGGCGATTGCTGGGCCTGGTTGGTTCCAGATGAACCAGGCGCCTGCTGCGTCTGATTGGTAGTGTTCGCCGGAGGATTGGAGCGATCCTGTGTCTGGTTCGAGTTTGCCGTACCGCTCGGCGGCCGGGAGGACGTGTCCGCGCTGTTGGTGGCGTTGGTCCCCGAGCCGGAATTGGCCGACCCGGAAGACGGAGTGGTCGCCTGGGTATTCTGTGTCGACGCTCCCGGCGTTGATGATTGCTGCGGCTGCGATGGCGACTGCTGCGTTTGTGCTGCGCCAGACGGCGACGTGTTGGACGGAGCTGCGGAATTGGACTGGGATTGCGGCGTCTGCTCGGACTTGGTGTTGCTGCTTGGCGATTGCGCAAAGGCGGCGTTCGCCAGCACCAGCCCTAAGGCGGTCGTTGCCAACAGGCGGATCATGGTTCACTCCCTTGTTCGGTTAAAGCGTTGGCTATTAACCTGCGCTAAAACCGTCTGTTCCACTTTTTCCCGGGCGAATGCGCTGCCTGCACGGAACCTGCGATGCCATCGAAAAGTGCCGGGATCGTTGCCTATCGGAAGCGCGGGGAGATCGAGGTCCTGCTCGTTCATCCCGGCGGGCCGTTCTGGCGCAACAAGGACCTCGGCGCCTGGTCGGTCCCGAAGGGCGAGTATGCCGACGAAGAAGACGCAGAAACCACCGCGCGACGGGAGTTTGCCGAGGAGCTTGGACTTGAGCTGTCCGTGCCGCTGACTTCGCTTGGCCGGGTCAAGCAGCGCGGCGGAAAGGTCGTCACCGCGTTCGCGGCCGAGTTCGACGTGGATTTGCGCAGCATTCGCAGCAACACTTTCGAGATGGAATGGCCGCCGCGCAGCGGCAAACGCCAGACCTTCCCTGAGGTCGACCGTGCAGAATGGTTCACGCTCGCAGAAGCGCACGAGAAGATCAACGCAGGACAACGCCCGCTGCTCGAGCGGCTGGCTCAGGTGGTCGGCATCACGCCAACCAGACGCGCTACTCCGCCTTGATGTTCGCCGCCGCCACCACTTCGGCGAGCTCCCTGGTCTCCTTGGCGATCTTCACAGCATACTCAGCCGGACTGAGCACGCTGACGACGCCCTGCGTCTCCAGCCGCTCCTGTAACACCGGATCCTTGGCTGCGGCGACGATCTCCCGGTGCAGCATCTCGAGCGTCGGCGCGGGCGTTGCCTTTGGCATGAAGAAGCCGACCCAGAACGAGATGTCGAAACCGGGATAGCCGGCTTCAGCGACGGTCGGCACATCAGGCAGCGCCGGCAGCCGTTCGGCTGAGGACACCGCGAGCGCGCGCAGCTTGCCGGCCTTCACCAGCGGCACGGCGGACAAGGGATCGAACACCGCCAGGACCTCCTGCGCGAGGATGCCGACCTCGGACGCAGCACCACCGCGATAGGGCACGTGGATCATCTTGACGCCGGCCTTCTGGCTGAGCAACTCCATGGCGAGATGAGCGAGGTTGCCGTTGCCGCCCGAGCCGTAGGCAAGCGCGCCGGGCGCAGCCTTTGCCGCGGCGACGAGATCGGCGACGGTGTTGATGTTGGCCGTCTTGGGATTGTCCGGATTGACCATCAGCACGAGCGGCGCCGACACGACGGTGGTGAGCGGCGCGAAGTCCTTTTCCGGATCGTAGCGGATGTCCTTGAAGAGCGTTTTGTTGAGCGTGATCGTGGAGGAGTTGCAGGCCAGCATCGTGTAGCCGTCGCCTTCCGCACGCGCGACGCCTTCAGCGGCGATCATGCCGTTGGCGCCGGCGCGGTTCTCGACCACGAAGGCTTGTCCGAGCTTGTTGCTCAGCCGATCGGCGACGATGCGCGCGACCACGTCGACCGGGCCGCCCGCGCTGAAGCCGACCATGATCTTGACCGGCCGCACCGGATATTTCTGCGCGAGGGCCTCCGTCGTCACGCACAATCCGGCGACGATCGCCAGCAGGCGAAGCATTCGTTGCATTCGTTTTCTCCCCAGACGCATCGCGCCGCTTTGGCATGACGCAGCGCATTCGCAGATCATGATGAGCGGGCGCGCCGGATTTCGCAATCGCGTTTGCGCGCCGGCATTCCGTCGCGCGGCAGGTCAGGGCCGATCCGAAACAAAAATGCGAAAACAACCCCATGCACAGTAGCCGGCAACTGCAAGAACAAGGACTTGCACGAACGCGGATTGGCACGAACGAGGATTGCGCGCTTCGTAATGCCGTTTGACTCGTCGGGCAAAACACTGGCAGAATGCCATCATCGCAACAATCGCCAGCGTCCACGCCGCCCGACCACGGGGGCTCGCGGCGATTGCGCGTAAGCCCTTCATCGACATCTCAAAAATCCCACAGGCGCGCAGCGAGCGATTGATTTCGCGCGCAATGAGCCCGCGCGAGCAAAGGACACAGCACATGACGACATCTGCGAAACACCACGGCACGCTGCCGGTTGCGGCAAACGATCGCAGCGGCCCCGACGCGAGCCCGCGGATCAAGCTCTACAAGCGGGGGATTGCGATCCTCCATGCCGACCCGCAAGCCGGCGAACGGCTGCTGGCCGAGGCGCTCGGCGCCGCCGACCGCGACGCCCTGCATGGCCTCCTCAAGCAATTGGTGAAGGCCAGCATGACCGGACGCAAGCCCGATGAAGCCAATCTCGCATTCATGATCTCGCTGGTGAAGAGCATCGCGCCGAAGGACTCGATCGAGGCCATGCTCGCGGTGCAGATGGCGTCGGTTCACGCGGCAGCGATGCGCTCCGCCTGCCGCCTCGCCCTCACCGATGACATTCCGCAGCAGGAGAGCCTCACACGCGCGCTGACCCGGCTGGCCCGCACCTTCGCAAGCCAGATCGAGGCACTCAGCCGCCACCGCAACAACGGCGAGCGTGCGATCACGGTCCGGAACTTGTCGGTGCAGGATGGCGGCAGGGCGATCGTGGGCAACGTGACGCAACACGCGAGCCTGATCGTCGCGGAGCCGAACGTTGCGACAGCCGCAGGACTGGTCCCGCCGCGTGAGGCCGGCGCGTGCGAACAGGCCGAATCCAGGCAAGGCAGCAATGCATGAGCGGCGACCACATTCGCAACACGCGTGCGATGTGGACGAGCCCGCGCTGTGGCGCCGAAACGCGAAACGGCACCACCTGCCGCGCGCCGGCCGTGCACGGCAAGGTCCGCTGCCGCATGCACGGCGGCGCACGGAGAACAGGCGCGCCGAAGGGAAATCAGAATGCGCGAACGCATGGCGCATTCACGCGTGATGCGGTCGCTGAACGAACGCAGGACCAGGCCGTGCTGGATGATGCGTTGAAGCTCCTTGCGGAGCTGTAGCGAGTTGCCGAATAGACGTTGCGGGCGACCAGCGTAGATCGCAATCGTTGTTGACGAACACGCTTGCAGAGACCCGCAACAGATGCCCTGCAGACTTCCACCGTGGGTCATTTCCTTTGGTCTGTAAGGGCTTTGGTCGGCTACGCCGTCATGAGCGACAAGCTCTGCGCCAGCCTGGAGGTCGGCTAAGGGCAGGCTAGGCCAAAGAAGCAGCTGCACTGACCTTTAGTTGAAGCGTTGTCGTATTTGAACCTTCGCTCGAACTTCCGGACTCACGTCAGTGGGGATGGGAATGAACTGTCCCATCACAGCATCGAGCGATCGTAGCTGTCGTCACTCGTCAGCGGCAGTTGCAACGGAATTGGTTTCCGGGTTGCCAGCCTAAGCCGCACCAAGCCAGCGGATCGGCGGGCGAATATCGCGGAGGCAAACAGATGTTTCCAGCGAAACTTGCGGCATCGTTGCTGGGGTCAGCGTTGCTACTGACGCCGGTCCTTGCGCGCGACGATGGCCGATACGACCATTCTCCGCTGAAGTCTTGGTTCGAAAGCTTGCAGAGCGAATTTGGAAAGTGCTGTACCGATGCCGACGGATACATAGTGTCCGATGCCGATTGGGAGTCCAGTCGGGGCCGTTACCGTGTCCTCATCGACGGCGAATGGGTGCTCGTACCTGACGGTGCGGTTGTCACAGAACCAAACCGCTTCGGCCGTACAATGGTCTGGAGGCATTACATAGACGGCCATCCGCGCGTCCGATGCTTCATGCCCGGAATCATGACTTGACTTCACTTTCAAGGTGCTCCGCTTCGGGTCATTCGCGTCGATCTGCCCGCGTATTCTCGATGCCCGCTATGGCCCTAGCTGCCGGCGTGCCGGACACTTAGCCTTCGGGCCACAAGCAGACATCAGCACCTGATCGATGGCCTCGCTAGCAGCAAGAACGACCCGAGCGCGTCGTTGACGATGTAAAGTGCATCCGCGCGACCGGCGACGGTGAAGCCCCGCTCGCCCGCGGGTGCCGCAACTCCTGCTAACCACTCAACGGACATTCACTGGCGCCTGCGCCCGCTCGGCGTCGGCGGTCGCGGTGCCCATGTATTTCGATTGGAAATGAGCAACCCGCTCGCGCCACATTCCGACGAACGCTTCCGACGTCAGCTTCTCCACGGATTTCCACGCCTCTTTGACGGCCGGAAGCGTATTGCCCCAGATCGCGCGCCTGCACCATTTTTCGCCCTTCTCCCTGCCTTCGCCAGTGGCGCACATCGATTTCCAGGCGATGCGATTGGGTTGGCTGAGGTGCTCCGCGGCGCCTTCCCAGCCCTGTTGATGGATCAGGTAGAGATCGTTCAAGTCCGGCTTCCTGTGCGTCACCCACTGGAATAGAATGCCTTCCGTGATGACCTTGTAGGCTGCCGCAACGGCATTATCGCGGGGATTAAGAATGTCTCCGGATCCGAATTTTCCGAACTCGTATTTGCTCAGCTGGAACAGCCCGATATACGACCCGGTGCGCTGCTTGGGGTCGAAACCGGACTCGACCTTGGCCACGGCCTTCATGAAAGTGAAATCCAGACCGAAAGCGTCGGACGCGCGCTTGATCTCTTCCACCGGCGTCCCGACCGGGATGTCCTTGAACGAACGCAAGACGATCGCCGCCGGCTTCTCGGCAGGCGGCAGTTCGGACCAGACATAACAAATGAGATACCGGAAATCCCGCGGCCCCGTGCTGGAGGCACCGCCGGATGCACCGCACGTGGTCGGCGCCGGCTGGGCGACATCGTGGTGGCCCAAGTCCACCGAGTCCTGCGCAGGCGGTAAATCGGCCGACAGCGTTTGCGACGGACCGGGCAACGCGGCCACGACGATCGATTCCGATTTATCCGAGGCCGCCGTCGTGTCGGTGGCCGTCCCCGCCGCGGGCTCAGCGGCTGTCGCCACTTCGGCGCTAGCGACAGCGGCGTCCGCGGGTCCGGTGTTGCCCATTGCGATTGCCTGCGGTTCATCCGCGAGCCTCGCGGTGGCGGCGAGAGATGCTGCGCGGTCCTGGACTGTCACTGCGCGGGCGTTCTCGGAGCCGGCCGGACCGAAGCCGGCCAGCCAGCCAACGATCCACCCCGCGAGAACGACCGTTCCGCAAAACGTCGGCGCCACTATCGTAAGTCGCCGCGGGTTCATGATGCCGTCGCCCCCATAGGCTCCACCGGAGCCGTGTAGAAAAGCCAAGCATGCGAAGAGGCTCATTCTTGGGATCAATGTGGGTCGCGCAATGGCACAAACGGCCACTCGTCGATTTTTCTAAAACGTGTTGCCCCATTGCAACGCGTCGATCACAAGCAATCGCGCCCGTCTCCAGCGGCAACTCCCACGCTAATTGTGAGCTCGGTCCAATTTTCGACCCACTGCGACCGGATTTGGAGGAGAGGCTTGGTGCGCTGTCAGAATGACGCATCAGGCTTCGGCTTCGCGCATCGTCTCGAAACGATGGAACCGCGCCTATGGGACCGGGCGATGTTCGTTAAGGAATTACCACCAATGCAGCGTGCGATATCAATCGCTGTATTCGCCATTTTCATGCTCCCTGCGGGGATCGCACACGCTCAATTTCTGTTTGGACCCCAACACACGTTCTGGCGAAGCCAATACGCTCCGTACAAAGACAAGCACCACCATCGGCAGACAAACTCTGAAACGGCGAAGAGCGTTCGGCCCGAGCCCCTTCCGAAGGGCCCGCTCCAGATCATCATCTCGATAGCAGACCAACGGGTCTCGCTTTTTGACAACGGGGCGCTGATTGCACGCTCTTCGGTGTCCACGGGAATGGAAGGGCATCCGACGCCCCTCGGCGTCTTCAGCGTCATCAGCAAACAACGATGGCACCGTTCAAATATTTATAGCGCCGCCCCCATGCCCTACATGCAACGCATCACCTGGTCAGGGATAGCGTTGCACGCCGGTGTCGTGCCTGGGCATCCAGCGTCACACGGCTGCATCCGTTTGAAAGATGATTTTGCCGTTCGACTCTGGCATCTCACGAAGCGCGGCACGCGCGTGATCATTGCGCATGGTGATGCCCAGCCGGTCGAGATAACCAATCCGCATCTTTTTCAACCGAAAGCCGCGTCCGGTTCGTCCGAATTCCAGAGTGCCACCGTCGCAACCAAGAGCATCGGTGCAGCCGCGGCAACGCAGGGATCAGTGGTGTCAAACGCCGAGACTCCAGAAGCCGCCAGTTTCCAGGAGCCGGGCTCGGCTCCCGCTGCAAGCGTGCCCAAAAAGATCGTCCCGATCTCCATCTTCGTCAGTCGCAAGTTGAGCAAGCTGTTCGTGCGTCAGGGCTTCACGCCGTTGTTTGATGTCCCGGTCAAGATCGACAATCCGGAGGAGCCGCTGGGAACGCACGTGTTTACCGCAATGGAATTCCAGAACGAGGGGACGGCTATTCGCTGGAGCGTCGTGTCGATTCCAGAGGAATTGCCCCGTATGTCCGAAGCTGCCACGAAACGGCGAGAAGCGCCCGCGAAGCAAACCGCGCCGGAACCATTACCCGACAAAGCCAACGCTGCGCTCAATCGTATCGAAATGCCCCAGGATACGGTTGAGAAGATTTCTGAACTCCTGACGCCGGCCTCTTCGTTGATTGTTTCCGACAACGGAATTAGCCAGGAGACAGGAAAAGACACGGATTTCATCGTGGTAACGCATTGACGCGGCGGCGCGACCCACCAACACACGATGTCGCTGCGCAACCCGCTGGAATTGTCCGACGACAACTTGATGTCCGCACCTGAGCCCTGCGGCGCGAGGTCCGCTAAGGGGTCGCAAGCGGTCATGGACCGGCTGCGCGGGGCAGGTCAGCTATGGGCCCACAAGCGGTCATTCCTGGTGGAGATGGTCACGTCGCCACGAGTACAGAACATCGGGTTCTTTCTCTTCGTTGCGTGCGCCATCTGTCTCTGAGACAAGCCGAAAACCATGCTTCTCGTAGAACTTGCGTGCAGTTTGGTTTCGCTGGAAGGTCCAGAGGCTCAGGTGCGCAAATCGATCCTTCGCAACATTCAACAGCGTAAGGCCAATCTGACGGCCTTGCCACGTTGGGAGCACGTAGAGTTGGTCGATCCATGCATCGCGAAACGCTATAAAGCCAACGAGCTCTTGGCCGCTGGACCAGCCCCAGAGTTGGCAGGCCGGAAAAATGCGTTCTCTGAAGAACCAACGGTCCTCCGCTGGAGTGTGGAGCCCGGCCAGAGTTGGCAGAGCTTGGTCGAAAGCCGTACGATGGACAGCGGCCGCAGCATCCATGTCTTCAATCGCAAGTCGCCTCAGCATTTATGAACCCCAAGGTCTCGGCCGATCGTACCCCAGCGAACCTATCGCAGCTATGCGCAACACGTCTCTTCTGGGGCAATCGCGTCGGTGCAGACCTCTACTGTCTCTTCCAGTCCGGCCCGAACAGCTGACATGGTGGAGCCGGCGCAGTTGGTCCGGAACGGGCCAGAAGCCGAAGCCAACTACTGATACTCGTCGAGAGAAAACTCAGGGGGCTTTCCGCGCGTCGTCACAGACCAGTCGATGCACTGTCGGCGCTACAATTTGACTGCGCTTCAAGTCCATGTTGCTAATTACCTCGGAGAACTTGCCGTCGCAGTCAAAGTGAAACTCGAAGAGGTTGTTCTTGTTAAAGGCATCTCCATCGATAATGTAGGCAGTGGCGGAGTGGGCGGGCTTCGTGCTTAGATCAATTGCGAATTTGGTGCCGTCGTCGGCGGTCATTACCTGCCAGCGCGGCTTAATGAGCTTGCCCCGCCAGTTGACGTAGCCGTCACGCCAGAGAAGTGACGATGTGTCCGCCGCCATGCGATCTGGTGACTGAGCCGCGATACTCGATGGTAACACCGCCAAAACGGACATTAGGATTTTGGTTCCAACCTTCATTGAGCGTACTCACTTGGCAACATTGGGTGCGATAGCTCATCATTGCCCACTGCCAAGTCGAATAGCCTTTTATGGCCGCTTTGGGTCAAAACGCGAAGAACTCAAGTTGAGCAAATCTGGTCCGCTCTGGCTCAACGAGCGGACTTCCGACCGCCCAGGCGCAACTTCGCAGATGGGCCAGCAGCAGACCTTCTGACCTACGGCATTTTCGCATCCATCAACACGAATGCCAGGCGGCAAGTCTCCTTTCCATGATTGACCCAGGCATGGTTGGTAGCCTGTTGGACGACCGTGTCGCCGGCCTTGAGATGCACCACGGAGTCTTCGAGCATCAAGTCGATTTCCCCCGCAAGGACCACGACGTAATCAACGGTGCGAGTGCGATGCCAGATCGGCGGAGTGGGATGATCAGCATTGAATGGGGCAAACTCGACAACGCCGAACTGAGTACCGTTTTCAGGAGGAGATACACCAACGGATTTATCTCTCGTGTCCCCCTTTGATGGAATGATAGGCAACCCGCTAGTGACCCAAAGATTTGCCGAACCCAGATCGTTCGCCAATGGTGCTATCGCTATCCGGCCGTCCATTATGGCAGCCGATTTGCTGTCCTTTGCGTCGGGTCCCGTCACCACTCTTCGTATGTCCGACGCCGATGCTTGCCCTGCGAGGAACATCGCGAGCATGAAGCCGATTGTCATGCGGAACATTTGATTGACCTCCCGTAGACTCATCACCACCAGATATTGCGCTCAGCCGTGATGGCGTTGCGACCTGCGAACCTAGAAGATTATTGATCGGGCGGCGATTCGAGTATTGTCAAAAAGCTGACTGTCCGGCCTACGTCGGCAGTGGGTCAAAAAGCTGACCGTTAGCGGCCCGCGCCGGCGGACGTCGCGGCGGTTGAGGCGCTCTTTGGCTTGGGGCCAGAAGCAGCCGTACGTTCGGAATGCCCCGTCACTCACTGGTCTCGTTCTGTTTTCGGATCAGGGACATGTCCGAGACGCGGGTAGTGATAGGCAGTCCATGCTGTCTAAGAACACTCCATCCGGCCCATAGCCCGATGAGGCCAAAAAGGCTGGCCGCCGGAAGAACCCAGGTCATTTGTCTGGCGCCCAGCGTAGCGGCTATCGTCGCGCAGAATACGGCGACCAAGACCGCAGGAAGGACATATGGCCAGGTTCCTACAACACGGTCCAACCCTCTTCGGCCGATGAGCAATACTGCAATCACCCCTAAGCAACTCATGCCTAAAAGGAGAACATTCCCGCCAATATCGAGCACAAGGCTTACCCTGTGCTGTGGCATGGAGCGGCCCCCCAGCAAGTGTTCGTAAAGACGAACGCCCGAAGCATAGGCCATAAGAAGGCAGAACAACCCGAATACGAAGCCGATCGTCTTGAGGAGAGGCCTTGCCGCTTGTACTTCCATGCCGGGCAGCTTCACCTGTGCTCAACGCTCTATGAGGCGTTCAACCGAAGACCAGTTTGGTAGAGCGCACCGGTGAAATTTCCGCTCATGTCTTTGGTCAAGCTCAGGTTGCCGCAATCGCGTAAAGGCGTCGAAGAACGACGACTTACGGTCGCAGATTACCAACACCATCTCACTTCCGCAATGGATCACAAGCTGAACTCATGCATTGAAAGTCGCTTGGTGTCGGAAAGCGGACGTCGGCTGGTCGAGCCTGCGACTATGATGAGAGACGGGATTTGAACCTACGACCTCATGATCATGAGCCTAACAGAGCGCGGCCGACCTAAGCCCGGTCGACCGCTGCATGCCCGGCTAACACCGCACCACGCGAGGCCGGCCAGCGCCGCACCAGGCACCAGCCGTCTTCCGCCTGCTACTGCGAGCGGTCCGAGGTCCAGCCCTTGTACTCGCCGACATTGTCGCGCGTCACGAGTTTCGACGGCAGCAGCTCGACGGTGGACGCCGGCTTCTGGCCGTTGAGAATGTTGACGCCGACCTGCACGGCGCGGCGGGCCATGAAGAACGGGTCCTGCGAGGCGGAGGCCTGGATCTGCGTCGCCTGCGGGTCCTTGAGCGCTGCTTCGATGTCGGGTGCGCCGTCGACCGCGGTGATGACGATGCCGGTGCGCTGCTGCTGGCGCGCGGCAAGGTCAGTGCCGATCGCCTGCGGATCGTTGATGGCGAAGATGGCGTCGATCTTGGCAAAGCGGGTCAGATAGCCCTGCGCCACCGTGAGGCCGCCTTCGCGCGAGCCCTTGCCGTCCTGGTCGTTGGACAGGACCTTGATGCCGGGATTCTTGCCGAGCACGTTCTTGCAGCCGACGACGCGGTCGATCACCGCGGAAACCTGCGGGCCGTTCTCGATGATGACGTCGCCCTTGCCCCCGAGCTTGTCGACGATGTACTGGCAGGAGATCTCGCCGGCCTGGACATTGTTGGTGGTCACCGTGGCGTCGGCGCCTTCGGCCGCGGTGTCGACGGCGACGACGACGATGCCGGCGGCCTGCGCCTTCTTGATCGCCGGGCCGACCGCCTTGGGATCGCCGGGATTGAGCAGGATCAGGTCGACGCCCGCGGCAATGAAATTGTCGATCTGGGTGACCTGCTTGCCGAGATCATATTCGAAGCCGACGGTGGTGATCTTCACATTGGGATTGGTCTTCTTGGCCTCGAACTCGGCGCCCTTCGACAACGCGACGAAGAACGGATTGCCGAGCGAGCCCAGCGAAACGCCGATCGACTTGAGCTCCTTGGCGCCGGACGGCGCGGAGCTCAGGACGAGCGCCATCGCGGCGCCGGCAAACGAGATCGACTTCAACATTGGCTTCCTCCCTGGTCTGTTTGAAGCTCCGGCACGGCGACCAGTTGCCGTGACGGAATGAACATGAGGGCGCAGCGCCCGCTGCATTTCTTGCTCTCAAGTGCGCGCCGAGCCCTGCAGCCGATAGCGGTCCAGTGCGACCGCGCCGATGATCACCAGACCCTTGATCACATATTGCCAGACGTCGGACACGCCGATCAGGATCAGGCCGTTCGACAACACCGCAATGATCAGCGCGCCGACCAGCGTTCCCCAGATCGAGCCGATGCCGCCGACGAAGGATGTGCCCCCCAAGATCACGGCGGTGATGGCGTCGAGCTCGTAGGATTGGCCGAGTTGCAGGCCATTGGCGGCATAGAGCCGCGCCGCCTGCATCGCGCCGCCGAGACCGGCGAGCAGGCCCGACACGCCGTAGACGAAGATCAGCACGGCCCAGACCTTGATGCCGGCGAGCCGCGCCGCGCTCTCGTTGCCGCCAACCGCATAGATGTGCACCCCGAGCACGGTGCGCTTGAGCACCAGCCACGACACCAGGATGACCAGCAACGCGATCACCCAGAGCCACGGAATCGACACGACGCCCGGAATGAGGGTCAAGGCGCCGTTGCCGATGAAGGCATAGGGGATCGACGGATTGAACACGGTGGTGTCGGCGCCGAGCAGGCGCGCCGCGCCGCGCACGGCGGTCAATGATCCCAGCGTGACGATGAAGGGCGGCAGGCGCATCAGCGCGATCAAGCCGCCATTGAGAATGCCGAAGACCGCACCGGTGAGCACCGCGGCCGGCAACCACAGCACCCCGAGATCGGGGAATTTGGAGATGATCAGCCCGGCCATCGCCGACGCCGCCAGGATGGAGCCGACCGACAGGTCGATGCCGCCGGTGAGGATGACGAAGGTCATGCCTGCGGCCAGCACGGTATTGACCGCGGACTGCTGCACCACGATGCCGATGTTCTGGCCGGTGAAGAAGCGGCCGTCCGACAGCACGTGAAAGCCGACGCACAGCAACAGCAGCACCGGCAGCATGCCGACCGCGCGAATGATCATCCGCGTCCGCTGCCGCTTCGTCTCCTGCGCGGCGGCAAGACCGGACGCCACGGGAGCCGCTTTCGCGGAAGCGCCGTTCTCAGGCATCGAGCTGCTCCGTTCCAGTGGCGAGGGCCATGATCTCCTCCTGACTGAGCGGCGATGTCGCGTCGCGTCGGATCTGCCCGGCGATATGTCCCGCGCGCATCACGATGACGCGGTCGCAGATGCCGATGATCTCGGGCAGGTCGGACGAGATGACGAGAACCGCGGTGCCCGACTTCGCGAGATTGTCGATGATCGAATAGATCTCGGACTTGGCCCCGACGTCGACGCCGCGCGTCGGCTCGTCGAGGATCAGGATCTTCGGGCCGATCGCGAGCAGCCGCGACAGCAGCACTTTCTGCTGGTTGCCGCCGGAGAGCCCGCCGGCGGGAACACCGACATTCGCAGCGCGGATGCCGAGGCCCGCAAAAGCGCGCTTGGCGCGGTCGCGGGCCTTGTCGCGGTCGAGGATGCCGCCGAATTTCGCGTCGCGGCCCAGCACCGCGAGATTGATGTTGTCGAGACAGGACATGTCGAGGAACAGGCCGAGCGCCTTCCTGTCCTCGGTGAGATAGGCAATGCCGGCGTCCAGCGCCTCGCCCGGCGTGCGGATCGAGACCGCCCGCCCCTCGATCTCGACATGGCCGGAGACCATCGGCGCGGCGCCGATGATGAGATGCGCAAGATCGGTGCGGCCGGCGCCGACCAGGCCGGCAAGGCCGACCACCTCGCCCGCATGCACCGTCAGCGAACATCCCTTGACGCGCCTGCCGTCGGCGATGTCGACGGCCGCGAGCACGGGAGCTCCCGATCGCGCGTTGGGATCGTTCCTGGGATCATGCTCCTTCTTGTAGAAGGACGAGACGTCGCGTCCCACCATCATCCGGACGATGGTGTCGGCGCGGATGTCGCCCTTGTCGAGCGAACCGACCAGCGTGCCGTCGCGCAGCACCGTGACGCGATCGCCGAGCGCATAGACCTCGTCCATGCGATGCGAGATGTAGATGATGGCGAGACCTTCGGCGCGCAGCTGGCGGATCAGCGCGAACAGCCTTTCGCTCTCACCGGCCGACAGCGCGGTGGTCGGCTCGTCCATGATCAGGATCCTGGAGCGGGCGTGCAGCGCGCGCGCGATCTCGACCAATTGGCGCTGGCCCATCGAGAGATTGGCGACCAGCGTCTGCGGCGTGAAATCCGCGCCGAGTCGCGCCAGGATCGGACCGACGCCGGCCTGCATCGCCTCGCGCGCCAGCAAGCCGCCGCGGGAGACCTCGCGACCGAGATAGATATTCTCCGCAACGCTCAGATTGGGGGCGAGCGAGAGTTCCTGATAGATGATCGCGATGCCGGCCGCGCGGCCGCCGAGCGGGCCGCTGATCTGCACGGGCTGGCCGTCGATGCGGATTTCGCTGCCCGGGTCCGGCCGGTAGGCGCCGGACAGGATCTTCATCAGGGTGGATTTGCCGGCGCCGTTCTCGCCCATCAAGGCGTGGATCTCGCCCGCGTAGACGGTGAGGTCGACATCGCGCAGCGCCTTGATGCTGAAGAACGATTTAGAGACCCGGCGCATCTCGAGGATGGGCTCGCTCATCACACCTCCCCGACGCGCCGACGGCGGCATCGCAATCTCACCCGCGTCTCGTTGGTCCCCGGCGCGGGTGCGAGCATTAAACAAAAGGTTGTGGCGCAGGGCAATACCTCCCGCATGCCGACCAACGGTCCTGCGCTGCTTTTATCTTTTGCAGACGGAACCGATCTCGCGCGTGATGCCTTTTCTTCGCCACATCATCGCGTATCGCGATCAGCGCCGCGGACGGTACAGGCGGCGCCATTGCGGCAGCCGCTCGGCATAGGCCTGCGCAAGCGCGCCGTCGGGCTCGAACGTCTCGACGCGCCGTGGCGCGGTGCAGACGGCGTCGATCGCCTCACCGGTGACGGCGAGGCGGCCGAGCCGCGCCGCACCAAACGCCGCGCCGGTCTCGCCGTCGGCAAAGCGATGCACCGGCATGTTCAGGACATTGGCCAGCACTGCAAGCCAGAACCGCGACCGCGAACCGCCGCCGATGACATCGGCCTCCGCGATCGCCAGTCCGGTCTCGGCAAGCACGTCCCGGCAGTCCGCAAGCGCGAAGGCGACGCCTTCGAGCACGGCTTGCACGACCGCGTCACGATCGGTGGCGTGACTGAGGCCATCGAGCATGCCGCGCACGTCGGGGTCATCGTGCGGGGTGCGTTCGCCGGAGAGGTACGGCAGGAAGCTGACCGGCGACGGCGCGCTCGGGCGCAACCCGAGCGGCGCCAACAGGTCGGCCTCGGGGGTCCCGAACAGCCGCGCGATCCACGCCAGGCACGATGCCGCCGAGAGGATCGCGCCGGCTTGAATCCACCTGCCGGGGACGGCGTGACAGAAGGTGTGCACGACCCGCTCCGGGTTGGCCGCGATCGTCTTGGTCGGCACCAGCAATGCGCCGGAGGTTCCGAGCGAAATGAAGGCTGCGCCGGGATTGACGGCGCCAATGCCGACGGCTCCCGCCGGATTGTCGCCGGCCCCGCCGGCGAGCATCGGTTGCCCGGTCATGCCCCAGCGCTGCGCCAACTCGCTCCGCAGCCGTGCCGCCGGCGCGCAGCCTTCGACCAGGCGCGGCATCTGCCGGCGCGACAGCGTGGTCGCGGCGAGCCCCTCATCCGACCAATCGCGACTGACAACATCGAGCCACAGCGAACCCGAGGCGTCCGAAACATCCTCGATCGCCTCGCCCGTCAGCACCAGGCGCAGATAGGCCTTGGGTTGCAGCACGAGTTTTGTCGCCGCGAAGATCTCCGGTTCGTGCCTGGCGACCCACAGAAGTTTGGGCGCGGTGAATCCCGGCATCGCCTTGTTGCCTGTCGTCGTCCGCAAGGCGGGCCAGCGCCGCTCCAGCTCGGCGCATTCCGCAAAGGACCGTCCGTCATTCCAGAGAATGCAGGGCCGCAACGGCGTGTGGTTGCCGTCGAGCAACGTCGCGCCGTGCATCTGGCCGGACAGGCCGATGCCCTCGACCTCGGCCAGCTCGCGCGCGTGATCCGCCTTCAGCGCGTCCAGCGTCGCGAAAGTCGCCTCGATCCACTGTGCCGGCTCCTGCTCGCAATGGCCGGGACGCGGCGAGGAGACCGTCAGCGACCGGCTGCGGCTCGCCACCACGCGCTGCGCGTCGTCGACCAGAACGATTTTGACGGCGGAGGTGCCGAGATCGATGCCGAGATACATGATGCTACTTGCCTTGCGCGTCCAGTCCGCTGCGCGTCCATTCCCTTGTGCGTCCATGACATCGCGGCCATGGCGGTCCCGATGTTGGCATGCACCCGCCAATCATGTAACCCACCCGAAACCTTCTCGGGACGCAACGCCCATGACCACCGCCGCCACCCACGACGCGGGAGCCACCCGCGCGCTGATCTTTGCGCTGCTTGCGCTGGCCTGCGGGCACATGCTCTCGACCTTGCTGCGTACCATTCCCGCCGTCAGCCTCGACCTGATGGCGGCGGATTTCGGCATCGAACCCCAGGCGCTGGCGAGCCTCACCTCGGTCTACCCGTTCGCGTTTGCGGCTGCGCAGATCCCGGTCGGTGCGGCGATGGACCGCTTTGGCGTGCGGCCGGTGTCGCTGAGCCTGCTCGCGGGAACCGTGATCGGCGCCATCGCGTCGGGCTTTGCGACGGGACCCGAAAGCTTCGCCGTCGGTCAGGTGCTGCTGGGCGTCGCCACCTCCGGCATGCTGATGTGCCCGATGACGTTGGCGGCCAAGCAATTGTCGGCCGCGCGCTTCGGGCTGTGGTCGGGCGCGATCCTCTCGATCGGCAATATCGGCATGCTGTTGTCGTCGAGCCCGCTCGCCTTCATGGTCGACACTTACGGCTGGCGCGCCGGGTTCTGGATCTCGGCGCTCGGCGGCGTCGCCGTGGCGCTCGCGGTGTTCCTGCTGGTGCCGAGCCAGCCGGCCGAGCACAAGGACGAATCCTCGCCGCTGTCGCAGATGATCGAGGTGCTCAGGCTGGGACTGTCGCGGCCCTTGCGCGGCCTGATCGCGCTGGCGCTGGTGTCGCTTGCGACATCGCTGGTGCTGCGCGGCCTGTGGGGCGGGCCGTGGCTGATGCAGGTCAAGGGATTGTCGCGGGTCGATGCCGGCAACCAGCTCGGCGCGTTCACGCTGGCGATGATCGCAGGCCCGCTTCTCGTCGGCATGATCGACCGCAGAATCGGCCGCCGCCGCGCGCTGGTGGCGGGAACGCACCTGGTCGGCGCAATGCTGCTGGCGCTGATGGCGTTAGGGGCGCCGCACTACGCGGTCTCCGTGTTGTTCGGCGTGCCCGTGATGCCACCGCAATACGACCTGGTGCTGTTCGTGCTCATCGGCTTGGCGACCTCGGCGCAGCCGCTGCTGTTCGGCATGTCGCGGCAGCTGGTCGACGCGCAAGTTGCAGGCAAGGCGCTCGCGGCGATCAACCTCGCCTTCTTCCTCGGCGCGGCGCTGATGCAGTCGATCACCGGTGCGGTGGCGGCGTTCGCGGGGCTGCCGGCGGTGCTGCTTTTCATGGCTGCCATGCTTGGCATCGGCGCGCTGATCTTTTTGGTCTACACCTCGCCAAGACCGGCGATAGAGTAGAGTCCTGCATCAAGGGGATATCTCATGCCTGTCGACACCAAAGCCGCGACCGACCGCCTCATGCGCTTTCTCGCCGTCGAGGGCGTCACCGGACAGGAGGCCGCGATCGGGCGTGAGCTCACGGCCGCGCTGAAGGAGAGCGGCGTGCCGGCGAAGGCGATCCGGCTCGACGACGCCAATACCCGCATTCCGGTGCCGACCGAGACCGGCAACCTCATCGTCGACCTGCCCGGCCGCGGCGCGCTGCACAACCAGCCGCGCATCATGTTCATGACCCACATGGATACCGTGCCGCTATGCGCCGGCGCCAAGCCGAAGAAGTCGGGTCGCAAGATCGTCAATGACGCCAAGACCGCGCTCGGCGGCGACAACCGGTGCGGCTGCGGCGTGCTGGTGACGCTGGCCGCCGAGCTCGAAAAGCAGCAGCTCGATCATCCGCCGATCACGCTTTTGTTCTGCGTGCGCGAGGAGAGCGGGCTCTACGGCGCGCGCCACGTCAAGCTCGACGAACTCGGCTCGCCGGTGATGGCCTTCAACTATGACGGCGGCTCGGCCTCCAACGTCGTCATCGGCGCCGTAGGTGCCGACCGCTGGACCGTGGAAATCTTCGGCCGCGCCTCGCATGCCGGCGTCGCGCCGGAGCGCGGCATCTCCTCGACCATGATCATGGCCCTCGCGCTCGCCGATGTGAAGGCCGGCGGCTGGTTCGGCAAGGTGGTCAAGCGCAAGCAGCAAGGCACCAGCAATGTCGGCCCCGTCACCGGCGGCGAAGGGCGGCCTGCGGGCGATGCCACCAATGTCGTCACCGACTACGTGCATGTGCGCGGGGAAAGCCGCAGCCATGACGGAAAATTCTTCAAGGAGATCACGAAAGCCTACAAGGCCGCGTTCGAGAAGGCGGCCAAGAAGGTCACCAACGCGCAAGGCAAGTTCGGCAAGGTCAAGTTCAAGGCCGAGACCGATTATTTCCCGTTCCGCATGAAGGACAACCTTCCCGTCGTCAAACGCGCAGTGGACGCCGTGTCCGCCGTCGGCGGCACGCCGAACGTTCGCACCGCCAATGGCGGCCTCGATGCCAACTGGATGGTCCGCCACGGTGTTCCGACCGTGACCTTCGGCGCCGGCCAGAATGAGGTGCACACGGTCGACGAGTGGATCAATCTGGACGAATACGATCGCGCCTGCGCGCTGGCCGTGCAGCTCGCAACGATGCGGTGAGCTGCCTTGCACGGCGCGCGCTTGCCGGACGGTGCGCGCCGGCCTAGCCTGCAAAGAAAACGCAGGGAGGCCGCATGGCACGCATTTCAAACATCGAGACCGGATTCTACCGGATCCCCCTCCCCGTCATGCTCTCCGACTCCACCCATGGCGACATCGCGGCGTTCGAGCTGATCACCTGCCGCATCCACGATGCCGATGGCGCCGAAGGCGTCGGCTACACCTACACAGTCGGGCGCAATGGCGGCGCCGTCGCCGACATCCTCAAGCGCGAAATCCCGCCGCTGGTCGAGGGCCGCGAGGCCGATGACACCGAGGCGATCTGGCATCAGGTCTGGTGGGCGCTGCATTACGGCGGCCGCGGCGGGCCGGCGGTGCTGGCGCTTTCGGCACTCGACATCGCGCTGTGGGATTTGAAGGCGCGGCGCGCGAAATTGCCGCTGTATCGATTGCTCGGCGGGTTCGATGCGCGCGTGCCCTGCTATGCCGGCGGCATCGACCTCGATCTCTCGGTCGAGGCGCTGCTGGAGCAGACCGACGGCAATCTCGCCAAAGGCTTTCGCGCCATCAAGATGAAGGTCGGCCGGCCCGATCTCAAAACCGACATAGCGAAGGTCTCCGCGATGCGACAGCATCTCGGCGACGGCTTTCCGCTGATGGTGGATGCCAACATGAAATGGACGGTCGAGGAAGCGATCCGCGCCGCCCGCGCGTTCCAACCCTACGACCTCACTTGGCTCGAGGAGCCGATCATTCCCGACGACGTCGCGGGCCATGTCCGCATCATGCAGGCCGGTGGCGTGCCGATCGCGGCGGGCGAGAATTTGCGTTCGCTATGGGAGTTCAAGAACTACATCGTCGCGGGCGCGGTGTCCTATCCCGAGCCTGACGTCACCAATTGCGGCGGCGTCTCCGCCTTCATGAAGATCGCGCGGCTTGCGGAGGCGTTCAACCTGCCCGTCACCAGCCATGGCGCGCACGACATCACCGTGCACCTGCTCGCGGCCTGCCCGAACCGTTCGTATCTGGAGGCGCACGGTTTTGGGCTCGACAAATATATCGAGCATCCGCTGGTGCTGGAGGACGGGCTTGCGCTCGCGCCGGACCGTCTCGGCCACGGCATCAGCTTCGACTGGGACGGGCTGGCGAAGCTGTCGGCGTAGGCGGGACGCGTTGCTGCACGCGAGGCATTCGCTGACGCCTGATGCAAGCTGCAGTTATTCGGCTATGGTGTTGAGGCCGACACACAAGCTGTGAGATTCCCGCCTTGACACCCAAGCTGCACCAGAAACTGACCGCGTGGCGCCGGCATTTGCATGCGCATCCCGAACTGTCCCTCCAGGAGAAAGCTACCGCCGCCTTCGTGCAGGACAAGCTCACCGAGCTCGGCATTTCCTTCGAGGCCGGGGTTGGCGGCCACGGCATCGTCGCGACCCTGACGCGCGGGCACGCCCAGGGCCGCGTCGGCCTGCGCGCCGACATGGATGCGCTGCCGATCACCGAAGATACGGGGCTAGCTTACGCTTCGCAAAATCCCGGTGTGATGCATGCCTGCGGCCATGACGGGCATACCGCTTCGCTGCTCGGCGCCGCCGCGCTGCTCGCCGCCGACACCAGCTGGAGCGGGACGGTCGATTTCATCTTCCAGCCGGCCGAGGAAGGTTATGGCGGCTCGCGCGCGATGGTCGCGGCCGGGCTGTTCGAGCGCTTTCCGATGCAGCGGGTGTTCGGATTTCACAACTGGCCGGGCCTTGCTGCCGGCACCATCGCGGTCCATGACGGCGTCGTCATGGCCTCCGGCGGGCGTGTCACCATCACCATCGACGGCCATGCCGGACACGCCGGCATGCCGCATCTGACCCGCGATCCCGTGATGGCGGCCGGCCATTTGATCGTGGCGTTGCAATCGATCGTGTCGCGTAGCGTCGATCCGCTCGACACCGCCGTGCTCTCGCTCTGCACGCTCGAAGGCGGCACGGCACGCAACCAGATCGCCGGACGCGTCTCGATCGGCGGCACGCTGCGTTACCATCGCGATGCGGTGAAGGACACCGTCGTGGCGCGGATCGAACAGATCTGCGCCGGGATCGCCACGAGCTTCGGCGTCAAGGTGACCCCCGAGATCGTCATTGGCGTCGGCGTCGTGATCAACACGCCGGCCGAGGCGGATCTCGCGCGCCTCGCCGCGGACAAGGTACAGGCCGAGCTGCGGCGCGACCTCGCGCCCAGCATGGCCGGTGAGGATTTCGCCCACTTTCTCTCGCGGCGCCCCGGCGCCTTCGTATGGATCGGTAATGGCGAATTGCGTGATGGCGCCGAGCTGCACGGCCCGCGCTATGATTTCAATGACGCGATCCTGCCGGTGGCATCAGGCTGGATGGCAGAAGTCGCCAAGGCGGCGCTGGCCTCGAACTAGGCCCGCTCAGGAGATCTCGCGCGGCAGCTTCCAGGCCGGCTTCGGCTCGAACGTCTCCTCGACCTGCGCGACGTGATAGCCGGCAGGCAGAAGCCTGCCGCCCTCCTCGTCCGCGACCGGCACGTCGGTCACCAGCCCCTCGATCAATGCGGCTTCCCACACCTCCTTCTCGGAGGGAAAGGGGTCGCCGATCTGCTTGTTGCCTTCGAACAGCGCGTACATCGGTTCCGGTCCTGCGTTGATCAAGCTCACGAGCAACGTATCGGCCGCACGGACGTTCCCATCCGGCAAATGCAACGGATGGACACTGCAAACATGGCGCGCGTTCTGATCGGAACTTCCGGCTGGCATTACGCCTCCTGGCGAGGCCCGTTCTTTCCCGAGGGCGTGACGCTGAAGCAGCAGCTGAGCTATTACGCCGGGCAGTTCGACACCACCGAGCTGAACGGAGTGTTCTACCGCACCCCGACGCCCGAGGCCGTCAAGGGATGGCGAGACCAGACCGACCGCGATTTCGTCTTCGCCTGGAAGGCCTCGAAATTCATCACGCATTGGAAGCGCCTGTCGGATCGCTCGGTGAACAGCCTCGAGCTGCTCGAGGATCGCATCTCACGGCTCGGCGGCAAGGCCGGCCCGATCCTGTTCCAGCTGCCGCCGCAATTCGAAGCCGACGCGGACCGCCTCGCCGGCTTCTTCAAGCTGTTGTCGCGGAAGCGGCGTTACAGTTTCGAATTCCGTCATCCCAGCTGGTATCAGCCGCGCATCTTGCGGATGCTGGCCGACGAGAACATCTCGCTGTGCCTGTCCGACCATCACGACGCACCCGCGCCGTGGAAGCGCACGGCGGATTTCGTCTATGTGCGCGGACACGGACCAAGCGGGCGCTATCACGGGCACTATACGAAACCCACGCTCGCGCAATGGGCGCGGCGCATCAAGTCCTGGAAGCGACAGGGTTGCGACGTCTACGTCTATTTCGACAACGACCAGAAGAGCGCGGCGCCCGCCGATGCCCGGGCGTTGAAGCAATTGCTGTAGCGCCAACAAGCGCGGAACATTGCCTATGGCCTGGACGATGCGGCAATCTCGTCTGCGGCCATCCTTCGAGACGCCCGCCTGCGGCGGGCCCTCAGGATGAGGCCGTGTTTCGCCGCAAAGATACCGTGCCCTTGCTAGACGATGCCGGCTTGCCGGAGCGCCGCGATCGCAACCTTGTCGTAGCCGAGCTCGCTCAGGATAAGATCGGTATGCTCGCCGAGCGTGGGCGGGCGCGTCGCGATTTCGCCGGGCGTTTCCGACAGGCGGACGGCGGCGCGCGCCACCGGGGCGGGCTTCGGCAGACCTGGATAGTCGACGTCCTGCATGAATCCGGCGGCGCGGACGTGCGGATGATCCAGCGCTTGTTGCGGGCTCAGCACGGGGCCGGTCGGAATCATGGCCTTGCCCAGGGTGTCGACGGCTTCCTGCGTGGTGCGCTCGGCGCACCAGCGCGCCATCCGCTCGCTGATGACAGGGCCGTTGTTGCCGCGGCTGATGTCGTCGGCAAAGCGCGGATCGTTCAGCCAGACCTCCTCCTCGCCCATCAGTTTCGCCCAGCGCTTGAACAGCGGATGCCCCGTGACCTGGCACAGCACCCAGCCGTCCCTGGTGCGGTAGATGTCGGCGGGCGCCGCGGTCTGGCCGAGATTGCCTGTCGGGACCCGATTGACGTTGATGACGGCCTGCTCGATCAGCGTCGCGTTGGTGAAGGACAAGGCGGTTGCGAGCAATGCGCCCTCGACGATCTGCCCGCGCCCGGATTTGCCGCGCTCGATCAGCGCGGCGAGCGTGCCGAACGCGCAATGCAGCGCGGTCCCGAAATCGACCCAGTTGACCGCGGCCCGGTAGGGCGGATCCCCGGCGCCCGTCATGTACACCGAGCCCGACATGACCTGGCCGACGCCGTCGAAGCCGACGCGGTCGGACCATGGCCCCGGCCCGCCGAACGCGGTGGCCGTCGTCAGGATGATGTCGGGCTTGATCGCTTTGAGCGAGTCGTAGTCGAGCTTCATCGCGCGCAAGGTCTGCGGCGGCAGATTGGCGACGACCACGTCCGCGGTCGCAATCAGGCGGCGCATCACCTCCTGCCCTTCCGGCTTCATCGGATCGAGCGTGAGGCACTTCTTGTTGCGGTTGACCTGAAGGAACAGCGCGCCTTCGCCGTTTTCGCCGACCGGCGCCACGAAGCGATCCTCGCTGCCGTCGCGCTTCTCCACGCGAATGACCTCGGCACCGAATTCGGCCAGCAAGGTCGCGCAATAGGGCCCCGCGATATAGCGCCCGAAATCGAGAACCCGGACGCCGTCCAGAACCCCTCCCATCGATCTCTTTCCTTTATGCTTTTCGTCAGCTTACAGGGATTGGCATTTGCGGCAAGGTGGCAACGGAGACCATGTCCACCCTCGAGAGTGATCGGGCGAATCATTTCGACTGGCGGAAATTGTGCTCTAGTATGGACCTGTCCCTCCCCGATCAGAGCCTTGTCCATGCCGCAACAATTCGATCGATCCAAAGAAGATCTCGGCAACGCGATCCATTTCGAGCACGTCAACATCCAGGTCCCGGACCAGCGGCTTGCCACGCTGTTCTATGTCGCAGGCCTTGGGCTCACCCGCGATCCCTATCTGATGGTGTCCGACACCAATATGTGGATCAACGCCGGACGAAGTCAGTTTCATTTGCCGAGCGGCCGGCCGCAGGTGCTGCGCGGTCATGTCGGGCTGGTCATCGCGGGCCGCGAGGCGCTGCTGGCGCGATTGGCGTCGGTCGCGAAGAAGCTCGAGGGCACCGCGTTCGCCTTCACCGAGCACAACGACCATGTCGAGGCGATTTGTCCGTGGGGCAACCGCTTGCGCTGCTACGAGCCCGACGCCGCGCGCTTCGGCCGCGTCGCGCTCGGCATTCCCTATGTCGAGTTCGACGTGCCGGTGGGATCCGCCCCGCGCATCTGTGCCTTCTACCCCGAGATCATGGGCATGCCATCCGAGTTGCGGAACGGCGACGGCACGGTTGCCGCCGTGAAGACCGGCCGCGACCAGCATTTGTTGTTTCGCGAGACCGATCGACCGCAAGGCGACTATGACGGCCACCATGTGCAGATGTACATCACCGATTTCTCCGGCCCTTATCGCAAGCTGCTGGCGCGCGATCTGATCTCGCGCGAGGACAATCAGTACCAGTACCGCTTCTGCGACATCGTCGATCTCGACAGTGGCGAGCCGCTGTTCACGGTCGAGCACGAGGTGCGCAGCGCCACCCATCCGATGTTCATGCGGCCGATGGTCAATCGCAATCCGGCGCTGAACAATCGCAACTACGCATCCGGCCACGATCAATCGCTTTGGGCGATGGGACCGGACCAGTACGAGGGATAGGTGATCACCAAGTCCCGCGCCTGGCCGCAGCAACGTCGTAATGACCCAAGTCGCGGCCGGGCGGCTCCGCTGAGTGGAGCCGCCACATGTTGCGTGCGCTCCGGTGGGACGGGCATGCCCACCTTTAGCATCAGACGGGTGAGCGTCCCGTCAGAAGTGGACCTCGGTGCGCATGCCAAGAACCACGGCGTTATCGGTCTTCACGCCCACCGCGTTATAGCCGCGCCCACCGGGATTGATGACATACTGGGCGTCGAACTTGAGGTTCAGCCAGCCGGTTGCCTGCCATCCGTACCAGACTTCGAGCGGCACTTCGTTGCCGCCGGCGTTGGGACTGAGGGCAGCCGTGTTCACGTGGGTCGTTCCCACCGCGAAGCCGACTTCGTCCTGGGGACGCCACGAGAACGTTCCGGTATGCCTGAAGCCCAGGGCGATCTGGTAATCCTGGTACGACGTCCGATGATCGGCGACGGTGGTATTGAGGAAGGTATACCAACCCTGCGCGCCCGGACCCTCGACGGTCAACCGCTGCAGGATCGACTCGTAAACGCCGAAGCGGCCGCGTTGATCACTGATATTTTGATCCGGGACGCCACCGACGCCCGGGATGGTGCTGATAACACCCGGAAGACCGCCATCAATGGAGGAGGCGCTGTCGTACCAGCCGCCAAGTCTCCAGGTCCCGGTCAAGGGGCCCTTCGGCGCCCAGACCAACTCCACCGGCACCATCACGCCACTGGCGCGATTCGAGGCGGGAATGCCGGGCAGGAAGTAGACGCCCGGGTCTGACGTCGTCAGGTAACCCGGATTGGCATCGTAGACACCGACCGACACCGTGAATTCCGGCGCGATCTTGTAATGCACGACACCGGCCCACTGGCTCACCGGCCAATTGTAGATGTAGCCGCCCTGGATGTTGCCGGGCTGGCCGCCGCAGAAGGTCAGGTTGATGAACTCGCAGAGACCGAAGAAGAAGTCGGAGCCGACCGGAAGACGGCCGCCCTTGAGTTCAAGGCGGTCATCGAAAAGCTTCTGCGAATAATAGAGCTGCGTCAGGCGCAGAATATTGCCGCGGCCGAACACTTCGTTGGTCAGCTGCAAGGCGGGAATGTCCGCTTCGGTATTCAGGTTCTTGCCGAAGCGGTCGACCAGCGTGAGACCGACGGTGCCGCCGGGGATGCCGGCGAGTTTTCCCATATCCAGCTTCGCGCCGAACCACAACTGACCGGCGTTGGCTGCGGTGTTCCTGCTTCCACCCGAGACGTTGCCGACGGATTCGTTGCCGAGCGTCAGGCCCAGCTCGATGCCCTGTTCCTTCAGCTTGGTCCTGCCGAGATCGCCGAACAGATACGGCCGCGTCCAGAAATCGTCAGCCGTACCATACGGAACAGGTGCAGCTTTCGTCGAAAAATCGGCCGCATATACTCCACCGCAAAACAGCGATGAGAAAGCAATCCCCACACCGCACACCCCTGCGGTGTTTATAAACCTGCGCAACATTTTACTCGTCCTCCCGCCGTCTCAGGCTTTGCTTGTTTCGCCTCACGTCCCTGCCCAAAGCCCTCGAGCCTGGAACGCACTCCCTCCCCAGCGGCCGCCGACCAGGCAGCCTTGTATCAACTGGAGCCTGGATCCGTCATGCCCGATCACCCGTTCTCGCCGGCAACGCATCCGCGGCGCGCGGTGACGCGCCCTGGACTTGATCGGCCAATGTCGATTTCGGCGCGGCGCGGGCGACGCCGGCCAGTGCCTGCTTGCGCCGCCGTCGTACCTGCAATTGCTGATCCGCCAATACGCCGATCAGAATCACCGTGCCCATCACCGCGAAGTTCAGCGAATTGGGAATGCCCAGGATGTTCACCAGGTTCTGCAACACCTGCAGCAGCGCCGTGCCCAGCACGATGCCGAGAATAGACCCCTCGCCGCCGCGCAAGCTGCACCCGCCCAGGACGGCGGCGGCGATCGCGTAGAGCTCGTAGAAATTGCCGAAGGAGCTCGGCGAGACCGAGTTCGTGTAGAACACGAACAAGACCGTCGAAACTCCGGCGAGCCCGCCGCTGATGATATAGGCGGTTGCGATCACGAAGTTCGTGTTGATGCCCGAGAAGCGCGCGGCTTCCTCGTTCTTGCCGACGGCATAAAGCCAGCGCCCGTAGACCGAGCGGTGCAGCAGCACGCCGAGGATCAGCGCAAGGATGATCAGGAGGATGAAGGTGTTCGGGATTCCCGCCACATTGCCCGAAGCGATGTTGCTCAGTGTCGCGGCCTCGTCGCCGTAACCGAAGCCGCGGGTCGAATCGCTCGTGTAGTAGCGGGCGGCGCCGCGATAGATCAGCAAGCCACACAGCGTCACGATGAAGGGCTGCATCTTCAGCCGGGTGATCAGGAACCCCTGGATGCCGCCAAGCACCAGCCCGCCCAGCAGCACGGCCACGAGCGCCAGGGGCCACGGCACCTCGTAGGTCGTCAGAAGGTCGACGAACACGACGCCGAGCAGCGCAAACATCGAGCCGAGCGACAGGTCGATGCCGCCGGTGATGATTACGAGCCCCTCGCCGAGCGCGAACACACCGAACAGGCCGATCAGATTGGCCATGTTCAAGAGGTTCACCAGCGACAGGAAGGCGGGATTGATCGCGCCCGTGATGGCGGCGATCACCACCAGCAGCAATCCCAGACCGAGCTCTTTCCTGATCATGGCGCGGCCGCTTCCGCGGTTTCGAGCGCCTGACCCATGGCCAGTCGCAATACGTTGTATTCGCTGAACTGCTCCCGCTCGAGCACGCCGCTGACGCTGCCTTCATGCATGACCGCTACGCGGTCGGAGACGCCGATGACTTCCTCCATGTCCGAGGAGATCATCACGATCGCGACGCCCTGGTCGGCAAGCTCGCGCATCAACGCGTAGATCTCGCCCTTGGCGCCGACGTCGATGCCGCGGGTCGGCTCGTCGAAGAACATCACGCGCGGCTGCATGGACAGCCATTTGCCGAGCACGACCTTCTGCTGGTTGCCGCCGGAGAGCGTCACTACCTCCATGTCGATGCTCGGCGCCTTGATGGAGAGGCGCCTGACCTGCTCTTTCGCGACCTTGCGCTCGGCTGCGCCGCTGACCAGCCACATCCGCGCATGATCCAACAGGCTCGCCAGCGTCATGTTCTCGCGGATCGGCAATTCCAGCACGAGCCCGGATTTCTTGCGGTCCTCCGGCACCAGATAGATGCCTTGGCTGATCGCGTCGCGCGGCGATGCGACAGCGACCGGCGCGTTGTCGATCCTGATCTCGCCTCCCAGCAGCGGGTCAATGCCAAACGCTGCGCGGGCAAGAGAGGTGCGGCCGGCGCCCACGAGCCCCGCCAGGCCCAGGATCTCGCCATGCCGCACGGAAAGATCAACCTGCCGGTCGGGGAAGGCTGATGTCACGACGCCGACGATATCGCAGCCGCCCGGTTGCGGTGCCTGTTTCGGCGGGGTATGCAGCGCTTTCAGGTCGCGGCCGATCATCAGCCGGATCATTGCGGCGTGGCTCAGCTGGTCCCGCGCCAACTCGCCAACAGTGCGCCCGTCGCGCAGCACCACGACGCGGTCAGCGCAGGTCATGATCTCGCCGAGCCGGTGAGAGATATAGATCACCGAAATGCCGTGCGCCTTCAGATCGGCAATCACTTCCAGCAGCCGTTCCGTCTCCGAAATCGTCAGGCTGGAGGTCGGCTCGTCCATGATGATCACGCGGGCGTCGATCGAGAGCGCCTTGGCGATCTCCACCATTTGACGCTCGGCGATGGAGAGGTCTTCGACCAGCGTATCCGGCGCGAAATCGGCACCCAGCCGCTCCAGCAGCGGCGTCACGCGATCACGCATCTCGGCATTGTCCACCAGCTTTAGCGGCCCGCCCATCAGCTTCTCGCGCCCGATAAACACGTTGGCTGCGACGTCGAGATTTTCGAACAGGTTCAGTTCCTGGTGCACGAAGGCGATGCCGGCCTGCGTCGCCTCGGTCACCGTCACACGTGCATGGTCGGTGCCGCCGATGCGGATCACGCCCTCGCTCGGCGCGATCACGCCGCCCAGCACGCGCATCAGCGTCGACTTGCCGGCGCCGTTCTCGCCGATCAGGCCCACGACCTCACCGCGATTCACGTGCAAACTGACGTCATCGAGCGCCATGACCCCGGGATAGGATTTGCTGATCCCGGCGAGTTCGAACAGGATTTCCGCCATTCATTTCCTCCCGCGCGACGCCCGGCGGCCGTGCCGCCGGGCGCCTGATACTCACTTCTTGAGGAGGTTCTTCATGTCTGCGGTGAACGCCGCGACGTTGGCCTTGCTGATCACCTTGGTCGGCACGATCAGCTTGCCGCCCGCCGGGATCCAGGACTTGTCGCCGTTCAGCGTCTTGATGATGTTGGTGGCGGAGAGATAGCCGAACTCGTAGGGCTGCTGCACCACCGTCGACTCGATCGTGCCGTCGGAAACACCCCGCAACGTGCGCTGGTCCTCGTCGAAACCGACGATCTTCACCTTGCCGGCCTTGCCCGCCGCCTTGACCGCGTCATAGATCAGCGGTGTCTCGTAGCTCCAAAGCCCGGACAACAGCGCGATGTCGGGATATTTGACCAGCACGTTCTCCATGTTCGCCTTGGCCTTGGCGAAGTCCACCTGGTCGGTGAACACGTCGACCAGCTCGACCTTGGTGCCGGCGATGGCGTCCTTGATGCCCTGCACCCGCTCGCGGGCATTGTCCGCGTCCATCGTGCCGACGAACAGCGCGATCTTTCCGCCGTTCGGCAGCGCCTTCTTGATTTCTTCGCCAGCTTGGCGTCCGGCCGCGACGTTGTCGGTGCCGATATAGGCAAGCCGATTGCTCTGCGGCGCGTCGCTGTCCGTCGTGATCAGCACGGTCTTGGCCGCAACCTTGTTGAGCTCTTCGGTCGCGTGCGGCGCATCGTCGACCGAGATCGAGATACCGGCGACGCCGCGCACCAGCAGGTCGTCCAGCTCGCGCC
The DNA here is from genome assembly GCF_023100925.1 of Bradyrhizobium sp. 40. Lineage (NCBI taxonomy): Bacteria > Pseudomonadati > Pseudomonadota > Alphaproteobacteria > Hyphomicrobiales > Nitrobacteraceae > Bradyrhizobium > Bradyrhizobium sp. 40. Next base: position 5,550,892 of record NZ_CP064688.1, read on the forward strand.
GCTGGCCTGCCGCGGTCGCCTCGTTGGTAACGATCAACTGGATGTCGTATTCCGGGTGCTCCTTCTGAGCCTTTTCGAGCCCGCGGCCGGCGATGGTCCAGAAATCGGCCGCAGCATTGGTCACCAGCGCGATGGTCTTTTTCTGCTGGGCCTGCGCCGCCCCCGTGGCAAGCGCCAGCGCAGCTGCGGTCGCAAACAGCGACACCATGAGTTTCTTGATCGATCCGTTCATGTACACCTCCCTTGGTCACCCCGGTTCAGGGGTTTCACAGCGCTTATGCGCCATCTTTTATTTACATCGCGAACAAATGCCGCAGGGCAAACCAGCCGGATCAGGATGTACTTGCCCCTTCTTCAAGTCTAAATAGTACAGATGGTACGATAATAGTAAATATGGCTGCTGAAAACCGAATCCGATTGTGCTTTTTCGGTCACACGGGCATCTCATCCTCTCCATTAAATTTACGTGATGAATTAAAGAGGCAGCATGGTTGACCAAATTGAGCCGTCCAGACGCGTGTCGAACACGGCCCGCGAATCCAACCGCGGCCGGCTCGTCGACGTCTTGCGACGCCAGGGGCCGCTGCCACGCGTGGCGCTCGCCCGGAGTACAGGCCTGAGCTTCCCGGCTGTTTCCGGCCTGACGTCGCGGCTGATCGCGGAAGAGCTGCTGTGCGAGACGGAGACGGCGGCAACGCCGTGGTCCGAGGACGGCGAGGAAGAGGATGCGGACGGGCCGAATGGCCGTCGCCGCGGCCGGCCGGCCGTGCTGCTGACCCTGAACCCGGAGTTCGGGCGCATCGTGTCGATCTCGGTCCGCATGAACCTGATCGAGACGCTGATCGCGGATTTCCGGGGCTCCGGCGTGGCGCAGTCGCGACTTGCACTGTCGACGCGCGCGCTCGATGCAGCCGCGCTGCGCGATCTCGTGATCGCGCAGATCAATGCGTTGCTCGATGCGACGGCGACGCCGCGCCATCGGCTGTTGGGAATCGGGATCGCGCTGCAAGGCATCGTGAACGTCGACACCGGCACGACGCTGTGGAGTCCCGCGCTGTCGATCACCGAAGTCGATCTGGCGACGCCGATACGTCAGGCGTTCGGGGTCGAGGTCGTGATGGCGAACGACGCTGTCGCGGTCGCGCTCGCCCTCACGGCCGCCGAACCGGCATTGGCGGAAGGCCTCTCGGCCACGATCATGGTCGGTCACGGCATCGGGATGGGCGTCGTTGCCGATGGTGAAGCACGCTGGGGCGCCGGCAGCGAGATCGGCCATGTCAAGCTGGCGCCGGACGGCCCGCAATGCCGTTGCGGCCAGCGCGGCTGTATCGAGGCTTATCTTGCTGATTATGCGCTCTACCGCGACGCCCGCACCTTTCTCGATCTGCCGCCGGCGGACTCGCAGCAGCCGTCCGAGGGACAGATGGCCCTGCTACGCGAGCGCGCACTGGGCGGAGATCCACGTCTCGAGCACCTATTCCTGCAGGCGGGTCGCGCGCTCGCCGAGGCCGTCGCTGCAACGATATCGGTGCTGCGACCGCACCACGTCATCCTGGCGGGTCCAGGCTTGATGGCCTTCGACATGATGCGCCACGCCTATGAGGAGCGGCTCGAGCAGGCGGTGTTGCCATGGCTGCTCAGGTCCACGGCGATCCATCTGCGTCCAAGCGAGTCGGCGGTCATTGTCGAGGGCATGGTGCGACGGACGCTGCGGGTCGTGGACCAAAACCACATGGAAGCGACCGAGTAAGCGCCGCGAGCTAAGCGCTGGCTGGGGCGGGAGGGATCGAACCTCCGAATGGCGGAATCAAAATCCGCTGCCTTACCACTTGGCTACGCCCCATCAGGCCTTCGGGAACGGCGACGACACGAGCGTCCGCGGATTCCCTCGAGTGGTGCCGGTCTATAGGGAGAGGCGCGGCATTTCAACCGCCCGGAGGGGCAAAATACCACAGGCGCCGGTGGCGCCGCGCCATGCCTTATATGGGCGCTACGCCCCCCGCTCCCGACAGGCGTTCCGCCACCCCCTCCCGACAGTTGAGACCTCCGCCGTTTCATGGGAATACGACGCCAAGACCTGTCTCTCCGGGAGTGAGCCATGACCTACCGCGCGCCGATCTCTGACATGCTGCTGTCGCTCAACCACGGCGCCGGCCTGAAGGCTGCCATGGAGGCCGGCCATTACGGCGATTTCGACGGCGATATCGTGAGCGCCGTGCTGGAGGAAGCCGGCAAGTTCGCAACCGACGTGCTGGCGCCGCTGAACAAGGTCGGCGACGAGCACGGCATCAAGCTCAGCGACGGCAAGGTCACGACCGCGCCGGGCTGGCCGGATGCCTACAAGCGCTGGACCGAGGGCGGCTGGAACGCGGTCTCCGGCCCCGAGGATTTCGGCGGCCAGGGCCTGCCGCTCGCCATCAACGCCGCCTGCACCGAGATCTGGAGTGCCGCCAACGTCGCCTTCGGCCTCTGCCCGCTGCTGACGGCGTCGGCGATGGAGGCGCTGGACGCGCATGGCAGCGACGAGCTGAAGAACATCTATCTCGAGAAGCTCGTCTCCGGCGAATGGACCGGCACGATGCAGCTGACCGAGCCGCAGGCCGGCTCCGATGTCGGCGCGCTGCGCACCCGCGCCGAGAAGCAGGCCGACGGCACCTATCGCATCAAGGGGACGAAGATCTTCATCACCTATGGCGAGCACGACATGACCGACAACATCGTGCATTTCGTGCTGGCGCGCCTGCCGGACGCGCCCGCCGGCACCAAGGGGATATCGCTGTTCCTCGTTCCCAAATTCATGGTGAACGAAAACGGCTCGCTCGGTGCGCGCAACGACATTTTTGCCTCTGGCGTCGAGCACAAGCTCGGCATGCATGCCTCCCCCACCTGCACCATGACCATGGGCGACCATGGCGGCGCCATCGGCTTCCTGGTCGGCGAAGAGAACCAGGGCATGCGCTGCATGTTCACGATGATGAACCAGGCCCGCCTCGGCGTCGGCCTCGAAGGCGTCGGTGTCGCCGACCGCGCCTATCAGCAGGCATTGTCGTACGCACAAGAGCGCAAGCAGGGCCGCGCCCTCGGCAACAAGGGTGACGGCTCCGATCCGATCTTCGTGCATCCCGACGTCAAGCGCATGCTGATGCGGATGCGGGCGCAGACCGCGGCGGCGCGCACCATCTGCTATGCGACCGCCGTCGCGATCGACGTCTCGACCCGCGCCAGCGATCCGAAGGTCCGCGCGGACGCTGCCGCGCGCGCGGCACTGCTGACGCCGATGGCCAAGGGCTATTCCACCGATATCGGCAACGAGGTCGCCTATCTCGGCGTGCAGGTGCATGGCGGCATGGGCTTCATCGAGGAGACCGGCGCGGCGCAGCACTATCGCGATGCCCGCATCACCGCGATCTACGAGGGCACCAACGGCATCCAGGCCATCGACCTCGTCACGCGAAAGCTCGCAGCCAACGGCGGCGCATCGGTGTGGGCGCTGCTCGACGAGCTCTCGGCCATCGTGAAGCAGGTCGAAGCCTCCAACGATCCCGCCTTCGGCACCACGGGCGTGAAATTGCGCGAGGCACTGGAGGCGCTGACGCGCACCAGCAAATGGCTGCTGGAGCGGCTTCCTTCCGCGCCGAACGAGGCGCTGGCCGGCGCGACGCCGTATCTGCAGCAGTTCGGCGCCACGCTCGGCGGCTGCATGCTGGCATCCGAAGCGCTCGCCGCGAAATCCGATGGCGTCACGGACGCCGTGCGCTACGTCTCGCTGGCGCGCTTCTTCGCCGAGAACATCGCCGTACAGGCTGGCGCGCTCGAGCGCACCGTGACGGAGAGCGCGGAGTCGGTCGCGGCGGCGGATGCGGTGCTGCTGGGATAGCTGCGATGCGTAGCCTGGATTGAGCGCAGCGCAATCCAGGATTCGTGCCACGAGCGATGACGGCCCCGGATTGCGCTGCGCTCCATCCGGGCTACGAAGCCGCGAGCTTCGTGCGTCTCCCCGGCCGCCACAGCACAACGGCCGTCGCCACCAGATCTAGCACCACGCACATCGCAAACGCGCTCGTGTAATCGCCGGTTACGCTGCGCACAAGACCGACGATGCCGGGGCCGAAGGCACTGACGATGCCGCTGATCGAGGTGCCCAGTCCCATCGCGGCGGCGAAGGCGCTGGCGCCGATCTCGCGCTGGATGATCAAAGGCGGGAACGTGATCATGTTGCCGATCGAGAAACCGTAGACGGCGCAGCACGCGAGCAGCACGGTCGGGTTCGTGGTTTGCAGAAGCACGAACAGAGCCGCCGCCTGGCTCGTCATCGATGCCGCGCAGGCGAGCCGCGGATCGAGCCGGTCCACGAACAGGCCGAGCGACAGGCGCCCGACCACCGCCATCGCCGCCATGATGGTGACGGCAAGGCCCGCACTGGCGCGGCCGATCAGCGGTTCGAGGAACGTCACCTGGTGGATGATGAATCCCATCTGCGCCAGCAGCGCGATCGCGATCGGCAGCACCATGGTCCAGAACGCCGCGTTGGCGAGCAGCGTCTTGCGCGAGTGAACCGCAGGCACGGCGGTGCCGCCATCGAATGAATCCCCGCCCGGCGTCGGCGGCATTTCCGTCGGCCAGCCTGTGAAGATGACCACCACCGGCAGCACCAGCACCACCATCGCCAGCGTGGCTGCCAGCATCGCGGAACGGAAGCCGATGCTGCCGCTCAGCGTCAGCAGCAGCGGCACGAGCACGATGCCGCCGCAGGTCGCGCCGTTGTAGGCGAGGCTGAGCGCGAGCCCGCGGCGCCGTTCGAACCAGGAGTTCAGCACGGTCGCGATCACCACCGTGCCCATGCCGGTCCAGCCGACCGACATCAGCGCATAGGCGAGGTAGAGCTGCCAGGGCGTCTGCAGCAGCGCCAGCAGCACCGTCGAAGCGCCGAGCGCCGACAGGCCGCACAGTATCAGCGACCGCAGCCCGATGCGGGCGAGCAGATCGTCGGTGAAGATGACGAGCACGGCAGTCAGGAGAAAGGAAAAGGTGCTGGCTGCGGAGACCAGCGTGCCCGGCCAGCCATGGGCGCGCTGCAGCTCGGCGAGATAGACGCCCTGGCCGTACAGACCGAAGCCGAACATGAAGAAAGCCATCAGGAAGCAGGCCAGCACGACGCGCCAGCCGCGATAGTGCAGCGAGGATTCGTCAACACGCGTAGCGGCAATCATCAATCGGGCAATCGGCCAAATGGAACGGCGCGAGGCGATCGTGCACCACAACCAGGGGTTTTTCAAATGAAAAAGGTAGCCGATTGTTGCAACGCGCAGCACGGAGGGGAGCGTGATGCGGCCGTCTCACGCGAATTCAGTCTCCAAAAGGTCGAGCCAACGCATTGGCACGCCTGCAAGATGATGTAGGCTGACGTTTCGCGAGTCTAGCCAATGTCAGTGTCGCGGCGACCGCAGGGGCCCCCTTCATGCCGAATGGCAACATCATCGTCACCGAAGAGCGCGGAACGCGCGTGATCACCCTGCGTCGCCCGAGCAAGAAGAACGCGATCACGCAGGACATGTATCGGGAGATGAGCCGCGCGATCGACACCGCGCAGAACAATCCCGACATCCGCTGCATGATCATCACCGGCGGCTCCGGCGTGTTCACCGCCGGCGACGACATCGACGATTTCATGCACGCCGATACGTCCCGCCCCGAGACGCTGTCCGACGGCGCCAAGTTTCTCTATTCGCTCGCACTCAACGCCAAGCCAGTGATCGCGGCCGTGGACGGCGCGTCGATCGGCATGGGCACCGTGATGCTGTTCCATTGCGACTATGTGCTGGCCTCGAACGCGGCGACCTTCTCCGCGCCCTACATCCATCTCGGGCTGGTGCCGGTCGGCGCGTCCAGCCTTTTGATGCCGAACACGATGGGCTACCAGCGCGCCTTCGCCATGCTGGTGATGGGACGGACTTTTACGGCCGCGGAAGCGCATGCCGCCGGCTTCGTCAACACCGTGGTCTCGCCGGGGCATACCGAGGTCGAGGCGCGCAAGGTGGCGCGCGATATCTGCAGGCTCCCCGCCGAAGCGGTCGCGACCTCGCGCAAACTGCTGCGCGTCGCATCCGAGGAGCTCACCCGCCGCATCGACCAGGAGGCCCATTTGTTCGGCGAGCGGTTGAAGTCGGAAGAAGCCACCGCCGCATTCAACGCTTTTGCGAACAGGAAGAAGAAAAAATAGGCTGCCGTCCGGCGCATCGCCGCGGAATGACGGCGAGAACTTTCGTGAAATCTTCGTGCGGAACGACTAGTCTGGTTCCATGCGACATGTTCTCCGCCTGACCGTCTTCTCGCTCGCGCTCGCCGCCCTGCCCGCGTCCGCCCAAACCGCCGCACCCGTCGAGCTGCGCATCCTCGCGATCAACGATTTCCACGGCAATCTGCGCCCGCCGCCGGGCGGCATCCGGATCAGCGATCCCGAGGACAAGTCCAGGAAGGTGATGGTGGCCGCCGGCGGTGCCGAATACATGGCGACGCTGGTGAAGCAGCTGCGCGAGGGCCACAAGAACACGATCTTCGTCGCCGCCGGCGACCTGATCGGCGCGAGCCCGTTCCTGTCGGCAATGTTCCACGACGAGCCTTCGATCGAGTCGCTCTCGATGATGGGGCTCGCGATCAGTTCGGTCGGCAATCACGAATTCGACGAGGGCAAGACCGAGCTGTTGCGGATGCAGAACGGGGGTTGTCATCCCGTCGACGGCTGTCAGGGGCCGCATCCCTTTACGGGCGCCAAATTCCACTATCTCGCGGCGTCCACCATCGAGACCACGACCGGCAGGAGCGTGCTGCCGCCTTACGAGATCAGGGAGTTCGAGGGCATCCCCATCGCCTTCATCGGGCTCACCTTGAAGGAGACCGCGGGCATCGTCTCGCCATCGGGCGTCACGGGCCTCGAATTCCGCGACGAAGCCGAGACGGTGAACGCGCTGGTGCCGCAGCTGAAGGCGCGCGGGGTCGAGGCGATCGTGGTGCTGATCCACCAGGGCGGCGAGCCGGCCGGTGACTACAATGAATGCCCTGCCATCACCGGGCCGATCGTCGACATCGTGAAGAAATTCGATCGCGCCGTCGACGTCGTGGTCAGTGGCCACACCCATCGTGCTTATGTCTGCGATATTGACGGGCGGCTCGTCACCAGCGGCGACAAATACGGTACGCTGGTCACCGCGATCGATCTCAAGCTCGATCCTGTAACCCGCGACGTCGTCAGCGCCAAGGCCGAGAACGTCCTCGTCGCCAATGCCTCGCTGCCTAGGGATCCCGAGCAGACCGCACTGATCGATGCCTACGACAGACTTTCGGCGCCGATCGCCAATCGCCCGGCTGGATCGGTGACGCAGACGCTGTCACGCGTGCCGAACGAGGCCGGCGAAAGCGCGCTCGGCGACGTCATTGCGGACGCGCAGCTCGCCGCGACCCGGGACTCCAGGGACGGCGGTGCCGTCATCGCACTCACCAATCCCGGCGGCATCCGCACCGACATCGTTCCAAAGGAGAACGGCGCGATCACCTTCGGCGACGTTTTCGCCAGCCAGCCGTTCCGCAACCGGCTCGTCACCATGACGCTCACGGGCAGCCAGCTCAAGGACATGCTGGAGCAGCAATGGCTCGATCCGAAGCGGCCGCGGATTCTCCAGGTCTCGAACGGGTTCAGTTACGCCTGGGATGCGGCGAAGCCGTACGGCGAGCGCGTGATCAACGAGAAGATGACACTCAACGGCAGACCGATCGAAGCCGGAAGCGGCTACCGCGTCACCCTCAACGATTACCTCGCAGTCGGTGGCGACGGCTTCACTGTCGTCAAACAGGGCACGGGGCCGCAATATGGCGGCTACGACGCCGACGCGCTGTTCGCGTTCTTCAGGGCGCACGGACCGATCGGGCCGCTGCCGCTGAGCCGCATCCTGCGCGTGAATTGATCCGGATCAAACGGACCGGTCCGGGACCACCCTTTGCCATTCCCGGGGGAACGCATAGATTGGGTTTTGCATTTGCGTTTTGGCGCCGGATGCGCCAAGCGACGTCGAGAGCCCGCATCCCATGAGGCCGACTGATGAGTACGCTTCTCCTCTCCCACAAGGCCTGCCTCGACCACGTCACGCCGCCGGGACACCCTGAAAGGCCGGACCGCCTGCGTGCGGTGGAGGAGGCGCTGTCGCATGAGCGCTTCCAGTTCCTGGTGCGCGACCAGGCACCGGAGGGCGATCTCGACCTCGTCACGCTCTGCCACAACGAGCACTACGTCACGGAGCTGCGCCACATCGCGCCGACCAGCGGACAGGTCTATATCGATGGCGACACCTCGATGTCGCCGGGCACGTGGGAAGCGGTGATGCGCGGCGTCGGCGGCGCGGTCGCGGCGACCGAAGCGGTGATGGCCGGCGAGCATCGCAATGCCTTCGTCGCGGTGCGCCCGCCCGGCCACCACGCCGAGATCGGCAAGCCGATGGGCTTCTGCTTCTTCGACAACGTCGCCATCGCCGCGCGCCACGCGCAGCGCAAATACGGCATCAAGCGCGCGGCCATCGTTGATTTCGACGTGCATCACGGCAACGGCACACAGGACATCTTCTGGTCGGACCCGACCGTGATGTACTGCTCGACGCACCAGATGCCGCTGTTTCCGGGCACCGGTGCCAAGAGCGAGCGCGGCGACCACGACACCATCGTCAACGCGCCGCTCGCCTCCGAGGACGGCGGGCCGGAATTCCGCATCGCGTTCGAGAATTTGATCCTGCCGCAGCTCGAAAAATTCAGCCCGGAGCTGCTCGTCATCTCTGCCGGTTTCGACGCGCATTATCGCGATCCGCTGGCGTCGCTGAATTTGCGCGCGGAGGATTATGCCTGGGTGACGCGCAAGCTGATGGACCTCGCCGACAAGACCGCCGGGGGGCGCGTTGTTTCTGTGCTCGAAGGCGGCTACGACCTGCAAGGACTGAAAGAATCTGTTACGGCGCATGTCGGCGCCCTGATGGGCGCCTGACGCACCCGCCACATTGCGCCCGCAAAACTTTGCTTTCTCCGACGTGAAGCGAATCGGGCAATCGGAAACTTATATGGCCGAAAATACCCAAATCGACGTCTCCAGGCTGACCTTCGAACGCGCCATCGAGGAGCTCGAAACGATCGTGAAGCGGCTCGAGGACGGCAAGGTGCCCCTCGAGGAATCCGTGACGATCTACGAGCGCGGCGAGGCCCTGAAGCGCCGCTGCGAGGAGTTGCTGCGCCAGGCTGAGGCGCGCGTCGACAAGATCACCACCGATGCCAGCGGCCAGGCCACCGGCACCGCGCCGCTCGACGTCCAGTAAGGGCCGCCTTCAAAACCGCCCATCCCACGCATCGGCCACCCGCAATTTTTCATGATCGCACGCCCGCGTCGGGCCGCTGCTGCTGCTTTGATCCAGGGAACCGGGCCCGGGGAGATCATGGAACTCCCTCACGCGGGCCCATCGTCTCCGAAAATCCCGTCTAAAGCAGCTTCTCACACCCCAAAAACCTGCCGAGGAACCGAGCAAGCTTGGAACTCTTGAGCTGGCGCCGGGATTAACCACTCTGGCCCGGGGGTTGCAGGTGCATGCCCGTAATCGGCCCAGCGGGTTGGCTTTGGCCCAAGCTTTGGTGTAAAGCTGCGCGGAGTGTGGCTTTTTGTAAGCCTTGCGTAGGCACTGATTGCCGACGACAAGCGCTTCAAACTGCTGATGAATTGGCTGGGATGGACGAAGCCGATCTAAGTGACAGGGATCACAGAGACTGAACCGGAGAGCACTTAAGCTCACCTAAGCTTGAAGACGGGGCTTTGCCCCATGCAGGTGGCTCCGACGGTTTAAGGACTCGCGCTGCGCCGATATTGAGCAAACCCATCGCGCACCGGAACGATCTTCCGGCGCTGACAAATTGGAAATCGCCGTGAACGCATATAGTAAAACGCCGCTTCTCGACACCATCCGGACGCCCGACGACCTGCGCAAGCTCAAGGTCGAGCAGGTTCGACAGGTCGCCGACGAGCTGCGTCAGGAGACCATCGATGCCGTCTCGGTGACCGGCGGTCATTTCGGCGCGGGCCTCGGCGTGGTCGAGCTCACCACTGCGATCCATTACGTCTTCGACACCCCGCGCGACCGGCTGATCTGGGACGTCGGCCACCAGGCCTATCCGCACAAGATCCTCACCGGCCGGCGCGATCGCATCCGCACGCTGCGCACCGGCGGCGGCCTGTCCGGCTTCACCAAGCGCAGCGAGAGCGATTACGATCCGTTCGGCGCCGCGCATTCCTCGACCTCGATCTCCGCCGGCCTCGGCATGGCGGTCGCGCGCGACCTCGCTGGCGGCAAGAACAACGTTATCGCCGTCATCGGTGACGGCGCGATGTCGGCGGGCATGGCCTATGAGGCCATGAACAATGCGGGTGCGATGAACTCGCGCCTGATCGTCATCCTCAACGACAACGACATGTCGATCGCGCCGCCGGTCGGCGCGATGAGCGCCTACCTGTCGCGGCTCTACTCGGGCAAGACCTACCGCACGCTGCGCGATGCGGCCAAGCAGATCAACAAGCGCTTGCCCAAGATCATCGCCAGCCGCGCCAACCGCGTCGAGGAATATTCCCGCGGCTTCATGATGGACGGCGGCACGCTGTTCGAGGAGCTCGGCTTCTACTATGTCGGCCCGATCGACGGTCATAACCTCGACCATCTCCTGCCCGTGCTGAAGAACGTGCGCGACATGGAGACCGGCCCGATCCTGGTTCACGTCGTGACGCAGAAGGGCAAGGGCTACGGCCCGGCGGAAGCCTCCGCCGACAAGTACCACGCCGTGGTCAAGTTCGACGTTGCGACCGGCACCCAGGCCAAGTCCAAGCCGAATGCACCGGCCTATCAGAACGTGTTCGGCCAGAGCCTCGTCAAGGAAGCGGAGAAGGACGACAAGATCGTCGCCATCACCGCGGCGATGCCCTCCGGCACCGGCGTCGACATCTTCAACAAGGCGTTCCCGGACCGCACCTTCGACGTCGGCATTGCCGAGCAGCACGCAGTGACGTTCGCCGCCGGCCTCGCCACCGAAGGCTACAAGCCCTTCTGCGCGATCTACTCGACCTTCCTGCAGCGCGGCTACGACCAGATCGTGCATGACGTCGCGATCCAGAGCCTGCCCGTGCGCTTCGCCATCGACCGCGCCGGCCTCGTCGGCGCCGACGGCGCCACCCATGCCGGCTCGTTCGACAACGCCTATCTCGGCTGTCTGCCGAACATGGTGATCATGGCCGCGGCCGACGAAGCCGAGCTGGTGCACATGGTTGCAACGCAGGTCGCGATCAACGATCGTCCGAGCTCGCTGCGCTATCCGCGCGGCGAAGGCCGCGGCATCGAGATGCCCGAAGTCGGCATTCCGCTCGAGATCGGCAAGGGCCGCATCGTCCGCCAGGGCAGCAAGATTGCCCTGCTCTCCTTCGGCACGCGCCTTGCCGAATGCGAGAAGGCCGCCGACGAGCTCGCAGCCCACGGCCTTTCGACCACGATCGCGGATGCGCGCTTCATGAAGCCGCTGGACACCGAGCTGGTGCTCAAGCTCGCGCGCGACCACGAGATCCTCATCACCATCGAGGAAGGCTCGGTCGGCGGTTTCGGCTCGCATGTCGCGCAGTACCTGAGCGATCAGGGCGCGCTCGACAGCGGCCTGGTGCGGTTCCGCACCATGGTGCTGCCCGACGTGTTCCAGGACCACGACACCCCGGCGGCGATGTACGGTCGTGCCGGTCTCGACGCCAAGGGCATCGTCGCCAAGGTGTTCGAGGCGCTCGGCAAGGACGTCAAGGCCGAGACGGTCAAGCTCGCCTGACAGCGAGCTTTGACCTTCCGCGAATCAGCTCGATGAAAATCTATCTGGCAGGCCCCGACGTGTTCCTGCCAGATGCGGTCGAGATTGGCCGGCAGAAGGCCGCGATCTGTGCTGCGCACGGCCTCACCGGCCTCTATCCCCTCGACAACGAGATCGACCTCGCCGCTCCCGACGCCTCGCGGCAGATCTTTTGCGGCAACGAGGCGATGATGGACTCGGCCGATGCGATCATCGCCAACCTCACGCCATTCCGCGGCGCGGGCGCCGATCCCGGCACCGTCTACGAGCTCGGCTACATGGCCGGCCGCCGCAAGTTCTGCCTCGCCTATTCCAATGACGGCGCCGCCTATGCCGACCGCCTCAGTCGCTTCTTGGACGTGACGTCCGAGGACGGGCGGCTAGTCGACGCGCAGGGGCTGACGGTCGAGGATTTTGGCCTCGTCGACAATCTCATGATGATCCATGCGCTGGAGCTGCATGGCTGCCCGCTGGTGACGCCGGCGCAGATGCCGATCGACGTCTGGCACGATTTGGCCGCGTTCGAGGCTTGCGTCCGGATGGCGGCCGCGCGATTGATCGCTACATAAGCGCCTCAGGCGTCTTCGGAGAGATGATGTCCCCTGCCCGCAAGCGCGCGGATGTTCTGCTGGTTGAGCGCGGCCTGTTCGAGAGCCGGGCGCGGGCGCGCGCGGCGATCGAGGCCGGGCTCGTCACGGCCGACGACAAGCAGGTCGCAAAGCCGTCGGAGACGATCGCCGAGGACGCCGTGATCCAGGCCGAGCCCGCGCACCCCTACGTCTCCCGCGGCGGCGTCAAGCTCGCCGGCGCGCTGGAGCGCTACCCGATCGAGATCGAGGACCATGTCTGCCTCGACGTCGGCGCGTCCACCGGCGGATTCACCGAGGTGCTGCTGGCGAATGGCGCAAGTCTCGTCTTTGCCGTCGATGTCGGCACCAGCCAGCTGCATCCCTCGCTGCGCGGTCACTCCAAGATCGTGTCGATGGAAGAGACCGACATCCGCGCCTATGACGGCAAGCGTTTGCCGGCGCGGCCGGATGTCGTCGTGATCGACGTCAGCTTCATCTCGCTCAAGACGGTGCTGCCCGTGGCGCTGTCGCTGGCGGCCGCGCCGATGAGGCTGCTGGCACTGATCAAGCCGCAATTCGAGGCGGACCGGAAGCACAACAAGAAGGGCATCGTCCGCGACGCCGCCGTGCACCGTGAGATCTGCGACGACATCGCCGCCTTTGCGGCCTCGCTCGGCTGCACCGATATCGAGGTGTTCCCGTCGGCGATCACCGGCGGCGACGGGAACATCGAATTCTTCCTGGGCGCCCGCCGTGGTTGAGCGCGTGACGATCGATCACGTCGGCCATCGCGGCGACGGCGTCTCGCTCGACGCTGGGGAAGCCATCTATGTGCCTTACACGCTCGGCGGCGAGACTGTCGAAGTCGATCATGTCGTCGGCAATCATCCTGACCGCCGCAAGCTGCTCGCGGTGGATGTCGCCAGCCCCGAGCGCGTCACGCCGTTCTGCCCGCACTTCGGCGTCTGTGGCGGCTGCGCGATCCAGCACTGGGCGAGTGAACGGTATCACGCCTGGAAGCGCGGCATCGTGGTCGAGACCTTGGCCCAGGCCGGCATCGACTGCGAGGTGGCGTCGCTGGTCGATGCCCACGGTGCGGGACGCAGGCGCATCACGCTGCACGGGCGGTTCGGCACCCATGACATCCTCAAGGTCGGCTTCTCGGCTGCCAGCTCGCACGACGTCATCCCGATCGATCGCTGCCCGATCCTCGATCCCGGGCTCGCGGGTGCACTCGATGCCGGCTGGGCGCTCGCCGAGCTGCTGACGTCCAGAATGCCGGTGACGAAACCGCTGGACATCCAGGTCACCGCGACCGCCAACGGTCTCGACATCGACGTGCGCGGCTCCGGCCCGCTGCCAACGCCGCTCGTGACGGCGCTCTCGCGCGTCGCCGAGCAGCATCGCCTGGCGCGGATGACACGGCACGGCGAGCTGGTGCTGCAACGCCTGCCGCCGACCGTGCAGATGGGCCGCGCCGAAGTGACGCTGCCGCCGGGCTCGTTCCTGCAGGCAACCGTCGCCGGCGAAGAGACGCTTGCGTCGCTGGTGGCCGAGCGCATCGGCAAGGCGAAGAACGTTCTCGACCTCTTCTGCGGGGTCGGTCCGTTCGCGTTGCGGCTCGCCGAAAAGGCCCGCGTCACCGCCCATGACAACGACGCCGGCGCCATTGCAGCGCTCGAAAAAGCCGCGCGCACACCGGGCCTCAAGCCGATCAAGGCCGAGCCGCGCGATCTGTTTCGCCGTCCCATGGTGGCGCCGGAGCTGCGCGATTTCGACGCCGTCGTGTTCGACTCGCCGCGCCAGGGCGCGCAGGCGCAGGCCTTGAAGCTCGCCTCCAGCCAAGTGCCTGTGGTGGTCGCGGTCTCCTGCAACGTCGCGACCTTTGCCCGCGACGCGCGGCTGCTGATCGACGGCGGCTACAAGATGGATGCCGTGGTGCCGGTCGACCAGTTCCGGCATACGCCGCATGTCGAACTGGTGGCGAAGTTCACGCGCTAACGGCGAAGACCGCCCAGCGCCGGTGACTCGCCGGGCAGTATCGACGAGTTGATGTCGCTGTCCATGCGCCCGGATTGCTGCTGGGTGAAGCCGGCGCCGAACGACAGGCTGAGATTGGAGGTCGGCTTAAACTCGACACCCGCAAATGCGCCATAGCCGGGCGAGGCGTTGGAGGTGAGCGGCGCAAGCGAGCTGCCGATGCCGCCGCCGTATTTCAGCGTGTCGAAACCGGCAAAGAACGTGACGGGCATGCCGCCAGCGGTCTTGGTGTTGTAACCAAATTGCGTGCCATCGTAGGAGAGCGCGCTGAAATTGCCGACGGGCCCGCTCTGGCTGAAACCGTTCAAACCGAGATTGCCGCGCTCGCTTCCGACAAAGAACCCGGGACGAAAACTGTAGCTTCCGTCGGCATCGCCGGCCTTCAAGCTTGGAAAGTTGCCGTAGGCGTCGGCACTCTGGCCGACACTGCCGCCCCAACCGAAAGGACCGCCCGGTATCCAATACCTCACGGGCGCCACTTGCGCATGAGCCGATGCTCCGCCGAGGCAAAGCACGGCGAAGAGAATTGCGAAGGCGCGGGAATCTGTGAGGCTGGACATTGAGATGACCGTCAAGGAAGTGCGGAAATTATACGCGACGGATGCCCCGAAGGCCAGTGGAGCCGGCCCGGAGCGTCGCTTCAATCAACTCCCGCACGCGTTTCCGAGGTCTTGCACGGTTCCCACGGCGACAAAAAGGTCGAGAGCGTTCCGCCGCCGCCACCGCTCGTGCCAGGTAACTCGAAGCGTTCGATTGCGGTACTGTGGCGGCGCCGACATCAGGCAGCGGCAAACCACGGCGAGGCGTTACGCCGTTCTGTCCACCGAGGACGATGTATCCGACGGCGGATATTTCGTCACGGGCACGACGAAGGACTTGTTGCGGACCTGGTAGATGATCTTGCCGTTCTGCCCGTCGTCGGTCGCAATCTGGGCCTGCCCGAACATGATGACGTTCTTGTAGACGGTGCCGGTGCCCTGACGGGTGACGCCATCGGTGGTGACGCTGACCTGCGCTTCGTTGCCGTTGACAGCGAGCACCCTGAAGCTCGCGCTCTTGCCATTGTCACTGGAATAGCCGCCCCAGCTTCCCATCAGGCGGCTGTCGGAGGCCGGCGGCGCCTGCTTCTCGAGAGTCGCGGTCTGCTTGCCCGCGCCCGCAGATGACAACAGCACCAGACTCTTGCCGTCCTTGGTGCCGACCGTGACCGTGCCGAAGGTAAGAAGCGAACCGGCGACCTCGCCAAAACCGCGCTCCGTGCGCCCGTTATGGGTGTACTCGACCTGCGCGCGGGCACCGCGGATGTTCACGACCTTGAAGCTGACGGGCTGGTTGTTGCCAGCCCAATTGCCTTTCCACTCACCGAGCAGGGAGCTCTGGTGATACACCCGCTCGAGAGCGGGAGAAATCTGGCTGGTGCTCGATGAGACGATGGCCATTGGATTGCTCGGCGGATTTGTCTGACGGGCCCGCTTGGTTCGCGCCCCGACAGGAACGTCAGAACAGTATCCGGAAACAATTGGAAGCAGCCGATTAGGGCCACGCAACAGTTAACGCATGGTTAAAATTCCATCGCGGGCAAATAGGGCAAAAGGTCTCGTTCGGGTGCAGCGCTCAGCGACCCCAGCGGTCCGACCAGATCTTCTCGCCGATCATGCAGTTCACACGCGGCTCCTTGTCCTTCTCCGCAACCCGCATCACGGGGCGCTCCGGCATACGGCCCGCAACCTCCATCAAGAGCTTGGTGCGGATGGCTTCCTTGAACTTGTCGCGGTCCTTGATCGTGATGACGAAGGAACCGGGACCGCCGATGACGCAATCCTCATAGTAGAAATCGAGATTGTCGATATCCATGGTCGAATAGGAGGGCTCCTTGACCATGATCGGCAGGCCGTTGATAACGATGCCCTTCTCGATCGCCGCGTCGCGCGCGATCGTGACCGGAGTGCCATTGTTGTTGGGACCGTCGCCGGAAATGTCGATCACGCGGCGCAGCCCCCGATAGGGATCCTCATCGAACAGCGGCATCGCGAAACTGATCGCGCCGGAGATCGAGGTGCGCGAGGCGCGCCGGATCGGCGTCTTCATGATTTCGGCGGCGACGGCATCGGCGGTCTCCGGTCCGTCGATCAGGCGCCAGGGAATGATGATCTTCTGGTCGGTCGAGGCGGCCCACTCGAAATAGGTCACCGCGATGCGGCCGTTCGGACCCAGCTTCAGCGCCTGCAGGAATTCCTTCGACTGGATCGCCTGCGCATAGCCTTCGCGCTGGATCGCGAGCTCGTCCATGTCCATGGAGTAGGAGACATCGACAGCGAGGATCAGCTCGACATCGACCGTCTGCGCGTCTCTGTCGGCTGCTTGCCGCTGCGGCTGATTTTTGAGCAGCGCCAGTCTGGGCGACTCAAACTTGGGTCCTGGTGCCGCGATGCCCGCGACGTCCCCTCCGGCGAACATGCCGGTCACCAGCACAGCCCCGATCGAGAACAGCAAGCGCATCGCAGCCTCCCGTCGTATGACGTGATGGTGACATGCAATCGCCTTGCCGCAAAGTCCGAAGATCGCTCGCGCTTCACATTCCAGTTAGGCATTTGCCAGTTAGGCATTTGCGGGCGGGAATTGCCAAGCATTGCGCAAAGCTGCCGCGATGTTGCCGCGCTCGCGCCGCTGGACTGGCGCCGTCACGCGTGGTGCGCTCCCGGACAACGGTCCACTGGACAGCGCACCCTCGCCCACTTGTCCGGCGCGATTTCCATGTTAGGCTGGCCGGACAGATGGGGATGGAGTCCCCCGACAACCGCCCGGCGGCCTGTGACCGTAGTGGGCTGATGACTCCTGCTTGAGGAGGGGCAATTTTCAGGCCTCTGCCTTCGGCGGGAGCATGGACAAACCCGCCGCTGGCGGGTTTTTTGTTGCCCGGATGCGAAGGCCAAGGAGAGGTCAAGCAGAGGCCGAGGAGAAGTCCTGGACGTGACGACGACAACACCGAATGCTGCACGTGCGGGCCTGCCCAGGGGGATCTGGGTGCTCGGCTTCGTCTCGATGCTGATGGACGTCTCTTCCGAGATGATCCACGCGCTGCTGCCGGTCTATCTCGTCACCGTGCTCGGCGCCTCCACGCTCACCGTGGGCTTCATCGAGGGCATTGCCGAGGCGACCGCCTCGATCACGAAAATCTTCTCCGGCGCGTTGTCCGACTGGCTCGGCCGGCGCAAATTGCTCGCCGCGCTCGGCTACGGGCTCGCCGCGCTGACAAAACCGCTGTTCCCGCTTGCCCCGAGCGTCGGATGGCTGGTTGCCGCGCGCTTCATCGACCGCGTCGGCAAGGGCATTCGCGGCGCGCCGCGCGATGCACTGATCGCCGATATCGCACCCATCGGCCTGCGCGGCGCGAGCTTCGGCCTACGGCAGTCGCTCGACACCATCGGTGCGTTCGTCGGGCCGCTCATCGCGATCGGCCTGATGTGGTGGACGGTGGACAATTTTACGATGGTGTTCTGGGTGGCGGTGCTGCCGGCGTTCCTGTCGTTCGGACTGATCGTGTTCGCGGTGAGCGAGCCAGAGCCTGACCCAGGCCGGGAGCCGTCAAAGAATCCGCTCAACATGGCCGCGATGCGCCAGCTCGGGTCCGTGTACTGGCGTGTCGTCGCGGTTGGCGTCGTGTTCACGCTAGCGCGTTTCAGCGAGGCCTTCCTGATTCTGCGCGCGCAGAACATTGGGCTCAATGCGATGTGGGTGCCCGCCGTGCTGGTGCTGATGAACATCGTCTATGCGTTGTCGGCCTATCCGGCCGGCGTGCTCTCGGACCGGATCAACCGCACCGGCCTGCTCGCGCTCGGCCTGGTCTTCCTCGCCGGCGCCGATCTCGCGCTCGCACTGCTGCCAAACCTTGGCGGCCTCGCCCTCGGCGTCGCGCTGTGGGGACTGCATATGGGATTGACGCAAGGCCTGCTCTCGGCCCTCGTCGCCGACGCAGCGCCACCGAGCCTGCGCGGCACCGCGTTCGGCTATTTCAACCTGTTCACCGGCCTTGCCTTGCTGGCCGCAAGCGTGATCGCCGGCGCGCTGTGGGATAGCTATGGTCCGGCCGGCACCTTCCTGGCGGGGCTCGGCTTTGCGCTGATCGCGCTGATGGGACTATTTGCCGTCGGCGGCGGGCTGGTAACGGAGGATACATGATGGAAATGGCAAACGGGGGAACGAGACGTTGAACGTCCAATTCATTCTGGCGGTCGCCGCTGGTGGAGCGCTTGGCGCAGTCGTGCGCTATCTCGTTGCGATCGGTTCAGGCCGAGCGTTCGGCACCGATTTCCCCTGGGGCACCCTGATCATTAACGTGACGGGATCGTTCCTGATCGGGGTTTTCACCGCGATGTTCGCGACGAGGTGGAACCTGCCGCAAGCCGTCCGGATATTTCTGACGGTGGGGATTTGTGGCGGATACACCACATTCTCGACGTTCTCGCTGGATGCCTGGTCTCTGGTCGAGCGTGGACAGACATGGGCCTCGGCCGCCTACATGATTGGATCGGTAGTGTTGTCCCTTGCAGCCCTCATCGCCGCAATGCAACTCGTCCGCGCGCTTCCGTAAGAGCCGAGCGCAGCGGCGCATTCCTGCTCATCCGGAGCCGCATATGACAAGCGCGCCTAGCATCTTGGAGAAGGACGGCGTCCTGCAATATGATCGGTTGGCTGGAAGCTCAACTGCACCAAGGCGTTTCAGAAGCGATGGCCGACACTGTTGCCAAACCGAAAACCAGGACGAAGACCAAGGTCGAGCGACCGAAGCTGCACAAGGTCATCCTGATCAACGACGACTTTACGCCCCGCGAATTCGTCACGATGATCCTCAAAGCCGAATTCCGCATGACCGAGGATCAGGCCTACAAGGTGATGATCACCGCCCACAAGCTCGGCGCCTGCGTGGTCGCGGTTTTCACCAAGGACGTCGCCGAGACCAAGGCTACCCGCGCAACGGATGCCGGCCGCACCAAGGGCTATCCGCTGCTGTTCACGACGGAGCCGGAGGAGTAGCGGCACCGGTCCGGCTTTGGTGCTTTGGCGCCCTCTTTCGATTTCGGCGCCGAATCTGCCCTGCCGAATAATGTATCTATTGGCCGTCAACAGGCGCATGGTAAGCCATCACCGGCCCGTCACGGCATCCGTCGGTGACTGAGAGAGTCTTTGCGCTCCCGCCCAATGCGGAGCGTCCTATGCAAGACACAACCAAGAGAACCATCCCGCTGAGCAATCGCCTTGCCCAATTGGCAGCCGAGGCTCGTCGTCGCGCAGAGATTGCCCCGCCCGGCGTCCAGCGGGAAGCGCTGCTCAGAGCGGCGCGATTGAGCGAAACGGCCTCGCATATTCATGACTGGATAAGCCTGCCTGGTCCCAAAACACCGAGGTAGTGGCAAGCGAACCTGGTCGGCGGCCTGTTCACGTCGAGTGACGAGATCCGGGCCGAGGGCGGCATCCGCCTGCAAATCACACCTCAAATATAAGTTGTATGAAATGAACTATATTTCATTTTGGTTGTTGTAACAGCGTCCCCAAACGAAACGGGGCGGTCAACAGCCAAAGCAGCCCCCATGATGAAATCTTTTATCGCGTTCGCGATGTTCGCGCTCCTCGGAGTGTCCGTAATGGTGTTGCCCGGCTTCGCTCCGCAAGTGAAAGCGCGCGAAACCGTTGCTTTGGCGAAGGCGGACCGGCTGGCGAGCCACCCGGTGACCCGGAACTGCCTGGGCCAGGTCTGGCCGGACTTCGAAGCGTCGTGTCTGCGCCGAGGTGAATCCGATGTCAGGGTTCATGAAGCTCGTTTGGTGACGGCGCGCCGCTAAACCAACAATCGCAAAGCGCCGGCCGAGCTTGTC
The DNA here is from genome assembly GCF_023100925.1 of Bradyrhizobium sp. 40. NCBI lineage: Bacteria > Pseudomonadati > Pseudomonadota > Alphaproteobacteria > Hyphomicrobiales > Nitrobacteraceae > Bradyrhizobium > Bradyrhizobium sp. 40. The sequence continues at coordinate 5,571,266 of NZ_CP064688.1, forward strand.
GGATGTCCAGGAAAGTATCGTGCACAGATGTCAACACCTCCAACCTCCTTGCCGAATGTTCTCGTCGTCGAAGACGAGATGATCCTGCGCATGCGCGCGGTCGATATCGTGGAGGATGCAGGCTTCTGCCCTGTGCAGGCCGTCAACGCCGACGAAGCCATCGCGATCCTCGAGTCGCGGTCAGACATCTCGCTTCTGTTCAGCGACATCCAGATGCCCGGGACCATGGACGGCTTGAAGCTGGCCCACGCGGTGCACGATCGCTGGCCTGCCATCAAGATCGTGCTGGTTTCCGGTCAGGTAAAGCCGTCTGAAAACGAAACGCCGGCCGACAGCCGCTTCTTTCGCAAGCCGCTCGCCGTCGACGAAATGATCTCGCAGTTGCAAACCATGATCGGAGCGGGCGCGCTAAAAATCCTTCCGACCACAACGACGGATCCTGGGGACAACCTTGAGGTTGCTCGATCGCCACAGGAATCGGTTCTGGTAGCGGAAAACGACAATCTGCGCCTGTTGCTGGAACAGGCCGACACCGACGCCAAGGTCCTGCTCGCTCAAGCCGGCATCGAAGCCCACGAACGCGAGGCTGCCGACAAGTTGCAAAAGCTCATCCTCGGAGAGCTGCATCATCGCATCAAGAATACGCTTGCGACGGTGAGCGCAATCGCAGCCCAGAGCTTCCGGACCGCAATCAGTCTGGAGCAAGGCCAAAAAGCCATGGATGGCCGCTTGCTGGCGTTAGGGCGTGCCCACGACCTGTTGATACAGGTCAGCTGGTCAAATGCGAGCCTCACTCATACCCTGAGCGGCGCCACCGATCCCTATGACAGTCAGGGGGGCCGACGATTCCATTTCAATGGGCCGGACCTCAGGATCACATCCGGTGCCGTGATAGCGCTCGCGATGACATTCAACGAGCTCTGCACCAACACGACGAAGTTCGGCGCGCTGTCCAGTTCCTCCGGCCATGTCGAGATCGTATGGACGGTCGACGAGACCGAGCAAAGGCTGCGCCTGAAGTGGAGCGAAAGCGGCGGCCCTGCGGTGGCGCCGCCGACACGACGGAGCTACGGCACCCGGATGATCGAGTCGCTCGGCCAGCAACTGAACGGACAGGTGCGGCTGGCCTACGAACCGTCCGGATTTGTCTATCAGCTGGATGTACCGTTGAAGTCGGTGATGGCGTCGAACGCCTGAATTCTGCTCACCGGGTTGGCGGCGGCGGACCTCCGAGGACGACCTCAGGCCATCGCCACCGGCCTCTCCTCCGTCAGCCCGTACACGCGCTGCGCCTTTGAAAAGCCCGCAATCGGGAATTCGCCGAGCTCGTGCCAGTCGTGGCGGCAGACATTGGCGAACATTTCCGAGGCCACGACGGTCCGCCCCAGGCGACCCGTGATCTTCTCGAGCCTGGCGGCAAGGTTCACGGCCGGGCCGATGCAGGTGAAGTCGAGGCGGTTGCCGCCACCGATATTACCGTAGAGGATATTCCCGACGTGGAGCGCCACGCCGAAACGGAAGCGCTCGATGACGTCGCCGACAGGATACGCGAGCGCCTCGACGCTGGCGCGGGATTCGCGCGCCGCCTCCAGCACCCGCGTGCAGACATGCGCGGCATCGCCGACATATTCGTCGATCGGGAACACCGCGAGCAGGCCATCGCCCATGAATTTCAGCACCTCGCCGCCATGGCCGCGGATCGCGGCGACCTGGCAGTCGAAATAATGGTTGAGGATCTCGACCACAGTCTCGGCCGGCAGCCGGTCCGACAGTGCGGTGAAGCCGCGCAGATCGGAGAGCCAGATCGCAGCCTGCATGGTGTCGTTGTGGCCGCGGCGGATCTGACCGCCAAGGATGCGCGCGCCGGCACGATTGCCGACATAGGTGTCGAGCAGCATCTCGGCGGTGCGGCGCAGGCTGATGATCTCGGTGATGCGCGCGAGCGGCTTGACGATAGCGTGAATCGCCGCGATGTGGTCATCGGTGAAGCCGCCTGGATGGCGCGTGGTCCAGCTCGTCGCGTGGACCGAGCCGTCGAGAAACGGCATTGGCATCGCGACGTAGTCGGTTACGCCTTCGGCACGCATGTCGTCGAGAAACGGAAAATGCTTGCTGCCGGGATCGTCCATGCGTCCCCGCACCTCAAGTCCCTGCTCGAACACGACCCGCAGCGGACTTCTGGCGAATTCCGGCGTCTCCAGTATGTCGAAATCGACCGTGCCGATCTCGACCTCCTCGCCCTCCCGCCAGATGAAGTTGCGACCGAAAATTTCGGGATGCAGCGTACGGATGAAGATGCCGAACCGCCATAGCGGCAGACCGGCTGCGACCATCCGTTCGCAGGCTTCCGCCGTCATCTCGGCCGGGGCCTTCGACGACCAGGCGCCATCGATCAGCCAGCTGGTGATACGTTGGAGCTCAGAGCTTTCCATGCGCGCATTTGCGGACGAAGTTGTGGGATCGTCAAGCTGCGCGGTGGCTAGTGGCGCGACACAAGCGCTCCGCCAAGCACTAGCGCCCGACCTGCCCGCGGTCGCGCAGGAAATGGACCGATTATGCCTCGCCCCACCAGAATTTCAGAGATATCCGAACTCAACGATTGGGCATGGTTGAGAAGGCGTCATTTCCCGCATACAAACCTCTACGGGCAATTGGGGACCGCGATGCTACAGGGGCAATGGCTCGGAAAATACGCTGGAACTAATACCGGCGAAGTCATTCTAGAGCTGGATAGCGTGGACTCCAGTTATGGAGGCCGGGCTTACATTTACGACGATAGAGCCGACTTGCCTTCGACGGCGGCCTACGTAGCCATACCGGCGGGAGTGACCACCCATCAAATTAAGAACCTTCCGCTCTTAGCACTCGCCCCAGGCGGTGATTTTTCCACTTGGAATAACGTCCGCTCGCTTTTTCCTGGCGTAACGTTCCCGACCACCGCCGACACTGATTGGACGATCGCTGGAAATACAATCAAAGTCGATTGGCTCACGAACATTGGGACCAGCGGGAGCGCCACTGTTACCAGAGTCGACGGAAGTAGACCCTCGAAATTGGCTCCGATGAGCATCACTACGTGGGACGAGTTTCGCCATCATGTACGTGACCTTTCGCCCTATCGATATGTCTTTAGAGGCCAAGAGAATAATAGTTGGAGACTTCGAACCTCGTTTCATCGCACGCAACGCGCTGATTTGATCAGATACATGCAGCTTGACGTCAACGAGCTCCATCGCCACCTGAGTGGCCTGACGACTCATCTATTTAACCTGACCTCTGACATTGAATACGCAGCGTTTCTTAGCTTGGCTCAGCATCATGGATATCCGACGCCCCTGCTAGATTGGACGTACTCCCCGTTCATTAGCGCCTACTTTGCGTTCAAGAAGGCAGGACCGCCTGTAGAGAAAGTCAGAATCTTCCTGTTTGATCGGCAACAATGGGTGACCGATTGGATGCAGCTACAGCGGATCGCTCCGGCGCGCCTACACTTTTCGATCATAGACGCTGTTGCCTTGAATAATGCTCGAAAGATTCCGCAACAGGCCTTAGCCACCGTTACAAATGCAGAGGATATTGAAGATTACATCGGGAGCAAGGAAACTGATACCCGCAAGTATTTGCAGGCGATCGACCTTCCAACAGCGCAACGCGAACAGGTGCTCAAGGAGCTGAATCTGATGGGTATCAATGCCGGGTCTTTGTTTCCGGGATTGGACGGCGCGTGCTCTCAATTGCGGGATCGCTTCTTCGGACTCTAAAGGCTTCTCAATACTGGATACCAACGTTGCCAAAAATTACTAATTTGGGCGATAGACAGGCGAACCATTCCTTGAGCCGTAAACTGCGTATACGCGCCATAGCATCACAGCTGCGGACGAATATCACTGCGCGTCAAGCTGCGCGGGGGCTAGTGCCACGATACTAGCGCCCGACCTGCCCGCGGTCGCGCAGGAAATGATCGGCCAGCACGCAGGCCATCATGGCTTCGCCAACGGGGACGGCGCGGATGCCGACGCAGGGGTCGTGGCGGCCTTTTGTCATGATCTCGGTGTCGGCGCCTTGGCGATCAACCGTCATACGCGGCTGCAGGATCGACGAGGTCGGCTTGACCGCGAAACGCACCACCACCGGCTGCCCTGTGGAGATGCCGCCCAGCACGCCGCCGGCGTGGTTGGACAGAAAACGCGTGCCGTCATTGCCGGTGCGCATCTCGTCGGCGTTTTCTTCGCCGGTGAGTTCGGCCGCGGCAAAGCCGGCGCCGATCTCGACGCCCTTCACCGCATTGATGCTCATCATTGCGGCGGCGAGCTCGGCGTCGAGCTTGGCGTAGATCGGCGCGCCAAGGCCTGCCGGCACACCTTCGGCGACGACCTCGATCACCGCGCCGATCGAGGAGCCGCTCTTGCGGATGCCGTCGAGATAGGTCTCGAAGAACGCGGCCTTGTCCTTGTCGGGACAGAAGAACGGATTTTTCGCAATCTCGTCCCAGTCCCACTTCGCGCGGTCGATCTTGTGCGGGCCCATCTGCACCAGCGCGCCGCGCACCTTCACGTCGGGCAGCACCTTTCGCGCGATCGCGCCGGCGGCGACGCGAGTGGCGGTCTCGCGCGCCGACGAGCGGCCGCCGCCGCGATAGTCGCGCAGGCCGTACTTCGCTTCATAGGTGAAGTCGGCATGACCAGGGCGAAACTTGTCCTTGATCTCGGAATAGTCCTTCGAGCGCTGGTCGGTGTTCTCGATCAGGAGCCCGATCGGCGTGCCCGTCGTCACCTGCACGCCGGTCTCCGGATGCGCCATCACGCCGGAGAGGATCTTGACCTGGTCCGGCTCCTGACGCTGGGTCGTGAAACGCGACTGGCCGGGCCGGCGGCGATCAAGATCGCCCTGGATGTCGGCTTCGACGAGCGGGATCATGGGCGGGCAGCCGTCGACCACGCAGCCAATCGCCACCCCATGGCTCTCGCCGAAGGTCGTGACGCGGAACATGTGGCCGAAGGTGTTGAAGGACATCGCTGCTCGCAGGCTCGGTTCCCGCGTGTGGTAACGCGCGGGGCGCCGGGGGTCAAACCCGCAGCCGCCACGGAGACGGCGAGCGGGCTTAACTAAACTTCTCGAGCCGCCCGTCCCGGAACACGTAGACGGCGCCCTGCTCGATGTAGAGTTCGGCGGCGCTCGCCGGCGTCTCCAGGCCGAGTGAAACCATCAGGGCCCGGCAGGTCCCGCCATGGGCGACCGCGACGGTGTCGGTCCGGAGCTGGTTGTACCAGGCGCGCACGCGGACCTGGACATCGGCGTAGGTCTCCCCGCCCGCGGGGCCCACCGTCCATTTGTCGGCGAGGCGCCGGGCGTAGATATCGGGATCGGAGGCCTCGCTCTCGGCCAGCGTCAGTCCCTCCCAGGTGCCGTAGCCGATCTCACGCAGCCGATCATCGAGCGCATAGTCCGCAGTCGGCAGTTCGAGCTTGCTCCGCGCCAGTTCCATGGTCTCTCGCGCGCGGCCAAGCGGACTCGACACGTAGGGTAATGCAGCCTTGTCGCGGCCCTCGCGCTTGAACAGATCGGCGAGAATGCCACCGGCCTGCACGGCCTGACCGCGACCACGCGCGTTCAGCGGAATGTCCTTGATGCCCTGAAGCCTCCCGAGCGCGTTCCACTCGGTCTCGCCGTGGCGCAGATAATAGATGGTGGGCACGGGCATTGCTGGCTGAAAAGTTAGTCCTTCCCGCCGAACGAAATGTCCGGCGCGTCCGGGCGCTTCATGCCGAGCACGTGATAGCCGGAATCGACGTGGTGCACCTCGCCGGTGACGCCGCGCGAGAGGTCGGAGAGGAAATACAGAGCGCTGCCGCCGACGTCTTCCGTGGAGACGTTGCGCCGCAGCGGTGCGTTGGCTTCGTTCCACTTCAGGATATATCTGAAATCGCCGATGCCGGACGCCGCGAGGGTCTTGATCGGCCCCGCCGAGATCGCGTTGACGCGGATGTTCTTCTCGCCGAGATCGGCGGCGAGATAACGCACGCTTGCTTCGAGCGCCGCTTTCGCGACGCCCATGACGTTGTAATGCGGCATCCACTTCTCGGCGCCGTAATAGCTGAGCGTGATGAGCGAGCCGCCGTCGGTCATCAGCTTCTCGGCGCGCTGCGCCACGGCCGTGAACGAATAGCAGGAGATCAGCAGGGACTTCGAAAAATTCTCCTGCGTGGTGTCGACGTAGCGGCCGTCGAGTTGCTCGCCATAGGCGATCGCATGCACCAGGAAGTCGATCTTGCCCCACTTCTCCTTCAGCACCGCGAAGGCCGCATCGATGGTCGCGGCATCGGTGACGTCGCAATGGCCGAGCACGAGCCCGCCGATCTCGGCGGCGAGCGGCTCGACGCGCTTCTTCAGCGCATCGCCCTGGTAGGTGAAGGCAAGCTCGGCGCCGGCCGCGTGGCATGCCTTGGCAATGCCCCAGGCGATCGAGCGGTTGTTGGCAACGCCGAGGACCACGCCCCGCTTGCCCTGCATCAGACCTGAATTCTGCGACATTTTGCTAACGTCCCGTCGAGCTCCGGTGAGGTTTGGAGGTACACCAGCCCTCCGTTGCGGTACAGTCCTAATACGCGGCGTTAACGCTGTTTCAAGCGCCGGAATAGCCGTTCCGCTCGGGTGTTATGATCGTTGTGGCGCTCGCGCCGAACATCAGGACGTCAAGACCGCAATGAGTGCGTTTCGCCAAAGCGTTGAAGCCATGATCCCGGCATTGCGCCGCTACGCCCGCGCGCTCACGCGCGAGGCGGATGCGGCCGACGATCTGGTGCAGGATACGCTGGTGCGGGCGCTGCGTTCGGAGCGCCTGTTTCTCGGGGGCGACGTCAGGAGCTGGCTTTATACGATCCTGACCAACCTCAACAAGAACCGGCGGCGCTCGCTGGCACGGCGGCCGCAATTCATGCAGCTGACGGAGAACAATCCGGATGCCAGCGGGACCGAAGCCGAAGGGCGCGATATCGAGAGGGCGCTGGCGACGCTCGTCGAGGAGCAACGCTCGGTGCTGCTCCTGGTGATGCTGGAGGGCATGAGCTACCGCGAGGTCGCCGACATCCAGGGGGTGCCGATCGGCACCGTGATGTCGCGCCTGGCACGCGCCCGCGCCCACGTCAAAGCCTCGCTGGAGGGTGAGCGCCCGGCGCTCAGGCGGGTGAAATGATGGCAGGATTGATGCATCGCGCCGGTCGTTCCTCCTGCATGGCATGGGAAGCGGCGCAGTTGAACCACGAAGAACATTTTGGGCCGCAGAGCCAGAGACGATCGATATGAACGACCGCAAGATCCCAGTGACCGAGGACGAACTGCACGCCTATGTCGACGGCGAGCTGCCGGCCGAACGCCGCGCCGACGTCGAGGCCTGGCTTGCCGCGCAGCCTGAGGATGGCGAGCGCGTGCAGTCCTGGCGCGCCATGGCCGAGATGCTGCACGCCCGCTACGATTCGGTCGCCCAGGAGCCGGTGCCGGCGCGGCTCGAGCTCGAACGGCTGGAGCGCCGCCCGCGGCACTGGCTCTATGGCGCAGCCGCGGCCGTGCTGGTGGCCTTCGTCGCCGGCGGCGCCGCCGGCTGGCTGGGGCATGGCGCCGCCAACGCGCCGTCGACCTTCCAGAGTTTTACGACTGACGCGCTCGACGCCCACCGGCTCTATGTCGTCGAGGTCCGCCATCCGGTCGAGGTCGGCGGCAACGAGCGCGACCACCTCCAGGCCTGGCTGACCAGACGCTGCGGCTGGACCGTGTTTGCACCGAACCTGGAGGCGAGTGGACTGAAGCTCGTCGGTGGCCGGCTTTTGCCGGGGCCGAACGGGCCGGCGTCGTTCCTGATGTATGAGGGCGCCTCGGGCGAGCGGTACACGATCTACACCGCCAAGACCGAGAATGGCGCGACGCAGATGCGCTACGCCAGAACGGACAAGGACGGGGCGCTGTTCTGGTCGGAGCGCGGCGTCGGCTACGTCGTCAGCGGTGGCGGCGACCGGGATCGGCTGACCAAAGTGGCGCAGGCGGTCTACGACCAGGCAGAGAAAAGCGGCACCTAGACAACCACGCAAACGCGGTGCCTCGATTCCGACATTGAAAATTTGGAATGAAGACATCGGCGCGTCTCATTATCGCACCGGATGATCACGCGAAAATGAGCAGCGTTCGATCCGCCGATCGACGCGGGCGGCCTCGATTGGGGTTTTTGGTACCGCGCTGGTCCCCCTCTCGAGGCCGCACCTTTTTATCGGCTGCCCCGCCGGACAGCCGACACGTCGAGCACGTGAGCCAAGAATGGCTACCACGCCTCGGGCATATGATGAGCATCATCTCGATGGACGACGCTCTCAGTCTTTAGGAGAACCCCTTCACACTTTTCGGATCACGCTTAACCAAGCCCGCTACGCGGATTGTAGGGGTGCTGGTCCCGCCACTTCTCCATCAATGCTTCAAGCTCGGCGTCGTTCCCGTCCGGTAACATAATCCTGATGGTGACGAAGAGATCCCCGGTTCCGCCAGCTTTTGGCAGTCCCTTGCCCTTAAGGCGGAAGGTCCGGCCGCTGGAGGTGTTTTGCGGGACCGACAGTTCCACGGCATTGCCGAGGGTGGGCACGCGGACCTTGCCGCCAAGCACCGCCTCGTAAAGCGTGACCGGCAGGTCGATCCTGAGATCGGCGCCCTCGATCTTGAAGAACGGATGCTGGGCGATGCCGATCGTGATCAGGAGATCGCCCGGCGGATGGCCCTGAGCGCTCTCGCCCTGTCCCCGCAACCGGATCTGCTGGCCCTCGGTGACGCCGGCCGGAATCTTGACGTTGAGTTCCTTGCCATTCGGCAGCCGAACGCGCTTCTCGCCGCCCTTGACCGCCTCCTCCAGCGAGACGGTCATGGCGACATTAACGTCGAGATCGAGCCCGATCCCGCCGGTGTCGAATTCGAACTGGGCACCGCCGCCGGCCCCGGGGCGCGGACGCGGCCCACCGCCGAACATGCTGTTGAGGATGTCCTCGAACGCGCCGCCGCCCGGACCAGGGCCCGCGCCGCCGCCGCGGAACGTATAGCTCTCGAACCCGCCGGGACCCGCGCGCCCGCGCGGCCCACCGCCGCCGCCCGGAAACCCTTGGAAGCGCGGCTTGCCGTCGGCGTCGATCTCGCCGCGGTCAAATTGCTTGCGCTTGTCCTCGTCGCCGAGGATCTCGTTGGCCGTATTGAGCTCAGCGAAGCGCTCGGCCGCCTTCGGGTCGTTCTTGTTGCTGTCGGGATGGTGCTTCTTGGCAAGCTTACGATAGGCGCTCTTGATCGCGGCAGCGTTGGCGCTCCGCGGCACCCCCAAGACCTCATAGGGGTCGCGCATCCGTCACGTCTCCTTCAAGAAATCGAATTGTTCAAAGGGCTCCCCGCCCCACTTGAGCCTCATGTGGGGGGCGAGTGGTATTTTTGCAACTAGCTTGGTGAAGCGATTCCTAGCTCCGCCACGGCTTTAGCGTATGAATCTCCCAACTGCCACGGCTGCTTTGGCAGCCCGCACCCTGGAGCCAGCTTTCGGTGCTGCCGTTGACGTAGCTCGCCAGGAAGTCGCGGCACTTGCGGCCGTCTTCAGCGGCATAGGATTGCGCGATCGGCGTGACCGAACCGCGCGCCCCGGTTTCCGGGTTCTCCCAATGCTGGCTGGAATCCTTGTCGTTCTTGCTGAGGACGTCGGAGGCAGCGTTGCGGGCGAAGGCGAGATCGGTGTCGGTCGGCGCCTTGGCCGGCATCGCGATCGAGCCGGTGAGGTCGCTGTCGTCGGCCTTGGCGTAGGCACTTTTGTCGTTGCGGGAAAAGCTGCAGCCGCCGGTGCCGAGCCCGATCAGAATGATCGTCATGACGAAGCCGGACGGCCGGATCGCCGATAGGCCAACGCGTCCCCATACCCTATATAGGGCGGTAGCAGACAACAACGCGTTTTGGACCGCAGGACGCAACTCGGACCCCAGACATGACCGACACGACCTCGATGAAACACCAGACACCCTTAACATCCGGTGATTTCACCGCCGCCGACGAGCCCTTTGCGCTGTTCGAGGCCTGGCTGAACGAAGCCATCAAGAGCGAGCCGAACGATCCGAACGCCATGGCGCTCGCCACCGTCGATGCCGATGGCCTGCCGGACGTGCGCATGGTGCTGATGAAGGGCTTCGATACCGATGGTTTCGTCTTCTACAGCCACATCGCCAGCCAGAAGGGCCGCGAACTCGCCGCAAATCCTAAGGCGGCGTTACTTTTTCACTGGAAGTCGCTGCGCCGTCAGGTCCGCATCCGCGGCAACGTGACGCCGGTGACCGAGGCCGAGGCCGACGCCTATTTCGCCACCCGCCCGAAGCAGGCGCAGATCGGCGCCTGGGCGAGCAAGCAGTCGCAGGAGCTCGAGAGCCGCTTCGCCTTCGAGCAGGCGATCGCCAAGGTCGCCGCCAAGCACATCATCGGCGAGGTGCCGCGTCCGCCGGGCTGGAGCGGCTGGCGTATCACGCCGTCTCGTATCGAGTTCTGGCACGACCGCCCATTCCGCCTGCACGACCGCATCGAATTTCGCCGTGACGCGGCCGGCCAGAAATGGTCCAAGACGCGGATGTATCCTTAGTATTTTGTTCGAGCATGATCCTTTCGGAAAGCCCCTCCGGGTCCGGATCATGCTCCAACCTGAAAGACCTTCATGCCGCAGCCTTCCAATGCGCCGCGCCGCACGCTGCTCCTGACCGGGGCTAGCCGCGGCATCGGCCATGCCACCGTGATCCGTTTCTCCTCGGCCGGCTGGCGCGTGATCACCTGCTCGCGACATCCGTTCCCGGAGGATTGTCCGTGGGACGCAGGCCCAGAGGACCATATCCAGGTCGACCTCGCCACGCCCGCCGATACCACCCGCGCGATCTCCGACATCCGCGACCGTCTCGAAGGCGGAATGCTGCATGCGCTGGTCAACAACGCCGCGATCTCACCGAAGGGCGCCGGCGGCTCCAGGCTCGGCTCGATCGACACCGACCTCGACACCTGGACGCACGTGTTCAACGTCAACTTCTTCGCGCCGATCATGATGGCGCGCGGGCTGATCGAGGAACTGAAGACGGCCAAGGGCTCTGTCGTGAACGTCACCTCGATCGCGGGCTCGCGCGTGCATCCCTTCGCGGGCGCGGCCTACGCCACCTCGAAGGCCGCGCTCGCATCCCTGACGCGCGAGATGGCCTCCGATTTCGGCCGCGTCGGCGTGCGCGTCAACGCGATCGCACCCGGCGAGATCGACACCTCGATCCTGTCGCCGGGCACCGAGAAGATCGTCGACCAGCAGATCCCGATGCACCGCCTCGGCACACCGGACGAGGTCGCCAAAATCATCTACGTGCTGTGCACGGACACCAGTTCTTACGTCAACGGCGCCGAGATCCACATCAACGGCGGCCAGCACGTGTAGGCTACCTCGTCATTACTTCGTCGCTTCAGCGCAAAATTGCTTCGCAACTTTGTCGCGAGCTCCTCGCAATGATGATGTTGGAAACAACGCCGGGGAAGCAAGGCGATCCAGACAACGCCGCCGCAAGACCTGGATCGCCCTTAGCTTCCGTTCCTCAATCGAGTCGAATCCGACGTGACCTCTCGCGTGGCTGCGGAGCGGCCGTGCTGATTGCAGTCGAGCAATCGTCGTCGTTCTCGCCGTCGAGCAGCGGAGCACCACAGTGCCGGCACATGCGCGCCGACATCGACGACGCCTTGCCGCTCGCCAGGACCTGACGATAGTTCGCCAGATTGATGACGTTGCGGGGCGACGTTATTTGTTTTTCAACCATGGCTGTTCCTCGCGGCTAACACTCTGCTTATCGCAGACAAGTTTCGCGCAAACGTTCAGCCCACCGCTCAAATTTTACCGGAGGAATTGGGGCGGCGAGCATACATCGCCGTGCGGCCGCAATCCCGCTCTATTCTGCGACACCAGACACCGTGTCTCTGCGTCCGGCGTAAGGTCTCGGTAGCTATTACAGCCACTTCTTCCACTTGAAGATCCAGTAGGGAACGATCGCCGCGATCAGCATCAAGACCAGCGCGAACGGATAGCCGTGCGCCCATTCGAGTTCCGGCATCGACTTGAAGTTCATGCCGTAGATCGAGGCGATCAGCGTCGGCGGCATCAGGACGACCGCCATGACCGAAAACAGCTTGATGATGTTGTTCTGCTCGAGATTGACGACGCCGAGCATGGCGTCGAGCACGAAGGTGATCTTGCTGGAGAGGTAGGAGGCGTGGTCGGTCAGCGAGACGACGTCGCGCTGCATGGTCTTGAGCTGCTCACGCATGTCCTTCGACCATTTCACGCCCTCCACCACCGCCGAGAGAAAGGCGACGACGCGGCCGATCGAGACCAGGCTCTCGCGAACCTTGGAGGTCAGATCGCCCTTGCGGCCGATCGAGATCAGGATTTGCGAATATTGCTTGGCGTGACCGTGGCGCTCGCTCTCCGGCTCAAAGATGTCATGCGAGACCTGATCGATCTCGGCGCCGCAGCGCTCCAGGATGTCGGCGCAGCGGTCGATCACGGCATCGAGCAGCTCCATCAGCACCATTTCGCCGGTGATGGCCGGCGTGCAGGAACGCGCCAGCTTGGCCTCGACCAGCGCAAAGGGCTTGGGCTGGTCATAGCGCACCGTTACCAGGCGGTGGTCGCCGAGAATGAAGGTCACCGCCGTGGTCCGGGGCATATCGGTATCGGAGTGGCACATCAGCGTCGCGGTCATGTAGCGCGCGCCGTTCTCCATATAGAGACGGCTGGAGATCTCGATCTCCTGCATGTCTTCCCGGGTCGGGATCGCAATCCCCGAGAGCCTCTCGACGGCTTTGTCCTCGGCCGCGGTCGGGTTGACGAGGTCGATCCAGACCGCATGCTCCGGGACTGCCGCGAGATCCTCGACGATGGCCTTCTTGAGGGAGGAGTCGGAGGAAACGAACACAGAAAACATGCACAACTCCAGCAGCGGCCTACGACAGACTGACAGCCCTTAGCGCGATTCTGACAAGTTGATGATGACAAGCACATTAACGGAGCGTTTGCATTTGTGGCGACGCCGTGGCCCAACTGTGGCACGGAATCGACACATGTGCCCGTTTTGCCTAGAAACCGACTCTGGCCCGCAAAACTTGCGGCAGAAAAGCCACAGGTAAGGTCTTGCAGCGCGGGAGAAGCTTCGAAAGGCTGGAATTGTGGCAGATTTCAACGATAATGGAGCCAACGGAATCGTGGAATTGGGCTTGCTCAAGCCCTGCGAAAGCTTGTTGTTGTTGATTGGAACCAAATCATGTCGTCGCTGAAAGTTACGCTTGGTATTTTGGCCGCTGGCCTGATGCTGTCGGGCTGCATGCAGGCCACACATTACGAGGCGACCGACACCAAGGCGTTCAAGCCGAAAGACAAGGAACTCCTCGCCAAGGTCAGGTATGAGAAAACTGCGGTCGCAGAGCCGTTCCGCCGCGCTATCGTCGATTACCACCGCAAGGAATCGCCGGGCTCGATCGTGGTCGATTCCGACAACCATTACCTCTACTACGTCATGGATGGCGGCAAGGCGATCCGCTACGGCATCACCGTCGGTGAAGAAGCCATGGCCTGGTCGGGCATCGCCAAGGTAGGCAGCAAGACCGAGTGGCCGGCCTGGCACCCCACCCCCGGCGAAATTTCGCGCCTGGGCGTGCCCACCTTCGTCGCCCCCGGTCCGGACAATCCGATGGGCTCCCGCGCGATGTATCTCTACTCCGGCGGCAAGGACACATTGTTCCGCATTCACGGCACCAACCAGCCGGAATATATCGGCGCCTCGATCTCGTCGGGCTGCATCCGCCTGACCAACGAGGACGCGATCGACCTCTATGATCGCGTCAAGGTCGGCACCCTCGTTGTGGTGCTCGAGCCCAAGCACGGCGACTCGCCCTACAATTCGCGTCTCGCACTCGGCGGCAGCCAAACCGGCCAGGCTGGCAGCTACTGATCAGGTACCTGATCTCAGACATTCAAAAGCGCCGGTTTCACCGGCGCTTTTTTGTTGCCGGTTTGTGCGGCTGGGTTTTATTGCCATCGGCCGCAGGCTTGTCCGCGGGCGCAGGAGATTTCTTCGCCGCCTCGTCATTAACTCCCTGCTTGGCTTCGGGTTTGGCCTCGGGCTTCGCTTCGGGTTTGGCCGCGAGCTCACGCGGCGGCGCCTCCTCGGGCCGTTCCGCCGGCAGGAACGGGGCAACCTGCGGCAGGGGATCCCAGACGTTCCACTGACAGATCCGATAGTCGTTGCGCCGCTGCGCGAGGTCGAGATGGATATGGTCCTCGTGGTACCAATCCGAGCCGGGGCCGAGCACGGTCGAAAAGCGCGAGCAGACCGAATGCAGCACGCGCTCGCGCACCTCGCGCGGCATGGTGCGGTCGGTCAGGCCGATCGACTGCCCGTTGGCGAGCTTGATGGCGCGGACATCGATCGCATTGGCCTTGCCGTGCTCGGACAGCATGGCGCCGACAACGCGGTTGCGGCCGCGGCACTCGAAGCTGTCGAAATTGTCGAGATCGCTGATGGTCGAGCCGAGGCTCGCGGCCAGCGGCACCACGTCCTTGCGCACCCAATTGGCGATTGCGGACGCCATGGTGCAGCGGAGGATCGCCGCCGGCTTGACCGCCACCTTGCGCTTGTCCGGCAGCACGATGGCTTCGAGCCGCACCAGATCCTCACCGCCGCAGGCGCCCGGCCCGCGGATATCCGGAATCGAGGGCGCGATCGCGATCTCCTCGGTCAGCGCGAGGCGACAGGCGGAGGCCTGCTTCTCGGGCGGCGGCGCCGCCTCGGCGGGCTTCGGGGCGCCAGGTTTGTCCGCGGAAGGCTTGTCGTCGGTCTCCGAAGGAGACTCGTCCGATGCCTTGGCTGAGGCCTTGGGGGCCTCCTCGGGGCGAGGCCTCGGGAGCGGGATCTTGCCAGAGACATTGGCGGAATGAACCGTCGCGCGCGGCCGTGGTGCAGCAATACCAAAGATGTCCAGCGGGGACCCATATTTGCGCGCCTCCGCCCCATCCGCGAACCCGAGCACGACGGTAACCATTGCCGCGCCGACGGACATATAGCCGCGACAAGACCATTTGCGGCGAAAGGCGGGCAGGCTAAGACTCATGACAATTCTTTGGCCCAACGCTGAGAGCGACAATCCGCCCAGCGGCTTCTCGGAGGAACGACGGAATGCTTGGTTTGATGCAAGACTGGCCCCTGCTCTGCCACCGGATCATCGAACACGCCGCCAAGATTCATGGCAAGCAGGAGGTCGTGACGCGATCGGTCGAGGGACCGATCCATCGCACCACCTATGCCGATATCCACAAGCGGGCGCTCAAGGTCTCGCAGATGCTGGAGCGCGACGGCATCAAGCTCGGTGACCGTGTCGCAACGATCGCCTGGAACACTTGGCGCCATCTCGAGGTCTGGTACGGCATCATGGGGATCGGCGCCATCTGCCATACCGTCAATCCCCGCCTGTTCCCCGAGCAGATTGCCTGGATCATCAACCATGCGCAGGACCGCATCGTGATGACCGACATCACGTTCATTCCGGTCCTGGAGAAGATCGCCGACAAGCTGACAAGCGTGGAACGCTACGTCGTGCTCACCGACAAGGCGCACATGCCGCAGACGACGCTGAAGAACGTGGTCGCCTACGAGGACTGGATTGCGGAGGCCGACGGCAAGTTTAAATGGAAGGACTTTGACGAGAACACGGCGGCCGCGATGTGCTACACATCAGGCACCACCGGCGACCCCAAGGGCGTGCTGTATTCGCATCGTTCCAACGTGCTGCACGCGCTGATGGCCAACAATGTCGACGCGCTCGGTACCAGCGCCTCCGAGACCATGCTTCCCGTGGTGCCGCTCTTCCACGCCAACAGCTGGGGCATCGCCTTCTCCGCGCCCTCGCAGGGTACCAAGCTCGTCATGCCCGGCGCCAAGCTCGACGGCGCCTCGGTCTATGAGCTGCTCTCGACCGAGAGGGTGACGCATACCGCCGGCGTGCCCACGGTGTGGCTGATGCTGCTCCAGCATATGAACGCCAACAATCTGAAGCTGCCGGACCTGAAGATGGTGATCTGCGGCGGCTCGGCGATGCCGCGCTCGATGATCAAGGCCTTCCTCGACATGGGCTCGAACGTCCGCCACGCCTGGGGCATGACCGAGATGAGCCCGATCGGCAGCGTCGCGGCGCTGAAGCCGCCGTTCCAGAACGCGACCGGCGAGGCCCGGCTCGACGTGCTCCAGATGCAGGGCTACGCGCCGTTCGCCGTCGAGATGAAGATCACCGACGATGCCGGCAAGGAATTGCCGTGGGACGGCACGACCTTCGGCCGCCTCAAGGTCGCCGGCCCGGCCATCGCCAAGGCCTATTACCGGGTCGACACTGATATTCTCGACGAGGACGGCTTCTTCGATACCGGAGACGTCGCGACCATCGACGAAGCCGGCTACATGCGGATCACCGACCGCTCCAAGGACGTGATCAAATCCGGCGGCGAGTGGATCTCCTCGATCGAGCTGGAAAACCTCGCCGTCGGCCATCCCGCCGTGGCGGAAGCCGCCGTGATCGGTGTGTTCCATCCCAAATGGGACGAGCGTCCGCTGCTGATCGTGCAGCTCAAGCAGGGCCAGCAGGCCAGCCGCGAGGACATCCTGAAGTTCATGGACGGCAAGATCGCCAAATGGTGGATGCCTGACGACGTTGCCTTCGTCGACGGCATCCCCCACACGGCGACGGGCAAGATCCTGAAGACCGCGCTGCGCGACCAGTTCAAAGAATACCGCTTCCCGAACGCGGCGGCGTAGGCGGCCAAACCAAACACCGTCATTCCGGGCGATGCCAACGTCATCGAACCCGGAATGACAGGCCGTAACATCCCGGGAACCCTTGAATTTGCCTCGGGGCCGTGGTCTCAACGGCCCATCGTCGTGCCCGATCGGCCGGCATCGCCCTCAAGACCCCGGCAGAGCTCACCCGATGGCCCGCAGGTTTTCCGCTCCCTATCAGTCGGAGCCCGTGTCCAGTCTCGCGAGCTGGGCGCGCAATCTGGCCGTGTTCGCGGTGGTGGCGGTGGTGGTCTCGATCATCATCGTCCGGTTCGGCTTCCTGGAGATGAAGCCGGCACTCGCGACCTTCTTCGGCGGGCTCGGGATTGCGGCGCTCTCGATCCTGTTCGGGCTCGCCGGCTTTGCCGCGATCTGGCAGAACGGCTCGCGCGGCATGGCGCGCATCCTGCTTGCCTTCCTGATCGACGGCGCGATCCTCGCCTATCCCGCCTATCTCGGCCTGCAATACCGCAAGCTGCCGGCGATCCACGACATCACCACCGACCCGATCGACCCGCCGCGCTTCGACGCGCTGGCCCGCCTGCGCACCGGCGATGGTGCCAATACCGCTGTGTATGCCGGCCTCTATTCGGCCGAACAGCAGCGTCAGTTCTATCCCGATATCGAGCCGATCGAGCTCGAGATTTCGGTCGACCGCGCCTATGCGATCGCGCTTCAGCTCGTCAACAAGCGCAAATGGCTGGTCATCGACGAGCGCGCGCCGCAGCCGCCGCGCCGCATCGGCCGCATCGAGGCGGTGGCGCGCTCGCCGATCATGGGATTCCGCGAGGACATCGCGATCCGCGTCGTGCCCGACGGCGAGGATTCCCGCGTCGATATCCGCTCCGCCTCGCGCTATTTCGAGAGCGACCTCGGCAGCAACGCCGCGCGGGTGAAGAAATTCATCGACGATCTCAACACCGCCGCCGATGCAGACGCACTCAAGCCGGTGAAGAAGACACCGGTGGCTCCGCCGAAGGCGCCGGCGAAAACTGTGAAGAAATGACGGAACGCTAGGCGTTCGCCATCCGATAGGTCCCGCCGATCACGGGATCGCCATCCGTCGCCACCACGCCGCGGGCGACCAGGTCCTCCAGATGCGCCAGCACGGAGTAGCCCGCCGCGGTGGTGAGCCTCGGGTCGATGCCGATATAGATCGCCCGGACCATGGTCGGGATGTCGGTCTCGCCCTTGGCAAGGCGGTGCAGGATGGAGGCCTCGCGCGCCTTGCGGTGGCGGATCAGGAAGCGCACGAAGCGCGGACCGTCCGGAATTTCGGGGCCGTGGCCGGAGAAATACACATCCTCCTCGCGCGCGGCGAGACGATCCAGCGATTCCATGTAGTCGATCATCGAGCCGTCGGGCGGCGCCACGATCGAGGTCGACCAACCCATCACGTGATCGCCGACGAAGTTGAATTTCCGCTCGGGCCAGGCAAACGCAAGGTGATTGGCGGTATGGCCAGGTGTCGCCACGGCCTCGAGCCGCCAGCCGTCGCCTTCGACCACGTCGCCATGGGCGATCCTGATATCGGGCGCGAAGTCGCGATCGGCGCCGGATTCCGGGTTGTGCTTCTCGCTCTCGAAACGCGGGCGCGAGGCGCGGTGCGGGCCTTCGGCGTAAACAGCCGCGCCGGTCGCCCGCTTGATCCGCGCGGTGTTCGGCGAATGGTCGCGGTGGGTGTGGGTGACGAAGATATGGCTCACCGTCTCGCCGCTGACAGCATCGAGCAGCGCCGCCGCATGCGCCTCGTCATCCGGACCGGGATCGATGATCGCGACATTGCCTCGGCCCACGATGTAGCTGACCGTGCCGGTGAAAGTGAACGGGCTCGGATTGTTACAGAGCACGCGTCGCACACCGGGGCGGACTTCCTCGACGATGCCGGGCTTCAGCGGAAAGTCGCGATTGAACGGGACGTCGTCGTTGTCGGACATGGGACTTCCTGTGCACTACAGCCCCAACCCTCGCCGTCATACCCCGCGAAGGCGGGGTATCCAGTACGCCGTGGCGCCGGTGGCGAAGGCGAGGTCTCTGGGATACTGGATCGTCCGCTTTCGCGGACGATGACAGCTGAGCAAAACGACGGCCACGGAATACGTGCCTAGAAAAATGCCTGAATGCCCGTGATCGCGCGGCCCAAGATCAGGGCGTGGACGTCGTGGGTGCCCTCGTATGTGTTGACGGTCTCAAGGTTATGGACGTGGCGCATCACGTGATACTCGATCGAGATGCCGTTGCCGCCGTGCATGTCGCGCGCGACGCGGGCGATGTCGAGCGCCTTGCCGCAGTTATTGCGCTTCATGATCGAGATCATCTCGGGCGCGAACTTGCCCTCGTCCATCAGGCGGCCGACGCGGAGCGAGCCCTGAAGGCCCAGCGCGATCTCGGTCTGCATGTCCGCGAGCTTCTTCTGCACGAGCTGGGTCGCAGCGAGCGGCTTGCCGAACTGCTTGCGGTCGAGCGTGTACTGGCGGGCGCGGTGCATGCAGTCCTCGGCCGCGCCGAGCACGCCCCAGGAAATACCGTAGCGGGCGCGGTTGAGGCAGCCGAACGGGCCCTTCAGGCCGGAGACGTTGGGCAGCAGCGCGTCTTCCGGAACCACGACGCCGTCCATCACGACCTCGCCGGTGATGGAGGCGCGAAGCGACAGCTTGCCGCCGATCTTCGGTGCCGACAGGCCCTTCATGCCCTTCTCCAGCACGAAGCCGCGGATCTGGTTGTCGTGCGCGGCCGACTTGGCCCAGACCACGAACACGTCGGCGATCGGCGCGTTCGAGATCCACATCTTGCTGCCGGTCAGGCGATAGCCGTCCGAGACCTTCTCGGCGCGGGTTTTCATGCCGGCCGGATCGGAGCCGGCGTCAGGCTCAGTCAGCCCGAAGCAGCCGACCCACTCACCGCTGGCGAGCTTCGGCAGGTACTTCTTGCGCTGGTTCTCGTCGCCATAGGCGTAGATCGGATACATCACCAGCGACGACTGTACCGAGTTCATCGAGCGGTAGCCGGAATCGACCCGTTCGATTTCGCGCGCGACCAGACCATAGGCGACATAGCCTGCATTGGCGCAGCCATATTCCTCCGGCAACGTGATGCCGATCAGGCCGAGTTCGCCCATCTCATTGAAGATCTCGCGATCCGTCTTCTCTTCGAGATAGGCCTTGGCGACGCGCGGCAGCAGCTTGTCCTGGGCGTAGGCGCGCGCGGTGTCGCGCACCATGCGCTCGTCTTCGGTGAGCTGCTCGTCGAGCAGGAACGGATCGTCCCACTGGAAAGAAGCCGAAGCCGGCTTGTCCTTGGCCTGAGGGCGCGCGGTCATGAAACGTCCTTTCGTCTGGTTCCGTCAAAATTTGCCCGACAACGTAAAGCGCCGCGGCAACAAGTGCAATTGCGTTGCAGATGATCGGGTCTGCGTGAATCCCGGGGACCTGCGAGGCGCGCCTCGGGGGATGCGCTTCGCGCACCCCGGGATGACAGCGCTAGCTTTCGAGCAGCTCGTTGGCGACGATCTCGATGCCGAAGCCCGAAAGACCCTTGTAGTCGTGCACGGAGGAGGTGAGATGCCGGATCGAGGTGACGCCGAGATCGCGCAGGATTTGTGCACCGACGCCGACTTCACGCCACTGCCGGTTGCGGTCAGCCTCGGTCGCGCTCTCATCGGGCAGCGGCGCCACGGGGACACCGGCGGCACCGTCGCGCAGATAGACCAGAACGCCACGGCCCGATGTCTTGAAGTGCTCGAGCACCGCCGCCATGCGCTTGTGGCCGGTGAAGATGTCCTTGACGATGTTCGGCTTGTGGAAGCGTGTCAGGACGTTCTTGCCGTCGCCGACGCCGTTATAGACGAAGGCGACGTGGGCGATGGAATCGAACGGCGAGCGGTAGGCATAGCCCTGAAGCGGCCCGATCGGGCTTTCGGTGACGAAGGTCGAGACCCGCTCGATCAGCTTCTCGCGCACCTGGCGGTAGGCGATCATGTCGGCGATGGTGACGTGCTTGAGCTTGTGCTGGGCGGCGAAGCGGGCGACCTGCTCGCCCTTCATTACGCTGCCGTCGTCATTCATCAACTCGCTGATGACGCCGACTGGCGGCAGGCCGGAGAGCTTGCACAGATCGACCGCGGCCTCGGTATGACCGGAGCGCAGCAGCACGCCGCCGTCCTTGGCGATCAGCGGGAAGATGTGGCCGGGACGGGCGAAATCGTTGGCACCAGCGTTGGGATTGGACAGCGCGCGGCAGCACGAGGCGCGCTCCTCGGCCGAGATGCCGGTGCCGCCGTCGGGCTTGTAGTCGATCGAGACCGTGAATGCGGTGGTGTGCGCGGAATCGTTGTGGGCCACCATCGGATCGAGCCGCAGGCGGCGCGCATCTTCGGTGGTGATCGGCGCGCAAACGATGCCGGAGGTGTGGCGGATGATGAATGCCATCTTCTCGGCGGTGCAGAACGAGGCGGCGACGATCAGATCGCCCTCGCCCTCGCGGTCATCGTCGTCGGTGACGACCACGAGCTCACCCCGGGCAAAGGCCTGCAAGACTTCCTGGACGTTATCCGGCATTTCCCAATCTCTGACGGTTATGGCCCGGAGGCTTAGCCGGACTTGGGCCGGGGCGCTAGTGTCCCCGGCGCAACCGCATATGCCGGACCGCAGCCCTGCCCGACGGGCGGCTTGCACCGGGCATTCCAGAGATATGGGCGCGGAAAAGCCCGGTGAGAAGCCGGCCTAGCGCGGTCAGGGCAGCACCTCGCGCCGCTCGCCAAGCCGCTGATCGAGTTCGGCACGCTTGTCGGCCAACAGGCCGGCTTGGGCGGCCTCGATCACCGTGAACAACTCGTGGGCGTCGCTGAGCCGGGTCACGGTGACATAGCTGGCGCCAGCCGCGTAGAGTTCGTCCACATCCGACAACAGATCGGCCGTGGCAATGATCATGGCGGTCGGGTTGAGGGTGCGGACGTGGCGGACCAGCTTCTCGTTGCTGGCCCCCTTCAGAAGCGCATCCGGTACGCTGAGGATGATCATCTCGGACTTGCCGACGCCGGCATGGAGCAGCGTGTCGGCGCTGCTGATATCGCCATAGATCACATGCAGGCCGCGCGAAAGCAGCGTCTGGTACACATTGGGGTTGAAGTCGATCACGGTGATCTGCTCGAGCAGCACCGGTGCCTGCCGTTCGATCTCGGCCAGCAGCGCGCTCGCCGCACGGAAAAAGCCGAGGATGACGATGCGGCGCGCCTCGCCATGGCCTTCGTGCCCTTCCTCGCCTTGGCCATTGCCGTGGTCGAGATCGCGCAGGCCGATCCGCTTCAGGGGACCGATTGCCCAGCGGGTGATCTCATCGCTGCGGGTCATCACGAAGGTCGAGAGCACCGCCAGCACCACGAAGGCGAAGGAGGCCGCATTCGCCGTCTGGGCTGCGATGTGATGGTCGGCCACGCCGGTCTGGATCACCACCAGCGAGAACTCGGAGATCTGCGCGAGATTCAGGGCCGGCAACAGGCTGGCGCGCAGGCCCTGCTTCATCAGATAGAGCGGTGCGAAGGTGGTGACGAGGCGGCTCACCACCGTGAACGCCGCGATCATCAGGGCAAGCCCGATCACGGAGAGGCCGGGCACGGGAATGGTCATGCCGAGCGCGACGAAGAACAGCGTGATGAAGAAATCGCGAAGCGTCGTGACCTTGGCCGTGACGTCGAGCGCGTAGGGAAAGGTCGAGAGCGAGACGCCGGCGATCAGGGCGCCCATCTCGCGCGACAGGGACAGCCGCTCGGCGGTCTCGGCGACCAGGAAGCACCAGGCGAGCGCGCCGAGCAGGATCAGCTCGGGGCGGCGGGCGATCTGGTGAAACAGGCGCGGCAGCACGTAGCGGCTCACCAGCAGTGCCGCGGCGACCAGCACGGCGACGCGGCCGATCGAGAGCAGGACGACGCTGATTTCCAGATTGGCGAGGCTCGGCTGCACCGCCAGGAACAGGATCGCGAAGATGTCCTGGAGCACCAGCACGCCGAGGGTGATGCGGCCCGGCAGCGTGTCGAGCTCGCGCTTCTCGTAGAGCACCTTGACGATGATGACGGTGCTCGACAGCGCGCAGGCGACGCAGAGATAAACCGCGTCGAACTGGCCCCCACCGAGCGACAGGCCGATGCCGACGAAGAACAGCGCCCCGAGCAGGCAGCCGCCGAGGAGCTGGCCGCCCGCCGCGAACAGGATGACCTTTCCCGCCCGCACGATCTTCTTCAGGTCGATCTCCAGGCCGATCATGAACAGCATGAAGATCAGGCCGAGTTCGGAGATGACGCTGATCGATTCCTGCGACTTGACCCAGCCGGCGCCAAATGGACCAATGCAGAAGCCGGCGATAAGGTAGGCCAGGATCAGCGGTTGCCTGGAGAAGTGGGCAAGCAGGCCCAGCATCCAGGCAAACAGGATACAGAGAGTGATGTCGCGAATGAGCTCGTGCATGCCAGATTGGTCCGTTTTGCCGCACCCTAGTGATCGAGTGCGGCGCGGCAAGCGAGCAATTCGTCACATGCGGATGGGGCTCGCCATCGCAATGCTGCTATGTCCCCTCGCCTGCTCCGTCCCCGCGGCCGCTCAATCCAAGGTCAATATCGAACAAAGCTTTGCCGATTCCCTCACCGCACTGCCAAAAGAAGAACTCGCCGTCTCCGGCGGGTTCTACGTGCCCGCCTATTCCAGCGTCGCGATGAGCCAGGGCAAGCTGCGCGTCGACTTCTCGGTGACCCTGAGCGTGCACAACGCCTCCGAGACGCAAGCACTGGTGGTCAAACGCATCGCCTATTTCGACACCGCAGGCAAGCAGGTCGAGAGCTATCTGAAGGCACCCGTCGCGGTGAAGCCCCTCGCCACCGTCTCGATCTTCATTCCGACCGACGACGTACGCGGCGGGACCGGAGCCAATTTCCTCGTCGATTGGGCCGCAACAAGCGAGATCGCCGAGCCTGCCGTCGAGGCCTTGATGGTTGGCGGCGTCGCCAATGCGCATTACGCTTTCATCAGCCAGGGCCGTCCGACCCGGACGGTCGGCAAGAAATAAGCAAGAAGCACGACTGACCGGCGCAAAGCCGGCAGCCTGACAAGAATAGAACGAGGAACGCTCCCATGACGTCCAGCTTCGATTTTGCGCCCCTGTTTCCCGCAGGGCTGCCGGCCCCCTCTGCGCGCTGGACGGGCCTTGCCAAATACAGTTTTGTCGGCGGCAATAACGACTCCGAGCAGGTGCCGCTCGATCATCTGATCGAGGCGGCCAACCTGGCTCTGCAACGCGAAGGCCGCTCGCTCGCCACTTACGGGCTGGCACATGGTCCCCAGGGCTATCTGCCCTTGCGCGAATTCCTGGTGACAAAACTCAAGCGCGATGCTGGCATCAACTGCACGGTCGACGACCTCCTGATCGTCTCCGGCTCGCTGCAGGCGCTCGACCTCGTCAACGCCACGCTGCTGACGCGCGGCGATACCGTGATCTTCGAGCAGGATAGCTATCAGGGCTCGCTGACCCGCCTGGCACGGCTCGGGGTCAACGTTGTTGGCATTCCCCTCGATAAGGACGGCATGCGCATGGACGTGCTGGCCACGACGCTGGCCGACCTCAAGGGCCGCGGCATCCGGCCGAAATACATCTACACCATTCCGACCGTGCAGAACCCGACCGGCAGCATCATGCCGGAGGGCCGCCGCACCGAGCTGTTGCGGCTGTCAGCGGACTACGGCGTGCCCATCTTCGAGGACGATTGCTATGCCGATCTGGTCTGGTCAGGACAGCGGCCGCCGGCGATTTATGCGATGAGCCCGAACGGCGGCGTGATCCATATCGGCTCGTTCTCGAAGTCGATCGCGCCCGCGCTGCGCGTCGGCTTCATCGTCGCGCCCTGGGATGTGATGTCGCGGATGCTGGCGCTGAAGACGGACGCCGGCTCCGGCGCACTGGAGCAGATGGTGCTCGCCGCCTATTGCAAGCCGCATTTCTCGACCCACGTGCCGGCGCTGACCAAGGCGCTACGCACCAAGCTCGACACGCTGATGGAAGCCGTCAACGAGCAGTTCGGGACGGCAGCCGAGTTCGAGGAGCCGAAGGGCGGCATCTTCCTGTGGGTGAAGCTGCCCGATCAGGTGGATACGCTAAAGCTGTATCAGGCCGCGCTTGCCGCCGGCGTCTCGATCAATCCGGGGCCGGAATGGTCGACTGACAAGAACCATTCCAGATCGCGACTGAGGCTGTGCTTTGCGAGCCCCTCGCATCAGCAGATTCGCGAGGGCGTCGCCGTGCTGGCCGAAATCTGCCGCAAGGAGTTCGGCGTGCCGGCCCGCAGCGCCAATGTGGAGAAGCGAGCCTGAGCCTTCAGACGATCTGAGGCTGGCTGCCGTGGATCGCGGAGGCCAGCCGCAGCAGCAGCACGATCGAGACGTTGCCCTTGCCGGCCTCGATCTGGGCGATGTAGCGCTCGGAAATCCCGGAGCGGCGGGCCAGCTCCCGGCGCGACAGGACGCAGCGCATGCGTGAGGACTTCAAGCGGTCGCCCAGCTCGGCCAGAAACGCGCTCTCGGAATAAGGCGGCACGGCGCAGCTCCCGGGCAGCACCTCGCCTGCGAAATCCCTGACTTGATTCAGCATCGGTCTATCCAATTTCGCCTTCGGGAGCGCCATCCTACCCCGGAAGCGGCCGGCCTCATTGACGCGGATCAAATTCGCGCGCGATTGGTGGTCAGCGTGGACGATTGCTCGCAGGATGCTACACTTCGGAATCATTCGGAGGTGGGGCTTTTCAGAACATGAGGCGTTGTTTGAACCGCTGGATCGCGGCAGCAGTGCTGTGGGTTGCGTTCGAGCCGGCGGCTGGTGCCGAGTCGCTCGCGGCGACCGTTGAGCAATGGGGTCTGCTCGGCTCATGGGCGATCGACTGCGCGGTCCGGCCCGACCGCGACAAGGGCGCGCTCTTGATTTACGAGATCCGCAAGGACGGAAGGGTGATGTACCGGCGCAATTTCGGCGAGACCAAGGACGAAAACGAAGTGGTATCGGCGACGGTCAGCGCCGACGGCATGCTCAATGTGATGGTGTACTTCCCATCGCTGCAGCAGACGCGCGAGTTTGGCCTGCTCCTTTCGAAGCAAGGCAGCTTGCGCGCAATCTACAATCGCAGCGAGCGCGGCGAGTACACGATCAGGGACGGCAAATACGTCGCGACCGGCGCGTCAACACCTCCACAACAGCGCTGCGATTAACCCACCTGAACAGGCGTTCAGAAATCTCCTGCGATTCGTCCGGAACGTTCCCGCGAATGCGCCGTTTAGATTTGCATTCCATTGGAGGAGGACATCATGAAGAAGTTTGGTTATGTGCTTGCCGCTGTCGGCGCGCTCGCGGTTGCACTGCCGACGCTCGCCAGCGCGGAGACGGTGGTGATCAAGCGCGGAGGTCATCATCACGGCATGTATGGCGCCCGCGCCGAATACGGCATGCATCGCGATCACGGCTGGCATCGCGGCTGGCGCCATCGCGACCGCGTCGTCGTGATCAAGCGTGGTCACCGCCATCATTGGGACTAATGCGCAACGCAATATGGAAATGGCCCCTCGCGGGGCCATTTCTTTGCGTGCACGAAACGTTCGGCGAGGTCAGTCCCATGCCGGCGCGAAGCCGGGATTGACGCAGCGCCTGTCCTTCGGCAGCGCGGCGATCTTGTTGCGGTCGGCATCATCGAGGGTGATCTTCAGCGCGTCGAGATTGGCCTGCTGGCTCTCTCGGCGTGCGGCTTTCGGGATCGCGGCAACACCGTCCTGGTCGAGCAGCCATTTCAGCGCGACCTGCGCGGCGGTTGCATTGTGCCTCGCGCCGATCTCGGCCAGCACCGGATCGGAGGCGACGCGCCCCTGGGCCAGCGGGCAATAGGCGACCAGCGGGATCGATTTGGCCTTGAGATAGGCCAGCACCTTCGATTGATCGAGCATGGCGTGGTATTCGATCTGATTGCACGCGATCGGCGCCTTGATGTCCTCGACCGCGATCTTCAGCAGCGCCGTGGTGAAGTTGGCGACGCCGATCGCCCGCGTGCGCCCCTCCTCCTTCAGCTTCATCAGGGTCTCGAACACCGCGCCCCAGTTCGCCGCCTTGGACGGCCAGTGCACGAGATAGAGATCGACATGGTCGAGCCGCAGCTTCTTCAGGCTGGCGTCGAAGGCGCGGCGAATGGCGTCGGGGCTGAGGTTCTCGTGCCAGACTTTCGTCGTGACGTGCAGCTCGCCCCGCGACAGCCGGGCCGCGGCGAGCGCCGCGCCAATCGATTCTTCGTTGCCGTACATCTCGGCGGTATCGATATGGCGATAGCCGATCGATAGGGCGCTCTCGACCGCCGCGCGGCAGGCATCGCCCTGCATGCGGAAGGTCCCGAGGCCGAGCTTGGGCATGCTCATGCCCTGTGTCTTGAGAGTATCCATGAAAAGGCTCCTGATATCGTTCAGCCCGCCGGAGGCCAGCAGCAATGCTGCGTGAGCAGACTCTTTGGGGATGGAAGAGAGGTGGCGGGAATGGACAGCATAGCGCGGCAGGCGCAATGCGGCCAATCAAGATCGGGTTAGCGTCCCTCAGGAATGCTGCGCCACGACGGCTGGACGCGCCTGCGGCTGCGGCTCGATATCGACCGACCAGAGGTCCCGGTTGTCGACGTCCTTCAGCGTCACTGTCATCACGCCGGTCCGGCCATCGATGTCGACCTTGCCGAAGAACTGCAGTCCGAAACAGGGCGCGAGGTTTTCCCCCTGCGCCTCGCTGCACCCGTTCTGGTACATCGCGACGGGACCAAAGGTATCGTCGAGCTCGCCCGGCCCCCAGGTGCCGGCATGCAAGGGTCCCGAGACGAATTCCCAGAACGGTTCGAACTCCTGGAATTGCGCCCTGTTCGGATCGTAATAGTGCGCGGCGGTGTAATGCATGTCGGCGGTGAGCCAGACGATGTTGCGGAGTCCGGCGCGCTTGATGGACGCGAGAAGATCGGCGATCTCGTGCTCGCGCCGGTCGGGCGGCCCACTACCCAGCGCGACCGCATCGAGACTGACCAGCCCGATCGGCAGGTCGGCCGCGATCACCTTCCAGGTCGCGCGCGACGCCGCGAGCTCACGCTTCAGCCAGGCGAGCTGTTCGGCGCCCAGGATCCAGCCGCGGTGATCTTCGCCCTTGTTCCAGCTCTCGTCGCGATAGCTGCGCATGTCGATCATGAAGACGTCGAGCAGCGGGCCATAGGCGATCCTGCGATAGACCCGCCCCTTTCGCGCGCCGATGTCGTGGATCGGCATGAAGTCGAAGAACGCGCGGCGGGCGCGCGCGACCAGGCGCGGGGTGCCGTCATCCTCATGGCCGGCGGCGTCATAGCTGCCGGTCGGCGACCAGTCGTTGGTGACCTCGTGGTCGTCCCATTGCGCGAACATCGGCACCTCGGCATGGAAGGCGCGGAAGTGCTCGTCGAGATGGTGTATTTGTAATTGCCGCGGAACTGCGCCAGCGTGTGCGCGACCTCGGATTTCTCCTCGGTCACGACGTTGCGCCAGATCTCGCCGTTCGGCAGCTTCTGCTCGGAGGGGATCGTGCAGTCGGCATAGATGTGATCGCCGGAGTGGATGAAGAAGTCCGGGCGATTGTCGAGCATGGTGCGATAGCTGCGGTAGCCGCCGCGCGATCTGTCGATGCCCCAGCCCTGCCCCGCAGTATCACCGGACCACAGGAACGAGATCGACCGGCCGGCAGCCGGCGCAGTGCGGAAATGGCCGATGCGGCTTTCGCCGGCGATGCCGGTCGCGATGTCGTCGAAGCGCACACGATAGAAGATGTCCTGCCCGGGCGGCAGACCGTCCAGCAGCAGTTTCGAGGTGAAGTCGGCATCGGGCGACGCATCGCGCAAAGCCGACGCGATGACGGTCTTGAAGCTTTCCACGGATGAATAATCCACCCGCATCCGCGCCGGCCTGTCGGCGCGCGCCCAGATCACGGCGGAGCCATCCGAGACGTCGCCGGACTGGATGCCGCCTGCGATCTGCGGACGATCCGCGGCGCGGCTGAGATGCGGCGTTGCGAGCGCGGCAACGGCGAGGCTCGGGGTGGAACGGACCAGGAATTGCCGCCGAGTCCAGGCGCGCGAGGCGCGGAGCGCTACCATTCAGGAAACCTTCGTCGACTAGCGACGGAAGGTGCCTGCGTCGTTTGACCCCCGGCTTACGGTTTCTTGACCGCGGGCCTACGGTTTTACGACGTGCGGATGACGGCTCGGAGCTGAACCTAATGCTTCCAGTTGCAGATGCCGCCGCTGCGGCACGGCCAGGTCTGGATACGGGTGTCCATCGCCTGCGCGTCGAGGGGATTGCCGTGGCGATGCGCGAGCTTGGTGCGCGCCGCGCCGCGTGGCTGCGCGGGCTTGGCGTGCACGACGACCTTCGGCTCCGACACGCGCACGCGTTCGGCGGCCACCTTCTTCGGCACGTCGACCGGCTCGGCGCGCGCCTGCGCCTCGTTGCCGCCGCGCGCCTCCAGCGCGACCGGCGCGAACTGGGTTTCGGGCCCGAGCCGCTTCGGCGACAACACCGCCTTCGAAAGATCGAGGCCGAGATATTCACTGGGTTTGTAGTCGTCAGCGCGCGCGACGCCGCCCCATGCGAGCACGAGGGCAACGGCCATTGCAAAAGGAGCGCTCTTTGGAATCACGGACGCCTCCTGAAATTGATTGTTAAGAGGTAATTTACCTCTATTTAGGAAGCGTCGCGCGCAATTCCAGCGGTCAACTGCCGCCGTGGTTAAGAAGTTTGGCGGTGTCGGGCGACCTTTCGCGGTGCACCCGTCTCTTCAAGAAACCCCATCAGACGGGTGCGGATGATGGTTTCCGCCTCAGCCATGATCCTGTCGAGGAGTTCCTTGCAGGTGGGGATGTCGTGGATAAGGCCTGCGACCATGCCGCAGCTCCACGCGCCCGCGTCCATCTGCCCGTCCAGCATGATCCTGGGATAGACGCCCGCGACCTGGTCGTGGATGTCGTCGATCTTCAGCTTGTCGCCCTTCTCGCGTTCGATCTCGAGCAGGCGGTCGACATTGGCGTTCTTCAGCACGCGCTCGGTGTTGCGCAGGCTGCGCATGATCAGGCGGGTGTCGAGCTCGGTCGCCGCGACCAGCGCATTCTTGACGTTCTGGTGCACCGGCGCTTCCTTGGTGGCGATGAAGCGCGTGCCCATGTTCATGCCGGCCGCCCCCAGCGACAGCGCCGCGACGAGGCTGCGGCCGTCGGCCATGCCGCCGGATGCGACGAACGGAATCTTCAATTCCTCCGCTGCGCGCGGCAGCAAAATCATGTTGGGAATGTCGTCCTCGCCGGGATGGCCGCCGCACTCAAACCCGTCAACGCTGACGGCGTCGCATCCGATGCGCTCGGCTTTCAAGGAGTGGCGCACCGAGGTGCATTTGTGGATGACCTTGATCCCGGCGGCCTTCAGCGCGGGCATGTAGGCTTCCGGGCTGCGGCCGGCGGTCTCCACGGACTTGATGCCGCCTTCGACGATCGCCGCGATGTATTCCGGATAAGGCGGCGCGGCGAAGGTCGGCAGGAAGGTGAGGTTCACGCCGAACGGCTTGTCGGTCATATCGCGACAGCGTGCGATCTCTTTTGCCAGCAGCTCCGGCGTCTTCTGTGTGAGACCGGTGATGATGCCGAGCCCGCCGGCATTGGAGACGGCAGCCGCCAGCTCGGCAAAGCCGACGAAATGCATGCCGCCCTGGATGATGGGGTGCTCGATGCCGAACAGTTCGGTGATCGCGGTCTTCACTTAAATTACCTCCCGGGCTTTTGCTTGACGCTCGGAGCAGTCTAGCCGGACTTTTGCGCCGCGGTCACCATTTCTCTCCGAACGGCCGTTGGCTCAATGCCCCCGCGCGGGAGCGCCCAGCTTGATCGGGCGCAGCACCGCGGCGGTCGGGATCATCAGCACCGCGATGATCGCCAGCGTCCAGAACACGTCGATATAAGCGAGCAAATCGACTTGGTGCTGCAAAGTGCGGCCGACCCAGGCGACCGCCTGCGCGGCCGCATCGCTGGCATTCGAGCCCTGAGCCTGAAAGAAGCGGGTCATCGTCTCGATGGTCTGCTGATAGCCGAGATCCGACGGCGCGGCGTGCTCGATCAGGCGGCTCTGGTGGAATTGCTGGCGCTGCGCCAGAATTGTCTGCGCCAGCGCGACGCCCATGGAGCCGCCGATATTGCGTGCGACGTTGATCAGCGCCGAGGCCTGGTTGGTCTTGTCGGGCGGCACGCCGTCATAGGACGCGGTCGTGACCGGCAGGAACAGGAAAGGCAGACCGAGGGCGAGAAAGATGCGCGACATCGCGGCGTAGCCATAGGTGATGTCGCCGGTGAGACCCGTGAGATGCCACATCGAGAACGCGACGATGGCGGCACCGAACATGATGAGGTATTTCGGCTGCACGCTGCTGACGAGACGCCCCACCACCGGCATCAGCACCAGGGTCGCGATTCCGCCCGGTGACAGCGCGAGACCCGCCAGCATCGCGGTGTAGTTCAAATCGCTCTGGAGCAGCTGCGGCAAAAGCTGCGTCGTCGAGATCAGCACCGCGCCGGTCGCAAGCATGACCAGAAAGCAGGCGGCGAACTGGCGGCGGCCGAGCAGGCGGAGATCGACGATGGGATCCTCGCGCGTCAGCTCCCACGGGATCAGCGCAAGCAGGGAGACGGCCGAAAGCACCGCGAAGAACACGATCATGTTCGAGCCGAACCAGTCGCTGCGCTGGCCTTCGTCGAGCACGTATTCGAGCGAGCCGAGCCCGATCGCGACCAGCAGGAAGCCGACATAGTCGATGCGCAGGCCCTTGCTCAGCAGCTTCTCCCTCTCCTCCTCCGCGCCCGACGGCTCCTTGACCAGCGTGCCGACCAGGAACAGCGACAGCAATCCCATGGGAACGTTGATCAGGAACACCCAGTGCCAGGTGTAGGTGTCGGTGATCCAGCCACCGAGCGTCGGACCGACCACGGGCGCGACCACGACCGCGACGCCATAGATTGCGAAGGCCTGGCCGCGCTTGTGCGGCGGGAAGGAGTCGGCGAGGATCGCCTGCTCGCTGGTCGCCATGCCGCCGCCGCCAAGGCCCTGAAGGATGCGGAACAGCACCAGCGCCTGCAAATTCCAGGCGAAGCCGCACAAAAGCGAGGAGACCGTGAAGATCGCAACGCAGATCATGTAGAAGCGCTTGCGACCGATCACGGTCGACAGCCAGCCCGAGATCGACAGCACGATGGCGTTGGCGACGAGATAGCTGGTGATGACGTAGGTGCTCTCGTCGATGCCGACGGCGAGCCCACCGGCGATGTGGCGCAAGGCGACGTTGGCGATGGTGGTGTCGAGCACCTCCATGAAGGTCGCGATCGAGACGACGAATGCGATGAGGTAGGGATTATGACCGCCCGCCGCCGAGCGCTCGGGCGACCAGCCGCCCGCGGACGCGCCGCCCTGCGCCGTGTCGGTCATCGCACCCTGGTCCAGGGTACGACCGACATGCCGGGACCAACGGGCAAATCGGCCGGCCAGCTGTCGACCACGATCTTCACCGGCACGCGCTGTACCACCTTGACGTAATTGCCGGTGGCGTTCTCCGCCGGCAGCAGGCTGAACGCGGTGCCGGAGCCCGGCTGCACGGACTCCACATGGCCGGTGAGCTTGCGCCCGGGATAGGCGTCGATGCGGATCTCGACCGACTGGCCCGGCCGCATGTCGTTGAGCTGCGTCTCCTTGTAGTTTGCGACGATCCAGACCTCGTCGGGCACGAACATCATCAGGCTCTGGCCCGCATTGACGAAGGTGCCCTTCGCGCCGCTGAGTTTGACGACGCGGCCGGACTGCGCCGCAACGACACTGGTGTATTGCAGGTTCAGCTTGGCCTGATCGAGCTGCGCCTGCGACTGCTCGAGCTGCGCCCGGGCGCCCTCAAGCTGCGCCTGCAGCGTCTTGATGCCGACTTGCGCGGCCGTTACCGCAGTCTTCGCGCGTTCAGTGTTGGCCTGCTGCGCCTGAAGATCGGAGCGGGTCTGCTGCTGGCGCTGCACTGTGCCGGCGCCCTTCTCGACCAAATCCTGGGCGCGCGCGAATTCTTCCTGCGAGAACTGAAGCTGGGCCTGGGCCTGTTCGAGCTGCGCCTCCGCCTGCTTGATCTGCTCCTGCTGCGAAACAATCTGCGCCTCGACATTGGCGATGTTCGCCCTGGCGACCGCGACCTGCGCATTGGCTTGATCGATGGCGATGCGATAATCGCGCTCGTCGATCTTGGCGAGAAGGTCCCCGGCTTTGACGTGCTGGTTGTCCGTGACCGGGATGTCGGTCACGTAGCCGCCGACCTTGGAGGCAACGGAAAAGCTGCGCGCGGCGACGAAGGCATCGTCGGTGGATTCATAGTGGCGTAT
Source organism: Bradyrhizobium sp. 40 (assembly GCF_023100925.1). Lineage (NCBI taxonomy): Bacteria > Pseudomonadati > Pseudomonadota > Alphaproteobacteria > Hyphomicrobiales > Nitrobacteraceae > Bradyrhizobium > Bradyrhizobium sp. 40. Next base: position 5,604,611 of record NZ_CP064688.1, read on the forward strand.
CTGAAGCCAATAGAGCAATCCGCCGATCAGCGCCGCGAACAAGACGATCGCGCCAACGCTTGCCACCAACCAATGCTCGCGAATCCGGTCTCGCAGCGACGGCGCCTGCGCCGGCTTCGCGTCCTGGGCGTCGGGGGCCTGATCAGGAGATGTCTTCGGAGCTTGCTTCGCCCTCTGCGGCTGCTCCGCGGACGGTCCACGCTCCCGTGTTTGAGCATCCACGGTGAACACCTTTCTCGGGGATCAAACTGGCGGCAGAGCCGCCAAAGCCGGCACACGCGCCGCGAGCCCAACTGCAACTCCTGATCATGGTTCCGCTTGTGTTGCGAGCACCATCGCGTTCGTGAACGCCTGCTCAACAAGCGAGCGCGGCACACTGGGTGCCGCGCACGCCTCTCACGGGAAATGCACCGGGAGTCAGTACGTCTTCGTCGCGTGCCACTTCTCGAGATCGGGCTTCACCTCGTCCGATCCCTGCTCCTTTTCCGGAGTGCCCTTCCAAGGCTTGTCCGTCTGCTTGTGCGAACCCCAGTCGCTCTGCTGCCGAGGATCGTCGTTAGGCCGTTCCTTGCTCATCGAGCTTCCTTTCGGCGGAAACGCTTACGCGAAGGGGACGCCGTAATACGAGTTGATGCCGCGAACCGCGGCGTCATCACCCCAGTTCCAATCACTCCGTTCGCCGTATTTCGGCGCGCCTTCCAGTTCCTTGGTGGTGATGCCCGTGACGTAACCGCCGAGCTCCGTGTCGTATTTCAGCGACTGCCACGGCAGCGGATAATGGTCGTTGCCGAGGCCCAGAAATCCGCCGAAGCCGAGTACGGCGTAGGACACCTTGCCGCTGACCTTGTCGATCATCACGCGTTCGATCGAGCCGATTTTGTTGCGATCGGCGCCGTAGACCGATGTTCCCTCGACCTTGTCGCTACCGATCAACCGACCCATTTCGTCTCGGTCCAGTTCACCCCGATTCAACATCTCAATTCTCCACTCAACCAGTGTGGAGACAACCCGATGAGGTGCGCGATCGTTCCGGCATGTTCCGTCAGACTTGAGGAACATCGCCGGAAACGGGCGGTTCTCTCAGCTTAAAATCCCGGAAACCAAATACCGGAAAACGAAGGGCCGCCCTCGATGTCCCAGACCGTCTCCGACTTCATCGTTCAACGTCTGCATCAATGGGGCGTGCGCCACCTCTTTGGCTATCCCGGCGACGGCATCAACGGCGTATTCGGCGCCCTTCAGCGCGCTGAGGGCAAGATCGGCTTTGTCCAGGCGCGGCACGAGGAAATGGCCGCCTTCATGGCGACGGCCTATGCGAAGTTCTCGGGCCAACTCGGGGTCTGTATCGCAACTTCGGGCCCGGGCGCCTCGCATCTGATCACCGGGCTCTATGATGCCCTGCTGGATCACCAACCGGTGCTCGCGATCGTCGGTCAGCAGGCACGCAATGCGCTCGGCGGGCACTATCAGCAGGAACTCGACCTCGTCTCGATGTTCAAGGACGTGGCTGGCGCCTACGTCATGCAAGCATCCTCGCCGGCGCAGATCCGGCATCTGATCGATCGGTCGATCCGGATCGCGTTGGCTCGGCGGACGCCAACGGTGATCATCCTGCCCAACGATATCCAGGAGGAGCCCTACGAGGATCCGCCGCGCGCTCACGGCACCCTGCACTCCGGCATCGGCTATAGCGCGCCAAGCATCAAGCCTCGTGACGCTGACCTCGACCGCGCCGCCGAGGTGCTCAACGCCGGCAAGAAGGTCGCGATGCTCATCGGCGCCGGCGCGCTCCACGCCACCGAGGAGGTAATCGCGGTCGCCGACCGCTTGTCCGCCGGCTGCGCCAAGGCGCTGCTCGGCAAGGCAGCGCTCCCCGACGATCTGCCGTGGGTCACCGGCTCGATCGGCCTGCTCGGCACCGAGCCCAGCTACAACATGATGCTGGAATGCGACACGCTGCTGATGGTCGGCTCCGCCTTTCCCTATGCCGAATTCCTGCCAAAGGAAGACGCGGCGCGCGGCGTGCAGATCGACATCGACGCCAGCATGATGTCGATCCGCTTTCCCATGGAGGTCGGCCTCGTCGGCGATGCCGCCGAGACGCTGCGCGCCCTTCTGCCGCGACTAAAACCCAAGAGCGACGGCGACTGGCGTCAGGGTATCCAGGACGACGTCGCGAAATGGTGGAAGACGCTCGATGATCGGGCACATCAGCCCGCAGCACCGGTCAATCCGCAGCTCGTCGCCTGGGAGCTGTCTCCGCGCCTGCCGGACCGTGCCGTCATCACCAGCGATTCCGGCTCCTGCGCCAACTGGTTCGCGCGCGACCTGAAGATGCGCCGCGGCATGACGGCCTCGCTCTCAGGCGGCCTCGCCTCGATGGGTGCCGCGGTGCCCTATGCGCTCGCCGCGAAATACGCCCATTCCGACCGGCCGGTGATCGCCCTCGTCGGCGACGGCGCGATGCAGATGAACAACATGGCGGAGCTGATTACCGCCGCCAAGTATTGGCGCGACTGGACGGATCCGCGCTTCATCGTCTGCGTCTTCAACAACGAAGACCTCAACCAGGTGACCTGGGAGCAACGCATCATCAACGGCGATCCGAAATTCGAGGCATCGCAGCGCATCCCGAACGTGTCCTATTCGCGGTTTGCCGAGCTGATCGGCCTCTCCGGCATCTACGTCGACAGCCCGCAGCTACTAGGCTCGGCTTGGGACCAAGCGCTCGCGAGCCAGATGCCGGTGGTGCTGGAGGTGAAGACCGACCCCGAAGTGCCGCCGCTGCCGCCGCACATCACCTTGCAGCAGGCCAAGAACTTCTCTCTTGCGCTGATGAAGGGCGATCCCAACGAGAGCGGAGTGATCAAGGGCGCGGCGCGGCAAGTGCTGGAAAAGATCCTGCCTGGAAGCGAATGAGGTGAAGCATGAGCGATTTCCGCGATATCCAGCACGGCGTCAACGATCCCGTCGATGGCCTCGACGTGAAGCGACAGATCAACGACAACCGGACGCCGCATGAACGGGCACAAAGCCATGCAGACGTACGTGCCGAGGCCACCGCCACCCCGACCGAGCCGTTTCTGCCCGAACGACTTCGGCGCAAGCCGACCGATCCGATCAATCCACGGACCGGGCGGAGACCGACGGATTAACCGTTAGGAACTCCGGCCCCTGCAGCGTGTTGGTGGGCGCAACGTCGCGCGGCCAGAGGCTGCGCGCCCATTCAAAGGGATCGGACCATGAAACGTACCATCATCGCAGCTGCCTGCGTGCTGCTCGCAGGCCCCGCACTCGCCCAGTCGCTCGGCGAGAAAACCGGCGTCAACTCGGCGCTCGGCGTCGCGCCTGCCACCGCCGACTTCGTCAAGGAAGTCGCCATCAGCGACATGTTCGAGATCGAATCGAGCAAACTTGCCGAGCAGAAGGGCAACGCGCAGGAGAAGACTTTTGCGCAGCAGATGGTGACTGACCACACCAAGACCAGCAGCGAACTGAAGGGCCTCGTCAGCGGCGGCAAGGTGCAGGCGACCCTGCCGACAGCGCTCGACAGCTCGCATCAGAGCAAGCTCGACAAGCTCAAGAGCGCGAATGGCAAGGACTTCAGCTCGGATTACAACTCGTACCAGGTCAGTGCCCACGAGGACGCGGTCTCGCTGTTCGAGCGTTACGCCAAGGGCGGCGACAATTCCGACCTGAAGGATTGGGCCGGCAAGACGCTGCCCGCGCTCAAGCACCATCTCGACATGGCCAAGGAGCTCGGCAAGGCGCCGAGCGTCGGCCAGACCAAGTAAACATCTTCCGAGGACGCCGGCCTCCTGGTCGGCGTCCTCCCGTTTGCAACGATGCCTCTCTCCGCGCATTGAGATCGCGATATCGCGGAGACCGTCATGACGCATCCAGACAAGACTTCAGTATCCCGCCGGCACGTCGTCCAAGCGGCGAGCGCAACGCTTGCTGCTGCTTCGCTGGCCTCTTCGACAGCGAAAGGAGACGCCTCCATGGCCGAGCAGAAAATGGCCGAGCAGAAACTGGTCGATCCCGTCACCCGCTTTCCAAAGCCGCCGTTCAAAAAACAATCGCAGCCCTGGCCTGGCCTCGCCGGCAAGATGGAGCCGCCTCCGGATCACGGCGAGACCAGCTACAAGGGCTCCGGCCGGCTCGCCGGCCGTAAAGCGCTGATCACCGGTGGTGATTCAGGTATGGGCCGCGCCGCTGCGATAGCCTACGCGCGCGAAGGCGCCGACGTCGCCATCAACTATCTGCCGGCGGAAGAGCCCGATGCGCAGGACGTTATCGCGCTGATCAAGAAGGAAGGGCGTATCGGGCTCGCGATCCCCGGCGACCTCAAGGATGAGGCTTTCTGCAAGAAGCTGGTCGAGCAGGCCACGCAGGGGCTAGGCGGCCTCGATATCATCGTCTGCAACGCCGCACGCCAGCAGAGCCGCGAATCGATCCTCGACGTCTCCTCCGAAGATTTCGATGCGACGATGAAGACCAATATCTACGCGCCGTTCTGGATCATCAAGGCGGCGCTGCCGCATTTGAAGCCCGGTTCGTGCATCATCGGCACGACATCGGAGCAGGCGTACGACCCGTCACCGGAGCTCTACGACTACGCGCAGACCAAGGCAGCGACGATGAACTATGTCAAATCGCTGGCAAAGCAGTTGGGTCCGAAGGGCATCCGCGTCAATGGCGTCGCACCGGGACCGATCTGGACGCCGCTCCAGGTCTCCGGCGGCGCCACCATGGAGAAGCTCGAAAAATTCGGCGGCATGACGCCGCTCGGCCGTCCCGGCCAGCCCGCCGAACTGGCCTCGATTTACGTGCAGCTTGCCGCAGCCGACGCGAGCTATGCGACCGGCCAGGTGTATGGGTCCGCGGGTGGATCGGGACAGCCGTAGTCCGGCGCTGCAGGTTGATGCCACGAGGCAAAGCCCAGGAACCTTCTTTGTCTCCCGGCTTTACAAAACTGTCACAAAGGACATCACGCTTGCAGACCGATGGCATTGGTAGAGGTCAAACCCAGCCGGATCGATACCGCGATCGCGGATACAATCGCTGATCACACCAATTCAGGCGTCGAGCACACGGCGCAGACATTGACCTGGGCCGCCGACGAGCACGTGCTGCTCGCGCTGGCCGCAATAGGGTGGCTGTACACTCACATTCGGCAGCCGCAACAGCGGCCCGTGGCAAATCACATTCTGGCCGTGTCGCTGGCGACGGCCGTCCTGCCGCATGTCCTGAAATCCGTATTCGATCAGACCAGGCCAGACCGGCTGACCATACGCGGACACCGACATGGAGTACCCATCTCAGGACAGGCGCGCGATGCCTTCCCGTCCGGTCACGCGGTTCATATGGGCGCACTTGCCTCGGCGGCGGGCTTGCTGCCAAAGACGCCGCGCCGATTGCTGCGCACGGCAGCGATCGCGCTGTCGCTGACACGGATTGCGGTGCTCGCGCACTGGGCAAGCGACGTGGTCGCAGGCTTCGCGCTTGGCGCCGCCGTAGAGAGACTCGTGCGGCCATGGACACTGACGCAATCGTTCCGCAAGCAAGTCAATCGGCGAGAAAAGCCGTGACCGAATATATCGTGCGCTTCATCGCCGGTGGCATCATCGTCTCGGCTTTTGCGATCTTGGGGGATATGCTCAAACCCAAAAGCTTTGCGGGGTTGCTCGGCGCGGCACCGTCGGTCGCATTGGCGACGCTCGGCATCGCCGTTGTCCAGCACGGCCTGCAATATGCTGCGGCCGAAAGCTGGACGATGATCTATGGCGCGGTCGCGCTCGGCTGCTACAGCGTCGTCGTCTGCCATCTGCTGATCAGATACCGTGTGTCCGCGCTGCCCGCGACCGTCCTCGCTGTGATCGTGTGGTTGGCGGTTGCCTTCGGCCTGCTCGCCGGCTTCGGAGGTGCGGCCTGATGCCGGTCAAGCTGTCATTCGCAGCGCTCAAGCAGACACGCTGGTACGAATACGGCATTCGTTTCCTGCTCGGTGGCCTGGCGACCGTGCTCACGGGGGTTCTGGGAGCGCGCTTCGGCGTGTCCGTCGGCGGACTGTTCCTTGCGCTTCCCGCCATCTTCTGCGCGAGCGCGACGCTGGTCGAAAGCCATGAGCGCCGCACCAAGGAGAAGGCCGGCCTCAGCGGCACGCGCCGCGGGCAAGAGGCTGCCGCGCTCGACGCAGCTGGCGCCGCCTGGGGAAGCATCGGCCTCGTCGCATTCGCCGCCGTCTTTCATTGCACCGTGGCCGCGAGCGTTCCGGGCGCTTTCGCTGCCGCGTTGATAGCCTGGGCCGTCGTTTCGGTGTTGGCCTGGTGGCTCAGGCGCAAGCTGCGCATCGTCTCCCGCAAACCGCACCGGTCAGCCCATTCGCTATCGGCCAAGGGCTCTTCCCTTGCGAAGCGCTAGCCCGCCTTGGCATGCGTTGACGGCTGCAATCTCGGCGGTTGAAGGCCCGGGCTGTTGGCCCAGCGCTCGACCTGCTCGATGACCTTCTGGTGGCTGAGGCGCACCGGCTTGGGTGCCTCGCTGTCTTCGATATGTATGCGGGGCAATCTGACTTCGCTCGTCATGACGTCTCTCCCATTTGCCGGGAGCATACACCTGCCCAATGGCCTTTGCATCATATAACTTATTGATTTTGTTGCATTTTTTTGCTAACTTGGCGCCATAGCCGCATCTTGTGGAACCGCGGCCGAATGAGTTCGTTGAGTAAACTACTCAACTTGCTCATTTTGGGTGATTGATCATGAACGACCTTCGCGCCGAGCGGCTCCAGGTCATGCTATCACCGGAAGAACTGGCCGCGGTGGATGACTTCCGGTTCAAACATCGCATGCCGACGCGAGCCGCAGCCGTGCGCGAGCTCCTGAAGCTCGGACTCGCCACCGCAGCGGTCGATGCAGGGGCGAATGTCAAATCGAGCAGGTTCGGAGTTTTCGGCCGCGGCCCGGACGGCCATACGCAACCCCATTCGCAGCGCGATGCCGAGGATTAGTCCAGCCTGATGCTCAAGCAAACGGCCCCGGCACGGGGTGCCGGGGCCGTCCTTGGAGATTACTTCCGGATCACCGGGGGCATGACAACCGGAAGCAATCTCTCGACTCTTTGCGGGCGGTTTCGTTCCTGATGGATTAGCCGCTCGGCGCGTCGCCGGAATCATCCGGCGCCATGCCGGAGCCGGGCGTCTTGCTATTGTCGTTCAGCTTGGGATCGCGCGTGGCCTCACGAGAGGGCGAGCCCTTTGGCTCCGACTTGTGTACGGTCTGCGCGCGCTGCTTGTCCCGCGGCTGCTGTTCACCGCGCTGATCTCTGATGATGCCTTGGTCGGAATGGGCCATGATAGCTCTCGCCTCTTTGCTGTCTCGAAGCGCTTACGCGCCTGAGCGTCGAAGGTTCCGACCCGCGAGATCAGACTGCTAACTGTGCGCTGAGTGCACCGGGGCCGATGCATTTTCATGATGCACCTGCCGCACCGTCGTCACGGTGGCGAACGCGACCGACACGCCAAAGGCGAGAATGAGCGAGAGTAGAGCCAGACGTGGAGCCATTGCAAAAACCTCCCGGAATAGGAAATCAACGCGATCGACTGTTACGAATGATCCTGCTTGCCGTCCGTGAGCAGTCTCACACGCATATCCACGAAACGAGAGCGTTACGCATCCTGCTTTTGACGGATGCGGGCTGGAACGGGCGGCACCTCGCCATCGAGCCAATCCTGCTCGTTGGCGAGTGCCGTCCACGCGTTCGCCATGCGCAGAAAACGATTGTGTGACGGCTGTCCTTCAGCGCGCTCAGCGAGCTGGAGGCAGTTGTCGGCGTTATCTCTGAAGATCTCGGACTGTTTCATGAACATGAATTGGGGACGGAACCGTCGCGTCGCAACTGCCCTTACCGGATCGTAACATCTGCGGAACTTTCGCCCGCCATCCGCCATTGGATATCCATGCGGATTCTTCTCGCGGTAGTTTTGGCGTTCATCAGCACTGCAGCGCTTGCCGACAGCACCGGGGAGCGAAGGCCGGCTGGCCGCACGCCGACCGCAACCGAGACCATCAGCGACCTCTACAGCTTCAGCCGCTTCCAGCAGGGTCTGCTGGAGAGCACCGACCTCAAGGGTAATGCCGAGGTCAAGAACCTCGCCGCCGTGCGCGCCGAAGAAGCGGCCCGGCGGGACAAGGCCCTGAAGGAGATTCAGGAGGCGATCGGCACCGAACCGCGCGTCCCAAAGACGACTCCGGCGAGCGCGAGCCTGGTCGAACCCGAAACCTCGGACGGACCGACTTTCGTCAGAAGCTTCTATGCCGCGCAAATTCCCGAATATGAATCGGTGATCGACCTGCTCGAGCGCTATCTGAAGGGGCCCGACAATGCCGCGCTTGCAGCCTTCGCGCGCGAGCAGCTCCCGATGTTGCGCTCGCAGGTCAAGGACGCCGAGCGCACCATGGCGGACAAGTAGGGCTGCCAAGCAATCCGTTACTTTTGCCGGCCCTCCGGCCGCGCGCTGCGGTTGCCCTCCAGCATCTTGTCTCGGCCGGCATCCCCATTGTCATCCTTGCCGCCCGAACTCGACGTGCCGCTACCGCTGGGATTAGACCGGGTCGACGTACCCGTGGTTGGTGTGTCCGCGCGTGGGGTGGCGGAGCTTGCGGCTGGATCGCCGGTCACGGCACCACGGCCGCTGGGCGCGCCGCCCTGCGCCAACGCCGATCCGGCCAACAACATCACTGTGCCGATGACGGCAAACCCTGCTTTCATGTGCGCTCTCCCTGTATCTGCGGGCTAACGGCACGCCCGGCGCTCCGTTCCGGAAGGCAGATGACGGTGGCCCGAAAGCGGCCTCGTATCTTCTCTTCCGCCCGGAAAAAACTGGGAACCGGATGGAACCATTCCGAGGGATCGCACTTGTGTTAATCGGGCTGAGCAAGCAGGTTCCACTTCCTGGCGCCGTCACGTTGGCGCTTGATTTCGAATTTGGCTGACGCTCTATTTTGACAATCGCGTCTTGCCTGGGAATCGGCCGACGCCTGCGGGGGACAAATTATGAGCGACCTCGATCCCGGATCTGCATCACGTTCCGGTCGTCGCGTTCCAAAGCCAAAAACCAACGGCATGTCGGAGCCCGATTCCCGGGCAGAATTGCTGCTCGTCCTGCAGGCCATGCGCAACGGCGATTTCTCCGTGCGCATGAGCGGCGACTATCTCGGCATCGACGGCAAGCTCGCCGACACTTTCAACGACATCATCGCCGCCAATCAGCGCATGGCGCAGCAGCTCGAGCTGGTCGGCCAGGTGGTGGGCCGCGAGGGCAAGACGCGCCAGCGCGTGAAGTTCGGGCTGGCCTCCGGCTCCTGGGCCGACATGGAAGGCTCCGTCAACACGCTGATCGACGATTTGCTGTGGCCGACCCGCGAGGTGACGCGCGCGGTCGCAGCCGTGGCACAGGGCGACCTGCTCCAGACCGTCAAGCTCGACGTCGATGGGCGTCCCCTGCGCGGCGAATTCCTGCAGTCGGCGACCATCGTCAACACCATGATCAAGCAACTCGGCGTGTTCACCTCCGAAGTGACGCGCGTGGCGCGCGAGGTCGGCACCGAAGGCAAGCTCGGCGGCCAGGCCCAGGTGCCGGAAGTGACCGGCGTCTGGAAGGATCTGACCGAGAGCGTCAACTCGATGGCGAACAACCTGACCAACCAGGTTCGCAACATCGCCGAGGTGACGATCGCAGTTGCGAACGGCGACCTCTCGAAGAAGATCACGGTCGACGTCCGCGGCGAGATCCTTCAGCTCAAGGAAGCCATCAACACGATGGTGGACCAGCTCCGTTCCTTTGCCTCGGAAGTGACGCGCGTGGCGCGCGAGGTCGGCACCGACGGCAAGCTTGGCGGCCAGGCCATCGTGCCCGGCGTCGCCGGCACCTGGAAGGATCTCACCGACAGCGTCAACGCGATGTGCGGCAACCTCACCGCGCAGGTGCGCAACATCGCCAACGTCACCACCGCCGTGGCGCGCGGCGACCTGTCGCGCAAGATCACGGTGGACGTACGAGGCGAAATCCTGGAGCTGAAAGACACCATCAACACCATGGTGGACCAGCTCAACTCGTTCGCCTCGGAAGTGACGCGCGTCGCGCGCGAGGTCGGCACCGAAGGCAAGCTCGGCGGCCAGGCCCAGGTGCCGGGCGTGGCCGGTACCTGGAAGGACCTCACCGACAACGTCAACTTCATGGCGTCGAACCTCACCGCGCAGGTCCGCAACATCGCCGACGTTGCCACCGCCATCGCGAGCGGCGATCTGTCGAAGAAGATCACGGTGAACGTCTCGGGCGAAATCCTTCAGTTGAAGGAAACGCTCAACACCATGGTCGACCAGCTCAACGCCTTCGCCGGCGAAGTCACGCGCGTCGCGCGCGAGGTCGGCACCGAGGGCCGGCTCGGCGGTCAGGCCAACGTGCTCGGCGTCGCCGGCACCTGGAAGGACTTGACCGAGAGCGTCAACTCGATGGCCTCGAACCTCACCGCGCAGGTCCGCAACATCGCCGAGGTGACGACCGCGGTCGCGGGCGGCGATTTGTCGAAAAAGATCACCGTCGATGTCCGCGGCGAGATCCTGGAGCTGAAAGACACCATCAACACCATGGTGGACCAGCTCAACGCCTTTGCCGGTGAAGTCACGCGCGTCGCCCGCGAGGTCGGCACCGAAGGCAAGCTCGGCGGCCAGGCCCAGGTGCGCGGCGTCGCCGGCACCTGGAAGGATCTCACCGACAGCGTCAACTCGATGGCCTCGAACCTGACCGGCCAGGTCCGCAACATCGCCGAAGTCGCGACCGCGGTCGCCAAGGGCGATTTGTCGAAGAAGATCACCGTCAACGTGTCGGGCGAAATCCTTCAGCTGAAGGAAACGCTCAACACCATGGTCGACCAGCTCAACGCCTTCGCCGGCGAAGTCACACGCGTCGCGCGCGAGGTCGGCACCGAAGGCAAGCTCGGCGGCCAGGCCGAAGTCCCCGGCGTCGCCGGCACCTGGAAGGACCTCACCGACAGCGTCAACTCGATGGCGGGCAACCTCACCGCCCAGGTCCGCAACATCGCCGAAGTCGCGACTGCGATCGCCGGTGGCGACTTGTCGCGCAAGATCACCGTGGACGTGCGCGGCGAGATCCTTCAGCTCAAGGACACGCTGAACACGATGGTCGACCAGCTCAACCGCTTCGCGGGCGAGGTGACGCGCGTCGCGCGCGAGGTCGGCACCGAAGGCCGGCTCGGCGGCCAGGCCAACGTGCCCGGCGTCGCCGGCACCTGGAAAGACCTCACCGACAGCGTCAACTCGATGGCGGGCAACCTCACCGCCCAGGTCCGCAACATCGCCGAAGTGACCACTGCCGTGGCGCGCGGCGACCTCTCGCGCAAGATCACCGTCGACGTCCGTGGTGAGATTTTGGAGCTGAAGAACACCATCAACACCATGGTGGACCAGCTCAACGGCTTTGCCGGTGAAGTCACGCGCGTCGCCCGCGAGGTCGGCACCGAGGGCAAGCTTGGCGGCCAGGCCGAAGTGCCCGGCGTTGCCGGCACCTGGAAGGATCTCACCGACAACGTCAACTTCATGGCATCGAACCTCACCGCGCAGGTCCGCAACATCGCCGAGGTCGCAACCGCGATCGCCGGCGGCGACCTGTCGAAGAAGATCACGGTGGACGTGCGCGGCGAAATTCTGCTGCTCAAGGATACCTTGAACACCATGGTCGAGCAGCTCCGCTCCTTCGCCGCGGAAGTGACGCGCGTCGCACGTGAGGTCGGCACCGAGGGGCGGCTCGGCGGCCAGGCCGTCGTGCCCGGCGTCGGCGGCACTTGGAAGGACCTCACCGACAACGTCAACCTGCTGGCCGCGAACCTCACCACCCAGGTCCGCAACATCGCCGAAGTCACCACCGCGGTGGCGCGCGGCGACCTGTCGCGCAAGATCACCGTCGACGTGAAGGGCGAAATCCTCGAGCTCAAAAACACCATCAACACCATGGTGGACCAGCTCAATGCGTTCGCCGGCGAAGTCACGCGTGTTGCCCGCGAAGTCGGCACCGAAGGCGAACTCGGCGGCCAGGCCCAGGTGCCCGGCGTCGCCGGCACCTGGAAGGATCTCACCGACACCGTCAATTTCATGGCGGCGAACCTGACCGAGCAGGTCCGCGGCATCGTCAAGGTGGTGACCGCGGTCGCCAACGGCGATCTCAAGCAGAACCTCACCGTGAAATCGAAGGGCGAGGTCGCGGCGCTGGCCGACACCATCAACAACATGACCGAGACGCTCGCGACCTTCGCCGACCAGGTGACGTCGGTGGCGCGCGAGGTCGGCGTCGAGGGCCGGCTCGGCGGTCAGGCCGACGTGCCCGGCGCCGCCGGCACCTGGAAGGATCTCACCGGCAACGTCAATTTGCTGGCGGCCAACCTCACCTCGCAGGTGCGCGCGATCGCGGAAGTGGCGACCGCCGTGACCAAGGGCGACCTGACGCGGTCGATCCAGGTCGACGCCCGCGGCGAGGTCGCGGAGCTGAAAGACAACATCAACACGATGATCACGAACCTCCGTCTCACGACGGACGTGAACACCGAGCAGGACTGGCTGAAGACCAATCTGGCGAAATTCACCAACATGCTTCAGGGCCAGCGCGACCTCACCACCGTCGGTCGCCTGCTGCTGACCGAATTGTCGCCGCTGGTGAATGCGCATACCGGCGTGATCTATCAGGTCGAGAACGAAGACAGTCCGCGGCTCCTGCTGCTTGCCTCCTACGCCGGCGATGGCGTCTATCCGTATCCGCGCGTGCTGCCATTAGGCGACGGCCTGATCGGCCAATGCGCGCTCGACCGGCGCCCGCGCGTGATTGCGGACATTCCGCCCGACGTGGTGCCAATCAATTCGGCATTGCTTCGCGTCGCGCCGAAGAACCTCGTGGTGCTGCCGGTGCTGTTCGAAGGCCAGGTCAAGGCGGTCATCGAGCTCGCCTCGCTGACCTCCTTCACGACCTCACAGATGACCTTCCTGGAGCAGCTCACGGACTCGATCGGCATCGTGCTCAACTCGATCGAGGCGACGATGCAGACCGAAGGCCTGCTCAAGCAGTCGCAGCAGCTCGCTGGCGAGCTCCAGACCCAGCAGCGCGAATTGCAGCAGACCAACGATCAGCTCGAACAGAAGGCGCAGCAGCTCGCCGAGCGCAACGTCGAAGTCGAGCGCAAGAACCAGGAGATCGAGCAGGCCCGCCGCGCACTGGAGGAAAAGGCGACCGAGCTCGCGCTGACCTCGAAGTACAAGTCCGAATTCCTGGCCAATATGAGCCACGAGCTGCGCACGCCGCTGAACTCGATCCTGATCCTCGGCCAGCAGCTCACCGACAATCCGGACGGCAATCTTACCGGCAAGCAGGTCGAATTCGCCCGCACCATCCACGGCGCCGGCACCGACCTGCTCAATCTCATCAGCGACATTCTCGATCTCTCCAAGATCGAATCCGGTACGGTGACGGTCGACGCCGAGGAAATCCTGACCGCGAACCTGCTCGAGACGGTCGGGCGGCCGTTCCGTCACGAGGCGGAGAACCGCAACCTTTCGTTCAAGATCGACGTCGATCCGAACCTCGCGCGCAGCCTCGTCACCGACTCCAAGCGCCTGCAGCAGGTTTTGAAGAACCTGCTCTCCAACGCCTTCAAGTTCACCGCCGAGGGCGAGGTGCGCCTGAAGGTCGCCGCCGCGGTCGGCGGCTGGGGCACGGATCATCCCGTGCTGAACTCTGCGCCGGCGGTGATCGCATTCGAAGTGTCCGACACCGGCATCGGCATTCCCCTGGAGAAGCAGAAGCTGATCTTCGAGGCGTTCCAGCAAGCGGATGCCGGCACCAGCCGCAAATATGGCGGCACCGGCCTCGGCCTTGCGATCAGCCGCGAGCTCGCAAGCCTGCTCGGCGGCGAGATCCACCTGCGCAGCTTGCCGGGCAAGGGCTCGTGCTTCACGCTTTACCTGCCGCTGAAATATTCCGGACCGACGCTCGCGCCCCGCGCGACGCCTCAACAGAGCCAGCCGCCGGCGCTGCAGCCCGCGACAGCCGAACCGCAGCGCGTGATCGAGCAGCTTCCCGACGACCGGCTCAACCTCGAACCCGGCGACAGCATCCTCCTGATCGTCGAGGACGACCCGCACTACGCGCGTGTGCTGGTCGATCTCGCGCGCGACAAGGGCTTCAAGGTGCTGGTCGCCGCCCGCGGCGCGGAGGCGCTGGAGCTTGCAAAGCAGTACCAGCCGAGGGCTGTCTCCCTCGACGTATTCCTGCCCGATATGCTCGGCTGGACCGTGCTGAGCCAGCTCAAGCACAATCCGCTGACCCGCCACATCCCCGTGCAGATCATCACGCTCGACGAGGACCGCCAGCATGCGCTGGCGCGCGGCGCCTTCTCCTTCGTCAACAAGCCGACGACGACCGAGGGCGTCTCGGCCGCGCTGACGCAGATCAAGGAATATGCGCGGCCGCGGCGCAAGCGGCTGCTGATCGTCGAGGACAACGAGGCCGAGCAGCTCTCGATCCGCGAGCTCCTGCACCACGACGACATCGAGATCGTGACGACCGGCACCGGTGCCGACGCGCTCTCGATGCTGCGTGAGAACCCCTGTGATTGCGTCGTGCTCGACCTGCGCCTGCCCGACATGACCGGCTTCGAGGTGCTGGACCAGATCCGCAACGACGAGGCGCTGTCGAATGTCCCGGTCGTCGTTTTCACCGGCCGCGAGTTGTCGGCCGAGGAAGATGCGGAGCTCCACACCATGGCGCGAAGCATCGTGGTTAAGGGTGTGGAATCGCCGGAGCGCCTTCTTGACGAGACCGCGCTGTTCCTGCACCGCGTCATCACGGAGTTGCCGGTCGAGAAGCAGCGCATGCTCGAGAAGCTGAACAGTTCCGACGAAGACCTGATTGGCAAGACCGCCCTGCTCGTCGACGACGACGCCCGCAACATCTTCGCGCTGTCGAGCGTGCTGGAGCGGCGCGGCATGAAGGTGCTGACGGCCACGACCGGCAACGAGGCGGTGGCCCTGGTTGAATCCAATCCGGAGATCGCCATCGTGCTGATGGACATCATGATGCCGCAGATGGATGGCTATCAAACCATCGGCGTCATTCGTGAAAATCCGACCTTCGCCCGTCTTCCGATCATTGCGTTGACGGCCAAGGCCATGAAAGGCGACCGCGAGAAATGCCTCGAGGCCGGCGCGTCCGACTACCTCGCCAAACCCGTCAACACCGATCAATTGCTGCTTGCAATCCGCATGTGGCTGCACCGCTGAGTTGGATGCCCGTATGGACCACGAAAAGGTCAACATCCTCCTCGTCGACGACCAGCCGGCCAAGCTGCTCGCCTATGAGGTGATCCTGAAGGATCTCGGCCAGAACCTCGTGATCGCCTCGTCCGGTCGCGAGGCTCTGGAGGTGCTGCTCAAGACCGAGATCGCGGTGATCCTGGTCGACGTCTGCATGCCCGAGCTCGACGGCTTCGAGCTCGCCGCGATGATCCGCGAGCACCCGCGCTTCCAGAAGACCGCGATGATCTTCATCTCGGCCATTCAAGTCAGCGACATCGACCGCCTGCGCGGCTACGAGATGGGCGCTGTCGACTACGTCCCGGTGCCGGTCGTGCCGGAGGTGCTGCGCGCCAAGGTCAAGGTGTTTGCAGAGCTCTATCGCAAGACGCGCGAACTCGAACGGCTGAACCAGGATCTCGAGGACCGCGTGCGTGCACGCACCGCCGAGCTGGAGAATTCCACCGCAAAGCTCCGCGAGAGCGAAGAGCGGCGCAGCATGGCGATCGCCGCCGGCAAGATGGGTTCGTGGGACTGGGACTGGATCACCGGCGACTGGATGTGGGACGAGGGGCAATACCGCATCTTTGGTGTTGGCCCGGAGAGCTTCGAGGTGAATCCGGCCAACGTTCAGGCGCTGTTGCATCCAGACGACGTCGATCAGTTGCGCAAGGCGATCGCCGAATTCAACAAGGGCACACGCTCCTATGAAACGGAGTTCCGCATCGTGCGGCCCGACGGCGATGTGCGCTGGTGTGTCGGCACGGCCGCCGCCACGGTTGACGAGAGCGGTCGGGTGATGCGCGTCAGCGGCGTGACGGTGGACATCACCGAACGCAAGCGCGCCGAGGAACGGCAGACTCTCCTGGCGCGGGAAGTCGATCATCGCGCCAAGAATGCGCTTGCGCTGGCGCAATCGATCGTGCGCCTCACCCGCGCCGACGAAGTCAAAGCCTATGTCAGCGCCGTCGAGGGACGCATCAATGCACTGGCGCGCGTGCATACGATCTTGTCGCTGTCGAGCTGGCAGGGCGCCGAACTCTCGAAGCTGATCGACGAGGAGCTTGCGCCCTATTCCCTCGGCGGCCAGATCAAATTGGCGGGGTCCGAAGTTCAGTTGCTGCCGGCAACCGCCCAGACGCTGGCGCTGGCGCTGCATGAGCTTTTCACCAACTCGGCGAAGTATGGCGCGCTCTCGACGCGAACGGGACGGCTCGCGATCGGTTGGCAGGTCGAGGATGAGCTGCTCACGCTGACCTGGGAGGAGTCCGGCGGCCCGCTCGTCATGACGCCGAAATCCCGCGGCTTTGGTACGCGGAGCCTGCTTGCGAGCGTCGAGTCCCAGCTCGGCGGGCAGGCGCGATTCGATTGGCGCGCCGAGGGTCTGTTGTGCCGGCTCGATGTGCCGTTGGTCCGCAAGACTGCCGCGACGACCGCGCCCGGCAACTTCGAAGCCGCCAGCTCCGCCGAATTGCAGCGCGCGTCCGGTTAACCGGAGGCCGCACTCTTCCTGCGCTGCGTCGTTTGCGGCTCGCGCGCGACCCGTCCTTCGAGCCAGGCTTCCGTTTGGGCGAGATCGCGCAGAGCCTTGGCATAGCGGCACGCCGCGCTTCGCTCCGCGCCGCGGGGCAGCTTGCGCGCTTTGCGGAGGATGTCCGCGGCGGCGTTGCGATAAGCCAGAGAGCGATAGAGAAAGACCACCTTACCCATATCGAATGTTCCCGTGTTGCGCGGTCATTCTCGCCCACCCGGCATGAACGTCGGATGAAGCGGGCAATAACGATTCCTTCATGCGGGTGGAACCGGCGCGTGTCGCAGGCGTTGCTTGCGAGATCGGGATAGAGTTCCATGCGCGCGAAAAAGTCGTCGGACCTGATCTCTCCGAGCGGGCTCGTCAAGCTGATGACGCACGCCATGATGGGCGCAGCCTTAGGGCTCGCTTTCAGCCTCTTGCTCGTGCTGTCCAATCCAGCCGTCGCCAATTTGCTGAGTCACGGCGGAAGCCAGGCCGTTGTCGTTTTCGCCCTCACATTGGTGACGACGTTCGCGATCGGGGCGACACTCACCGGCGTCGTATTCATCCTCGCAGAAGACAAGCAATCTTGAAGGATGCGAGATTTACCGGAACTTCTTTGTTCGGAACTCCTGCGACGAATAGCAGTTGGCTGCCTGCGTCAATTCAACTCAGGGAGTTCCCGCACATGAAGACCACCAAGCTCGCTCTTGCCGTGATGTTGGCCACCGGCCTCACCGCCGCGCCGTTCGCGGTGCAGGCTAAGTCGCACAAGGCAAAACACGGATCCTCGATGTCATCGTCGCAAACCACCACAGGCGCCAACACCAAGTCCTCCAAGGGTGCTGATCCCTCCGGTCAGGGCGGCTCCGGTCCCGGCTCCGATCAGGGCGGCACCATGACGAACAACAAGGGCGGCATGAGCAACACCAAGTAGGTTTTGTTCGCCCAACTCATAGAGGCCCCGCGATCGCGGGGCCTTTTTGCTTATGGTGTTCGAACAAACTTTTCTCGGGCCGCGTTGCGCGCAGGCTTCAGCTCCGATGGCTTCCCAGGATGTCAGGATGGACGCTGCCGGAATCAGCTCTCACCAGATGATCGAGTCGTGCGCGCTTGCGCGCGATCAAGAGCTGGGCCGCGGCGTCGTCGAGCCCCTCCCGTTGCAGCTGCCGGATGGCAGAGCCCAGTTCGAGAATCTCGGCGCGCAGCTTTAGAATCCGGTACGCATCCGGGTCTTCCTCCACCGTGCGCTCCCAAAGCTTTCAGCGGCGCGCGATCACGCGCAGAGGACTACCTAATGCCTTCGCGGAACGAAGGCTCATCCTGTCGCGGACATTCGGCAGGACATCGCCGCCACCTGCAGCCTTCCATTCGCCGATCAGCAGATTGATTTTTCGGCGCAGATCCATCTGCGCCAAGGCCTTCTCTGTGCAGTCGCGATCGCGCTCGACGAGCTCGCGCACGGACGCCTCGACATCGGCCATTTCAAGCCTCAAGGCGCTGATTTTACGTCGAATTTCATTAATTCTGTTGTCCATGACTTGTTAGAACAAAATAAGAACATATAGTCAAGTCACGATTTCAGAAGGGAGAAGCGACATGCAGGTTCAGGGTAAATACGACGCCAAGACTCTCCTCACCGCCAAGACTTTCCTCACCGAGCAGATGACGCGGGCGCAGGGCCTCCGGCTGAAACGGCTGAGCGAAGAGGCGTATCAGCCCGCGCAATATGCGCGGGATCTGTCCTCCAGCGAGGCAGCACGGCGCATTCAGGTGCTGGAAGCCGAGATCGAGCTGGCGGATTCGTTCTAGACTAAGCCGCGTATCCGGGACGTGCATGCGCGCTTTCGGAACCATGCCTGTCTCGGATTGTTTTCCCAGGCCAAGGGAGAACATGCATGGCACGCAAGGCAAAGAAGCGCCGCTACTCGCGCAGCTCCGGCAGCGACGTCGAAGGCGAGATGAAGCGCTACAAGAAAGGTACCGCGAAAAGCGGACCGGGCGGTCGAGGCGGACGCGTGAAGAGCCGCAAGCAGGCAATCGCGATCGGCCTGTCGAAAGCGCGCAAGAAGGGCAAGAAGGTCCCGAAGAAAGCCGCGAAGCGAAAGACGTCAAAGAAGACATCTCGGAAAACATCCAAGAAGACTTCGAGAAAGACTTCGAAGAAGACGTCGAAGCGCAAATCCTCCAAACGGTCGCGCTGACCTCCGTCAGATCATGCTGCCCGGCATGAAGCAGCGGATCGAAACGCCGAACGCGGTCTTCACCGGCCACACCATGGTGCGGCCGGCCCGGTTCGGCTCGGTGATCACGGCTTCGTCCGGGACGTCGACCCACTCGCCGTCGAGCCGCACGCGATAATGTCCATTGTGCGAGTCCCAATCGGGATCGGCGACGGCAAACCCATCCGCATCTGAGCAGCACGGACCGAGATGGCTGCGCAGACCGTCGAACCATGGCTTGAGGGGAGAATCCGCGTAGCGGCCGTCGTCACGCCCGAGAGCGATTCCGCCCCACAGCACGAATGGCGCCACGAGCAGCGCAGTCCTCAGCGAGAGCTTCAATCGATCCATGTCGGCACCGATCAAATGCGAATTGCCGGCCGGCTCAGCGGCGGCAAGTTCGAAGTTCCACGCTTGCAATCGTCCCGGCGGCTTCATTGCCGCCGAGTCCCTACGAGATCCGAAATTGTGATGAGCGAACACGGCTTTTTCGGACGAACCGGGTCATCCTCCCTGCCGTTAACGAGAATGTTATCGGCGGACATCCGGAATCCTGAAGGCGAACAGGAAAGGCGGCCCGGGGGGCCGCCTTTTTGGAGTTGCGCCGATCGACGTTCGCCTTATGCGAGCGGCACCGCGACGAAACGGGTCGCCTGCGCGCTTCTGACCTGCAGCAGCACGCTACGCTTGCCGGACGATTTCGCCTGCGCCAGCTCCGAACGGACATCGCCGATATTGGCGACAGCCTTGCCGCCCACATTGAGGATGACGTCGCCGGTCTGGATGCCGCGTTGCGCGGCCGGCCCTTGCGGATCGACTTCAGTGACGACGACGCCCTTCTGGCCGGCGCCCTGCACGTCGCCGGCCGGAGCCAGGCTGAGTCCGAGACGCGGCGGCATGCCGGCATCCGGCTGCGACTTGCCCTCGTCGGCTCTGGCCTGCCGCTCGTTCGGCAACTCGCCGAGCGCCAGTGTCACCGTCTTGCTGTCGCCCTTGTGGACGACGTCGAGCTTCACAGACGTGCCCGGCGCCAGGGTGGCGATGGTGCGAGCGAGATCGCGGGAATCCTTGATCGCGGTGCCATTGACGGCGGTGATGACGTCGCCCGCCTCGATGCCCGCCTTCGCCGCCGGGCTGCCGTCCTGCGGATTGTCGACGATCGCGCCGCGCGCCTCCTTGAGGCCGAGGCTGTCGGCGATATCCGACGTCACCGGCTGCACCTGCACGCCGAGCCAGCCGCGAGTGACCGCGCCCTTGTCCTTCAACTGTGCGACGACGAGCTTTGCAGTCGAGGCCGGAATGTCGAAGCCGATGCCGACAGAGCCACCGGAGGGCGAGAAGATCGCGGTGTTCACGCCGATCACGTTGCCGTTCATGTCGAAGGCCGGGCCGCCGGAATTGCCCTTGTTGATCGGCGCGTCGATCTGGATGAAGTCGTCATAGGGACCGTTGCCGATGTCGCGGCCGCTGGCCGAGACGATGCCGGCGGTCACGGTGCCCCCGAGGCCGAAGGGATTGCCGACCGCGACGACCCAGTCGCCGATACGCGGCTTCTGGTCCGAGAATTTGACGAACGGAAAATCCTTCTTACCCTCGACCTTGATCAGCGCGAGATCGGTCTTCGGATCGGTGCCGACCACTTTCGCGCTGTAGATCGTGCCGTCGTCCATCGTCACTTGCACAGACTCGGCGTGATCGACGACGTGGTTGTTGGTCACGGCATAGCCGTCGGCGGAGATGAAGAAGCCGGAGCCCTCACCCGTGATCATCTGGCGGTGCTGGCGCGGCATGCCCTCCATGCCACCCGGGCCGCGGAAGCCGAATTGCCGCGAGAACTGGTCGAACGGCGTCGCCTCGTCCGAATCCATCCGGTTCTGTTGCAGCATCGCGCTCTTGTCGTTGTCCTGGTCGATCCTGACCCGCACCGAGATGACGGCGGGTTTGACCTTGCTGACGAGGTCGCCGAAGCCCGGCGGTGTCGCGGTGGGCTCCGCGGCCTGGGCGGGCGCGATGAAGGAGTTCGCGCTGAACGGCGAAGAGCCAGGTGCAGTCGCCAGCACGGCCACGCCAAGCGCGGCCACGGTGCCGAGCAGCGCGAGCCGGCGCGGCCTCAGGACCTTGCGGGACGTTGTGGTGTCGGAATTGACGTGATCGCTCATGTCGATATGTCCATGTTGGGTAAGTCGCCTTGCACCCAACATGGCGGTCGCCACCTTACGGCGTCCCGTCCGCGCGGTTAAATCTTGGCAAAGTAGCCGGGGCCGGCGAAGGTCCAAAACTCGAGGCTGCACGTTTGATGCAGCTCAACGCGGCCCCTGCGCACCGTGTAAGACTGCCGCCACCGGACGATGTCCGTCGGAGTCGCGTCATGTACAAAGACATTCTCGTCCACATCCCTACCGAGCGCCCGATGCGCCCGGTGATCGACGGCTCGATCTCGCTCGCGGCGGGCCTCAACGCCCATCTCGATGCAGTCGCGGTTGGCTATGTGGCAACCAGCGCGGCCTATATCATGGAGGGCGGCGCCGCAGTGGCGGCGGTGTTCGAGATGGAGCGCGAGAGCGCAGTGGAGCGGGCCGAGGCGGCGCTCGCGGTATTCAAGAACGAAGCGATGAACGCCGGCATTTCCTACACATGCCACCCGCTCGGGGCGATGCCGGGGGATGCGGTCGGCTTGCTCGGCGAGATGGCGCGGCTGCACGATCTCAGCATCGTGCTCCAGCCGGACCCGGCGCAAGGCTCACTCGACAACGATGTACCCCGCGAGATCCTGTTCCAGGCGGGTGGCCCGGTGCTTTTCCTGCCCTACACTTTCCATGGAGCGTTCAAGGCGAAACGGATCGGCATCTGCTGGGACGGCAGCCGCCTCGCCGCGCGCGCCATGCGCGACGCCGCACCATTCCTGGCCCGCGCCGAGGAAATCGTGATTATTGCGATCAACGAAACAGACATGGTTCCCGACGAGGTCTCGACGCGCAATCTGGCAAGGCACCTCGGCCGGCGCGGACTGTCGACCCGCACCGTCAACCTGTCGGCCGCGCGCTCTGACATTCAGCCGACCATGCTGTCGCTTGCAGCCGATGAGCGCCTCGATCTTCTGGTCATGGGCGGCTACGGCCATTCGCGATTGCAGGAACGGTTCCTCGGCGGCGTCACCCGCGCCATGTTGGAAGCCATGACCGTCCCGACGTTGATGTCGCATTAATCGAGGGTTGATCCAGGACGGGCCGGTCGCAAGCCTCGTCGTTCGGGCTGATAACCGCGTCCTTGAGCGGTGCCGGCCTCGGCAAGTTCAGGTCCTATTCGAACAAGTTGGACCGTCACGCCGCGGCGGGCCTCTCCCACGCCGTGGCCTCGACGCCGTCCTCGTCGTGTGGCGCATTGCACGCGTCGAAATGCGCCTTGAGTTCGACTTCGGCGAGATATTCGAAATGTTCGGCCTGGCCGAGCAGTTCCCAGCTCTGGAGCGGCCGGTAGGCGGCCTGCTGACGACAGAGGGACGCCAGCGCGCGGTAGCGACGTACGTTATCCATGAGACCCTCCCTCGCATTCACAGAGCTTATTGCCCTTATTTGCGTCAGGGCGATGGCGGTTGTGCAAAAGATTTGCTGCGCCCGCCGCGCGCGTGACGCGCGTGATTCTAGGCAAACGCGTGTTCGGGCGAAAGTTCCAATCACCGCGGCCTCAACGCCTCGGAACCCTGCCGCGGGCCAATGTGTACCCGGCGGCAGTCTACCGGATGAGCGCGGGCTCACCGGCTCGCATCGTCCGCTCCGAACTATGTTGCAGGTTCGGAACTCTGCCCGCTTCCGCAGCCGCGCGGATGGCCGCAATGTTGCCGGCATAGTCCGCGCTGCTCCTGCCGCGAAACACGGCGGAACCCGCCACAAGCGTATCGGCGCCCGCAGCGGCCACGGCTGCGGCATTGTCGCGCGTGATGCCGCCGTCAACCTCGAGCCGGATCGGCCGGTCGCCGATCATGCTTCGGATGCGCGCGATCTTCTCGAGCTGGGACTCGAGGAAGGACTGGCCGCCAAAACCCGGATTGACCGTCATCACCAGGACGAGATCGAGACGATCGAGCACATACTCGATCGCGCTTTCGGGAGTGGCGGGACACAGGCTGACGCCGGCTTTCTTGCCGAGCGCGCGGATGGCCTGAAGCGAGCGATCGAGGTGCGGACCCGCTTCGGCATGCACCGTAATGAGATCCGCGCCGGCCTTCGCAAACGCCTCGAGATAAGGATCGGTCGGCGCGATCATGAGATGCACGTCGAATATTTTCTTCGTCAGCGGCCGGATCGCCTTGATGACGTCCGCGCCATAACTGATGTTCGGGACGAAATGCCCGTCCATGACATCGCAATGAACCCAGTCGGCGCCCGCCGCGTCGATCGCTGCGATCTCCTCGCCGAGGCGGGCAAAATCCGCAGCCAAGATCGACGGCGCGATGAGGATTTCTCGGGTCATGGCTTCGCACTCCCCTGCGCGTCGGCACCGCCGCTGAAGACGCGGCTCGCCAGGACGTCCATGGGATCGATCGTTTCGAGGTCGGCGATGTCGAGCATGCGATCGAGATCGGATACCAGGCGATCGGCCTGCCGCAGGCGGATGCGGTCGACGGCGTTGCGGATAGATCGCGCATTGGAGAAGAACGGTTGGGTCCGACGCAGCGCAATATATTTCTCGAACGCCTCACGCGCCGCCGCCGAGAGGCGATAACCCCGTTCCTTCAGCATCAGCTCGGCGATGACGAGCAGCTCGGCTTCCGCATAGTCCGGAAAGTCGATGTGGTGGGCGATGCGCGAACGGAAGCCGGGATTGGAGGCGAAGAAGCTCGTCATCCGCTCGCCATAGCCGGCAAGGATCACGACGAGGTCCTCGCGCTGATTTTCCATCACCTGCAGCAGAATCTCGATCGCCTCCTGGCCGTAGTCGCGCTCGTTGTCCGGCCGATGGAGATAATAGGCCTCGTCGATGAACAGCACGCCGCCCATCGCCTTCTTCAGGATCTCCTTCGTCTTGGGCGCGGTGTGGCCGATATACTGGCCGACGAGATCGTCGCGCGTCACCGAGATCACCTGCCCGCGCCGCACGAAGCCGAGGCCGTGCAGGATCTTTGCCATGCGCAACGCGACGGTCGTCTTGCCGGTGCCGGGATTGCCGGTGAACGACATGTGCAGCGTCGGCGGCGACGAAGCCAGTCCCGCACGCTGCCGGATACGTTCGATCAGCAAGAGCGACGCGATCTGGCGCACGCGGCTCTTCACCGGCTTCAATCCGATCAGCTCCTGCTCGAGCTGTTGCAGCGTGCCGGGGATTCCAGCCTCTTCGGCCTCCTTGCGGAGATCGAAACTGGTCTCGCCGGGCTCAGTTGTCATTGCATGGGGAACATCCAGCATCGGCACCTCGAAGAAAAGGGCTTCGCCGCGGGAGAGCGGCGAAGCAGTGGTCCGCCAAGGAAACGGAGCAGGGAGTGCTCCGCGCGGAGGAGAATGAGTTAGGTTGGCGCGTGCGCGGGCTGCCGACGCACGGTGGTGTAGCGGATCGCGCGTCCGCCCACCTCCTGCCGCACCAGCTCGAACTCGGCTTCCTGCGGCGGGCGGTTGACGATGAACGAGATCCGCACCGATTCCCAGCCATGGCTGGAGTCGAAGCCGCTGAGGCGGATGTAGCGGTCGCCATGCACTCTGCGGCATTCGGCGAGCTCCATCATCACGCCGGCGGCGTCCTGGAGATCGAACATCGGCAGGCCCCACATCTCCCAATAGGTGTTGCGGGGATGCGGATCGTCGGTGAACTCGATGTTCACCGCCCAGCCGTTGGTCAGGCAATACTGCACCTGTTTGGTGATCTGGTCGTCGGTCAGATCGGGCAGGAACGAGAAGCAGCCTTGGGTCAGCTTCATGTCAAATCTCCTCAAACGGTTTCGAGCGCGGTCGGCACGAAGTCAGGCGTGTCGGTGGATTCATAATTGAAGGAGACGTCCTTCCAGACCTCGAGTGCAGCTTTCAGCGGCGTGCAGGTCTCGGCCGCCCTGGCCAGGATCTCCGGACCTTCGTGGACATAGTCGCGGCCCTCGTTGCGGGCGAGGATCATCGCTTCCAGCGCCACACGATTGGCGATCGCGCCGGCCGCGATGCCCATGGGATGGCCGATGGTACCGCCGCCGAACTGCAGCACGACGTCCTCGCCGAGCAGGTCGAGCAGCTGATGCATCTGGCCGGCATGGATGCCGCCGGAGGCAACCGGCATCATCTTGTTCAGGCTCGCCCAGGACTGGTCGAAGAACAGTCCGTGTTCGAGCCTGGTCGGGTTGAAGTCTTCGCGGCAGACATCGTAATAGCCGCGCGTGGTGTTCGGGTCACCTTCGAGCTTGCCGACCACCGTGCCGGCATGGATGTGGTCGACGCCGGCAAGCCGCATCCACTTGGCGATGACGCGGAACGACACGCCGTGGCTCTTCTGCCGCGTGTAGGTCGAGTGACCGGCGCGATGCAGATGCAGGATCATGTCGTTGCGCCGCGCCCATTTCGCCATCGACTGGATCGCGGTGTAGCCGATCACGAGGTCGATCATGACGATGCACGATCCGAGCTCCTTCGCGAACTCGGCGCGCTCGTACATGTCCTCCATCGTTCCCGCGGTGATGTTCAGGTAAGTGCCCTTCGCCTCGCCGGAGGCCGCCTGTGCACGGTTCACCGCCTCCATGCAATAGAGGAAGCGGTCGCGCCAGTGCATGAAGGGCTGCGAGTTGATGTTCTCGTCATCCTTGGTGAAGTCGAGCCCGCCCTTCAGCGCCTCGTAGACCACGCGGCCGTAATTGCGGCCCGAGAGGCCGAGCTTCGGCTTGACGGTGGCGCCGAGCAGCGGCCGGCCGAACTTGTCGAGCCGCTCGCGCTCGACCACGATGCCGGTTGCCGGCCCCTGGAACGTCTTCACATAAGCGACCGGGAAGCGCATGTCTTCCAGACGCAGCGCCTTCAGCGGCTTGAAGCCGAACACGTTGCCGATGATCGAGGCCGAGAGGTTGGCGATCGAACCAGGCTCGAACAGGTCGAGGTCGTAGGCGATGTAGGCGAAATACGAGCCCGGCGTGCCCGGCACCGGATCGACGCGATAGCATTTTGCGCGATACTTCTCGGCAGCGGTCAGGCGATCGGTCCACACCACCGTCCAGGTCGCGGTCGAAGATTCGCCGGCGACTGCGGCCGACGCCTCGATCGGGTCGACGCCCTCTTGCGGCGTGACGCGGAACAGCGCGATGACATCGGTGTCCTTTGGCACGTAATCAGGCTCCCAATAGCCCATGCGCTTGTATTCCATCACGCCCGATCGATATCTTTCCTTGCCGCGGACGGTTCCTGCATGTGCATTCATGGCTCTCTCCTGCTCTTCTCTCTCTGAATGATTAGGCCGCGACGGGCTCGCGGGCGTCGATGCTGGGATCGAGTTCTCCGGCGCGGTAGCGCCGCGCCATCTCGCTCAAGGGAACGACCTTGATCCGGCTGGCGTGGCCTGCAGTCCCGAACTGCTCGAAGCGCTCGCGGCAGAGCTCGCGCATCGCATCCATCGCGGGCTTGAGGAATTTGCGCGGATCGAACTCGGAGCGCGTTTGCGCGGCGACCTTGCGGAACACCGCGGTCATCGCCAGCCGGCAGTCGGTGTCGATATTGACCTTGCGCACGCCGCTCTTGATGCCGCGGACGATCTCCTCGACCGGCACGCCCCAGGTCTGCGGCATCTCGCCGCCGAACTGATTGAACATGTCCTGGAGCGGCTGCGGCACCGAGGAAGAGCCGTGCATCACGAGATGCGTGTTCGGCAGACGGCGATGAATCTCCTCGACCACCCGCATCGCCAGAATGTCGCCGTCCGGCTTGCGGCTGAACTTGTAGGCGCCGTGCGAGGTGCCCATCGCGATCGCGAGCGCATCGACCTTGGTGGCGCGGACGAAGTCGACCGCCTGGTCGGGATCCGTCAGCAACTGATCGTGGCTGATCGTGCCTTCGACGCCGTGACCATCCTCCTGTTCGCCGCCGCCATGCTCGAGCGAGCCGAGCACGCCGAGCTCGCCTTCGACGGAGGCACCGACCCAATGGGCGAGATCGACGACGCGGCTGGTGATCGCAACGTTGTAGTCGTAATCGGCCGCGGTCTTGGCGTCTGCCTTGAGCGAGCCGTCCATCATCACCGAGGTGAAGCCGTGGGCGATCGCGGAGGCGCAGGTCGCTTCGTCGTTGCCATGGTCCTGGTGCATGCAGAGCGGGATGTCCGGATAGGTCCGCTCCAGCGCGTCGATCATGTGCGAGAGCATGAGGTCGCCGGCATAGCTGCGCGCGCCGCGCGAAGCCTGGATGATCACCGGCGCGTCGACCTCGGCCGCCGCCTGCATGATCGCGATGCCCTGCTCCATGTTGTTGATGTTGAATGCCGGCACCGCGTAGCCGTGACTGGCGGCGTGGTCGAGCAGCTGACGAAGGGTGATACGGGCCACGACAATTCCTCCTGTTATTGCTTGCTTGTGCGGGCAATCGCCCGCCGGGCGGCTTCCGCGACGCTTTGCGGCGTGATGCCGAATTCGCGGTAGAGCACTGGCGCGGGCGCCGAGGCACCGAAGCCGCGCATGCCGACGAATTCGCCGTCAGTGCCGATCCATCGATGCCAATCGCCGGCGACTGCCGCCTCGATGCCGATCCGTGGCGCCGTGCCGAGCACGGCAGCGCGGTAGTCCTCCGGCTGCTCCTCGAACAACGCGAAGCAGGGCGCGGAGACTACGGCCCCGCGGACGTGCTCGGTGGCGAGCAGGCGGGCCGCTTCCAGCGCAATAGACACTTCCGAACCCGTTGCGATGAGCGTCACGTCGCGGCCGCCGTCCGGCGAAACGATCAGATAGGCGCCCCGTGCGACGCGGTTTCTACCGCGCACGTCGCTGCGGAAGGTCGGCAGCGCCTGACGGGACAGGCACAGCACGGACGGACGATTTTCAGCTTGGAGCGCGCAATCCCATGCTTCCAGCGTCTCAACCGCGTCGGCCGGCCGGAAAACAAGCAGGTTCGGAATGACGCGAAGCGCTGCGAGATGCTCGACCGGCTGATGCGTCGGGCCGTCCTCACCGAGGCCGATGGAGTCATGGGTCATCACATGAATGACGCGGATCCGCATCAAGGCCGCAAGGCGGATCGCCGGCCGGCTGTAATCGGAGAACGCGAGGAAGGTGCCGCCATAGGGAATGAAGCCGCCGTGCAGCGCGAGGCCGTTCATCGCGGCCGCCATGCCGTGCTCGCGGATGCCGTAATGGATGTAATCGCCGGCGAACGCGCCGCGCTTGACCGGGGTCTGCGCCTTGGCATGCGTCAGGTTCGAATGCGTGAGGTCCGCCGAGCCACCGACAAATCCGGGAATCGTCCCTGCGATTCCGTCGAGCACCTGTTGCGACGCCTGCCGCGTCGCGAGCTTCGGACGCTCGGTGGCAAAGCGCTCGCGCAACTTCGCCGAGGCCAGGGCATAGGCGTTCGGCAGGGCAACCGCCTTGCCCTCGACAAACAGATCGCGCTGCTCAGGCGTCGCGCATTCATAGCGATCGAGCCAGGCGAGACGCTCGACCTGCCCGCGCTGCCCGATCATCCGCCATGCTTTCAGGACCGTGACAGGCACCACGAAGGGCTGATAGTCCCAGCCGAGCGCTCGCCGCGCCGCCGCGGTCTGCTCGGTGCCGAGCGGCGCGCCGTGCGCCTTCTCGGTGCCCTGACGATCCGGCGCGCCATAGCCGATGATGGTGCGGCAGGCGATCAGCGACGGTCTTTGGCTCTCACGCTCCTCCGCAATCGCCTGCGCAACTGCTTCGGAATCGTGCCCATCGACACGGCGCACCGACCAGCCTGAGGCGGCGAAGCGCGCGAGCTGGTCGTCAGAGGTCGCAAGCGAGGTCGGCCCGTCAATGGAGATGCCGTTGTCGTCGAACAGCAAGATCAGGCGGCCGAGCCCGAGATGGCCGGCGAGCGAAATCGCTTCCTGGCTGATGCCTTCCATCAGGCAGCCGTCGCCGGCGATCACATACGTAAAGTGATCGACGAGGCCATCGCCATGCCGCGCATTGCCCATCCGCTCGGCGAGCGCCATGCCCACCGCGGTCGCAATCCCCTGCCCCAGCGGACCGGTCGTCGTCTCGACGCCCGGCGTATGGCCATATTCCGGATGGCCCGGCGTCTTCGAGCCCCATTGCCTGAAGGCCTTGATGTCATCGAGGCTGACGTCGCCGCCGGTGAGATGGAGCAATGCATAGAGCAGCATCGAGCCGTGGCCTGCCGACAGCACGAAGCGATCACGGTCCGGCCAGTGGGGGTGAGCCGAGTCGAATTTCAGAAATCGCGAGAACAGCACGGTGGCGACATCGGCCATGCCCATGGGCAGTCCGGGGTGGCCGGACTGCGAGGTCTCGATGGCGTCGACCGCGAGGAAGCGGACGGCGTTGGCGAGATCATTGTGTGTGACCGCGGTAAGGTCTGCGGCGGCGTGGACGGAGATGTTCATCGGATCCTCCCCTCGTTCACTTCAGGTTTCGCTTGCGCTCGATGAGCTGCATGATCAGCGGCGTCAGGATCAGCTGCATGGCAAGATCGAGCTTCGCGCCGGGGCACACGATCGAATTGGCGCGCGACATCCAGCTTTGCGGCAGCATCGAGAGCAGGTAGGGGAAGTCGATGCCGCGCGGGTTCTTGAAGCGGATCACGACCATCGATTCGTCCGGCGTTGGGATCCAGCGCGCGATGAATGGATTGGAGGTGTCCACCGTCGGCACGCGCTGGAAGTTGATGTCGGTCTCGGAAAATTGCGGACAGATGTAGTGGATGTAGTCGGGCATCCTTCGCAGAACGGTGTCGGTGACGGCCTCGGTCGAATAGCCTCGCGCACTGCGGTCGCGGTGCAGCTTCTGGATCCATTCGAGATTGATGACGGGCACGACGCCGATCTTGAGGTCGGCATAACGCGCGACGTTGACCTTGTCGGTGACGACCGCGCCATGCAGGCCCTCGTAGAACAGCAGGTCGGAGCTCTCCGGCAGCCGTTTCCATTCGGTGAAGGTGCCGGGTGCGGCACCATGCAGCGCGGATTCCTCGGCATCGTGGACATAGTGCCGCGTCGTCGCCGTACCGGTCTCGCCATAGTCGCGGAACGCCCGCTCCAGCTCCTCGAACAGATTGGTCTCGGGGCTGAAATGGCTGAAATGCCTGTTGCCGCGATCGGCCTCCTTCGCCATCTGCGTGCGCATTTCCACGCGATCGTAACGATGGAAGGCGTCGCCTTCGATGTAGGCGGCGTTGACCTTCTCGCGGAAGAATATCTGTTCGAACGTCTTCTTGACCGACGTGGTGCCGGCGCCGGAAGAGCCGGTGATGGAGATGATCGGATGCTTCCTGGACATGGGATGCCTCGCTTACAGCCGGAAGAAGCCGCGCCGCGCGAACAGCGGTGCGGAGACGCTGGCGACCAGCAAGGGATCGCAATGCAGGTCCTCGACGCGCTGCACCTCGTTGTTCGAACCCATGATCAGCGGCACGCGCTGGTGCAGGCTCTGCGCTGAAAGCTCAAGGATGCGTTCGCGCCCGGTCGACGCGGAGCCGCCGGCCTGCTCGACGATGTAAGCCATCGGGTGCGCCTCGTAGACGAGGCGCAGGCGGCCGTCACCATAGCCCGGCCGTGCATCAGAGGGATAGAGGAACACGCCACCGCGGGTGAGGATACGGTAGGCCTCGGCAACCAGCGAGCCGACCCAGCGCATGTTGAAATTGTGGTTGGCCTGCCCTTCCACACCGGCGAGGCATTCGTCGACGAAGGCGCGCACCGGCTGTTCCCAATGCCGGCGGTTCGAGGCGTTGATCGCGAACTCCTCGCAGGTCTCGGAGATCTGCACGGCGCTACGCGCGAGACGGAAGCAACCGGACTTGCGATCCAGCGTGAAGATATCGACGCCCTCGCCAAGCGTCAGCACCAGCGAGGTCTGCGGGCCGTAGGTGACGAACCCCGCCGCGAGCTGCGCCGAGCCGCGCTGATGGAAGGCGAGCGCGAGATCATCAGGCGCGGGCAGGATCGAAAAGATCGTGCCTACGGTCATGTTGATGTCGATGTTGGAGGAGCCGTCGAGCGGATCGATCGCGACGCAGATCTTGGCCTTGCGGTCGCCGATCTGAGGTTCGCGCATCTCCTCCGACGCCAGTGCCGCGATCGGCAGCTTGCCGAGACAGCGGCGCAGGATCGCATCCGCCTGCACGTCGAGATCGCGCTGGACGTCACCGTCGCTATTGCGGCCGGTGATCAGGCCGGAGGCGTCCGCAAGGTCTCCGGTGGCGATGAGATCGGCGATTTCGATCGCGGCCGCCGCGATGGCATCGACCGCGGACGCCACGGCCAGCGCATGCGGCGCTCGCGGCGCTCGCGGCCAAGGGCAGCGTCACGGCAGCCTCGACCCAGCTCGGCCTGACGCAGCCGGCCGTGACCCAGCAACTGCGCCAGCTTCAGGATCTCGCCGGCCTGCCGCTGCTGCAGCGGACCGGCGACGGCATGCTGCTGACGGAGGCGGGCAAGGAGGTGCTTACCCTCGCCGAGCGCGTCGAAGCCGCAATCACCGACTGCCAGGGCGCGCTCGACCTGCTCGCCGGGCGAACCGGCGGCACGGTGCATCTCGGCGCTGTCTCGACCGCAAAATATTTCGTGCCGCACGCGATCGCGGCATTCTCGAAGCGGTATCCGAAGATCGAGCTCAAGCTCACGGTCGGCAATCGCGAGGAGATCCGCGAGGCCATGCACGGCTACGACCTCGATTTCGCAGTGATGGGTCGGCCACCGGCCGATGTCAGCGTCGACGTCCGTCAGCTCGGGCGGAATCCGCACATCATCGTCGCACGCAAGGGGCACTGGCTGGAGAAAGATTCCGGCCTCAACCTGACCGACCTCGTGCACGAGACCTTCCTCACCCGCGAGCCTGGCTCGGGCACGCGGACGCTGATGGAAGGCATGTTCCAGAGGTCGGATCTCGAGCCGATCATCGGCATGGAGATGAGCAGCAACGAGACCATCAAGCAGGCTGTCATCGCCGGGCTCGGCATCGCCTTCATCTCGGCCCACACCGTGGCGCACGAGCTCACCGAGGGCCGGCTGATCGTGCTCGACGTCGCGGGCCTGCCGATCGTGCGGCAATGGTACGTGATCCGCCGCAGCGACAAGGTGCTGTTGCCGCCGGCGCAGGCGATGTTCGATTTTCTCGGCTCGGAGGGGGCGAACTATCTGCCCGAATTGCCCGAATTCGGCGCGCGATAGCCTGCCGGAATTCAGCCCATCAGCTTCATCGCGACCGTGGCCGCGAGAATGACGATGATCTGGAGCAGGCGCTCGGTCGTGAAGATGCGGTTGAAGGTGATCATCGCTTGCCCCGGCCGAATTGGGATGTCTCGGTCGGGACGTTGCTAGCACAGGCGGGCGTCGAGATAACTCCGTAATCGCCCCGTGTTTTCCGTGCGCGACCCGATGACCGACGCGGGCCTGCGCAAGGCCGCGCCGATGGTTAACGATCAGGCCGCACGCGTAGCAGCGTAATCCATCCGCGCGGCGAAATAGGCTTCCAGCTCCAGCAGCGCCCGTGCTTCCCAATCCTTCGCCTGCTCGAGCAGCGACCAGCTCTGGCCCGGGCGGAATGCAGCGGTCTGGCGATAGAGCGATGCGATGCCGCGATAGCGGCGCACGTTCTCCAAGATGGCGTGACCGGTTATTTGGCCGTTCATGTCCGAAAACTCCCTCGTCATTCCCGGGGGAGAAATTGCGGCCAAATCTTTTTTGAAAAGTTAGCGCCGCGCGGCAAGCGCGCGAATGGTTTCCGGACTGTTGCCCGCGCGCAACGTGCGCGGCCGTACAAGGCCGATCTATTGCGAATTCGTTGCCGCGCTCTCGCTGCGCGGCTTCAATCCACCGCGGCTGATGATCTCGCGGCAGAGATCGGCAAGTCCGATCACCAGCACCGCGAACAGGCAGAACAGCTTGATGGAATCGGCATGCGCGCTGGTCAGAGAATTGAACTCGAAGAAGGGCGGAATGAACGCCCACCACACCAGCGGAATGGTGAGCAGTGCGGCGAACGCCGCAACTGGCACGCCCGCGATAATGCCGAGCACGAACAGGCTGGGCAGGAACGCTGCGAAATAGAGTTTTGCGCCGAGCGCGACACAGACGCCTTGGAGCGCAGCCGACATTGCGACAACGACGAATCCAAGCAGAAACGCCTGCCACGACCATGGTCGTACCCGCGGTACGCCAACCAGCCCCGCACGCCTCATCAGCCTCCCCCTGCCGCCCGTTAACCAGGCTCGCTTGCGACCAAAGTACTACAGCGGCAGGGAAACTGCGAGGTGGAAATTGCCGGCCGGACGGCCTTGGTAAACGGGCCGAATCGCACAATCTGGACCCACCGCGGCCCTACTCGGTGGCCGCATAGACCAGGCCTGCGACGAGCAGCGCGAGGCCAATGGCCGATGCCAGCGTCCAGCCGCCTTGCGCAAACGCCCAGGCGCCGACCGCCGAGCCCGCCGCGCCCGCGGTGAAGAACGTCGCCATGTAGAGGCCGTTGAGGCGGCTGCGGTGCTCATGCCCCAGCGCGAAGATCGCGCGGAAGCCGAGCACGACGTTGCCCTGCACGCCGATGTCGATCGCGATCGCGGCCACGACCAGGCAGGCGAGGTTCAGCACCGATCCGGGCGCGCCGACATGCGTGATCAGGAAGCCTACGGCCGCGAGCAGCAGCGCGACCAGTGTTGCCATGCGGCTGTAGCCGCGATCGGCAAGCCGCCCCGCGATCGGCGCCGCGAACACGCCGGCGACACCGGCGAGCGCGAACAGCGCAATGCCGCGCTGGGTGAAGCCGAACTCGCTCGCGAGCAGCAGCGGCGTCACGGTCCAGAACAGGCTGAAGGCGCCGAACAGGCTGGCCTGGTACAGCGCGCGGCGGCGCAGCAGCGGCGTGGTCCGCGCCAGATGCGGCATCGACAGCAGCAACTCGCCGTAATGCATCCGCGCGACCGGCTTGCGCTTCGGCAGCGTCATCCAGAGTACCCCTGCGAGCACGATCATCAGTGCGGCCGAGCAGAAGAACACCGCGTGCCACGACAGCATCGCCGTGACGAAGCTCGACACCGGTCGCGCCAGCATGATGCCGAGCATCAAGCCGGTCGAGACGTTGCCGACGACACGGCCGCGAATGGCTGCCGGCGCAAGGTGCGCCGCATAGGGAATGATGATCTGCACCGCGACCGAGCCGAGCCCGATGAACAGTGCGGCCATCAGGAACGGTAGCGCATGGGACGCGGCCCCCGCGGCGAGCA
This sequence comes from Bradyrhizobium sp. 40, assembly GCF_023100925.1. Lineage (NCBI taxonomy): Bacteria > Pseudomonadati > Pseudomonadota > Alphaproteobacteria > Hyphomicrobiales > Nitrobacteraceae > Bradyrhizobium > Bradyrhizobium sp. 40. The sequence continues at coordinate 5,639,071 of NZ_CP064688.1, forward strand.
GGGCTGCCGCGCCGAGCGTGATGACGGAGCAGATCAGGGTGCGGTTCTCGACGAGGTCGCCGAGCGGCACTATGAAGAGAAGCCCCACGCCGTAGCCGATCTGCGTCATGGTGACGATCAGTCCCGCCGCTTCATGCGACAGGCCGAGCGCGGCGCTGATCGGGGCGATCAGCGGCTGGGCGTAATAGATGTTGGCGGCGACCATGCCACAGGCCGCGGCAAGCACGAAGGTCAGGCGCTGCGACACCGCATCCGGCTCGGGGGCTGTCTCGATCGTGGCATTCATCGTCATTCACATAGTCTCCAGATATAGGAAACGCTTGTTTCCTAATAGACAAAAACTTCAGGCGAGCAGCTTCATCGCGACGGCGACCAGGCGCTTGCCGTCGAGCGAAAGGCGCGCCTTGCCGACGACGCGCAGACCCTGCGTGATGCAGATCATCAGCCGCGCGGTGTCGTCGGCGGCGACATGGCGGGGAATCGAGCCGTCAGCCTGCCCCTCGCGAATGAGGCCAGCGATGAAGCCTTCGTTGGTCTCGAGCCGCGCGCTGACGAGGGCGCCCACCACCGGATCGACCGCGCACAATTCGACCGCGCTGCCGACCACGAGACAGCCACGCCGCCCCTCGCTGCCCTGGGAATGCTCTACATACGACAATAGCATGTTGCGCAGCCGCTCGCGGCCGTTGGCGCCTTTCGCCGCGGCGCTACGCGTCTGCTCCTGGCGCAGAGCGACATAGCGCTCGAAGGCGGCGAGAAACACCGCATGCTTGTCGCGAAACGCCTTGTAGACGCTGCCGGTCGCCAGCCGCATCGCCGCGGTGAGATCGCCAATCGAGGTCGCATGATAACCGCGCTCGGAAAACACGCGCACGGCCCCGTCGAGGGCAATGTCCATGTCGAACTCCCGGGGACGGCCGGGCGGACGCGCGACGGAGCGGGATTTGCGGGCGGCTTTTTGCATTGCGGGATAATAGGGAATGATTGTTTCCGAATAAAGACACGTGGTTGTGATGGGGTGTGGGTCACACTGATCGCCACCAACTCCTGGGTCGTCCTGGCGAAGGCCAGGACCCATTACCCCAGGGAGGAGTTTGGCGGACATTCGCTCTAGATCGTCATTGCGAGCGCAGCGAAGCAATCCAGAATCCCTCCGCGGCGGCAGACTGGATTGCTTCGCTGCGCTCGCAATGACGGAGTATGAGGCGGCAGCGCCAATTTTCCGGCTCGCATCTTTAAGTGCAGACACGCCTTCGCAGCCTCGCGGCTGATTTCGCCCGAGCTTTGCTTCGTCACTCCACCCTCAAAGCCAAGAGGGCGCAGGGAAGGCCGGGTGCCGGCTGGCACCCGCGGTCCGCCGCGCGAAAAGCACACGCAGGAAAACCGCACAGCAGCATACAGGTGTAGCCAATCACTCGGCCTTCCCTGCGCGATGGTTGGACGGCTTATGCCGTGCTCTCCCGGGAGCCGAGTTCCTGCTGGCCTCCCTCGCCTTCACAGAAGTCGCCGACACCGCGCCGGTTGACGCAGATGCCGCATCCGCAAGAGCTTGACCGTAGCAACGACGGCCAGGACCACACGGTTTTGCCGTACGCACGGCCCGCCATTTCGCCACCGGTTTCGGCGGCGTTGTGCACGTTGCCGCCGACCTGATGACGAGACGAAGCCTAGCAGCGCCGCTCGTCGGAACGAAGCGTTGGGCTCACGGAGAGCAATCCGCCCTGCCCCACGCCTCTCGCACCCGAACGCTGCCGCGTCCACCGCAAGCCCGACTCGCGAACGTGACGACCACAAGATCGCCCCTCAAGGATGAGCCGGGATGGGCGACACATACGTCAAAACCGAATTTCGGTAAAGTGGAATATTTTGCAGGAAGGGGTTGACGGAGTGCGGGTGTTTTGCCCGACCGCAAGTCTTGTAGCCCGGATGAGCGAAGCGACATCCGGGACTCTCGCAGCGGTCCCGGGTATCGCTTCGCTCACCCGGGCTACAGGAGCTCACCCTGTCGTTCGCACCGGCGTTCTGTCCGCCATCAGGGTCACGCCCTTCCGTTCGACAATCATCCGGTAGGCCTGCGGCTGACGGTGAACGTCGAAATTAAAGGTGGTGCGCTTGTAGGAGTTGCAGAGATCGAGATCGCAGCGAGCGAGCGCGATCTCGTCGCCCTTGGTCGTGCATCGCGCGATGATCTCGCCGGAGGGCGCGATGACGCAGCTTCCGCCGATGTGGTCGACGCCCTCCTCGACACCGGCCTTGGCGACGCCGACCACGAAGGTGCCGTTCTGGTAGGCGCCGGCCTGCATTACCAGATGATTGTGGAACAGCGAGAGATCGTCATGCTCGGGCGCGGGCGGATTGTGCACCGGCGTGTTGTAGCCGATCATCACCATCTCGACGCCCTGCAGCCCCATCACCCGATAGGTCTCGCTCCAACGGCGATCGTTGCAGATCGCCATCCCCATCACGCCGCCAAAGGCCTCGGTCACGCCGAAACTACTGCCAGGATCGAAATAGCGCTTTTCCAGATGCTGGAATTCGCGCCAAGGCTCGTGCTCGGCATGCCCGGGCAAATGCACCTTGCGATATCTCGCGACAATCTCGCCACTCTTCTCGACCAGGATGGAGGTGTTGTAGCGCCTGACAATTCCGGCCTCGACCGTCAGCTCGGCATAGCCAAGATAAAATCCGATGCCGATCTCGCGCGCGAGATCGAACAGGCCTCTCGTCTCCAGCCCCGGCATCTCACGCTCGAAGAAGCTGTCTATCTCCGCCTGATCCTCGAAATACCAGCGCGGAAAGAACGTGGTCAGCGCGAGCTCGGGATAGACGATCAGGTCGCAACCGTTGGCGTGCGCCTGGCGCATCAAGGCCATCAGGCGCGCCACGACCGCGGTTCTCGTCTCTGTCCGCGCGACAGGGCCAAGCTGGCCGGCCGCGATCGTCACAAATCTCGTCACGAATCTTTCCCTCGTCCGCTTCCTGGGTCAGGTCGCGGCAGAGACTATCGTGCGATGCGTCGCGCGCACAGCCTCGCTGTCCGGCACGGTGCCCAACCGAGAGGCAGTTCGACCGTCACGCGGGGGGCGCCGAGGATGAATGGCGATCGACCGCATCCACGTCGCGCGAAAACACCCTCGCAGAGCGGCACTCACCATTCTGCGGCGACGGGCTCGTTGAAGAACTGACTGCGCGCCGCCATGCGCGACGGCTGGCGGCGACGATGCCGCTCCGCGACGCGTTTGTTCAGAGCGGCCGCCTTGGCCTGCCTGGGCTCCGCGGCCTTGGAGAGCTCCGCGGCGGGCTGCGCCGCCATGGCAAATGCCTGGCGCGTACCGTCCGGCGCGACTGGCGCCGCCGCGTCTGACGTTGACGCCACAGTTTTGGTCAACGGAATCTGGCGCACGTTGGTGTCGAAGATGATCTTCTCCGGCCAGGTCTGTGCAGAATGAATTCGGGCGATCGAGAGGTCCGGCCCGGTTTCGGCGGCCGCACTCACGGGGCCGGCCAGGTAGTAATCAGCAAGGTACAGGAGGGCGAGCAGAGCGCCGCCGGTGAAGACGAAATAGCGGATGAGCGGCATGGGTCCCTCGATCGCCTCGTTATCGAGGCCCCTGCAGCAACGGGAAAGAGTGGTAATCGTTCCGGTGCGCCGTGGAGCAATTGCGGAAGACGCTCAGCCGCCCACTGGCATTGTGCTTGCTGGACGGCAGTCAATCCCTCAGACCCGCAGTGGGTCTGTTTCATCGTGAGGCGATCATGCACCCGACGTCCCGTTTCGAAGCGACCATGCCGACACAGCTCCACGCATTGATCTCCGATCTGCGCTGGCGCATGCAAATGATCGACGCCGACATTCTGGAGGAAGAGCGGAAGGCTGGAATCTCCGATCCCCAGAACGTCGCCTACCCCATGCTCGCGCAGAACCTGCGGGCCCGGCGCGACAATATCCGGGTGAGCATCGCCATTCTCGAAAGCCGGCTTGAAAAGCAATCGACCGAGTGGCCGCGCGCGGCCTGATGCGGTGACGGGCCGAGTTCCAGACGCACGCTAACGCGAGGGAACTCCCGTTGCTGATCTGCAACGGTTCCCGTCCGTCTGAAGCCGGACAAAAGAAACTCCCATTGCGGCCACGAACCCCTCTCACAACGCCGTGAGACGAGCAGGGGAACTCCGATGCGTGCGCAACGAGTCTGGGTGGTGAATGGGGCCGCCAGCGTCGAACAATTGCAAACCAGATTGGACGATCTGAACAAGCGGCTCGGTCAACTCGAGACCCAGCACCCCGAGAGCTGGAAAGTCGAAGAGCTCAGATCGAGCGCACTCAACCTGTCGCGCGAGATCGACGACATCCGCTGCGCCGAGGCGACGGCGGCGCTGAGCGAGCTGCTGCGGAAATAGCCCGCGTTCGCGATTCGCCCGTCGCGGCTGGAACCAACGCCGCCTCCCCGCCATTGCCATGCCGAGCATGGAGCAAAATCATGACCAGGCACCTGACGCGGACCGATCTCGCGCGCGGCGTGGCCGGCGCGGTATCCACGCTGGTCCTGTGCGCGACGATGGCCTTCACCATCGCGCGCCACTTCGCGTTGTAAGGCATTTGGCCCTGTGAGGGATTTCCGATGACGTCCGACCCCGAGGAATCGGTCAGGCTGCAAGGTTACGGCGAGATGACCCTGCGTACGGCCGTCACGACGATGATGCTGCTTGCGCCGCGCGAGCGCGCGGACGCCGCCATCTTCCGCGTCCGCGACGGCGTGCGGCTCGCCTCAAGCGAGATTGCCGAACTCGCCTCCGAATGGGGCATCACGCCAACACCGGAGATCAGGTCTCCGAACCTCGTCCCGGAGCAAAATTGGACACATGTCGTTCGCGGCATGGTACGCGAGGCGCCGCTGCCGGCACTGATGATTGCGTTTATGGTCGGCGTTCTGGTGGCGCGGCGATAGTCTCGCAACAACCGCCGGCGACAGCTGGGTTGATTACTTCTGCTCGTTCGCGCGCATGTCTTCAGCATAAGGACGCAACGCCTCAGACATGCCGTCGAGTCGTTTTTGCCACTCAGCGCCAGTCAGGAAAGCGATCACCGGCTCGTCGCCAGGCGAATTCGTCAGGTACTCAGGATTGCGCAGGCCTTCCGCAATCCCGGCTTCCAGCTTCTTGACGATGTCGTCCGGAACGCCCTTCGGCACCGCGAAGCCGCGTTCTGCCGTCGTCGTGATCGGAAAGCCCACTTCCTCTGCTGTCGGAACTTCGGGCAGCGATGGAAAGCGCTTCTTCGACAGGATCGCGATGACGCGAAGTGGCCCCTTGTTGGTCCCATGTAATTCGGGAATCTCGCTGAGAGTGACCATCCCGACTTCCAGATGCCCGCCCAATAGATCGGTCCGCTGCGCGGCAGTTCCTCTGTAAGAGATTTCGTTGGGCTCGACCTTCGCGGCTGCTGCCAGCATGCGAATGGCCAAATGACCGTTCGTGCCGGCACCGTTGTGACCAAACGTCACCGAGCCCGGCTTGCTGCGAAGTGCGGCAATGACATCCGGCAAATTCTTGAATCTGCTGTCCGCGGGAACCACCATCACGTTCGGATCTTCAACGATCCGTGCGACCAGCCGGATTTCATCCGTAGTGTATTGGGTTTTGCGCGTCATCGGCAGAAAGTTGTAGCCCGGCACGTTGACGACGCCGATCGAATAGGCGTCAGGCGCCGCGCGCGCGATCGCAGCAAACGCGATCTCTCCACCAGCGCCAGGCTTGTTCAGGACGACAAACTTCGCCTTACCGCCTAGCGCGCGCTCAACAAAGGGAAGAAGTTTGCGAGCCATGACATCGGTACCGCCGCCGGGCGCAAAGCCGACGACGACTTCGATCGGCTTGTCTTCCGGCCACGCGGCCCATGCCGATCCGCAAGCAGCGAAGGTAAAAGCTGCAACAAGCGCGACGATTTTCTTGTTCATGATTCCTGCCCTGTTTTTTGTTATTGGCGGATTGCGCTGCTTGAAGCTGCGATCGACTGCAGGTTCATCTAACCGTCGGTCTGACCGGATGGCAACCGACCGTCCCGAGCGCGAGCGCTTGATGAGTTACGGCGGTTTTCGAGGCAATTGCGGAAGCGTCAGAGGAGGCCTCGTGGGAGCCGCGCCTGGTGGTGATTTGATTGGCTCGCTCGCGGCGAGACGGTAATTCTCTGACCTACCGTGCAACGCCGGATCAGGGATGCCGGCGAAAAGAAAGCCATGCCGCTGCGGCACACGCCTCTGCCCGGCCAAATCGGCCGTGGACCCGCGCCCTAAATCGTTGCAATAAGGCGCTTCCGAGGCCCCGGCGACCGGTCCGCCGAGCCTCTAGAACGTCGACTTTTGGAAGAATGGTCGGAGTGGCAGGATTCGAACCTGCGACCCCTGCGTCCCGAACGCAGTGCTCTACCGGGCTGAGCCACACTCCGACAAGAGGCCGGCTTATAGCGTCGGGTTTGGCGCACCGCAAGCGGCCGAGCTGAGGAATCTTATCCCTGTGAAAACGGGTCTTGAAACGCTGATTTTACCGGCCGGCGAGGCCGGCGCGGAAGCTGCCGCCCGGACATTGGCCGCCGGCGGGCTGGTCGCGTTCCCGACCGAGACGGTCTACGGGCTCGGGGCGGACGCCGGAAATGCCGGCGCGATCGCCCATCTTTACGCCGCCAAGGGGCGGCCGGCATTCAATCCGCTGATCGCGCATGTCGCCGACCTCGCGGCCGCGCGGAGGATCGGACGATTCGACGCCTGCGCCTTGCGCCTCGCGGAGGCGTTCTGGCCGGGGCCGCTGACGCTGGTGGTGAGGAAGACGGAAAACTGCCCGGTGGCCGAGCTTGCCACCGCGGGCCTCGATACGGTCGCGATCCGCATTCCGGCCCATCCGGTGGCGCAGGCGATCCTGCGCGCCTTCGGCGGGGCGGTGGTGGCGCCGTCCGCCAACCTCTCCGGCCACGTCTCGCCGACGCTGGCGGCCCATGTCGAGGGCGACCTTGTGGGGCGGATCGACCTGATCGTCGACGGCGGACCCGTTACGGTCGGCGTCGAATCGACCATCGTCGGCTGCTTTGCGGCGCCGATGCTGCTGCGGCCCGGCGGGCTGTCACGCGAACGGATCGAGACCGTGCTCGGTGCACCGCTGGCGCGACTGCCCGCGGAGGCCGAAAGCGACGACAGCCAGCCGCTGGCGCCGGGCATGCTGGCCTCGCATTACGCGCCGCGCGCCAATGTGCGGCTCAATGCGCGGGACGTCGCGCCGGGCGAAGCGCTGCTGGCGTTCGGCCCCGCGCGCCTGCCCGGACTGGAGGCCGCCACGGCGGTCATGAATTTGTCGCCCAGCGGCGATCTCGATGAAGCCGCCGCCAATCTGTTCGGCTATCTTCGCGCCCTCGATGCCAGCGGGCCGCGGGCGATCGCGGTGATGGCGATCCCCGAACAAGATCTGGGCGAAGCGATCAACGACCGGCTGCGCCGGGCGGCCGTGGCGCGATAAGAGCGAAGCAAGAGACAAGACAATGAACGTTAATCATTCCGCGACCCCACCGCTTGCGCCCGAGCTGATCGAACAATTCCGCAGAATCGTCGGCGAGAGGCACGCCATCACCGATGCGGCCGACATCGAGGCCTATGTCACCGAGGAGCGCAATCTGTTCCACGGCCGCTCGCCGCTGGTGCTGCGCCCCGGCTCGACCGCCGAGGTCGCCGCAATCTGCAAGCTCGCCTCCGAGCACAAATTCGCGCTGGTGCCACAGGGTGGCAACACCGGGCTGGTCGGCGGCCAGACCCCGCACAATGGCGAGGTGGTGGTGTCGCTGCGGCGGCTCGACAAGATCCGCGAGGTCGATACTGCGTCGAACACCATGACCTGCGAGGCCGGCGTGGTGCTGCAGATCGCACAGCAAAAGGCCGCCGAAATGGACCGGCTGTTCCCGCTCTCGCTCGGCGCGGAAGGGAGCTGCACCATCGGCGGCAATCTCTCGACCAATGCCGGCGGCACGGCCGCGCTCGCCTATGGCGTCGCGCGCGAGATGGCGCTGGGGCTCGAGGTGGTGCTGGCGGACGGGCGCGTGCTCAACGTGCTCTCGAAGCTGAAGAAGGACAACACCGGCTACAATCTGCACAATCTCTTCATCGGCGCCGAAGGCACGCTCGGCATCATCACGGCGGCGACGCTGAAACTGTTTCCGAAGCCGCGGTCGATCGAGACCGCCTTCGTCGGGCTGAAGTCGCCGGACGCCGCCCTGAAACTGCTGGCGATCGCGCAAAGCGAGGCCGCCAATGCGCTGACGAGCTTCGAGCTGCTCTCGGAGATGGCGGTCGATTTCTCGATCCGCCACGGCATCGACGTGCGCGATCCGCTCGCGCAAAAGCATGCCTGGTACGTGCTGTTGGAATTGTCGTCGCCCGGCGACGACGCCCGCACGCCACTGGAAACGATCCTCGGCCGCGCCATGGAGGACGAGATCGTGGACGACGCGGTGATCGCGGCCAATCTGACCCAGCGCGCCGGCTTCTGGAAGCTGCGCGACGAGATGTCGTCGGCGCAGAAGCCGGAGGGCGGCTCGATCAAGCACGACATTTCCGTGCCGGTGGCCACCGTACCCGCCTTCATCGCCGAGGCCAATGAAGCCGTGGTGAAACTGATCCCCGGCGCGCGGCCGGTTCCGTTCGGCCATCTGGGCGACGGCAATCTGCACTACAATGTCAGCCAGCCGATCGGCGCCAATACCGCGGATTATCTGGCGCGCTGGCACGAGATGAACGCGGTGGTGTTCGCGATCGTGCTGCGCATGGGCGGCTCGATCTCGGCGGAGCACGGCATCGGCGTGCTCAAGCGCGACGAGCTTCCCGATGTGAAGGACAAGACTGCAATCGAGCTGATGCGGTCCATCAAGGCGATGCTCGATCCGCTTGGAATCATGAACCCGGGAAAAGTGCTGTGAGTGCGCTCACGATCGACGCGATCACCGAGGCCGATGTCGAGCCCGTGGTCACGCTGTGGCAGCGCTGCGGCTTGACCCGGCCGTGGAACGATCCGCATGCCGACATCGCACTGGCGCGGCGGCGCGATAATTCCACCATCCTGCTCGGCCGCGACGCCGGCGCCATCGTCGCCACCGTCATGGTCGGCCATGACGGCCATCGCGGCTGGGTCTATTACGTCGCGGTCGACCCGGATAGCCAGAAGCGTGGCCACGGCCGCGTCGTCATGGCGGCGGCCGAGGACTGGCTGCGCGCGGCCGGCATCGCAAAGCTCCAGCTCCTGGTCCGGCGCGGCAATGAGCAGGCCAATGCGTTCTACCAGTCGTTGGGTTTCGAGGAATCGACCTCGGTGATGTTCCAGAAGTGGCTCGACGGCCGCACCACAACGCCAAGCAATTGAGATCGAGCCATGACGATTTCCGACCGCGTCCGCATCAAGGACGTCCGCGTGCTCTCGGACGGCTGGACCACGCTGAAGAACACCACGTTCGACTACCGGCGCGCCAATGGCGAATGGCAGACCCAGCACCGCGAGACCTATGAGCGCGATAACGCCGCCGCCGTGCTGCCGTATAATCTCGCTCGGCGTACGGTGATCCTGGTGAAGCAATTCCGCCTGCCGGCCTTCATCCGCGGTTACCACGATCTGCTGATCGAGGCGGCCGCCGGCGTGCTCGACGATGCCTCGCCCGAAATGCGCATCCGCGCCGAAGCGGAGGAAGAAACCGGCTATCGCCTGCACCACGTCCACAAGGTGTTCGAGGCGTTCATGAGCCCCGGCGCCATCACGGAGAAGCTGCATTTCTTTGTCGCCGAGTACGAGCCGGAGATGCGGGTCAGCGACGGCGGCGGCCTCGAACACGAAGGCGAGGACATCGAGGTGCTGGAGCTCGGCATCGACGAAGCGCTGGCGATGATCGCGGACGGGCGCATCATCGACGCCAAGGCGATCATGCTGCTGCAGCATGTGGCGCTGCATGTGTTTCGGTGAACTTGCTTACTCTTGAGCTCACCCCCGACTATCTCTAGTCTGTCGCCAACGAGAACCAGGAGACGCGCCCATGTCCGCTTCGCGCGACGACGAATTCGGCTTTGCGCCCGACTATGACGCCCCCGTGCCCTATATGCAGCGCACGCGGGACTATTACGCCGCGATTGGCTACACCACCGCGTATCGCTGGGCCCACTACACCGAGGCGCCGTTCCAGCCGCTGAAGAAGCCGCTGTCGCAGTCGCGCGTCACCATCATCACGACGGCCGCGCCGTACGATCCAGCCAAGGGCGACCAGGGTCCGGGCGCGGCGTATAATGGCGGTGCGAAATTCTACCAGGTCTATGACGGCGACACGGCGAAGCCGCACGACCTTCGCATCTCGCATATCGGCTACGACCGCAAGCACACCACGGCCACCGACAACGGCACCTGGTTTCCGCTGCCGCAGCTTTTGAAGGCGAGTGCTGCGGAGCGCATCGGCGAGGTGGCCCCGCGCTTCTTCGGCGCGCCGACCAACCGCAGCCATCGCGTTACCCTCGACACCGACGCGCCGGAGATTCTGGCGCGCTGCCTTGCCGACAAGGTCGATGTCGCCGTGCTGGTGCCGAACTGCCCGGTCTGTCACCAGACCACGGCGCTGGTGGCGCGGCATCTCGAGGCAGGCGGCATTCCGACCGTGATCCTGGGCTGCGCCAAGGACATCATCGAGCACGCTGCGGTGCCGCGCTTCCTGTTCTCGGATTTTCCGCTCGGCAATTCCGCCGGCAAGCCGCACGACGTCGCCTCGCAGGCGCAGACGCTCGAGCTGGCGCTCAGATTGCTGGAGAACGCGAGCGGCCCGCAGACCACCATGCAGTCACCGCTGCGCTGGAGCGAGGACGCCTCCTGGAAGCTCGACTACAACAACGTCGCGCAGCTCTCAGCCGAAGAGCTGGCGCGCCGCCGTGCCGAATTCGATAAGCAGAAGGAGATCGCGCGCGGCAATCGCGCCGCCTGACGTCCTCCGACAACCAAAACAAAAAGGGAGAGCGACGTGACGCGACCGTTCGAGGGCGTGAAGATCCTGGACTTCACGCAAGTGCTGGCTGGCCCCTATGCGAGCTACCAGCTCGCGCTCCTGGGCGCCGAGGTCATCAAGGTCGAGCGGCGCGAGGGCGAGGACATGCGCCGCACGCCGCTCTCGCGCGAATGGGCCGACCGCGGTCTCGCGCCAGCGTTCCAGGCCATTAACGGCAACAAGCGCAGCCTGACGCTCGATCTGCAAAAGCCCGATGCGGTCGCGATCGTGAAGAAGCTCGCCGCGCAGGTCGACGTGGTCATGGAGAATTTTCGCCCCGGCGTGATGGACAAGCTCGGCATCGGCTACGAGGCGCTGTCCGCGATCAATCCGAAGCTGATCTACTGCGCGGTATCAGGCTTCGGCCAGACCGGTCCGGATCGGCTGCGCCCCGGTTATGACGGCAAGATGCAGGCGCTGTCCGGCATCATGGCGATCACGGGTCATCCCGAAACCGGCCCGACGCGCGCGGGGTTTGCGGTGTGCGACGTGCTCTCGGGCGCGACCGCCGCGTTCGGCGTGTCGAGCGCGCTGTACCAGCGCGATCGCACCGGCAAGGGCCAGCTCATCGACGTCTCCATGCTGGAGGCGACGATGGCGTGTCTGTCGGGGCAGATCGCGGACTGGTCGGTCGCCGGCCATCGCCAGCAGCTGTCAGGCAATCAGGCTGTCAGCCGCAGGACCACGGCGAATTTGTTCAGATGCGGCGACGGTCACATCCTGCTCGCCGTCAACAACGAGAAGCAATATCGCGCGCTGATGTCTGCACTGGGCCGCGCGGATACGTTCAGCGACCCGCGCTTTGCCGACTGGTTTGCCCGCAACGAGAACGAGCCGGCGCTGCGCGCCATCATCGAAGAGGCGCTCGCGGCAAGGCCGGCGCGCGAATGGGAGACCATTCTGGAAGATGCCGGCGCGCCCTGCGCCAGCATCTGGAAGGTCGAGGAAGTGATCGACCATCCGCAGATCAAGGCACGCGGCGCGATCCAGGAGCTCGACACACCCTATGGGCGGCTTCGTTTCGCCGGCAGCGGATTCAAGCTCGCGCATGGCGGCGGCAGGCTGGACCGGATGGCGCCGGAGCTCGGCTCGGATACGGACGCGGTGCTGGGCGAACTGGGATTCGACGCGGCGGAGATCGCGGCGTTGAGGGCGAGGGAAATCGTGTAAGGGCTGCCGCCTAAAACTCCACCGTCGTCCCGGCCCCTCGTGCGCAATTGCGCACTAGGCCGGGACGACAGTTGTTTTGTGGTTCGCAGCTAGAACAACGACCCCTGCCCGTCATCGGCTGAGCCGGCCGCCGCTTTCCGCACCACCTTCTTCTTCGGCGCTTCCGCTTCCATGTCCTCCGCACTGATCGGAAGCAGCAACTGGTCGTCGTCATTGGCGACGCGGTTGACGCGGGTGGAGACCGGGTGCCAGGCGAATTCGCCGATGCGCGGGGCGGTCATCAGCGGCAACACGGCATCGACGTCATCGCTGCGGCTGTCGAGCCAGCGCTCGAAATCGCGCGGGCTGATGGTGACGGGCACGCGGTCATGCAGCGTGGCGAGGTCCTCGCCTGCCGCCGCCGTGACGATCGCGACCGTGTCGAGCTCCTCGCCGTTCGGCCCAACCCAGGTCTCGAACAATGCGGCAAAGCCGAGCGGCGCGCCGTCGGCGCGATGGATGAAGAAGGGCTGCTTGCGGCCATCCTCCGTCTTCCATTCGTAATAGCCGTCGGCCGGAATCAGGCCGCGCCGCCGGCGAATCGCGCGTTTGAAGGCGGGCTTCTCCAGCACCGTCTCGGAACGGGCATTGATCAGGAGCGTAAATCCCTTGGGATCCTTGACCCAGCCCGGCAGCAAACCCCAGCGCATCAGTCGGAAATGGCGCGCGCCGTTCTCGGCCAGCACGACCGGAATCGGTTGTGTCGGGGCCACGTTGAACCGGGGCGGGAAATTCGGCTGCTCAATGTAGCCGAACAGTTGCCGCAAAGCCGCGGGGGCCGAAGTTATGACGAAGCGTCCACACATCCTTGAGGGCCTATATAGGGTCCGTTCAGGTCCTTTTAACCCCGAACGTTAACACTGCGGCAGATGAGCTCAACGGTCTCCCAGCCGGCGCGAATGCATGGACAGACGGCGCCCGAGGCCGCGGCCTGGGCCGAGCGGCTGCGCGTGGCCAACATCAACCCGCGGACCGGGCTTGCCACCGACTATCTCAACCATTTCAATGAAGCCGTGATGCTGCTGGAAATGGTCCCCGACATGCCGGAATGCGCGGAAGATTTTCTGACCTGGTCGCCGCTGTCCTATGCCGAGCATTTCACGGCGTCGAATTTCAAGGCCCGGGATCTGGCGATCGAGGCCTATGAAAAAGCCGACCCGAACGTGCGCGCCCAGTTCGACCACCTCACCGACACCATGACCTCGATCCTGACGGCGGTCGGCTCGGCCATGCGCGAGGTCGAGAAGGACACGACCCGCGTTCGCCTCGCCGAGCAGGCCGCCCACTGGGTCAAGCCGCTGATCGCGGCCTGCGGCGGCATCATCAATGGCGGCGCGGAAGCCGACGTCGACAACATCATGGCGAACTAGGCCCGAGCAGGTGAAGTCATGGCTGCGATCGTTCAGCCCACCCGTCCCCAAATCGCGGTCAGTGCCGCGATTTTTCGTGACGGCAAGGTGCTTCTGACCCGTCGCGCACGCTCGCCGGCAAAGGGGTTCTATTCGCTGCCGGGCGGTCGGGTCGAGTTCGGCGAATCGCTGCACCAGGCGCTGGCGCGCGAGATCGACGAGGAGACCGGGCTCGATATCGACATCATCGGCCTCGCGGGCTGGCGCGAAGTGCTCCCGGCCGCGGCCGGCGCCGGCCACTACCTGATCATGTCCTTTGCTGCCCGATGGGTGGCCCGGGAGCCGGTTCTCAACGACGAGCTCGACGACTACCGCTGGATCGCCCCGGAGGCCCTAGCGGGCCTTGGCGACCTCAAGCTGACCGGCGGGCTGGAAGAGGTCATCAAGTCGGCCCACCGGCTGATCGGCCCCTGACAGCCCCCGCCTTGCGTCCACCGCCCCGAGGAGGCATACACCCGGCCGATGTCGACGCGATTTCTGGCCATTTTTGCCCTGATTCTCGCCTGTGCCTCGGTGCCCACGAGGGCTCAGGACGGGGCAGCGCCGTTTGACGGCGATTTGCAGCGGCTGGCGGAGATCCTCGGTGGGCTGCACTATCTGCGCGGCATCTGCGGGTCCAACGAGGGCAACAAATGGCGCAGCGAGATGCAGGCGCTGATCGATGCCGAAACCCCCGCGGGCGAACGCCGCACCCGCATGATCGCCGGCTTCAACCGCGGCTATAACGGTTTCCAGCAGACCTACCGGAGCTGCACGCCGGCCGCGACGGTGGCGATCCGCCGCTACATCGAGGAAGGCGCGAAGATCTCGCGCGATCTCACGGCGCGTTACGCGAACTGATTCCTGTCGGCTTCATCCTGCAACGCAAATTCCTCATCCTGAGGAGCCCGCCAAAGCGGGCGTCTCGAAGGATGAAAGGCCCGGCTCTAGCGGGGCCTGCATGGTTCGAGACGCGCGCGAAGAACGCGCTCCTCACCATGAGGATTGGGCTGTCGGACGCGCGGCGGGGAACCCCGTCGTCGAGTTTGTACACAGCCGTTAACCGTTCCTAAAGATGTGGCCTAGCGGGCGTTAACGCGCGTGCTACACCCCTCGCACAGCGCATCGCCGTGGATCGCGCCCCAGCCCTGATCGAGTTTCATGAGCCATCCAGTGTCCTACGCCCCCGCACGCGCGCCGCTGCCCGATCACGAGCAGAAGCAGGCCGCACTGAGCTATCTCAATGAGGCCTGGGCCGAAGCGCGCCATGATGGCGTCGACGGCGACTGCCTGGCGCAGGCGAGCCTGTTTGCGGCCCTTGCCGAGCTCGTCGGCACCTATGGCGAGGACGCGGTGGCGAAGTTCGTCGAAGGCTTTCCCGGCCGCATCCGCAACGGCGAATTCTCGGTCGACATTTCCAGACAGTAAGTCTTCCTCGAGGCAGTAAGCCTTGCCGTAAATGCCCCCGCCACGCGGGCGGGGCCAGTTTCCGCTGCCGTCAGGAATACGCTCCCCAGCGTTACGGCTCGATCTTGAGCGTCGCTTTCATGTTGGGATGATAGCGGCAGTAATAATCGATCGTGCCCGCCTTCTTGAGAACCAGCGTCCCTGATTTTTTCGCAGGCAAGTTCACGTCGAAATCGCCGTTCCCGGCAGTCGCGGTGTGGGCGAAGACGTCCTTGTTGATCCATTCAATGGTGTCGCCGACCTTGGCCGAAGCGTCTTTCGGCGACACTTCGAGATTCTCCATCGTGATCTCGATGGTCGCAGCGTGCGCCGGGACGGCCAACGCCACGAGCAGGACCGCTGACACGATCGCAGACAATCGTCCCGGCATCATTGCCTCCCTATTTCAGCTCCGCCGCGACATGCTCGGCATGCTGCTGATGCCCCTGGAAGATTTTCAGGCCGGTCTGCAGCAGGCTCTTCAGCTCGGCATTGCTGGCGGATGGAATGAGCTGGGTTTCCAGCGCGCCGTTGACCGTCTTGTGGTAGGCGACCTCGTTTGCGACATAGGCCTTGTCGAAGGCCGCACCATTTAGCTTGTCGAGTTCGGCGAGCTTATCGCTCGCCTGCTTTGACAGCGCCTTGCTGGTGTCGTTGTCTTCAGGCGTGACGTTCAGCTTCTTGACCAGCGCGAGCGCCTGCTTGTTGACGGCCTCATGGTCGCGCAGCATGTCCTCGGCAAATGCCTTCACGTCCTTGTTCTTGGCCTTCTTCTGCGCCTGCTTGGCTGCGTTGATGTCGATCACGCCTGCGGTGTAGGCGATGTGGGCGATCTGCGGATCGGTCGGCTTGTCGGCTGCTCTGGCGTCTTGCAGCAGCGCAGGGCTCGACAACAAAATTGCAGCGGCGATCGCCGCGCTCCAATGAACGAACATGGTTTGACACTCCTGTGGTGCCGGACGCTTTGCCGGCGCGTTGCTTCACAGGCGTTGGATGGAATTCTCGCGCGAACGTTCCCGAAAAACTTCAGCCGCCGATGCCGAGCCGCTTCAGCACCGACACGGTCAGTCGCTCGCAGCGCCACCCGGCGAACGGGAACGCATCCATCACCACCGGACCGATCTCCTTCTCGACGTTCTCGCGCAGCATGGTCCGCGCACGGTGCAGCCGCGTCTTCACGGTCTCGGGCTTGACGCCGAGCAGCTCGGCGGTCTCCTCGATGTTCATGCCTTCCATGACGCGTGCGACGAAGACCATCCGGAAGACATCCGGCAACTCATCGATGGCGCGCTCGACGACGCGCTGGATTTCACGTTGGGCCATGGTCCTTTCCGGATCGCCTGCGGGAGAAGCGGGAAATTTGATGATTTGCCCCTCGAGCATCGCTTCGGGCACCGAGCCGAGTTCGACATGCGGCCTGGCGCTTCGCGCCCGGCCAAGCGCCTCGTTGATGGCGATGCGCGACAGCCAGGTCGACAGCCCGGACTCGCCGCGGAAGCCGTCGAGATGGGTGAAGGCGCGGACATAGGTTTCCTGAACGACATCCTCGGCTTCGCTGTCGCTGCGCAGAATTCCGCGCGCCAGACGATAGAGCCTGCGATTGTTGGCCTGCATGATCTCGCGTAACGCGGCCTCGTCACGGCCCCGCGCCCGCTCGACCAGTTCGGCTTCCAAGGTCCGGATTTCCGATGTTTTGGCGCCGGCGGATAGGCCGGCTGCGGTCCGTGGCATGGCGGTCACCTGCTCGTTTAGCTTCGTCCGGACATTGGATGCCGCCCCAAGGGAAAGGTTCCCAACTTTCTAGCCTCCCCCGAAGGCCTAATCCGTCTCGATCGGGAGCGCCGGATCCCTCGCCCACTCGCCCATCGAGGCATCGTACAGCGTCAGCTTGTCGTAGCCGAGTTGCGTCAGCAACAGCAGGTCGATCGTCGCCGAGATGCCGCCGCCACAATAGCAGATCACATTCTTGTCGCGGGTGACGCCTGCCGCGGCGAATTTGGCTTCGGCATCGGCGAGCGAGGTCAGAGTCTTGTCGGCATTGACGAGCGTTGCCGCTGATACGTTGACGCTGCCGGGAATGCGGCCGGGCCGCCCGTAGCGACTCGGCTCGAGGCCGCGATGAAATTGTGGACCGAGCGCGTTGACGATAACAGTCGCGGAATCGCCGAGCCGTGCCTTCACTGCATTCTTGTCGACGAAGAAGCCAGCGCGCGGTGTGGCCTTGAAGGTCGTCGCCGGATAGCCCTTCGGGGCGCCTGTTACGACCGGCCGTCCCTCGTCCTTCCATTTGTCGAGGCCGCCGTCGAGCACCCGCGCGTCGACGCCGAGCGAGCGCAGCATCCACCAGACCCGCGTCGACCACATCATGGTGCCGATGCTGTAGAGGACGACCGACTTCGATGCATCGAGGCCGTGGCGGCCGAAGGCGGCCTCCAGCTGGGCCACATCAGCCATCATGAAGAATTGCTGCGCGGAGGCGTCAGAGAACTCGCCCTGCAGGTCGAGAAAATCGGCGCCCGGAATATGGCCCGCCTCGAACGTCTTGTCGCCGGGCACCGCGCGATAGGGCACGTCGCTGCCCGGCGGCACCGGCTCGTTGTAGGTCGTGCAGTCGTAGAGGCGCAGGTTGGGATCGCCGAGCTGGGCTGCGAGTTGCTCGGTGGTGATGAGGGGTGTTGGTTGGGTCATTCATTCCTCCCTCAGCGTCGTCCTGGCGAAAGCCAGAACCCATTGCCACAAGATCAAATTGTGGCGCACACGTGTAGCCACCCATCTTCGCAACAAAATGCAGTCGGGATAATGGGTCCTGGCTTTCGCCAGGGCGACACCGGATGTGTAGGAAGTTTGTGCCGCTTACCTGCAATCCCTACTGCTTCAACGTCTCCAGAAACCGCACCGGCTCACCTTGCGAGGCCGTCACGAGCTCGCCCTGCCACATCACGCGGCGGCCGCGGACGAAGGTGCCGACGGGCCAGCCGGTGACGCGGACGCCGTCATAGGGGGTCCAGCCGGCCTTGGACGCGACCCATTTGTTGGTGATGGTCTCGCTGCGCTTGAGATCGACGACAGTGAAGTCGGCATCGTAGCCGGCGGCGATGCGGCCCTTGCAGGCCATATTGTAGAGGCGCGCGGGGCCGGTGCTGGTGAGATCGACGAACCTTGCCAGCGACAGGCGGCCGGCATTGACGTGGTCGAGCATGAGCGGCACCAGCGTCTGCACACCGGTCATGCCGGAGGGCGAGGCCGGATAGGTCTTCTGTTTCTCTTCAAGCGTATGCGGGGCGTGGTCGGAGCCGAGCACGTCGATGATGCCCTGCTCGATGCCGCGCCAGATCCCGGCGCGGTGATCGGCGCCGCGCACGGGCGGGTTCATCTGCGCCAGCGTGCCGAGCCGCTCGTAGCATTCGGGCGCGACCAGCGTGAGATGATGCGGCGTCGCCTCGCAGGACGCGACATCCTTGTGGTCGCGCAAAAATTCGATCTCTTCCTTGGTCGAGATGTGCAGCACGTGGATGCGCTTGCCGGTCTCGTGCGCGAGCTTGACCAGCCGCTGCGTCGCCATCAGCGCCGCGGTCTCGTCGCGCCACACCGGGTGCGAACGCGTGTCGCCCTCGATGCGCAGCGGCTTGCGTTCATTAAGACGGTATTCGTCCTCGGCGTGGAACGCGGCGCGGCGGCGGATCACCTGGAAGATGCGGCGCAGGCTCTCGTCGTCCTCCACCAAGAGCGCGCCGGTCGAGGAGCCGATGAACACTTTGACGCCGGCGCAACCTGGCGCCCGCTCCAGCACCGGCAGATCCTGCACATTCTCGCGGGTGCCGCCGATGAAGAAGGCGAAGTCGCAATGCATGCGGTGATGGGCGCGCTTCACCTTGTCGGTGAAGGTGGCCTCGGTCACGGTCAATGGCGAGGTGTTCGGCATCTCGAACACGGCGGTGACGCCGCCCATCACGGCGCTGCGCGAGCCGGTCTCGAGGTCTTCCTTCTGCTCCAGCCCGGGCTCGCGGAAGTGCACCTGCGTGTCCATCACGCCGGGCAGGATATGCAGGCCCTTGCAGTCGATCACCTCCGCGGCGGAAGCCTGCGACAGCGCGCCGATCTCGGCAATGCGACCGTTGACGACGCCGATATCGCGGGCTCCCTCGCCGTCCTGGTTGACGACAGTGCCGCCCTTGAGGATCACGTCGAAACGCTGGGTCATGGCTGAAGGCCTCTCTCGTCCCCAAGCGCAGGGCTTGAGGTCTTGTCGTTTTTGCCTTGCGGGCTTACGTTCCAGAGCAACATGTCGCAAGAGATTTTCGTATGAAATCAGCGTTTCTTCCGGACCGGGGCGTGATCAAGGTCGCGGGCGAGGATGCGCGCAACTTCCTCAATGGCCTCGTCACGACCGATGTCGACAAGCTGAAACCGGGCCTCGGCCGATTCGGCGCGCTGCTGACGCCGCAGGGCAAGATCATTGTGGATTTCCTGATCACGGAAGCACCTGCCGGCCATGGCGGCGGGTTCCTGATCGATTGCCCGAAGCCGCTTGCCGACGGCCTCGCCACCAAGCTGAAATTCTACAAGCTGCGCGCCAAGGTCACGGTGGAAAACCTGTCTGAGGATCTCGGCGTGCTCGCGGCCTGGGGCGGCAAGCCCGCGGCCCAGCCCGACCTCGCCTTCGCCGATCCGCGCAATGAGGACCTCGGCACCCGCATCCTGATCCCCCAAGATCTCAAACAGAAGCTGTCCGATCTGATCGGCGCCGAGATGGTCGACGCCGCCGCCTACGAGGCCCACCGCATCGCGCTCGGCGTGCCGCGCGGCGGGCTCGATTTCACGTACAGCGATGCGTTCCCGCACGAGACCAACATGGACCGCCTTTCCGGCGTCGATTTCGATAAGGGCTGCTATGTCGGCCAGGAGGTCGTCTCGCGCATGCAGCATCGCGGCACCGCGCGCACCCGTAGCGTCAAGGTGCTGCTCGAGGACTCCTCGCCGGAGCCCGGCGTCAGCGTTCTCGCCGGCGACAAGCCCGTCGGCACGATGGGCTCGTCGGCGAAAGGAAAGGGCATCGCGTTGGTGCGCATCGACCGCGTTGCCGACGCGCTCGATGCCGGCCAGGCGCTGACTGCCGGTGGCCTCGCTGTGAGGCTTGCGGAACCAGACGTCGTGCGCATTCCAACGAAGCAACCCATCGCATGAGCCGTGCTCCCCGCCTGCATCCCGACGGAAAGACGCGTTGCCCCTGGCCCGGCGAAGATCCGCTCTACGTCGCCTATCACGACACCGAATGGGGCGTGCCGGAATACGACGACCGCGCGCTCTATGAGAAGCTGATCCTCGACGGTTTCCAGGCCGGCCTGTCCTGGATCACGATCCTGCGCAAGCGCGACAATTTCCGCAAAGCCTTCGACGATTTCCAGCCGGAAAAGATCGCACGCTACAACGAGAAGAAAGTTCACGCGCTGATGAACGATGCCGGCATCGTGCGCAACAAGGCCAAGATCGACGGCGCGATATCGAGCGCGAAATCCTATCTCGACATTATGGAGAAGGGCCCCGGCTTCTCGAGATTCCTGTGGGACTTCATGGACGGAAAGCCCAAGGTCAATCATTTCAAGACCACCGCGAGCGTGCCGGCCTCGACGCCGCTCTCCATGCAGATCTCCAAGGAGCTGTCCTCGCGCGGCTTCAAGTTCGTCGGCCCGACCATCGTCTATGCCTTCATGGAGGCGACCGGCATGGTCAACGATCATCTCGTCGACTGCCATTGTCACGCGAGCTGCGGCAAGTCGCAGCGCAAGCCGCGCCTCAAGGCCAGATGACGGCCAGGAAATCGTCACGCGATGTGGCGTCTCGTGCCTGGCAGCGCATGCTGTCGGGCCGGCGGCTCGATTTGCTCGATCCCTCCCCGCTCGACATCGAGATTGCCGACGTCGCGCATGGGCTGGCGCGTGTCGCCCGCTGGAATGGCCAAACCATCGGCGCACACATCTTCTCGGTCGCGCAGCATACGCTGCTGGTCGAAACCGTGATGCGGCACGAGAACCCCCGCGTGGATCAGCGCATGCGGCTTGCCGCGCTGCTGCATGACGCGCCCGAATATGTGATCGGCGACATGATTTCACCGTTCAAGGCCGTGCTCGACGGTCATTACAAAGCGGTCGAGAAACGCCTGCTCGGCGCCATCCACATCCGCTTTGGCCTGCCGCCGGTGCTGCCGGACGAGATCACGCTGGCGATCAAGGCAGCGGATCATGGCGCGGCCTATCTGGAGGCGACCGCGCTTGCCGGATTCAGTGAAAGCGAGGCCAAGCGCCTGTTCGGCAAGGACCCCGGCCTGTCCGACAGCGTCCGGCGCGACTATCTCACCCCCTGGACGGCTGCCCGGGCCGAGAAGCAGTTTCTGGAGCGGTTTGGCGCCGTATTTGCGTAGATCCTGCAGGGCGGGCAATAGGGCCCTTGCGCCGCCCCCACTGATTTTGCGCAATGAGACGAAAGTGGTGGGAACGCTTCGCTTTGCCCACCCCGCCAACGCTCGCTATAATCCGCGGAAAAAGGTCCGCCATGATCCATGTCTGTTCTCTCGCCGCCCTTCCCGAAACCGTCCGCCTCACCAAGGCCAGCCACGTGCTGACCGTGATGGCCAATGTCGAGCAGGTGGCCCGGCCGGTGTCGGTGCTGCCGGCCAACCATCTCAAGGTATCGATGGACGACATCACCGAGGAGATGGACGGCTTCGTCGCGCCATCGGAAACGCATATCGAGCAGGTGCTGAACTTCGTGCGCGGCTGGGACCGCGACGCGCCGCTGGTGGTGCATTGCTATGCTGGCATCAGCCGCTCCACCGCGAGCGCCTTTGCCGCCGTGTGCGCACTCAATCCGGATCGCGACGAGACCGAGATCGCGAAGAAGATCCGGGCAGCTTCCCCGATCGCCTCGCCGAACCGCCGCATCGTCGGCCTTGCCGACCGTGCGCTGGGCCGCAACGGCCGCATGCTGCGCGCACTCGACGAGATGGGCCCGGGCGCGATGATGGTCGAGGGCCGCCCCTTCGTGATCGAGCTCGAATGACAGTTGCGATCGCCATCGCATGAGCGAAAAGCTGCTGACGCCGATCGAGATCGGCCTGACTGCCGCGATCGTCGCGATCGAGGATCACGAGCCGCTGATCCTCACCGCGCGCGACAGTGACGGACTGGCGGGCCTGCCGTTCGGCCCGTTCGATGCGCCGAGCCATCGCACTTTCGAGATCGGCCTGCGGGCCTGGGTCGAGGAACAGACGGGGCTGCGGCTCGGCTATGTCGAACAGCTCTACACGTTTGGCGATCGCGGCCGGCATGCCGAGGCCGGCGACACCGGCGCGCACATGGTGTCGATCGGCTATCTCGCACTGACGCGCGCCATCGGCGGCGAACTGGCAGCCACGAGTGCGAGCTTCGCGCCATGGTATCGCTTCCTGCCTTGGGAGGACCGGCGAGAGGGCCCGCCCGCGATCATCGCGGACGACATCATCCCGGCATTGACCGAGTGGGCCGAAGAGGAGACGCCGGAGACGACGCGCGCATTGCCGCGCAAGGATCGGGTGCGGTTCTATTTCGGTCTGGACGGCGCGTCCTGGGACGAGGAGCGCGTGCTCGACCGCTACGAGCTCCTGTACGAGGCCGGGCTGGTCGAAGAAGCGCGGCGCGACGGTCGCCCTGCGGCATTAGCGCGCAAGGCCCTGTCCGCGCTCGGTACATCCATGCGCTTCGACCACCGCCGGATTCTTGCGACAGCGATCGCGCGACTGCGTGCCAAACTGAAGTATCGTCCTGTGGTCTTTGAACTTTTGCCCGCCGAGTTCACACTCACGGAATTGCAGTATACGGTGGAGGCGATCTCCGGCCGACACCTGCACAAACAAAATTTCCGCCGCCTGGTCGAAATGGAAGCCCTGGTCGAACCGACCGGGGTGATGTCGACACAGACGGGCGGACGTCCGGCGGCGCTCTACCGCTTCCGTCGCGACGTGCTCCAGGAGCGGCCCGCGCCGGGCTTGCGCGTACGCTCCCGGCGCTAACCCGATATATGTGTGATCGGCCCCTGCCCGCCGATTGCCTGGAGGCTTTATGTCTGACGGCCCGTTTGACGTCTTCGCGCTGATCATTGCGGTCATCGCTTTCATCATCGCGATTAAGGCCTCCAGCCAAGCGTCTGAGCTGCGACGACGGCTAAGCTCGCTCGAAGAGACGTTCCACGCGCAACGGCCCGTGCAGCCGCCGCGGATCCCGGCAGATGTGTGGGCTGAAGCGTCCGCGACGACTTCCGCAGCGCCGCCGCCACTTGTGCCCCAAGCCGAACCGGGAGCCGAGGCGCCGCCCCCGCTCGTCACCGAGGATGTTTCGCCGCCACCGCTCGCAGCGAACACCGAGGCCGACGCGCCGCCGCTGCCCGCACCCGCGCCCGGCTTCGAGGAACGGCTCGGCACGCGCTGGGTGGTGTGGATCGGCGGCCTTGCGCTCGCGCTCGGCGGCTTCTTCATGGTGCGCTATTCGATCGAGGCCGGCCTCGTCGGCCCCGGCGTGCGCGTGTTCCTTAGCGGCGTATTCGCGCTGGCGCTGCTGGGGGCCGGCGAATGGTCACGCCGCAAAGAGAGCATCTCCAATATCGCCGCGCTGCCGATCGCCAACATTCCCGCGATCCTCACCGCTGCCGGTACGGCGGTGGCATTTGCGACCATCTACGCGGCTTACGCGCTCTATGGCTTCCTCGTCCCCGCGACCGCCTTCGTGCTGCTCGGCCTCGTTGCGCTCGGCACGCTGGCCGCGGCGCTCTTGCACGGGCCCGCGCTCGCGGGCCTCGGCGTGGTCGGCGCGTTCGTGACGCCGATCCTCGTCTCCAGCGGCAAGCCGGACTATTGGGCGCTCTACATCTATCTCGCGATCGTCACCGCCGCGAGCTTCGGCCTCGCCCGTATCCGGTTGTGGCGCTGGCTTGCAGTCACCACCATCGCCTTCGCCGTGCTCTGGATCTTCCCGGGGCTCGATACCAGCGACTTGCAGGTCGCGCCGCACGCTTTCCATGTGATCGCAGGCTTCGTTCTTGCCGCTCTTCTCGTGGTCTGCGGCTTCATGTTCGGCCCGACGATCGAGGACGGCGAGATCGAACCGGTCTCGTCGGGCTCGCTCGGCGCCTATCTGTTCGGCGCGATGCTGATCGTGCTGTCGAGCGCGCATGCGGACCTGGCGCTGATCGCCTTCGCGCTGCTGGTCGGCGCGACGCTGCTTGTCGCCTGGCGCGCGCCGGCGGCCACCGGCGCGCTCGGCGCAGCCGCCGCGACCGTCTTCGTCGTGTTCGCCGAATGGGCGGTGCGCGCCAATCCCGACATGCTGGTGCTGCCGGGCGGCCCCATCGCCGGCATCGCACCGACGGCGACCGATAGCGCGGTGACGCTGCATCTGGTGATGGCTGCGATCTTCGCCGCCGGCTTCGGCATCGCGGGCTTTCTCGCGCAGGGCCGTTCGAACTCGGCGATCATTCCAGTGGTGTGGTCGGTCGCGGCTGTCGCGACGCCGATCGCGATCCTGGTCGCGCTCTACGCACGCATCGCGCATCTCGACCGCTCGATTCCGTTCGCCATCCTCGCGGTGCTGCTCGCCGCCGCCTTCGGCGCTGCCACCGAGGCGCTGGCGCGCCGCGAGACCCGGCCGGGCGCCATGATCTCCACGGCCTTGTTCGCGACCGGCACGCTCGGTGCGCTGGCGCTGGCGCTGACATTTGCGCTGGAGAAGGGCTGGCTCACGATAGCACTCGCGCTGATGTCGCTCGGCACCGCCTGGATCTCGATGCAGCGGCCGATCCCGTTCCTGCGCTGGCTGGCCGCGATCTTCGCAGGCCTCGTCACCGCACGGATCGGCTATGACCCCCGCATCGTCGGCGACGCCGTCGGAACCACGCCGATCTTCAACTGGCTGTTGTGGGGCTACGGACTGCCGGCGGCATCGTTCTGGGCGGCGAGCCTGTTCCTGCGCCGACGCGCCGACGACGCCCCGCTGCGCATGGTCGAGAGCGCCGCGATCCTGTTCACCGCGCTGCTTGCCTTCATGGAGATCCGCCATTTTGCGACCGGCGGCGACGTGACGTCGGCACCGTTGCTGCTCGAATGCGCGCTGCAGGCCTGCGTCGCGCTCGCCATGGCGATCGGGCTGGAGCGTCTGCGGCAGCGCAGCCGCAGCATCGTGCACAATGTCGGCGCGGTCGTGCTCACGGTGATCGGCGGGCTCGTCGGTGTGTTCGGCCTCCTGATCCTGGAGAACCCGCTGCTGTGGCGCACTGACGTTGGCGGCGCCGTGTTCAACCTGCTGCTGCTCGGCTACGCACTGCCAGCGGTGTTGATGCTGCTGCTGTCCTATGCCGTGGTTGGCGAACGCGGCAAGGCCTACGCCAACACGATTGCGGGCGGCGCGCTGCTGTTTGCGCTTGCCTATGTCACGCTGGAGATCCGCCGTTTCTATCACGGCCCGATCCTCTCCGCCGGGGCGACGACGGGCGCCGAGCAATATACCTATTCGATCGGCTGGCTCGGCTTCGGCGTGGTGCTGCTCGGCGTCGGCATTCTCGTCAATTCCGAGCGGGCGCGGCTGGCATCGGCCGTCGTGATCGCGTTGACGATCCTGAAGGCGTTCGTCATCGACATGTCGACGCTGACAGGCGTCTACCGCGCGCTGTCGTTCATGTGCCTCGGCATCGTGCTGGTCGCGATCGGCTGGCTCTACCAGCGCATCCTGTTCCGGCGGCAGGTCGCACCGCCGCCGGCTCCGCAGACGAGCATGTGAGAATCAGGCCGCGCGAACCGATTCCAGGAATTGCGCGACCTCGACCTTGAGACGGGTGCTGTCCGTCGCCAGCGATTTCGCCGCCGACAGCACCTCAGTCGAAGCCTCGCCGGTCTCGATCGCGCCGCGCTGCACGTTGGTAATGTTCGACGAGACCTCCTGCGTGCCGACCGAGGCCTGCTGCACGTTACGCGAGATTTCCTGCGTGGCCGCGCCCTGCTCCTCGACTGCGGCAGCGATGGCTGCAGCGACCTCGGACAGCCGCTCGATGGTGCCGCCGATCTCCTGGATGGCACTGACCGATTCCTGCGTCGCCGCCTGGATGCCCGCGACCTGCGCCCCGATCTCACCGGTCGCTTTCGCGGTCTGCTCGGCCAATGCCTTGACCTCGGACGCGACGACGGCGAATCCGCGGCCCGCTTCGCCGGCACGTGCGGCCTCGATGGTCGCATTCAGCGCCAGCAGATTGGTCTGGCCCGCGATGGTGTTGATGAGCTCGACGACATCGCCGATGCGGGAGGCAGCCTGCGACAGCGCATTGACGCGGTCGTTGGTCCGCGTCGCCTGCTCGACGGCCTCAGCGGCCATTCGCGCCGAGTCCTGCACGCGACGGCTGATCTCGGTGATGGAGGACGACAGCTCCTCCGAAGCGGATGCCACCGCCTGGACGTTGGTCGAGGCTTCCTCGGAGGCGGCCGCGACGACGGTCGCGAGTTCCTGTCCGCGCTGCGCGGTGTTGGTCAGCGTCGAGGCGGAGGCCTCGAGCTCGGTGGAGGCCGAGGACACGGTCCCGACCACCTCGCCGATCATGGCTTCGAATTTGCGGGTGATGGCGTCGACGCGGCGGCCGCGTTCGATCTTGGCTTCGGCATCGCGCGCAGCGGCCTCGTCGGCGGCCTTCTTGGCGATCAGCGCCTCCTTGAAGATCTGCAGTGCATCCGCCATCGATCCGATCTCGGTCTTCTCGCCGCGATGCGGCACCTCGGCCGAAAGGTCGCCCTCGCCGAGCGACTGCATCGGGCGGATGATTGAGGCAATGCCACGAGAAACGTCGCGCACGAGATAATAGGCGGCGCCGATCGCGATCACGACCGAGAGCACGATGATGCCGACCAGCACGCGGAAGATCATCGCGTAGCTATCGGCGGCCTGCTTCGTCTCAAGCTCGGCGCCGCGGTTGTTGAGCTCGATGCCCTTCTGAAGCAGGGGGTCGGCGGCCTGGGCCATCTTCGCAACCTTGGTCTGCAGTAGCTCGTTGGCGTCGGCCGGGAAGCGGCCGACATTCTTGCGCGACAGCGCCATCACGTCCTGCACGCCGTTCAGATACTCGGCCCACGCCGTGCTCCATTGCCCATAGAGCGAGCGCTCTTCGGCGGAGGTGATCAGCGGCTCGTAGACCTTGCGCGTCTGGTCGATACGCGCCCGGAGCGAGGCGAGGCGCTTCTCGGCGGCGTCCTTGCCCTCAACGGTGTCCTGCATCAGATGCAGACGCAGCGCGACGCGCAGCTCGTTGATGTCGGCGCGAAGCGAGCCGAGCGCGCGCACGCTGGGCAGCCAGCTCTCCGCGATCTCGACCGTATGGGAATTGATGTTCTGCATGGTGCCGATCGCCGTCACGCCGACACCGGCGAGCGAAAGGACGAGGACCGACAGCACGGCCAGAAGCTTGAAGACGATGGACAATTTCGACATCACGACAAATCCCGATGTTACCTCGCAATACGCAAACCACCTGCGCCGCAAATCGCCACGAAGATGGCGAGACGGAGGTCAGTTCAACAATGCTGGCTGGTTCTTATCCCGTGAGATTGCACCTATAGTCGCAAGTAGGCGTTAACAGGGACCTACGTAAAATTACGGGACACTTCCGACAGTCGCAATTTCTCTTGCAACCATCTGTTGCAGCTCGCAGCCACCTCATGCTGCCACGCGCAGCCGGTCCGCTTGCGCCGCAACATGCGACCAACGCGGCAGCGGCTCTCACGCCGCCCGTACCGATTCAAGGAAGCGCGCGACCTCGCTCTTCAGCCGGTTGCTCTCCTGCGACAGCGATTGCGCAGCCGAATGCACCTGCGCCGAGGCGGCCCCGGTTTCGCCTGCGCCGCGCTGAACGTCGCCGATATTTGCCGAGACCTCCGAGGTGCCGTGCGCGGCGTGCTGGATGTTGCGGGAGATCTCCTGGGTAGCGGCGCCCTGCTCCTCGACCGCGGCGGCGATGGTCGACGAGATCTCCGACATCCGTGCGATGGTGTCGCCAATCTCCTTGATCGCACCGACCGAGTCTTGCGTCGCGGTCTGGATCGCACCGATGTGCTGGCTGATCTCGCCGGTCGCCTTCGCAGTCTGCTCGGCGAGCGCCTTCACTTCGGTCGCGACCACGGCAAAGCCCTTGCCGGCTTCGCCCGCCCGCGCCGCCTCGATCGTTGCATTCAGCGCCAGCAGATTGGTCTGGCTGGCGATGGTGTTGATCAGCTCGACCACGTCGCCGATGCGGGAGGCGGCCTTGGTCAGCTCGGCGACGCGCGCATTGGTGCGCTGGGCCTGCTCGACCGCGACATCGGCGACACGCGCCGATTCCTGCACCTGGCGGCTGATCTCGGAGATCGAGGAGGTCATTTCCTCGCTCGCTGAAGACACCGACTGCACGTTCGCGGAGGCCTCTTCGGAGGCGGCCGCCACGACGGTGGCAAGCCCGTTGCCGCGCTCGGCGGCCTGCGTCAGCGTGTTCGAAGATGCTTCGAGCTCGGTTGCAGCCGACGAAACAGTATCGATGATCTCGCCAACCGCGCCTTCGAAATTATCCGCGAGCCGGTGCATGTCGGCCTTGCGCTGCTGGTGCCCGCGCGCCTCGGCCTCGATCTGCTCGATGCGCAGCCGCTCGGCCTCCGCCATGCTGGTCCTGAACACCTCGACGGCGCCGGCCATCTCGCCGATCTCGTCCCTGCGCCCGACGCCGGGGACGGAAATCGAAAGCTCGCCGCGCGCAAGCCGCGTCATCGCACCGACCATGCCGGCAAGCGACTTCGAGATCGAACGCCCCAGAAGGAAGCCGACCGCGGCGAGCACGACGACGGTAACGCCGAAGGCGACCATCATCCACATGCGCACGGCATCGCGGGTCGCAGCTTCCGCGACGTCGGCCTTCCTGTAGAGGTCTTCGACTGTGTTGCGCACCTCGATCATGCTCGGTTCTAACCCACGGAACGTTTTCATCATGCTGGCGTCGAGGGCCGCAGTTTGCTGCGCCGTCTCCACCCACGCCGTGAACTCGGACTGGTATTTCTGCAGCTTGGCTGTGATGTCGTTCATCACTGCCGTAGGGATTGCGACGACCTCTATCGCCTTGGAGAACTCGACTGCGGCCTTCTTCATCTCGGCGATGTATTTTGGGTCGCGCCGCAGCATGAAGTCCTTCTCGTGCCGGCGCATCATCAGCATCCAGCTGGTGGACCTGGGATCGTCGATCTCCTTGAGCTTGGCCTCGATGTCGTGCACGGCGGCGCGGAGCGAGCCGGAGAGGCCCAGAGTCTCGTTTAGGCCGAGCCGGGTCTCCGCGGCCACCAATGCGCCGAAGTCCGACGCGTATCGCTTGAAGCCGTCCTGGGCCTGCTTCATCCGGTCGGACAGCGCGCCCAAGCCGCCGGCCGACATCAGCCGCTCCACCTCGTCGAAATCGCGATTGATCGGCCCGATCAATTCGGCATGGGCCTTGGCGTAGCTCTCGTTGCGGCGCTGCTGAAAGTTCTTCTCGTTGCGGCGGGCCTCCAGCATCTCGATGGAGAGCTGCTTGTCGAGGTCAGCGATCGCGCGAGCGCGGTTGGCGACGGCACGGGAGGCATCCTGGGAGAGGCTGCCGATCTGGTAGATCGAGCCAAAAGCGACGAGGCCGACGAGACCGAAAAGTCCGATCGCCATGACCTTGTGGGTGAGACGGATGGAAAGGCCGCTCATGAGTGTGCTCCAATACGTCGTTACGCAATACGGGAGGGCGACTCAGCGCCCGGAATATTGCGGGCATCATGACTGCATCGGTTTTCCGGAAGGTTAACCCTGCGCGGTCTTCGTCGCGGCTCCGCAATATGCACGCGCGCAAACGCCGCGCTTCTACGCGCGGCGGTTGCAGTTCTCTCATGATATGCGCCCGTCAGGCGGCGCGCACGGTGTCGAGGAACTTGCCGACCTCGAGCTTGAGGCGGTTGCTGTCGCCGGACAGCGACTGCGCGGCTGCCAGCACCTGCGACGATGCCGAGCCGGTTTCGCCTGCACCGCGCTGCACGTCGGTGATGTTGGACGAGACCTGATGAGTGCCTTCGGCCGCCTGCTGCACGTTGCGCGAGATCTCCTGCGTTGCCGCGCCCTGCTCCTCGACGGCCGCAGCGATCGTGGACGATATCTCGGACAGCTTTTCAATGGTGTTGCTGATGGCGCTGATGGCGGCGACCGAGTCCTGCGTCGCCGCCTGAATGCCGGAAATCTGCTGGCCGATTTCGCCGGTCGCCTTCGCGGTCTGCTCCGCCAGCGCCTTCACTTCGGAAGCCACCACGGCAAAGCCGCGACCAGCTTCGCCGGCGCGTGCCGCCTCGATGGTGGCATTGAGCGCCAGCAGATTGGTCTGGCCGGCGATCGTGTTGATCAGCTCGACCACGTCGCCAATGCGCGCCGCCGCCTTGGACAATTCGCCGACACGGTCGGTCGTGGTTCGGGCCTGGGTTACCGCCTCGCTCGCGACCCGCGCCGATTCCTGCACCTGGCGGCTGATCTCGGTGATCGAGGACGACAGCTCTTCGGTCGCAGAGGCAACCGACTGCACGTTGGTCGAGGCCTCCTCGGAGGCCGCAGCAACCACTATCGTCAGCTCCTGTGCCCGCTCCGCCGTCGAGGTCAGCGTCGAGGCCGAAGCCTCGAGCTCTGTCGCGGCGGAGGAGACCGTATCGACGATCTCGCCGACGGCGCCTTCGAAACTGTCGGCAAGCCTGCGCATATCGGCCTTGCGCTGCTCGGCCGCCACCTGGTCCTGTCGCATCTTGGCTTCCGCTTCTTCGCGCGCCTTCTGCTCGGATACGGTCTTGAATTTCTCGACGGCACCGGCAACGCCGCCGACC
Organism: Bradyrhizobium sp. 40; assembly: GCF_023100925.1. Lineage (NCBI taxonomy): Bacteria > Pseudomonadati > Pseudomonadota > Alphaproteobacteria > Hyphomicrobiales > Nitrobacteraceae > Bradyrhizobium > Bradyrhizobium sp. 40. The sequence continues at coordinate 5,670,056 of NZ_CP064688.1, forward strand.
TCGTCCTTGCGGCCGAGGCCCGGCAGCACCACGGCGAAGTCGCCGCCGGCGAGCTTCTCCATTGCGGCAGTCAGGGCGCGCATCGGACGGGCAATGCTGAAGATCGAGAAGACGCAGGCGCCGATCAGGACGAGCGCGACCAGCACGCCTGCGATCAATGACGTCCGCGCAACGGACGCAGCCTGCGCTTCCGCCGCCGTGCGCGCCTCCTCACTCCTGTGCTTGGCGAAGTTCGTGATTTCGTCGGCGAGCTCCGATATTTCCGCGTTGATCGGCGCCAACGTTTCCTTGCGGATGCGGTCGATCTCGGCGGTCAGCTTTGCCAACTGCGTCGCCGCTTCGCCGTCCTTCTTCGACTCGAGTGCGAGCTCCTGCTTGCGGATCGCCTCGATTTGCTGCTCGCCCTTCTGGAAATTTCCGATCAACACGGTCAGGCGGTCGATACGCTTGTGGTTCTCCGGCGATTGCGAAAGCCTTGCCATTTCACCCGAGAACTTCAGGGCCGACGTCTGCCGGTCATTGAAATAGCTGGCGGCTTTCTGCATCTCGGTCGGTGAGCTCGACATCAGGATGTCGCGAATGCCGATCTGCATGCCCCGCACCGACGATTTCGCTTCCGCGGCATTGAGCGCGATCGCCTGCTGTCTCGATGCGCCATCGCCGAACTTCTGGACCTCGGCGCCTCCGCTCATCTGGAGGAGGATCATCACGGCGACGAGCGCGAGGGTCAGCGCCGAGGTGATGGCGAGCTTGGTGCCAATTCGCAGGTTCTGAATGATCATCATCGAAAAATATCCTTGGGATACGCATTGTCGCGACCAAGCGCGTGAACAGCTGGGAAGGATATCTGACGAGCCCTCCATTAACGTTAAGCGCGAGAGCGGCGCCGCTTAGGTAGAAATACTGAATGCGCCGCTCGAATTGCCGGGTTACCGCAACTATCCCGCGCAATCGGAACATGCTTCGCGAATTTGCGAGGTCCGCGTGCGTTAACGTCTACCCCCTACGAGGTCGCTCCGCAGACGCAACCGATTTCGGATTCGGTTGCGACTGCGCGATGCCGCGTCACGCTGCGCGCACGGTATCGAGGAAGTTGCCGACCTCGAGCTTAAGGCGGTTGCTGTCTCCGGAGAGCGACTGGGCCGCCGCCAGCACCTGCGACGACGCCGAGCCGGTCTCGCTCGCCCCGCGCTGCACGTCGGTGATGTTGGCCGAGACCTGATGGGTGCCTTCCGCCGCCTGCTGCACGTTGCGGGAGATTTCCTGTGTCGCCGCGCCCTGCTCTTCCACGGCAGCCGCGATGGTGGAGGAAATCTCCGAGAGCTTCTCGATAGTGCCGCTGATGTCCTTGATTGCGTCGACCGAATGCTCGGTCGCGGTCTGGATGCTGGCGATCTGCTGCCCGATCTCGCCGGTGGCCTTCGCGGTCTGTTCGGCGAGTGCCTTGACCTCGGAGGCGACGACCGCAAAGCCGCGACCGGCTTCGCCGGCGCGCGCGGCCTCGATGGTCGCGTTGAGCGCCAGGAGATTGGTCTGACCCGCGATGGTGTTGATCAGCTCGACCACGTCGCCGATCCGCGTCGCCGCCCTGGACAATTCGCTGACACGCTCGGTGGTGACACGCGCCTGGCCGACAGCTTCGTTGGCCACGCGGGCCGATTCCTGCACCTGCCTGCTGATCTCGGTGATAGAGGACGATAGCTCCTCGGTCGCCGACGCCACCGCCTGCACGTTGGTCGACGCCTCCTCGGAGGCCGCAGCAACCATGGTCGTGAGCTGCTGCCCGCGCTCCGCGGTCGATGTGAGCGTCGACGCCGAGGCTTCGAGTTCGGTCGCTGCCGAGGACACGGTATCGACAATCTCCCCGATGGCGGCTTCGAAGCCGTCGGCCAGCTTCCGCATATCCGCCTTGCGCTGCTCGTCTGCCCGCCGCTCGGCCGCAGCGTGATCGCCGCGCATGCGTTCGACTTCGAGGCCGTTTTGCTTGAAGACTTCGACGGTCCGCGCCATCTCGCCGACCTCGTCACCTCGGCGGGTGCCTGGCACGACTGTCGTGAAGTCGCCATTGGCGAGCCCACCCATCGCAACCGAAATGGCTGATAGCGGCTTGAGGATCCGGCCAAAGGTGATCCAGAAACTGAGGCCAGCGAGCATCACCGAGGCGCAGAGCAACACGGCCGTGAAAGCGAAATTACGAGTGCTGCCTTCTGCCTGCATCGTGGCTTCGCGGTCAGCGGCCGCGCCAATGACTTCACCGAGCTTCAGCACCGCATTGATGCCGGCAGTGGCCCGCGTGAAGTATTCGGGTCCGGTGATCTTGTAGTCCCCGCCTTCGCCACCGGCGAGCACAATTGCCCGCGTTTCGCCGTAGGCTCCAAAATAGGACTTCTCGACCTCCGTCATCGCCTCGCCGATCTGCACGGCGAGGTCGGAGCGCAGCCGCACCGGCAATACCGTGTCCCATGCGAGTTCGACCTTGGCTCGCAGCGCCGAAAGGCGCTCATAGCCCTCCATCCCGAGCTTCGCGCGCGCACCGACGACCCCAGCCAGCAGGGCCCGCTCCCTTCCGGCATTCTCGGCCATCTGAGCTGTCAGATGTCGCAAGCCGATGAGCTGAGCCAGCCTTGCCACGGGCGGGCTGGTGAGCGTTTCGAGCGTCAGCCGCAAGCGGTTGCTCGCGACGTCGATCACCTCCGTAATTGTCGGCGCGAAGCCATCTACGAGGTCAGGCTCGCGTTCGACGCGCGGGCGCGACATTCCCGCATCGGCCTTCTCACGCAAGAGACGCAGCGCCTCAAATTTCGCCGCGGCGTCCGCAATCTGTCTTTGCCCCGCCGTCATTTCGGGAATCGCGCTGATATCGAGGGCGGCTTGGCGAAAGGCCTCGTCGGCCGTCGCGCGCGCCTTGGCGATTTCGGCACGGCGCTCGGGGCTGACGACATCAGGAGACTTCAGCACGGCGTTGGTCAGCCCGCGTTCAATCGCCCAATGTCCTGCGCTGCGCAGCAGCAGATGGGCAACTGCATTGACCTTCAGGAATGCCTCTGACTCTCGCCTCTTGAGGATGGCCTCATAGGCGATGAATCCAGCCGAGGCCAACCCCAGCAAGACCAGGGCAGAGATGATGATCGGCAAGATCGTGCCGATCCGAACATTTCCAAGCCGACTCCACGCGCTGGCGGCCTGAGTTCGGACCTGCTGATGATGAGCAGGGCTCAACATGCTAAGTTTCCCCCAAAGGAAACACGCAGCCAAGTCCTTGCCGGCTGCATGGACGTTGATCGCCCTTGCCGGAGAATCTAGTCCTCGAGTTTCGCATTCTGGTTAACGGGAGGGCCCGGAGAAATACCGAGATTTCAGCCCAAATAATTGAAATGGAAGAGATAATTTCGCGAGTAAGTTGTAAATTTCAGCTGGAGGTCGCCGCCGTTTGCTTTTGCAGCCGATGTTCGCCGAAGGCATGCGCGAGACGTTCGCGGCGGCGATCGGATGCAAAAACGCCCCGCCTGAGAGAGGCAGGGCGTCTCTACTAACTGTCTGGAACGAGGTTCTTAGGCGGCGCGCACGGTGTCGAGGAACTTGCCGACCTCGAGCTTGAGGCGGTTGCTGTCGCCGGACAGCGACTGCGCGGCTGCCAGCACCTGCGACGATGCCGAGCCGGTTTCGCCTGCACCGCGCTGCACGTCGGTGATGTTGGACGAGACCTGATGAGTGCCTTCGGCCGCCTGCTGCACGTTGCGCGAGATCTCCTGCGTCGCCGCGCCCTGCTCCTCGACGGCCGCAGCGATCGTGGACGATATCTCGGACAGCTTTTCAATGGTGTTGCTGATGGCGCTGATGGCGGCGACCGAGTCCTGCGTCGCCGCCTGGATGCCCGAAATCTGCTGGCCGATTTCGCCGGTCGCCTTCGCGGTCTGCTCCGCCAGCGCCTTCACTTCGGAAGCCACCACGGCAAAGCCGCGGCCGGCCTCGCCGGCGCGTGCCGCCTCGATCGTGGCATTGAGTGCCAGCAGATTGGTCTGGCCGGCGATCGTGTTGATCAGCTCGACCACGTCGCCAATGCGCGCCGCCGCCTTGGACAATTCGCCGACACGGTCGGTCGTGGTTCGGGCCTGGGTAACCGCCTCGCTCGCGACCCGCGCCGATTCCTGCACCTGGCGGCTGATCTCGGTGATCGAGGACGACAGCTCCTCCGTGGCCGACGCGACCGACTGCACGTTGGTCGAGGCTTCCTCCGAGGCTGCGGCCACCACTATCGTCAACTCCTGTGCCCGCTCCGCCGTCGAGGTCAACGTCGAGGCCGAAGCCTCGAGCTCTGTCGCGGCCGACGACACCGTATCGACGATCTCGCCGACGGCGCCTTCGAAACTGTCGGCAAGCCTGCGCATATCGGCCTTGCGCTGCTCGGCCGCCACCTGGTCCTGTCGCATCTTGGCTTCCGCTTCTTCGCGCGCCTTCTGCTCCGACACGATCTTGAATTTCTCGACGGCACCGGCAACGCCGCCGACCTCGTCCTTGCGGCCGAGACCCGGCAGGACAACAGAGAAGTCACCACCAGCGAGCTTGTCCATGGCAACCGTGAGCGCGCGGATCGGCCGCGCGATGGTCAGGAAGGACATCAACCACGAACCGATGAGGACGAGCACGGCGCACGCACCGACCACCATGCCGAGACGCTCGCTCGCGGCCATCTCCTGGCTCGCGGCAGCGATTTCTTCATCGCTCTTGTGCTTGGCGAAATCGGCAATCTCGCTGGTCAAATTGTCCAGCTGTGTGGCAAGCGGCAGCGTCACCTCGCGGATCTGGCGCGCGCCTTCCTCGGAAATCTTGGCGGCGCGGACGGGGTCCGTGGCCGCAACCGCAATGGCCTCGCTGCGAACAGAGGCGTTCTGCTGCGCGCCCTTCAGGTAATCGGCCGACGTAGACTTGAGCTTCTCCATCCGCGCGCGGTTTTCCGGGGCGTGCGACAACCTGAGCATGGAATCGACAACGCCGTTCAGTGCTTTCGACCGCTCCAGCAGAAGCTCGCTCGCCTTTTGCAAGTCACCCTGATTGTTGGCGAGACGCATGTCTCGTACGGCGAGTTGCAAGCCGCGTATCCCAAGCTTGGCTTCGGTGGCCTCGCGCACCAATTCCTGCTGCGCAATCGCGGCCTGGTTGGAATGACGCACGGTGTTGTTGCCCATGACCTGGCTCGCGATCATGGCGCCGACGAGAATAACGCCGAACGCCGAAGCGAGCGCGAGCTTGGTACCGATTTGCAGATTCTGGATGAGTCTCGACATGAGGGCGTTTCCCGGGTTGCGCGGCCAAGTCATTGTCGGCCGCCCTCGGCGTTGATCGCCCTTGCCTAAAAACTGAGCTTCAGGTGTGGTGATCCGGTTAACGATCGCCCCCGGACAAATACCGGACTTACCGGAAAATCCCTTGAAAACCGGCACGGTCTGCGCGCTTAACAGGTTAACCACACGCGGCGGTAGGATGCCCGATTTCTAACCAGTGCGACCAAGGGCCTTTTGGCCCTCGCCGATCAGGCTAATCCGGAACACCGGCTCCTTGTTCTCGTCGAGCAGCTCCATGCGCCATTCGGCGTTCGGCTTCAGGCTGCGCGAGATGCCGCCGAGCAGATTGGCACAGACTTCGGTCATCTCGGTCCAGGCCGCGGCGCGGTCCTCGAACTCATATGGCTGGTCGGCAGCACCGGAATAGCGGCCCGTGCTGATACGGAAGAAGTACAGCGACATCGTTGAACCCTTTTATCGGGCCGCGCCCCCGGCCGTACGCAAACTGGGGCGCGAACAGCTACCAACGCATGAAAGCCGCCGTCCGTATGACTACGGCGCGGCGGCTTCGTGTCTGATGGCAGCTCTCAACGACAAAGTGCGCGGACTGTCCCGCGCACCAATTCACTGGGTGGAGCGGCGCAGCTCCAGCGGGGCCTCGTCCCTGGCGGGCTCCGATTTGACTTGCGGCTTCACCGGCTCGAGCCGGCTACTCTCGACGCGCGGGGTCTCGACACGCGCGGCGACTTCGGTGTTGGGCGTGCCGACCGAACCCGTGTGTTCCGAAGTGCGCAGCGAGCGCGGCCGCGCCACGGCGCGCGCCATCAGCATCTGGTTGCCGCCCTGATGATGGAAGTCGCAATAGGCGAAGCCCATCCCCGATACCGAGCCGCGGAAACTGCGATCGTCGGTCTTTTCAAGGTTGAAACAGGGCTCGAACGGAATGCCCTTGATGGAGGCGCAGACGTTCTGGCCGCGGATCTGAAGCGTGTTGCCGGGCAGGCGGAGATGTTTCACCGGACCTGCACCCGAGAACTGCACGGCGCCGGCGGCGCCGAGGTCGTCCATGATGCGGCCAGCGCCGCGGGTGCCGTCAAAGCAGGTGAAAGCAAACACCTTCCCGGCGACGAAGCGGCGCGCCTCATCGGCGTTCATGCTTCCAGCAATGGCCGGCGCAAGCGTCGCTACCGCCGTGACCGCCCCCAACACAATACGCGCAAGCATGCTCAACTCCGAACCAACCCCGCAGCGGGCTATGCCTTATCTCTTTACCCGCTGCTTACCATACTAACCATGGCGACATTGAAGCAGCATGGTTGGTAAAGTCTGAACGCCGTTAGACAATTTTTACAACGGTGCGACCGCGGACATGGCCGGCCAGGATTTTCGCGCCCCACTCCGGAACGTCGGAAAGCGAAATTTCGTGAGTAATTTCAGCTAGTTTTGTCCGATCCAGATCGGACGCCAGGCGCTGCCAGGCGGCTTTCCGCGGCTCGATCGGACACATCACGGAATCGATGCCGAGAAGGCACACCCCGCGCAAAATGAAGGGAGCGACGGAAGACGGCAGGTCCATGCCGGCAGCCAAGCCGCACGCCGCGATCGCGCCGCCGTACTTCGTCATCGACAACAGGTTTGCGAGCGTGGTCGAGCCGACGCTGTCGACGCCACCCGCCCAGCGCTCCCTCGCAATGGGCTTGGCGGCCGCCGACAATTCGTTGCGGTCGATCACCTCCGTCGCGCCGATCTCTTTCAGATAGTCCGCTTCGGACGCACGGCCGGTGGACGCGATGACGTGATAGCCGAGCTTTGAGAGCACGGCGGTCGCAACCGAGCCAACGCCGCCCGCCGCGCCGGTCACCACGACCGGACCGCTCTTCGGCGATACTCCGTGCTTCTCCAGCGCAAGCACGGACAGCATCGCGGTGAAGCCGGCGGTGCCGATCGCCATGGCGTCGCGCGCCGACAGGCCCTGCGGAAGAGCGACCAGCCAGTCGCCTTTCACCCGCGCCTTCTCGGCATAGGCCCCGAGATGCGTCTCGCCCATGCCCCAGCCGGTGCAGACGACCTTGTCGCCCGCCTTCCATTGCGGATGCGAGGACTGCTCGACCGTGCCGGCGAAATCGATGCCGGCAATCATCGGGAAGCGGCGCACCACCGGCGCCTTGCCGGTGAGCGCAAGGCCGTCCTTGTAGTTCAAGGTCGACCATTCCACGCGGACGGTTACGTCGCCCTCCATCAGCTCGGCTTCGTCGAACTGCGTGAGCTGCGCGGTGGTGCCCTTGTCCGCCTTGTCGATCCGGATCGCCTTGAACGTCGCCACAGCAAAACTCCCTGACTTGTTTCAGGGGATGTTTAGCCGATCAGGCAGGCTGCGCAACCGCCCGCTGGACCGGTTTCTCCACGATCGGAAGATTGATCAGCGCCGAGAGCACGCCGAACAGGATCGAGAGCCACCAGATCGGCGTGTAGGAACCGAACCGCTCGAACACGATGCCGCCGAGCCAGACGCCGAGGAAGCCGCCGACCTGATGGCTGACGAAGGCGAAGCCATAGAGGGTGGCAAACCAGCGCGTGCCGAACATGATCGCGACCAGCGCCGAGGTCGGCGGGACGGTCGACAGCCAGGTCAGGCCGGAGACCGCGCCGAACGCAATCGCCGAGAACGGCGTGATCGGGAACGAGATGAAGGCAAGCGTCGCAAGCGCGCGCGTTAAATAAATGGTCGAGAGGATGTAGCGCTTGGGCAGGCTGTTCTGGAGATAGCCGACGCTCAGCGATCCCATGATGTTGAACAGGCCGATCGCGGCGATCACCCAGCCGCCGATTTGCGTGGAGATGCCGCTGTCGACCAGAAAGGCCGGCAGATGCACCGTGATGAAGGCAAGCTGGAAGCCGCAGGTGAAGAAGCCGAGCACCAGCAGCACGTAGGAGCGATGGCCGAAGGCTTCCGCGAGCGCTTTGGTGAAGGTCTGCTGGTCCGCAGGCGGCGCGTTTGCGGTGCTTGCGACCGGCGGCGTCGAGAGCGCCAGCGCCAGCGGGATGATCAGCAGCATCAGGAAGCCGAACACGGTGAGCGCCTGCTGCCAGCCGAAATTGTCGATCAGGGCCACACCGATCGGCGCGAACAGGAATTGCCCGAACGATCCCGCCGCAGTGCCGGCGCCGAGCGCAAGGCCGCGCTTCTCGGCCGGCAAGAGCTTGGTAAAGGCTGACAGCACCAGATTGAACGAGCAGCCGGCGAGACCGAAGCCGACCATGACGCCAGCGCCGATGTTGAGGGACAGCGGCGTCGAGGAATAGCGCATCAGGAGCAAGCCGCCGGCATAGAGCAGAGCGCCGACGCACATCACCCGGAACAGGCCGAAGCGATCGGCGACCGCACCGGCGACGGGTTGGCCCAGTCCCCACAGCAAATTCTGAAAGGCAATCGCGAGGCCGAACACGTCGCGGCCCCAGGCATATTCATGACTCATCGGCTGCACGAAGAAGCCCAGCGCCGAGCGCGGGCCGAAGCCGAGCATCCCGATCGCGCAGCCGCAGAGAATGATGATCGCCGGCGTGCGCCAGGAGGAGGAACGGGAGACCGAACCGAGCTCACCCATCTGTGTCGACATGCTGTTCCTCGTGCGTCGGCGCGGTTTCGCAAATGGCAGCCGCGAGCGAGCTCGTTTAATGCATCTGCATGAAAACCCCAAGTCAAAAACGATTGCATTCCGCGAAGAGCTGGCGCGGGAGCATTGCATTTCTTCGCGGCCTCGTCGGACGCGCCAGGCGCCCGACCTGACGGAAATGTGTGCGGCGAGATCTGGCGGCTCCCAACACGACGTGTTATTTACTATTTGCTCATATCGAGCATATCGAATGGGATTCCGGCCCGTCGGCCGGATTTCTCAGGCTCTATATATACTCATGATGAGTATAAATAGACATGCACGGAGGCTTCGATGCCGCTAACTGGAATTTACGGCCCCGACGACTTTGCGAACCGGCCGCAGGGCCACGTCATCACCCCGGCACGGGCCGAGCAGGCGCGAACCGGACCTCCGCTGCCGATGCCTTCGCTGGAATGGACGCCGGAGGTCGAGCGAGCCACCGCGCCGCTTTACGAGCGCGTGAAACACGTTATCCCGCCAATCGAATGGCCGCTGATGGCCCCGACGATCAAGGCGATCAACGAGCTGAAGCAGGCCCGGGGCGCGGTGATCCTCGCGCACAATTACCAGGCGCCGGAGATCTTCCACTGCGTCGCCGACATCGGCGGTGATTCGCTCCAGCTCGCGGTCGAAGCCACCAGGGTGAAGGCCGGCATCATCGTCCAGTGCGGCGTGCACTTCATGGCGGAGACGTCGAAACTGCTCAATCCGGACAAGACGGTGCTGATTCCTGACACGCGCGCCGGCTGCTCGCTCGCTGCCAGCATCACCGGCGCCGACGTCCGCCTGCTCCGTGACAAATTTCCCGGCGTGCCTGTCGTTGCCTATGTCAACACCTCCGCGGAGGTGAAGGCCGAGGTCGATATCTGCTGCACCTCGTCGAATGCGGTCCAGGTGGTCGAGAGCCTCGGCGCGCCCAGCGTGATCTTCCTGCCCGACCGCTATCTCGCCACCTACGTGGCCTCGAAGACCGACGTGAAGATCATTGCCTGGAAGGGCGCCTGCGAGGTGCACGAGCGTTTCACTGGCGCCGAGCTGCGCAGCTACCGCGAGGCCGATCCCTCCGTGCAGATCATCGCTCATCCCGAATGCCCGCCGGACGTGCTGGCCGAGGCCGATTTCACGGGCTCGACCGCGCACATGATCAACTGGGTGCGTGAGCGGCGGCCGCGGCGGCTGGTGATGATCACGGAATGCTCGATGGCCGACAATGTCCGCGCCGAGCTGCCCGATGTCGAGATGCTGCGTCCCTGCAATATCTGCCCGCACATGAAGCGCATCACGCTCGCCAACATTCTGGAGAGCCTGCTGACGCTTCGCGAGGAAGTGACGATCGATCCCGCACTTGCGGACCGCGCAAGGCGCTCGGTCGAGCGGATGATCAATTTAAAGAATTGAGATAAAGCCATGACAAACAACATCAACACGCTCCCCCGCTCCGAAGACGTTATCATCGTCGGCGGCGGCCTTGCCGGATTGTTCTGCGCGCTCAAGCTCGCGCCGCGGCCCGTGACATTGATCTCGGCCGCGCCGCTCGGACAGGGCGCGTCGTCCGCATGGGCGCAAGGCGGCATCGCCGCGGCAATGGCTGAAGGCGATACGCCGGAAGCGCACGCCGCGGACACGGTTGCAGTTGGCGGCGGCATCGTCGACGAAGCTGTCGCTCTCGGGATCGCGCGCGAGGCCGCACCGCGGATTCACGACCTTCTCGCCTATGGCGTGCCGTTCGACCGCGATCTCGAAGGCAGGCTCGCAGTCGGGCGCGAAGCCGCACATTCGGCGCGCCGCATCGTGCATGTGCGTGGCGATGGCGCGGGCGCCGCCATCATCGCGGCGCTGAGCGATGCCGTGCGGCGCACGCCGTCGATCCGACTGATCGAAGGTTTCGTCGCCGAGGCGCTGTTGACCGAGGACGGCGCCGTCACCGGCCTTCAGTTGCGCGAAGCCGACAATTTCGCCGCACGGCCGGTCCTGCTCGCCGCGCGGACGGTGGTGCTGGCCACGGGTGGCATCGGCCATCTCTATGCCGTCACCACCAATCCGTGCGAGGCTAGCGGATCCGGCCTTGCGATTGCTGCACGCGCAGGCGCGGTCATCGCGGATTCCGAGTTCGTGCAGTTTCACCCGACCGCCATCATGGTCGGCCGCGATCCCGCGCCGCTCGCCACGGAAGCGCTGCGCGGCGAAGGCGCGACACTAATCAACGGCCGTGGCGAGCGTTTCATGGCGGCGCGTCATCCGCTCGCCGAGCTTGCATCGCGCGACATCGTGGCCCGCGGCGTGTCCGCGGAGATATCGGCAGGGCGCGGCGCCTTCCTCGATGCGCGGCAAGCGCTGGGCGCATGTTTTGCCGACAGATTCCCGACCGTTCATGCAAGCTGCATCGCCGCCGGCATCGATCCCGCCACGCAGGTCATCCCGATCGCACCTGCGGCGCACTATCACATGGGCGGCATCGCGGTCGACCATCGCGGACGCAGCTCGATCGAAGGGCTCTGGGCCGGTGGCGAAGTGTCGTCCACCGGCGCGCATGGCGCCAATCGCCTCGCCTCGAATTCTCTGCTGGAGGCCGTGGTCTACGCCGCGCGCATCGCCGACGACATCGCCGGCCGCGCGATTCCCTCGCCCGCCCACCTTTCGGACGTGGCGACGCCGCGGGGCGGCGCGCCGGATGCTGCGGCCGTGAAGCGGCTGCGGACGCGGATGAGCGCGCATGTCGGCGTGATCCGCGATGGTGACGGGCTTGCGGACGCGGTTCGCAGCTTCACCACGCTCGAACGCGAGGCCACGAGCATCGCGGTGCGCAACATGGCAACGGCAGCCCTGCTCGTGGCGGCGTCGGCCTGGAACCGGTGCGAGAGCCGCGGCGCGCATTTCCGCTCCGACCATTCCGCGGACGTTCCCGCACTCGCGCAACGCACAATGACGACGCTCGCAGCAGTGCGCGAGATCGCAGATGGCCTGACCGAACGCCCGACACCGCGCACCGCGCAACCCATGATCGCCTGACGGAGTCTGCCATGATCACCTCAACCTCTCTGCTCTATCCCGACGCCTTTCTCTCCCCGCTCGCGATCGACGAGGCCGTGCTCCGCGCGCTCGATGAGGATCTCGGCCGCGCCGGCGACATCACCGCGCTTGCGACGATCCCCGAGGCAACGAAGGCGCAAGCGATCCTGGTCGCACGGCAGTCCGGCGTGATCGCCGGCTTGCCGCTGGCCCTCGCCACGTTGCAAAAACTCTCGCCCGACATCGAGATACGCGCACATGTTCGCGACGCCGCGCGCGTCGCCCGCGGGCAGCAGGTGCTGACGATCTCGGGGCCGGCACGCGCCATCCTCACGGCGGAGCGGACCGCGCTGAATTTCGTCGGCCGCCTGTCAGGCGTTGCGACGCTCACGGCGGACTATGTTGCGCGCACCGAGGGCACCCGGATGCGAATCTGCTGCACGCGAAAGACCACGCCCGGGCTGCGCGCGTTGGAGAAATACGCGGTACGTTGCGGCGGCGGCTTCAATCACCGCTTCGGGCTCGACGACGCGATCCTGATCAAGGACAACCACATCGCGATCGCCGGCGGCATCCGGCCCGTGCTGGAGCGCGCCCGCGCCCATGCCGGCCATCTCGTCAAGATCGAGATCGAGGTCGACACGCTGCCGCAGTTGCGCGAGGTGCTCGACACCGGCCTTGCCGATGCCGTGCTGCTCGACAACATGGACATTGCGACGCTGCGCGAAGCCGTTGGGATCAACGAGGGACGTCTCAAGCTGGAGGCATCCGGCGGTGTCACCCTGGATTCGATCGCAGCCATCGCGGCGACCGGCGTCGACTACGCCTCATCCGGCGCGCTGACGCATTCCGCGCCGAATTTCGACTGCGCGCTGGATATCGAGGCGTGATGCGGGGTTCCCTCTCCGTCATGGCCGGGCTTGTCCCGGCCGTCCACGCCTTGCAACTCGGTGCAAACAACGTGGATGCCCGGGCCTTCGCCTCGCCGAAGCGGCTTCGGCCGCGCAGGCGGGACAAGCCAGGGCATGACGAATTCTTGTGAACAGCTACCTTCGCTCGCTTGCGCCCATCTCGGCGGAGCTCTTGGCTTCCTGGGTGAGCTCGGCGGAGAGCGCGGCGGTCTGCGCTGGCGTCCCCCAGCTCGGTTCCTCGCTGCCGTCGCCCCAGGCGCGGGGTCGATAGAAGGTGTGGACGCCGGTCTTGTACATCTTCTTCATCTCGGCCACCCAGGACGGGCGCACCCAATAGGCGTGGTAGTGCGTGGACTTGCCGACCTCGGGTAGCCAGATCTGGCCGTCGAGCATTGCCTTCGAGATTTTTTTCGCACGCTCCCACATCTCGGGCTCGCGGATCACGTCGGTATTGTTGTCGCAGGCAAAGGTGAACTGGCAGGCGAGATGGCGGTGCTTGTTCTGATAGACGGCGCCGCACACCGTGTCCGGATATTTGCCGGAGAACACGCGGTTCATCACCACCTGCGCGACCGCCATCTGACCACGCACGGCCTCGCCGCGGGACTCAAAATAGACGGCCTCCGCAAGGCATTTTTCGGACTTCGCGCGCGACTTGTCGTCGAGCGCGAGCCGTTCCGCCGGCGATCTGGCGCGCTGGTTGTCGACGTTGACCTCACCCTTCGGCGCGACGCTCTCGCCGCTTTCGATATCCTTCGCAATTTCCTCCGACGGCGGCGACAGCGAGGCCGTCACCTTCATGTCGGGGTCGGGCATCACGATCAGCGGCTCGGCACCCGGCTGCCAGCTCTCGATGCTCTCGACATTGCCACCAAGCGAGGAGCTGCCGAAGAACAGGTTCGAGGTCTTGACGCGGAATGGATCGCGCGGCGGTGCGGCCGGCATGGTGGCCTGCTTCAGCGCTTCGAGCGGCTGGAGCGCGAGCGAGCGCGCAGCGTCACTGGCTTGTGGTGCATTGGTGTATTGCGGCAGCGGCGGCGCGCGCAGCGCTTCCGCGAGTTCGGGATCGAGCGCGGCCGCGGACTCCGGCGACATCGCCTCTGGCAGCGCGACGGTTTTGGCGCCGAACACCGAGCTGTTCGACGTCGCGGGATCTTCCTGCGTCGGCGCTGCCGTTGGCGCGCCCGCTTCGGGAGCCTGCGTCGGTGTGACCGTTGCGAGGCGATCACCCTTCATGGAGCGATCGACCTTGGGAAAATCGGCGGCCTGGTAGCGCGGCGGCGCCTGAAGCGCCGGATTGCGGCTGATCGCGCCGGTGACGTCACGGCCGTCGAGGCTCGCGAGACGAACCATCGCGCTCTGCGGAGCCGAAGTGCCGATCGGCCGGGAAAAACTGTAAGTGGCGAGCTGGATGGAAGACGCAGCAGAGAACACCTGCTTCTGCCAACGCTCCGCGACGCCGGGTTGGCGCGCCAGCAGCGAGGCAATGTCCTGATAGCCGGTCTCTCTCGGCATCAATGCGAAGATGCAGAGACCGATGCCGAAGGACGCGAACCGCGCGCCCTTCGGATGGGTACGCAACAAAAACATCGATACGCTCACGCTACGCTTACGCTAGAAAAATCGAGCCGCAGTACATCCGTGCAATTCGATCTTTATCGTGAGTATCTAATTTAGGTTGCCGGGGCGTTAATCGGCGTTGCGCATGCGGCACACGCAAGCAATCGCAGGTGTTTTCACGGGGTGATGATGCACCTTGGTAAATGCGCTCTCACGCGGCGAGGTAAACAATTGGTCAACGCAAATGGTGAAGGAACTCTTGCGCGCACGTCTCGTACGGGACGCACGCTGAGTTCCCGCTACTGCGATGTGCTCACACGCACGCGCCTCAAGCGCGTCAATGCGAGGAGCTCTCGCGACGAAGCAATCCAGACTGCTGCCGCGGAAAGATGCTGGGTTGCTTCGCTGCGCTCGCAATGACGATGTGGAAGCAGTCGAGCCTCAAAATGAAAAGAGGCGGGGTTTTGCCCCGCCTCTTTCGCTCTCAATATTTCAAGTCGCCGCTCCGCTTATGCCTGGCTCGCCACCGCCTTGCCGAGCGCGGCTTGCGCGGCGGCGAGGCGGGCGATCGGGACGCGGTAGGGCGAGCAGGAGACGTAGTCGAGGCCGATCGCATGGCAGAAGGCGACGGAGGCGGGATCGCCGCCGTGCTCGCCGCAGATGCCGACCTTGAGCGAGGCGCGCGTCTTACGACCGCGTGCGACGCCGATCTTGACGAGCTCGCCGACGCCTTCCTGGTCGAGCGCGACAAAGGGATCGATCGGCAGGATGCCCTTGGACACGTAGGTGCCGAGGAAGCTCGCGGCATCGTCACGGCTGATGCCGTACGTCGTCTGCGTGAGGTCGTTGGTACCGAACGAGAAGAACTCGGCGCTCTCCGCGATCTCGGCCGCGAGCAGGCAAGCGCGCGGCAGCTCGATCATTGTGCCGACCTGATAGGTCAGCTTGGTGTTGGTGTCGCGCATCACCGCCTTCGCGGTGGAATCGATGCGCGCCTTGACGAGGTCGAGCTCCATCTTGGTGGCGATCAGCGGCACCATCACCTCGAGGCCGACGGCCTTGCCGGTGCGCTTCTCGGCCTCGACCGCCGCCTCGAAGATCGCACGCGCCTGCATCTCGGCGATCTCGGGATAGGCGATCGCGATACGGCAGCCGCGGAAGCCGAGCATCGGATTGAACTCCGACAGCTCGCGCGCGCGGTCGGCCAGGCGCCGCGGGTCGGTGTTCATGGCGCGCGCCACTTCCTCGACCTCGGCATGGGTGTGCGGCAGGAACTCGTGCAGCGGCGGATCAAGCAAACGGATCGTGACGGGCAGGCCCTTCATGATCTCGAACAGCTCGACGAAGTCGGCGCGCTGCATCGGCAGCAGCTTTGCCAGCGCAGCGCGGCGCGACTGCTCGTCCTCGGAGAGGATCATCTCGCGCACCGTGCGGATGCGCGTCTCCTCGAAGAACATGTGCTCGGTACGGCAGAGACCGATGCCTTCCGCGCCGAACTTGATCGCGGTGTGCGCGTCCTCCGGCGTGTCCGCGTTGACGCGCACGCCGATCTTGCGGACCTGGTCGGCCCATTTCATCAGCGTGCCGAACTCGCCGGACAGCTCGGGCTCGATCATCGGCATGCGGCCGGCAAGCACCTGGCCGAGCGAGCCGTCGATGGTGATGACGTCGCCGGTCTTGAAGGTGCGCGAGCCGATGCTCATGGTGCCGCGGCCGTAATCGACCCGGATGGTGCCGCAGCCGGAGACGCAGGGCTTGCCCATGCCGCGCGCGACCACCGCAGCGTGCGAGGTCATGCCGCCGCGGGTGGTCAAGATGCCTTCGGCGGCGTGCATGCCGTGGATGTCTTCGGGGCTGGTCTCAATCCGGACCAGAATCACCTTGCGTCCGTCGGCCTGAAGCTTGGCCGCTTCGTCCGAGGAGAACACGATCTCGCCGGAGGCCGCACCCGGCGAGGCCGGCAGGCCGGTCGCGATCACGTCGCGCTTGGCGTTGGGGTCGATGGTCGGATGCAGCAGCTGGTCGAGCGAGGCCGGGTCGATCCGCGTCACCGCTTCCTTCTTGGTGATCAGGCCTTCATTGGCGAGTTCGACCGCGATGCGGAGCGCCGCTTTCGCGGTGCGCTTGCCGCCACGGGTCTGCAGCATCCAGAGCTTGCCCTGTTCGACCGTGAACTCCATGTCCTGCATGTCGCGGTAGTGCTTCTCGAGCAGCGTGTAGATCCGCGTCAGCTCCTTGAAGGCCTCCGGCATCGCCGATTCCATCGACGCCTTGTCGGAGCCCGAGTCCTTCCGCGCTTCCTCGGTGATGTCCTGCGGCGTGCGGATGCCGGCGACCACGTCCTCGCCTTGCGCGTTGATCAGGAACTCGCCGTAGAGCTTGCTCTCGCCGGTCGAGGGATTGCGCGTGAAGGCAACGCCGGTCGCCGAGGTCTCGCCCATGTTGCCGAACACCATGGCCTGCACGTTGACCGCGGTGCCCCAGGATTCCGGAATGTCGTGCAGCCTGCGGTAGGTCACCGCTCGGGCGTTCATCCAGGATGAAAACACGGCGCCAATCGCGCCCCAGAGCTGGTCGTGCGGATCCTGCGGAAAATCCTTGCCGGTTTCGCGAGCGACCGCGTCCTTGTACTTGCCGACCAGATCGACCCAGTCGTCGGCGGTGAGATCCGTGTCGAGCGTGTAGCCCTGGCTGTCCTTGAAGGTGTCGAGGATTTCCTCGAAATGATGATGCTCGAAGCCGAGCACCACGTCCGAATACATGGTGATGAAGCGGCGATAGCTGTCATAGGCGAAGCGGCGATCGCCCGACAGTTCCGAGAGCGCTTCCACGGTTTCGTCGTTGAGGCCGAGATTGAGCACGGTGTCCATCATGCCCGGCATCGAGGCGCGGCCGCCGGAACGCACGGAGACGAGCAGCGGGTTCCTGGAATCGCCGAAGATCTTGCCGGTCAACTTGCCGACATGATCGAGCGCCTTCTCAACCTGCGACCGCAGTTCCTTGGGGTAGGATTTGTCGTGCGCGTAGAAATAGGTGCAGACCGAGGTCGGGATGGTGAAGCCCGGAGGCACCGGCAGGCCGAGATTGGCCATCTCGGCGAGGTTGGCGCCCTTGCCGCCGAGCAGGTCGCGCATCTCCGCTTTGCCCTCGGCCTTGCCGTCGCCGAACGTGAACACCCACTTGCCGGCCTTGGCCGCAGCCTTGGCCGCAACAGGCGCGGCCTTGCTTGAAGCAGCCTTGCTCGGTGCCGGCTTCACGGCAACCTTCGGCGCAACCGGTTTCGTCGGTGCCTTTGCAACAGCCTTGGAAACCGACTTGGCGGCAGGCTTCACAGCCGGCTTGGCCAGCGGCTTAACAGCGGCTTTGGCCACGGGCTTCGGGGCGCGCTTGGCAAGTGCCTTGCGGGCCGCCGGCGCGGCTTTCGCCTTGGCGGAGGACTTTGATTTCGCTGGCATTTTCGCTGGAGTTTTCGAGGCGGCTTTGGCCATAGCTTGCACACAACCTGCGAGAGGAATGGGTAATTGCGGGCCTTACACCACTTTGGGCAGGTCCGCGCAAGTCGAAGAGTTCCGTAGAATGAAGGCCTAGAGATGGAGCCACTTCAACAATCCGAGCCCGATCGCACCATTTATAATGAGAAAAATCGCGACGATCAGGTTCAGGAGGCGCGGCATGATCAGGATGAGCACACCCGCAAGCAGCGACAGGATCGGCGAGATATGGGCGACGGTGATGTGCATGAATTTTCTTTCCGTGGGGTAGGGGCGAATCGCGGCGGGATCATAGCGGACTGGGTTCCGCGGGTAGAGACGCATCGGGCGCGCGCGAGTTCCCAGATCCGCGAAAACAGCCCGAAAATGCCGCGAATGCGGCGGGCGTTTTCCGGAACATCGCCGAGACGCATGCATTGGCAACCGGTCGCGCCATTGGCGCTTCCCGAAACCTTCTCGAAGGAGTTGCCCATGCGGAACAGGATTCTTGCTCTTGCAGCGCTCGCGGCCGCGATCGGCTCGCCCCTTGCGGCGCAGGCGCAAAGCGGCGTCACAGTGGGACGCGCGCCCGTCGTCGTCGACAGCGGCCCGACCATTGCCGTCGAGCAGCGGCCGGCTTTCCGCGACTATGTCGTCGAACAACGCGTACCGGCTTTCCGCATCCCGGATCGCGTGGTGGTCGGTGCCACGTTACCTGAAAGCGGCGTCACCTATTATGACGTGCCGCAGCGTTTCGGCGCCACCACCTATCGCTACACCGTCGTGAACGGCGAGACCGTGCTGGTCGAGCCGCGCTCGCGACGCATCGTCGAGGTGATGGACTAGCACTTTCACGGGATCGACTAGGTGTCCGGCGCGTCACATCAATCAGGCTGACGCGAGCAGTAGAGTCGGACATCAGGCCCCGCCCGGTCCTCCCCCCGCCGGGCGGGGCTTTTTTGTGTGGACACTCTTCGCGCACAGTAATGCGGCCAGCAACTCCGTCGTCATGGCCGGGCTTGTCCCGGCCATCCACGCGTCTCCACGAGAAGCAGGACGTGAATGCCCGGGACAAGCCCGGGCATGACGGTGTTCATTGCGCCCAAACCGCGCTCAATCCTGGATCTTCGAGAAATCCGCCACCGCACGCGTGGCGCTGCGGATCTCGTTGAGCAGCTTCAGGCGGTTCTCGCGCACCTTCGCATCGTCGTCGTTGACGCGAACTTTCTCGAAGAACGCATCGACCGGCGGACGTAGCTTGGCCATCGCACTCATTGCGGCCGCGAAATCTTCCTTCGCGACAGCAGCGCTTGCCTCCGCCGTCACCTCGCCGATCGCCTTGGCCAGCGCCTTCTCCTCGCCGAGACCGTAGAGCGCGGCATCCGGCGCCCCGTCGAACGTGCGCTTGTCCTTCTTCTCCTCGATGCCGAGGATATTGCTGGCGCGCTTGATGCCGGCGAGCAAATTCTTGCCGTCCTCGGACTCGAGGAATTTGCCGAGCGCCTCGACGCGGCGGACGATCATCAGAAGGTCATCCTGGCCACCGAGCGCGAACACGGCGTCGACGAGATCGTGCCGCGCGCCCTGCTCGCGGAGCTGAACTTTCAGGCGATCTGCGAAGAAGGCGAGCAGGTCGCTCGGAAGCTTCTGCGCATCGGCAGGCTTCAAGGACAAGGCGGCGAGTGCGGATGCCGCCATCTTCATAAGCGACAGACGCAGTCCGTTCTCGGTGATCAGCCTGATCACGCCCAGCGCCGCACGACGCAGCGCATACGGGTCCTTGCTTCCCGTCGGCTTCTCGTCGATTGCCCAGAAGCCCACCAGCGTATCGAGCTTGTCCGCGAGCGCCACTGCGACGCTGACCGGATCGGTCGGCACGCGATCCGCGGGCCCCTGCGGCTTGTAGTGCTCCTCGCAAGCGGCGGCCACCGAGGCATCCTCGCCCTGGGCCAGCGCGTAGTACTTGCCGATCAGGCCCTGCACCTCGGGGAATTCGCCGACGACTTCGGTCAGCAAATCCGCCTTCGCCAGATGCGCGGCCCGCGTGGCCTTTGCGACATCGGCGCCGACCAGCGGTGCGATCTCGGCGACGAGACGCTCGATGCGCTTGATGCGTTCAGCCTGGGTGCCGAGCTTCTCGTGAAACACGATCTGCTCGAACTTCGGCAGGCGATCCTCGAGCTTCGTCTTCAGGTCCGTTTCATAGAAGAACTTCGCATCCGCCAGGCGCGGACGGATCACGCGCTCGTTGCCGGCGACGATGGTCTTGCCGCCGTCGGCCGCCTCGATGTTCGCCGTGAGGACGAACTTGTTGGTCAGCTTGCCCGTCTTGGAATCCCTGACTACGAAGCACTTCTGGTTGTTGCGGATGGTGGCGCGGATCACCTCTTCGGGGATCGCGAGATATTCCGCTTCGAACGATCCCATCATGACGACGGGCCATTCGACGAGGCCCGAAACCTCATCGAGCAGCACCTGGTCCTCGACCAGTTCGAACCCTTGGGCGAACGTCAGCTCCTTGGCGTCGGCAAAGATGATGTCCTTGCGCGCCTGCGGATCGAGGATGACCTTGGCAGCCTTCAGCTTCGCTTCGTAATCCTCGAAGCGGCGCACGGAAATCGCGCTAGGTGCCATGAAACGATGGCCGTAGGTGGTCTGGCCGGCCTCAATGCCGTCCACCGAGAATTTGATGACATCGGGCTCTTCGGTTTCGAGCCCGAACGTCGCGGTGATCGCGTGCAGCGGACGCACCCAGCTCAGCGAGCCCGGCTTGCCGGAGCGCGCACCCCAGCGCATCGATTTCGGCCAGGGGAAGGTGCGGATGATCACGGGAAGGATTTCCGCGAGCACGTCGATCGCGTCGCGGCCGAGCTTCTCGATCAGCGCGATGTAGAAGTCGCCCTTCGGATCGCGCTGGATCTTGGCCTCATCCAGAGACGTCAAACCGGTCGCTTTCAGAAAACCCTGCACGGCCGCATCGGCCGCGCCGATCTTCGGTCCGCGGCGTTCGGTCTTCAGGTCAGGCTGGCGCGCAGGGATGCCGTGCACGGTAAGCGCAAGGCGGCGCGGCGTCGCGAACGCCTTCGCGCCCTCGTAGACGAGACCTTCGGCGACGAGCTTGTCGGTGACCATGCGGCGCAGATCGTCGGCCGCCTTGGCCTGCATGCGCGCGGGGATCTCTTCGGAGAATAGTTCAAGCAAAAGATCGGGCATCAGGCCGCTCCGCCCGCTTCAGTATGTATCCAGGCCTCGCCGCAAGCCTTTGCCAATTCGCGCACGCGAAGAATGTAGCTCTGCCGCTCCGTCACCGAGATCACGCCGCGCGCGTCGAGCAGGTTGAACACGTGGCTCGCCTTGATGCATTGGTCATAGGCCGGCAGCGACATCAAATGCGCCTCGCGCTTGCCATCTTTCCAGCCGGCCTCGAGATATTTCCTGCAAGCCGCTTCGGCCATCTTGAACTGCTCGAACAGCATCGCGGTGTCGGCGATCTCAAAATTGTGCTTCGAATATTCCCGCTCGGCCTGGAGGAAGACATCGCCATAGGTGACCTTGGCGTCACCGTCGCGGCCGTTGAAGTTGAGGTCGTAGACGCGATCGACGCCCTGCACATACATCGCGAGGCGCTCGAGCCCGTAGGTGAGCTCGCCCGCGACCGGCGCGCATTCGACACCCGCAACCTGCTGGAAATAGGTGAACTGGCTGACTTCCATGCCGTCGCACCAGCACTCCCAGCCGAGGCCCCAGGCACCCAGCGTCGGGCTCTCCCAGTCGTCCTCGACGAAGCGAATGTCGTGCACGGCGGAATCGATGCCGATCGCGGCTAGCGACTTCAGATACAGCTCCTGAAGGTTCGGTGGCGACGGCTTCATGATCACCTGGAACTGGTAGTAGTGCTGCATCCGGTTCGGATTCTCGCCGTAGCGGCCGTCCTTGGGCCGGCGCGAGGGCTGCACATAGGCCGCATTCCAGGGCTTTGGCCCGAGTGCGCGCAGCGTGGTCGCCGGATGGAAGGTACCCGCACCCATTTCCATGTCGTAGGGCTGCAGGATCACGCAGCCCTGCTCGGCCCAGAACCGCTGGAGCGCGAGGATGAAGCCCTGGAACGAGCGTTCCGGGCGCATATGGGCGGGCAAGGAGGCGTCCAT
Organism: Bradyrhizobium sp. 40; assembly: GCF_023100925.1. NCBI lineage: Bacteria > Pseudomonadati > Pseudomonadota > Alphaproteobacteria > Hyphomicrobiales > Nitrobacteraceae > Bradyrhizobium > Bradyrhizobium sp. 40. The sequence goes on from NZ_CP064688.1 coordinate 5,692,092, forward strand.
CGTCAGATCGAGCTCTCGCGGGGGGTTGAATCGCGCGGGACCGTATCGACGGCAGGGGTGGGAATCAAGGCAAAGGGGGCCAATCCCGTCATGCCCGGGCATCCACGTTCTTCGTGCGTCAGGCAAGGCGTGGATGGCCGGGACAAGCCCGGCCATGACGAGCGCAGCAGCTAACCCGGCCGATAGGCTCCGGTCACCGGATCCTGTTTCAGCGTCTGGACGGCCCCCCTATGGGCGGCCTCGGCGACGCGCGAGAGGCGCATCTCCTCCAGCTCCTGGTTGATCCTGACAGCGGTCTTGTAGGCCCAGCGGACCACGGCAAGCCCGCCCAGGACGCCCGCGAATGCGACGAACGGCGGCATCGGTCGTTCCTTGTTCACAATGCTCAGCCCCCACGCGCATTCTTGCGCAGACCGGGCCGCGCCGCAATTGGCACGGCTTCAAGTCTCCTTGGGGCCAAATGGCGCGGCAGGGCTCCGTCTAGAATCCGAATTTCGCCCAAATCGCCCGCGTCTCGACCGCGGAGATCAGCTCGTCCGGCAGGCTGGCCATTGATTCCATGGCCGAAAGCTGCCCCGCGCCGGGCGATTTCCGACCCAAAACGCCGGAGAGCAGACCGGTCGGCTGGGCAATCACGGGGGTGAGAACCTTCTCGCCAAAGCGGGCACGAAGAGTTGAGCGGAGATCGCCGATGCTGTCGGCGAGCCCCAGCGCGATCGAACTCTCGCCGGCCCAGTATTCGCCTGTGAACAGGGTGTCGTCGGAGCCCTTCAACCGCGCGCCGCGGCTTTCCTTCACCAGCGCGATGAAGATCTGGTGGATCTCGCGCTGGAGCGCCTTCAGCTTGGCGACGTCGTCGGGGTTTTCAGGGAGAAACGGGTCGAGCATCGCCTTGTGCGCGCCGGCGGTGTAGAGGCGCCGCTCGATGCCGAGCCGCTTGATCGCCTCCTGGAAACCAAAGCTGCCGCCGACCACGCCGATCGAACCGAGGATCGAGGACGGATCGCAGATGATCTCGTCGCCGGCGCAGGCGATCATGTAGCCGCCGGAGGCCGCGACGTCCTCGACGAACACCAGCACCGGCAGCTTCTTCTCCGCCGCGAGCTGCTTGATGCGCAGGTAGATCTGGCGCGACTGCACCGGCGAGCCGCCGGGCGAATTGATCACCAGCGCCACCGCCTTGGCGTTGCGCGTCGAAAACGCCCGCTCCAGCACCCGCGAAACGGTCGCGAGCGTCATGCCCGGGCGCAGCGGCGTCACTGCACCGATCACACCGGACAGCCGCACCACCGGCACCACGGCCGTGCCGGGACGGAAGCGCGCCGGCAGATATTGCATGAGCTTGTCGGCCAGGCCGGAACTCTCACGATCGTTCAATTGTTCGGCCATGCCGTTACCTCTGATTAACTATTTCTTATCACGCGACTGTCATTGGAGGGGCCCGGAACGTGTTTTGCAGAAACCCCGTTGAGAGGCTGCAATGGGCCAGCGGAGAACGCCATGAAAATCTATCTGCTGATGCTGCTGATCGGTGCGCTGTTCATGGCGATCCGCCTGACGACTCCGCAAGAGCAGCAGTCGGAATCGCTTCCGCAATAGCTCAGCACGGCTCCACCAGGGGTAGAACCGCCCTTCCCTCCAGAATATCCATCACCTCTTTTTTAGGCACGCGTGATTCCTCGTTGAGCACGAGGCCCGGCAACAATCGTGCCGGGGCCCTCCCGCCCTTGACCGCGCGCACCAGCACGCGGATCGCGGGCCGCTCGGCTTCAGCGTGAACCGGCAGAATCGCGAGACTGCCGAAGCCGCGAGACAGTCCCGCCAAAACCTCCGCGATCCCATCTGCGCGCCAAATCAATGTCAGCGCGCCATTCGAGCGGAGGATGCGCCGCGCCGCGTGCACCCAGGCATTCAGCGTCTCATCCGTCGCCACATGCGCGATCTGGCGCGCCTGATCGGGCGAGCCGCGATGGCGAGCGGGATCGTTGAAGGGCGGGTTCATCAGCACCACGTCGACGCTGTCCGGCACGAGCCCGCTGGCCGCGAAGGCCTGCGCGTCCGCGGTGACGTCGAGCACGATCGTCTCGGCGGCAATCGCATTCGCTGCCGCATTGGCGCGCGCAAGCTCCGCCAGCTCGGGATCGATCTCGACCAGGCCGAGCCTGATCCCGGCAACGCGCCGCGCCAACGCAAGCCCGGCCGTGCCGATGCCGGCGCCGAGATCGACGACACGGTCGCCCGCGCTCGCCTGCGTCGCCGCCGCGAGCAGAATGGCGTCGTGCCCCGCGCGATGGCCGGACCGCTTCTGCTTCAGCCGCAATTGCCCGCCGAGAAAGGCGTCCTCGGTGAGGTCTGCCAGTGCTTCACTCATCGCCGCGCAGTTCGTGGCTGAGGCCGGCCTCGGTCAGAAGCTGCCGGGCTTCGAGGGCGTCGTCATCATGGACCAGGATCCGCCGCGGCAAAATGCCAAGCGAGCCCTCGATGATGCTCATGTTCTGGTCCAGCACCAGATGATGGATGTTGGCGCCGTCGAGCAGCGCGCCGATCGCCGACACCAGCACCATATCGTTGGTCCGAACCAGTTCTCGCAAAACACAGGCCTCCTGCCTGACGGGGATTAAGCGCCAAATGTCAATGGTTCCACGGCCCTTGCCGCATCCCCGTCCAGTTTCTATTGTCTTTCCATCAGAATAGCCCTTCCGGGGCAAATATTGGAGACCGGCGTGGCCGTCATCGTACCTTTCGAAACTCCCGGCGCGTCGATCGAAGAGCTGGTTGCCCTTGTCGCCGGTGACATGGAGCGCGTCAACGCCACGATCCTGTCGCGGACCGGTTCGGACGTGACCATGATCCCGGAGGTCGCCAACCATTTGATCTCCTCCGGGGGCAAGCGCCTGCGGCCGATGCTGACGCTGGCCATGGCCAACCTCGCCGGCTACACCGGCGACGGCCATATCAAGCTCGCCGCCAGCGTCGAGTTCATGCATACCGCCACCCTGCTCCATGACGACGTCGTCGACGAAAGCGAGATGCGCCGCGGCAAGCTGTCGGCACGGATGCTCTGGGGCAATGAGGCGAGCGTGCTGGTCGGCGACTTCCTGCTCGGCCAGGCCTTCCGCATGATGGTCGAAGTCGGCTCGCTCCGCGCGCTCGACATTCTCTCCGCGGCCGCCGCCACCATCGCCGAGGGCGAGGTGATGCAGCTTGCCGCCGCCAAGAACACCGCGACCACCGAGGACGAATATCTCGCCGTGATCCGCGGCAAGACGGCCGAGCTGTTCGCGGCCGCCTGCGAGGTCGGACCCGTGATCGCCAATCGCCCGAAGGCGGAGCAGACCGCCTGTCGCTCGGTCGGCATGAATCTCGGCATCGCCTTCCAGCTCGTCGACGACGTGCTCGACTATGGCGGAAAGAGCGCCAAGCTCGGCAAGAATACCGGCGACGATTTCCGCGAGGGCAAGATCACGCTGCCCGTCGTGCTTGCCTTCCGCCGCGGCAACGACACCGAGCGCGCCTTCTGGATCCGCGCGCTCGAGCGCGGCGAGATCGGCGACACCGACCTCGACCACGCCATCGGGTTGATGAACAAGCATCGTGCGCTCGAAGACACGCGCAGCCGCGCCCAGCACTACGGCGCCATGGCGGTGGACGCGCTGGCGCTATTCCCGTCCTCGCCGATGAAGAGCGCGCTGGAGCAGGTCGTGGCGTTCTGTCTGGCACGGTCTCATTAGCTACTTGCATCCTTATCGCTTGCTGGTAGCCACACCCTCAGTGCCGTCCCGGCGAAGGCCGGGACCTATTACCCCGATCAGCGTTGTCTTAGCGTCTGTGGCAACGATCGTGCACCACAACAACAGTCGTGGCTATGGGTCCCGGCCTTCGCCGGGACGACATCGTTGAGGTAGCGCCACCACTGCATCAACAGCGTCACTGCGAACGCAGCGAAGCAATCTAGAATCTTTTCGCAGAGGGACTCTAGATTGCTTCGCTCCGCTCGCAATGACGGAGCAAGGAGCGCAGGCGTCGCTCGCCAACTCGCATCCGGATCGCAGAGACAGTTTTGCAGTCCCGCACCTCGTCCTCCCGCGCGGGGAAGTTGCCCTCGTCACTTGCATTTTGAAAGTTACATGCCTACTTTCGAACCATGCAGCCCAAATTCGCCTCCATCCAGGAATGTCCCGTCGGCCGCGCCGTGGAGACGGTCGGCGAATGGTGGAGCATCTTGATCCTGCGGGATGCCTTCCAGGGCGCAACGAAGTTCGACGAGTTTTCGCAAAGCCTCGGGATCGCGCCGAACATCCTGTCGCGGCGGTTGGCCCATCTCACCGAAAGCGGCATGTTCGTCCGCCGCCGCTACAATGAACGGCCGCCGCGCTATGAATATGTGCTGACGGACAAGGCGCGGGACTTCTTCCCCGTGGTCGCAACCCTACTCGCCTGGGGCAACAAGCATCTCGCACCGAAGGGCGAAGCGATCCTGCTCGCGAACCGGCACGATCGTCGTCCATTCAATCCGGTCGTGGTCGATGCCGCCGGCATGCAGCCGATCACGCTCACCAATGCGGTCATCATCGCCGGTCCCCGCGCCAGCCGTGTCATGCGCAAACGGCTGACCTCGCTCAAAGCCATGAACCCGGCCGTCGCGCCGGCTGGAGACTGACATGCGTCGTATCGTCGTGACGGGAATAGGCGCGGTGTCGCCGCTTGGCTGCGGTGTCGAGCTGTCCTGGCGCCGGCTCCTGGCCGGTCAAAGCGGGCTGCGCCCGCTGCCGGAATGGTCGCAGGCGCTGCCCGCACGCATTGCCGGCCTCGTGCCCGACAAGGCCGATGACGTGGACGGCGGCTTCGATCCCGCGCAGGCCGCCGCGCCGAAAGACCAGCGCAAGATGGACCGCTTCATCCTGTTCGCGCTGCTCGCCACCGCAGAGGCGGTTGCGCAGGCCGGCTGGACGCCGCAGGACGCGGCGGCTTTGGAGAGGACTGCGACGATCATCGCCTCCGGCGTCGGCGGCTTTCCGGCGATGGCGGAAGCGGTGCGCATCACCGAACAACGCGGCCCGCGCCGGCTGTCGCCGTTCACGATCCCCTCCTTCCTCGCCAATCTCGCGGCCGGCCACGTCTCGATCAAATACGGCTACAAGGGAGCGCTGGGCACACCGGTCACGGCGTGCGCCGCCGGCGTTCAGGCGATCGGCGATGCCGCGCGCATGATCCGCGCGGGCGAGGCTGATGTGGCGATCTGCGGCGGTGCGGAAGCCTGCATCGACATCGTCAGCCTCGGCGGCTTTGCCGCGGCCCGCGCACTATCGAGCGGGTTCAATGACGCGCGCGCCTCGCGCCCGTTCGATCGCGACCGCGACGGTTTTGTCATGGGCGAAGGCGCCGGCATCCTGGTGATCGAGGAGCTGGAGCATGCATTGGCGCGCGGCGCGACGCCGATCGCGGAGATCGTCGGATACGGCACGACTGCCGACGCCTATCACATGACATCGGGTCCGCCTGACGGCGACGGCGCCCGGCGCGCCATGGAGATCGCGCTCCGGCAGGCGAAGCTTGCGCCTGCCGATTTGCAGCATCTGAACGCGCATGCAACGTCAACGCCGGCCGGCGACGAGAGCGAGCTTGGCGCAATTGCCGCGCTGTTCGGTCGTCACCGCGGCATCGCCGTGAGCGCGACCAAATCGGCCACCGGCCATCTGCTCGGCGCCGCCGGAGGGCTCGAGGCCATCTTCACCGTGCTCGCTCTGCGCGACCAGATCGCGCCGCCGACCCTCAACCTCGAGAACCTTGATCCGGGCGCGGACGGCATCGACATCGTCGCCGGTGTGGCGCGCCCGATGCCGATGCAGCACGCGATCTCGAACGGGTTCGGCTTCGGCGGGGTGAATGCCAGCGTGATCTTCCGCCGGATGGTCTGAACGACGGGCCTTGAAAACGACGGGCCTTGAAAACGACGGGCCTTGAAAACGACGGGCCTTGCAATCGCGGTAAGCATCGCTACCAAAGCAGGATGATCAACACGAATTTCTGGCTGTTCCTGGCCGCAGCTTGTCTCATCGCCGCCGTTCCCGGCCCAGGCATTTTCTACGTGGCGGCACGGACCCTGTCGGAAGGGCGCGCCAGCGGTTTTGCATCGACCGCGGGCACCGCGCTCGGCGGGCTGGTTCATGTGATCGCAGGCAGCCTCGGCATCTCTGCGATCATCCTTGCCAGCGCCGAGCTGTTTGCCGCCGTGAAATTTGTCGGCGCGCTCTATCTGGTCTGGCTCGGCATCAGGACTTTTCGCAACGCCGGCCGCGCGCTGTCATTCGACAGCGAGCCCATCGGCGACAAGCAAGCCTTTCGCGACGGCGTGCTGGTCGAGGCGCTGAACCCGAAGACCGCCGCCTTCTTCCTCGCCTTCATTCCGCAGTTCCTCGACCCGGCGGGACCGAACCCGACGCTGCAATTCATCATGTTGGGTGCGATTTCGGTGACGCTGAACACGCTCGCCGACATCGTGGTGGTGCTGATGGCCTTCGCGACACGCACGCAGTTGATCGGAAGGCCGCAGCTGATGCGGCGTCTCACCCAGGGTTCCGGCGTCTTCATCGCAGGGCTCGGGCTGTCGCTGGCGCTGGCGCGGCGGCCGGTGAATGGATAGCGCCACCATGCTCGCCCCGCAAAGCCGCATCTACGAGTCTCACGGCCTGCGGCTGCACTATGCCGACTGGGGCAACGATGGCGCGCCCGTCGCCATCCTGGTCCATGGCGGGCGCGATCACTGCCGGAGCTGGGACGTCATCGCCCGGTCGCTGCAGCCGCATTTTCACGTGCTCGCACCCGACCTGCGCGGGCACGGCGATTCCGACTGGACCAAAGGCGGCAGCTACGCGCTGACGGAGTATGTGTACGATCTCGCCCAGCTCGTCCGTGCCGTCGCGGCCCCTCAAGTCACTCTCATCGGCCATTCCATGGGCGGCATGGTCAGCCTGATCTTTACAGGGGCATTCCCCGAACAGGTCTCGAAGCTGGTCGTGCTCGACGGCGTGACGATGTTGCCGGATACACCAAAGCCGCCGGTACATGAGCGGATCGGCAAATGGGTCGGTCAGCTCGACAAGCTGCACGACCGCGCACCGCGCCGCTATTCGACCCTCGAAGACGCCGCGGCGCAGATGGTCCTTCACAACAAGCGGCTGTCCCGCGACCTCGCGCTGCATCTCGCCACCCACGGCGCGCGGCAGAACGAGGACGGCACCTATAGCTGGAAGTTCGATCCCTACCAGCGCGCCTCTGCGCCGCACCGGCTCTGGCCGGACGATCACATCGCGCTGTGGTCGCGCATCACCTGTCCGACGCTGCTCTTGAATGCCGGCGAAAGCTTTTTGGCTGGCGCGAGGGCCGCGGGCCTGGAGCGCTACTTTCCGCAGGCGCGTGTCGAGACCATCGCCGGCGCCGGACACTGGCTGCAACATGACAAGCCGCAAGAGGTGTTGGGCGAGATCCGGCGGTTTCTCGGGCTGGCCTAGCTCAGCGTCCCCGCGTGCACCCACCAACCCGAATGATCCCTGCGGATCTTCTCGGCGGCGGCATGCGCCTCGGCAAATGCGCCATAGATCGCAAAACACGTCGCACCCGAGCCGGACATGCGGGCGAGCTTGACGCCGGCGGAGCCACGCAAGGCTTCCAGCACGTCGCCGATGACAGGCTCGATGCGCATCGCGGGGGCTTCGAGATCGTTGGCGACGGTCTCGAGCGTGTCGACCCAATCGGCAATGGAGGCGCCCTCGCCCGGCCAGGCCGGACCGTCGAAGACGGACGTGGCGCCGACCAGGAGTTCGCCGTTGCGCAGGCCCAGCGCCTGAAACACATCCTTGGTCGCGACCGGCACGCGCGGATTGACCATCACGCAGGGCATGCTCGGCAACGCCAGCGGCAGCAGCTGTTCGCCGACACCGGTCATGTCACAGGCGCGCGAGAACAGACACACCGGCACGTCGGCACCGGTCGCAAGCGCAACCTTCTGGAGGCGGGCGTCGTCGAGCGACAGATCGTTGAGACGCGCCAGCAACCGCAGCGCCGCCGCGGCGTCGGCCGAGCCGCCGCCGATGCCGGCGGCGACCGGGAGCACCTTGTCGAGCGCGAAGGCGCCCAGCTTCAGGTTCGGGACGGCTTCGGCCAGGAGCTTGGCCGCCTTGAACACGAGATTGTCGGCCATATCGCCGCAGGCCGCCGCGAGCGGCCCCGTCGTGGTGAGCTTCAGCTCGCCGCCGGGCTCCAGCGTGAGCCGGTCGGCGCAGTCGGCAAAAGCGACCACGCTTTCGAGATCATGATAGCCGTCGGCACGACGGCCGACCACGCGAAGGCTCAGATTGACCTTCGCGCGCCCTTCTTCAATCAACGCCGGCATAGACGACACGCCCCCAACTTCAACTCGCTCAGCCGCCCTTGCCGTCGTCCTTCTTCTTCTCCTTCTCCGCCTGCGCAGCCGAGGAGTTCGAATTGTCGTCGGTCATTCCGTTTGCAATCTTGGCCTCGATCTTCGGAAGCTCATCCGCTTCGGGCTTGAGATCGCGGGCGTGCGCCCACTGGAACTTGGCTTCCAGCGTGCGGCCGACGCGCCAATAGGCGTCGCCGAGGTGATCGTTGATGGTGGGATCCTCGGGCTTGAGGTCGATGGCGCGCTCGAGATTCTTCACCGCGTCCTCGTAATTGCCGATGCGGTAATAGGCCCAGCCAAGGGAGTCGACGATGTAGCCGTCATCCGGGCGCTGCTCGACCGCCCGCTTGATCATCTTCATGCCTTCGTCGAGATTGATGCCCTGGTCGATCCAGGAATAGCCGAGATAGTTGAGGACGTGGGGCTGGTCGGGCTGCAGCTCGAGCGCCTTCTTCATGTCGGCTTCGGCCTTGCCCCACTGCTTGGAGCGCTCCTCGCAAATGCCGCGATAATAATACCAGACGCTGTTGGCCTTGTCGTTGCCGGCCGGCAGCACGTCGACGCCTTGCGAATAGGTCGCGCCGCATTCGCCAAACTTCTTGCGGCCGCGCTCGATGTTGCCGAGCGCCATGATGGCTTCGAGATCCTTGGAATCCTCAGTGGTGACGCCCTTGAGGATCTTGATCGCCTCGTCGGTGCGGTCGGCGGAATCCAGATCGATGGCGAGCTGAATCTGGGCGTTGCGCTTGAGCGGCGAGGACGCCGGCACGCGCTCGTAGACCTTGATCGCCATCTGCGGCCGCTTCACCGATTCATAGAGATCGGCGAGCGAGAGCAGCGCCAGGGGATGGGTGGGCTGGAGGTAGAGTGAGAGCTGGAGATAGACCAGCGCCAGATCCTCGCCGCCGCGGCGGGTCAGTGTGGCGCCGATGCCGTAGAGTGCTTCGGCGGCGCCGGCTTGCGCGCTATCAACCAGCGGCGGCATCTTCTTGCCGGCCTTGGTGTCGCGCAACCCTTCCACGATGAGCGGATGGCGGGCGAGCTTCTTGTCGAAAGCCTGGTAGACCGTGGTCGCGGCGGCCGAGTCCTTGTTACGCGACAGCCAGCGCGCATAGGCCTCGGTGACGCGCAACATGGAATCGTCGAGCTTGTAGGCACGCTCGAACCGGGTGCCCGCGTCCTTCTCCTTGCCGGCGAGCTCGAGGATCATGCCGGCGTGGAGATCCTTGAACAGCGGATACCATTCCGGACCGGCCAGCTTGTCGATGGTGGCGACGCCGCCCTTGGCATCGCCCGCGCCATAGGCGGCCCAGCCCGACAGCAGCGTGGCGACGAGATCGGTGATCGGACCGCGGATCGACTGGTTGATGTTGGTCTGCGCCGTCGCGTACTTCTTGAACTTGAGATCGTGCACCCCGACGACGAGGCGCGCAACGCGGTTGGTCTTGTCGATGGTCAGGATGCGCTCGGCGAGCTTGACGGCCTCGTCGATGTCACCGTCGGCAACCGAGGAGATGAAGGCGCGGTCGAGCAGCTCGTTGTTCTTGGGATCGGTGCGCAGGGCCGAGCGATAGAACGCGGCGGCGGAGGCCGCATCGCGCTCGACGCTGGCGTGGCGGGCGGCGAGATAGCTGCCGGAAGTGGTCAGCGCCTTCAGATCGTTTCGGGTCGGAAACTGCGCCGCCGTGTCGGACGGATGATCCGGCGTCTGCGCCAGGACCCTGCCGGGGACCGTCGCGATCGCTGTGCCCATGAGGGCGATGGCGGCAACAGTCCAGCGGTTGAAACGATTTGAAAACATCAGGGCTCGCCTTGAGTTGGTAGTGCCTGGGTCTGAAGAAGGCCGTATCGCATGCGAACGCGGCCGGTGGCATGGGGACCCGGAACCGTCGGGCCAACAATGCCGCTTTTGGCGCTTCACCGCAAGGATTCGGGCCGGGCGATCCCCTCCGCACGCCCCAAATCGGCCAAGTGACCGGTCAAGAGCGCCCCAAGACGCCGGCAGTATGGCCTTATCGTGACCACGGACCGCGACCGCGGCCGGGTTCTCACGCGAACGTGCGTCGCAGGGCCACGGTCACGCAATATTGGTCGCCTTGGCCTTGGTCACATGGATTGTGGCTTGCTGACCCCGCCTACATCGCCTCGTAGTTCGGACCGCCGCCGCCCTCCGGGGGAACCCAGGTGATATTGCCGTTGGGGTCCTTCACGTCGCAGGTTTTGCAGTGGACGCAGTTCTGGGCGTTGATCTGGAAGCGCGGACCCGATCCTTCCTCGATCCACTCATAGACGCCGGCCGGGCAATAGCGATTCGACGGACCTGCAAACACGTCATGCTCGGAGGTCTTCTGGAGGTTCATGTCCGTGACCTTGAGATGGACCGGCTGGTCCTCCTCATGATTGGTATTGGACAGGAACACCGACGAGAGCTTGTCGAAGGAAATCTTGCCGTCCGGCTTCGGGTAGGTTCTCGGCGCGTGGGTCTTGGCCGGATCGAGCGTCGCGCGATCGGGCTTCGCGTGCGACTGGGTGCCGAACAGTGAGCCGCCGAAGAGCGTGTTGCACCACATGTCGAAGCCGCCGAGCGCAACGCCGAGCACCGTGCCGAACTTCGACCACAACGGCTTGACGTTGCGGACCAGGAACAAATCCTTGCCGACCGAGGAGGAGCGCCAGGCGTTCTCGTAGTCGACGATCTCGTCATTGGCGCGATCGGCGGCAATGGCGGACGCAACGTGCTCGGCGGCGAGCATGCCCGTGCCCATCGCGTTGTGCACGCCCTTGATCCGGGGAACGTTGACGAAGCCGGCCGCGCAGCCGATCAGGGCGCCGCCGGGGAAGCTGAGTTTCGGGACCGACTGATAGCCGCCCTCGGTGATGGCGCGCGCGCCATAGGCGAGCCGCTTGGCACCTTCGAAGGTGGAGCGGATTGACGGATGGGTCTTGAAACGCTGGAACTCGTCGAACGGCGACAGATACGGGTCATCGTAGTTGAGATGCACGACGAAGCCGACGGCAACGAGGTTGTCGTCGTAGTGATAGAGGAACGAGCCACCGCCGGTCTTCAGATCGAGCGGCCAGCCGAACGAATGCTGGATCATGCCCTTCTGGTGCTTGGCGGGATCGATCTGCCAGACTTCCTTGAGCCCGATGCCGAATTTCGCCGGCTCGCTCTTGGTATCCAGCGCGAACTTCGCGATGAGCTGTTTGGTCAGGCTGCCGCGCGCGCCTTCCGCGAACAGCGTGTACTTGCCGAGCAATTCCATGCCACGGGTAAAGGAGTCCTTCGGCTTGCCGTCCCGGCCGATGCCCATGTCGCCGGTGGCAATGCCCTTCACCGCGCCCTGCTCGTCATAGAGCACCTCGGCCGCGGCAAAGCCCGGATAAATCTCGACGCCTAGCGCTTCCGCTTTGCGTGCCAGCCAGCGGCAGACATTGCCAAGCGAGCCGATATAGCAGTGATGATTGTCCATCAGCGGCGGCATGATGAAGTTAGGCAGCCTGATCGCGCCGCCGCCCGTCATCCAGTAGAAGCGGTCGTCCTTCACCTGGGTCTTCAGAGGACAATCGGAATCTTCGCGCCAGTCCGGCATCAGCTTGTCGAGCCCGGCCGGGTCGATCACGGCGCCGGAGAGAATATGCGCACCGACCTCGGAGCCCTTCTCCACCACGACGACGTTGAGATCGGCATTGATCTGCTTCAGCCGGATCGCCGCAGCCAGGCCCGAGGGGCCTGCGCCGACGATGACGACGTCGAATTCCATGGATTCGCGCGCGGGAAGTTCTTCGGTGCTCATCTGATCTCAGCCCTTGAGACGGTCCTTGGTCGATTGCGCCCTCTTGTTTCCGATTTTTCCGGGTAGGACAACCTCGGAAATGCGTTTCGCCGGGGTGCAAGGCGCCCCAAACTGGACTAATAGTCAGACTTTCCGATGATCCCAGAACCCGCACCCACGGTCCGAGAGCTTCTCGCCTTCTATCTGGAGGCCGGAGTCGATTGCACGCTCGCGGAGGAACCGATCGACCGCTTGGCGGAATTGGATGTTCCACCTCCGGCCCCGCGCGCGCCACCTCCGGTCGAGGCCCCACGGCCGGCCGCCGCCCCGGCAGTGTTGCGCGGCGAGGCGGCCCCCGCGCCCGACATCGCGATCGCCTCGGCGCGCGAGGCCGCACGCACCGCGCCGACCTTGGAGGCGCTGCGCGAGTTGATGCAAAACTTTGACGGCTGCGCGCTGAAGCACACGGCGACACGGTTGGTTTTCGCCGACGGTAATCCGCAGGCGCGCATCATGTTCGTCGGCGAGGCACCGGGCCGCGACGAGGACATCGAGGGGCTGCCCTTCGTCGGGCGCAGCGGCAAGCTGCTCGACTTGATGATCGGAGCCATAGGCCTCAACCGCACCACCGCATACATCGCCAACGTGATTCCCTGGCGCCCGCCCGGCAACCGCACGCCGACGCCGCAGGAGACGCAAATCTGCCTGCCCTTCATCCAGCGCCAGATCGAGCTGGTGAATCCGGATGTGCTGGTGACGCTCGGCAATCCCTCGACGCAGACGCTGCTGTCGACCCGCGAAGGCATCATGCGCACCCGCGGCCGCTGGTTCGATTACGAGACGGGCGGGCGCACCATTCGCGCGCTGCCGACCTTCCACCCCGCCTATCTGTTGCGCTCGCCGTCGTACAAGCGGCTCGCCTGGCAGGATCTGCGCGCGATCGCGAAGGTGCTGGCGGGCGCGTGAGGAGGCGTACGACCTCTCCCCGTCATTGCGAGCGCAGCGAAGCAATCCAGAATCTTTCCGCGGAGGGACTCTGGATTGCTTCGTCGCAAGGGCTCCTCGCAATGACGACGGAAAGAGCGAGCGACTAAGTCCCCTTCGGCCGCACGATGGCCCAGCCGATGCGCAGCAGTTGCTGACGGCCGGTCACCAGCCATTCGAAGGCGCGCGGCACTTCCGGCACGATACCCGGGAAGCGCGCGAGAATGTCCGGCGGCGGGGTGCCCGCGGTGTCGGAGGCACGCCAGACCACGACGCCGCCGGTCTCGTTGAATTTGGCCTGATTGATCCACGGCGTGCGTGAAGGCTGGGCATCGATGAACAGATGCGGCCGGCCGGAATGCAGCGTGATCAGGCTCGCAAGCTGGGTCTCGCCGGCCACCGCGCGCAGGCGATGATTGGTGCGGCGGGCAAAGCTCTCGTCGAAGAAGTCCGAAATCGCGCGCGCCGGCATCGACGTCGCGATCTCGTTGGCACCGGTCCACGGCAGGAGCAGGACGGCGAGCACGACGCCGATTGCGGGCGCGATGACGGCGGCCGCCCAGACCATCCGCAGCATCCTCGCGCGGCGCATCGCGATGAGATCGCCGGCCCCCACGACCACGGCGAGCCCCGACAACACCAGCACGACGCCGGCTCCGCCCACGACGGCGTCGAGGCCCAGCAGGCCGGAGATCAGCACCGCGCCGAGCGCCGGCGCCAACGCGAAGAAATAGACGAAATTGCGCGCGAGCGGCTCGACCGGCGGGCGGTAGATGATCGGCGCCTCCTCGCTCTTGGGAACGAACAGGCCGGTGTTGAGCACGGTCAGCGCCGGGATCGCCGCCGCGCCGAGCAGGAATCCCCCGAGCAGCCAGGCCGCGTGCAGCGCGCGGGCATTGAGTTCGGCAACCTGCGGCAAGGCCGGCAGGACGAACGCCTCGGCGCGCATCAGCCAGACGGCATAGGGCAATGCCAGCACGGCGACCACTACGAGCGCAAACAGCGGGTCGAATGCGCGTAGCGTGCGGCGGCCATCCCCGGTTGCGAGCGCGAAGACGACGATCAGCAGCAGCAGGAAGATCGCAGCCGGCGTCGTCAGCAGCAGGAGGCCCGCCTCGATCGACCAGGCAAACCAGGCGTTGCCGCGGCGCTGTCCGATGATCTGCCAGGAATGCAGCAGCAGCAGCGCCCAGAGCGGCCGCGCCAGCACCAGCGGGCCGAAGTCGAGTGCGGGCGAGGAGAAGGCCAGCAGCGTCATGGTCAGCAGCACGGCCAGCACTGCCTGCTGGGCGCCGACCACCGCGCGGGACAGATGATAGAGCGCGATGAAGGTCGCGACCCCACAGAGCTCCGCCAGGACGTAGACGCCGAACACGTGGCCGCCGGCAGCGCGATAGGCGATGTCGGCGAGCCAGACCGGCAAGGGCGGGCCCAAATCAGTGCCGACCTGGTATTCGCGGCCGAAGGCCAGCAGAGTCGCGAGGCTGCCGGGCGGGCTGCGATAAAACACCAGCGCCACGAACAGCCACATCGCGGCCTGGAGCAGCACGGCGATCCAGACGATCAGCCGCGGCCGCGCGCGAATGAGCTCGATGACCAGGGAGGTAAACCGCATGCAACGTCCGAAAGATGCAGCCAACCCGTGAAGCCGGCCCTATTCGCTCACGACTATTTTGATAGAGGGCGCGACGCGTCGTGGCAACCGAGTCTCGTCTAGAGATTTGCCGACGCGTCGATTTCCGAGCTCGTGTCCACCTGCAGCTCGATCTCGGTCACCGCAAACAGATCCTGCGCCGGCTCGACCGTCCAGGGCATGTGCTTGGCGCGTGCAGCGGCGACGGGGGCGAAGAAGCTGCGGTGGTGGACGGTGGGGCCGAGGCGGTTGAGCGCATCGAGGTGCTCGGGCACGGCGTAGCCCTTATGCTGCTCGAAACCGTACCCGGGACAGTCCTGAGCCAGCGCGCACATCAGGCGGTCCCGCGTCACCTTGGCGACGATCGAGGCCGCTGCGATCGACAGGACGATGCCGTCGCCGCCGATCACGGCCTCGCAATCGCATGCCGTGTCGAGCCGGTCGCGGCCGTCGACGAAGACGTGCCGGGGCTGCTGGGGCAACGCCACGACGGCGCGCTTCAGCGCCCACAGCGAGGCACGCAGGATGTTGTCGCGGTCGATGCGGGCGCGCGAGGCGACGGCCACCGAGACCTGGGCGGTGGCGCAGATCTTGTCGAACAGCCTTTCGCGCTCCTCGGCGGTCAGGCGCTTGGAATCGTCGATGCCGCGCGGGATGCGGTCGGGATCGAGAATCACCGCCGCCGCCACCACCGGACCGGCCAGCGGCCCGCGGCCGGCCTCATCGCAGCCCGCCACCGGCCAGACGCCGCGCTTGATCAGCGCGCGCTCGCGGCGGAAGCTTGGGGCGACGATGATGGCGCTCTTGGTGCCGGCCAGCGCCTTGGCGATTTTTTTGGGCGCAGCCTTCTCGTTCTTAGGCGCTGCCTTCTTGTTCTCAGGCGCAACCTTCTTGGGCGCGCCTTTGGCCGGCTTCTTGGCGGATTGATCCCGAATCATGGCCGGGATCGTGCGCAAGCGGCATGACCTGCGCAACCGGGAACCTCGGACAATTCCCGTTATTCAAGTCAGCCGCCCTATTCCGCCAGATGCACCCGTCGGTCCTCGCCGACTTCGACGCCGGGCGCGGCCACGACTTCCCAGGGATGGCCGTCAGGATCGGCGAAATAGCCGGAATAACCGCCGTAGTCGGTCTCATGCGCGGCCTTCAGCAGCGCGGCGCCCTTGCTGACGGCGAAGGCCAGCACCGCGTCCACCTCCTCAGGCGCGCGGCAGTTCCATGCGAGCGTCATGCCGCGAAACGTCGATGGCCTCGGATGATCCGGCAATTTGGCGTCGACCGCGAGCTGATCCCAGGGAAATAGCGCGAGCACCGGACCGCCGGTGTCATAGAACGCCACGGCCTCGCCGGTCACCTTGAGCCGGCGCGAGAAACCAAGCGCGTCGTAAAAGGCAATACTGGCGCGGATGTCGCTTACGCCCAGCGTGATGACGGTGAGCCGCGGGATTGGAGCTGGCAGTTCCTTACTCATGCGAAGCCTCTCCCACTTCGTCCCTCAGAACAGGCTGAGCTGATCGCCGTTCCGCTTCGGCTTGGCAAAATGATCCGTCGTCAGCTTGGAGCGCCTCTTGTTCAGGCCCAGCCTGTCGCAGGCGATCTCGAAGCGGCGTCCGATGGTCCAGGCCATCGGGCCGGTGCCCTTCATGCGCTCGCCCCATTTCGCGTCGTAGTCGCGGCCGCCGCGCATGTCGCGGATCAGCGTGAAGACGTGGCGATAGCGGTCCGGATAGTTCGCCATCAGCCATTCACGAAAGAGATCGCGCACCTCGAGTGGCAACCGCAGCAGCACGTAGGAGGCTTCCTTGACGCCGGCATGGGCGGCAGCATCCAGGATGCGTTCGATCTCGGAATCGTTCAGCGCGGGAATGACGGGCGCGACCATGACGGTGGTCGGAATGCCGGCCTCGGAAAGCTGCTTCAGCGCCTCCAGTCGCTTCGGCGGCGTGGACGCCCGCGGCTCCATGGTGCGCGCCAGCTTCGGATCGAGCGAGGTCACGGAGATCCCGACCTTGGCGAGGTTGCGCTTGGCCATGCGCGCGAGAATGTCGATGTCACGGGTCACCAGCGCCGACTTGGTGACGATCCCGACGGGATGGCCGGCGCGCTCCAGCACCTCCAGAATGCCGCGCATGATTTTGCGCTCGCGCTCGATCGGCTGATAGGGATCGGTGTTGGTGCCGATCGCGATCATCCGCGGCTCGTAGCCCGGCGCCGCCAGCTCTTTCTCGAGCAAAGCCGGCGCCTCGGGCTTCACGAACAGCTTCGACTCGAAGTCGAGCCCCGGCGACAGGCCGAGATAGGCATGCGTCGGCCGCGCGAAGCAATAGACGCAGCCGTGCTCGCAGCCGCGGTAGGGATTGATCGAACGGTCGAAGCCGATGTCGGGAGATTCGTTGCGGGTAATCACCTTGCGCGAGGTGTCGATCCCGACCGTGGTCTTGAACGGAGGCAGTTCTTCAAGGCTCTGCCAGCCGTCGTCGAATGCGACGCGCGCCTCGGCCTCAAAGCGGCCGCTGGCGTTGGACTGCGCGCCCCGGCCTCGCCTGCGCTGGCGGTCGATGGCGACCGCCAGCTCAGGGAAGTCAGAAGGCGCACCCGCCGGCTCGGAGGGCGCCGTGACCGGCGGGTGCTTGAGAGCATGAGAGGATGCTGGACTCATGAAGCCAAGATAGCACGTCGAAGGAACAAATCAAGAACACAAACCAAAAACGTGAAAACAACCCCATGCACAGTAGAGCTGCCCAAACTTCGCGCGCCCGCTTTTGACCTCACGCAACAGTGGCGTCACGGCGATCTCGTTTGATGCTGCCGAAGGATCGATCTCGCCGGAACTCGGTTGGTGACGATCCCGGGTGAAGGTCGGCAGGAACATGACAAATCAACAACAATTGGCCGCAGCGAGCAGCGACCTCAATCTGCTCGACCGCTATTGGCGCGCCGCGAACTATCTCTCCGTCGGGCAGATTTACCTGCTCGACAATCCGCTGCTGCGCGAGCCGTTACGGCCCGAGCACATCAAGCCGCGTTTGCTCGGCCATTGGGGCACGACGCCCGGTTTGAACTTCATTTATGCCCATCTCAACCGCGTCATCCGCGCGCTGGACCTGAGCGTGATCTATGTGTGCGGTCCCGGCCACGGCGGCCCCGGCATGGTCGCCAACACCTATCTCGAAGGCAGCTACAGCGAGATCTATCCCGATATCGCGCGCGATACCGACGGGTTACGCAAACTGTTCAGGCAATTCTCCTTCCCCGGCGGCATCCCGAGTCACGCGGCGCCGGAGACGCCGGGCTCGATTCACGAAGGCGGTGAGCTCGGTTACGCGCTGGTGCATGCCTATGGCGCGGCATTCGACAATCCCGACCTGATCGTCGCCTGTGTCGTCGGAGACGGCGAGGCCGAGACCGGCCCGCTCGCGGCGTCCTGGCACTCCAACAAGTTCCTCAATCCTGCCCATGACGGCGCGGTGCTGCCGATCCTGCATCTCAACGGTTACAAGATTGCCAACCCAACCGTGCTCGGGCGGATGCGCGACGACGAGATCCGCGATCTCTTCCGCGGGCTCGGCCACGAGCCGCTATTCGTCGAGGGCGACGATCCGAAATTGATGCACCAGGCCATGGCGGACGCGCTCGACGTCGCGTTCGCCAGCATCCGGTCGATCCAGCAGCACGCCCGCGACGGCCGCAAGAGCGTCGAACGCCCGCGCTGGCCGATGATCGTGCTACGCAGCCCGAAGGGCTGGACCGGCCCCAAGGAAGTCGACGGCAAGAAGGTCGAGGGTTTTTGGCGTGCACATCAGGTGCCGGTCGCGAACTGCCGCGACAACCCGGCGCATCTGAAGATTCTCGAAGACTGGATGCGCAGCTACGAGCCGGAAAAGCTATTCGACGCGAACGGCGCGCTCGTTGCCGAGCTCCAGGCGCTCGCGCCCGAAGGCAATCGCCGCATGGGCGCCAATCCGCACGCCAATGGCGGCCTTCTGAAGAAGGAGCTGAAGCTGCCGGACTTCCGCAGCTTCGCCGTCAAGGTCCCTCAGCCGGGCGGCATCGTGGCGGAGGCAACCCGCGAGCTCGGCAAATTCCTGCGCGACGTCATCCGCCTCAACGCCGAGGCCCGCAACTTCCGCATCATGGGCCCGGACGAAACCGCCTCAAACCGGCTCGATGCGGTGTTCGAGGCCACCGAACGCGTCTGGATGGAGCCGACAAAACCTTACGACGTGCATCTCGCCCAGGACGGACGCGTGATGGAAGTCCTGAGCGAACATCTCTGCCAGGGCTGGTTAGAGGGCTACCTGCTCACGGGCCGGCACGGCTTCTTCTCCTGCTACGAGGCGTTCATCCACATCGTGGATTCCATGTTCAACCAGCATGCCAAATGGCTGAAAGTGACGCGGCATCTGCCGTGGCGACGCCCGATCGCCTCGCTCAACTATCTGCTGACATCGCATGTCTGGCGCCAGGACCACAACGGCTTCAGCCATCAGGACCCCGGATTCGTCGATCTCGTCGCCAACAAGAAGGCCGATATCGTCCGCATTTACTTCCCACCGGACGCCAACACGCTGCTGTGGATCGCCGATCACTGCCTGCGCACCTATGACCGCATCAACGTCATCGTGGCCGGCAAGCAGCCGGCGCCGCAATGGCTGTCGATGCAGGAGGCAGCCACGCACTGCGATGCCGGCATCGGCATCTGGAGCTGGGCCGGCACGGAAGACGCGAATGGCGAGCCCGATGTCGTGATGGCCTGCGCCGGCGACGTGCCGACACTGGAAACGCTCGCCGCCGTCGACCTGCTGCGCAAGGCGCTGCCCGAGCTGAAGATCCGCGTCGTCAACGTCGTCGACCTCATGACGCTGCAACCCAGGGAACAGCACCCGCACGGCTTGTCCGACCGCGACTTCGACGGCCTGTTCACGCGCGACAAGCCGGTGATCTTCGCCTATCACGGCTATCCCTATCTGATCCACCGGCTGACCTATAACCGGACCAACCACGCCGGCATGCACGTCCGCGGCTTTGCCGAGGAAGGCACCACGACGACGCCGTTCGACATGGTCGTGCTCAACGAGCTCGACCGCTATCACCTCGCGATCGAGGCGATCGAGCGCGTGCCGGGGCTCGCGACCAAAGCGGCGCAGGTGAAGCAGCAATTCCGCGACAAGCTGATCGAGCATTCGCGCTATGTGCGCGAATACGGCGAGGACATGCCGGAAATCCAGGAATGGGTCTGGCAGAACAGCGCCGGCGGCAACACGCCGGCGGAGGCAGGCGACTGACAGCAGCCATGTTGAACACCGTTCTCGTTCTCAACTCGGGATCGTCGAGCATCAAATTCGGCCTGTTCGAGATCTCGGCGGCCGAGCCCACCCCGCTCTGCAAGGGCCTGCTCGACGAGCACGAGACGAAGCCGCGGCTCGTCGTGAAGAGCCCCGCGGGCGAAGACCTGTTCCAGCAAGGGAGGGAATCATCGGATGCGGATAGCGATCATCTGTTCGCCGACATGCTCGGCTTCATCGAGGATCGTTTCGGCGACCATCGCTTGAGCGCCGTCGGCCATCGCGTCGTCCATGGCGGTCCGGACTATTCCGCTCCGGTCGAGCTGACAGACGCTGTCACCGCAAAGCTGGAGGCGTTGACACTGCTGGCGCCGCTGCACCAGCCGCGGTGTCTGGCGCCGGTCCGCGCCATCAGCGCGATCAGGCCCGACCTGACGCAGATCGCCTGCTTCGACACCGCTTTCCACCACGGCATTGCGCCGCCCGCCAGCCGCTTCGCCATTCCGCGACGTTATGAAGAGCGCGGAGTCCGACGCTACGGATTTCATGGCCTCTCGTTCGAATATGTCGCGGGACGGCTCGCCCGAATCGCGCCGCAGCTCGTGGCGAAGCGCACTGTGATCGCGCATCTCGGCAATGGCGCGAGCCTGTGCGGCTTGCGCGACGGACGCAGCATCGACACCACGATGGGACTGACGCCGCTCGACGGGCTGGTGATGGGCACGCGGTGCGGCAGGATCGACCCGGGCGTGCTGCTCTATCTGCAACAGCACGAGAAGATGTCGGTCGACGATGTCCAGCACCTGCTCTACCACGAATCGGGCCTGCTCGGCGTCTCCTGCATCGCGTCGGATATGCGGACGCTACTTGCGAGCAGCGAAGCTGCGGCACGGGAGGCGGTCGAGCTCTTCACCTTCCGCGCCGCGCAGGAGGTGGCGGCGATGGCGACGACGCTTGCCGGGCTGGACTGCCTGGTCTTCACCGGCGGCATCGGCGAGCATGCCAGGGAAATCCGCAGAGCGATCGGTGAGCGTCTCGACTGGCTCGGTGTGCGCATCGATGCGGCTGCGAATGATGCGGCGCGCGAGCGCATTAGCGGTGACGATAGCGCAGCCGATGTCTTCGTCATTCCAACGAATGAGGAACTGATGATCGCACGACATTGTGCGGCGGTGCTACGAACAGCAGGTTGACCGGCGTTCATTCGAAGCCCTCGTCAGCAGCGTGATTGCACGTTTTTCCCGCTCTCGCGCTCGTCCGCTATCGCGTCCTTCCTCTTGCGGGATTGCGAACGGCCGGCCCGCCGCGCAATATTACGGCTCACCTCCGGATTAATACGGAGAGGATAGGCTGGGGCCGACACATTGGCGATATCGTGGCCCGTACGGGACAAATTTGGATGCGACAGCCGCGGCGGTTTACCATCGTATACCGAAGCGTGGCCGGAAAGTTGCACTCGGCAGCGCCACATGTTTTATGACGCCCTGATAATGAGCTACGCTTCTCCCGAAGTGTGGACACTGAAGCCTCAATCATGCTGAGCGTCATCATTCCGACCGAAGGCGTCGAGCAGACGGCGGTCGCAACTCTGGCCGCGCTGGTACCCGGTGCCGCCGCAGGCATCGTCCGGGAAGTGCTCCTCGTCGATGGCACCCGCAATGGGGTCATCGAGCGCGTTGCCGACGTCGCGGGCTGCCGTTTCATCGGCTTCGAAGGATCGACGCAGGGCGCCGCGCTTGCCGCCGGCGCACTCCAGGCCCGTTCGTCCTGGCTGATGTTCCTCCCCGCCGGCGCCGTGCTGGAAACCGGCTGGATCGAGGAAACCGCTCAGTTTATCCAGTCCGTCTCGACCAGCGGCCGGGATCGTGCAGCTGTCTTCCGCTATGCCCGCTCACCCTACGCTGATGCCGGCTTCCGCGATATCCTCTGGGCCCTGATGCGCAAGCTCGTCGGTCCCTTCGGCGATCAGGGACTTTTGATCGCGCGTGATCACTACGACCGCATCGGTGGCTACCCGCCCCAAGCCCGCCGGTCCGAGGCGCGGTTGCTCCGGCGGCTCGGCCGCTCGTCGCGGATCATGCTGCGCAGCCGGATCGTCATGGTCGGCTGAAGCACTTCAATACTTGCCAAAGTCAAATAATTATTTGACAATGGCAAGTATCGAGGTGAGCCATGTCAATTAACGGTACCGATGACCACGTCGCAGCGGTTCGCGCCTTCAACCGCTTCTACACCCGCAAGCTTGGCGTGCTCGACCAGCACCTTGGCAAGAGCCCGTTCTCGCTCAGCGAGGCCCGCGTGCTCTACGAGCTCGCACAACGGGACGACCTTGCCGCAAAGGAGATCGGCAACGAGCTTGGCCTCGACCCCGGCTATCTCAGCCGTATCGTGCAGAGCTTCGACGAAAAGGGGCTGATCACCCGCAGGCCCCTGCCCGCGGATCGCAGGCAATACCAGCTCAGCCTCACTGCCAAGGGGCGCCAGAGCTTTGCCAAGCTGAACCTGGGCTCGCAAAACGAAGTCGCCGCAATGCTGGCTCAGCTTTCGGCCAGCGATGCAACGCGGCTCACGCAGGCTATGGCGACCATCGAAGCTGTGCTGGAGCATCGAAGCCAGCCCGCGGCTTTCATGCTGCGCAGCCATCGCGTCGGCGACATGGGCTGGGTCATCTCCCGACAGGCCGCCGCCTATGCGGCCGACTACAACTGGGATATCAGCTACGAGGCCCTGGTCGCCGAGATCTGCGCACAGTTCATCAAGAACTATGACGCCGCGCGCGAGCACTGCTGGATTGCGGAAGTGGATGGCGAGCCGATCGGCTCGATCTTTCTGGTCAAGGCCACGGACGAGATTGCCAAGCTGCGCCTGTTGCAGGTGGAGAAGAAAGCGCGGGGACTCGGTGTCGGCCGCGCGCTGGTCGAGCAATGCATCCAGGGCGCACGCGAGAGGGGCTACAGCAAGATGACGCTGTGGACGCAAAGCATCCTGGTCGCCGCGCGGGGCATCTATCAAAGTGCAGCCTTCAACCTCGTGAAGACCGAGCCGCATCACAGCTTCGGGCAGGATCTGATTGGGGAAACGTGGGAGCGGGATCTCTGACGCTTCAACAGCGGGCGAGATGCGCATAATATGTGCTCTCGCCCCTTGCGGGGGAGGGCAGCGACGCTGGTAAACACAAGCTCAGTTGGGTGAGGGGTTGTCTCCGCAAGCATCTGTGCAAATGGACAGAGACCCCTCATCCGGCACCATAGCCGAAGCTTCGCTTCGGCGTTCCTTAAGAACGGCGGCCGAAGGCCGCCTATGCCACCTTCCCCCACATCCGCCTTCGCTAAAGCTTCGGCGGACATGAGGGGAGAAGGAATGTCCAACTACACCGTCGCGCCCCGCGCCTTCGTCCGGCGCAGGTGCTCGTCCAGCCGCGGCATGATCTCGACGAAATTGCAGGGACGAGTGCGGTAGTCGAGCTGGGCTTTGAGGATGCCGTCCCAGCCGTCGCGGCAGGCACCGGGCGAACCTGGGAGGCAGAAGATGTACGTTGCGCCCGCGACGCCGGCCGTGGCGCGGCTCTGGATCGTCGACGTGCCGATCTTGGCGTGGCTCAGCATGTGGAATGCGATCGAGAAACCGTCCATGCGCTTCTCGAACAAGGGCTCGATCGCCTCCGGCGTGACGTCGCGCCCGGTGAAGCCGGTGCCGCCGGTGGTGATGACGACGTCGACGCCTGCCTCCGCAATCCAGCGGCGAATGACGGCGCGGATCGTCTCGACGTCGTCGGTGACGATCTCGCGCGCGGCGAGATGATGGCCGGCCGCAAGGAGACGGTCGGCCAGGGTCTGGCCGGATTTATCATCCGCGAGCGCGCGCGTGTCGGACATGGTGAGCACCGCGATGTTGAGCGGGACGAACTGTTTTGCTTCGTCGATGGAGGTCATTGCAACGCACCTTCTTCACAGACCACTGACGTCATCCTGAGGTGCGCGCTGTTGCGCGCCTCGAAGGATGGGCCACGGGCTCGCCATCCTTCGAGGCTCGCCAATTGGCGAGCACCTCAGGATGACGGATAACCCCTACTGTCCGCCACCAAACGTGTTGCAGGCCTGGACGGTGCCCTGCTGGTAGCCGGTCATGAACCACTGTTTGCGTTGCGCGGCCGAGCCGTGGGTGAAGGAATCGGGCACGACGCGGCCTGTGGACTGGCGCTGCAGCGTGTCGTCGCCGATCGCGCTCGCCGTGGTGAGTGCGGCGTCGATGTCGCCCGGCTCCAGGAAGTTCGGCCGCTTCTTCGCCTCGCGATTGACCCAGACACCGGACAAGCAGTCGGCCTGCAATTCGACCTTCACCTGGAGCGCATTCGACTCCGCCTTGCTGCCGGCCTGCTGCTGCAGGCGCGTCACGCGCGGAATGATGCCGAGCAGGTTCTGGATGTGATGGCCGGCCTCATGGGCGATGATGTAGGCGGTGGTGAAGTTACAGGCGGACTTGCCGGAGCACCCGCGAAAACGCGTCTCGACCTCGCGGAAGAAACCGGTGTCGAGGAAGATGGTCCTGTCGGGCGGACAATAGAATGGTCCCATCGCCGACTCCGCCCGGCCGCAGCGCCCGCCATTGGTGACGTTGCGGAACAGCACGACCTTCGGACCGGTAAAGGACTGGCCCGAGGCCTGGAAGATCTCGCTCCAGCGGTCGTCGATCTCGCCGAGGATGCCGGAGATCATGCTGCCCATCTCGTCGGTCGGCGCGCCGCGCTTGGCCGAGGTGGACTGGCGATCGGTCTGGTAGGACGGCGCCTGGCCGCCGCCGGTGAGGATCTCGGCACCGCCGATCAGGATGCGCGGATCGATGCCGAAGGCGTAGCCGACCAGGCCGAGCACGATGATGGTGCCGATGCCAAGCCCGCCGCCGCCCATGGGGAGGCCGAACCCGCCTCCTCCACCGCCGCCACCATCGTCGCGACGATCCTCGATGTCGTCGCTGCGGCGGAAATCATCGTAGCGCATGGCGGCTTCCCTCGGTCCTGGCTGGCATCATTGGGCGCAAAGGCGGCAAAGCTCAACGCACCATGCACGTAAAATTTCCATTGCGTTAATCAATATCCCGCTCGGCAATTATTGCCTAGTGCGACAGCATGGCAATGCCAGCAATTTTTTCCGGGCATCGAGCAATTTTTTCCGAGAGGAATTTCGAGTCTTTTTGCGCTTCGATCACAGCCGCAACGCGAAGAAACACGAAATACACTGCAAAACACGGCGAATGCGCGGAGCGAACCGCGTGCAAGGCGCGATGTGAGAGCTATTCACGAAAGCGGCGGGTTAAGTCGATTTTTACTTTGCCGCTTCAATGTAACGGTCAGTCGGTTGTTTGGTCCCGCGTCGCCGACAGCGTCGCCTGAGTCAGAGTCCTTGAGTCATGGTAGAGTCGCGTCGCGGGGCGTCTGCAAGGGCGCCCCGCACAAATTTTGAGTCTCCTTCGCACAGCATCGTCCTCGGCGATTGCGTCGCCGAGATGTCGAAGCTTCAGGCTGGTTCGGTCGATCTGGTGTTCGCCGATCCACCCTACAATCTCCAGCTCAAGGGCGATCTCAAGCGCCCCGACGAATCCCATGTCGATGCGGTCGACGACGATTGGGACAAGTTCGATTCGTTCTCCGCCTATGACGATTTCACCCGGGCCTGGCTGCTTGCCGCCCGCCGCGCGATGAAGCCGTCGGCGACGATCTGGGTGATCGGCTCCTATCACAACATCTTCCGCGTCGGCGCGATCATGCAGGACCTCGGCTTCTGGCTCCTGAACGACATCGTCTGGCGCAAGACCAACCCGATGCCGAATTTCCGCGGCCGTCGCTTCACCAACGCGCACGAGACCATGATCTGGGCCGCGCGCGACGAAAAGGCCAAGGGCTACACCTTCAACTACGAAGCCTTGAAAGCCGCCAACGAGGACGTGCAGGCACGGTCCGACTGGCTGATCCCGCTCTGCACCGGCGAGGAGCGCCTCAAGGGCGCCGACGGCAAGAAAGTGCACCCGACGCAGAAGCCGGAAGGCCTGCTCGCGCGCGTGCTGCTGTCGTCCTCCAAGCCCGGCGATCTCGTGATCGATCCCTTCAACGGCACCGGCACCACCGGCGCGGTCGCAAAGCGCCTCGGCCGCTCTTATATCGGCTTCGAGCGCGACAAGACTTATGCGAAAGCCGCACAAGCGCGCATCGCCGCGGTCGAGCCGCTGCCGGAGGCAAGCCTCGCCCCGTTCATGACGGCGCGCGAAGCGCCGCGGGTTGCGTTCTCCGAGCTGATCGAGCGTGGCATGATCATGCCCGGCACCAAGCTGTTCGACGCCAAAAAGAAGCTCGGCGCACTGGTCCGCGCCGACGGGGCCATCATGTTCGGCGACAAGGTCGGCTCCATCCACCGCATGGGCGCAGTGGCGCAAGGCGCGCAAGCCTGCAACGGCTGGACCTTCTGGCACATCGAGACCAAGAAGGGTCTCAAGCTGATCGACGAACTCCGCGCCGAAATCCGCGCCGGCATGGCGGCGGGGTAGCCTTCCTTTCGTCATCCCGGAGCGCGCCTCTTGGCGCGGCCCTGGAATCACGAGACTGGTTGAACACAGCGGCCGGCGGGACTAGATTGACCGCCTGCGCCCCGTCCCGACCGGTCCTCCCATGCGACGACAGTCCGAGACATTGCTGCTGGTGCCGCTGCTGCCGATCTTTCTGCTCGGCATGTTTCCGATGTTCCTGATCGCGCTGCTGGGATTTTTCGGCCTCGCCTTGTTCGGCGTGCTCGTGGTCTGTGTCGGGCTCGCCAGCAGCAACGAGGCCCATGACAGCTTCAATCACGACGTCATCGTTCACGGCTACGCGCGCGGATCGGAGCGCAAGGCGCGAGCTTC
This sequence comes from Bradyrhizobium sp. 40, assembly GCF_023100925.1. NCBI lineage: Bacteria > Pseudomonadati > Pseudomonadota > Alphaproteobacteria > Hyphomicrobiales > Nitrobacteraceae > Bradyrhizobium > Bradyrhizobium sp. 40. The sequence continues at coordinate 5,719,080 of NZ_CP064688.1, forward strand.
CGACATGCATATCGCTACCCGGCTCGGGCTGCGCCTGGAGGTCGTGGGCGCGGCCATGGTCATTACGGCGGCGATCGGCCTTTGTTACGCCGGCTGATCTGCGTGGCGCGCAGATACCGCCCGGCAAACTCGCCGGTTGCCCTCCCCGATAAGGTTCAGGCAAGACAAGGCCGCTTGCGGACATGTTGCTGCCTCCACTCTCAGCCAACAAACACAGGGGAGATGCCCGATGCTCAAATTCTATTTCAATGGCTCGCCGAACCCGACCAAGGTCGCGCTTTATCTCGAAGAGTCGGGCCTGGCCTTTGAGCCGGTGAAGATCGACACCCGCAAGGGCGAGCAGTTCACGCCGGACTATCTGAAGATCAATCCGAACGGCAAGGTGCCGGCGATCGACGACAACGGCACCATCGTGTTCGATTCCAACGCCATCCTGCTCTATCTCGCCGAGAAGACCGGAAAATTCCTGCCGGCCGCCAATTTTCGCGGCGAGATGCTGTCATGGCTGATGTTTGTCGCCACCGGCGTCGGCCCGTATTCGGGCCAGGCCGTGCACTTCAAGCATTTCGCGCCGAAGGACCAGAACCACGACTACGCGCATAACCGCTATCAGTTCGAGACCGATCGTCACTACAAGATTCTCGACGGTCACCTCGAAGGCCGCCGCTACATGGTCGGCGACAGCTATTCGATCGTCGACATGGCGCTGTGGGGTTGGGCACGGATGTTGCCGTTCAAGCTCGGCGACGATGCCTTCGCGCGATACCCGAACGTCAAGCGGCTGGTGGACGAGGTCACGGCGCGGCCTGCGGCGACGCGCGCGATCGCTCTGAAGGACAAGTTCACCTTCAAGGCGGAGATGGACGACGAGGCCCGCAGCAACATGTTCAAGCACATGACGACGAAAGTCGCCTGATCGCGTCCGGTCACAACGCGAGGCCACGCGCATGCGCGTGGCCTTTTGCTTTTGAGGCTCAGGCGGCGTGGACCGAGCTCAGGAAGTTGGCGACTTCCTGCTTCAGGCGGTTGCTGTCGGCCGACAGCGAGCGTGCCGCCGAGAGCACCTGCGAAGACGCCGAGCCGGTCTCGGAAGCCCCGCGCTGCACGTCGCCGATGTTGGACGACACGAGCTGCGTGCCCTGGGCCGCCTGCTGCACGTTGCGGGAGATCTCCTGCGTCGCCGCACCCTGCTCCTCCACGGCGGCGGCAACCGTCGACGAGATCTCCGACAGTCGCTCGATGGTGCCGCTGATCTCCCTGATCGAGCCGACCGACTCCTCCGTCGCGGCCTGGATGCCCGAAACCTGCTGGGCGATCTCACCGGTGGCCCTCGCGGTCTGCTCGGCGAGCGCCTTGACCTCCGAGGCGACCACGGCAAAGCCACGGCCGGCTTCACCCGCGCGCGCCGCCTCGATGGTGGCGTTCAGCGCCAGGAGGTTGGTCTGGCCGGCGATGGTGCTGATCAGCTCGACCACGTCGCCGATGCGGGCTGCAGCCTTGGAGAGCTCGCTGACGCGCGCGTTGGTCTTGCTCACCTGACCGACGGCTTCGCCCGCAATGCGCGCCGATTCCTGCACCTGGCGCGCGATCTCCGTCACCGAGGAGGACAACTCCTCGGTGGCGGAGGCCACCGCCTGCACATTGGCCGAGGCTTCCTGGGAGGCGGATTGCACTTCGGTGGAGAGATCCTGAGCGCGCCTCGCGGTTGCGGTCAGGGTGCCGGCCGAGCCCTCGAGCTCGTGCGATGCCAAGGATACGGTATCGACGATTTCGCCCACCGCCTGCTCGAACTGGCTGGCGAGCCGGGCCATGTCGGCCTTGCGGCCTTCGGCCTGCCGGGCCTCGGTTGCGGTCTGCTCATGGCGCAGCCTTGCCGTCTCGATCATGTTGGTCTTGAAGACGTCGATCGCCTTGGCCATGTCACCGATCTCGTCGGCCTTGCCGCGCGAAGGGATCTCGACGGCGAGATTGCCCCCGGCAAGCAGCCCCATTGCGCGCGTCATCGAGGTCAGCGGCCCCACGATGCTGCGGGCGGTCAGGAAGGCGACGATCAGTCCGAACAGGACGGCGAGACCGCCCGCAATCGCCTGGAGCGAGGTCGTGCCGTCGATCACAGCATCGGCCGCGGTGCGCGAATCCTTGTAATCCGTCTTCAAGGCCGTTTCCGTGACCTTGAGCTTGGCGATGCTCGCGGAGATGAGCGGTGCGAGATCCTTGTGGTAGATCTCGTCGGACCGCAGCATCGCGGCGGAGGTCGTTTCGAACGCGGATTTGTAGATACCGAGGGCGGTCTTCACGGGCGTCAGAGACGAGCGAAGGTCGGCCGCCTGCGGGCTCCTTTCGACGGCTGCGAGCCGCTGCACCGCCCTGTCGACATTGGTTCTGAAGGCGGTGGGGCCGTTGGTGTCGCGCAGAGCGAGGAAGCGCCAGTTCGCGATTCGAACCAGCAGGACCCGGGATTCGAGGTCCGCGACGAGCGACACCGTGTCGTCGTCGGCGGCGGCGCGGGCCACATCGACCAGCTTGGCCATCTTCACCGTCAGCTCTTCGCCGCTCGGCAACAGCGTCGCTTTGCCGGTCCGCGCCTCGTTGACGGCGTCGCCGAGACTATCACGCAGGCTTTTCATTTTGGCGATGTCGGCGATCAGATCGTTGTAGAGCTTCCGCCGCTCCTCCGAGAGGGTGCCCTTTGCTCCGAGCTGTAATAGCCCCGTCGCCGCGGTCTCTCGCTCGGCAGCCTCCCGCATCGCAGGCTCGTTGGCGTCGTAAATGTAGCGCAGATTGGCCCGCTGGATGGCCTGAAAATGGGTCGATATCTCCAGGACGCGCGCCGTGCTGTCCGACAATTTGGAGAGTTTTTCGACCTGATCCTGAACGGACCGCAAATTCCAGATGGCGACCACCGCCATCACAAGACCAACCGCCACCAAGGCCATGAAACCTGCGTACAGGCGTCCCCTGATCCGCAAACGAAAACTCGGCATTCCCACTGTCCACTCAGAAGCATGTCAATTCGGGCGGACGAACAACTCCGACGATTTATCGGGCCACCCCGGCAGCCGCGGATCGCGTTGTTCGCGGCCCACGCTGCACCGCGACACAATGGGGGACACTCGTTAATTGAACCTTCAAATTTTTCGCGCGCGCATGCGTCAGACGGCACAAGATCTGCTGATTTTATCGGCAGGTGAGCAAGGTTTTGGCGAGAGGCCCGCAGCGCCATGCAGGCCGCTGCAGCTGTTCGGCCTGCGCCAGACCCACACGCCCCTCGCCGACCGCGGCGGATGGCACCGGTCGACGGACGCGACGCCGCTCGATCCGCTCAGCTCGCGGTCCTCACGGCCGTTTGCGGAAACGGGCCGAGGGCCTTCTCGGTCAGCACCGAGTCGCAATATTCCCGGATCTCCTTGATCTTGCCGTCCTCGAGCCGAAACACGAGACAGTAGTCGTTGTCGTAGCGTACGCCTTCGGGCGTGACGTTGTCGCCCTTGGCTTCGACGACGACGACATCGCCGTCGGCGGTGAAGCGGTGGGCGACCGTCCGCGTCCGGTCGACAAGACGGGTCCGCACATAGGCGTGCAGATCGTTGAGGATCGCTTCTTTGCCCGAAAAGGTGCGCGACCAGGAGTACTGGCCGGTCACGATCCATTTGGCGTCGTCGGCAAGGCTTTCGGTGAACAAGGCGCGGTCGCGCGCAGCCGGATCGCGGCTGGCGGCGGCGGCAAAGATATCCTGCATCAGCTTCTTGTTGGCGCTCGCGCTCATGGCGGCATCTCCCTTGGTGAGAACATCGAGATCATCGCCGCCGCCTCTAAATTCTTCAAATCGATAGTGGATATGATATCTATTCGCCTCATGAATTTGAATTCGCTCGACCTCAATCTCCTGACCGCGCTCGACGCGCTGCTGCGCGAGGCCAACGTCAGCCGCGCCGCCTTGCGGATCGGGCTGTCGCAGCCGGCGGCCAGTCATGCGCTCCAGCGTCTGCGCGACATCTTTCGCGATCCGCTCCTGGTCCGCACAGGCGCGCGCATGGAGCTGACGCCGCGGGCGCAAGCCTTGCGCGCGCCGCTGGCGCAGGCGCTCGACCAGGTGCGCGGGCTGTTCCTATCGGACGAATTCGACGCGGCGCGCAGCGAGCGGCAATTCCGACTGATGATGCCGGATCTCGCGGTAGAGCTGTTGATGCCGCCCTTGATGGAAAAGGTGACGCAGGCCGCCCCCAATGTCCGAATCGACGTGGTGCCGTGGCGGGGACCGGCGATTTTCCACGCCGAGTTCGCCCGCACCATCGATCTCGTGATCTCGATCGGCAACGCCTTCAAGGGCTTTCACCGCCAGCTGCTCTACACCGACAGCGACGCGCTCGCGGTGCGGCGCGGCCATCCCGTGGCTGCGAAGCTGAAACGGCGCGAGATGTTCCTGGCCGCGCGCCATGTCGGCGTAATCATCCGCGGCCAGCCGGAGGACCTGATCGACACCTGGCTGCGCACCAAGGGCATCGACCGGCACATTTCATTGGTCGTCCCGGGCTATCTCGAAGCGCTGCACGTCGCTGCCCGCACCGACCTCGTCGCCTTCGTGCCGCACCGGCTGATCGCGGCGCTGTCCAAGCAGCTCTGCCTCGTCACGGTGACGCCGCCGCTCGACCCCGGCATCGACGAGCAGTTCATGTTCTACCCGACCCGCGCACAGATGGATCCCGGCTCGATCTGGCTCAGGCGGCTGATGTTGGAGACGGGACGCGAATTGGAGAAGAAAGGGCGCGCTGGGTAGACGCAACTTCAAAGCAAATGGTGTCGTCCCGGGTCTGCGCTTACGCTTGCCCGGGATGACAAGGGAATATGTTCCCGCGCTGCTACGCCTTCTGCGCGTCCATCACCTTGCGCACGGCGGGGCGGTCGGACATGCGCTTGAAATGATCGGCGATCTTCGGCGTCGCGTTGATGTCGACGCTATCGCCTTCGAGCCAGGTCGACAGGGTGTAGAGATAAGGATCGCAGATCGTGAACTGCTCGCCCATCACCCAGGGCCCCTTGTACATCTTCTGCTCGATCAGGGCGAAGCAGGCGCCCATGGTCTTCGGAATCATCGCCTTCATATCGGCGAACGAGCTCTCTTCGCTCGCCCAGCGCGCGCCGCGCATCTTGTGGGCATGGTTGATGTGCACGGTCGAGCAGAGGTAGGAGTTGAACGACTGCACCTGCGCGAAGTCGAAGGGATCGTCGAGCGGCGCGAGCTTCGCCTTGGGGAAGGTCTGCGCGAGATAGGCCAGCATCGCCGGGGTCTCGGTCAGGACGCCGCGATCGGTCACCAGCGCGGGCACGCGGCCTTTCGGGTTGATCGCGAGATACTCCGCGCTGTTCTGCTGGTTGGTCTTGAAGCTCAGCCGCTCGGCCGCGTAGTCGGCGCCGGCTTCTTCCAGGGTGATGTAGGTGGCGAGCGCGCAGGTGCCGGTGGCGTAGTAGAGCTTGAGCATGTCGGACCTCATTGGAAAGCCGGAAGGTAACGGCTGCGGGCCCCGAGGTCCATAGCACGAACTTCTCTTCGCAGTTGCCCACCGGCGCCCGGCTGTGCCAAGACGCCCCGAGTTGGAGGGGCTTTCCCATGACCGTACTCATCGCCGGTGGCGGCATCGGCGGGTTGACGCTTGCGCTCAGCCTGCACGGAATCGGCATTCCCGTAAAAGTGTTCGAGAGCGTCGCCGAACTGCGGCCGCTCGGCGTCGGCATCAACGTGCTGCCGCATGCGGTGCGCGAGCTGATCGAGCTCGGCCTGATGGACAAGCTCGATGCCAGCGGCGTGCGCACCCGCGAGCTTGCCTATTTCTCCAAGCACGGCAAGCCGATCTGGAGCGAGCCGCGCGGGCTGGAGGCCGGCTATAAATGGCCGCAGTTTTCGATCCATCGCGGCACGCTCCAGCAATTGCTGCTCGACACCGCGATCGAGCGCCTCGGCCGCGACAACATCCTCACCAGCCATCATCTGACCGGCTGGAGCGAAACCGCCGACGGCGTGCGCGCCGATTTTATCGACAAGGCCACCGGCAAGGCCGCGGGGACTTACGACGGCACGATCCTGATCGCCGCCGACGGCATCCATTCCGCCGCGCGAGAAAAACTCTATCCCGACGAAGGCCCGCCGATCTGGAACGGCCGCATCCTCTGGCGCGGCGTCACACCTGCAAAGGCCTTCCTCAGCGGCCGCACCATGATCATGGCCGGCCACGAGATCCTGAAATTCGTCTGCTATCCGATCTCGAAGGAACCTGACGCCGCGGGCAACCATCTGATCAACTGGGTTGCCGAGCGCCACATGCCGCCGACCTATCAATGGCGGCGCGAGGACTATAACCGCACCGCGCGCCTGGAAGAGTTCTTGCCCTGGTTCGAGAGCTGGCAGTTCGACTGGCTCGACGTGCCGGGCCTGATCAAGAACTGCCCGCACGCCTATGAATATCCGCTGGTCGATCGCGATCCGGTGTCACAATGGACCTTCGGCCGCGTCACGCTGATGGGCGACGCCGCACATCCGATGTACCCGATCGGCTCCAACGGTGCCTCGCAGGCGATCCTCGATGCCCGCACCATCACCCGCGAGATCCTGGCGCACGGCCCGACGCAAGCGGCCCTGCTCGCCTATGAGGCGGAGCGGCGGCCTGCAACCACCAGTCTCGTCCTGCTCAACCGCAAGAATGGCCCGGAGCAGGTGATGCAGCTCGTCGAGGAGCGCGCGCCGGATGGCTACAAGGTCGTCACTGACGTGCTGTCGCAACAGGAGCTGGAGGATGTTGCCGCCAACTACAAGCGCGTCGCGGGCTTCCAGGTCGAAGCGCTGAATGCGAAGCCGCCGATCGTGAGCGCGGGTGCGCGCGCGACGAAATGAGTATTCGCACCAAGCGAGACGCACGTTGATGCGCCCTCGCCCCTTGCGGGAGAGGGCAGTGACGCCGGCAGACGCAAGCTCACTTGGGTGAGGGGTCTGTCTCCGCGAGTCTAACTCTCATTTGAACTCGCCGAGACAAACCCCTCATCCGGCGCTTCGCGCCACCTTCTACCGTAAGGGGAGAAGGAAAAAAAGAGTGCGCGGCAGCTATTTGCTCACCACCCTCGCCGCCTCCAGCAACCGCTCGCTCGCGCTTGCCGTCGCCAGCAGCGTGCCGTCTTCCGCCGTCAGCTTTGCCTCGACGAACGCAATCGTCCTGCCGAGCTGCGTCACCTTGGCTTCACCGATGATCGGTCCGGGCTTTGCGGGCGCCAGGAAATTCACGGTCATGCTGATGGTGGTGGTGTAGAGCCGGCCCTCGCTCATCACCAGCACGGCGGGGCCCATCGTGTCGTCGAGCATGGCCGAGAGCATGCCGCCCTGGATGAAGCCGGCCGGATTACAGAACTCCGGCTTGCCGTCGAAGGCGAGCTTGATCCAGCCTTCCCCGGGACGGGCATCGAGCAGGCGCCACCCCAATAGCTCGGCACAGGGCGGCCTGGGAAAGTTGTCGAGCGCGGTCTTGATCATGCGAGCCTCCGTTGCCGACCACAGCTAACGCAGGCCTGCTGCCAGCATGTTGTCAGCAGGATGGGCTGCTAGGGGTCCAATCCATGCGCAATCACCTTACGCATGACGTTGGGCAATGCTTCGTCGGCGAGCGTGGCGATGGGCACCCAGCGCATGCCTGCCGGTGCCCGCGTGCGCATTACCACCTTCGCCGTGTAGACCACCAGTTCCAGCGGGAAATGCGTGAAGACGTGGGTGACCACGCCGATCTTGCGCTGCCAGCGCGAGAGCCCCTTCAGCTCGGGTGCCTGCTGTTTTGCCTTGGCATCTTCTTGCCCGGCCAGCCAATGCGATCCCGGTACCTCGGTCATGCCGCCGAGCAGACCCTTCTCGGGACGGCTGCGGACGAGAAGCTCGTCGCCGCGCGTGACAACGAAGGCGGCGCCGCGCCGTAGCGCGCCGCTCTTCTTCGGCGCCTTGCGCGGGAACGTGTCTTGCGTTCCGAGCGCGCGCGCCGTGCAGTCCTCGTTCAGCGGGCATAACGAGCAGGCCGGCTTTTTCGGCGTGCAGATCGAGGCCCCCAGATCCATCAGCGCCTGGGCGCTATCACCGGCGCGAGAATCGGCAAGCAGCGTCGCAGCCAACTCCTGAATCAGCGGCTTGGCCTGCGGGAGCTCTTCTTCAACTGCAAAGAGCCGCGAGACCACGCGTTCGATATTGCCGTCGACCGGCATGGTGCGGCGGTCGAACGCGATCGCCGCGATCGCTGCCGCCGTATAGGGCCCGATGCCCGGCAGCGCACGCAGGCCCACTTCGGTGTCGGGAAAGGCGCCGCCGTGCTCGCGCGTCACCGCGACCGCGCAGGCATGGAGATTACGGGCGCGAGAATAATAGCCGAGCCCGGCCCACATCCGCAGCACGTCGTCTTGCGAGGCCCGTCCGAGCGCGGTGACATCAGGCCAGCGCGCGACGAATTTTTCGAAATAGGGCCCGACCGCCTTCACCGTGGTCTGCTGCAGCATGATCTCGGACAGCCAGACGCGGTAAGGGTCGGATGCCTCGCCGGGCGCAGCGCGCCAGGGCAAGCGGCGGCGGTGGCGGTCGTACCATTGGAGCAGCGCGAGCGGGCGCGACGAGGTCTCCGGCGGAACTGGTTCCGATTTCGCCTTGAGGACGGATTTGGGGCTCATGTTCACACTGTAGCGGCAATGCACCGATCTCTCCACGTCGTGCCCACGCTTGTCGCGGGCATCCACGTTTTTCTTCGCGGCGAAGAGCCTGTGGCCGACGCGCCGGAGTGCTATAAGGTCCCATGTCCAAGCTTCGCCCCATGAAACCCGGTCCTATCAGCGCCAAGCCGTTGTCGCTCCTGCTCAACGACGTCTTCGCCGAGGCCTATGCCAAGCAGGGTTTTGCCGCGCGCGAGTTGGTGACGCGGTGGGCGCAGATTGCCGGACCGGAGATCGCGGCCCATGCTGAGCCGCTCAAGATGCAATGGCCGCGGCCGGTCGCGGGTCAGCCGCAGGAGCCGGCCACGCTGGTGCTGCGGGTCGAGGGGCCGATGGCGCTGGAGATCCAGCACTCCGCCGATGTGATCCTGCAGCGGGTCAACCGCTTCTTCGGCTGGAGCGCGGTCGGCAAGCTGGCCTTCCGCCAGGCTCCGCTGTCGCGCGCCCGCCGGCAGACCCGGCCCGCCCCGCCGGACGCCAAATCGGTGGCCGCGGTGGCTGAGCGCCTGGGCGACATCGAAGATGAACAATTGAAGTCGGCGCTGGCGCGCCTCGGGGCCGCCATCAAGCGAAATTGAGCCTTATTCTGCGGCCAAACTGGACCTCTCCTTGCCGCTCGCCATTGCCTCAAGCGACGTTTCAAGCTAGCGACAGGCCGTCTGAATGGGAATTTCGGGCGAGACCACGCCAATCCGGGAGCCGACCTTGATCATCACCCGCCGCGCCTTCACCTCGATGCTGTCGCTGACCGGGCTTGCCGCGCTCGCTGGGTTCTCGCCGCTGCGGTTCATCTCCGATGCCATGATCCCTGAAGCCATGGCGCAGGCGGCGGCCGGCGACGTCGCCAAGCCGGTGTCGCTGCCCGACATGGCGCTGGGCCCGAAGGACGCCGCCGTCACCATCACCGAATACGCCTCGATGACCTGTCCGCATTGCGCGGCCTTCAACGAGCAGGTGTTTCCCAAGATCAAGTCGGAATACATCGACACCGGCAAGGTGCGTTACGTCTTCCGCGAGTTCCCGCTCGACATCAAAGCCGCCGCTGGCTCGATGCTGTCACGCTGCATCGCCAATGGCGATGCGCCGAAATACTTTGCCGTCACCGACATGCTGTTCCGCCAGCAGAACGACTGGGTGGTGAAGAACACCACGGAGACCCTGACCCGGATCGGCAAGCAGGCCGGTCTGACCCAGCAGCAGGTCGAGGCCTGCCTGAAGGACCAGGCGCTGCTCGACAAGATCGCCGCCGACCAGAAATATGCCAGCGACGTTCTGAAGGTCGATTCGACGCCAACGTTCTTCGTCAACGGCGAGAAGATCAAGGGCGAGACCTCATTCGAGGAATTCGCCAAGAAGATCAATCCGCTGCTCAAGAGCTGATTCGCTCGTCAAGATTCTGATTCGCATCACGATAGCCGTATCTTTCCCGGCATAAATCCCTTGGGAAAAGCGGCTTTCGCCGGTTGCCCTCGCGGCGCACCGCGGCCATTGTCCGACCGCATGAGGCGCCTCGCGCGACTCGCCCGGATAGCGACATTGCCTTCCATGGTATTGTCCCGGCAGGGGGATTCGCGCCTGCCAACAGAGATGCGTGCTTATGAAAATCACCCGCCTGCGCCTTCACGGCTTCAAGTCCTTCGTTGAGGCCACCGACTTCGTCATCGAGCCCGGTCTGACCGGCGTGGTCGGCCCCAACGGCTGCGGCAAGTCGAATCTCGTCGAGGCGCTGCGCTGGGCGATGGGCGAGACCTCCTACAAGTCGCTGCGCGCCGCCGACATGGACGCGGTGATCTTCGCCGGCTCCGGCAATCGCCCCGCGCGCAACCACGCCGAAGTGACGATGACGATCGACAATTCCGATCGCACCGCGCCGGCGGCGATGAACGACAGCCAGCTGCTGGAAATTTCCCGCCGTATCGAGCGCGAGGCCGGCTCGGTCTACCGCATCAACGGCCGCGACGTGCGCGCCCGCGACGTGCAGATTCTGTTCGCCGATGCCGCCACCGGCGCGCGCTCGCCGGCCCTGGTCCACCAGGGCAAGATCGGCGAGATCATTCAGGCCAAGCCCGAGCAGCGCCGCCGTGTACTGGAAGACGCCGCCGGTGTCGCCGGCCTGCACGCCCGCCGCCATGAAGCCGAGCTGCGGCTCAAGGCGGCCGAAACCAATCTCACCCGCGTCGAGGACGTGATTGGCCAGCTAGCCGGGCAAATGGAAGGCCTCAAGAAGCAGGCCCGCCAGGCCGTGCGCTATCGCGAGGTCGCGGCCAAGGTCCGCAAGGCGGAAGCCACCCTGTTCCACCTGCGCTGGATCGGCGCCCATGCCGACGTCAACGAGTCCGGCCACACCCACGATCTCGCGGTCCGCGAGATGGCCGAGCGGACCCAGCACCAGGCCGAGGCCGCCCGCATCCAGGCGATTCGCGCTGCCGAAATGCCGGCGCTGCGCGATGCCGAAGCCCGCGCCGCAGCGGGGCTGCAGCGCCTGACCAACGCCCGCGAGCTGCTCGATCGCGAGGAAGAGCGCGCCAAGGAGCGCGTCGCTGAGCTCGAGCGGCGCCTCGCACAGTTCGAAGGCGACATCTCGCGTGCCCAGCAGCAGACCATGGACGCCGATGTCGCGCTGCAGCGCCTCGACGCCGAAGATGCCGAGCTGAAGGAAGAGATCAAGTCGCGCGTCGAGAAGCGCTCCGGCGTCGACGAGCGTGTCGCCGAAGCCGAGGCGGTGCTGACCGAAACCGAGCAGCAGTTCGCCGAGCTCACCACCGCGCTCGCCGACCTCACCGCCAAGCGCAATCAACTCGAAGCCAACGTTCGAACCCACCGCGACAAGCTCGCCCGGCTCGACCAGGAGATTTCGAAGGTCGCGGCGGAAGAGCAGAAGCTCACCGAGGCGACCGGCGGCTTCGGCGATCTCGACGAGCTGACCGCGACGGTCGAGAACGCCGAGCAGACACTGGCGGCCTCGGAAGCCGCGGCTCAAGCCAGCGAAGCCGCGCACGTCGCGGCGCGGCAGACGCTGGAATCCTCGCGCTCGCCGCTGGTCGAAGCCGACAAGCGCGTGCAACGGCTCGATACTGAGGCGCGCACGATCTCCAAAATCCTCAACGGCGAGACCAAGAATCTGTGGCCGCCGATCATCGACGGCATCACCGTCGACAAGGGATTTGAAAAGGCGATCGGCGCGGCGCTTGGCGACGATCTCGACGCGCCGGTCGATCCGTCCGCGCCGATGCGCTGGACCAATGCCGGCGTCACCGACGGCGATCCGGAACTGCCCGAAGGCGTCGTGCCGCTCGCCAGCCACGTGCAGGCCCCGGCCGAGCTGACCCGCCGCCTGGCGCAGATCGGCGTGGTGCCGCGCGAGCGCGGCGCCGAGCTGGTCTCGCAGCTCAAGACCGGCCAGCGGCTGGTGTCGCCCGAAGGTGACGTCTGGCGCTGGGACGGTTTTGTCGCAGCCGCCCACGCGCCGACCGGCGCAGCACGGCGGCTTGCCGAGCGCGCCCGCCTGATCGACATCGAGAACGAGCTGGAGCAGGCCCGCATCGACGCGCAGATCAAGCGTCAGGCGCTGGAGAACGCCGAGGCCGAGCTGCAGATGGCGGCCAGCACCGAAGGTGCGAGCCGCGAAGCCTGGCGCGCCGCGCAGCGCGAGCTCAACGTCGCGCGCGAGCGTCATGCCACTGTCGAGCGCGAAATCAGCCGCCACGCCGCGCGCAAGGCGACGCTGTCGGAAGCGCACAGCCGCCTGGCCGCCGACCGCGCCGAGGCCGAAGCCGCCTACGAATCCGCCGAAGCCGGGATCTCCGAGCTGCCGTCGAGCGAGGACACCGAAACCCGTCTCGCCGCCGTCCGCAGCGACATCGAAGGTCATCGCCGCATGGCCGCTCAGGTCCGCGCCGAGGCACAGGCGCTGGCGCGCGAAGCCGAGCTGGCCGACCGCCGCGTGCAGGCGATCCTCGCCGAACGCACCGAGTGGCAGAACCGCAAGGAGAGCGCCGCCTCCCACATCGACACTATCCAGGCGCGCATCGCCGAAGTCTCGATCGAGCGAAGCGACCTGGAGAACGCGCCGGCCGTGTTCGCAGAGAAGCGCAGCGCGCTAATCACCGAGATCGAATACGCCGAAAACGACCGCCGCATGGCTGCCGATGCGCTCGCCAGCGCGGAAACCGCGATGGCCGAAACCGATCGCGTCGCCAAGCTGACGCTGGAGGCGCTGTCGAGCTCGCGCGAGGCCACCGCCCGCGCCGAGGAGCGCATGCAAGGCGCGCGGCGCCGGCTCGAGGACATCGAGCGCGAGATCCGCGACATGCTGGAAGTCGAGCCGCAGGCCGTTGCCGGCCTCGCCGAGATCGAACCCGGCGCCGAGCTGCCGCCGCTGCACGACATCGAGGAAGACCTCGAAAAAATGCGCCGCGATCGCGAGCGCCTGGGGGCTGTCAATTTGCGCGCCGAGGAAGAGCTGCGCGAGGTCGAGACCCAGCACAACGGTCTGGTCACCGAGCGCGACGACCTTGTCGAGGCCATCAAGCGGTTGCGCCAGGGCATCCAGAGCCTCAACAAGGAGGCGCGCGAGCGGCTCCTGACCTCGTTCGAGGTCGTCAACAACCACTTCAAGCGCCTGTTCGTCGAGCTGTTCGGCGGCGGCGAAGCCGCGCTGCATTTGATCGAGAGCGATGACCCTCTTGAAGCCGGCCTCGAAATCATCGCCAAGCCGCCGGGCAAGAAGCCGCAGACGCTGTCGCTGCTCTCCGGCGGTGAGCAGGCGTTGACCGCGATGGCGCTGATCTTCGCGGTGTTCCTCACCAATCCTTCGCCGATCTGCGTGCTGGACGAAGTCGACGCGCCGCTCGACGACCACAACGTCGAGCGCTATTGCAACCTGTTGCACGAGATGACCGCCTCGACCGACACGCGCTTCATCATCATCACCCACAACCCGATCACGATGGCGCGGATGAACCGCCTGTTCGGCGTCACCATGGCCGAACGCGGCGTCTCGCAGCTGGTGTCGGTGAACCTGCAAGAGGCGGTGGATATTCTCGACCAGAACGTGGCGTGAGCTTCCGGTCGTTCCACACCCATTGACGTCGTCATCCGCGAAAGCGGATGATCAAACATGATCTCTCCGACTCTCCCCGCCGAACTGAAAGCGGCGCTCGACGGTAAGCTGCAGGGCTTTTCCCGCACCGACGCTGCGCAGCGATCGCAGAAGATCTCCACCACCTACCGCGCAGGCGGTGGCTCCGGCACGATCAAGTCGGAGGCGGATGCGCTCGCCTATGCGCTCGCGCGCATGCCGGCGACCTACGCGGCGGTGGCGGCCTGTCTGAATGCGCTGATCGAGATCGTACCGGACCTCGCTCCGGAAACACTGCTCGACGTCGGCGCAGGTCCGGGCACCGCGAGCTGGGCCGCGGCGGAGGCGTTCTCCTCGCTGCAGGATTTCACCCTGCTCGACGCTAACGCCAGGCTCAGCCGTCTCGCGCTCGAACTGGCGCGCGACAGCACGCGTTTGGCGGATTGCCGCTATCTGCCGGGCGATGCCGGCGCGAACCTCGCCGAGGTCTCGCAAGCCGATCTCGTCGTCGCGAGTTATGTCATCGGCGAGCTCAGCGAGAGCGATCAACGCAAGCTCGCGGAAGCGATGTGGGCGAAAGCGCGCCACGCGCTGGTCGTGATCGAGCCCGGCACGCCCGCCGGCTACGCGCGCATCCTCGCTTTGCGCCAGCAACTGATCGCGGCGGGCGCCTACGTCGCCGCACCCTGCCCACATGAAAAGCCGTGTCCGCTGGCGGCGCCGGACTGGTGCCATTTCTCCCAGCGCTTGCCGCGCTCGCAGGCTCACCGCCAGATCAAGGGCGCCGAGGTGCCGTTCGAGGACGAGCGCTTCATCTACGTGGCGCTGACCCGTACGCCGCCCGCAACCCGCGCCGCGCGCGTGCTGGCGCCGCCGGATATCGGCAAGGCCGAGATCACGGCCAAGGTCTGCACCGGGAAAGGCCTCGCGATCACGAAGGTGCCGCGCCGTGACAAGGCCGCCTATGCGAGCGCCCGGCGCTGGCGCTGGGGCGATGCCGCCATTGCCGAAAGTTAACCTCCTCCGGCTCTTTCATCTTGAACTCGGATAGCCCCTCATCCGACCAAATCCTACCTTTCCTCTGCGCCGGGCTCTCGCTCCGCGCCAATTTGGTCTACCCTAGCGCCCGCCTTCTTCCCCCTTCAGGAGTTCTCCATGTCGACCGGCTGGATCGTTCTCGGCGTTATCGCTGTCCTCGTGTTCTTTGCCTTCGCCGCCTACAACCGGCTGGTGGCGCTGGGTCAACGCGTCGGCCAAGCCTTTGCCGACGTCGACGTGCAGCTCAAGCAGCGCCACGATCTGATCCCGAACCTGGTCGAGACGGTGAAGGGCTATGCCTCGCATGAGCGCGGCACGCTCGACGACGTCATCAAGGCGCGCAATTCGGCGATGTCGGCGCAGGGACCGGCGCAGGTGTCCGCGGCCGAGACCCAGCTCTCCGGCGCGCTCGGCCGGCTGATCGCGCTGTCGGAGGCCTATCCCGACCTCAAGGCCAATGCCAATTTCCAGCAGCTCGCCAGCGAGCTGTCCGACCTCGAGAACAAGATCGCGGCCAGCCGCCGCTTCTTCAACAACGCGGTCCAGGAATACAACACCGGCATCCAGCAGATGCCCGCCGCTCTGTTCGCCGGCATGTTCGGCTTCACCAAAAAGGACTTCTTCGATCTCGGCGCCAGCCGCACCGAGGTCGAGGCCACGCCGCAGGTGAAGTTCTGAGTTGAGTCGATAGGCCGGCAGGGCATCGCGTCATGGCCGCGTATGGTCTCTACACGCACATCGCCTCGAACAAGTTTCGTTCGATGCTGCTGCTCGCCGGCCTGTTCGCGCTGGTCTATGTGCTGGTCTATGCCGGCGCGCTGATCGCCGAAGTCGTCATCAACGGCGACGAGACCGTCGTCCATTATCTGAGACGCGCCTTCTATGATCTGAAAGTCGCCGCACCGGTTGCGACCGTCGTGGCAGCGGCCTGGATCGTGATCGCCTATTTTTTCCACCAGTCGATGATCGATGCGGTGACCGGCGGCCACGACGTCACCCGGCAGCAAGAGCCTCGGCTCTATAATCTGCTCGAAAACCTCTGCATCTCGCGCGGCATCACGATGCCGAAGCTGAAGATCATGGAGAGCCCGGCGCTTAACGCGTTCGCGACCGGCCTCAACCCGCGGCAATATTCGGTCACCGTCACCACCGGTCTCCTCGATGCGCTCGACGACAAGGAGATCGAGGCGGTGCTGGGCCATGAGCTGACCCACATCAAGAACGGCGACGTGCAGCTCATGGTGGTCGCCGTCATCATCGCGGGTGTGGTCGGGTTCTTCGGCGAACTGTTCTTCCGTCTGTTCACGAATTTCAGCTGGGGCTCCGGCGGCTCGTGGTCGTCGGGCTCCTCCTCGTCGTCACGATCGTCCTCGTCGTCGAGCGACAGCAAGAGTTCGGGGGGCGGCGCGGTGATCGTCATCATCATCGCGGTCGTGCTGATCGTGGTGGCCTGGCTGTTGTCGCAGGTGGTGAAGCTCGCGTTGTCGCGCTCGCGGGAATATCTCGCGGACGCGGGCTCCGTCGAGCTGACGAAAAACCCGGACGCCATGATCTCGGCACTGCGCAAGATCGAGAACCGCGGCGAACTACCGGGCGCAACCTCGGCAGTGATGGAGCTCTGCGTCGACAATCCGCGCGAGGGGTTTGCCGATTTGTTCGCGACCCACCCTTCAGTGCAGTCCCGGGTCGATGCGCTGGTCAAGTTCGCCGGCGGCCATGATCCCGGCCCGCTGCCGCCTCCCGCCGACGGGACCGAGGAGCCGGACACGCAGGCCGACCGGCCGGACGCCCCACCGGCGCTGCGGCAGGGTCCCTGGAATGACGCTGACGGCGCGGCCAATCCGCCGCCGGTGCCCGCACCCAGCTCAGCCAATCCCGTGCGCAATCCCTTGGGCAATCCCTTGGGTCCTTGGGGCCGCCATTGAGCGTGATTTGACGCCATGCGCGGCGGGTTTCGTCGCGATTGGGAAAAACCTCGGGAATTGCCGTAACTGGGGTCTGCGGAATTGAATTCTCCCTTGTTTCTGCCATGTTCGCGCCCAACAGCAGACTTGGGACATCTTTGCGACATCGATTTGGGGCCCGGCCGATTGCGACTTCGCGATCGGGGGCGCGTTAGGGGACAGCAATGGCAAAGCCGGCAGTGGTTGTGGTGGGCGCAGACAAGGGCGGGGTCGGCAAGACCACCGTGTCGCGCACCCTGCTCGATTATTTTTCCGCCAACAACGTGCCGACGCGCGCCTTCGACACCGAGTCGCCGCGCGGAACCCTGAAGCGCTTCCACCCTGACATCACCGAGATCGTCGACATGACGACGACGTCGGACCAGATGAAGATCTTCGATACGCTCAACGCGACGAGCCCGTCGGTTACCGTGATCGACGTCCGCGCCGGCCTGCTCTCGCCGGCGCTCGCCTCCTTGCGCGACATCGGTTTCCTCGACGCCGCCAAGGCCGGCCAGATCACCTTTGCCGTGTTCCACATCCTCGGACCCTCGATCGCCTCTCTGGACGAAATCGCCGAGACCGCAGGCTTCATGGGGGGCGCGAAATATTTCCTAGTCAAGAACTTCATCAACGATACCCAGTTCTTCCAGTGGGACCAGGCGACTTACCAGTCGTATTTCAACCGCATCAAGGACGCGACCGAGCTGACCATCCCCAAGCTCAACGAAATGGCCTATGAGCAGGTCGAGGTGTCCTCCGTCCCGTTCCTGAAATTCGTCGCCAACAAGGGCATCAACGACGAGGCAGCGAACTATTCGTTCGTGCTGCGCGGCTATGTCCGGCATTGGCTTGCGAACGTCTGGAGCGAATTCGACCGGATCCGGCTGACCGATATCGTCGGCTCGACGAAATCCGGGAGCCGCAACAGCTAAAAATAGTTGCGCAAGCCGGGCGGATACGGCTGGATTGGTCGCCAAGTTCGACTGATATAGCTATCGATGCCCGCGACGCCCCTCTACATCATTTGTTCGCCCCGCCCGCAGGTCGGCAAGACCCTGCTGGCGCGGCTTTTGAGCGAATTTTTGCTGCTCAAGAACGGCAACGTCGTGGCCTTCGACGTCAACCTGAAGGAGCCGTCGCTGCTCGACTATCTGCCGAAGATCACGGAGACCGCCGACGTGATCGACACCTATGGCAAGATGCAGCTGATGGATCGCGTCATCGTCGATGACGGGCTTGCCAAGGTGATCGACCTCGGCTTCCACGCCTTTGACGAGTTCTTCAAGATGACCGAGGAGATCGGTCTGTTGAAAGAGGCGGCGCGCCGCCACGTCGCGCCGATGATCCTGTTCGTTGCGGACACCGACCGCGTCTCGGCCCGCGCCCACGAGATGCTGCGCGAACAGATCCCGCGGATCAACCTGATCACGGTGGATAACGAGCACATCGTGCGCGGCGAGCTGCCGGAAGCGATGGCCGGCGGCCGGCTGCTGCGCCTGCCGGCGTTGCCCGGCTTCCTGAAGACCTATATCGGCCGCCTGAACTTCTCCTTCACCGGCTACCTGCGCCATGAGAAGGATGCTTCGACCGAGCTGCACCAGTGGACCCGGCGCAATTATCTCGCCTTCCGCGAGCTCGAGCTCAGCCTGATCCTGCAACGGTCCTGAACATTTTACCCGGATAATATTGACGTCGAGCGGCCCTTCGGTTACTGGAGTTTACGCACCAGCGTTCCTCAGCAAGGCCCCTTCACCGTGACCATCGACCGGAAAGCAGCGATCGCCGTCTACAAGGACCGGAAGACCGTTGCGGGCATCTACGTCGTCCGCTGCGCGGCCTCGGGCGAGGCCTGGGTCGGTCAGGCCCCGAACCTCGAGACCATCCAGAACCGCATCTGGTTCTCGCTGCGCCAGGGTAGCCACACCTGTCGTCGCCTCCAGGCTGCGTGGAACGCCCATGGCGAGGCGGCCCTGACGTTTGGTGAATGTGAGCGTCTGGAGGATGAGGAGACTGCCTATGTCAGGAATGCGCTGCTCAAAGAGCGCATGCTGCATTGGCTGTCGGAGCTAAAGGCCGAGCCGATCTGAACGTCACCAGCGGCGCGGTTGCCGCTCAGTGCCCCTCGAACGTCATCAGCGTGCGCACCGGCACGTCCATCGCTCGGAGCTTGGCGGCGCCACCGAGATCCGGCAGGTCGATGATGAAGCAGGCGGCGACCACATTGGCGCCGATCTGGCGCAGCAATTTCACCGCGCCTTCCGCGGTGCCGCCGGTGGCGATGAGGTCGTCGACCAGGATCACGCGCTCGCCGGGCTGGATGGCGTCGACATGCATCTCCATCTCGTCGATGCCGTATTCGAGAGAGTAAGCGATCCGCACGGTGGTGTGCGGCAGCTTGCCCTTTTTCCGGATCGGCACGAAGCCGGCCGAAACCTGGTGCGCCACCGCGCCGCCGATGATGAAGCCGCGCGCTTCCATGCCGGCGACCTTGTCGATCTTGTTGCCGGCCCAGGGATTGACGAGTTCGTCGACCGCGCGGCGGAACGCACGCGCATCCGCGAGCAGGGTGGTGATGTCGCGGAACAAGATCCCGGGTTTGGGGTAGTCCGGGATGGTGCGGACGCTCGCCTTCAGATCGTGGTCAAAAGTCATGGTGCCTCTCAATCAGCGCGCGCATCCAAACGGAACGCGTTCTCGACAATTCGTAAGCCCACCTCGCCGCTGAGCGACATCAGCGATTCCGGATGGAATTGCACACCGGCGACCGGCAGGGTCTTGTGCTCGAGCGCCATCGCGACGCCGTCCTCGGTGCTGGCGGTGACGGATAGCACCTCCGGCATGCTGTCGCGCTCGACATAGAGCGAGTGATAGCGGCCGATCACGATCTCGTTCGGCAGATTGCGCATCAGCCGCCCGCCGCGCACCTGCACCCGCGAGGGCCGGCCGTGGGCGGGATGCGTGAGCTGCCCGAGCTCGCCGCCGAAATACTCGCCGATCGCCTGGACGCCGAGGCAGACGCCGAACACCGGCAGCTTGTTCTCCAGTGCCGCGTCGATGGTCTTCTTGATGCCGAAATCCTCAGGCCTGCCGGGCCCGGGCGACAGCACGAGCAAATCCCACCGCTTCTGCTTGAGCATGTCGAGCGCATGCACATGGCGAACTACGGTGACATCGGCGCCGACCTGGCGAAAATAATCGGCCAGCATATGCACAAAGCTGTCGTCATGGTCGATCAGCAGTACCCGCTTGCCGCTTCCGGTGGCATCGGGCGCGAAGGCCGACAGCGGCTTTGGCGGATCGCCGCGCAGCGCCTGGAACAGGGCCGCGGCCTTGACCTGGCACTCGCGGTCCTCGGCGGCGGGATCGGAGTCGAACAAACAGGTGGCGCCGACGCGCACTTCCGCGAGGCCCTCCTTCATCCGGATGGTGCGGATGGTGAGGCCGGTGTTGATGCTGCCGTCGAAATTCACCGCTCCGATCGCGCCGGCATACCAGCGGCGCGGCGAGCGCTCGTGATCCTCGACGAACTGCATCGCCCAGAGTTTTGGAGCGCCGGTGACGGTGACGGCCCAGGCATGGGTGAGGAACGCATCAAGCGCATCGAACCCTGGACGCAGCATGCCTTCGACATGGTCGACGGTGTGGAAGAGTTTTGAATAGGTCTCGATCTGCCGGCGCGCCAGCACCTTGATCGTGCCGGGGACGCAGACGCGTGCCTTGTCGTTGCGGTCGACGTCGGTGCACATGTTGAGCTCGAACTCGTCCTTCTCGGAGTTCAGGAGCTGGCGGATCTGCTCGGCATCGCCGATCGCATCGGTACCACGCGCGATCGTCCCCGAGATCGGGCAGGTCTCGACCCGGCGTCCGTCCGAGCGCACGAACATTTCCGGAGAAGCCGAGACGAGAAATTCGCCCTCGCCGAGATTCATCAGCGCGCCGTAGGGCGACGGGTTGATGACGCAGAGCCGCTGGAACACTTCCGCCGGCGAGCGGTCGCAGGGCTCGGCGAAGAGCTGCCCCGGCACCGCCTCGAACAGATCGCCACGCGCAAAGGCGGCGCGCGCGGTCTCGACTGTGGCCTGATATTCGCCGGGCGCGTGATCGGCAAAACCCTGGCGCGGTGTCTTGAGGTAGGGGCTCTCGGCGGTCTCGTGCGGTAAGCCCGCGGTGGACTCGCCCTTCCACACGAAATCGTAAGTGAGCACGACGCCGCGGCCGGTGGCGCGGTCATAGGCGAGCAGGCGGTCGGGGACGTAGAGCACGATGTCGCGCTGGTCGCTCTCGCGCGCGCGCTTCTGCACGAGATCCTCGATCTGGAACACGAGGTCGTAGGCGAAGGCGCCGAACAGGCCGAGCACCCCGTCGTCATTGGCGGAGAACGCGGCGACGAGATCGCGCACCAGCGACATCACGCTGGCGCGCCGCGTGCGCTGGTCTTCGTCGATCGGGGCTTCGCCGCGAATGATATGACCAGCAAGGCGCGTGGGCGTCTTCTCGGAGATCACGACGCAGGGTTCGCGCAAGACGTCAGCGAAGAAGGCGATCAGCACCTCCCCGCGCGCGTTCAGTGCTTCCAGCTTGAAATTGACGCCGGTGGTCTCGAGCTTGAGCGGCGGGTCGGAGAAGCCGAGGTCAAAACTCTCGTAGCGGCCGGGCACGGTCGTGCCCGACGACAGCACCACGCCGCGGCGGCGGTCGAGCAGGCTGACGAGATCGTCGAGCCGGTTGGCGCCGCCGGAAAACTGTTCCGCCACGCGCGTGATCGCAAGCCCTGCGCGGGTCACGTAGTCGCTTCGAGCCGGAAGGGCAAAGACGGTCCTGTTCATGGGGTCCTCTTACGAAACTTGTCGAGGGAACGCCACACAGGACAAACGATCAGGCCGCCGCACTGCGTGGGCGACCTCAGACGATTTTGGGAGAATAAATCGCACCGGCCACCTCTTAGGAGGTGCGCCACCAAAGACGGGATGGGCGGACGGCGGTGCTCATAGGGCGGATACTCACCATGGCGCGGGGACGGCGTCAAGAGTGGCTGGGGTCGGCTCGACCGCAAAATGGCGCAAATCGCAACGAGGGTTATGGCCGGTCTTGCAGGCTGTTGCGCCCCACGGCCGCGTCTGCGGCATGACGCTCGATTTCGTCTCGCATGACCCTGAGCACGAGTTCGCCACCAGATCCGATGACCTGGGCGCGGTCGCCCAAGGTTCGATCAAAACGCTGGTCTCTCCTGTGACCGCACACCAAATGGCTCGATCGTCGCTCACGCTCAAGGCCGTGATCGCCGCGGTGGGGCCCAGACTTAACTTCCGCAACAGCAGGTCGATCGCTTCGGCCGCAAAGTTTTGCTCGGCAATTCTCAAGAAATTCTGGATCGTGTCAGTCCCCACAGTCGACAGCCGCGCGCCCACTATCGTAGGGGGCGTCGCAAGTTGATAAAGTCGTCCACCCGCCTCATCAAAGACGCATAGCCGCGAGCCCTTGTTGGTCCTTACGCCGAACGCCGTGCATTGCTGCCCCTCCACATCGGTGTCGAATCCTGGAAGCACCATAACCTTGAGCTCTGGGTCAGGCCTTACCGCCCCGCAGGCCGCCGCGACCGTGATCTGCAAATCGTCAGTCATCTGGAAGCTGATGTGGCGAACGCTTTGCCAGATCCGGCGGTGGGACCGATGTGGGTTAAGCTGCGCAAGCCGCTCGATTTCAGAAGAATACTGCTCCTGCGCGATGGCGCGCAATTCGGGCCAGCTTGCGATCCATCGGGCCGCGAGCGGTGTCATTGGTTGCTCTCGTTCTACCGCATAGAAGCGCTTATCAAGCGCGCTGAGCGCCGCGGCGCGGTTTTCGAATCCGGTCTGCAGCGCAGCCTCGCCTGGATGTGCCTCTACCCAGGCGATCATCTCCTGCAAGATCTGGTGTTGCGAGCTCGCTCCCATCGCCTCCAATCCAGCGAGTGCATCGCCGGACGTCGTTGGGAGCATCGCGAGCCCTGTGTTGCCGATGAACTGGCTGTGACCGCCGTTGCAGACCTGAGCGAGATAGTAGTCGGCATGATAGGCCTGTATGGCCACGGCCGGGAGCTCACCTCTCGTGTAGACGCCGACGTGCTGAATTTGGCTGACATAGTCGACCACAGCGCCGGTTAGATAACCGGCCCTCTCGGGGTCCCGAGCCGCTTCCAGCGCTTTGCTCGGCACCACAATCTTGGTCAAGCGGCCATCCACAATCATCGTGCTCTCCAGCAGTCGCATGGTGGAAACCCCTGCGACTGCACTATGATTGCGGTGATTGATTTTCAATCGTGGCGCGGCAGTAGAGCTGATCGCGGTCCGTCGGCGACCAGCCTACCCCAGATGCTTCCTAAAAAACTCCGTCGCCCTGCCCCAGGCGAGCTCGGCGGCTTCGCGGTCGTGGACGGCCTGGCGTTGCTCGTTGACGAAGGCGTGCTCGGCGTCATAGCGGAACAGCTCCAGCGACTTGCCGGCGGCCTTCATGGCCTTTTCGAAGCCATTGACCAGTTCCGGCGTGCACCAATCGTCCTTGTTGGCGAAATGGGCCTGGAGCGGGATCTTGACGTCGGCAGGCTTGGCGGCCTGCTCCGGCGGAATGCCGTAGAACACGACGCCGGCCGCGAGCTCCGGCACATGCACCGCGCCGATGATGGTGACGGCACCGCCGAGGCAGAAGCCTGTCAGCCCGACCTTGGCGCCGTTGCGCGACAGATATTGCGTGGCGCCGCGCACGGTCTGCGTGGTGGCGTCCATGAAATCGAGCGAGTTCATTTCTTTGCCGGCGGCGTCGGTGTCGTGATACGGCACCACCTTGCCCTTGTAGAGATCGGGCGCGAGCGCATCGAAACCGGCCAGCGCGAAGCGATCGCACAGGCCCTTGATCTGGTCCGACAGCCCCCACCATTCCTGGATGACCACCACGCCCGGCGCGTTGCCGCGCGCGGCATTGGCGAGATAGCCCGATGCGTCCTTGCCGTCCGGGCGCTTGAAGGTGATGGCGGTTCCCATGGTGTCCTCCGACGAGTTTCTGGGGAAGCGATTGCTGGTATTTTGGCGGCTGCGCGGGCGATAGGCAATCGCGCCTGACAACACACTCTCGTGCCCAACAAAAAAGCCCCCTTGCGGGGGCCTCTTCATTCTCGCCTCGGGCCGCTCAGTGCGAGTCGGCCCAGACCTTCTTCTTGGTGAAGTACATCAGGCCGGCGAAGATGATCAGGAAGATGAACACCTGGAAACCGAGGCGCTTGCGCGCTTCCATGTGCGGTTCGGCGGTCCACATCAGGAACGTGGTGACGTCCTTGGAATATTGCGCGATCGTGGTCGGCGAGCCGTCGTCGTAGGTGACCTGGCCATCGCTGAGCGGCTTCGGCATCTTGATGGCGTGGCCCGGGAAATACCTGTTGTAGTAGGACCCCTCCGGGATGGTCACGCCTTCGGGTGCCTTGTCCTCAAAGCCCTGGAGCAGCGCCGAGACGTAGTCCGGGCCCTGCTCCTGATACTGGGTGAAGAAGTCGACGATGAACATCGGGAAGCCGCGGCCGTAGGAGCGCGCCTTGGTGATCAGCGACAGATCCGGCGGCGCCGCGCCGCCGTTCGCCGCACGCGCGGCCTGCTCGTTCGGGAATGGCGAGGGGAAATAATCCGCCGGCCGGCCCGCGCGCTCGAACATGTCACCCGCGTCGTTCGGGCCGTCCTTGACCTTGTAGTCGGAGGCGAAGGCTGCAGCCTGCGCGACCGAATAGCCGGGACCGCCGGCTTCCGCGAGGTTGCGGAAGGCGACGTAGGACAGGCCGTGGCAGTTGGCGCAGACTTCCTTGTAGACCTTCAGCCCGCGCTGGAGCGCACCGCGGTCGTACTTGCCGAACGGACCGGCGAACGACCATTTGTTGCCCGGCGGCTTGTCGCTGCCTTCGGAGGCACGCGCGCTGTCGGCTGAGCCCGCAAACAACGCGCCCGCCAGCGCAAGCACGATCGCGCTCGACACCATCGGCGTCGACCTGCTCCCGGTTTTGGCCAGGACGGCATCCGAGATCGAGTTCGGCACCGGCCGCGGCTTTTCGATGCGCGAGAGCAGCGGCAGCACGATCAGGAAGTAGGCGAAGTAGCAGAACGTCAGGACCCGGCCGGCGATCACGTAGATGCCTTCCGGCGGCTGCGCGCCGAGATAGCCGAGCAGGATGCAGACCGCGACGAAGATCCAGAAGAACTGCTTGGCCAGCGGACGGTACTTCGACGATTTGGTCTTGGCAGCATCGAGCCAGGGCAGGAAGCACAGGATGATGATCGCCGAGAACATCCCGATCACGCCCGCGAGCTTGTTCGGGATCGAACGCAGGATTGCGTAGAACGGCAGGTAATACCATTCCGGCACGATGTGCGGCGGCGTCACGCCCGGATTCGCCGGAATGTAATTGTCGGCGTCACCGAGGTAATTCGGCATGTAGAAGATGAACCAGGCGTAGAGCAGCATGAAGCAGGACACGCCAAACATGTCCTTGATGGTCGCATGCGGCGTGAACGGAACCGTGTCCTTCTCCGTCTTGGGCTCGACGCCATCAGGGTTGTTCTGGCCGGAGACATGCAGCGCCCAGACGTGGAGCACGACGACGCCCGCGATCAGGAACGGCAGCAGATAGTGCAGCGAGAAGAAGCGGTTCAGCGTCGGGTTGCCGACCGAATAGCCGCCCCACAAGAGCGTCACGATGCTCTCGCCGACATAGGGAATGGCGGAGAACAGATTGGTGATGACGGTGGCGCCCCAGAAGCTCATCTGGCCCCAGGGGAGCACGTAGCCCATGAAGCCCGTCGCCATCATCAGCAGGTAGATGATGACGCCGAGGATCCATAGCACCTCGCGCGGCTCCTTGTAGGAGCCGTAATAGAGGCCGCGCAGCATGTGGACATAGACGGCGACGAAGAACATCGAGGCGCCGACGGCATGCATGTTGCGCAGCAGCCAGCCGTAATTGACGTCACGGACCAGCAGCTCGACCGATTTGAAGGCGAGGTCGGCATGCGGCGTGTAGTGCATCGCCAGGATCACGCCGGTCAGGATCTGGATCCCCAGCATGAACGAGAGGATGGCGCCGAAGGTCCACCAATAGTTCAGGTTGCGCGGGGTGGGATAGACCACGAAGGAGGAGTGCATGAGGCCGAGGATCGGCAGACGTCGCTCGATCCATTGCAGGGCCGGATTGCTCGGCTGGTAGTCGGATGGTCCGCTCATGATGCGATCCTGAGGAAATAGTACGACGAGACGGCGCGAAGCTTCGGACGAGGGCCCGAGGCTCAGCCGATCTGGATTTTGGTGTCGGAAACGAACTGGTACGGCGGCACCGGCAGGTTCGCGGGCGCGGGCCCCTGGCGGATGCGGCCGGACGAATCGTACTGCGAACCATGGCAGGGGCAGAAGAACCCGTCGTAATTGCCTTCATGGGCGATCGGGATGCAGCCGAGATGGGTGCAGATGCCGATCACGACCAGCCACTGCTCGTGGCCGGACTTGACCCGGGCCTCGTCGGACTGCGGATCGGGCAGGCTCGCCACGTTGACGGCGCGCGCCTCGTCGATCTGCTTCTTGGTGCGGTGGCTGATATAGATCGGCTTGCCGCGCCAGAACACCTTGATGTCCTGCCCCTCGGCGACCGGGCTGAGATCGACCTCGATCGGCGCACCGGCGGCGATGGTCGACGCATCAGGATTCATTTGGGAAATGAAGGGCCAGAGCGCGGCTGCGCCCCCTACTGCTGCAGCTGCCCCCGTTGCAACGAATAAGAAATCACGGCGTGTCGGATGGTCCGCCGAAGACGCTGTCGTCACGATTCCAACCCTTTCTTCTTATGCAGCCGGCGGAACCGCTCCAGGAGCCCCCAAGGTCCCCAGAACAGCCTGCCGGCGCCCGCGGCCCCCCGCGGCGGCAGAACTTCACGTGCCCCCACCAAAACAAGGCGAAAACAGCAGTCCAGAATCGTTCTATTGGCACCCTTGCCGGGCGAGCGCAAGCCCGCTATCGGCGCGGGAGCGTGCAATGCACGAATTCCGCGGCCAGCGATGTTTTATTGAGACATTTCCGGCCCGCACCGAACCCGGCACAGCCCATGCAGATAGCGCTTTTCCAACCCGACATCCCCCAGAACACCGGCACGATTCTCAGGCTCTGCGCCTGTCTGGGCGTGGCCGCCCATATCATTGAACCGGCGGGCTTCCCGGTCTCCGACCGGCATTTCCGCCGGGCGGGAATGGACTACCTCGATCAGGTCAGCATCGTCAGGCACAACTCCTGGTCGAAATTCGAGCAATGGCGCGCGGCGCAGGGCGCCCGCCTGCTGCTGTTCACCACCAAGGGGGCGACCGACTACCGCGATTTCCGTTACCAGACGGCGGACATCCTGCTATTCGGGCGCGAGAGCGCCGGCGTCACCGAGGCGGTGGTCGAGGCGGCGGACGCCCGGCTGGTGATCCCGATCGCTCCGGGGCTGCGGTCGCTCAATGTCGCCATGACCGCGGCGATGGCCGCAGGCGAAGCGCTGCGGCAGCTCCGGAACCCGCAAGTTTGATATGTTGAGGAGAGACGGTTGAGTTACGCGGTCAAGGAAATCTTCCTGACACTGCAAGGCGAAGGCGCCCACGCCGGGCGCGCGTCCGTGTTTTGCCGTTTTGCCGGCTGCAATCTCTGGAGCGGGCGCGAGGCGGACCGCAGCGAGGCCACCTGCAAATTCTGCGACACCGATTTCGTCGGCACCGACGGCACGCTCGGCGGGCGCTATGCTTCGGCTGCGGAACTCGCCGGCACCATCGCGGCGCAATGGACGGCCTCCACCGACAACCGTTACGTGGTGCTCACCGGCGGCGAGCCGCTGCTTCAGGTCGATGCCGCGCTGGTCGACGCGCTCCATGCCCGCGGCTTCGAGATCGGGGTCGAGACCAACGGCACGATCGCCCCGCCCGAGGGTCTCGACTGGATCTGCGTCAGCCCGAAGGGCGGCAGCGATCTTGTGATCCGGCGCGGCCACGAGCTGAAGCTGGTCTATCCGCAGCCGCTCGCCATGCCGGAGACCTTCGCGGATCTCGCCTTCGAGCGCTTCTCGCTGCAGCCGATGGACGGGCCCGAGGTCGCCCAAAACACCGCGGGCGCAATCGACTATTGCCTCAATCATCCGCAATGGCGGCTCAGCGTGCAGACGCATAAGTCGCTTGGTATCAGATAGGATTGGTTTTCGAACAGATGTGGGAATTGACGAAATCGTTTCGCTTCGAGGCGGCGCACTCATTGTCGGGAACGACGTTCGGCGCTGATAGCGAAGAGATCCACGGCCACTCCTTTCGCGCCGAGGTGACGCTGCGCGGCACGCCCGATCCCAAAACCGGCATGGTGATCGATCTCGGCCTGGTCCAGCGCGCCATCGAGGACGTGCGCATGACGCTTGATCACAAGTACCTCAACAAGATCGAGGCGCTGGGCACACCGACGCTGGAAAACCTCTCGCGCTTCGTGTGGGAGCGGCTCGCCCCTATCGGCAAGCTCACCCGCGTCAGCATCCACCGCGACAGTTGCAACGAGAGCTGCACCTATTACGGTCCGCAGGGTTGAGAGAATGACATCCACAATGGACCCGAGCTTGATCGAAGACCGCAAGACGCGCGCACGCGCCTGGTTCGAAGCCCTGCGCGATGACATCTGCGCGAGCTTCGAGCGGCTGGAGGACGATGCCCCGCAAAGCCTTTATTCGGGCGAGCCGGGCCGCTTCAAACGCACGCCGTGGCAGCGCACCGATCATACCGGCGCGGCCGGCGGCGGCGGCGTGATGTCGATGATGTCCGGCCGCCTGTTCGAGAAGGTCGGCGTGCACTGCTCCACCGTGCACGGCGAATTCGCGCCCGAGTTTCGCGCGCAGATTCCCGGTGCGGCGGACGACCCGAAATTCTGGGCCTCCGGCATCTCGCTGATCGCGCATCTGCGCAATCCGCACGTGCCGGCGGTGCACATGAACACACGCTTCGTCGTCACCACCAAAGCCTGGTTCGGCGGCGGCGCCGATCTCACGCCGGTGCTCGACCGCCGCCGCACGCAGGACGACGCCGACAGCGTCGCCTTCCACGCCGCAATGAAACAGGCCTGCACGCAGCCGAACGGCGTCGCCGATTACGACAAGTACAAGAGGTGGTGCGACGAGTATTTCCACCTGCCGCATCGCAAAGAGGCGCGCGGCATCGGCGGCATCTTCTACGACTGGCATGACAGCGGCGACTGGGACGCCGACCTCGCCTTCACCCGGGATGTCGGCCGCGCCTTCCTGAAGATCTATCCCGACATCGTGCGGCGCAATTTCGCGACGAGCTGGACCGCGGAGGATCGCGAGGAGCAATTGATCCGGCGCGGCCGCTATGTCGAGTTCAACCTGCTCTACGACCGCGGCACCATCTTCGGTCTCAAGACCGGCGGCAATGTGGATTCGATCCTGTCGTCGCTGCCGCCGGAGGTGAAATGGCCATGACGACGATGAATCCCGCAATGAGGCCGCTGCCGCGCGCCATGCTGATCGACATGGACGACACCATCCTGTCGGCCTATGCGCGGCCCGAGATCGCCTGGAACGCGATCACAGCGGAGTTCGCGGAGGAGCTCGCGCCGCTGCCGCCGCAACTGGTCGCAAGCACCGTCCTGGCGTTCGCGAAAAACTTCTGGGCCAATGCGGACGCCTCCTGGCGGATGAAGCTCGCCGAGGCCCGGCATCTCACCGTCAAGGGCGGCTTCGCCGCGCTCGCGGCCGCCGGTCATCGCGCCCTGCCCGACGACCTCGCCATTCGTCTCGCCGACCGTTTCACCGCCTATCGCGAAGAGGAGATGTTCGTCTTCCCCGGCGCGCATGACGCCATCGACAGGCTCAAGGCGCTCGGCATCAAGCTCGCGCTGGTGACCAACGGCGCCGCCGACACCCAGCGCGCCAAGGTCGAGCGCTTCGAGCTGGCGCATCGCTTTCACCACATCCAGATCGAGGGCGAGCACGGCTTCGGCAAGCCCGAGGAGCGCGCCTATCTGCACGCGATGGACGCGCTCGGCGTCACCGCAAGAGACACATGGATGATCGGCGACAATCTGGAATGGGAAGTCGTGACGCCGCAGCGTCTCGGCATCTACGCGATCTGGATCGACGTGCATGGCGACGGCCTGCCCGAAGGCTCGGCGGTGAAGCCCGACCGCATCATCCGCTCGCTGACAGAACTGCTGCCGGGCTGACTGCAATCAGGGTGCGCAAACAAAAACATTGAAAACAACCCCATGCACAGTAGACGGCCGCAGCAGAATCAAGGACTTGCGGTAAACGCAAACTGCGGATCTGACGAAATCATTTGCTCCGTCGGGCAAAACAGGCGCATGGTGTCATGGTCGCGACGCACGGGACGGAAGAGCCCTTGCGCCACCCATCGAACAGGCGCCATTGCCTCTCGTGATGGGATCGCTCCGGCCTAAAGCTCTCTGATCGATTTCAGCAGCCCGGCCGGCGCATGCGCCCTACCGCAACACATCCACTGACCAAGTAGCCCGTGATCGGCATGTCATGCCGGTTTGCTAGCTTCTCCGTCAATCAACCGAAAGGACCATCCATGGAACTAAAAGCCGGCGATATCGTCATGCTGAAATCAGGCGGGCAGCCGCTCACCGTCGCTGACGTGAAGGGCGACGACGTGATCTGTCTCTGGATGGGCGCAGAAGGCGATCTGTTTCGCGAGACGCTGCCGCTCGCGGTGCTCGATCGACTGGAAGAGCTCGACGACGAAGACGAGGATGATGACGAAGACGAGGAGTAAGCGCGGCTGAGGCCACGTCCTAGTTTGATCGGAGCGCACAGCTCCGGCGCGCGTGATGTCCGCTTCTCCGCCAAAAAGGCGCGATAGCGGACATCGCTGCATGGCGCAGAACGGCCGACGAGGCGCTGTCCGGATTCATCTTCTTGTCAGAACCGAAAAGGCGGAGGCGACAATGGAGCAGGACATTCCGAAAGACGCAGCTCGCTCGCAACCGACGGCTCGCAGGCGTCTGGCAGGGAATTCAATCATGGGACAGCCGCCTGTCGGTCACCAAGGGACTGACGGCCGTTACACTTTGCTGGCCGAGTCCCTCGGCGGATACTTTCAGCATCTGAATTCCTGGAAGCAGAAGGCCATCCTCGGAACGCCCTGCCTGTAATTATCGTATCTCGCTTAAGTGGTGCAGCCAGCACTGTCACGGCAACTCCCATTTGTCCCGTCGGCCGTAGGCCGAGATCAGCTTGTGTAAGCCTGAAGGCCCGCGCCGATATTTAGCGATCGGCTACACGGTTCGATGGCTTCTTCGTATTGGCGGAGCTGCAGGTGCGCAACACAGAGGAGCCGCACCGTGATATTCTTCTGCAAGATGGCTAGATCTGTCCGATCGCCGTCGAACCGGTCGGACCATACGTCGTGCGCAGTCTGAAGATCAGTCAGCGATACGCTGATCCGCACCTGATCTCCGCTGCGCTTCACCGCGCCGCGCACCGCCCAGCGGGTGCCGATATCCGTTCCAAGCTGCTTCAGATCGATCGACTTATTCTTGTAGGTGCGGGCGGCCTCGCGTCCGATGACGAAAGTGGCGGGCGCTCGCGCAAGATCGGTCGTCAAATCTGTCGTGATGGCATCGGCAAGGTGATCCTGCTCTGGATTGTTGTTGAGGTTGGCGAAGGGCAACACGATGAGAGAGAGACG
This sequence comes from Bradyrhizobium sp. 40, assembly GCF_023100925.1. NCBI lineage: Bacteria > Pseudomonadati > Pseudomonadota > Alphaproteobacteria > Hyphomicrobiales > Nitrobacteraceae > Bradyrhizobium > Bradyrhizobium sp. 40. The sequence goes on from NZ_CP064688.1 coordinate 5,750,600, forward strand.
ATGCGCGATCTCGGGCCTGACTATCGGCTGTCCGTGAAGCTCTCGAGCTTCCTGAACCGCGTCGGTACGGAGCGTCTTCCAAACATTCCAATAACCGACAAGGCCGCCGGCAATTGCACCGATGGCAGCAACCGACGCCAGCGTCCCGCCGACGAACTTCAGAGGGCCTCTGATGTGACGCACCCAGTTCTTGGACCGCCATTTGAAAGCTACTTTTTCGGAGAACTCCGGGACCAAAACCGCTGCCTCCGCGGCTGCGCGCGCAAGATTCGCCGGTTCTGCGAGGGCGCCTGATGTCACCGCAGTTTCGGGACATCGCTCGTCATCGTGGACAGCGCCCACGAAACGAAAGCCCTTTCGTGGAAATGTCTTGATAAGACGTTGTTGCACGCCTGAGTCGCCGATCGCGCGTCGGACCGCGTTCAATCGGGTCGTCAGCGCCGCGTCGGACACGATCCGACCATTCCAAATCGCGTTTATGAGATCATCCTTGCTGACGACCCGATCCCTGCTGCGGATCAAATAGCCGAGCAGATCAAGTACCTGTGGCGTCGTAGGCACGGCATCGGCCCCGCGCCGCAACTCGCGCCGGTCGGTATCCAGCACACAGTCCTCGAAGAAATAGCGCATGGCACCATTCCCCAGGCTTGCCCTCTACTTCCGAGAGCGCCGCAGCGATTGTCCGGCGAGGATAGGCCTTCGAACGGAAAAATGTAAGCCGAATATCGAGTGTGCCTTGCCCAGCGTCGCGGGATCGGCCGACGTCAGCCTCACGGAAACGCCCCCGCACCGGCTGGACACAAAGAATAAGCCGCCGGTAAGAAAAATGTAAGCCCCTCGTCAAGCGTGCCGGACCGAGCATTGGCACCTTAGCCCTCGGTGAGAAGCAAGCCAAAGGAGATTGCGATGAGCGCGATCTATGGCGCCGCATGGATGCGACGGCCCTTCGGATCAACGCAGCGCGCTGTCAGCCTCGTCCAGCAATTCTTGAGCACATGGCGGGAGCGCCGTAGACGCCGGCGTGCACAAGCGACCCTGCGCGGCCTCAGCGACAGGGAGCTCATGGACATCGGCACGACGCGCGGCGAGATCGATTACATCGCCTCGCACCGAGACATCGCGAGGCCGAATCGTTCGACAGAACGCGACGTCGGCGTTATTGCCCTGCTGCTCTGTGGCGCGCTTATCCTCGCTTTCGCTAGCGAGGCCAAAGCTCAATGCACCGCGCAGGACGTTCTGCGCAATCACCTGGACCTCAAGACTGCTCCTCCGGTGCAGCGATCGCAGACTCCCGTCAGTTCGGCCGCCGATGTTCGGCTGTGGAAGACGATTGCGATAGGGACATTCAGGGACATGCGCGCCCTTCGCAAGGCGATGAGTGCAATGGGCTGCGACGTCGGAAGCGCCGCTGCTGAAGTCCTTGCGCGGCCGGCTTTTACCCTGAGTGGCAAGAAAACGGACGTGCAGCTCGTCCCTGTCTCGGCCGCGGAGCTCGGCTTCAAGGGCGAGACAGCGTCGTTGACCGAAATCTATGCGCGCGCGCAACGGTTGGGTTTCGGACTTGCGCCCGCAGAAATCGCTCCGCAGCTGAGACTTCAGTACTTGGACCAGCCAATCGGTGAGTTTCTCATCATCGGGATGGAGCCGATCAGGACATGGGCGGGTGAACCGGTCATCCTGACGGTGGCCAATGGTGGAGCAGGCCTCATTCTCATCGGTCAGGGCACCCGCGAGAACGCGGAAATTCCAGTGAACTCCACCATTGTATTCGTGCGGCCAAGTACACCCGCCCCGGCGGAGACCGCGGCATTCAAGTAGCTCGGGTGATGCGTAAGTCCGCTTTACGCCGAGAAGCGGCATTTATGGATACTCGCCCTGGTCGCGTCGAGCCACGTTGAGAGTTTCAGCTTGGCGCTGTCGAAGGGATTGTCCGGCCTGCTCCTGCGGCTAGAGCTTGCGAGGCCAAGTTGGGTCTGGGCTTCCGGTTCAAACCATCCGGAACGTCAATCCAACGGGACGTTCAAACTGGTACCTTTGGTGATGATGCCGCCGCGGTTGCCAATCTCAATCGAGCCATAGCGCTGTTTGAAACAATCGGGCAGCGGCCGGTCGCCTTCCATGCTGAGCCAAAGGCGCAACAGATGACGCTTCTGGCCTGCATCGGGCCAATCGCGGAATCCGGTCCGGTCATGCAACAAGGCATGATTGTAAACGAACTGCATGTCACCCGGCTGAAGCCGCATGCCGAAATGCAGCCCGGGATCATTTGCGAGCGTGTCGAAGAGATCGAGCGCCTCGACGTGAGCCGGAGTCAGTCTCGGCGCATCGGGGAAGCGCTGCGCACTATCGATATACTGGCGCTGATAGAACCCGGTCAGGAACCCCGCATGCCAATTCAGCACCGGGATTTCAAGATATGGCTTTTCGTTCTCCGGCACCTCGCCTCGCCGGTCTGTCGCGATCGGATCAAACAAGAGGGTGGCAAGGTCGGGACGCCTGTCAAACATCTCGTTGTAGATTGTCGTCGTACTGACAAGGAGAGAATCCCCTCCCTCCATCGCCTCGCGAATGCATAACAATCCAACCACGTCGGACGAATCCGTGTGGAATGTCTGCCGTTCCGAGGTTTGATAAATGCGGGTATTCGGATCCTTCGCATCGGCGCCGGTGTCACGGACGTGACCGAGAATGTGACCCGCTGCATTCTGAGACCGCGCCGATCCAAGATGCGCGCCCACCCCACAAAATATCGTCGCGGCGAGCTCCTGGTTATATTTTGCCACCGGCAGGCCGCGGATCACTTCGAAGCCAAGGCCAGCCAGGAGCGTTGTCTTAAGCTCTTCCAGATGCGCGCCGAAGCGGGGAAGCGGAAAGCTTTCCTTCGTGATCTCGGCAATTCTTTTGTTTTTGCCCAGATACGTTTCAGCCGCGCCCTCAAGTTCCGCGATCTCGCCGGCTGCAAGCGATATCAACCATCGATTGGGATTGGCTTTCATCTCAGCGCCCCGCCAGGCAGACGGGATATCGACCTTCCCTGGAGGGCGATGGATCCCGCCGGGCACTGAGACCACATTCATAGTGTTGGCTCCTGAAAGATCGGACGTCAGACATGCGGGCGGACGATCGACGATATTGTGCCGACCGCTTGTTTGCAACTTGACTGAGGCGCAGCCCTGAGCCGAGTGCATTGTCGCCGCGAGGAGGTCCGTTCCAGGCAGTCGCGTGTTAGGTGAGCCGCTTCCGCCAAAATGATTACAACACGGCCGCTCGATCGACCGATCCAAGCTCGGGAAAAAATGGAAACAGCCGGAACGTTCGAGAAGCTGATTGAGTTGAAAGTCATGCGCCTTGCGCTTCGGTCAAGGCCGCACCAAGCGGCCCGATCAAGCTCCTGGAAGAGGCGAAAACTGCTCTCCGGCGTGCCTTCTGCAGCACGGCCGCGCGAGGATCGCGATGTACACGACGGCGATATACGATGAGCTGAGCCAGATCGAACGCGAGGTCGTCGAAGGAGAACGGCGGCTCGCCGAGCAAGAGGCGCTGATCATTGAAATGAAGCGCCAGAACGAGGACACAGCCAAAGCCGAAGGCGAGCTCGAACGGATGCGCATGGAGCAGCGACGTCGCGATCAGGATCGGCAACGTCTGCTCTCACGGCTGCAACCCTGAACAATTCAGCAAAGAGGCTGATCCGCCGAAGCGTTACGTTTCTGAGACGCGAGACCAGGCAGATGCGCTCGCCGATACGTTCGGTCGCGGGAAGTCTCTCACCAAAGTCGGAGCCCGCCAGTCATCGCCCCGTCGCGATCACAGTTCAAATCAGCAAATCATGATGCACAGGCACAATGGCTTGATGCGCACCGCTATTGCCGTGATCGTCCGCGTGTCCGTTCAGTGCATGAGGGACGATGTTGACGTTAAACCCGAGGCCTTCTTCCTGACTGGACGGAACGTGCGAACCCAGCGGATCATCGAGTTTTTTAAGCTCACCCACCGCGACAGGAGTAGCAGGGGTTGCGCCTTTATCGAAGCGGAACACCGGTCCTTGGTCCAGGCCGCCGGTTTCGAACGCAGCTTCGGTCGGGTGTGCCTCTTCTGATGCGATTGCAGCAGATTGCAGAGCGTGCTGCGAGTTACCGCGTCCGGCGTTACCGCCTGCTGCGACGCTCGGCTCTGTGATGTCGGCTGCTTGCGACGCGTTCGCAGAGGCCGAGTGTAACTCGTTGTCCGGGTTGCCGTGGTCCACGGTGGCTGGTTCTGCCGTCTTCGCTGGTCCCTGCCCCGCATCAAAAGCCGAAGCCTGATGCTCGGCGCCATGGCCGACGCTGTTGCCCGGCTTGGAGCCAGCTTCAGTCGATTCCGCGGCTGCTCCCTTTGCAGATCCCGGCTCCGAAACGTGCTGCGAGTTGCCGTGGCCTGCGCTGGCGGCCGTTGCGACGCCCGGATCGGTCTCAGCTGCGTCCGATGCGTTTGCAGCGGATGAGTGCCCGGATTTGCCGTGTTCCGCGCCGCCTGTTTCTGCCGTCGTTGCTGATGCTTGCGCGGCTTCAGAAGCCGAAGCGTGATGATCATCGGCGCCATGGCCGCCATCATTGCCCGGTTTGGAGCCAGCTTCACTTGCTTCGCTGGCTGCCGCCTTCGTAGAGTCTGGCTTCGAAGCGTGTTGCGAGTTGCCGTGGCCAGCGTTGGCGGCCGCTGCGGCGCCCGGATCGATATCGGCCGCGTCCGATGCGTTTGCAGCGGATGAGTGCCCGGATTTGCCGTGTTCCGCAGCCCTTGGTTCTGCCGTCTTCGCTGGTCCGTGCGCCGCATCAGAAGCCGAAGCGTGGTGCTCGCCGCCGTTGCCCGGTTTGGAGCCGGCTTCAGTCGGTTCGCCGGCTGCCGCCTTTGCAGACTCTGGTTTCGAAGCGTGCTGCGAGTTGCCGTGGACTGCGCCGGCAGCCGTTGCGGCGCCTGGATCGATCTCGGCTGCGTCCGGTGCGGTTGAGTGCCCGGATTTACCATGATCCTCGCCCGCTGGTTCTGCCTTCTTCGTTAACCCTCCCGGAGCCTCAGAGGCCTTATCGTGATGCTCGGCGCCATTGCCGACGCCATGGCCCGGTTTGGAGCCAGCTTCAGTCGATTCGTCGGCTGCCGCTTTTGCAGACCCCGGCTCCGAAGCGTGCTTTGAGTTGCCGTGACCCGCGTTGGCGTCCGTTGCGACGTCCGGATCGGTCTTAGCTGCGTCCGGTGCTTTTGCAGCGTTTGAGTGCCCGGCTTTGCCGTGTTCCGCGCCGTCTGGTTCTGCCTTCTTCGCTGATCCTCCCGGTGCCTCCGGGCCCTTATCGTGATGCTCGGCGCCATTGCCGACGCCGTTGCCCGGTTTGGAGCCAGCTTCAGTCGATGGGTCTGAAGCGTGCTGCGAGTTGCCGTGCTCCGCGTTGTCGGCGGTTACGATATTGGGTTGGCCGATCTCGTTGGGTGCAGTCGACGAAACGCCGTTGCCCGTATTGGCCGGACCACTGTTCGATGCGACATTTGCGGCTACCGGGGCCGTCCCGCTATGCGCAAGCTCCATGGATGATCCGTGAGCCGACGCGGCAGACGCACCATCGCTCTCTTCCGTTGGATCCGCCGATGCGCCGGTGGAGCTTCCGAGCCTCGTCGACGTTCCCAAGCGAGCCTGCCCAAACTGGAACCCCGAGCCGCCGTTGGCCAGAATCGCCCAGGCTCCAGACGTCCCGAGCGAGCTCTCGCTCCCCTCGATAGTGGTTTGGACATGATCCTTGCTCGAAACAGTCGCATCGGTTTCGGTCGCCGATATCAGCACTGCTTCGAGCTGCTCCAAGGTGGTCGCAACAGCCGCACCATCTGGCTCGGAGCCGACATCCGCCTCCGCAACGGCCACAATCCCCTCGAGATGGATTTCCAGCAGGCCGCGATCGCCGACATCAAGGACACGATCGGTCGCATTCACATAGACGATCGTTTCATTGCTTGCGGAGTCGTAGACCCAGGCGAGTGTATGTGGCGGTATAGACTTGGTTGCCGCCGTCATATGCAGCCAGGCAAGCGCTCCGAAAGCCGCAAGATTGATCCTGCCCGGCCCCGACGCGAAATCGAACACAGTGTCGGGTGAGGTCGAGTTGAAATGGTCAGACTCGGAGTCGATCGGGGAGCGATAAACAATTTTTTCAACGTTGCCGCCTACGCCGCTACCGGCATCGTGACCAGGGTCCGCGCCAACAGGTGTATGGAGATTGTCACCCGCATCGCCTGGGCCTTTTTGAACCAGAGCGCCTTCTTGAGCGGCATTGTCGTGTCCAGTGGTCACAACGGCGGAAGACAGGCGGACATCCTGCGAAAGAAAACTTGGGGCTGAATGGTCGTCAGGATTGGCGGCAGCATGGGTGATCGCGGCCAGCTTTGTGGTCGCACTCTCTTCGGTGGCGGCCAGGATGCTGTCGATCGAGGCGTCACGGAGGTCATGCGCGTGCGCGGCGAGATGAGGGTCCTGCAGTGCGTAGATCAACGCACCGGTGAGAATAGCAAAGTTGCCATACCCTCCGTGCATCGACATCGCATTGGAAAGAAGCCGCGGGAATTGATGTTCCGGGGCCGGGTCGTCACCGGTCTGTATGTCGATCGCTTCTCGCAGTAAGCGCGGAAGATCGGGCGCGCCCGATCCTGCTGGACCGGGGTGTGTCCACGCTTTCGAGCCTCCAGATTGCTCGGCCGTGCGCTGCGCTTCCATCGCCGCTGCCGGGTTGGTGATTTGGGCGGCCTTGGCGAACAAGTCTCTCTGGGCTTGCGTGGGCGTCTCGCCGGATTCCCAAACGACGAGGTGCCGGAGAATCCCTTTTTTCCATGGCTCGTAGGCCGCGTGCTCGTATCCCGCGTGCTCGTCCGCGTGGCCGACGCCGTTCTCATCCGGCAAGATATCGTTCGCTTCCGACGCCTTGAGTTCGTCCGCAATAGCGAACGCCAGAAAGGCCAGCGAGAGCGCGGCCAGGCCGGAGGGGCGTTGCAGCAACGCGATGGTCGCGAGCACAGTCCTGTTGGTGATCTCAAGCTTCTGGAAAATATTGTACAGGTGGACTTTGACCGTCCCGTCGGAAACGTTGAGCTGGCGCGCGATCTCCTTGTTCGATAGTCCTTCCGCCACGAGTCGTGCAATTTGACGTTCCCGTTGCGTCAACAGCTCCAGCATCTTTTCGACTTTGCCGTCGCCGTCCGCTTCCTTGCCGGCTGCCGAGAGGTCGGACTTCTCCAGTGCCACACCGCTTTTCGTCATCAGCCGCAGCGATCGCAGCATCGTGGCGGGAGAGGCATATTTCGAAATTGAGCTGCAGACGCCGGCTGCGATGGCTGAGGTCAGATCGTGGTCGGTGTCGGACTCGGCAAAGAACACCAGGCGCGTCGAGAGCTTCTCAGCCTTCACGATCGCGAGGATCTCGGAGACCGTGAGATCCGGCACCTTGTCGGCAAGAAGCGCGACGTCAGGCGTCAGCTTCCGAATTGCTTGGAGGCAGCTTGTCCGATCGCTGGACGCTGCGACAACGTCGAAATCCGGCTGCGTCCCGAGGACCGACCTCAGTCCCTGCAAAACGATCGGCTGTGGATCAACGAGCAAAAGCCGGATGGGCTTGAGTATCCCCTGCCTGGCGGACGCGTCCAACATCGATCTTGCCCTCGGCCCGGTCCTCTATGTCCTTCGGCATATGGCCGCGGCCGGGTGGGATATTAAAATCATAGGAGGCTCGGTGGTTCCCCGGCCTGAACCAGATTTGGACGCATGTGAGTGAAAAATATGTCCTTTGATCCCATGGCCGTTGCGGTCGACTGGCTTGATGCGTATCGCGCGGGCGACATCGACGCGATTTTGGAACTCTATGCCGAGGACGCCGTGGTCCATTGCGGCTGCGCCGGCGGGCAAACCATCACCGGCCGCGAGGCACTTCGTGCCTATTGGGTCGATCGCCTCCGAAAATATCCGGCGGGCACGTTGGACGACCTCAATCCCTGGCGCAACGACGGCACCATCATCTCGTACATCACCAGTGCCGGCGTGATGAGTGCACTCCTGGCGTTTGATGCCGCCGGCAGGATCAAGGAACTGGATTGTAGTCCCTCACACTAGACCTGCGGCCTGATCCAACCCCCGCAGCGGGACACCTGTCGGCGTTAGATCAGCTGCCTCGCCGCAGCAGAGATCATCACCAACCCGCCCGTGATCACCGCGACGTCGAGGATCGCGGTGTGGATGTGTACCGGCATCCGCTCGACGAAGGCTTTGGCCAGGAACGCGCCGGGAATCGCGATGGCACCGATCAGAAGTGCAAAGGCGAGCACCTGCGCAGTGACAGCGCCGGCGAGGCCGAACACCGAGATCTTGATGAGGCCGGTGCCGAGCGAGATCATTGCATCGGTCGCGATGACGGCGGCGCCCTCAAGGCCCGCGGCCATCAGCAGCGATAGCAGGATCACGCCGGAGCCAGAGGTGCCGCCGACCAGCACGCCATAGCCGACCGAGCCTGCCGCGAGACCGGTGTCGCCGATCTTGACCTGGCGGCGGCGGAGCACACGGCGCAGCGGCACGCTCAGGATCAGCATGGAGCCGATCACGAGCGCCGCCCCCGCATTGGTGAGGCGCGTATAGCCGTAGGCGCCGAGCGCGGTCGTCAGTGCCGCACAGGCCAGCACGATCAGCGCGCGGCGGCGATCGGCATAGCGGAGATAGGCGACCGCGCGGCTGGAATTGGTGAAGATCGCGGAGATCGCGATGATCGGCACCACGGGCTCGGCGCCAACGAGAGGCACCAGCACCAGCGGCATCAGGGCGCCGGTGCCGTAGCCGGCGAGACCACCGATGATCGAAGCAAACAACGCCATCAACGCGACCAGCAGCAGCTGAAAGATCGAGATGTCGGCGAAGCCTGAGACGATGGTCACGTTCTCTCGTCGCGGCTGATTCGTGCCGCAGCTTGATCGGCGATGGAAACGAGTGCGGCTTCCTCTAGGGGAAAATCCGCAGCAAGCCAAGCGTCCTCGGCGAGCGTCAAGACATGTCCGAGCGCGGGTCCTTCCGCCATGCCGCGCGCGATGAAGTCGGCAGCGCGGAGCGGAAATTTCGGCGCAATCCAGCGCTGCGGCAGCTCGGCGAGCGCACGCCATCGCGATGAGCCGACGTCACCGCCGGCTCGCGCCCAGCCCAGCAACACGCGATCGTGATAGCGCTCCGCGCCGAGCCGGTAGAGCAATCGCTGCGCATCGGCTTCGCCCTTGGTGGCCAAGCGCCACCAGCGGTGCCCCATCGAATCCAGCGCCTTGGTTTCCGCATTGGAGAGCCTCAACCGCGTGGCGACGCGCTTGGCGTCTTCGGTCACAGCGACCGTCAGCGCGGCGAGCCGCCGCGTGCTGCTCGCGGCGAGGCCAAGCTCGCGCTCGATCGCGATCATCGCCGAGAGCGGCCCGGTATAAACGACGCCGCCGGTCAGCGCCTGCAGCAATCCGCCATCGGCCATGGCGAGCGCGGCGGCGGACGCGCCGGGAGCGACCAGCAGCTTCAGCATCTCCATGCGCAGCCGCTCGGCCGACAGGCTCGCAAGGCCGGCGCGTCCCCGGATGCAGGCGAGATAGCCGTCGCGATCGGGATCGCCGGCACCAAAGGCGGCGTGGATGCGGAAGAAGCGCAGGATGCGCAGGAAATCCTCGGCGATGCGCTGGTCGGGATCACCGATGAAGCGCACGCGCCGCGCCGCCGCATCTGCGATGCCTCCGACGTAATCGTGGACGACACCGTCGGCATCGACCGAGAGCCCGTTCATCGTGAAGTCGCGGCGCTCGGCGTCCTTCACCCAGTCGCGGCCGAACGCGACCTTGGCCTTGCGGCCGAAGGTCTCGGTGTCCTCGCGCAGCGTCGTGACTTCGTAAGGCTGGCTGTCGATGACGAGGGTGACGGTGCCGTGGTCGATGCCGGTCGGCACGGCCTTGATGCCGGCGCTCTTGGCGCGCCGCATCACCTCGTGCGGGAGCGCCGTGGTCGCGATGTCGATGTCACCGGGCAGGAGGCCGAGCAGCGCGTTGCGCACGGCGCCGCCGACGACCCGCGCCTCCTCGCCATCCGCGTTGAGCAATTGCAGGACGCGCGCGGTCCCGCCCGACATCAGCCAGGGCGCATCGGCGAGCATGGGCACCGCGCTCATCGGCCGGCCCTATCTTTCCACGCCCGGCACGAGCTTGCCGTTCTCGACATGGGCGGGGACATAGGTCGAATCCGGCGCGGCGCCGGAGAAATGCGCAAAGCCGATCAGCCCCGCGATCACCAGCACGAGCGCCGCCAGCATGAGGCGTGCGACGATGGTGATCGGCCAGGACGATTGCACGAACAGGCCGGAGCGCGTGGCGGCCAGGAACAGCGCATAGACGGCAAAGGGAACGAGGAAGATTCCGATCTCGGTCAGGATCGGGCGGATCATGAGGAATAGATCCGCTCGTAGAGTACGCGCAGCATGCCGGCCGTCGCGCCCCAGATGTAGCGTTCGGCAAACGGCATCGCGTAGTAGGACCGCTCCATGCCGCGGAATTCCTTGCTGTGCACCTGGTGGTTGGCCGGGTTCATCAGGAAGGATAGCGGCACTTCGAACGCGTCATCAACCTCGGAATGGTTGATCGTCAGCTCAAAACCCGGGCGCACCCTGGCAACCGTGGGCAGGATGCGGAAGCCGAAGCCGGTGCCATAGAGATCGAGATAGCCGATCGGCTCGACGAAGTCTCTGGACAGCCCGACCTCCTCCTCGGCCTCGCGCAGCGCCGCATCGAGCGGCGAGGAGTCCGTCGCGTCGATCTTGCCGCCGGGAAAGGCGATCTGGCCGGCATGGTCGTTCAGATGCGCCGAGCGCTGCGTCAGGAGGATGGTCGGCTCGGGATGATCGACCACTGCGATCAGGACCGCCGCCGGCCGCACCGGCTGCTCGCGCGCGATGATCTCGAGCATCTTGTCGGTACCGGGATCGCCCGAGGCCGGAATGATGTTGGGATCGTAGAGACCGGGCGGAACGTCGAAGCCGAGCCGCGCGGCAGAGCGGGCGAAGAAATCGGCCGCACCGATCACGGCGGGATCGTTCCTGGAGATAGGCTTGTTCAAAGCGCGGCCCTCACCTGCTCCGCATCGGCCATGGCAAAGAATTCGCCGGCCGATTCGACACCGAACATCGGCTGGCCATCGACCATCCGCTCCTCACCCATGTCAACCAGATCGTAATAGAGCGCGCGGGTGACCTTGGCCCAGAGCTCGGCGCGGACGTGCAGATAGGGCGTCAGCCCGCCGTCCTTGGCCTGTTCGAAGCGCAGCCGGTGCGCCGCATCGCAGGTGACCCAGTCGTCGACATTGGTGCGGAAGCGGAGCACGCGGTGGTTGTCCTCGCCGTCCTTCTGCATCTCGACCGCCATGAACGGCGCGTCATCGACGCGAATGCCGACCTTCTCCACCGGCGTGACGAGGAAATGCTTGTCGCCTTCACGCTTGAGGATGGTCGAGAACAGGCGAACCAAAGCATGACGGCCGATTGGCGTCCCCAAATAGAACCAAGTACCATCGGACGCGATTCGCATGTCGAGATCGCCGCAGAACGGCGGATTCCACAAATGCACCGGAGGCAGGCCCTTTTTGGCGCCTTCGGCATCGGCAGCAGTTTTGGCAGCGGCAGTCAGCCCCTCAAGACCGCGATCGGCGCTCTGCCCTTGGTTCGCCATGGTTTGCCCTGACTTTGTCATTTGGCACGATCGGTCATTTGGCACGATTGGTGCAGGTTTACGTTGTATCCGGGTGCTCGGTTCCACCCCGCATTCGTCCGGTGTGGAGGTCGCCACTTCGTGATGCCCTACATATCCCTAAGCCGATAAGGTGGGGATAGGTTAATTCAACGAATACATGGCCTTCCTGCAAGTCTAGCATAGGGCCCACGTCTTGAGTTGAGGACGTGATGACATGACGACGCAAGCGAGCCGCATGGCAGGCTGAAGGAGCTAACGGATGGCTGAGAGTGTCGAGAAGCTCGAAGACGGAGTAGTCCGTTCAGCCGAGCAGGTGTCGAGCCAGATTCGTGCGGCAAAGGATGCGATCGCGTCCGTCATCTTCGGTCAGGATCGCGTGATCGAGAACACGCTGGTCACCATCCTCTCCGGCGGCCATGCGTTGTTGATCGGCGTCCCCGGTCTCGCCAAGACCAAGCTGGTCGAGACGCTCGGCATCACGCTCGGCCTCGATGCCAAGCGCATCCAGTTCACGCCCGACCTGATGCCGTCGGACATTCTCGGCGCCGAAGTGCTCGACGAGAGCACCTCCGGCAAGCGTGCCTTCCGCTTCATCTCCGGCCCCGTGTTCGCGCAACTGCTGATGGCCGACGAGATCAACCGCGCCAGCCCGCGCACGCAATCTGCGCTGCTCCAGGCGATGCAGGAGCAGCACATCACCGTTGCCGGCGCGCGTCACGATCTGCCGAAGCCGTTCCACGTGCTCGCCACGCAAAACCCGCTGGAGCAGGAAGGCACCTATCCGCTGCCTGAAGCCCAGCTCGACCGTTTCCTGATGGAGATCGACGTCGACTATCCCGATCGTGACGCCGAGCGCCGCATCCTGTTCGAGACCACCGGCGCCGACGAGACGCTGGCAAAGGGCGCGATGACCCCTGATGCACTCATCACCGCGCAGCGACTGATCCGGCGGCTGCCGGTCGGCGATTCCGTGGTCGAGGCGATCCTGTCGCTGGTGCGCTCGGCCCGTCCGGGTCCGGATGGCGGCGACACCAGCAAGTTCATCGCCTGGGGACCGGGCCCGCGCGCCAGCCAATCGCTGATGCTCGCGGTGCGCGCACGCGCGCTGATCGACGGACGCCTTGCGCCCTCGATTGACGACGTGCTCGACCTCGCCGAGCCCGTGCTGAAGCACCGCATGGCGCTGACATTCCAGGCGCGCGCCGAAGGCCGCACGATTCCGGACGTGATCCGGCAATTGAAAACACGGATCGGTTGATGGCGGCGGAGAACGGGCACGCAGCGAAGGAGATCATCGCGATCCGACGTGCCGATGGCGAAAGCCGCACGCTCGCAGCTTCCTTGCCGCGCCTGGTGCTCGAGGCCCGCCGCATCGCCGCCAACGTCATCCACGGCCTGCACGGCCGCCGCCGCGCTGGCTCCGGCGAAAATTTCTGGCAATACCGCCGCTTCGTCTCCGGCGAGCCGTCGCAGAACGTCGACTGGCGGCGCTCGGCGCGCGACGATCTCCTCTACGTCCGCGAGCTCGAATGGGAAGCCTCGCACACGGTCTGGATCTGGCCCGACCGCTCGCCTTCGATGGCGTTCGCTTCAAAGCACGCGCGTGAATCCAAGCTCGAGCGGACGCTGATCGTCGCCTTCGCGCTGGCCGAGCTGCTGGTCTCCGGCGGCGAACGCGTCGGCATTCCCGGGCTGATGGCACCGACCGCGAGCCGCAGCGTCATCGACAAGATGGCGCAGGCGATGCTGCACGACGATGCCGACCGCTTGAGCCTGCCGCCGTCCTTCGTGCCCGCGGCGCTGGCCGAGACGATCGTGCTGTCGGATTTCTGGTCGCCGATCTCCGAGATCAGGACCACGCTCGCCGGCCTGTCCGGCTCCGGTGCGCATGGCACGCTGGTCCAGGTCGTCGATCCCGCCGAGGAATCATTCCCGTATTCCGGCCGCGTCGAGTTCGTCGAGCCGGAAGGGTTCGGCGTGATCACCGCCGGCCGCGCCGAGAGCTGGGCGCAGGATTACACCGCGCGGCTCGCGCTGCACCGCGACCAGATCCGCGCCGAGACCAACAAGCTGGACTGGCTGTTCACGACGCACGCCACCGACCGCTCGGCCGCTGAGCTCTTGCTGTTCCTGCATGCCGGCATGCAGGTGAGCAAGTCGGGCGCCCGCACCACGACCATCAAGGCGGGGCCGGCAGCATGATGGGACTGCCGCTCGCCTTCACCGAACCGCTGCTCCTGATCGGCCTCGTCAGCCTGCCGGTGCTGTGGTGGCTATTGCGCGTGATGCCGCCGCGGCCGCGCCGCATCGAGTTTCCGCCGACGCGCCTGCTGTTCGACATCGCACCGCGCGAAGAGACCCCATCGCGGACGCCGTGGTGGCTGACAGCATTGCGGCTGCTGGCTGCGGCGCTGGTTATTTTCGCCGCCGCCGGCCCGATCTGGAATCCGCAAACAGGCGCGGCCGCCAGCAAGGCGCCGCTGATGATCATGTTCGACGACGGCTGGAGCGCGGCATCGAACTGGGACATCCGGATCAGGGCCGCCGACGAGTTGATCGCGAGTGCCGAGAACGACCGCCGTGCGATTGCGCTGGTGCCGCTGTCCGAGCCGAACCGCGATATCACATTGATGCCGGCGGGCGCCGCGCGCGTCGCGCTGCGGCAGCTCACGCCGAAGCCGTATTCGATCGAGCGCGTCGAGACCCTGACCGCAATCGATCGCTTCCTGAAGGCGACCGGCGACTGCGAGATCGCCTGGCTCTCCGACAGCGTCGACACCGGTCGCGGCGAGGAATTCGTGGCTGGCCTCGGCAAGACCGTCGGCGATCGCAGCCTGACCGTGTTCGAAGGCGGCACCTCCTCAGCCCTGGCGCTGGTCGCGGCAGAGAATGCCGCAGCCAGGATGACGGTGAAGGTGCTGCGCACCGACAGCGGAATCGCCATCGGCACCGTGCGCGCGCTGGACCAGAAGGCCTCGCCGATCGGCGAAGCGCGTTATTCGTTCGGCCCGCAGGACAAGGAAACCGAAGCTTCGTTCGATCTGCCGGTCGAGCTGCGCAACGACATCACGCGGCTGGAAATTGCCGGTGAGCGCTCCGCAGGAGCGGTGCAGCTGCTCGACAAGCGCTGGCGCCGCCGCGCCATCGGCATCGTCTCGGGCTCGACCAGCGAGACCGCGCAGCCGCTGCTGGCGCCGACCTTCTATCTGACCCGCGCGCTGGCGCCGTTCGCCGACGTGCGGCTCGCCGACAAGGGCTCGCCGCAGCAGGGCATCACGCAGTTCCTCGACCAGAAGCTGCCGATGATCATCCTCGCCGATGTCGGCACCATCGCCCCGGAAATCCGCGAGCGTCTCAATGCCTGGATCGATCAGGGCGGCGTGCTGGTGCGGTTCGCTGGTCCGCGGCTGGCGCAGGCCGAGGACGATCTCGTTCCCGTCAAGCTGCGCAAGGGCGGCCGGACGCTCGGCGGCAGCCTGACCTGGGAAAAGCCGCAACATCTGGCCTCCTTTGCCGCTGACGGTCCGTTTGCCGGCGTCGTGGTCCCCAAGGACGTCACCATCAGCCGCCAGGTGCTGGCCGAGCCCGACGCCGTGCTCGCCACCAAGAGCTGGGCGTCGCTGGAAGACGGCACGCCGCTGGTGACGGGCGAGCATCGCGGCAAGGGCGTCGTCAGCCTGTTCCACGTCAGCGCAGACATGCGCTGGTCGGATCTGCCCATGTCAGGCACCTTCGTCGAAATCCTGCGGCGCGTCGTCGACATGTCCGGCTATACCGCTAAGCCGGGTGCAGGCGTTGCCACTGAGGGGACCGCCGAGACGGTGGCGCCGCTGCACATCCTCGACGGCTTCGGCGTCTTCGGCCCGCCGCCAGCCGCCGCAAAGCCGCTGCCCGCGGATTATCGCGACCGCGCCACACCCGATCATCCGCCGGGCTTCTATGGTCCGGCAGAAGGACCGCTCGCCGTGAACACGCTTGCCAGCGCCGACCGTATCGCAGCCCTGAACACCGCGAGCCTGCGCGCCCGGCGCGCCACCTACACCAATGCCGAGCCGCAGGACTTGCGCGGCTGGCTGCTGTCGACCGCGCTCGCGCTGTTCCTGATCGACGCCATTATCGTCGCGGTGCTCGGCGGCGGTCTTGCCGCGCTGCTGCGCCGCCGCGCCGCGCCCGCGATGATCGTCGTCGGACTGTTGCTTGCAGGCTTCGCCTCGTTCGTGCCGACGCCGTCGCACGCGGACAGCGCGTCCGACGAGTTCGCGATGAAGGCGGTGTCGCAGACCCGCCTTGCTTATGTCGTGACCGGCAATGCCGACGTGGATTCCATCGTCAGGGCAGGGCTGTCGGGACTGACGCTGTTCCTGGCGCAGCGCACCGCGCTCGAGGCCGGCGATCCCGTCGGCATCGATCCGGCGCGCGACGAACTCGCCTTCTTCCCGCTGATCTACTGGCCGATCGTGCCGGGCGCGCCCAAGCCGTCCCGGGACGCCATCAACAAGATCGACGCCTACATGAAGCAGGGCGGCACCGTGCTGTTCGACACCCGCGACGCGGTCGAAGCGCCGCCCGGCGCGAACGGCGCCGCGCAGACCCCCGCCATGCAGACGCTCCGCGAGATCCTGTCCTCGCTCGACGTGCCCGAGCTGGAGCCGGTGCCGCGCGAGCACGTGCTGACCAAGACCTTCTTTCTCCTGCGCGACTTCCCCGGCCGCTTCACAACCGGCCAGACCTGGGTCGAGACCTTGCCGCGCGAAGACGACGAAGACAGCGCGCAGCGGCCGGCACGCGGCGGCGACGGCGTCTCGCCGATCATCATCACCTCGAACGACCTTGCCGGCGCCTGGGCCGTGCGGCCCGACGGCCAGGCCATGCTGCCGGTGACCGGCGGCGACCCCCGCCAGCGCGAATTCGCCTACCGCGCCGGCGCCAACATCGTGATGTACACGCTGACCGGCAACTACAAGGCCGACCAGGTGCACGCACCGGCCCTGATCGAACGGCTGGGGCAATAGGATCGATATGAATTACGGCATCGCATTCACGCCGCTGGTTCCCACGATCGTGCTGTGGCTCGCGCTGGCCGCGATCGTCGTCATCGCGCTCGTGCTGCTGCTGGCGCGGGCGCGCGGCGCCGCCGTGCGCGTGGCCGCGCTGGCGCTGTTCCTGCTGGCGCTCGCCAACCCCTCCTTCACCCGCGAGGACCGCGATCCCCTCACCTCGGTCGCCGCAATCGTCGTCGACAAGAGCCCGAGCCAGAATTTCGGTAATCGCAATCGCGAAGCCGCTCAGGCGCAGGAAGCGCTGGTCGACAGCCTGAAGAAGATCAAGGGGCTCGAGGTCCGCGTCGTCGATGCCGGGCAGGCCGACGGCGAGACCGACGGCACCAAGCTGTTCGGGGCGCTGGCCTCGGCCTTGTCGGACGTGCCGGTCGACCGGGTCGCCGGTGCGTTCCTGATCACCGACGGCCGCGTCCATGACATTCCGGCCAACGCCGCGGGGCTCGGCTTCCAGGCGCCGGTGCACGCGCTGATCACCGGGCAGAAGGACGAGCGCGACCGCCGTATCGCGGTCATCGCCGCGCCGCGTTTCGGCATCGTCGGGCAGCCCCAGACCATCACCTACCGCCTCGACGATCAGGGCGTCAGCGGCGAGCGCGCCAAGGTCACGGTCCGCAGAGACGGCGAGGTCATCAACGAGCGCACGCTTTCAAGCGGCCAGGCCGCAAGCGTCGACGTCGACATCAAGCATTCCGGGCCGAACATCGTCGAGATCGAGGCCTCGCCGCTCGAGCGGGAATTGACGCCGGTGAACAACCGCGCCGTCGTCGCCATCGACGGTGTGCGCGACAAGCTGCGCGTGCTGCTGGTCTCGGGCGAGCCGCATTCCGGCGAGCGCACCTGGCGCAATCTGCTCAAGTCCGATGCCAGCGTCGACCTCGTCCACTTCACCATTCTGCGGCCGCCGGAGAAGCAGGACGGCACGCCGATCAACGAATTGTCGCTGATCGCGTTTCCGACCCGCGAGCTGTTCCAGCAGAAGATCAACGAATTCCAGCTGATCATCTTCGACCGCTATGCCCGCCAGGGCGTGCTGCCGATCGCTTATTTCGACAACATCGCACGCTACGTTCGTTCCGGCGGCGCGGTGCTGGTCTCGGCCGGCCCCGACTACGCGTCCAACACCAGCATCTGGCGCACGCCGCTGGATTCGGTGCTGCCGGCCGAACCGGTCGGGGTGACGGAAAAGCCGTTCTACGCGCATCTGTCCGACGTCGGCAAACGCCATCCCGTCACGCGTGGCCTCGAGGGCTCGGCCTCCGAGCCGCCGCGCTGGAGCCGGTTCTTCCGCACCGTCGAGACCCGCAATGCGGTCAACCCGCCCGTCATGACGGGCGTCGACGGCAAGCCGCTGCTGTTCCTGTCGCGTTTCGGCGAGGGCCGCGTCGCGCTGCTGCTCTCCGACCACATCTGGCTGTGGGCGCGCGGCTATGAAGGCGGCGGCCCGCATCTCGATCTGTTGCGGCGGATGTCGCACTGGCTGATGAAGCAGCCGGATCTGGACGAGGAAGCGTTGCGCCTGCAGGTGCAGGGCAAGAATCTCGTGGTGGTGCGCCAGACCATGGCGGACAGCGTTCAGCCGGTGAGCGTGACCTCGCCGTCCGGCGTGTCGCGTGACCTGACGCTTGCAGCCGGCGATCCCGGCGAATGGCGCGCCAGCCTGCCGGCGAGCGAGCTCGGCCTGTGGCAGGCCACCGACGGCACGCTGAAGGCGCTGATCAATGTCGGCCCGACCAATCCGAAGGAATTTTCGGAAGTCACCTCCACCACCGACACGTTGAAGCCCCTGACCCAGGCGACCGGCGGTGACGCCGTGCGCGTGGTCGACGGCGCCAGCGTCGAGCTGCCGCGCATCCTGCCGGTCCGCTCGGCGAGCGTCTTCCATGGTGACGGCTGGATGGGCGTGCGGATGCGCGACGCCAGCGTCGTGAAGGGCGTCGGCGTGCTGCCGATCTTTGCCGGCCTGATCGGCCTGTTGCTGCTGCTCGGCGCGTTTGCTGCGACGTGGGTCCGTGAAGGGCGGTAGGCGGCTTACGGGCCAGCATGGCCGAGCTTACCCGCCTCCCTTCGCTTCCGTTAGTTGGATAAACCCCATCGTCCCTTCTTCGCCGGAAGCTCCAGAGCGCCTTCGCCCCCGAACCCGGTCGAATGTAGCGCGTTAGGAAATCTGGAGGCGGTTCTTCCTCGACCGTGGGCAGGCGTGTCCCTGTCCAGGCATCGCCCGCCGCGGACAAGAGCAGTTCTGAACGCAGCATTCGCAGCACCCAAACAGCGCGAGCGTTCGATGAGAAGCGGAGTTACTCGACCATGACAGACCCACTTCACCAGCGCACGTTCAGCTCGCCTCGTCAGACAACGCGCTATATCGAGTGCGGGCCGGCCGACGGACCGTTGATGATCTTCGTCCATGGCTGGCCGAGCATCAGTTTGATGTGGCGCGCGCAGATGGACGCGTTTGCCGCCGACGGTTGGCACTGCGTCGCTCCCGATCTGCGCGGCTACGGCGGCTCTTCCACGCCCGCAGCCAACGAAGCCTATACCATCGAGGAAATCGTGACGGACATGGCCGAACTCCATGATCACCTGGGCGGCAAGCCTGCGATCTGGGTTGGCCACGACTGGGGCTGTGTTGTGGTCGGTGAGTTGGTCGCGCATCAGCCAAAGCGCAGCCGCGGAGTCGTGCTGACCTCGCTGGCATATCAACCCGACGGGCACGCCCTGCGCACAGTCGTCCCGCTGGTCGACCGAACAATCTATCCGGCTGACCAATATCCGGATGGCCAGTGGGATTACTACCGTTACTACACCACGCACTTCGAGGCGGCAGTCGCCGACCTCGATGCAGACTTGGCAGCATCGCTGGCGTCGATCTTTCGGCCAGGCGACCCCGCCGGCATCGGCAAGGTTTCGCCGAATGCGATGGTCACGCGCAATGGAGGGCGCTTTGGCGCCGCGCACCGCGCTCCGCCGACTGAGCCCGATCCCGCTCTCTGGCCGCCGGCGGATTTCGACGTGCTGGTGCAGACGGTCAAGACTCATGGCTTCCGCCCATCCTGCGCGTGGTACCTGAACGACGACGCCAACATCGCCTATGCGCGCAAAGCACCCAGTGGCGGCCGCCTGTCGCAGCCGGTGCTGTTCGTTAACGGCGACTTTGATCAGATCTGCAGCATCATCGGAAATCGCCAAGGTGACCCGATGCGCGCGGCCTGCCCGGACCTGACCGTGACGAGCATGCCAGCAGGGCATTGGCTGCCGCTGGAGCGCAAGGCAGAACACATCGAGGCCATCCGCACCTGGCTCCAGAGCAAAAACCTCTGATGCCGCCTCCTCGCGCTGGCACTGAGTCAATCAATTGCGTCCCCGTAGCCATTCGTTAGGTCCTCAGCCTAGATCTTTCAGTTGCCCGCACGACACGGCGAGGAGCCGGCCCGCGCGGGTCGGCTCGACAGCGGTTGACATCCGCTGACTGATCGGGCGATGTTACATTATAACATCGCGGAACGCCGAGGGGATTGGCACCTGGCGATGTGGGGTGACGTTTCCAGATGAAGTGGTTCCGGTCGAATATCAGGCACGGCGCCCGGCTCGCGATCTTCGCGATGCTGGTGCAGTTCGCGCTGACGTTCGGCCACAGCCATTGGTTCGCCCAGGCGGCTCCCCTCACTCAGTCCTCGCTTCAGCAGACCGACAGCCCCCAAAGCCTTGCCTCGATCGACCGCGCGGCGGTCGCGAGGCAATCGCCGTTGGCTCCCGACCGGGAGCACCCGGGCGAGGACAATTGCGCGATCTGCGCATTGGTCGCGATGGCCGGCACCGTCATGTTCGCGGCGCCGCCTGTGTTGTTGCTGCCGCAGGCGATCGACCTGCTCTACCGCACCACCGATGCCGAATTCGTCCATCTGAAATCGGCCGGCACGGCATTCCAGCCGCGCGCTCCTCCCGCTTCCTGACTTCCAACAACGCTTGATCATGCTCGGGCTCGCCGCAAATCGGCGCATGCCCGGGAGCAGTTGAAGTCGAATTCCGTCGCCCAGCGACGGCAGGCCGCCTCCGATCAGCAGACGAACATTGCGGACGGCGCCTGACTGGAATCAGGACCATGTCATTCAAATTGCGGCGCGCGCAGCGTCTTGGTGGAGCAAGCCTGCTTCTGCTCGGCGCCGCCACCTCGGCGCTGGCCGAGGATAAATCATCGACCGAGATCCCCGCCGTCACCGTGACGGCCCCGAGTCCCATCGTGCGCAGGGCGGTGGTGCCGACCCGCAACTCGGGCCGACCCACGCGAACCGCGCGGGCACGTAGCCAGCAACGCACGGCGGACGCCACGCCGGCAGCCGCGGCGCCGGCCGCACCTCAGCAGGGCGTGCTGCCCATCGTGACCAACCAGTTCGCGACGGTCACGGTGGTGCCGAACGAAGAGATCCGCCGCGAGGGCGGCGGCCAGCTCGGCGATCTCCTGTTCTCCAAGCCCGGCATCACCGGCTCGAGCTTCGCGCCCGGTGCCTCCAGCCGGCCGATCATCCGGGGGCTCGACGTCAACCGCGTCGGCATCGTCGAGAACGGCACCAATGCCGGCGGCGCCTCCGATCTCGGCGAGGACCACTTCGTCCCGATCGATCCGCTCGCGACCAACCAGGTCGAGGTGGTGCGCGGACCGGCCGCGCTGCGCTACGGCTCGACCTCGATCGGCGGCGTCGTCAGCGCCACCAACAACCGGATTCCGGATGCGCTGCCGAACTGCGGTGCCCAGCCGTTCCAGAGTTTCGGCCTGCCGGTCAAGGCGCCGCTCGCGAGCACCGCGACTTCGCCTTGCATCACCGCCGAGACGCGCAGCGCGTTCAGTTCGGTCGACCGCGGCGTCGAAAGCGGCGTGCTGCTCGACACCGGCGGCGGCAATTTTGCCTTCCATGCCGACGTCTACGGGCGCAACACCACCGACTACAGCATCCCGAGCTACCCATACCTCACCGACCAGACCCGGCCCGTCGCCAACGGACGCCAGCCCAACTCGGCGACACGCTCGGACGGGGCCTCGATCGGCGGCTCCTACTTTTTCCAAGGCGGCTATATCGGTGCGGCGATCACGCAGAACGACGCGCTCTACCACATCCCCGGGATCGACGGCGCTGACCACAACACGCGGATCGACGGCCATCAGACCAAGATCAACGTCAAGGGCGAGTACCATCCCGACGCTGCGGCGATCGATGTCGTTCGCTTCTGGGCCGGCGCGACCGACTACCGGCACAACGAGATCGGGCTTGCCGATCCCGCCGATCCCAATAGCGACGCCGTGCGGCAGACCTTCACCAACAAGGAGCAGGAGATCCGCACCGAGGTGCAGCTGATGCCGTTCAACGCGCGCTTCGCCGAGGTGACGACGGCGTTGGGCTTCCAGGTCGGCCATCAGGAATTGAGCGCACCGAGCTCGGACAATCCGGGCACGCTGTTCAACGGCCTGTGGGACCCGAACAACAGCACGCGCGTCGCCGGTTACGCCTTCAACGAGTTCAAGTTCACGGACGCGACGCGGGCGCAGATCGCCGGGCGCATCGAGCATGTCGAGCTGCACGGCACGACGCCGGATTTTCCCGCGGACTTCCTGCCCGACGGCACACCGCAGGCGGCGATTTCGCGCAATCCGGCGTTCACGCCGAAGAGCGGCAGCGTCGGCCTGTTGCAGGACCTGCCGGGCGGCCTGGTCGGCAGCATCACCGCGCAATATGTCGAGCGCGCGCCTAAGGCGGCGGAGCTGTTCTCGCGCGGTGCGCATGATGCGACCGCGACCTTCGACATCGGAAACCCCAACCTCGGCATCGAGACCGCGAAGTCCGTCGAGATTGGCCTGCGCAAGGCGACCGGACCGTTCCGGTTCGAAGCGACCGTCTACTACACGCACTTCAACAATTTCATCTATCGCCGTCTCACCGGCGTGATGTGCGACGACGATTTTGCCTCGTGCGGCGCACCCGGCGCCGAGGTGAACCAGGCGGTCTATTCGCAGCGGGACGCGAATTTCCGCGGCGGCGAATTCCAGTCGCAGCTCGACGTCGGTGCATTCCGGGGCGGCATCTGGGGCATCGAGAACCAGTTCGACGTGGTCCGTGCCACCTTCACCGACGGCACCAACGTGCCGCGCATTCCGCCGCTGAGACTGGGCGCCGGCGTGTTCTGGCGCGACGACAACTGGCTGATGCGCGTCAATCTGTTGCACGCCTTCGCTCAGAACAACGTCGCCGTGATCGCGGAAACGCCGACATCGGGTTACAACCTCTTGAAGGCCGAGGTCAGCTACAAGACCAAGCTCGACCCAAATGCATTCGGCGCGCGCGAGATGCTGCTCGGCCTCGTCGGCAACAATCTGTTGAACGAAAACATCCGCAACTCGGTGTCCTACACCAAGGACGAGGTGTTGATGCCCGGCATCGGGGTGCGGGCGTTCGCGAACTTCAAGTTCTGAAAGCGCGACAGCTAGCCGGACTTCATCGTGCTGTGGCTGAGGCGGCCGCTTCGGGGGCCCCCTCTGCCGCCTCCCGAAACAGCACGGCAAACAGCAGGGTCCACAATGTCAGGAGAGAAATGGGGATCGTGTAGTATGGGGTCGCAATCGGATAGGTGAAGAAGAAGGCGAGGTTGAGCGCCAGATTGGCCAACGTGAGCAGCGCGACGCGGCGAATGCCGTTCGCCTGCCGCAACAGCCAGATCGAGCCTGCGATTCCGATGACGATCAGCAAGGTCTGGAGCGGATCGGCGAGATAGTCCCGGACCACCGCGAACGAAAAATCCAGCGGCCTGACATCGGGGTTGTTGCCGTAGGTCGACGCGAACGGACTGCCGGCGTTGACGGCGTAAGAGACGATGGTCGGGATCACGCCGGCCAGCAACGCGACGCCGAACACAGCCCCCTGCAAGAACCGGGACAACGTCCGCTCCGCAAGGAACGCGACGAGGAGAAACACGCCATAGCCGGACGCCAGGAAGAGATTGGCCAACCGAAAATCGACGGTTAATCCGAGCAGGAAACCGATGGGCGCCAGCAGCCAGATCCCCGGTTGGGATCGCGGGCCCGCCAGCCATCGCGCCGTGAGACATCCGGCGAGCGCGCACACGACGACGGTCGGGGCCATCGAATAGCTCGCCTTGACCGGATTGACCATCAGGTAGATCGCAAGACAGGCGAACGTCCCGGCCATCAGGACCGACCTCATGCTGCGCGCGAGAGAAAGGGCAAACAGCGCGAAGCCGAGCACGATAATGGTCGCCAGCATGTACATGGGCACGACCTGGTGACCCGGCGGAAACAACGCCAACACGAGGCCGACACCCGGCGGGTATTGAATGACGACCTTCCCCGTGGCCGGCATCAGATTGTGACAGGGCGCAGCGGTCGTATCGTTCCAGTCCGGGTAGCCGATCTCCTTCAGCTTTGCTTTCTGATAGCCATCGTCGTCGCGGGCGAGGTTGGTGTCGAAGCCCTCCACCAGCCCGAACCTCTGGAATAGATGCGCCTGCCTGAGGTAGCAGATGTCGTCATAGACGCCGCGCGCCTCGCTCCATCGCATCATGGTCCAGAAATGGCCGACCAGCACCGCGAGAAACAACACGGCGAAGACGGCTTTGCTGGTGCGGATTTTGTTCATCGGGATCATGCTGCGGGGGAGGCGGCGCTGCGTTAGCGGAATGCGAGATAGAGATTGGACGATAGCGGGCCGAGCGACAAACCGGTGTAGCCCACGGCGGCGGACTTGGGGGTGGAGGACTTGGCGGCGAGCCCCAGCAGCCGTTTTCGCGTCATCAGGATCAGGTTCTGCTCGTCGGTCCATTCCGACTTGCCGGCGACCCTGCAGGCGATCCTGAAAGTGCCATCCAGATAGTGCGCCAAGGGGATGGCGGTGTGGTGCTCGACCGGAAAGAACCTGTTGGGCACCGTGATGAACACCCGCCGCGCAACGCGGCAAAGCTCCTGGACAAGGAGCACCTGATTTCCATGGCTGCCGGCATGCTCGAGCACGGCATTGGACGTCGCGACATCGAACGCATTGTCGTCAAAGGGCAGCCGTGTATTCGGTTCGATCTGCACGTAACGGCAAAGTGGAAAAGCCGTCTTGAACCCTAATCCTTCGCCGAGCCCGCAGGCCGTGATCTTGTGCTGATGCGGGTAGCTTCGTTCCAGCACGTTGGCGCCGTCGTTGATCACGTCGGACACGCCGACATCCAGTATTTCGTCCGAGGCAGACGGCTGCATCCGGGCGAGGAAATCCTGAAAGATGCGGTCGCGCGCCGCGATCAGCAGCTTTTCCGCCGTGCTCCCGGACGCCACTTCCCGGTAATATTGCTGATCGACCGGCACTGCCCTACCTTCATGTGAGCTTCGAAGCGATGACGCGTCAGGTTCGCGTCTTGCTCCAGTCGGGACCGACCGGACCCGATACGCCTTCGAACGCGCCTTCGACCAGCTCGATGACGAGGAGCCGGCTGTAATCGACCGGGCCCGGCATGGTGACGCGTCCCTTGGCGACCTGCTTGAAGCCGACGCGGCTGTAATAGGGCTCGTCGCCGACTAGAAGCACCAGGCGATGGCCCTGCGCCTTCGCATCCTTCAGCGCGCGCTCGAGCAGCAGCCGGCCGACGCCGCGGCTGCGGAACGGAGGCTCGACCGTCAGGGGCCCGAGCAGCAGTGCCGGCGTGTCGCCGACGCAGATCGGCAATTGCCGGACGGATCCGATCAGCAACGTACCGACGCGGGCGGTGAAGGATAGTTCGAGCACATGATCCACATGCTCGCGGATGCGGTACGCGCTGAGCACGAAGCGGCCGGGTCCGAAGGTGCGTTCGTGCAGCCGCTCGATGGCCTGAGCATCGCCGGCGGCTTCCGACCGGATGGTGAGGGAGAGATCGTTCATCGCGTCGGCGGGATATCACCTTGGAGGGCAGCGGTCCATACGATTGCGCCCGGCTCCGGAGGCAATTTCAGGTCCGCCCGAGCGGCGGTTGGGACAGGTAGGCGAGCATCTTCATTTCCCGCCGGCCGCGCGTCACGGTGTCGAGCACGAGCCCCGAAGAAGCCGAAAGCAGCGCCATGATCATCAGGCCCATGGAGAGCACGGCGGTCGGCAGGCGCGGGACGAGGCCGGTTTCGAGGAAGGTGATCACGACGGGCAATCCGAAAGCGATCGACAGCAGCGCGAAGACGATGCCGATCGCCGAAAAGAAGCGCAGCGGCCGCTCCGACCGATTGAGCTTCAACATCGTGTTGAAGATGCGCAACCCGTCCTGCCAGGTATTGAGCTTGGAGAAGGAGCCCTCCGGGCGCGCGTAGTAGGGCGTCTCGACCTCCGCGACCGGCAGCGACAATTCCAGCGCATAGACCGCGAACTCGGTCTCGATCTCGAAACCGCCGGACAGGACCGGGAAGGATTTGACGAAGCGGCGCGAGAACACGCGGTAACCGGACAGGATGTCCTTGAAGGCGTGACCGAAGGTCGATGCCAGGAAACCGGTGAACAGCCGGTTGCCGATGCGATGACCGCGCCGGTAGGCCGCTTGCGATTGATCGACGCGCAGACCGACAACCATATCCAGATGCTCATCGAGGAGCTGGTCGATCATGCGCGACGCGCTCGGCGCGTCGTAGGTCGCGTCGCCATCGACGAGCACGTAGATGTCGGCCTCGATATCCGCGAACATGCGGCGCACAACGTGACCCTTGCCCTGGCGCCGTTCGCTGCGCACGATCGCGCCGGCCTCGCGCGCGACCGCCGCGGTGCGGTCGGTCGAATTGTTGTCGTACACGAAGACCTCGGCCGCGGGCAGTGCCTTGCGGAAATCGGCGACGACCGTCGCGACGGCGGCTTCCTCATTGTAGCAGGGCACCAGCACGGCGACCCGAAACGGCCATGACCTCGTCGATTCAGACAATCTTCATCCCTCGTCCATGCGCCGACACCGCAGGTGCGGCGATTTACTAGCACAGGGAGCCATCATCGCCACGTCGCAATCCGCGGCCTGTCGTGCAGGACTTCCGCGATCCGCAGCCGCGTGCCGGGCGTGGTCCCCTCGGGCAGCGCGGTGACCGCGAAGAATCCGCACTCGGCGATCTCGCGGTTGGGCGCGGGCAGGCGATCCTGCTTGAACTGCCTGACGACGTAGACCGCGACGTGGTCGCGGCGGGAGACGTGGCTGTTGAGGAAGATGCCGTGCAGCACGGCATCGCCGGTGAGATCGATATCCCCCTCCTCCTTGAGCTCGCGCCGCATCGCCTGCTCCATGGTCTCGCCGAGATCGACGCCGCCGCCGGGCAGGTACCAGCCCGTGATGTAGCTGTGCCTGACCAGGAACACCCTGGTGTCGGCATCCAGCACCACGGCGCGGACGCCGAGCGTCATGCCGCGGATCAGCAGAAAATAGGCGTGGAAAATTCGCCGCAACAGCGGCTCGAATCTCCGTCGGACACTGTTCAGACGTTCTCCCATCGGGCTCCCTCGATGCCCCGCTTGCACGTAGCCTGCGACCTTGCCATTACAGCGGGCGAATAGCGAGGCAATCGCCCCCATGGCCCCCTTCACGCTCGCCCATCTGTCCGACCCGCATCTGCCGCCGCTGCCGAAGCCGCGGTTGATCGAGCTCGCCGGCAAGCGCGCGCTTGGCTATGTCAACTGGACGCGCAACCGTCACAAGTACCAGCGCCGCGAGGTGCTCGACGCACTCGTCGCCGACGTGAAGGCGCAAGGTCCCGATCACATCGCGGTCACGGGCGATCTCGTCAATCTGGCGCTGGAGGCGGAGTTCGCGCCGGCGCGCGCCTGGCTCGACGGCGTCGGTCCGCCCGACCGCGTCACCACGATTCCCGGCAATCACGACGCCTATGTCCGCGCCACCTTTCATCGCTTCGGCGAAACCTTCGCGCCCTATCTTGCGGGTGACGATGGCCGTATCGGCTTTCCGAGCCTGCGCCGACGCGGGCCGCTCGCGCTGATCAGCCTGTCCACGGCGGTGCCCACCTTGCCGTTGATGGCGACAGGCACGCTCGGACGCGATCAGCTCGCGTCCCTCGAAGAGGTGCTCCAACGGCTCGCGGCCGAGGACGTCTTTCGCGTGCTGCTGGTGCATCATCCGCTGAAGTCCGGCGCGCGCCACAAGCGGATGACCGACTCCGCCGGGCTCCTGACGCTTTTGAAACGCCGCGGCGTCGAGCTGATCCTGCACGGGCACGACCACATTCATTCGACGA
Source organism: Bradyrhizobium sp. 40 (assembly GCF_023100925.1). NCBI lineage: Bacteria > Pseudomonadati > Pseudomonadota > Alphaproteobacteria > Hyphomicrobiales > Nitrobacteraceae > Bradyrhizobium > Bradyrhizobium sp. 40. The sequence goes on from NZ_CP064688.1 coordinate 5,778,644, forward strand.
TGTGGTTCGAAGGCCCCAACGGCAACATTCCCGCAATCGGCGTGCCCTCGGCCTCCGCGCTCGCGCACGGGCGCACTCCGGCTGCCGCGTACAATCTGTTCACGATCGAGAAGGACAACACCGGCTGGCGTTGCGAGCAGACGGTGCGGAGCCTGGGGGCTGGATTTCAGATCGGGCAGATCAAGCATGTCAGATTGATCTAGTCCCACGCCGTCATTGCGAGCGAAGCGAAGCAATCCAGAGTCCCTCCGCAGAGGCAGCCTGGATTGCTTCGTCGCCAGCGCAAAATTGCTTCGCAATTTTGTCGCGGGCTCCTCGCAATGACGACGCCTCACCAGCTCCGCAGGGCCGCGAGCACGGCAACCCCGAACAGCGCGGCGGCGCCGAGCACGAACCCCAGCACGAATGGCCAGAGGCGCGAGCGGCGCCGCGGCTGCGCGGCCTCGGGCTTCGGCTCGGGCGGGACCACCATCGCATGCTCGCGCTCGATCATGCGGCGGGCGACATAGTCCGTGACGGCCTCGACGATCACAGCGGTGTCGTGCGATTCGGCGAGCACGATGCGGCCGAAGCGAGTGTCCTGCACGAAGCGGTACATCCGCTTGTCGCGCCCCATCGAGATGTGCGCGACGACGTCGATCCAGAGCCTGGGCGTATCGCCCTGGCTGATGCCGCGGTCGAACAGGTCGATCTTGTCAGGCACCTGCGCGAACAGGGGATCGAGCGAATCGTTGAGGATCTCGAGCCGCGCCACCTCGGCATCGCGCAAATCGACGACGACGCCGGTCCGGTCGGCGGCCTCGATCCGCGCGCGCAACAGCGCATCGCGCAGCCGGACCGGGCGCGGCTGGCTGGGATGGATCCCGCTGGTCTCGGGCTCTGACATTGGCGGCCTCGTCCTCACTTGGCCGGATTAACCTATCAGCAACCAAAGTGTCCGCAAAGGCCCTACAATTCCAGTTACTTACGGTGCCCACAGGTCGTTCACCTGTGCCAAAAACAGACGATCCCACCCGGCTTGCGCCGGATGGGACCCTCCGTCCTTGGACGTCTTCTTATTCAGATTGTCATGTTAGTTCACATTGTCAGGCCGAGACCCGCGACGGCTCTTCCACGATCGAGAAGCGGACGCCGGCCTTGTGGCGGTTCTCTTCCGAGACCGAGCGCCAGGCGTCCTCGGCCTCCTTGCGGGTCTTGAACGGACCCTGCACCTGGGCCGAGCCTTCCACGAGCTTGTGGAAGTTCATCGAACCGAACTCGCCGCCGATCACCCAGAAATTGCTGTTGGTCATTGTCAGTCTCCTGTCGATTAGCGTGATGCGTTAGCCGAACTGGTTCATCGTGTTGTGGGCGCCGCCCGCCTTCAGGGCAGCCTCGCCGGCGAAGTACTCCTTGTGGTCGTCGCCGATGTCGGAGCCGGCCATGTTCTGATGCTTGGCGCAGGCGATACCCTGACGGATCTCGGCGCGCTGGACGTTCTTGACGTAGCCGAGCATGCCCTGGTCCCCGAAATATTCCTTTGCCAGATTGTCGGTCGAGAGCGCCGCCGTGTGATAGGTCGGCAACGTGATCAGGTGGTGGAAGATGCCGGCACGCTTGGCCGAATCCGCCTGGAAGGTACGGATGCGCTCGTCGGCTTCCTTCGCCAGCGGCGTATCGTCGTATTCCACCTTCATCAGCTCGGCGCGATTGTACTTGCTGACGTCCTGGCCCGCTTCCTTCATCGCGTCGTAGACCTGCCAACGGAAGTTGAGGGTCCAGTTGAACGAGGGCGAGTTGTTATAGGCCAGCTTCGCGTTCGGAACCACCTTGCGGATCCGGTCGACCATCTTGGCGATCTGCTCGATATGCGGCTTCTCGGTTTCGATCCAGAGCAGGTCGGCGCCGTTCTGCAGCGAGGTGATGCTGTCGAGGACGCAGCGGTCTTCGCCGGTGCCCGGGCGGAACTGATAGAGATTGGAGGGCAGCCGCTTCGGACGCATCATCTTGCCGTTGCGGTTGATGATGACGTCGCCGTTGCGGGCGTTCTCCGCCGTCACTTCCTCGCAATCCAGGAAGCTGTTGTACTGGTCGCCGAGGTCGCCGGGCTTGTGGCTGACCGCGATCTGCTGGGTCAGGCCGGCACCGAGCGAGTCGGTGCGGGTCACGACGACGCCGTCTTCGACGCCGAGTTCGAGGAAGGCGTGGCGGCAGGCCCGGATCTTGGCCAGGAACACCTCGTGCGGCACGGTGACCTTGCCGTCCTGGTGGCCGCACTGCTTCTCGTCCGAAACCTGGTTCTCGATCTGGAGCGCGCAGGCACCCGCCTCGATCATCTTCTTGGCGAGCAGATAGGTCGCCTCCGCATTGCCGAAGCCGGCGTCGATGTCGGCGATGACAGGCACGACATGGGTCTGGAAGTTGTCGATCTTCTCGATCAACTCCTTCTCTCGGGTCTTGTCGCCTTCTTTGCGGGCCTTATCGAGGTTGCGGAAGATGTCGTTCAGCTCGCGCGAGTCGGCCTGACGCAGGAAGGTGTAGAGCTCTTCGATCAGCGCCGGCACCGAGGTCTTCTCGTGCATCGACTGGTCCGGCAGCGGGCCGAACTCGGAGCGCAGCGCCGCGATCATCCAGCCGGACAGGTACAAATAGGTGCGATCGGTCTTGCCAAAGTGCTTCTTGACCGAGATCAGCTTCTGCTGGGCGATGAAGCCGTGCCAGCAGCCCAGGGACTGCGTGTACTTGGTGGGATCGCCGTCATAGGCGGCCATGTCGGCTCGCATCAGCGCCGCAGTATAGCGGGCGATATCCAGGCCGGTCTTGAAGCGATTCTGCAGGCGCATGCGGGCGACGGCCTCGGCCGACACCCCGTTCCAGGTCGGCTGGGTCTCCAGAAGCGACCGGGCCGCCTCGACCTCACTCTGGTACGAGGCGGGGGCTTGGAGGGTGCTGATACCGCGGGGCTGGTAATTCATGTGCCTGATCCTTTCGCTGACGATGGCAACCGCCATCGACATTCTTGACAATGCATTGCGAGATGCGTGCAGAAGCTAAACGCGAGAACGCTCAGCTCGTACAGTAGGCTTGTATTTGAATGGTGATGTCATGTAACATCGGTACTTGTATTAGATGTCACTTTGTAAATCTTGTAAATTAATTAGGTCAATAAGCCTGCCCTTTGATACCCCTCCGGAGACCTGAGAATGCCCGCCGGTTCCAGCAAGAAGCTCTTCGTCGGCCCGCGCTTCCGGCGGATCCGGCAGCAACTGGGGCTGTCGCAGACCCAGATCGCCGAGGGGCTCGGGATCTCGCCGAGCTATGTCAATCTGATCGAGCGTAACCAGCGTCCGGTGACCGCCCAGATCCTGCTGCGGCTGGCCGAAACCTACGACCTCGACCTGCGCGACCTCGCGAGCGCCGACGAGGATCGCTTCTTCGCCGAACTCAACGAGATCTTCTCCGACCCGCTGTTCCGCCAGATCGACGTTCCCAAGCAGGAATTGCGCGATCTCGCGGAGCTTTGCCCCGGCGTCACCCATGCGCTGCAACGGCTCTATGCCGCCTATACCGAGGCCCGCCAGGGCGAGACGCTCGCCGCGGCACAAATGGCCGACCGCGACGTCGGCACCCGCTATGAGGCCAATCCGGTCGAGCGCGTCCGCGAGCTGATCGAGGCCAACCGCAACTACTTTCCGGAACTCGAGCAGGCCGCGGAGACTCTGCGCGACGAGCTGAACGTGCCGGCCGAAGAGCTTTATGCGGCGCTGGCGGCGCGGCTGCGCGAAAAGCATTCGATCCAGACCCGCATCATGCCGGTGGACGTGATGCGCGAGACGCTGAGGCGCTTCGACCGCCACCGGCGCCAGCTCCTGATTTCCGAGCTGGTCGACCCGCCCGGTCGCGCGTTCCAGCTCGCCTTCCAGCTCGGCCTCATTGAATGCGCGCAGCATCTGGAGACCATCATCGGCCGCGCCGGCCCGCTCGACGACACACCGCGCCGCCTGTTCCGCATCACGCTCGGCAACTATTTCGCGGCCGCCGTGATGATGCCCTACCCGGCTTTCCTGGCTGCGGCGGAAGCGTTGAATTACGACATCCATCTGCTCGCGCAGCGCTTCAATTCCGGTTTCGAGCAGGTCTGCCATCGGCTCACCACCCTGCAGCGGCCGAACGCGCGCGGCATCCCGTTCTTCCTGCTTCGTGTCGACAATGCCGGCAACGTCTCGAAGCGATTTTCATCGGGCACGTTCCCGTTCTCGAAATTCGGCGGCACTTGTCCGTTGTGGAACGTGCACTCGACCTTCGACACGCCTGACCGCCTGCTGAAGCAGGTGATCGAGCTCTCCGACGGCACGCGCTATTTCTCGATCGCGCAGATGGTGCGCCGCCCCGTCGCGCCGCACCCGCTGCCGCAGCCACGCTTCGCCATCGGCCTCGGCTGTGAGATCCGTCACGCCGCGCGCCTCGTCTACGCTGCCGGCATCGATCTGGAGAAAACGGAGGGCACACCGATCGGCGTCAACTGCCGTCTCTGCGAGCGCGAAAACTGCGCCCAGCGCGCCGAGCCGCCGATCACGCGCACGCTGATCCTGGACGAGACGACGCGGCGGGTGAGCTCGTTTGCGTTTTCGAATGCAAGGGAATTGTAAAGCACACCGCTGTCATGCCCCGCGAAGGCGGGGCATCCAGTACGCGGCGGCTTATCGGTTCAATCCCTGCCGTCTCGGAGTACTGGATCGCCCGGTCAAGCCGGGCGATGACAGTTGAATGCGCGGCTGCACCCAATCCCTACGCCAGCGTATGCACGATCACCGGTCCCGCGGCGGCGCGCGCGTCACCTGCAAGCAGCGCGCCGAGATCCTTCTCGATCCAGGCGATCGCACGCCGGTTCGCCTCCTCCGCCTGCTCGAACTTGTCGAAGATCGAAATCGCCGTGACCGTGTCGTCGCCGGCATAGACGACGTAATAGGCGCGGAAGCCGTCGACGTCGCTGATGATCGGAACGGCGCCTTCCTTGATACGGCGCGCCAGCTCTTCGGCGCTCCCGCTTTTCGCCTTGGCCTGACGGATGGCGGCATACATGGCATCCTCCCTTCCGGCTATCTGGTTTGAGGGCTTGGTGCCCGGACCGCATGCTACGCCGAAGCGCGCGAGCAATCCACGCTTGGTTAACCCGGCGCTAATTCAGTTCCGCGATCCGCAACCATCGATTAAGCACGCCTCAACATCGCTGCCTTAGTCTCGCCCCACTCACTTTTCGCAAACAACGGCGGCTTATCCTGCCGCGTGAAGTGACATCAGGGGGTTCATCATGCGCATTGCGTTGCTGCTGACCGCGACCATTGTCGGCGCGCTCTTTGCCAATCCGTCCCATGCCGGACCGCTGGATGCGTCCGCCGGCGCAGCGCAGGCGTTACCGCCGGGCTTCCAGAGCTACCGCGGCTACATGTTCGACCTGTCGGAGAATTCCGACCGCAAGGATGTCGACAAGCTCACCGACAATGTGAAGAGCCAGATCGACGTGGTCGAGGCTGCCGGCCTTTCGCCGCGCGTGCTGCGCTTCTTCCGCACCGTCCCGATCATCGCCAGCGAGCTCGCCTGCCTCGACGAGGGCGCCGCGACCGCCTGCTACGGCCGGGTCACGCCCGACATCCAGCGCACCGCTCCCCGCACGCTGACGGTCTGGGACCCCAACAAGCAGCGCTGGAGCAATCCGAACGCCGTCGACCTCGCGGTCGATTCCGGCCTCGGCGTGATCATGCTACGGCCGGACATGATGCGGTACGAAAAGGAAGCCGTGCTGCTGCACGAGCTCCTGCACGCCTACCACGCGCGGCTGTTGCCGGACGGCTACGCCAACAAGGGCGTGATCGGCTACTACGCCTACGCCAAGTCCAAGGATCTCCTGCCCAAGGAATCCTACGCGCTGAAGAATCACATGGAATTCTTTGCCGTGACCGCCAGCATCTTCCTGGCCGGGAAGAGCGAATTCCACGACCCGAAGTCGCGCGAGGCGCTCAAGGAGAAGCTGCCGGACTATTACAAATATCTGGTGGGCGTGTTCGGCTTCGACCCCGATCCGGCAGCGACAAGCGGCCCGGTCGCCTCGCTGAAGTAAGGCAAAAAACGCCAAACCAAGCCAGAGAGCCGCGCGCGTAGCGCGGCTTTTTTGTTTTGGTCACCGGAAGCTGCGGATGACGCGCGGCCGGGAATTGCCAAGGGAGGGCCCGATCTGCATAGTCCGCCCGCATCGATATTGTTTTCGAAGAGGATAGAACAACATGGCGGACGCCGACCTGGATGTCGTGATCCGGCAACTGGCCAGACAGCTGCATACGGGCCTGATGTCCCGCGCCAAGGAGCGGCGGGATCGATTCAACGGCCTTGCGGCCAAGGCCAAGAGCAAGGAGACCGGCGACCGCTTCAAGATGATGGCCAAGGCCACCATGGAGCAGGCCATCGCCGCCGCCAAGCGCCTGCAGATGTCCGCCGACAACGTCGCCGACAGCTACGCGCGGTCGATGCGGATTGCCGCCAGCACACCGGTCGCGGTGAAGGTGGAGAACAAGCCCGCCAAGGAGAAGCCGGTGAAGAAGGCGAAGAAGGCCAAAGCCAAGAAGTAGGCGCGCACTTTCTTCCTTCTCCCCTTGTGGGAGAAGGTGGCGCGAAGCGCCGGATGAGGGGTTGTTTCCGCGAATTCAACTGCAGCAGGCTCACGCGCGGAGAGATACCCCTCACCCGTCTCGCCGCTTCGCGGCGAGCCACCCTCTCCCACAAGGGGAGAGGGTTGCAGCGGCGCACGCAGCTCTAGATATCTCTACCGCAATGGCGCGGCGAGCCGGGTCGGCTCGGCGCTCGCCAGTTCGGCGAGTTTTGCGCGCGCTGCATCGCGGGTACGGGCATCCTTGCCGGCGGGTAGCGCCAGCGCGGCCTCGAAATCGGCGCGCGCCTCATTTGCCTGGCCGCGGGCGAGGAAGGCGAGGCCGCGGTCGAGCCGAGGCTGCGCATCCGAGGGGTCGAGGCGGACCGCCGTGTTGTAGCTCAGAATCGCGCGATCGAGATCGCCGGCGGCCGCGAGCGCGAGACCGCGCTGGTGATAGGGCGCGGCGTGCCTGGGATCATGCGCGATCGCCTCGTCGTAATCCTCGATGGCAAGTTCGAGATCGCCATTCTGCCGGCGCGCCAGTGCCCGATCGCGATAGAGCGAGGCGCGGTTGGGATTGAGGTGGATGGCCTCGTCGAAATCCGCGATCGCCCGCCGCCAGTCGCTGTGGCGCAGCGCGATCCGTCCGCGCCCCTCATAGGCGAAAGCGATCAGCGAGCCGCGCAGCGGCGAGAAGCCGATCACCGCCGAACAGATGTCGGGCTCGTCCTCGTCTCCGCAATTGACGACGGTGTGCGTGGAGAGGCCAATCAGCGCACCCACGACAATCAACAATGGTACTGCAGCTTTGGTCATCTTCGACGGTGGCAGGCGGAGGGCCGGCCACGCATCCCCTTTCGCAGGAACTGTCACGGCAGGGTGTTAACACCGGCCGGGACCGTCCTGTGTGCGACAGGTCACAAAGCGCGCAAATTAGAGCCGCTGCTGCGTCAGCCCCAAGGCCCGCGCGAGGACGAGCGGCCCCACGGGCTCCGCGGCGGATAGTTCTCATTGGCGCCGACCGACGGCGACGCCTGCGCGCCAAGCTCGGCTGCGAGCTGCTGAAGCGCCGCGATGCGATTCTGCGTCGAGGGATGGGTGGCGAACAAATTGCCGACGCCGTGGCCCGACAGCGGGTTGATGATGAACATGTGCGCGGTGGCGGGATTTCGCTCCGCCTCGACATTCGGGACCTGATGCGCAGCGCCTTCGATCTTCACCAGCGCCGATGCCAGCCACATCGGCTGACCGGCGATGCGTGCGCCGAGATTGTCCGCGGCGTATTCGCGCGTGCGACTGATCGCCATCTGCACAAGCATGGCGCCGATCGGGGCGAGGATCATCATCAGGATCGAACCGACGATGCCCGGACCATTGTTGTCGCGGTTGCCTCCGAAGAACATGCCGAACTGCGCCAGCATCGAGATCGCACCCGCAATGGTCGCGGTCACGGTCATCAGCAGCGTGTCGTGGTGCTTGATGTGGGCAAGCTCGTGCGCGATCACGCCGGCGAGCTCCTCGCGGCTGAGCTGGCGCATCAACCCGGTGGTGACCGCGACCGCGGCATTCTCCGGATTGCGCCCGGTGGCAAAGGCGTTGGGCTGCGGCTCGTCCATCAGGAACACGCGCGGCATCGGCAAGTGGGCGCGGCCCGCAAGCTCGGCCACGAGCCCGACCAGCTCCGGCGCGCTGCCGCGGTCGACCTCATGGGCGCCATACATGGACAGCACCATCCGGTCGGAGTTCCAGTAGGTGAAGAGATTGGTCGCCGCGGCAACGATGAGCGCAATCATGGCGCCGCTAGCACCGCCGATCAGATAGCCGACGCCCATGAACAGGGCGGTGAGGCCTGTGAGCAGCATTGCGGTACGAAAATAGTTCATGGCCGTCTCCCGGGGCCGGCCGTGGCCGCTGGAGGGATTGCGGGCCGGCAAGCATGAGGTAGGGATGACCCCGGCCCGCCCGCAAGGTTTCCGGGTGCGTCGCGGAGCCGCGGCACTGGTTTGAAGTCAATCGTTCCATTAAGCTTGGCCAAGAATCCAAGCGTCTCCTCCCCTTGCGGAAACCTCATGCTCCAGACCCGATTTGCGATCGCGGCCGCCGCCCTGCTCACGCTCGCCCTTCCCGCCTCTGCCCAGTTCGCTCCGCCACCCGCAAAGCCGGCGGCCGCCAGGGCCACCGCGCCGTCGCCGCGCGCGGCGTCGTGCCACAACGGGGCGAACTTCGATCGCTTCCTGGCCGACGTGAAACAGCAGGCCGTTGTCGCCGGCGTGTCGCAGCGGACGATCGCGGCGGCCTCGCCTTACCTCGTCTACGACCAGGGCATCGTCAATCGCGACCGCGGCCAGCGCGTGTTCGGCCAGCTCTTCACCGAATTTGCCGGCCGCATGGCCGCGCCCTATCGCATGCAGAACGGCCAGCAGCACATCAAGCAACATGCGGCCGCGTTCGCGCGCGCGGAGAAAGAATACGGCGTGCCGCCGGCGGTGATCGCCGCGTTCTGGGGACTGGAGAGCGACTTCGGCGTCAACATGGGCAATTTGCCGACGCTGAAGTCGCTGGTGTCGCTGGCCTATGATTGCCGCCGCTCGGAGATGTTCGTGAACGAGACCATCGCCGCGCTGAAGATCATCGACCGCGGTGATTTGCATCCCGACGAGATGGTCGGCTCCTGGGCCGGCGAGCTCGGACAGACCCAGTTCCTGCCCGTGCATTACGTCAACTATGCCGTCGACTACGACGGCGACGGACGTCGCGATCTCCTCCGCAGCGAGGACGACGTGATCGGCTCGACCGCGAACTACATTGCCAACGGATTGAAGTGGCGGCGCGGTGAGCCGTGGCTGGAAGAGATCAAGGTGCCGCAAAACCTGCCCTGGGATCAGACCGACCTCACGGTGCAGCTGCCGCGCTCGAAATGGGCGCAGCTCGGGGTGACCTATCCCGACGGGAGGCCGCTGCCGACCGACAATCTTGCGGCGTCGGTGCTGCTGCCGATGGGTCGGAACGGGCCGGCCTTCATGGCGTACCCGAATTTCGCGGCATACACCGAGTGGAATAACTCGCTGATCTATTCGACCACCGCAGGTTATCTCGCCACCCGCATCGCGGGCGCGGCTCCGATGCGAAAGCCGTCCACACCGGTCGCGCAGCTGCCGTTCAACGAGCTCAAGCAATTGCAGCAGCTTCTGGTCCAGGCCGGCTTCAATGTAGGCAAGGTCGACGGCGTGCTGGGCCAGCAGAGCCGCGCCGCAGTGAAGGCGATGCAGATCAAATACGGTCTGCCGGCCGATTCCTGGCCGACCGCGGAGCTTTTGGCCCGGATGCGCGGTGGCACGGCGCAGGCGCAGCCTGCGGCGACGATCCGCTAAGCACTAGAATCGCAGTCATGCCCCGCGAAAGCGGGGCATCCAGTACGCCGCGGCCTATCCATTCAATCACAGCTGCCCCGGAGTACTGGATCGTCCGGTCAAGCCGGACGATGACAGCGAGGTATGGCGCCGACAGCACCACAAGCCCGCTCGGTAGAATTTTCGCACTGCACAAGCCGCTTTTGCAATTGTATTTTTCCATGAGGTTCCCATGTGAGTGGCTCAGGTTTCTCCTGAGATTTCCCACCACAAGAGCGAGCATCACATGTCCTTCCACGACGCCGTCGTTCCCGCCTATTTGCAAATGCTGAACAGCCTGACCGGCCTGCTCACGAAAGCCGAGGCGCATTGTGCGGCCAAGAAGGTCGATCCCGCCGTCCTGCTCGGCTCCCGCTTGTTTCCGGACATGCTGCCGCTTTCGAAGCAGATCCAGCTGGTCACCGATTTCGCAGCCAAAGGGTGCGCCCGGCTGACCCATAGCGACGTGCCGTCCACACCGGACACCGAGACCAGCTTTGCGGAGCTGAAGCAGCGCCTGGCGAAGACCATCGATTATGTGAAATCATTCAAACCGGAGCAGTTCGAGGGCGCCGACACCAAGGACGTCACCTTCCCGGCCGGCCCCGACAAGTCCATCACCATGAAGGGCCAGCAATTCCTGAGCGCGTTCTCGCTGCCGAACTTCTATTTCCACGCCGCGACCGCCCACGGCCTTCTGCGCCACGCCGGCGTCGAGATCGGCAAGCGCGATTTCCTCGGCGCGAACTAGTACCCGATTATTCAGGCGGCCGCGGCGGGAGATCGAATCTGCTGCCGCGGCTGAAATTGCACATGCTTTATGCTGCGCGGCTCCGCTGCGCATCTCGCCTGCAGTTTCGGTATGGCTCCTCCCTTGCGCTGATTGCCGCGATGCACAAGTGTTCCGGATCTCTCACCGCCTGGAAGCATTCTCATGAGCCGTTCGACCAAATTGTTTGAGACCTACAAGCTCGGCCCGATCACGCTGGCCAACCGCCTGGTGATGGCGCCGCTGACGCGCAACCGCGCCGTTCCCGGCACCTTCGTACCGAGCCCGCTTGCGGCGGATTATTACGGCCAGCGCGCTTCCGCGGGCCTTCTGATCACCGAAGCGAGCCAGGTCTCGCAGCAGGGCCAGGGCTACCAGGACACGCCCGGCATCTACTCCAAGGAGCAGGTTGCCGGCTGGCGCAAGGTCACCGATCAGGTGCACCAGCGCGGCGGCAAGATCTTCATCCAGCTCTGGCATGTCGGCCGCATCTCGCATGTCGACCTTCAGGCCAATGGCGCAGCCCCGGTGGCGCCGAGCGCAATCCGCGCCAAGGGCAAGACTTTCGTCAACGGCGGCTTCGCCGACGTCTCCGAGCCCCGTGCGCTCGAACTCTCCGAAATTCCAGGGATCATCGACGATTTCAAGCGCGCCACGAAGAACGCGCTCGAGGCCGGCTTCGACGGCGTCGAGATCCACGGCGCCAACGGCTATCTGCTCGAGCAGTTCGCCAAGGACGGCACCAACAAGCGTACCGACGCCTATGGCGGCTCGCTCGAGAACCGCGCGCGGCTGATGCTGGAAGTCTCCAAGGCTGTCGTCGCCGAGGCCGGCGCCGAGCGCACCGGCATCCGCATCTCGCCCGTGACGCCGGCCAACGACATTTCGGAGTCGAACCCGCAAGCCCTCTACAACCATATCGTCGACGGTCTCGCCGCGCTGAAGCTCGTCTATCTCCACGTCGTCGAAGGCGCCACCGGCGGTCCGCGCGACATCGCGCCATTCGACTATGCGGGCCTGCGCAAGCGCTTCCCCGGCGCCTACATCGCCAACAACGGCTATGATTTCGATCTCGCCAGCAAGGTGCTGGACGCCAACGCGGCCGATCTCATCGCCTTCGGCAAGCCGTTCATCTCCAACCCCGATCTCGTCGAGCGGCTGAAGACGGGCGCGACGCTGAACGACTGGGACAAGAATACCTTCTACGGTGGTGGCGCGAAGGGATACACGGACTACCCCGCGCTGGCGGCCGAACCGGCGGAGTAAGGCGTCGTCGTCGCTCCATCCTCCGTCATTGCGAGGAGCGAAGCGACGAAGCAATCCAGACTACGTCCGTGGAAAGACTCTGGATTGCTTCGCTTCGCTCGCAATGACGGTGGAAGCAAAATCCCCGACAATAAAAAGAAAAAAGGCCGGGATTGCTCCCGGCCTTTCGTCGTTATGTTGATATGCCTTACTGCAGCGAAGCGCGCTTCGGGGGCTGGGCCGGCCACGACTTGATCAGGGTGTCGTAGTCGACCGTCTCGCCCTTCGGCTTCTCGTTGGCGAGCTTGCGCTGGGGAGCAATCGTGCCGTCCTTCTGGGCCTTGGCGAACCAGTACTCGGCCGTCTCCTTCTTGTGCAGCTTCGGACCGCAGGCGCCCTGCACGCCGGACTTCTCCAGACGCTCCATCACGGAGTCCTGAGCAGCGGCGAGCGAGTCCATCGCGGCTTGCGGCGTCTTCGCACCGGACGACGCATCGCCGATGTTCTGCCACCACAGCTGCGCCAGCTTCGGATAGTCGGGCACGTTGTTGCCGGTCGGGGTCCACTGCACGCGCGCGGGCGAGCGGTAGAACTCGATCAGGCCGCCGAGCTTCGGCGCACGCTCCGTGAACGACTTGTCCCAGATGTCGGATTCACGGATGAACGTGAGACCGACATGGCTCTTCTTCAGCGAAACCGTCTTGGAGACGATGAACTGGAGGTAGAGCCAGGCCGCCTTGCGGCGATCCGCCGGGGTCGACTTCAGCAGCGTCACCGAGCCGGCGTCCTGGTAGCCGAGCTTCATGCCTTCCTTCCAGTACGAACCGTGCGGCGAGGGGGCCATACGCCACTTCGGCGTACCGTCCGCGTTCATCACGGCAATGCCCGGCTTCACCATGTCGGCGGTGAAAGCGGTGTACCAGAACATCTGCTGGGCGATGTTGCCCTGCGCCGGCACCGGACCCGACTCGGAGAAGGTCATGCCCTGCGCCTGCGGCGGAGCATACTTCTTCATCCACTCGAGGTACTTGGTGATCGAGTAGACCGCGGCCGGACCGTTGGTGTCGCCGCCACGCTCGACCGATGAGCCGACCGGACGGCAGCCTTCCATGCGGATGCCCCATTCGTCGACCGGCAGACCGTTCGGGATGCCCTTGTCGCCGTTACCGGCCATCGACAGCCAGGCGTCGGTGAAACGCCAACCGAGCGACGGGTCCTTCTTGCCATAGTCCATATGGCCATAGACCTTGACGCCGTTGATCTCCTTGATGTCGTTGGTGAAGAACTCGGCGATGTCTTCATAGGCTGACCAGTTCACGGGCACGCCGAGCTCGTAGCCATACTTGGCCTTGAACTTGGCCTTGTAATCGGCGTTGGTGAACCAGTCGTAGCGGAACCAGTACAGGTTCGCGAACTGCTGGTCGGGCAGCTGATAGAGCTTGCCGTCCGGCGCCGTGCCGAATGACTTGCCGATGAAGTCGTTGACGTCGAGCATGGGGTCGGTGACGTCCTTGCCCTCGCCGGTCATGTAGTCCGACAGCGCGATGGTCTGGCCGTAGCGGAAATGCGTGCCGATCAGGTCGGAATCGTTGATCCAGCCGTCGTACACGTTCTTGCCGGACTGCATCTGGGTCTGCAGCTTCTCGACGACGTCACCTTCCTGGATGATGTCGTGCTTGAGCTTGATGCCGGTGAGCTCGGAGAACGCCTTGGCCAGCGTCTGCGACTCGTATTCGTGGGTCGTGATGGTTTCGGAGACCACGTTGATCTCCATGCCCTTGAAGGGCTCGGCAGCCTTGGCGAACCACTCCAGCTCCTTCTTCTGGTCTTCCTTCGACAGCGTCGAGGGCTGGAATTCCGCGATCCACTTCTGGATCGCGGCGTCGTCGGCGGCGCGCACCGGCGCCGAGACGGCCAGCGACACCGCGACGATGGCGGCGACGCTGGACATCGTCAGAAAGCTATTCTTGGTCAATGGACGTTCCCTTCTCCTAAACTGCCGCATGTTATTCCTCCGTTGCAGCGACAAACTTTTTACAGGCCCGGGTTGGTCCCGGATCTGGCCGTTCCTTCGCGGGCTAGACCGTGCGGAAAATGAGTACGGCCGTGGCCAGCGAAATTCCTGATGCGATCCAAAGGCGCGAAATTTCAAGTCCGTCCTCGCCGATCGGCAGCGTGGCGAGGGCGTCGGTGCCGGCGAAGGCGATCCACAGCAAGTGGATGACCGCTGCCGTGATGAGGGAGATGAACAGGCGGTCGCCGCGCGTGGTGGGGATGCGCAGCACGCCGACGCGCTCGGCTTCGGGATAGGCCACCCCAAGCCAAGTCATCACGGCGAGCGTGCAGGCGAGCGCAACAAAGAAGATTGCCGTCGGCGGCGTCCAGGCCATCCATGCAATAGCTTCCATGCTCTTACTCCTTGCGCATGATCTGGTCCGAAAACCGGTTTCCACTTTTCGGGATCATGCGCATCTCCTAGACCCGACCGAGCGCGAAACCGCTCGCGATGTAATTGCGGACGAACCAGATCACGAGTGCGCCCGGGATGATCGTCAGCACGCCGGCCGCAGCCAGCAGTCCCCAGTCCATGCCCGCGGCCGACACCGTGCGCGTCATGATCGCCGCGATCGGCTTGGCCGAGACCGAGGTCAGCGTGCGCGCGAGCAGCAGCTCGACCCAGGAGAACATGAAGCAGAAGAAGGCGGCGACGCCAATGCCGCTCGCAATCAACGGCACCAGGATCTTGATGAAGAAGCGCGGAAAGGAATAGCCGTCGAGGAAAGCGGTCTCGTCGATCTCGCGCGGCACGCCGGAGACGAAGCCTTCCAGGATCCACACCGCCAGCGGGACGTTGAAGATGCAGTGCGCGAGCGCGACCGCCCAGGGCGTATCGAACAGCCCGATCGCCGAATAGAGGTTGAAGAACGGCAGTGCATAAACCGCGGCCGGCGCCATGCGGTTCGACAGCAGCCAGAAGAACAGATGCTTGTCGCCGAGGAAGCGGTAGCGCGAGAACGCGTAGGCCGCCGGCAGCGCCACCGAGATCGAGATGATGGTGTTGAGGACGACATATTCCAGCGAGTTGATATAGCCGGAATACCAGCTCTCGTCGGTGAAGATGCGCTTGTAATGCTGGAGCGTCGGGGCGTGCGGCCACAGCGTCATCGTCGAGACGATCTCGGCGTTGGTCTTGAAGCTCATGTTGACGAGCCAGTAGATCGGCAACAGCAGGAAGATCAAAAACAGCGCCATGATGAGACGGCGGCCGGGGATCGAATGCATCACACGGCTCCTTCATGCGATTTCCGGTCGGCGCCGGCATTGGTCATGACGGTGTAGAAGATCCAGCAGACGATCAGGATGATGAGATTGTAGACCAGCGACAGCGCGGCGGCCTTGCCGAGGTCGAACTGGCCGAGCGCGATCTTGACCAGCTCGATCGACACGAAGGTCGTCGAGTTGCCGGGCCCGCCGCCCGTCACCACGAACGGCTCGGTGTAGATCATGAAACTGTCCATGAAGCGCAGCAGCACCGCGATCAGCAGCACGCGGTTCATCTTCGGCAGCTGGATCGCCTTGAACACCGCCCAGCGCGAGGCGCCGTCGATCTGCGCCGCCTGGTAATACGCTTCCGGAATCGATTTCAGGCCGGCGTAGCAGAGCAGCGCGACCAGGCTGGTCCAGTGCCAGACGTCCATCACGATGACGGTGACCCAGGCGTCGATGTCGTTGGAGACGTAATTGTAGTCGATGCCGATGGCATTGAGGACATAACCGAGCAGGCCGATGTCGGGCCGGCCGAAGATCTGCCAGATCGTGCCGACCACGTTCCACGGGATCAGCAACGGCAGCGCGAGGATGACGAGGCAGGCTGCAACCGTCCAGCCCTGGCGCGGCATCGACAGCGCGACGACGATGCCGAGCGGTACCTCGATCGCGAGGATCACCAGGGAGAAGAACAGATTGCGGCCGAGCGAAGCGAGGAAGCGGCCGCCGAGGTCGGTGGAAGGATCGAGCAGCTCCTTGAACCAGCCGACACCGTTCCAGAAGAACTGGTTGTTGCCGAAGGTGTCCTGCATCGAATAGTTCACCACCGTCATCAGCGGCAGCACTGCCGAGAAGGCGACGACCAGGAACACCGGCAGCACCAGGAACCAGGCTTTTTGGTTGACGGTCTTGTCCATCAGGCGGCTCCCTCCACCAGAAGGCTGTCGGCATAGACGTGGACGTGCGACGGATCGAATTTCAGGCCGGCCGTGCCGTCCGGGCTGGTGAAGCCGGCCGGTGCGCGGGCCGCGAGTTTTGCATCACCGAGCCGCGCACGCGCGAAGCGAATGCGGCCGAGGTCGTCGACGCGTTCGATCTTCGCACTGAGCAGGCCGGGCGCAGGCGCGACGGCCTCAACGAATTCCGGACGGACGCCGATCTCGATCTTCGCGCCATCAGGCAGCTTGTCGTAGCTGCGGTTGAGCGCGATCACGTGACCGCCGATCCTGGCCTCACGGCCCCTCACCTCGGCCGGCAGAATGTTCATGCCGGGCGAGCCGATGAAATAGCCGACGAAGGTGTGCGCCGGCTTGTCGAACAGCTCGGCCGGCGTGCCGCTCTGCACCACGCGGCCGTCATGCATGACCACCACGGTGTCGGCGAAGGTCAGCGCCTCGGTCTGGTCGTGGGTGACGTAGATCATCGTCAGGTCGAGCTCGCGATGCAGCGCCTTCAGCTTGGAGCGGAGCTGCCATTTCAGCTCGGGGTCGATCACGGTGAGCGGCTCGTCGAACAGCACGGCGGCGACGTCGGAGCGGACGAGGCCGCGGCCGAGCGATATCTTCTGCTTGGCATCGGCCGTGAGCCGCGTCGCCTTGCGGTTCAGATAGGGCTCGAGGTCGAGCAGGCGGCCGATCTCGGCGACGCGCTTGTCGATCTCGGCCTTCGGCACGCCGCGGTTCTTCAGAGGGAACGCCAAATTCTGCCCCACAGTCATGGTGTCGTAGATCACCGGAAACTGGAACACCTGGGCGATGTTGCGCTTCTGGGTTGACAGCGGTGTGATGTCCTCGCCGTCGAACAGGATTTTGCCTCGCGACGGCGTGATAATGCCGGAGATGACGTTGAGCAGCGTGGTCTTGCCGCAGCCGGACGGCCCAAGAAGCGCATAGGCTCCGCCCTGCCGCCAAGTCATGGTGACGGGCTTCAGCGCAAAACTGTCCTGCGGCGCATCATTGCCGCCGTAGGAGTGCGCGAGATCGACGAGGTCAATGCGGGCCATGTCGCATCCCCCTCAGGCTTTTTTCTTTGACGCGTTTTCTTCACGCGAACCGCTCGGCACTTCGCTTGAAAACGCTATGGGACCGGGCGCTGCGACCAGGCGGTCGCCAGCGTCGAACACGAAAACGTCGTTGGGATCGAGCACGGCATCAATGGTCTGGCCGGGCTCGAACTCGTGCACGCCGTGCAGCACCGCCACCCAATTCGATCCGTCGCGGGTCAGATGCACGAAACTCTCCGAACCGGTGATCTCTGTCACCGTTACCGTGGCATGGAAGGCGTGGCGGTCAGTCTCGCCATTGGCAAGTGCGAGCTGATGGGCGCGAAATCCGACGCGATAGGCGCCGTCCGCGAGCGAGGAATAGAGACCGGACGCCGGCGCGGCAATGCCGCCCGCATATTGCACGGAACCGTTCTTCTTCTCGATGCCGACGAGGTTGAGCGGCGGATCGGAGAACACCTGCGCGACGCGCAAGGTCTGCGGGCGGCGGTAGACCTTCGGCGTCTCGCCGATCTGGAGCGCCTCTCCCTGCCACATGCACACCGTGTTGCCGCCAAGCAGCAGCGCCTCGGTCGGCTCGGTGGTGGCATAGACGAAGATCGCGCCGGATGCCTCGAAGATGCGCGGCAGCTCGGTGCGTAGCTCCTCGCGCAGCTTGTAGTCGAGATTGGCGAGCGGCTCGTCGAGCAGCACGAGGTCGGCGCCCTTCACCAGCGCGCGCGCCATCGCGGTTCGCTGCTGCTGGCCGCCGGAAAGCTGGAGCGGCGTGCGCTTCAGGAACGGCTCGAGCCTGAGCAGCCGGGCGGCTTCCGCGACGCGCGCCTCGATCTCGGCGCGCGGCTTGCCCTGCACGCGCAAAGGCGAGGCGATGTTCTCGTAGACCGTGAGCGAAGGATAATTGATGAACTGCTGATAGACCATGGCGACCGAGCGCTGGCGCACGTCGACACCGGTGACGTCCTTGCCATTGACCAGCAGCTTGCCCGATGTCGGCTTGTCCAGGCCTGCGAGCAGCCGCATGATCGAAGTCTTGCCCGACAGCGTCGGCCCGAGCAGCACGTTGAGCGTGCCGCTCTCGAGCGTCAGCGAGACGTCGCGGATATGTGGGATACCGTCGACAGTCCGGGTCACGTGATCGAGTGTGACGGTCATGAGCGTCCTCCGGCTTCCAGCAGGGGACTTTGCTGTACGGCGTGGGTCCTGATCCAGTCGTCCAGCGCCGCGATCTCGTCGGCACTTAGTCGCAGGCCGAGCTTGGAACGGCGCCAGACGACGTCGTCGGCGGTAACGGCCCATTCGTTGGCCATGAGATAGCGGACTTCGCGCTCGGTCAGCGTCGCGCCGAAGGCCTGGCCGAGATCGGCCGCCGATTTCGCATCCCCAAGCAGCTTGATCGCCCTCGTGCCATAGGCGCGCGCAAGGCGCCGCGCATGCTCGTGGCTGAGGAAGGGATAGCCGCGCTGAAGCTCGGCGATCAGGCCGTCGACATCGGAGACGCCCATGTCGCCGCCGGGCAGCGGCCATTTGCCGGTCCAACCTTCGCGCGCTTTCGCACTGCGAAGATAGGGCGCGAGCCGTTCCAGCGCCTCCTCGGCGAGACGGCGGTAGGTCGTGATCTTGCCGCCATAGATCGACAGCAGCGGCACGCCCCCGGGCGTGTCGAGCTCGAACACATAATCGCGCGTCGCGGCCTTGGCTTCGCTGGCGCCGTCGTCGTAGAGCGGACGCACGCCGGAATAGGTCCAGACCACGTCGTCAGGCGTGACAGGCTTGGCCAGATACTCGCTTGCCGCCGTGCAGAGATACTGGATCTCCTCGGCCGTCGCCTTCACCTTGGCGGGATCGCCGTCATAGTCGCGGTCGGTGGTGCCGATCAGCGTAAAATCGTCCTGATAGGGAATGACGAAGATGATGCGGCCGTCGGCATTCTGGAACATGTAGGCGCGGTCGTGGTCGTAGAGCTTCTTGACCACGATGTGCGAGCCTTGCACCAGGCGCACCTTGGCTTTGGCGTTGACGCCGGCGCCGCGGCCGAGCACATCCTCGACCCAGGGACCGCCGGCATTGACCAGCGCACGGGCCTGGATCGACGAACGCGCGCCGATCAGCGTGTCGATCATGCTGACGGTCCAGATGCCGTCGGACTGTTTGATATCCGTTGCGCGCGTACGGGTGCGGATCTCGGCGCCCTTGTCCGCGGCGTCGCGCGCATTGAGCACGACGAGACGGGCGTCATCGACGAAGCAGTCGGAATATTCGAAAGCGCGGCTGTAGCGGTTCGGGATCAGCGGGCGGCCGACCTCGTCACGCCCAAGATCGACCGAGCGGGTCGCCGGCAACAGATGGCGGCCGCCGATGTGGTCGTAGAGAAAGAGGCCGAGCCGCAGCAGCCAGGCCGGCCGCAGGCCCGCATGGTGCGGCAAAACGAAACGCAGGGGGCGAATGATATGGGGCGCGATGCCCCAGAGAATCTCGCGCTCGATCAGCGCCTCGCGGACCAGCCGGAACTCGTAATATTCGAGATAGCGCAGGCCGCCATGCACCAGCTTGGTCGACCAGGACGACGTCCCGCTCGCCAGATCGTTCATTTCGCACAGGAAAACCGTGTTGCCACGGCCCACCGCGTCGCGCGCGATGCCGCAGCCGTTAACACCGCCTCCGATAATGGCGAGGTCGAAAATACGCTCCAACAGACGCATCCCCCGGCGACCGCCCGTTCAATCGAGCGGTTACTTTCGCTTTTGATTAGATCACACCGGAAAACGAAAGCAAGATGAAAGAGAGGAGGAAGGAAATGAAAGCGGAACTTCTAAGCGGGCACAGGGGCGTGGAAATGGTCAGTTCAAGAGAGCATTGGAACAGCATTATTGCTCTTGAATAGTCGTCGCCGGCCATTATTAGTTACAATAGTCATATTGGTCATTATCTGCATGACAGGCCACAGCACTGCACCAGACTCACCAGCGACTGACTCGTGGACGCTTGCCAACGCCAAGGCCCGGCTATCCGAGGTGATCGACCGTGCTCAAGCCGGCCCGCAAATCATCACTCGACACGGCAAGCCCAATGCGGTGATCGTTTCCGCCGAGGAATGGGCGCGCAAGACGGCGCGCAAAGGTACCTTGGCCGAATTCCTGCTGGCTTCGCCGCTGCGCAGCGCCGACCTCGAGCTTGAACGCGTGCACGACGAGCTGCCGTGAATCTACTGCTCGACACCAACGTGTTGTCGGAGGTCCAGAGGCCGGCCCCTTCGCCGAAAGTCCTGTCATGGCTTGATACGATCGACGAGGATCGTGCGTTCATCAGCGTGGCATCGATCGCCGAGCTTCGCCGCGGCATCGCATTGCTGGAGGACGGCCGTCGGCGCGCAGCACTGGCCGCCTGGCTTGCCCACGATCTGCCGGAGCGTTTTGCCGGGCGTACCCTGTCGATCGACCACGCGGTGGCCGAACGCTGGGGTGACCTGATGGCTCAGAGCCGCAGAAGCGGCGTCGCATTGTCTGTCATGGACGGCTTCTTTGCCGCGACCGCTCTCGCGAACAACCTCATGCTCGTCACGCACAATGTGACGGATTTCGCGGTGTTCGGCGTCCCGCTGCTGAACCCGTGGGACGACCCATAGTCCTACCTCAGCCGCACCACCGGCGCGGCCTCGGGCGCTTCTTGTATCTCGCCTTGGGCCTCATCGACATCGGCCCCCTTCGGCATCGCCGCCATCACCTCGATGCCCTTGCCGTGGCAGATGGTGGCGAGGCGCTCGGGCAATTCCTGGTCGGTGACGAAGGTCTGGATCTGGCTGATATGTGCGATGCGCACCGGCGCGCTGCGGCGGAGCTTGGTCGAGTCCGCGACCAGCATGACGCTGCGGGCGTTGGCGATGATGGCCTGCGCCACCTGCACCTCGCGATAGTCGAAGTCGAGCAGCGCGCCCTCCTCGTCGATCGCGGACGCCCCGATGATGGCGTAGTCGACCTTGAACTGGCCGATCAGCTGCGTCGCGGTCGAGCCGACCACCGCACCGTCGGCGCGTCGTACCGTGCCGCCGGCGACCACCACCTCGATGCGGGGATGGCGGTAGAGCAGCATGGCGACGTTCAGATTGTTGGTGATGACGAGGAGGTCCTCGTGCGAGGTCAGCGCGCTCGCGACCTCCTCGGTTGTGGTGCCGATGTTGATGAAGAGCGAGCAGCCGTTCGGGATCAGGGAGGCGGCCGCAGCTCCGATCGCCTTCTTCTCGTCCGCGGCGACGAAGCGCCGCGCCTCATAGGCGAGGTTTTCGACGCCGGAGGCGATGATGGCGCCGCCATGGATACGGGTCAGTGAGCGGCGCTCGCAGAGATCGTTGAGATCCTTGCGGATGGTCTGCGCCGAAACCTCGAACCGGCGCGCCAGCTCATCGACCATGACGCGGCCCGAGGCCCGCGCAATGTTGAGGATTTCGGCTTGGCGATGAGTCAGTCCGGTCACGGCGATGGCCTCAAGTCAGGAAGTTGCATGGTGCGGCGGTTCGCGCGTTCGGTCAATGCGCGCGCCGATCACGGTTAACGGACGAAGGTCCTCACCACGCCATCGCAGCGTCGAGACGCGTCAGCAGGTCCGGATCGTCGAAGGCGCTGGCGGAGGCGATAGCCCCGGCGGCGACGAGATCAGCATGGCTGAGGCTGGTCCGGATGCCGATCGTCGGAATGCCGGCCGCCGCGGCCGACTGCACGCCGGTGCGGGAGTCCTCGAACGCGATCGAGGCCATCGCGCTGGCGCCGGCAAAGCGCAACCCTTCCTGATAAGGCAGCGGATGCGGCTTGCCGTGCAACAGCTCGGCGCCGATCACGAGCGCCTTGAAGCGGTCCGTGATGCCGAGGCCGGACAGCAGCAGCTCCGCATTCAGCCGCGGGGCGTTGGTCACCGCAACCATGGGAATACCGGCCGCATCCGCCCTGTCGAGCAGCGCCATCAGGCCCGGCAGCGGTTCGATCTGCCCGGCGACGAGTTCGCGGAAGACTTTCTCCTTCTCATCGAGGATCAAGGCACGCCGTTCCGGCGCCTCGTCGGGCAGAAAGCGTTCGCCGATCGATACATTCGCGAAGCCCTGCAGCTCCCTGGAGAAGCGCGCGTGATCGAAGACATGGCCGCGAGGGCCGAGCACCTGGTTGAAGGCCTTCAGGTGCAGCGGATCGGTGTTGGCGAGCGTACCGTCGATGTCGAACAGCAACGCCCTGCCGATAGCCTCGATCATGTCCGTACTTTCCCGAATAGATGACGCATCAATACGAAAGCCGTATCAATACAGCGCCAATCGCGCAATGACGCACGTGCATGACCACTACGCGACACTCGACAAAGTCGCGCGCGGCTGCAACACTCCGTGCAAGATCAAAAAGGAGGAAACAATGACGATCAACCGACGCGATCTGGCTCTCTCGACTCTTGCCGTCCCAGCTCTTGCCGTCTCCACGCTTGCAGTTTCAGCGCTCACGACACCGGTGCTGGCGGCCTCGGCGGACGAGGAAGCCGTAGCGAAGAAGGTCGAGGCGTTCCGTCTCGCCCAGATCGCGGCCGATCCCAAGGCGCTCGGCGCACTCTGCGCCGACGAGGTGAGCTACAGCCATTCCAGCGGCAAGGTCGAGGACAAGGCGACCTTCGTCGCCAACGCTACCGACGGCAAATCCAAATTCCTGTCGATCGAATACAAGGAGCCGACCATCAAGGTCGTCGGCCCCGCTGCGATCGTGCGTTTCCACTGGGTGGCGGAACAGGAGATGGCGGCCGATGGGAAAAAAGTGCCGACCAACCTTCACATCCTGATGAACTGGCAGAAGCAAGGCGACGACTGGAAGCTGCTCTCGCGGGCAGCAACGAAGTTGTGATCGCGGCTTATCCCTCTCCCCTTGTGGGAGAGGGTGGCTCGCCGCAGAGCGGCGAGACGGGTGAGGGGTATGCTTCCGCGAGCGCACCTCTCACAATTGAATTCGGCGAAACAACCCCTCATCCGGCGCCAGAGCCGAAGCCTCGCTTCGGCGTCTTCTTAAGAACGACCGCTGGAGGCGGCCTACGCCACCTTCTCCAACAAGGGAAGGAAAGTGCAGGAGCACCAAGGACTGCAAAAAATTCCGACCACGCTTTGCGCGTCAGAAATCGCTCCGCTTGGCGCAATGCAGCGTATTGCGACCTGATGCTCGACAAAATCAAGTGCGGCTGCAACAGTGGACGCAAGATCAAGGACGAAGGATATGACGACATTGAATCGCGATCATGCTGCCACGACAGACCACGAGGCGGTGGCAAAGAACGTCGAGGCATTTCGCCTCGCCCAAATCGCGGCCGATCCGAAGGCGCTCAGCGCGCTGTGCTCGGACGATCTGAGCTACAGCCATTCCAGCGGTTTCCTTGAGGATAAGGCGGCCTTCGTCGCCAACGCTACCGACGACAAAACGGAATTCCTGTCGATTACCTACAAGGATCCGACCATCAAGATCGTCGGCCCCGCCGCGATCGTTCGCTTCCACTGGCTGGCCGAGATGATGACCGGCGGACAGAAAGTAACAAACAGCCTTTACATCCTGATGAACTGGCAGAAGCAGGGCGACGACTGGAAGCTGTTGTCGCGGGCAGCAACCAAGTTGTGATTGCGGCTTATCCCTCTCCCCTTGTAGGAGAGGGTGGCTCGCCGCAGAGCGGCGAGACGGGTGAGGGGTATGCTTCCGCGAGCGCACCTCTCACAATTGAATTCGGCGAAACAACCCCTCATCCGGCGCTTCGCGCCACCTCCTCCCACAAGGGGAGAAGGAAGGACAGTTGTCGGCAAAAGATTCCGACCACGCTTAGCGCGCCCCGAAATGACAGGCGGAAAATTATGCCGCTTCCTTCACATCACCGTTAACCAGCTTGCGCGCGGCGCGCTCGGCTTCGCGGGCGTTGCGGAAGAGCTGGCCTTCGAGACGATTGAAGCGGTTGGATGAGGCGAAAAAGCAGTAGCCTCCCTGGGAACGAACGACGATACCTGCGGTCTGCGAATCGACTTCGATGATGTAGCTGTCCGGCATGGTCCGTGGATTCCTCAGTGCGGGCAAATAACGGCAGTTCCGCCCAAAGGTTCCTGGGCATTTTGACGCCGTTTCCGCCCCGGATCGACACGCGATTGAGTAAGCCGGGACCTCATCCGTTTTATGACTGGTTCTTGGCAAAGCCGCGGCGGCGGGACTCAGTCGCGCCGCGTTTGGCGGCGCCGCACTGAGATGAGGCGCAACGCCGCGTGCGATTACGTCGCGATGGTGGTGTCGGCCGGGCGAACCGGCTGCGGGCGGCCGTGCTCGTCGATCGACACGTAGGTGAAGTTGCCGTCGGTGACGAGGAACGGTTGCTGCTCGCCGCGGCGTAGCGCCCACGCTTCCAGATGCACGGTGATGGACGTGCGCCCGACGCGAACGAGGTGGGCGTGGACCGAAACGAGATCGCCGACATAGACGGCCTTGCGAAAATTCATCGCCTCGATGGCGACGGTCACCGTGCGCGACTTTGCGACCTTTGACGCAAACACGCCGCCGCCGACGTCCATCTGGCTGAGCAGCCAGCCGCCGAAGATGTCGCCGTTTGCGTTGGTGTCGGCAGGCATTGCCAGCGTGCGGATGCAGAGATCGCCGCCCGGCCCGGCATTGGCTTGCTCGTTCATGCCGCGCTCACTTGAAGATTGCTCACTTGAGGATTGCTCACGTGAAATTGTCCCAGCCCGGATCCGGCGCAAAGCGCTCGCCGAATCTCCCGGCCAGTGCGCGCAAGGTGGATACGATATGATCCACGCCACGCGTGCGCGCATAGTTCAACGGACCACCACGGAACGGTGCATAACCGGTGCCGAAGATCATGGCGCCATCGACCATGTCGGCATCATCGACGATCCCCTCGCGAAGCGCCGCAACGCAGACGTTGGACATCGGCAGCACCAGACGGTCGATCATCTGGTCGGTGACGCGCGGACCAGTCTCGGGCAACGGCGCCTTCTCGGCCTTGCCGTCGCGCCAGACGTAAAAGCCCTTGCCGGTCTTGCGGCCGAGCTCGCCCTTGGCGACCTTCTCGCGCAGCCACGCCGGCGTCGGCGGCAGCAGATCGCCGAACTTGCTGCGCAGCATGTCACCGACGTCGAGACAAATGTCGAGCCCGACCTGGTCTGCGAGTTCGATCGGCCCCATCGGCATGCCGAACTGCTCCGCGGCGGCGTCGATCAGGCGCTGGTCGATCTTCTCGTCCAGCATCACCATCGCTTCCAGCATGTAGGGCGTCAGCGCGCGGTTGACGAGGAAGCCCGGCGAGCTCTTCACCGACAACGGCAGCCGATCGATCACGCCGACGAAAGCAAGTGCCTCCTTCAGCACCTGCGTATCGTTACCGTCATGGCTGACGACTTCCACCAGCTGCAACCGCGACACCGGATTGAAGAAGTGGAGGCCGACCAGCCGCTCCGGCCGCGCCAGCGTGGTGCGCAAATCCTGGAGCGGAATGCTCGACGTGTTGGTCGCGAGAATCGCGCCCGGCTTCATCCGCGGCTCGAGCCCGGCATAGACCTTCTGCTTCAGCTCGAGCTTCTCCGGGACCGCCTCGATGATAAGATCCGCGTTGCGGACGCTCTCCCCATCCATGTCGGGGATCAGGCGATCGAGCGCGTCGCGCACCTCGGTCGGCTTGCGAATGATCTTGCCGTAGAGCTCGGCGGCGCGCTTGACCGCGCCCGCGATCGGCTCCGCCTTCATGTCGGCGAGCGAGACGCGCAGCCCCTGCCCCGCGCACCAGGCCGCGATGTCGCCACCCATGGCGCCAGCGCCGATGACGTGGACATGTTTGATCGTGTTGCCGGAGCCTGCCGCCTTCTTCATCTGCTCGCGCAGGAAGAACACGCGGATCAAATTCTGCGCGGTCGGCGTCACCATCAACTTGGCGAACGAGGCCTGCTCTGCCCTGAGCATCGCGGCCTTGCTGCCGCCATGGGTCTCCCAGAGATCGATCAAGGCATAGGGTGCTGGATAATGCTCGCGGGACGCGGCCTTCGCCGCCTCCGATCGCATCCGCCTGGCCATCAGCCCGCGCACCGGGCCGAAATTGGCTGCACGCGTCAGAAAGCCCGGCCGCGCCCGCTTGAGGCGGCCGAACAGCGCATCCTTGACGGCATTGCGAACGTGGCGCTCCTGCGTCACGGTGTCGACGAGGCCGAGCGATTTGGCGCGGCGGGCATCGATGGTGCGGCCGGTCAGCATCAGGGCCATCGACTGGGTCGGATTGACCAGCGCGGTGAAACGCGCGGTGCCGCCGAGCCCGGGATGCAGGCCCAGCATCACCTCCGGGAAGCCGAAGCGCGCGCCGTCGATGGCGATGCGCGATTGGCAGGCGAGCGCGACTTCGAGCCCGCCGCCGAGGCAGAAGCCGTGGATCACCGCGACTGTCGGCAGCTTCAGCGCTTCCAGGTGGTCGACCACCGCGTGGGCGGCGCGGATCCGCGTCTCCACCATCCCGGCATCATCGGCACCGCGAAATTCGTTGACGTCGGCGCCCGCGATGAAGCCGGACGGTTTTGCGGAGCGGATCACGAGGCCGGCCGGACGCTCGGTCTCAATCGCCGCCAACACGGCGTCGAACTCCTCCATCACGTCCGGGGACAGCGTATTGGCGCTGGCGTCAGTGCGATCGAACAGCAGCCAGGCGACGCCGTCGGCGTCGCGCGTCAGCTTGAAGTGCTTGTAGGGACTATCGGCAGCGGGCTTGGGCCCGAGCTCCAGCACGCGGTCGCCGAGCGCGGTCATGATCTTGGAATCCATGTCACACCGCCTCGATCAGCATGGCGCCGCCGAGCCCGCCGCCGATGCATTCGGTGGCAACGCCGCGCCGCGTGCCGAGCCGCTTCATGGTGTTGACGAGATGCAGCACGATGCGGTTTCCGGAGGTGCCGACGGGATGCCCGAGCGAGATAGCGCCGCCATCGACATTGATTTTTTCGCGGTCGATCTCGCCGGCAGCGCCATCGAGTCCCAAAATCTCGCGGCAGAACTTGTCGTCATTCCAGGCGGCGAGGCAGCCGAGCACTTGGGTGGCAAACGCCTCGTTGAGCTCCCAGGTCTGGACGTCCTGGATGGTGAGATCGTTGCGCTTCAGCAGCGGCGTCGCCGACATCACGGGACCGAGACCCATGATGCTTGGATCAAGTGCGGCCCAGTTGCTGTCGACGATGACCGCCTTCGGCGTCAGCCTGTGCTTGGCGACTGCTTCGTCGGACGCCAGGATCACCCAGGACGCGCCGTCGGTGATCTGCGAGGAATTGCCGGCCGTGACCTGGCCCCAGGGACGCTCGAACACCGGCCTCAGCTTGGCAAGCTTCTCGGCCGTCGAGTCCGGACGCACGCCATCATCATGGTCGAAGAATTTTCCGTCGCGGGAGAACGCGGTTTCGACTTCGCCCTTGAGAAAACCTTCCGCCTGCGCATGCGCGAGCCGGCGATGGCTCTCGGCGGCATAGGCATCGGACTGCGCGCGGGTGATGCCGAAGAGATGGCCGACGACTTCGGCCGTCTGGCCCATGTTCAAATCGGTAATGGGATCGGTCAGCCCGCGTTCCAGGCCGATGATCGGCTTGAGATAGCGCGGCCGCAGCTTGAAGGCTGCGGCAAGCTTCGCGGCGACGCCCTTGGCGGTGGCGAGGCCGGCAAACCAGCGCACGCCCGAATTGGGCCAGACCAGCGGCGCGTGGCTCAAAGCCTCGGTGCCGCCGGCGAGGATCATGTCGGCATGGCCCTCGCGGATGTAGCGGTAGGCGGTGTCGATCGACTGCATGCCGGATCCGCAATTGATCTGCACGGTGAAGGCGACCATGTCTTCGCCCATGCCGAGCCGGAGCGCGGCGACGCGCGCCGGGTTCATTTCGTCCGCAATCACGTTGACGCAGCCGAGGATGACCTGGTCGAATGTATCAGGCGAAAACGGCTGGCGCGCCAGCAGCGGCCGGCCGCATTGCACGGCGAGATCGACCGGCGTGAACGGACCGGGCCCCGAACGCGCTTTGAGAAACGGCGTCCGGCTGCCGTCGACGATGAAAACCGGTCGTGCCATCAGCTCGCCGCCCTCTGTTCACCGAGTTCCTGGAAGAACTGATGCACGTCGCCGGTTTTCTTGTAAATCGGCGACAGCGCCTCCGGCGCAAAATCGTCGACCTCTATCACCTTTGCGACCGCTTCGCGGGCCGCAGCCAGCTGCTCGCCCTCGGCTTGCGTGATCACGCCCTTGGCCACCGCATCCTTCCAGTCGCTCATATGAGCCGCGCGCATGCGCCTGGCGATGGCGTCCGTGCCTGCGACCAGGTTGAAAGCGCGCTCCAGCCGGGCGAAGCCGCCATCGTCATCGACATAAGCGAGGTCGGGCGTGAGGCGGTCGCGCGCGGCCGACGGCTCCAGCACGAGGCTTGCGCATTGATGCACCACTCGGTCGGAGGGACCCAGCACGCGGGCGCCGAACGGCTGGACCACGAATTTGAGAATGCTTGCGACGAAACGGTTCGGCAGATTGGCGAGAATCTCGGCAAGCCGGTTCTCGATGGTCCGAAAGCCCGTCGCCATGCACCATTCGAGCGCTGCAAAATCATCCTTCTGCCGCCCCTCGTCCTGCCAGCGTTTCAGCGCGGCAGACAGCAGATACAGCTCGGACAGGATGTCGCCGAAACGCGCCGACAGCATCTCCTTGCGCTTGAGCGCGCCGCCGAGCGTCAGCAGCGCCATATCGGCGCAGAGGGCGAACGCCGCGGAGTAGCGCGAGAGCTGACGATAGAATGGCCTGGCGTCACCCGCGTCGGGTGCAAGCGCGAAGACGCCAAAGCTCCAGCTCCGGCCGAACGCGCGCAACAGTGTCTCGAAGCTGTGGCCGACATGCTTCCAGAACGCCTTGTCGAAGGCGGCGAGCCCACGCTCGCGATCGGTATCCGCGAGCGCATTCATCTCGTCGAGCAGATAAGGATGGGCGCGGATGGCGCCCTGTCCGAACACGATGAGATTGCGGGTGAGGATATTGGCGCCCTCGACGGTGATGCCGACAGGGACGGCGCGGTGGAGATTGCCGAGATAGTTTTGCGGGCCGTCGATCACGGCCTTGCCGCCATGGATGTCCATGGCGTCGTCGACCGCGGTGCGCATCCGCTCGGTCGCGTGCAGCTTCATGATGCCCGAGATGACGGCGGGATGGATCCCGGCATTCAGTGCCGCGCAGGTCAGCCGTCGCGCCGCATCGAGCTGATAAGCGGTCGCGACGATGCGCGCGAGCGGCTCCTCGACACCCTCGAATTTGGAGATGGAGATACCGAACTGCTCGCGGATGCGGGCATAGGCGCCGGTGGTGCGGGCGGCATAGGCGGCGCCGGCGGCGGAGAGCGAGGGCAACGAGATGCCGCGGCCGGCGGCGAGCGCCGTCATCAGCATCTTCCAGCCCTGCCCCAGCCGCGCCTGGCCGCCGATGACGTAGTCGAGCGGAATGAAAACGTCGCGGCCCCAATTCGGGCCGTTCTGGAACACCTGCATCGACGGCAGATGGCGTTTGCCGATTTCGACGCCGGGAAGGTTGGTCGGGATCAGCGCCACGCTGATGCCGAGCTCTTCCTGGCTCCCCACGAGATGATCGGGGTCATAGGCCTTGAAGGCGAGGCCAAGCAGCGTCGCGACGGGACCGAGCGTGATGTAGCGCTTGTGCCAGTTGAGCTTCAGACCCAGCACCTCCTGGCCCTCGAAGCTGCCCTTGCAGATGATGCCGGTGTCGACCATCGAGGCGGCATCGGAGCCGGCCTCGGGGCTGGTGAGGCCGAAGCAGGGAATGTCGCGACCATCGGCAAGACGCGGCAACCAGCGCTCCTGCTGCTCCTTCGTGCCGAAGTGCATCAGGAGCTCGCCGGGGCCCAACGAGTTCGGCACCATCACCGTCACCGCGGCGGCGATCGAGCGGGTCGAGATCTTGCGCACCACTTCCGAATGCGCATAGGGCGAGAAGCCGAGGCCGCCGAACTCCTTCGGAATGATCATGCCGAAGAATTTTTCGCGTTTGATGAAGTGCCAGACATCGGGCGGCAGGTCGCGCCATTCCCAAAAGATCTTCCACTCGTCGAGCATGGCGCAGAGCTCGTCGACGGGGCCGTTGAGGAAGGCCCGCTCCTCGTCGGTCAGCGTTGCCTGCGGGACCTTCAGCAGCTTCGACCAATCGGGGTTGCCGGTGAAGAGATCGGCGTCCCACCAGACGTCGCCGGCCTCCAGCGCCTCGCGCTCGGTGTCCGACATCGCCGGCAGCACGCCACGCGCCCAGGAGAAAATCGGCTTTGTCAAAGTGTCGCGGCGGAAGCTCATGGCGGACCTCATGCATCGGCGCGGGGATCGGGCATTTTAGCGGAAAGTGGCCGGCGGCGGTGAACACTTCGCCTGCGAAAAGACGCGAATTGACGCGGCCGGGCAGCCGCCCAGAGCCATAACGGCCGAGGCGTGGTGGCAGTTCCGGGAGGCGAGCGCTGTGAAAAGCGGTCACTCGGATGGAGCGAAGCGCAATCCGGGCTATGAGAGCGACCAGATCAGTCCGGCCGGACCATCTCGAACATGTTTTCCGGCTTGATCTCGAAATAATCCCCGCTGCGGCCGGCCCGGACGATCGGGCGGGCGGCGGCGGTCTGGTAGACGCCATCCTTGATCATGGCCTTGTCGATATGGACGGCGACGACTTCGCCGAGCGTCAGCCAGGCATTGGCTTCCTTGCCGTCGGCGCCCTTGAGGCGGACGATATCGGACACCTTGCATTCGAAGGCGACCGGACTTTCGCCCACGCGCGGCACGTTGACGAGCCTGCCGGGCACGGCGGTGAGGCCGGCGACCTCGAACTCGTCGACCTCAGGGCCAACATGCGCCGCGGTCGCGTTCATGTGCCTGGCCAGGTCCATGGTGGCGAGATTCCAGACGAATTCGCCGGTCTGCTGGATGTTCTCCACCGTGTCCTTCCAGTTTGTGGAGGAGAAACCGATGATCGGGGGGACATAGCAGAACGCATTGAAGAAGCTATACGGCGCGAGGTTGACATGGCCTTTGGTGTCGCGCGACGAGATCCAGCCGATCGGCCGCGGCGCGACGATGGCGTTGAAGGGATCGTGCTTGAGGCCGTGGCCCTTGGCGGGCTCGTAGAAGTGCAGGTCTTTGTCGGTCACGCGCTTTTCCTTCTCGTCATAGCGAGCGCAGCGAAGCAATCCAGAATCCCTCCGCAGAGACAGTCTGGATTGCTTCGCTACGCTCGCAATGACGGAGTTTGTTGATCCGTCCTTGCCCGCCACCAGCCGTCATGCCGGGGCGGTCGGCCTGCTTATAGGAGGAAATTCGCCGGCCCGTCAGTGCCGCGGGGACAATCCCGCGATGACGAAATCGATCATCTGGTCGATGGTTGGGCCCGGCTTGGTGGCACACTGGGCGATCATCTGGGGGTGGAAAAAGCGCATCATCGCGGTGCAGGCGCAGAGCGCGGCCAGTTGCAGGTCCGGCGCCTCGAACTCTCCGGAGGCCACGCCTTGCGCGATCATCTGGCCGATGACCCCGGCAATGCACTCCATGTGGTTGACGCAGACGTCCCAGTCCTCCTGCATCGCGATCTCGACCATCTCGTGCAGCTTATTGTCGCCGACATAGCGCTCGGTGTTCATGCGATTGATGGTGGTGAGCAGTTCGCGGAAGCGCGGCAGTACCGGACCGGGCCTCGCCACGATCCGCTGCGCTTCCAGCTCGACCTCGCCCATCAGCGAACGGGCCACCGCCTGATGAATCGCCTTTTTCGATTCGAAGAAGCGATAGACGTTGGCGGGGCTCATCTTGAGCTCCTTGGCGATGTCCCCGACCGTGGTCTTGAGATAACCGATCTGGCGGAACAGCCGCTCGGCCACCTCAAGAATACGATCCCGGGTGTCCCCTTCGATATGTTCCGAAACCAGTGTCATCTGTCAGGACTCGTCAATCAGCAGTTCATCTTCACTTATTCAGCCGCCTCAGCAAGCGGAATTGCGTTCTGGTCATCGCTCCCATGCTGCGGCGCGGCAGGCTCCTCGGGCGTACCCGCCTCATCCAGGCTCTTGCGGAACCAGAGGGCGTAGAGGCCCGGCAGGTACAGCAGCGTCAGGAAGGTCGCGACGAACAATCCGCCCATGATGGTGATCGCCATCGGCCCCCAGAACGCCGAGCGCGACAGCGGGATCATAGCAAGGATGGCGGCGAGCGCCGTCAGCACCACCGGACGGGCGCGCCGGACGGTGGCCTCCACAATCGCCTCCCGGCGGGTCAGGCCGTGCGAAACGTCGGTCTCGATCTGATCCACCAGAATGACCGCGTTGCGCATGATCATGCCGGCGAGCGCGATCAGGCCGAGCAGGGCCACGAAGCCGAACGGGGCATTGGCGATGTTGAGTCCGAACGAGGCGCCGACAATGCCGAGCGGCGCGGTCAGGAACACCAGGATCAGGCGCGAGAAGCTCTGCAGCTGGAACATCAGCAGCGTCAGCATCACCATGACCATCAGCGGGAAGAGAATGAAGATCGAGGCGTTGCCCTTGGCGGATTCCTCGAACGCGCCGCCCGCCTCGATGCGGTAGGCCGGCTCGAGATTGTCCTTGATTGCCTTCAGCTTCGGCGCGATCTGGCCGGTGACGTCGGGCGCCTGCACGCCGTCGACGACGTCGGAACGCACGGTAATCGCCATGTCGCGGTTACGCCGCCACATGATCGGCTCCTCGTGGGCATACTCGATCTTGGCGATCTGCTGCAGCGGCACGGCCACGCCGTTGCGCGAGGTGATGGTGAGATCGCCGACTGCGCCGAGGTCGAGCCGTTCGGACGAGACGGCACGCGCGACCACGCCGACCTTTTCGATGCCGTCGCGCACGGTGGTCACCTGTGAGCCCGAGATCAGCATCGACAGCGCCTGCGACACGTCCTGCGGGGTTAGGCCCATGGCGCGGGCGCGATCCTGGTCGACGACGAGCTTGAGGTAAGGCGACTGCTCGTTCCAGTCGAGCTGGACGTCCTTGACGCTCTTGTTCTGCCGCATGACGTCGCGGACCTGGTAGGCGATCTCGCGCACCTTGTTGGCGTCGGGGCCGATGACGCGAAACTGCACGGGAAAACCAACGGGGGGACCGAAATTGAAACGATCGACGCGCACGCGGGCCTCGTTGAGCGCGCCGTCGGCAACGGCGTTTTCAAGCTTGGCCTTGATGCGCTCGCGCGCCTCGACGCCCTTTGCGACGATGACGATTTCGGCAAAAGCCTCGTTCGGAAGCTGCGGATTGAGCCCGAGCCAGAAGCGCGGCGAGCCCTGCCCGACATAGGCCGTGTAGGTCTCGATGTCCTTGTCGTCCTTGAGCATGGTCTCGGCCTTCTTCACCGCCTTTTCCGTGACGTTGAAGGCGGTGCCCTCGGGCAGGCGAAGCTGGAGGAACAGCTCGGGCCGCTCGGACAGCGGGAAGAACTGCTGCTGGACGTGGCCGAATCCGACGATCGAGGCGATGAAGACGCCGACGGTCGCGGCCACCACGGTGATGCGGTGATTGACGCACCACTGCACGATGGCGCGCAGGCCCCGATACATGCGGGTCTCGTAGACCGCGTGCGGATCGTGATTGTGGTGCACCTTGATGTTGGGCAGAAGCATGACGCCGATATAGGGCGTGAAGATCACCGCCACGAACCAGGACGCCACCAGCGCGATCGCCACGATCCAGAAGATGCTGCCGGCATATTCGCCGACCGCGGAATTGGCAAAGCCGATGGGGAGGAAGCCAGCGGCCGTGACCAGCGTTCCCGTGAGCATCGGAAACGCGGTGGATTCCCAGGCAAAGGACGCTGCACGCATGCGGTCCCAGCCCTGCTCCATCTTCACCACCATCATCTCGACCGCGATGATGGCGTCATCCACCAGCAGGCCGAGCGCGATGATCAGCGCACCCAGCGTGATGCGGTGCAGATCGAGCGACATCGTGTTCATGACGACGAAGACGATGCCGAGCACCAGGGGAACCGACAGCGCGACCACGATGCCGGTGCGCCAGCCGAGCGCCAGGAACGACACGAACAGCACGATGACGAGGGCTTCCATGAAGGAGTGCACGAATTCGCTGACGGCGTGCTCGACCACCTTGGGCTGGTCGGCGATCAGCTTGATGTCGACGCCCTGCGGCACCGCCTTCATGAATTCAGCCGTCGCCTTCTCGACCTCCTTGCCGAGATCGAGGATGTTGGCGCCCTTTGCGGTGACGACGCCGATGCCGATCGCGGCCTTGCCTTCCTGGCGCACGATGAAGCTCGGCGGGTCGACGTAACCATGGGTGACGGTGGCGATGTCGCCGAGGCGGAACACGCGGCCGTTGCTCTCGACCGGGGTTTCGGCGACGGCCTTGGCGCCGTCGAGCGCACCGGTGACGCGCAGCGGCACGCGTTGAGAAGAGGTCTCGACCGTGCCGGCCGGCGTCACGTTGTTCTGCTTTGCGAGCGAATCGAACAGCGCCTGCGGCGTGATGCCGAGAGTGGCGAGCTTGGCATGGCTGAACTCGACGAAGATGCGCTCATCCTGGTTGCCGTAGACGTCGACCTTGGTCACGCCCGGCACCTTCAGGAGGCGCTGACGGAAACCCTCCGAGACCTTCTTGAGCTGGGCGTAGTCGGCGCCGTCGCCGGTCATCATGTAGAGGATCGAATCGACGTCGGAGAATTCGTCGTTGACGACGGGTCCCAAAATCCCCGAGGGCAGCTGGCCCTGTACGTCGGCGAGCTTCTTGCGCAGCAGATAAAAGAGATACGGCACATCCTTCGGCGGCGTGGAATCGCGGAAGGTGACCTGGAGCGCGGTAAAGCCGGGCTTGGAATAGGTCTGCACCTTCTCGAAGTAAGGCAGCTCCTGGATCTTCTTCTCGATGGGATCGGCGACCTGCGCCTGCATTTCCTGCGCGGTCGCGCCCGGCCAGAGCACGGAGACGTTGACCACCTTGACCGTGAAGAACGGATCCTCGGCACGGCCGAGCTTCTGATAGGAGAAGAATCCGGCGACGCCGAGAATGAGCATCAGGAACAGGATCAGCGTCGGATGGCTGACGGCCCAGGCCGAAAGATTGAAGCGCTTCATCGCACTCTCCAAAGATGATCCGGTTGCAAAAAAACGACAGCCACCCTGTTCAAGGCGTCGTCGCGAGGCAGCGAAGCAATCCAGGGGGCTGGGCAGGTTCTGGATCGCTTCGCCGCTTCAGCCAAAGCATTTGCGCTCGGGCCGAAACTCACCTCACACGACGTAACTCGTAAGCGAGACTTAAAAGGACAGTGACGAGACGATCCGCACCCTCTGGCCCGGATCGAGCTTCTGCACACCGAGGGCGACGATCTTGGCGCCCTCTTCGACACCGCCGGTGATGACGACGTCGTTGCTCTCGTAGGACTTCACCGCGACCGGCTTCAGCGTGACCGCGCCGTTGTCGTCGACGACGTAGAAGGACGGCTTGCCGCCTTCGTTGAACAGCGCCGACAGCGGCAGCCGCGCGACGCGCTCGGTGGCGGCGTCCGACAGCGTCAGCGTCGCGGTCATGCCGAGCGAAACCTTGTCGTCGGCCTCGGGCAGCGAAAATTTGGCGAGATAGGTGCGCGTAGCGGGATCCGCGGTGGGCGCGATCTCGCGCAGCCTGGCCGTATATTTTTTGCCCGGCTCCGACCAAAGAGTGACGCTGGCGGCGCCCGATTTGGCACGTCCGACCAGCGTCTCAGGGATCGCGACGACCGCTTCCTTTTCGGCAAAGCGGGCGACACGGATCGAGGTCTGGCCTGCGGCAACCACCTGGCCAGGCTCGATCAGCGTTGCGGTGACGACGCCACGGGCGTCGGCGTTGAGCGTCGCGTAGGAAAGGGAATTGTTGGTCAGCTCGACCGAGCGCTCGGCCCGGTTCAGGCGGGCACGCGCCTCGTCGGCGGCGGCGCGGCTCGAATCCAGCTGCGCATCGGTGGTCCAGCCCTTGGCCTTCAAATCCTTGGCGCGCTGCTCGGCCGCGGCGGCCTGGGCCAGGACGCCGGTCGCAGCGGTCTGTTCGGCGACGGCTTGCTCGGCCTGGAGCTTCAGATCGACCTCATCGAGGACCGCGAGCGGCTGGCCGATTTCGACGGTCTGGCCGACTTCGACCAGACGCTTGGCGACCTTGCCGGCGACCCGAAAGCCCAGATCGCTCTCGATCCGCGGCCTGATCGTGCCGACGAAGCTGCGCTCGGGCTTTTCGGCATCGTAGTGCGCGGTGGCGACCAGGACCGGCCGCGGCGGCTCGGCCTTTTCAGCAACGCTATCATTGCACCCAGCGAGGGCGGCAGCCATCAGCGCCAACGAAACACCCGCCAAGAGCTTCGAATAGCTGGATAAAACGGTTCGGACGAACATCGGAGGACACTCCCTCGGCTGCAATGAGAGGAATGTCGACTAATCACTGACGAAAGTCAATATTCGTCAGTCATCAGGAAAGCGTGATCGTTAAGAGGTGGTAACCTCCGCGGTTGCCCTGGCGGAAGTCTGGGCTGTTAGAAGAAAGCGTCGCGCCGCGGGCCCTCCGGAGGGCCAGGCGGAAATGGGCCCTGGCTTTCGCCAAGGCGATATTTCGAGGCTACCGCCCCTGTTCGGCGAACTCGTGCTTGCTGTCGTGGCCGCCGATGAAGACCAGGATGCCGGCGATCAGCGGCAGCACCGCGAGCACGAGCAGTCCGCTCGAGGTCTGGCCGGTGGCTTCCTTGACCCAGCCGATCAGATACGGACCACCGAAGCCGGCGAGATTGCCGATCGAGTTGATCAGGGCGATGGCGCCGGCCGCCGCCGTGCCGGAGAGCCAGGCGGTCGGCAGGGTCCAGAACACGCCGAAGCAGCAGAACACGCCGATCGCGGCGACCGTCAGCACGATCATCGTCAGGGTGGGGTCGGTGAGATAGCTGGAGACGCCGAGCGCGATGGCGGTGAGCAGCAACGGCGCGCCGACATGCATCACGCGCTCGCGCGTGGCATCGGAATGCCGTGCCCACAGGATCATCGCGATGGTGCCGAACAAATAGGGGATCGCGGTGACGAAGCCGGTCTGGGCGTTGGTGAGGCCGAACGCCTTGACGATCTGCGGCAGCCAGAACTGCATGCCGTAGAGCGCGCCGACGAAGCCGAAATAGACCAGGCTCAGCATGATCACCTTCGGTGAGGACAGCGCCTCGCCGAGCGACAAATGCTTCACCGCCTGCTTGGCCGCGATCTCGGCATCGAGCTTGGTCTTGAGCCAGGCCTTCTGCTCGGCCGAGAGCCAATCCGCCTTCTCCGGCCTGTCGGTGAGATAGAACCAGGTGACGATGCCGAGCAGCACCGAAGGGATGCCCTCGATGATGAAAAGCCACTGCCAACCCTTCAGGCCCATCGCGCCGTCGAGCCCGAGCAGCAGGCCCGAGACCGGGGCGCCGATCACGGTGGAGACCGGCACGGCGATGGCGAAGGCCGCAAGGAAGCGGGCGCGATATTCGGCCGGATACCAATAGGTGAGATAGAGGATGATGC
This sequence comes from Bradyrhizobium sp. 40, assembly GCF_023100925.1. Classification (NCBI taxonomy): domain Bacteria; kingdom Pseudomonadati; phylum Pseudomonadota; class Alphaproteobacteria; order Hyphomicrobiales; family Nitrobacteraceae; genus Bradyrhizobium; species Bradyrhizobium sp. 40. Next base: position 5,816,512 of record NZ_CP064688.1, read on the forward strand.
CGGGGAAGAAGCCGGCTTCGGCCACGCCGAGCAGGAAGCGCAGCACGTAGAAACTCGTGACGCCGCTCGTGAGCGCCATCAGCGCCGAGATGATGCCCCAGGTCACCATGATCCGGGCGATCCAGCGGCTGGCGCCGAACTTCTCCAGCGCCAGATTGCTCGGCACCTCGAAGATGAAATAGCCGATGAAGAAAATGCCGGCGCCCCAGGAGAAGATCAGCGGCGTGAATTTCAGCTCGGCATTCATGGTCAGCGCGGCGAAACCGAGATTGACGCGGTCGAGATAGGAGAAGAAGTAGGCCAGCACCAGGAACGGGATCAGGCGCCAGGAGATGGCGCGGATCGTCGAGGTCTCGATTTCCGACTTGGCTGCGCCGGTCGAACCGGCATAGGTCGTGGTCTGGCTCATGGCTTCCCCCGGGGTTGTTGCTTTTATGGGCTGATCCGGGGTTTTGAGCATCGCCGCAAAAGAGTCAATGGAGCAAGCAATGCAGCAGGCGCAACCGGTCAAAGCCATTGCGCCGCTTCGGACATCGCTGATCCGCGCCGGTCTGGCGCTGGCGGTTATTGCCTGCGGACTCTCGCTGCGCTGGTACGGCTTTCCGCTCGGCCTGCCCGCCTTCGTGGTGAAGTACGGCGGCTCGCTGCTATCGGCAACGATGGTCTTTCTGCTGGTCGGCGTTTTGCTGCCAAGGCTGTCACGGGCGCGGATCGCGGCCATTGCGATGGCGATCGCGGTCGTGGTCGAGTTCTCCCGGCTGGTACATATGCCTTGGCTCGACGCGTTCCGGCTGACCACGGCCGGGGCGCTGCTGCTCGGACGCATCTTCTCGCTGTGGAATCTGGCGGCTTATGCGATCGGGATTGCGTTCGGCGTTTGGATCGATCGTTTGGCGGGGATGCGTAGGGTGGATTAGCGAAGCGTAATCCATCCTACGATCAGTCGGCCAGTTGAAACCGCTCAAAACGATCGAGCTCCTCCTCGATCTTCCGTTTCAGCTCCTTGCGTCCCGCGGTCTTCTTCCCCTCGCCGACCCAGGTCCATTTCTGCATCAGCAGCTTCTTTGCCTGCCGGTCGGTCTTCAGATCGAGCGCGGCGACGATCTCGTCGCCGACCAGCACGGGCAGCGCGAAATAGCCGAGCTTGCGTTTGGCCTTCGGCACATAGGCCTCGAACAAATGATTGTAGCCGAAGATGAGATTGGTGCGCTTGCGCTGGATGATCAGCGGATCGAACGGCGAGAGGATATGGACGAGATCCGGCGGCGCGCGCTCGCCCGGCTCGAGCGCAGAAGGCAGCGCCCAGTGCTCCTGCTTGCCGGCATTGTCGATGGCGACAGGCACGAGCTCGCCACGGCGGACGCGCGAGGCGATCAGGGCAGCCACCGCCGGCTTGCGCGGCGCGTCGAGATGGCAGACCGAATCGAGGCTCACGACACCTTGCGATCGCAGCGCGCGATCGAGCAGATAGGCCGTAATGTCCTTCGCCGACGCCGGCTTCGGCAGCTTGTCCCAGCCGAAATGGCGCGTCATCAGCTCATAGGTCTTGAGCATGCCCTGGCGCTCGCTGACGGTCACGGCACCGGTATAGAAGGCGAGCTGCAACGCCCGCTTCGAGGGTTTTCGGCTTTGCCAGAGATGTTCCTTCTCGGTGAGCACGTCGTCCTCGATGTCGCGGATCGTCAGCGGACCGGCACGCACCAGCCGCATCACCTTGCGCATGTCGGCAGGCTTCACCGAGGCGAACCATTTGTGCCCCTCGCGGCGGTGCTCGCGCATCGCCGGCAGGAAGAAGCGGAAATCGCCGGCCGGCACGTAGGACAGCGCATGCGTCCAATATTCAAACACGCTCTTGTCGACGCTCTGGGCGTGGCGCAGGTCGGCGCGGCGGTAGGACGGGATCCGGCTGAACAGGATGTGGTGATGGCAGCGCTCGATCACGTTGATGGTGTCGATCTGCACATAGCCGAGATGGGCGACCGCGTCGGAGACGGCTTGCGCGCCGTCACCGAACGGCGCGCGCTCGTCCAGCCGCTGGGCATGAAGCCAGATTTGCCGGGCCTGTGTCGTGGTGAGTGGAATCGGTTTGGGCGCGCGGGACATTGCAGGAGGGAATGTAGCGGGATTCGCGCCGGGAGAAAGAAGCGGACTGGACGCAGCAAAAGAAAAGCCGCGCTGTCATCTGCTGACAGCGCGGCCGCTTGGCGTGGCCGAGGCCCTATTTCATCATCATGGCCTTCTGCGCCTTCATGTAATGCATGCAGCCGCCCTTCATCTTGCCATTGCTCATATCGGTGTTGGCCATAGCCATTTCCTTGTTGGCCGCGACCTTGGCCGGGGTATCGGCCGTGCCCATCATCATGGCTGTCGATTTCATCATGTTATCGCCGGTGCACGCCATCATGGCGGCGGATGCCGGCGAAAGGGAAAGGGTGAGCGCGACAAAAGCGGCGGCTGTGAGCAAGATCTTCATCGAAAAGTCTCCTCCGTAAAACGAAACCGGCGTCATGCCGGCCTTCGCAATACGTATTCTCCGGCGAAGACGTTTCGTAGAGAAGACAATTTTCTTGCTGCGGTGCGAAGACGGAGGGCTCAACGGCCAGCTTTCGGGGCTTTGGACCGGTCGCCAACGCTGCCTGTTGCGACATCGGGTTCGCACGAGGCCTTGCCGCGCTCCTCCGCCTGGCAGCGATAGACACTGCCGGTGAGACGATCGAGCAGCCACATGTTCTCGTCGGTCGGCGCTTGAAGCCCGACATAGCGGGAGGTCAGCCCCGTGATCAGGGTCGACAGCAGGATCGCCACCGCGATCATCGCCGCGCCGACGTAGATGGGCATGGAGCTCAGGGACACGGTCCGATCCGGCGGGCCACTGCGATAGAACTGGTAATCACTCGGCCTCGGCACTGGATGGAACTCGGCTCCCTTCGTTGCGCTTATGGGAGGCTCCACCCTAGGCGTCCATCTGGCCGAAAAATTGTCCGCGGACAGGCCATCGCGCGACGGCTTTGCGACAATCGGTCAGCACAGGTTTCCCCGAGTGAACCGGGCCCCGGCCCCCGAGCGGCACCGGGGCGCGGCGGTCCTCAGTGATGCGGATCACGACAGGACTGCGACGGCTCGAACGCTCGCCGGGCAGCGTGCGACCACTCTCTTCACGCGTTAGCGTCCGTCCTCGGAGTGGACCGCGAGTCGGCCCTCCACGAACCCGAAACCGCTCGAAATTCGCTACCATGGCCCCGGAGGGCCCCGTTTCCAAAGTGACCAAGATCACACCGGGGGTTTTGAACCTGCCCTATGCTTGCAGCATCAAATAGCCATCAGGCGTCACAACGAGGATACGACAATGACCCGTTTCAATAAGTCTTTTGCACTGAAGGCGATTACCCTCTCGGCACTTCTGTCGATGACGGCCGGCTTGGCCATGGCCGGCGACGGCAATGTCTCGACCAACCAGATCCTGGATGCATTGAAGCCGAAGTCGACGACCCGCGGCCTGTCCGCAGGTCCGCAGGTCGATCCGGCGGTGCAGGCCAAGGAATCGACGTTCCTGAACACCGTGCGCAACCGCTCGACGCGGTCGTTGTCGACGGGCGAGCGCGAGCAGATTGCCGAGCTCGCCGCGACCAAGCCGAAGATCGATCTGGAGATCCAGTTCGACTACAACTCGGCCGACATCGCCAAGACGTCGGTGCCGTCGGTGCAGGCGCTCGGCAAGGCGCTGTCCGATCCCTCGCTGAAGGGCTCGACCTTCGTGGTCGCCGGCCACACCGATGCGGTCGGCACGGAGGGATACAATCAGGGGCTCTCCGAGCGGCGAGCCGACACCATCAAGAAATATTTGGTGCAGAACTACGGCCTCACCGGCACCGATCTCGTCACCGTCGGCTACGGCAAGACCAAGCTGAAGGACACCGCCAACGGCGCCGACCCGATCAACCGCCGCGTCCAGGTCGTGAACATGGACACCAAGACCGCGTCGAAGTAATTCCCAGGTCATGGCCCATAAAAACGCCGCCTGCCGTTCCCCCCGGCAGGCGGCGATGTCATATCCAGCTTTGGAAAAGCATCAGCCGGTTGAAGGTCTGCATCGACGTGCCGACGAAGGCCGCCGAGATCGGCAGCATGGCGGCAAAGCCTGCTGCCGCGACCGCGACGTAGGCCCACAACAGCCAGCGTGGCAGACCGTCCCGGCGCAGCACGTAGACCAGCGCGAGCGACGCCACCGTCGCGGCCGGCAGATAGTAATAGATGAAGGCGAGCGTGCGCGGCAGCAACGCCCAGGCGAGCCAGGATCCGAAATAGAAGACCGCGATCAGGAACGCATCCCGGCGACGCGCGACGGCGAAGTCGCGCAGCACGACGGCGAGCGCGAGCAGCGCCGGCCACAGCACCAGGGGGTTACCGAGGAAAACGACCGCGGAGACATTGTCGTCCGCGCCCTTGTCGAACAGGAACCACACCGGGCGCGCGAGCAGCGGCCATGACGGCCACGCGCTCATATAAGTGTGGCCGGCGATGGCAGTGGTGGTGTTGTCGGCGAAGATCCGGCGCTGCGCCTCGACCAGATTCGGCAGCGACGCGCCATAGAGCGGGACGAAGGCCGCAAGATATGTCGCCGCGGGCAGGACGATGAAGCAGAGCACGACGTGATGTAATCTGAAGTCGGGCCAGAGATCGGGCCGGTACCAATCCCCCGGCTTCGCGTCGGCAAACATAGTGTGCCAGCCTTGCATCAGGCGGATCACCGCGACGATGACGATGCAGATTCCGAGCGGAAACAGGCCACTCCATTTGCAGGCCGCAGCGCAGCCGAACAAGCTGCCGGCAGCCGCGAACAATGCGTGAGGCCGGTCCTTTCGAAACCCGTGCATGAAGGCGGCAATCGCGAGCAGGCTGAAGCCGAGTGCAAAAATGTCGAGCATCGCGATGCGCGCCTGCACGTACAGCATCTGGTTGCAGCCGGCGATCAGTGCAGCGGCGATCGCAGGCCCTTGCGCGGCGAACAGTGCGAGGCCGCACAGATAGATCGCGACGATCGCGAGCGCGCCGAACAAGGTCGCCGGATAGCGCCAGCCCAGCGCGGTGTCGCCGAAGACCGCGATCGATAGCGCGATAAGCTCTTTCGCCAATGGTGGATGCATCGGATTGAGCATCGGTTGCGACATCGCTGGCGCCAGCATCTGCCGCGCCGCCGGCACGTAGTGCACTTCGTCGAAGACGAACTTCTCCGGCGTCGTGAGGCCTATCAGCAGTGCGAGATGCGCGACCAGGAAAATCGCGACAGCAATCACTGCGCTCCGCGACACCTTCGGAACCGCCGGCAACTCGAGTCGCATTTGTGGGGATGTTTTGCGTGGCAAATTTGCGTCACCGCGGAGAATAATAGAGATCGCGGTTTTCATTGAACGCATTCTGCCGCAACTGTCACTAAGCATAACGCAGGTCTCGCGCTGCTTGTGATAATTCCGCCACATCACAAGCGCGCCTGATCCGGTACGATCAGGGACACATCGATCGGTTGCGAAATGAATTTGCGTTTCTGGCTTTTCTCCACGCTCTTCTCGACCGCCTTGTGCGTGGCCCCTTGCGCGCAGGCGCAGACGCGCGTCGGTGAAGCCGTCGTGATCCAGAATGAAGTCGTTCGCGTCGCCGCGACAACGATGCCGATCAGCGTCGGCGACAGCATGCTGCGGGACGAGACCGTGCGCACCGGCGCCGGCAGCGCGGCGCGCTTCGTGATGGCCGACAGCACCAATCTGTCGCTCGGTCCGAGCGCGACGCTCAAGCTCGACCGCACCGTCTTCAACGACGAGCACAGCTATCGCGACGTCGCAATCCGCATGACGACTGGCGCATTCCGTTTCGTCACCGGGCATTCCGAGAAGACCGCCTACAAGATCACGACCCCGCTCGCGACCATCGGCGTGCGCGGAACCACACTCGATATCCTGTCCCAGCGCGGCCGCTCGGTCGTCGTGCTGCAGGACGGCGCCGCCAGTGTCTGCACGACGAGCCAACAATGCGTGCAGCTCACCCAGCCCGGCGACACCGCAATCATCACCTCGACCGGCGGCAAGGTCTCTATCAGCAAAACCAACACGCCGCCCTGGACCTTTGCCGCGACCTGCGCCGCGAGCGCGGGACTGTGCGCGGTCAACCAATATGCAGACGCATCGCCGACCATCACGCCCGCCGTCCATGACGACGGCATGCTGTGCGGACGCTGAAGATGGCGATATCCACCAACGTCATGCGCTTCACGCTCGCGAGCGTGCTGACCGCCGTGGCTGCGTTTGCGTTTGTCGCGGTCGATACCCGTCCGGCGGCAGCCGTTACGATTTGCGAATCCGAGTGCGGAGGGCCGACGCCAACCCCGGCGCCGAGCTATTCCCCCTCGCCGACGCCGACCTACAGCCCCTCGCCCTCGCCCAGCCCCTACCCGTCATCGTCGCCGAGCCCGACGCCGACACCGACCGGCGCGGATTCCAGCGGCGGCTCGATCGGCGGCCTTGCCAATCAGCGCTTCAACCAGATGATCACCAACCGGGTGCTCGGCACGGTGCTGCTCGGCGTCAACGAGCAGGTCAATTGCAGCAACTGCGTCAGCGCGTTCGGCTCCGCCGGCTCGTTCTCGGCCGGCATCCACGGCCGCAAGGAGCTGACCAACAATCTGTCGCTGCTCGCCGGCATCGCCTACACGCAATACAGCGAAGGCGGCTACAACATCACCAGCGCGCCGATCGGCGCATTTGCGCTGCGCTATGACTTCACCGACTGGGGCTCGTCGCGCCCGTTCTTCGACGTCGGCACGATCCTGACGCCGTGGGAGAAGGCGCGCTACACCCGCAGCTACAACACCAGCCTCGGCCCGGTGAGCGTCACGAGTTCGACCAACGCCGCGAACTACGCCGTCTACGGCCGCGCCGGCTGGATAAGTCGCGTGTCGCCCCGCGACGAGGTCGCCGCCTCGATCGAGGTCTGGCAGCTCTGGCAGCGCGTCTCGGGCTACACCGACAGCGCAGTGGCGTTCAATCCGTTCGACGCCAGCATCGCGACCGGCACCGACCGCACCAGCCTGGTCAAGATCGGGGGCCAGTGGACGCATCTCTACGGCAGCAACATCGAGGCCAACATCAACGGCGGCTGGGTGCAGTCATTCGCTGCCCATAGCGGCATCGTCGCCACCGTGACCGGCGACGGTGTGGTGGTGCCGACCATGGGCAACCAGGGCTGGTTCGAATATGGCGGCCGGCTCGGCTTCCGCGTGCAGAAGGGCTGGATCGTGGACCTGTTCGCCAACGGCACGCTCGGCCCGCAGCCGGTCGGCAACACCATCCATGGCGGCGTGGGGCTGCGGATCAATTATTAGCGGCGGGCCTTCGCCTCAAATTCCGCTGTCATGCCCCCGCTCGACCGGGGCATGCAGTACGCCGCGGCCTATCGATTGACCAACGGCCGTCTCGGCGTACTGGATCGCCCGGTCAAGCCGGGCGATGACAGTGAGTATGTGGCAAGGGCACGCCCTTCACGCCGCCGACTTGCCCTCGAACGCGCGGCGCAGGGTTTCCACGTCCAGCTTGACCATCTTCATCATGGCCTGCATTGCGCGTGCGGCAGCCGCCTTGTCGGGGCTCGAGAGGAATTCAAACATCACCTTCGGCACGACCTGCCAGGCCACGCCCCAGCGATCCCTGAGCCAGCCGCACTGCTCTTCCTTGCCGCCATGGGCCAGGAACGCATTCCAGACGCTGTCGACCTGGGCCTGATCGTCGCAATGGATCATCAGCGAGATCGCGTGGGTGTATTCCATTTTCATGCCGCCGTTGAGCGCGACCAGGGACTGTCCCGCCACCGAGAACTCGACGACGAGCACGGAGCCTTCCTTGCCGGACGGGCCATCTGAAACGTTGCGCTGAACATGCGTGATCGCCGAATTCGGCACGAGCGAGACGTAGAACTTCGCGGCTTCCTCGGCATCGCCGTTGAACCACATGCAGGGCACGAGCTTGGACATCGTGAATGCTCCTCTTCAGATTCTTGGTGTCGTGGGCTTAGATCAGGCGTTCGCCATGTCGGACTGCGCCGCGAAGGCTGCCATGTCCATCCAGTTCACGCCCCACATGTGGCCGTCCGGATCCTCGAAGCTGCGGCCGTACATGAAACTGTATTCGTCCTTCGGGCTGGGATCGGCGACCCCGCCTGCAGCCCCGGCCCTGCTGACGATATCGTCGACCTCGGTCCGGCTGTCCGCGGACAGGCAGAACAACGCTTGGTTTGAGATCTTTGCATCCGAGATCGGCTTCGGCGTGAACTGACGGAATTTTTCGTGGGTCGTCAGCATCGCGTAGATGGTCTCGGAAAAGACCATGCAGCTCGCCGTGTCGTCGCTGAATTGCGGGTTCCTGGTCGCACCGACCGCCTCGTAAAAGGCAGTGGCGCGCTTGAGGTCGGTCACGGGCAGATTGAGCAAAATCATCCTGGGCATCGGAGCTCCTTGGGCGGGGTTCTGCCCAAGGACGGACGGCCAAGCGGCGATCCGACACGGCTTCCGGATCTTTTTTTGGACCCTTACCTGCGAGGTTCTGTCGCACAGAACCCGCTGGCTTTCAGGCGCTCCTCACTTCTTCTCGTTCGGGTCGCGGTGAATGGGATCGACCCACAGCACGGTCTCGGGCTTCTCGACCGGCTCGATGTCGAGGTTGACCGCGACCGCCTCGCCATCGCTGCGCACCAGGACGCATTCCAACACCTCGTCCGGGCTGGCGTTGATCTCCTGATGCGGCACATAGGGCGGGACGAAAATGAAGTCGCCGGGGCCGGCTTCCGCGGTGAATTGCAGGCTCTCGCCCCAGCGCATCCGCGCCTTGCCCTTCACCACGTAGATGACGCTTTCGAGATGGCCATGGTGATGCGCGCCGGTCTTGGCGTCGGGCTTGATGCTGACCGTGCCCGCCCACAATTTCTGCGCACCGACGCGCGCGAAATTGATCGCGGCCGCGCGGTCCATGCCCGCCGTCGACGGCACATTGGTATCGAGCTGGTTGCCGGGAATGACGCGCACGCCGTCATGTTTCCAGCGATCGTCGTGATCGTGGTCATGGTGGGAATGCGAATGGTCATGGCCGGTCATGAGACTTGCTTTCTGTTGGTTCCGTGTGCGGCAAACTAACCCAAAGCCGCGACATCGAGCCATAACAAAATCGGAACCCTCATAGCCGTCGGACGTTGTCCTAGCGAGCAAAACGCGAGGAGAGTTTCATGGGTAGCACGACCGACAAGATCAAGGGCACCGCAAACGAGGCAATGGGCAAGGCCAAGCAGGGCGTCGGTGAAGCCACCGGGTCCGAGCGCCTGAAAGGTGAAGGTGCGGTCCAGGAAGTGAAGGGCAAGGGCCAGCAGGCCATGGGCGACGCCAAGGATGCCGCGAAGGACGCGGTCGATCGCGCCGCGGCCGCAGCCAAGCGAGCGACGGAATAAGACGAGATGACACCGTCGCATTGAAAGCGAAAAGACCGGCCTCTCGGCCGGTCTTTTTGTTTGCGGGCTTACTTCACCCCGAGCAATTCCACGTCGAACATCAGCGTCGCGTTCGGCGGGATCACGCCGCCTGCGCCGCGGGCGCCATAGCCGAGCTGCGGCGGAATGATCAGCGTGCGCTTGCCGCCGACCTTCATGGAGGCAACGCCCTCGTCCCAGCCGGCGATGACGCGCCCCTTGCCGATCGGAAATTCGAACGGCTCGTTGCGGTCGACTGACGAGTCGAATTTCTTGCCCTTCTGGCCGTTCTCGTAGAGCCAGCCGGTGTAGTGCATCACGCAGATCTGGCCGGGCTTGGGCGAAGCGCCGGTGCCGGCGACGCTGTCGGTGATCTGCAAACCTGAAGCTGTGGTCATGGTCTTCCCTGCGGTCTGGGCCGAGGCCGTGGTGGAAACGAAATCGGACACGCCGGCGATCACGGTGATCGCGAGTGCCGACATGATGGCGAGGAGCACGCGCTGTAAACGCTGCATAAGAGACCTTCCGTTTGAGGCGCAAGGTGTCTAGCGCAACGCCGACGCCGTTTCCACCCCTCACACCTCGATATTTTCGAGCCGCACGGGCAGCTTGCGAATGCGCTGGCCCGTGGCGTGATAGATCGCATTGCAGATCGCCGCATTGGTGCCGACATTGGCGAGCTCGCCGAGGCCCTTCACGCCTGCCGGGTTGATGTGATCGTCCTGCTCGGAGAGCAGAATCACCTCGACACCGGGCACGTCGGCATTCACGGGCACCAGATAGTCGGCAAGATTGTCGTTGACGTAGCGTGCATTGCGCTCGTCGATCTCGGTGGCCTCCAGCAGTGCCGAGGACATGCCCCAGATCAGGCCGCCCATGAGCTGGCTGCGCGCCGTGCGCGGATTCATGATGCGGCCCGCCGCGAACGCTCCGACCAGCCGGGGGCAGCGGATTTCATGGGTAAAGCGGTTGATGCGGACTTCGACGAACTCGGCACCGAAGGCATAGGCGATCTTGTCCTTCATCTGATGGCCACCGACGAGCCGCGCGTGCCCGCTGTGCATCGCCGTGAAGGAATCCAGCGGCGCGCCTTCGGGCTTCCACTCGCCATATTCCTCGACGATACCGACGCCGAGCGCGTCGAAGGCCTTCTCGAGATCGAGTGGACGATCGCTCTGCGCGGCCTGCGTGCTCGGCGCCTGGCTGATACCGACAGTCTCCTTGGCCTTGTCGGCGAGACTGTCGCTCGGCATCACGGCCTTGAACAGCCTTTGGCGAATCCGGTCGCACACCATCATCACCGCCGAGCAGGTGCTGGCAGTCGAGTTCGAACCGCCGGCAACAGGCGCCGGCGGCAGATCGCTGTCACCCAGAAAGACCGCGACCTTCTCCAGGGGTACGCCGAGCCGCTCGGCCGCGGTCTGGGCGATGACGGTATACGCACCGGTGCCGATCTCGTGACCGGCGATCTCGACCCGGGTACGGCCGTCACGCTGGAGGCGAACGCGCGCGGCAGAGGGCGCCATCTGCGTCGGATAGCAGGTGGCGGCACAGCCATAGCCGACCAGCCAGTCGCCGTCCGACATCGATTTCGGCTGCGGCGAACGCTGCGACCAGCCGAACGCCTTCGCGGCCTCGTCGAAGCACGCCATCAATGACCGCGATGTATAGGGCTTGCCGCCGATCGGCTCGACGGTGGTGTCGTTGATGCGGCGGAGCTCGACGGGGTCCATGTTCAGCTTCACCGCGAGCTCGTCCATCGCGCTCTCCAGCGCGAAGAGATACGGCACCTCGGGCGGTGAACGCATGAAGCCCGGCGTGTTGCGGTCGGCGCGCACGATCGAGACCAGACTGGCGACGTTCGGGCAGGCATAGAGCCGCGTCGTGGTCTTGGTGCCGCCGACGCAATAGGCATCCGGACGCGACGAAACCTCCGCGCCGTCGTGCCTCAAGGCCACCAGCTTGCCGTCCCGTCCCGCACCAAGCTTGATCGCATGGCGCGTCTCGGCGCGATGGGTGGCGATGGTGAAACCCTGGTCGCGGGTCGGCACCAGCTTGATCGGCCGGTTCAGGCGTTTGGCAATGCTGGCGATGATGGCGGTCCGCGGCGTCATCGAGCCGCGCGAACCAAAGCCGCCGCCGACATAGGGATTGACGACACGGACCTTGTCGGCGTCGATGCCGAGCTGCTCGGCGACACCGTTCTTCAGGCCATAGACATACTGGCTGCCCTCGTAGATGACGAGCTCGTCGCCCATCCAGGCGCAGCTCGTCGTAAACAGCTCCATCGGATTGTGGTGCTGGGTCGGCGTTTCATAGGAGCCGGTGAGCTTGACCTCGGCCGCGTCGTACGCCTTGGCGAAATCGCCGACCTCCGGGTCTTCCTTGAACTGTGCGTTCTGTCCTTTTGCCGCTGCCGTGGTGGTCCCCGGCGAGTCGAAGCTCGCACTCGGCATTACGGCCGTGTAGCTGACCTTGACGCGATTGGCGGCCTCGCGCGCCGCCTCGTAACTCTCGGCGATGACGACGGCGATGATCTGGCCGTCATGGGCGATGTCGGCCGATTTCAGCGGCTGGATCGTGGTGCCGGCATAGCCGCCATTGCTGAACAGTTTCGATTCCTTCAGCTTCGGGGCGTTCTCGTGCGTGACGATGTCGATCACGCCGCGGATCCACCTGGCATCATCGAGATCGAAACTGTCGATGTGGCCCTTGGCGATGGCGCTCGTGACCAGGAATGCGTAGGCAGGATTGTCGAGCGGCATGTCGGATGCATATGTCGCCCGGCCCGTGACCTTTGCGGCCGCATCGTAGCGCGGCACGGGCCGGCCCATGTTTGCCTTCGGCTCGGGAGCTGCAGCGGTCATGATCAGATCTCCATCGTTACGGCCTGCTGGAGCGCGCGCGCCACCACGCGCTTGCCGAGCGCGATCTTGAAGCTGTTGTGCCGGCGGCCCCTGGCGTCCGCAAACGCGGCATCGGCCACACGCTGCGCCAGACCGTCGTCGAATTTCTGTCCCTTCAGCAGCGCCTCCGCCTCGCGGGCCCGCCACGGCACGGTGGCGACGCCGCCGAGCGCGACACGCGCATCCCTGATCGTGCCGTCCTGCACGTCGAGCGCGACCGCAGCCGACGACAGCGCGAACTCGTAGGACTGCCGGTCGCGCGCCTTGAGATATACCGAGCGCGGCCAGCGGCCGTGAATGGAGAACGCAGAGATCAGCTCACCGGGCCGAAGCGTGGTCTCGATGTCGGGCGTGTTGCCGGGCGCCTTGTGCAAATCTGCGAACGGCAGGCTGCGCGCACCGGACCTGCCGGTGATCTCGACCATCGCATCCAGCGCGATCAACGCCTGGGCGAAATCACCGGGATAGGTCGCGATGCAATGATCGGACGTACCCAGCACCGCATGCATGCGATTGACGCCATCCATGGCGGCACAGCCCGAGCCAGGATTGCGCTTGTTGCAATTCTCATAGGAGACATCACGGAAATAGCTGCAACGCGTTCGCTGCATCACATTGCCGCCGAGGGTCGCCATGTTGCGCAGCTGGGCGCTGGCGGCGAGCTGCAGGGAATTCGCGATCACCGGATAGTGGCGCTGGATCTCGGCATGCGCGGCCACGTCGGACATCTTGGCGAGCGCGCCCAGCCGTAAGCCATCACTGCCGGGCTCGATCGCCGACCAGCCCCGCGCCAGCGGGCTGATATCGACAATCGCCGCGGGCCGCATCACGTCCAGCTTCATCAGGTCGATCAGCGTGGTGCCGCCCGCGAGCGGCTGCGCCGTAGCCTTGGTCAGCGGATTGTTCGCGGCCACGGCAGCGCTGAGCACCTGCACGGCCATGTCGGGGTCTGTTGCCCTTTGATACGAAAACGGTCGCATGCGCCTAGCCTTTCATGATCTCGGGCGCGGCCTGCTTCACGGCGGCGACGATATTGGGGTAGGCGGCGCAGCGGCAGATGTTGCCGCTCATGTATTCGCGGATGTCGGCCTCGCTGCCCGCATGCCCCTCCTTGACGCAGGCCACGGCGGACATGATCTGGCCCGGCGTACAATAGCCGCATTGAAACGCGTCGTTGTCGACGAAGGCCTGCTGCATCGGATGCAGATGATCGTCGGTGGCAAGGCCTTCGATCGTGGTGATCTCCTGCCCCTCGGCCGCCAGCGCGAGCGTCAGGCACGACACCACGCGTCGATCGTCGATCAGGACCGTGCAGGCACCACATTGGCCGTGGTCGCAGCCCTTTTTGCTGCCGGTGAGCTTGAGATGCTCCCGCAGCGCGTCGAGCACCGTCGTGCGCGCGTCGATGTGCAGGCGCTTGTCCTTGCCATTGACCCGCAGCGTGACATCGACAGGAAGCACCGGATCCTGGGCGGTCAACGCGCTCGCATCCTGCGCGGCCGCGCGCGCCGTCATGGGGACCAGCGCAGTGCCGGCGGCGCCGGCCATGAACGCGCGCCGATCGAATCCGGACGGTCCGGAACCTGGTTTTTCCGACATGGGAGGGCCTCCGCCGCTTGGAGCAAAAGCAGCGCACGCCTGCACCGCTCATCGGCCCTTAACCTGAAGCAATGAACTCCGTTCCGAACGAGAAAGGGCGACGCAGCAAATGCCGCGTCGCCCCTGCGTCAACTTTTCCTGATCTTGCGCGGGGAACTGCGTCCCGCGGGGGTCAATATCCGAGCGCGCAACCATCCTTGCGCGGATCGGAACCGCCGGTGAGCGTGCCCTTGTCCCAGTCGATCCAGATCGCCTGCGCGCCGCCGAGCGGACTGACGACGCTGGTGGTCTTGTGGCCGAGCTTCTTCAGGCCTTCGACGATATTGGCCGGCACGCTGTCCTCGAGCTGGTATTGGCCTTCGTAGTGCAGGCCGCGCGGCATATCGATCGCCTCCTGCACGTCGCAGCCATAATCGAGGATGTTGGTCACCACATGGGTCTGGCCAACCGGCTGATACTGTCCGCCCATCACCGCGAACGGCATCACGGAACGGCCGCCCTTGGTGAGTAGGCTCGGCATGATCGTGTGCAGCGGGCGCTTGCCGCCGGCGATGCAATTCGGATGGCCGGGCTGGATGCGGAAGCCGCCCGCGCGGTTCTGGAGCAGAACCCCGGTCTTACTCGAGACGATCGCCGAGCCGAAGGAATGCGCGACCGAGTTGATGAACGAGCAGACGTTGCGGTCCTTGTCCACGACGGTGATGTAGATGGTCGAGGGATTCATCGGCGGCGCGACGTTCGGCAGGTCGAGCATGCCGTCCATGCGGATCTTGTCGATGTGCTCGTTGCAGTATTCCTTGGCGAGGATCTTGGCGACCTCGACCTGCATATGCTCGGGATCGGCGACATGCAGCTCGCGGTGCATGTAGGCGATGCGCGCGGCCTCGGCTTCGAGGTGGAAGCGCTCGATGCTGAGCGGCGCGTATTTCGTCAGGTCGAACCGCGACAGGATGTTCAACATCAGCAGCATGGTGAGGCCGGGTCCGTTCGGCGGGCACTGCCAGACGTCGTAGCCCTTGTACATGGTGCCGATCGGCGTCGTCGTCTCGGTGGTGTGCGCGGCGAAATCGTCGAGCGTGTGCAGGCCGCCGATTCCGCGCAGGGTCTCCACCATGTCTTCCGCGATCGGGCCCTTGTAGAAGGCGTCGCGGCCGACCTTGGCGATCGCCCGCAGCGTCTTGCCGAGCTCGGCCTGGCGGATGACGTCGCCGGCCACCGGCGGCTTGCCGTGCGGCAGCAGATAACGCTCGGTGTTGGTGCCACCCTTCAACTTCTCGAACTGGTTCTTCCAGTCGAAGGCGATGCGAGGGGCGACGACGTAGCCTTCCTCGGCCGCCTTGATCGCGGGCTGCAGCAGCCGGTCGAAGCCGAACTTGCCGTGATCGCGCAAAACGGTCGCAAAGGCGTCTATCACGCCGGGGATCGAGACCGCATGCGCCGAGGTCAGCGGCACGGAGTTGATCTTGCGCTCGAGATACCAGTCGGCGTTCGCCGCCTTCGGCGCGCGCCCCGAGCCGTTATAGGCGATGATCTTGCCCTCGCCGCGCGGCTGGATCAGCGCAAAGCAGTCGCCGCCGATGCCGGTCGATTGCGGCTCGATCACGCCGAGAATGGCCGAACCCGCGACGGCCGCGTCCACCGCCGTGCCGCCCTCGCGCAGCACCTCGATCGCGGCGAGCGACGCCTGCGGATGCGAGGTCGCCACCATCGCGTTGGTGGCGTGGACCGTGGACCTGCCGGGGAAATGGAAGTTTCTCATCGAATTCTTTGCTCTCATTGGGCGGATGGCGCGGATGGCGCGCCGGCTCGGAAAACCGGGCCTACATGACACATTCCGGCCGGCCGGGGCAATGCTGGCATGCCAGGGAAATGGCTGCCATCCGCTGGGAATAGAGCTGCTCGTTGCGGGTTTTCCGGGCTGGCTCCGCCTGCTAAACGGGCGCCATGATTTGCAAGGTCGCCGCCTTCTACCAATTCGCTGCCCTGCCCGATTACCGCGAGCTGCGGGAGCCGCTGCGCGCGTTCTGCGCAGGCCTGGCGCTGAAGGGCAGCGTGCTACTCGCGCAGGAGGGTATCAACGGCACCGTCGCGGGCCCGGGCGAGGCGATCGACGCCCTCGCCCATGAGCTCGCGCACGGCGACATGTTCGGTGGCAGGTTGAACAATCTCGAACTGAAATTCTCGACCGCCGAGACGATGCCGTTCGGCCGGCTCAAGGTGCGGCTGAAAAAGGAGATCGTCACGCTGGGTGACGAAACCGCCGATCCGACGCGGCAGGTCGGCACCTATGTCGATGCGAGCGAATGGAACGCGCTCATCGCGGCGCCCGATACGCTGGTGCTCGACACCAGGAACGCCTTCGAGGTGGCGATGGGGACGTTCGACGGCGCGCTCGACCCGGGCATCAGGAGTTTCGGCCAGTTCAAGGATTTTGCGGCTGAGCAGCTCGATCCCGCCAAACACCGCAAAATCGCGATGTTCTGCACCGGCGGCATCCGCTGCGAGAAGGCGAGCGCGCATCTGCTCGCGCGCGGCTTTGCCGAGGTCTATCACCTCAAGGGCGGCATTCTCAAATATCTGGAAGAGGTGCCGGAGGCCGAGAGCCGCTGGCGCGGCGAATGCTTCGTGTTCGACGAGCGCGTCGCGCTCGGCCATGGTTTGCAGCAACTTGGTTTGCAACAACTTGATTTGCAGGAATGTGGATTACGCGAACGGGACAAGGACGCGGCACGTGACGAATGAGATCAAGACGCTCGGCGAGCGCATCGACACGTTGGAGACGCGCCTCGCCTATCAGGACGACGCGATCGAGACGCTGAACCAGACCATCACCGCGCAGTGGAAGCAGATCGACGCGCTGACGCGGAGGATCGCGGAGCTCGGCGAGCGGCTGCAGGAGGCCGAGGCGAATGCGCCGGGAGCGGCCAATGAGCGTCCGCCGCATTATTGAGCGGGGTTACTGACCGGACGCCTTGAGCAGGAGGTTGCTCACCTCGCCCGACATCATCAGCCGGTTGCGCCCGGCCTCCTTGGCGGCATAGAGCGCCTGGTCGGCGGCCTCGATCAGCGACACTACGCCGGCCGTGCGCTCCAACGCCGGCCGGCAGGCAGCACCGCCGAGCGAAGCGGTGACGCAGCCAGCCACATGGTTGCTGGTGTGAACCAAGCCCGCATCGCGGATCGCCCGTCGAATCCGGTCGCCGATCAGGGCGCAGCCCGCAGCGTCGGTGTTCGGCAGCAGCATGGCGAACTCCTCGCCGCCATAGCGCGCCGCCAGATCGCCGGAACGATGCATCTCGGCGGCGATGATCTGCGCCACCTGCCGGAGGCAGGCATCGCCGGCTGGATGGCCGTATTCGTCGTTGTAAGACTTGAAGTGGTCGACGTCGATCATCAGCAAAGAGAGGCTGGAGCGCTCGCGATAGGCACGCGCCCACTCCTCCTTCAATCGTTCATCGAAGCGGCGGCGATTGGCGAGCCCGGTGAGGCTGTCCTCGATCGCGAGCGTTTCCAGCCGGGTCTCGAGCTTCTTCTGCTCGGTGATGTCGCGCGAGATCGCGACCACGCCGTCCACGCGGCCATTCTCCTTGCGGGTCACCCGCATGGTCGATTCGAGCCAGACTTCGGCGTTCTGCCGGTGCGCGTTGCGATAGGTGACGCGCACCTCCTCCTTCTCGCCGCGTTTCATGGCGTCGACGAGAGCCTGCACCTGCGGCCGGTCGTCCGCGTGAATGCCGGCGAGCGCGAGGGTACCGATCAGCTGATTGGCGCGCCAGCCGACGACGCCAATCGACGATGGCGAGACATAGCGCAACCGCTCGTCGAGGCCGATCCGCGTGACCATGTCGCTGGAGCCTTCGGCAAGAAGTCGGAAATGCGCTTCTTTCTCGACCAGCGCGGCCGCCATGCTCTGGCCCCGTTGCAACTGCCGCACCAGCACCGCACCGATGATCGCGATCAGCATGACCAGCGCGAGCACGTAGAGCATGCGAGAGGTCGCCGCAGAGCGCCAGGGCGCCAGCAGTTCGGCCTTATCGACGGTGGCGAGCAGGACCAGCGGATAGCGGCCAGAGCGCTTGAAGAAGCTGACCCGGTCGGCGCCGTCGAGCGGCGACTTGAAATGATAGGCGCCGCCCGGCCGCTGCAGGCTGGCGTCGCGGAACAGCGGCGTGTCGGCAACGCTGCGACCGACGAACCTGTCGTTGCTCGGGTTGCGCGCGATGATCAGGCCGTCGCCGTGCGTCAACGCCACCGAGCTGTTGCGGCCGATCTCGAACTGTTCGTAGAAATGCGAGAGATATCCCGAGCTGATGGTCGCGAGCACCACGCCACCGAAGCTGCCGTCGGGCTTGTTGAAACGGCGCGACAAGGTGACGACCCATTCGCCGTCGAGCAGGCTCTTCACGGGCCGGCCGACATGGGGCTCCCGTTTCGGCGAGAGCTGGTGATACCGGAAGAACGCGTCGTCGTTGAGGGTCGAGCCGATCGTGCCGGGCGAGGTCAACCAGTTGCCGCGGTCGTCGATGATGGCGAGGCTGTGGATGCGCTCTATCGCCTTCTTGCGCGCCTCCAGCAGGGTTCTGAGCTTGGCGATCGTGGCCGGCTCGGCGCCGTCCATCTCCAGCCGGCTGACGACACCGACGACGCCTGAATCCAGCAGATCGAGGCTGTCCTCGGCATGCTGCGTCAGCGAGCGAGCAACATTCGCCATCTCGGTCTCGGCACCCTTGAGCACCGCGTCGCGCGCCGCCCATTCCCGCCAGCCGCTGACGCCGAGGATGGCCACGCAGGTCAGCGCGACGAACGCAGCTGCCCGCAGCGGCAGGCGGCTCCATCCGGCTCTTTGGGTCACAGCGCTCATGCAGCAGAAATCTCCGATCGCCGGAACTTCTGCCGCTTCTGTTATTGAACTCTGAAACGTCGGGATAAATATGCAGTGATGTCCCCGGTTTTCCGTAGTCGTACGGACGCCGGACTCAGCGCATCGCTAACAAGGCATTAGCAAACCTATCGGAATCCGGCGCACCCGCCGCTAGCTGAAGATGGCCTTAACCTTGTCCCAGAGCGAGGGATTGTCGGCCTCCGCATCGGCCTTCGAGGGCGTCGGCTGGGCGGCGCTCACGGGATCGGATGCCGGGAAGGTATCCTTCAGCCCGGCGTCGAGCTTGGCGTGGCGGTCGGCGGCGAGGGCTTCGTGCAGATCGTCGGCGTGCTTGTCATGCGGCGCGGGGTTGAATGTCTCAGCCATGGTCTCGTCCTCCGTTGGCTGGTCAACGCGGCCCAATTGCGCTTGGTTCCACTGTTCCGCTTCGGGCCGTGGCGGTGTATCAGGAGCCGTAACCATCTTCAGGACCGTTCGTGCCCCAGTCTGCGACAAAACCCTTCATCGACGTCCTCTCCGGCCAGCGGCAGGTCGTTCCGCCGGTCTGGATGATGCGGCAGGCCGGCCGTTACTTGCCGGAATATCGCGAGGTGCGCGCCAGGGCCGGCGGCTTCCTCGACCTCTGCTTCAACCCGGAGCTTGCCGCCGAGGTGACGCTGCAACCGATCCGGAGGTTCGGCTTCGATGCGGCGATCATCTTCTCCGACATCCTGGTGATCCCCTATGCGCTCGGTCGTTCCGTGCGCTTCGAGGTCGGCGAGGGTCCGCGGCTCGAGCCGCTGGATGATCCCGCCAAGGTCGCGACACTGGCGACGCAAGCCGATTTCGGCAAGCTCGCGCCGGTGTTCGAGGCCCTCAAGATCGTGCGCGGCGCGCTCGATCCCAGGATCGCGCTGATCGGCTTCTGCGGCGCCCCGTGGACGGTGGCGACCTACATGGTCGCCGGCCAGGGCACGCCCGACCAGGCGCCGGCGCGGATGATGGCCTACCGGCATCCGGAGGCGTTCGCAGCTATCATCGACGTGCTGGTCGAGAACTCGATCGAATATCTGCTGGCGCAGCTTGCGGCCGGCGCCAACGCCTTGCAGATCTTCGACACCTGGGCCGGCGTGCTGCCACCCGCCGAGTTCGCGCGCTGGTCGATTGAGCCGACCCGGCGCATCGTCGAAGGCGTGCGCGCCAAGATGCCGGACGCGAAGATCATCGGCTTTCCGCGCGGCGCCGGCGCGCAACTGCCCTGTTACGTCGAGGCGACCGGCGTCAACGCGGTCAGCATCGACTGGACCGCGGAGCCGGCCTTCATCCGCGAGCGCGTGCAGAGCAAGGTTGCGGTTCAGGGAAATCTCGATCCGCTGGTGCTGATCACAGGCGGCGCCGCGCTCGACCGCGCGGTCGACAACACGCTGGCGAATTTCGCGCAAGGGCGGTTCATCTTCAATCTCGGCCACGGCATCCAGCCGGAAACACCGATCGCCCATGTCGAGCAGATGCTGAAGCGGGTGCGGGGCTGATTTATTTTGCGCCTGGGGAGCGGGAAAACACAAAAGTGCGAAAACAACCCCATGCACAGTAGAGAGATCACGCCCGATCAATGACTTAGGGCGGACCGAAATCAGATGCTTCGTCATCGCATCAGGTCGCGCCAACATTTGACCCGTCGGGCAAAACAGGCGCATGATGCCATCATCGCAGCGCTGTCCCCCCTCGTCATTGCGAACCTGCGGGAAAACTTACCGCGGCCGGCTGCGCTCGATGATCTCGGCGGCGCCCCTGGCCAGCAGATCCAGTCCCACCGCACGGCCGAGTTCGCGGGGACGATTGGCGGGACCCGAACGCAAGGCTTCGATGATGGTATTGCCGGAGAGATCGAGCACGGACGCGGTGAGCGACATCTGATCGCCCGCAACGGTCGAAAAGCCCGCCACCGGCGAATTGCAATGGCCGTTCAGCACCCACAGCACTTCGCGCTCGGCATCGGCGCAGGCGTGAGCAGCGGGATCGTCGATCGATGCAAGAATGCGACGCGTCTGCCAGTCCTGTGCCGCGCATTCGACCGCGACGATGCCCTGCCCCGCTGCCGGCAGCATTTCCGCCGCGGAGAATTCGTAGCCGATGCGATGGGAAAGGCCGACGCGGTCGAGGCCGGACCGCGCCATGATCAGCGCGTCCGCGGGCCCCACCGCGTCGCCATCCGGCAGGCGCTGCTTCTCGCCATTGTCCAGTTTTCGCACGCGCGTGTCGGCGGCGCCGCGGAAGTGGATGATCTCGACGTCGGGAAACAATCGCCGCGCGTAGGCGGCGCGGCGGACCGCGTTGGTGCCGATCTTGAAACCCTTGCCACGCGACTGGCGCAATGCCTCCAGCGTCACGCCGTTGCGCAGGACCAGCGCGTCATTGGGAGGATCGCGCGAGAGCGTGGCGCCGATCACGAGGCCGGGCGTGTCTTCGTTGCCGGGCATGTCCTTCAGCGAATGCATCGCCGCATGGAGCTCGCCCGACAGCACGGCGGCGCGGATCTGCGCCACGAAGGCACCGCCCTTGCCGCCATGGGGCAGCAGCTTGCTGGTCTGGTCGAGATCGCCCGTGGTGTCGAACTTGACGATCTCGACGTCGAGATCGGGCATGGCAGCGGTCAGGCGGCGCGCGATCTCTTCCGTCTGTGCCAGCGCCATCGCGCTCTTGCGTGTGCCGATCTTGAATCGCGTAGCCAAGCCCAAATCCTCTCAATACGCGAGTTTACCGCGCATCCTCCAATATCATGTCGGAGGCCTTTTCGGCGATCATGATGATCGGCGCGTTGGTGTTCCCCGACACGAGATCGGGCATGATCGAGCCGTCGACGATTCGGAGTCCTTCGAGGCCCCTCACCTTCAGCCGCTGATCGACCACCGCGAGCGCATCATTGCCCATACGACAGGTTGAGGTCGGATGGTAGATGGTGCTGCCCCGCTCACGGCAATAATCCAGCAGCTCGGCATCCGTGGACACCTTCGCTCCGGGATCGTATTCGTCGACCACGAACGGCTTCAGCGCCGGTGCATGCAATATGTTGCGCAGGATCTTCAGGCCTTCCACGTTGGTGGTGCGGTCGGTCTCGGTCGACATATAGTTGATGCGGATCTCCGGCGGCACTGTCGGGTCGGCGCTCTTGATGCGCAAGGACCCGCGGCTTTCGGGACGGAGCTGGCACACCGACGCCGTGAAGCCGGAGAAACCATGAAGCTTCTCACCCATCTTGTCGGTCGAGAACGGCAGGAAATGGACCTGGATGTCCGGCGAGGCCAGCCGCGGACTGGTCTTGAAGAACGCGCCCGCCGTGCCGGCCGCGATCGTCAGCCAGCCTTTGCGGAACAGCGCATAGCGCGCACCGGCCATCGTGCGGCGGAGCGGATGATTGACGGTGTCGTTCAGCGTGATCTTCTGCGAGCAGCGCATCACGATGCGCACCTGCATGTGGTCCTGGAGATCGTGCCCGACGCCCGGCGCGTCCAGCACGACATCGATGCCGTGCTTGCGCAGGAGGTCGCCGGGGCCGACCCCGGAGAGCTGGAGCAGCTGCGGCGAGTTGTAGGCGCCGCTCGACAGCACGACCTCCTTGCGCGCGCGGGCGCGGCGCAAATTGGCGCCCTGACGGTATTCAACGCCGGCCGCGCGGCGGCCCTCGAACAGCACGCGCTGGCCGAGCGCGCCAGTTTCGATCTTGAGATTGCCGCGGGCCTTGGCGGGGCCGAGATAGGCCACCGCCGTCGAGGCGCGGCGGCCATTGCGGGTCGTGGTCTGGAACAGGCCGACACCTTCCTGCGTGGCGCCGTTGAAATCAGGATTGTAGGGCAGGCCGGTCTCGACCGCGGCGTCGATGAAGGCCTTCGACAGCGGATCGGTCACGACCATGTTGGACACCGGCAGCGGGCCGCCGCTGCCGTGATATTGATCGGCGCCGCGCGACTGGTTCTCGGCTTTCTTGAAATAGGGCAGCACGTCGTCATAGCCCCAGCCGGCGTTGCCGCGCTGACGCCATCTGTCGTAATCCTCGTGCTGACCGCGGACATAGAGCAGACCGTTGATCGAGCTCGATCCGCCCAGCGTCTTGCCGCGCGGCTGGAACACCTGGCGGCCCTTCAGCTCGGGCTCCGGCTCGGTCTGGTACATCCAGTTGACGGTCTTTTCCTTGAACAGCTTGCCGTAGCCGAGCGGCACGTGGATCCAGATGTTGGAATCCTTCGGGCCTGCCTCGAGCAGCAGCACGCTGTGCTTGCCGTTCGCCGACAGCCGGTTGGCGAGCACGCAGCCCGCAGAGCCGGCACCGACGATGATGTAGTCGAATTCCGGATCGGAGGGCGTCAGGGAGGAAGTTGCGATCATGCGCTACTGTTCTTTTTGTTGGTGTGGGCGTTTCCAATCATCACTTAGCACGATCATGCAGCGACGCGCAGCGCCTCGAACAGCGACCTGAACGCACGGGCATATTCCGCACCCGCCCTTGCGATATCGGCGCGTCCGGCGCAGGCGACGGCGGCCTCCGTCACCGCGCCGAGCAGCAGCCGGGCCAGCGGCTCGACCGGCTGCCGCGCGATCAGGCCGGCCTCCATCGCCGCCGCGATCGCGCGCGGCAGCTTGCCCCCGAAATGTTTGGCGTCGATCTCGCGCCAGCGCTCCCAGCCGAGCACGGCCGGACCATCGCGCAGGATGATCTGACCGGTCGGGCCCTTGGCGGTCGCGGCGAAATAATGCTGGGTGCCTGCGACCATCGCGGCGAGCACGTCCTTCTCGGCACGGGCCGTGCTGTCGATCTCCACGACGAGGTCGCGCGAGACCTGTTCGAACACCGCTTCGAACACCGCCTCCTTGGTCTTGAAGTGATGATAGACCGCGCCCTTGGCGACGTGGGCGGCTTCGGCGATCTCGTCCATCGTCGTCGCGGCAAAGCCTTGCGTCCCGAACAGGCGGCGCGCCGCCGTCAGGATTGCCTCCGATGTCGCAGCCCGCCGCTCCGCCTGTTTTGCCATGGGTCTGCTGTAGTCGAAATGGACCAGGACAGCCAGTTGACTTTTCGACCGTCGGTCGGTATTTACCGACTAATAGTCGGTTTTACTCCTGAGGTGTGCCATGCCGAGCCGTGATGTCGTCGAAGCTTTCGCCAAACGATTGGTGGACGGGGATTTCGTCGGCGCGATCCTCGACTATTACACGCCGGACGGCGCCACCTATGAAAACCAGGCCGAACCCCTGGTCGGACGCGACAAGCTCGCGGCCAAGGAGCGCGGCGTGCTGGCAGCCTTCAAGGAGGTCAGGGCCGTGCGCATCGGGCCAAGCCTGATCGAAGGCGACCATGTCGCTACGCGCTGGAGATTCAACTTCACCAATGCCGAAGGCATCATCCGAACGTTGGATGAGATCGCATGGCAGACGTGGCGGGGCGATCAGTTGATCGAAGAACGGTTCTATTACGATCCGAAGCAGATGGGGCGGTGATCTGGAAGCCATCGCTGCTGCAGCCTTCCTTGCAGCCATCCTTCGAGACGCCCGCCTTTGGCGGGCTCCTCAGGATGAGGTCTCGTTGCGAGACGACCTCCTAGACCCTCATGGTGAGGAGCGCCGCTGGCGGCGCGTCTCGAACCATGCAGGCCGAGCGCGCCCTCCGTTACAGCCGTAACGCGGGGTGCCGCATTTGTATCGATTTGTTATCGATACAATATCGCGAACACGCAGAAGTGGTCAGAGCAATCATCACAAGCTCGGATAATTCATAGTTCGTCAAAGGTTTGCAGCGAAGTCTCCGGACCGGGCCGGACAAGCGGCCCATGCTGCTAGGCTCTGGAATGCGGACTCAAACGACCAGCTATTTCGCGCGGCTGTTCGCCGGCGATCTGTCGGCCTTTGGCGGTCCCGTAACCGACGAAGCCGTCGCCGGCCATATCCGCGCCGAACAGATGTCGCTGGTGCTCGGCTATTCGGTCGGCATCATGCTGGCCAATGCCTGCAACGCCGGGGTGCTCGTCGTCGCGCTGTGGCATTCGCCGGACTTGAAGCTGGCCTTGATCTGGGCCGCCATCGTGGCGGGCGCCGCGATCGCGTTCGGCCTGCAATCCCATGCCGCGCGCCGCATCACCAAACCGCAATTCGTCTCGCGCCGGGCCATGCATCGGCTGGTGCGCAACGCTTTCATCCTCGGCGCCGCCTGGGGCACCGTTCCGGTCGCATTCTTCGCCAATGCCTCAACCGGCGGGCAGCTCGTCATCACCTGCCTTTGTTCGGGGATGCTGGCGGGGGGCGCGCTGGCCTTCGCCACGATCCCGATCGCCGCGATCGCATTCACGGCCCCGATCTTCGCTGGCATCGCGATCTGCCTCGGCAGGAATGGCGATCCGGCGTTTCTGCTGATCGCCTTCCTGGTGGTGGTCTACGGATCGGTGCTGCTGCGCAGCGTGTTCGTCAATTCGATCTCGTTCGCACGGCGCGTGATGCGGCAGATCGAGGCTGAGCGTACGGTGCGGCAGGACCCGCTGACCCATCTGCCCAATCGCGTCGCCTTCAACGAAACGCTGGATGCAGCCTTGAAGCGGCTCGCTCTGTCCGGCGAGGAATTCGCGGTCCTTTTGCTCGATCTCGATCGTTTCAAGGAGGTCAACGACAAGTTCGGCCATCCCGCCGGTGACGAGTTTCTGGTCCAGATCGCGAGCCGCCTGCAACGCTGCACCCGCGCGGCAGAGCATGTCGCACGCATCGGCGGAGACGAGTTCGCGCTGGTGATGGCCAATCTGGCGCGGCCGGAGGATGCGCTCGAGATCGCCGACCGCTTCGTCGCGGCCTTCAACGAACCGTTCCAGATCGAGGGCCGCCAGATCGTCGGCGCGACCAGCGTCGGCATCGTGCTGGCGCCGCGTGACGGCAGCACGCAACTCGACATCATGAAGAACGCCGACACCGCACTCTACCGCGCCAAGAACGCCGGACCCGGCACGGTGTGTTTCTTCGAGGAAGCCGACGACCGCTCGTCACGCGACCGCAAGGCGCTGCAATCGGATCTGGAAGGCGCCATCGCCAGGGACGAGCTGTTCCTGGTGTTCCAGCCCTTTCTCGACCTCAACGGCAACCGCATCACCGGGTTCGAGGCGCTGCTGCGTTGGCAGCATCCCCAGCGCGGACTGGTGCCGCCGAGCGAGTTCATTCCGATCGCCGAGGAAACCGGGCTGATCCACGAGATCGGCGAATGGGTCGTCCGCCGCGCCTGCGCGACGGTTGCCGAGTGGCCCGAAGAGATCAAGGTCGCCGTGAATTTCTCGGCCGCGCAGTTTCACAACAACGGCCTCCTCCAGATCATCGTGCAGGCACTTGCGGACGCGAAGATCGCCCCGCACCGGCTCGAGATCGAGATCACGGAATCGATGCTGCTGTCGAAATACGCCTCCGCCGCGTCGGTCCTCAACGCGCTGCTGGAGCTCGGCGTCACCGTGGCGCTCGACGATTTCGGCACCGGCTTCTCCTCGCTGACCTATCTGCGCAAGCTCCCGTTCAGCCGCATCAAGATCGACCAGTCCTTCATCCGCGACATGCTGGTGCAGCCGGACTGCGCGGCGATCGTGAAATCGGTGATTGGGCTCGCGCGCGACCTGCGCATCGGCGTGGTCGCGGAAGGCGTCGAGACCGCCGACCAGCTCGAATATCTGCGCCAGATCGGTTGCGACGAAGTTCAGGGTTATCTCATCAGCCGGCCGGTGTCGGCGGATCAGGTTCTGCCGCTGCTGGATCCGAAGAAGCTTCGGGCGACTTACGCGGCGTAGCCTAGACCATCATGTGTGCTTGATGCCTCAGGTGCTCTCGCAGCGCGTGAGCTGCACGGTGCGGCACACCGAATGCGCGCGATCTGCCCTTAACCTATGTGAAAGAGCGCCGCACGAAGCACTCGACATAATCCGCGCAATGCGGAATCAGGAACGATGCGGCATCCTTGAAGTTGATGGGACACCCCTAACCCATTGAGGTCCAAAGTGAACAGAGCGCCGGACGGGAGAGTGGCCCCGAACGACACCCCCCGTCAGGTCGTGATGGTTGTCGAAGACGACATCTGGATACGCCTGATGATCTCCGACGAGCTGCGCGGTGCAGGTTTCGAGGTGATCGAATGCGGCAGTGCCGACGAAGCCATTGACCTGTTGCGCGGTGGAACACGGGTTTCGACTGTTTTCAGCGATATCAGGCTTCCCGGCTCAATCAACGGCCTTGGTTTGGCAAAAACGGTGAGGCAAGAATTTCCCGACTTGCCGATGCTGTTGGCATCCAGCGATCTGCCGCGGGACGACAGCACGCTGCATGATGGCTTCTTTGCGAAGCCCTACGATCCTCGCACCATAGTCGAGGCGATCCGATCTGTCGTCGCCAGGAACGGGTCGGGTGCCAGCCCGTTACCGCTCCATGACCGATTTAAGCAGCGCTCCGGCGACCCGTACGATCCTGCTGGCCGAGGATGAAGTTTTCATCCGAATGCCGATCGCGAAGCATTTGCGCGAATGTGGGTATCGGGTGATTGAAGCCGTGACGGCCCATGAGGCGATCGACGTTCTCGATCACGCAGATTTCGCGATCAATGCCGTGATCACCAATTTAGCATTGGCGGGCGACGGCTTCGGTATCGCGAAGTGGGTCCGAGAGCACAGGCCGGAGCTGACGGTGTTACTTACTGGTACACCCGAGCGATCCGTCGATGTAGCCGCCGGACTTTGCAGAGAGAGCTCAGGACGTGGAGCCGTTGACCCGCAGCTGCTGCTGAGAAGAATTCGCTGGCTGCTCGCCAACCGAAATCGACCCGTGCCGGGCCGAGGCGCACAGCGAGCGGTGTGAATGAGCGCGCATCGACTCTATTCGGCAGCAGCGTTGGGCGATTGTTCGGCGCAGAGCTCGCGGACGTGATCCGAAAGCTTTGCGACGTCGTAAGGTTTCTCCCATCGGGGCACGTGCTCGAAGCGGTGCGGAATGGCGGCGGCCCCATAGCCCGTCGCGAAGACAAAAGGTTTGCCGGCGCGCGTGAGCTTGTCGGCCATCGGATAAGCCGAATCTCCTCGCAGATTGATGTCAATCACCACGACGTCGAAAGCAGGATGCTGAATAGCCATCGCGTCCGGCAGCTCGGAAACGGGACCGATTACCTGGAACCCGAGCGACCGTAGCGACCGCGCCAGATCATCCCCGAGGAAGTACTCATCCTCGACGATGAGAACGCGGCAAACAGTTGGCTGCCCGTGGCTGGTCATTGGCTTCACTCGCGGCACAGAGCCGCGGCGGATCAACACTCATGAGGCAGACGGGTTCCTGCAGTCCCTGTCGGAGATCGTGAACCGGTCAGATCGCATCCGCCCGGAGCAGCGTGTCTACGGTGATGGTGCCGCGGGCGCGCGAAACGCAGGCGCAGATCTTCTGGTTACTTTGCTTCTGATGGTCGCTGAAGAAGACATCGCGATGATCGATCTCGCCATCGACGGCGACCACGTCGATGGCGCACAGGCCGCATTCGCCGCGTTTGCAATCGTACATGACATCGTGGCCGCTGGCGTTGAGCACATCCAGCATCGAGCGCTCGCGCGGGATCTCCAGCTCGACATCTGAGCCCTTCAGACGCACGCGAAAAGTCTCGGTCGGCAACGTGCCGCTCGAACCGAACGTCTCGTAGCGGAGATCGGGGAGCGGATGGCCGGCGCCGATCCAGGCATGGCGCGCAGCATCCAGCATCCGCATCGGGCCGCAGAACAGCGCCAGCGCATCCTTGGGCACCGAGGCGAACAGGGCGTCGAGATCGAGCCGCTTGCCCTCATCGCTGGCGTGAACGACCAGGCGATCACCGAGCGTTGCGGCGAGATCGTCGAGATAGGCGGCCTCGGTGCGCGAGCGCACCGCGTAATGCAGCGTGACATCGGCGCCGCGCCGCGACAGCGCCTGTGCGGCACCGAGGATCGGGGTGATGCCGATGCCGCCGGCGATCAGGCAGTAGTTCTGGCGTGCCCAGTCAACGGCGAGCAGCGACGCCGGCGTCGTGATGTCGAGCCGCGCGCCCGGCTGCAACGACCACATATAACGCGAGCCGCCACGCGAATCCTCAGCACGGCGCACCGCGATCCTTAAACCCCGCGACGAAGCTTCCCCGACCAGCGAATAGGACCGCGTCTCCGGCTGCCCGTCGATGGTGACGCTGATATTGATGTGGCTGCCGACCGGATAGGCGGCGCCCTCGTACTGGTCCGGCCGGATCAGGAATTCGCGGATACCCGGCGCGAGATCGCGCGTCGACACAAGCGTCGCCGGACTCCAGGTTTCGATGAAGCGCATGGCACTCCCCTCTCAATCGGTTGCGGACTTGATCAGCGCGAGCGCCGGCAGCAGGTCGAGATGGGTCCGGTTGCGCAGTGCAAGCCGCAGATTGCGCACCGCGAGCCGCGCATGCTCGCGCATGACCGCTTCGGCGCGAGCGCCTTCGCGGTTCTCGATCGCGTCGATCACGACGCGGTGGTGCTCCTGCCCGATGATCAGGATCTGCTGCGCCTCGGGCAGCGCCGACTGCGCCATCACGAAACCGCTTGGGGATGCAAACGGCAGCGACGAGGCGCGGTCGATCTGCCGGATCAGCGGTGGGCTGCGCGACAATTCCGTGAGCAGCGCGTGGAAGCGCGCGTTCAGCGTGACATAGGACGAGAACGCATCGACCGAGATCGGGACCTGGCGCAACAAGTCGTCGATCGCCGCGAGGCACTCCTTCAGCGGCTCGAGCTCGCGCGCGGAAACGCCGCGCTCGGCGGCAAAGCGCGCGGCGAGCCCTTCCAGCGTGCCGCGCAGCTCGATGGAGTCGGAGATGTCGCGCTCGGAGAACGCCTTCACCATGAAGCCGCCGGAGGGAATCGCCTCGAGCAGGCCCTCCTCCTCCAGCCGCACCAGCGCCATGCGCACCGGGGTGCGCGAGGCGCCGGTGGTCTCCACCGCCTGGAGCTCGGAGATGCGCTCGCCCGGGCGCAACGAGCCCGACAGGAGCTGGTCGCGCAGCGCGAGCTGCGCCTTCACGGTCTGCGAGACGGAGCGGTCGACCTCACGCTCGGCCATGTCGGCTTACTCCGCAGCCTGAAGGTGCTGCGGCGGGTTTTCCTTTGCCACCATCTTGTCGATCAGCTTGCGCGTCCACATCGCGCCGGCGTCGATATTGAGATTGTAGAAGATGCGATCGGGGTTCTCGTCCATCGCGCGCTGCTGCGCCTCGAGGATCAGCTCGTCCTCGTGGAAGATGCCGGAGACGCCCTCGCGGATCTCGGAGGTGATGCGCTGCTCGCCGAGCTGATAATTGCGCACGAAGGCCCAGAAATAGTGGCAGGTCTTCTCGGTCTCCGGCGTGATGGTGTTGAGCACGAAGCCGTTGACGCCCTGCGAGCGGTCGCCTTCGGGCGCGCCGGTGCCGGTCGGCGCCACGCCGACGTCGATGGCAATGGTGCACGGCGCTTCGAAACGGATGATCTGCCAGCGGTCGACGAGACCGGATTTGCCGAGCTGCTTGGCCCAGAAAGGCGGCGCCTCGATGCCGCGCATCCAGCGCGTCACCGTGACAGTCTTCTCACCATGGGTGACGTCGAACGGCGCCTCTGCGACCGCCTCGTTGCCGATGGACGAGCCGTGCACGAACGTCTCGTGTGTGAGGTCCATGAGATTGTCGAGCACGAGGCGATAGTCGCAATTGACGTGGATGGTCTTGCCGTCGCCGGCCCAGGCCGGGTCGTGATTCCAGTGCAGGTCGGGCACCAGCGCGGGATCGGCCAGCGCGGGATCGCCCATCCAGAGCCAGATGTAGCGGTGACGCTCGACCACGGGATAGGCGCGCACGCAGGCCGACGGGTTGATGGTCTCCTGCGAGGGCATGAAGGTGCAGCGCCCTTGCGCATTGTACTTCAGGCCGTGATAGCCGCAGACGACGGTGTCGCCTTCGAGCCGGCCCTTGGACAGCGGCACCAGGCGGTGCCAGCAGGCGTCCTCCAGCGCAGCCACCGAGCCATCGGCCTTGCGGTACATCACCACGTGCTTGCCGCAGATCGTCCGCGGCAGCAGTGCCGGCTTCACATCGGCGTCCCAGGCGGCGGCATACCAGGCGTTCATCGGGAAGGGTTTTGTCACCGGTCTCACTCCCAAGGCTTGTGGATACGTTATGTATACAATAGCGGAGGGGCGAAATCGTTCAAGGGCAGATTTGGCGTATTATAATACCATCCTCTCGTATCGTGTATACAAACCGTTGTCATTCCCCGCGAAAGCGGGGAATCCAGTATTCCGCGGCGGTCGTTGGTTCACTCAACTGGCGCCACGGCGTACTGGATCACCCGCTCTCGCGGGTGATGACACCTGTTGATGCGGCGAGTCTCCCTCCAGGAGGAGCAGTGGCAGCGGCGCTTTGGCTCGACGACTACGCCCCGAACACCTTCGCCAACCCTGCCTGAGCCTCCTGCTGAATCGCCTTCAGGTGCTCGGGGCTGCGGAAGCTTTCTGCATAGATCTTGTAGACGTCCTCGGTGCCTGACGGCCTGGCGGCGAACCAGCCGAAATCGGTTTCGACCTTGATGCCGCCGAACGGCTGGCCATTGCCCGGCGCCTTGCTCAGCGTGGCGCGGACGGGATCGCCGGCGAGATCCTTCAGGCCGAGCTGCTCCGGCGTAACGGACTTCAGGATGTTCTTCTGCGGCGTGGTGGCGGCGACGTCGATGCGCGCGTAATGGGGCACGCCGAACTCGGCAGTGAGGTCGTTGAAGAGCTGGCTCGGATCGCGGCCGGTCTTCGCCATGATCTCGGCCGCAAGCAGGCCGAGGATGATGCCGTCCTTGTCGGTCGTCCACACCGTGCCGTCGCGGCGCAGGAACGAGGCGCCTGCACTCTCCTCGCCGCCGAAGCCGAAGCCGCCCGTGAGGAGACCGTCGACAAACCATTTGAAGCCGACCGGGGTCTCGACCAGCTTGCGGCCGAGTTTTTTCGCGACGCGGTCGATGATCGAGCTCGACACCACGGTCTTGCCGATCGCGGCGTCCTTGCCCCAGTTCGGGCGGTGCGCGAACAGATAGAAGATCGCGGTCGCGAGATAATGGTTCGGATTCATGAGGCCGCCGGTGCGTGTCACGATGCCGTGGCGGTCCGCGTCGGTGTCGTTGGCAAAAGCGACGTCGAAGCGGTCGCGCATCGCGATCAGGCTCGCCATCGCGTAAGGCGAGGAGCAGTCCATGCGGATCTTGCCGTCCCAATCCACCGTCATGAAGCGGAACGTCGGGTCGATCGCCTCGTTCACCACGGTCGCCTTCAGGCCGTAGCGCTCGATGATCGGATGCCAGTAGTGCACGGCGGCGCCGCCGAGCGGATCGATGCCGATATTGACGCCGACGGATTTGACCAGGTCGAGATCGACGACGTTGCCGAGATCGGCGACATAGGGTGTGACGTAGTCATAGGCGTGGACGTTCGCGGCTTTGCGTGCCCTGGCGTAGTCGATGCGCTTCACGCCCTTGAGGCCGTCGGCGAGATAGGCGTTGGCGCGCCTCTCGATCACGGAGGTCGCATCGGTGTCGGCCGGTCCGCCATGCGGCGGATTGTATTTGTAGCCGCCGTCCTCGGGCGGATTGTGCGAGGGCGTGACGACGACGCCGTCGGCAAGGCCCGAGGTGCGGCCCTTGTTGTAGGTCAGGATCGCATGCGAGATCACCGGCGTCGGCGTGTAGCCGCCGTCCTTGTCGATCATGATGTCGACGCCGTTGGCCGCGAACACCTCGACGGCGCTGACCAGCGCGGGCTCGGCCAGCGCATGGGTGTCGATGCCGATAAAGAGCGGACCGGTCAGCCCCTTTTCACGTCGGTAATCACAGATTGCCTGCGTCGTCGCGAGGATGTGGCCCTCGTTGAAGCTGGTCTTGAACGAGGTGCCGCGATGGCCGGAGGTGCCGAACGCCACCCGCTGCGCGGGATCGGCGACATCGGGCTTGCCGGCGAAATAGGCCGTCACCAGCCGCGGAACGTTGGTGAGCGCGTCCGGCGAGGCCTGCTTGCCCGCCGCGGGATGAACATCAGCCACTGAATATACCTCGTCCTGTCGTAGAATTGCGCGATACCATAGCATCGGCCAAGCCCCCGCCAAGAGCACAACACCCGCAATGGGGCGGCCGTTCCTGAGATCATGCTATGGTCTTTCGATCGGGGCTTTTCGAGTCGGGGCATGACGCTGTTTCAGAGGCTTCTGGTTGTTCTGATGGCCTGGCTTGCGATGGCCGGCATCGTGCCCGATGCGACGGCCGCGGAGTTCTACACCGAGGATTTGCGTATCCCGATGGCCGAGGCCGGACCGCAGGGGCTGGAGGCGTTCCTGGTCCGGCCGGCCGGGACCAGGCGCTATCCGCTGGCGCTGCTCAGCCACGGCTCACCGCGCAGTTTCGACGATCGCGCGACGATGTCCGCGCACAAATATTACGGCATCGCTCTCGAATATGCCCGGCGCGGCTTCGCCGCGCTGATCGTGATGCGGCGCGGCTACGGCACCTCGCCCGGCGGGCGCGTCGACAGCGTCGGGGGCTGCGCGAATGCCGCTTATCTGCCGGCCGCGGCGGTCGCGGTGGCGGATTTGCGCGCGGCGATCGAGGCGATGGTGCGCAGGGCCGACGTCACCACCTCTGGCATGATCGCGGCCGGCCATTCCGCCGGCGGGTTCGCCACTGTCGCGTTGACCGCGCAGGCGCCAGCGGGTCTCGTCGCCGCGATCAGCTTTGCCGGTGGGCGCGGCTCGCGCGACGATGACGACGTCTGCAATCCCAACGGGCTGGTGCAGGCCTTCGCGACGTTCGGCAAAACCTCGCGCGCGCCGATGCTGTGGGTCTACGCCGCCAACGATTCCTACTTCGGTCCCGACCTCGCGCGGCGCCTCCATGACGGATTTCGCGCCAGCGGCGGCAACGCGAAATTCGTCGCAGCGCCGCCTTACGGCGACGATGGCCACTATCTCTATTCGGTGGTGAGCCGTCCGCAATGGACGCCATATCTCGACGCCTTCCTGCGCGAGCGAGGTCTCGGCCACGACGTCCTGAGCCCGCCCGATCCGCTGCCGCCGCCGGGCCAGCTCAGCGAGGCCGCGCGCGCCGAGTTCGCGCGGTATCTCGCCAGCACGATGCCGCACAAGGCTTTTGCGGTGTCGCCGAACGGCGGTTACGGCTGGCGTTCGGGGCGCGCGACCGCCGACGACGCCCAGCGCGATTCACTTGGCGCCTGCACAAAATGGTCGCCCACCTGCACGCTCTATGCGGTCGACGACAAATTGGCCGGGGCTGCGCCAAGCACATCAACCGACCAGAGCTCGCGGTCGCGATAGCTTCAATGCGCCGCTGGCCGCCCGAGCCGGACCGCGCCCCGGGGCCGCCAGAAAATCGGTTGTTAACTCGAAAGATATAATACGTGGTCGATGCTGCGGGATCGAACACACATCAATGCCCGCGCGACGTGGACACACGTTGCGATAGCCGTGCTTTGGTTGGCATCCACCTCCGTGCGCGCTCAGGACGGCGCTCTAAACGACGTGGGACCGGCGTTGGCGGCCGGCGGTCACAATGCAGATCTCGGCGCCGGAGAGACGCCGGCATCGCGGGCAGCGATTCGAAAAATTATCGAAAGAGAAACGGCCAAGACCAATCTGCCCGCGGACATTGCGGAGGCCGTCGTCTTCGTTGAAAGCGGTTACAATCCGGGCACCATTGGCACCGTCGGCGAGATCGGCCTCATGCAGGTTCGGCCCGAAACGGCAGCGATGCTCGGATTTCGGGGAAATAACGCAGAGCTCGCAGAGCCTGATATCAACATCCACTACGGCGTTCTCTACCTCAGTCGCGCATGGCGCCTGGCAGGCGGGGACCTTTGCCGCGCCCTGATGAAATATCGAGCAGGTCATGGCGAGGAGTCCATGACTTCGCGCTCCCAGGTCTATTGTCATCGCGCCCGCAATCGTCTTGTCTCCATGAACTCGACGAATGTGGGAAGCCAGGCCGCGGCCGTCCCAGATGTAGCACCGGCGCCAACTCCGGCACCCACCGACTCGAAGTCAGCGCACAATCAGAAATCGGCACACAGTCAAAAGACACCGGCACAGCCGAAGGACGTTTACGCGCGTTACCGTCAAGGCACGGCGGTCGCGAGCAGGGCGTATTGGGCAGCACAGGAAGCCCGGGTCCGCCTCATCAAGGCTCGCGTCGAAGCCAAGTGGAAACGGGTGGCATCACGCCAATAGAATTAGAGTTGCT
Organism: Bradyrhizobium sp. 40; assembly: GCF_023100925.1. Classification (NCBI taxonomy): domain Bacteria; kingdom Pseudomonadati; phylum Pseudomonadota; class Alphaproteobacteria; order Hyphomicrobiales; family Nitrobacteraceae; genus Bradyrhizobium; species Bradyrhizobium sp. 40. The sequence continues at coordinate 5,851,674 of NZ_CP064688.1, forward strand.
GCCTTGAGACGAGCAGCGGTTGGACGAACGACATTTTTGAAACCGAACTTTGAAACCGAACCTGAATAGAGATCATGCACAATAGTTTGAGAGTTTTGTTTGCAATCGTCGCGACCGGCGCCGTGGCCTTGTCGGCCTTTCTCGCGATTCGGTTCCTTGTCGGTTTCAGTGGCTGAACCCGATGGCGCCACCGGCACCATGTCGTGCTGCGCCCGGGTCTAGAGCCGCTCGCTCAACGCGAGCTTGTAGCCGACGCCGGTGACGGTGGTGATGACGGGCGTACCGCTGCCGACCAGCTTGCGCCGCAGTCTCGCCACCAGGGCATCGACAGTGCGGATGTCGACCTCGGCCTGGCGGTTGCTGACGACCTCGATCAGATAGTCGCGGCTGAGCGGCCTGCCGTCGGCTCCGACGAGCGCCGCGAGCAGGTCGAATTCGGCGCGCGTCAGCGCCACCGGCTTGCCGTCGCTGCCGAGCAGCTCGCGCCGCGTCAGGTCGATGATCCAGTCGCCAAAGGCGATCGAATTGTGGGTGCGCGCCGCCTTGCGGTCGATCGAGCGCCGCCGCAGCACGCTTCGCGCGCGCGCGAGCAGATCGCGCAAATTGATCGGCTTGGTGACGTAGTGGTCGCCCGCGATCTCGAGGCCGAGGATGCGATCGACGTCGGTGTCGCGGCGGGTCACGAAGATGATACCCGCATTGCTGGTCGCCTGGATCTCCTTGGCGAGATCGAAGCCGTCGCCGTCGGGCAGCTGCAGGTCGAGGAAGACGAGATCGGTCCGCGTCCGCAGCGCCTGGCGGCATTCCGCGCAGGAGCCGGCACCGACCACGTCGAAATTGTTCTCGCTGAAATAACCGACCAGCATCGTCCGCGTCACCGGATCGTCCTCGACGACGATCAGTCGCTCCCGGCCAGCGACACGCAATTCCTGACCTGAGGAATCAGCCACGATGTTGGATGTCCTGTGTGCTTGTGGGCCGACCTGGAAGCTCAGGTCGCCGAGCGCGCCGCCCTGTGAACGTACATTCACGACTTGTTCGAGCCCCCTCGAATTGCCTGCTGCAATACTAGGCGCGTTAGCGCGCCCAAACAACATTGGTCACGATCCAGCTGGATTAAGTATGAATTGGCCCACACTTCTCATCTCGCGCAGCATGTTCGGGAGCCCGTACGAGCGGCTGTTGTGCGGGCTGAAGCCCATCCCGCGGCCGCTTGCCACGCCAGGAGCTTCAAATCTACTGTGCGCCCCGAAAATTCTGCCCCAGGAGGTGGCGCCATGGAAGTCATCCTGCTCGGCACCGGCGGCCCGCGCCCGGACCCGCGCCGCATGGCGACGACCACGCTGATCAGGCTCGGCGAGGAAAACATCCTGATCGACGCAGGCCGCGGCGTCATGGTGCAGCTCAGCAAGGCTGGCGTGCCGCTCGGCTCCATCAACACGGTCTTTCTCACCCATCACCATTTCGACCACATCGGCGACCTCTACGACGTGATGCTCAATTCATGGTTGCATGGGCGCAAGGACGATCTGCGCATCTATGGACCGCCGGATACCGAACGGCTCGTCAATACGCTGGTCACGCAGGTCTACGACAAGGACATCGCCTGGCGCGATCAGGGTGAGCCGAGCTTCGGCGGCTGGAAACCAGTCGTCGCGACCGACATTATACCCGGCCCCGTTCTCGACACCGGCCGCTGGAAGATCAGCGCCGAACTCGTCTCGCATGGCGACGGCCTCGACATGTCGCCGGCCTTCCTCGCACGCTGGATGTGTCTCGGGTACCGCTTCGAGGCCGAAGGCAAGGTCATCGCAATTTCGGGCGACACGGTGCCCTGCCCCGGTCTCGAGCGACTGGCTGAGGGGGCCGACCTGCTGGTCCAGTGCTGCTTCCTCGCCACGCCGGAGATCGACAACGAACACCTGCGCCGGCTTGCGAAATTCACGATCGCCTGCGGCGATACAGTCGGCAAGGTCGCGGCCAACGCCGGCGTCAAGAAGCTCGCGCTGACCCATCACCGGCCTCGCACCGACGATTCCATGCTCAATGCGCTGCTTGCGGATGTCAGGCGGGACTATTCGGGTCCTGTCGTGCTCGGCGAGGACCTCACGCGGATCGAGGTCTGAGAACTTCAGATGCGCGCAGACCGTCCCACCTCAGGACGATCCAACCTCAACCCGAAATGACAATTGCTCTTCCGTCCCGGGCGCGATGTGCATCAGGCCCGGCTTGTCAGTGAATTCGCCGTCGAAGCCGGCCGGACTGGCATAGCCGCGCCAGGGCTCGATGCAGAGGAACGGCGCGCCCGATGGTTTCGACCAGACGCCAAGCTCGCGAAAGCCGCGCCATGACATTTTCAACCACGGCCCGGTGGAGGCGCCCTGCTCCACGGCATAGCGGACCGAATTGCTCGCGATCCGATCGAAGATGATTGCGTCGTCGACGAACAGGGATTCGGACAGAGGCAACACGGAGCCTTCGACCGGGCTCGGCTCGGTTGCCGGGCGCAGCAAGCCGCCATCGAGACGGCGGACGGGCGATGGCTCTGCGTTTGCGAAGCTCAGCGCGTAGCTCTCCTTCGCCAGCCCCGGTTGGAGCGGCCAGTTGAAAGCGGGATGGCCGCCGAGCGAGGCCGGCAATATCTCCTTGCCGGTGTTCGCGATCACGAGTGAAAGATCGAGACCGGATTCGTCGAGCGCATAGGTTGCCGTCAGGCGGAACGCGAAGGGGTAGAGCGCGCGCGTCGTCTCGCTGTCTTCGAGCACCAGGACACAGCGTCTTTCGCCTCGTTCCACCCACGCAAAGCGGCTGTCACGCGCGAAGCCGTGCTGGGTCATCCGGTAGGTCCTGCCCCGGTGCCGTAATTCGTCATTGGCGAGGCGCCCGACGATCGGAAACAGCAGCGGCGCATGGCGCGGCCAGGCCGGCTCCGCCTGCCAGACGAACTCGATGCCGGCATCGGTCGCCAGCGAACACATCTCCGCGCCTTGCGCCTTGATGGTCGCGGTGAGTCCGCCGCTGCGGATCGTGTGCGTGGCGTCGGTCATAACAGCCTGTTCCGATCATCGCAGTTCGCAGGACAACTTCTAAACGTTCGCGGCATGTTGGAGCGACACTCTGCTCAAGACCGCTGATAGTCGTCTTCAATCCGGATGATGTCGTCTTCCCCGAGATAGCTTCCCGTCTGGACCTCGATCAGCTCCAGCATGATTTTACCGGGGTTCTCCATCCGGTGCACCGCGCCCATCGGAATGTAGATCGACTCGTTCTCGTGCACGCTTTTGACGGTCTCGTTGACGGTGACGCGGGCTGTGCCGCGGACCACGATCCAGTGCTCGGCGCGATGATGGTGCTTCTGCAGCGACAGACGCCCGCCGGGCTTGACCACGATGCGCTTGACCTGATGGCGCTCGCCATTGTCGACAGACTGGTAGCTGCCCCAGGGCCGATGCACCTTAAGATGCTCCTCGGTGACTTTCGGCGCGACCGCCTTGAGTTTTGTGACCAGCCGCTTGAGCCCGTTGGCATCCTTCTGGCGCGAGACGAGCACCGCGTCCGCAGTCGCAACCACGATGAGATCGTCGACGCCTTCGAGCGCGACCAGCGCGGCATCGGTGGTGACGTTGCAGTTGCGGCTATCTTCGAACACGGCGGCGCCATGCGAAGCATTGCCTTGCGCGTCCTTGTCCGACAATTCCCACACCGCGTGCCAGGAGCCGACATCGGACCAGCCGCAGGACACCGGCACCACAGCGGCGCGCGCGGTCTTCTCCATCACCGCATAGTCGATGGAGATCGCCTTGGCCGCGCCGAACGCCTCGGGCTCCAGCGTCACGAAGCCGAGATCGCGACCGGCATTGGTCACGGCACTGGAAATCGCCTCCACGCTCGCCGCATCGACCTTGCGGTATTCGTCGAGCAACACAGTGGCGGGGAACATGAAGTTGCCGCTGTTCCAGAGATAGCCGGAATTGACGTAGTCGGCGGCCTTCACCGCATCCGGCTTCTCGACGAAGCGCGCGACCGCGTGCACCTCGCCGGAGATGACCTCGCCCGGGCTGATATAGCCGTATTCGGTCGCCGGCCGTTCCGGCTTGACGCCGAAGGTGACGATGCGCCCGGCACTCGCGGCGGTGAGGCCCTGGCGGCACGCCGCGACGAAGGCCGCATTGTCCTGCACGACGTGGTCGGCGGCGAGCGCGAGCACGATGGCTTCACTCGAGCGGTTCTGCGCGAACACCGCGCCGGCGGCAATCGCCGGGCCGGAATCGCGCCGCATCGGCTCGAGGATCACGTCGGCCTCGATGCCGATTTCCGCGAGCTGCTCCAGCACCATGAAGCGGTAGGACGCGTTGGTGATGACGATCGGGCGATCGAACAGCGAGGCTTCCGAGACACGCAACAGCGTGTCCTGGAAGGTCGAGCGGGTGCCGAACAGCGGCAGGAACTGCTTGGGGCGCACCTCGCGCGAAGCCGGCCACAGCCGCGTTCCGGCACCGCCGCACATGATCAGGGGGATAATTCTTTGGGACACGTGTGAGCTACTCAAGAGAGGGGGTTATACGCGGTGATAATTTCGATACCATTCGACAAAGCGACCCAAGCCATCCGCCAGCGGCGTCGAGGGCGTGAAGCCGACGTCGCGTTGCAGGGCCGAAATGTCGGCACGCGTCTCGAGGACGTCGCCAGCCTGCATCGGCAAAAGCGTGCGGATCGCAGGCTTGCCGATGATGTTCTCCAGTGTCTCGACGAACTCGATCAAGTTGACCGAGCAATTGTTGCCGATGTTGTAGACGCGATACGGCGCATAGCTCGACGAGTTTTCCGGCTGCTCGGCGTTCCACGCGGGATTCGGCGTCGCGGGGCGATCGAGGGTGCGGATCACGCCCTCGACGATGTCGTCGACATAGGTGAAATCGCGCCACATATTTCCATGATTGAAAAGCTTGATCGGCTCACCCGCAAAGATCGCGCGCGTGAAGAGCCAGGCGGCCATATCAGGCCGGCCCCATGGACCATAGACAGTGAAGAAGCGAAGACCGGTCACCGGCAGCTTGTGAACATGTGCGAACGTGTGCGCCATCAGCTCGTTGGCCTTCTTGCTCGCGGCGTAGAGGCTGACCGGATGATTGACCGAATGCTCGGTCGAGTAGGGCAAGGTGCGATTGGCGCCGTACACTGAGCTCGAGGAGGCGTAGACGAGATGCGCCAGGCCGTGGCGCCGGCCGGCCTCGAGCACCGTGATGAAGCCATCACAATTGGCGCGGATGCTGGTGATGGGATCGTCGATCGACGCGCGCACGCCGGGCTGCGCCGCAAGGTGCACCACGCGGTCGGGCGAGACCTCGTCGAACACGCGCGTCACCGCAGCGAAATCGGCAAGATCGATCTCGTGGAATGTGAAGGCATCATGCTTGAGCGTCTCGAGGCGAGCGCGCTTGAGCGCCGGATCATAGTAAGGGGTTACTGCGTCGATGCCGACAACTCGTTCCCCGCGCGCAAGCAAGCGCTCACAGACATGCATGCCGATGAAGCCGGCAGCGCCGGTAACCACCACGGGGGCCAAAATAAACTCCGTTGTTCGTCCTCATATACCGCATTGCCAGACTGAACCGGTAGAGGCAAGGGTTCAGCATTGGAGAACATCCCCCTCGCATCGGCAAGCTTAATGCCAGGCGCTTCGGATGTCAGCCATCCCAAGTTAACCAGACGGGGACGTCCCTTGCCGGTCGACGCAACATCAGACGCGCGTCCACAAAGGCTCCCGCCTGCCCGCCAAGTCTTTCAACAAGTGTTCCTGGGAGCATCAAACGAACAGCGCGATCATGCGATCGATGTCGTCATAATTCCGTGCCTTCAGGCTGCTTCTTTCCGTGCTCACATTTGGTTCGAAAGCACACATCGCGATCACGCTTTGTGGCATCGGCAACCCGAACGGCACACAATTGAAACTTTTCATCAACGGCCGCTTTCTCTCGCAAAAACTGACCGGCGTTCAGCGTTATGCCGCCGAACTGGTCAAAGCGATCGATGTCTTGCTTGCGTCCGACCAATTGCCCGCTGCCCTCAGAGGAGCAGAGTGGCAATTGCTCGTGCCGAGCGAGACGAGCGAAACGATCAATCTCACTCGCATCAAGATTCGCAAGATAGGACGGTTGAGCGGACATGCCTGGGATCAGATTGAACTTGCGCGCGCCGCCGCTGGAGGTCGCCTGATCAGTCTGGCCAATGCCGGACCTGTGTTTCATCGCGATCATATCGTCGTCATCCACGACGCACAGGTCTTCCGCCGGCCCGATTTCTTCAATTGGCGCTATCTGGCCGTCCACCGAACGATGGGTCGGCTGCTTGCACGCCGGGCCACGATCGCGACCGTATCGGCCTTTTCTCGCAATGAACTGGCTGCAATGCTTGGCCTGTCGAAAACGGACATTCCGATATTCCCCAACAGCGCGGAGCATTTCGCGTCCACAACGCGTAATCCCGGTATTCTCGACCGACTAGGGCTTCAGCCGGGAAAATATTTTCTCTTTGTCGGCTCCAGAACCAAGAACAAGAATCTTGCCGTTGCAATTGAGGCCGCGCGGCTACTCGAACGAAAAGACGTTCCGCTCGTCATTGTCGGCGGAGATAACAGCAAGGTATTTCAAGACAATCTGGGCGAGAGCGAATCGGGCCTGCTTCTGGCAGGACGCCTGGCGGACGGGGAGATTGCAGCTCTGTATGCACACGCCCTGGCGTTTGTCTTTCCCTCTCTATACGAGGGCTTTGGTGTCCCGCCACTGGAAGCCATGATCTTCGGCTGTCCGGTCATAGCCTCCACGGCTGACGCGGTGATGGAAACGTGCGGCGAAGCAGCTGCTTATTTTTGCGCCAACGACGCTCAAGCGCTGAAGCAGCTTATGCTCGAAAGGCTGGCAGTTGGCGCAATCTCTGATCAGGAGCGCAGAAAGCAACAGGATCGTCTTGCATTATATTCGTGGCAAGAGTCGGCGCGAGCATTGTTGGGTTTTCTCGCGTCGCGCGAATAGCGACTAACAACGGCTCGGCATCCAGCGAGTTCCATGCGCACGTTCGACTTCGAAGGAAGCGAGCTTCAACATCGCGGCGCAACAACACCACACCGCTGCCTAAATCTCGCTATGGATTGGATGGAATGTGATCGCATCCGTTGATGCTCAATTAAGGATGCGCCATGTCGATCTTCCCAACTCAATCCTCCGCAAGGCAGGCGGTGAAGGTGCTGCATGTCGCGGAAACCATCCGGGGTGGGATAGCGAGCTACCTGAACGAATTGCATCCGCAGCAGCAAGCGAGCTTCGGCGCGGAGAACGTGCACTATGTTGTGCCATCGGATCATCGCCACGACCTCGTTGGAATCGATGACAGCCAGATCACAACCTTCGACAGATCGGGCCGCAGCATCGCCGGACTGTTTCAGATGCTGCGGGCGAGCATGCAGGCGCTCGACGCCTTCAAGCCTGACGTCATGCATCTCCATTCGTCGTTTGCCGGACTCGTTCTCAGGCCCGCGTTGGCTGCTCGTTCTGAAGGTCCTCGCGTCGTCTATTGCCCGCATGGCTGGGCATTCTCGCGAGAGACCGGCCGCCTGAGCCATCTGGCGGCAAAAGCTGCAGAGACTCTTCTGGCCCGCACGTCGGATCGTATCATCTGCATTTCCGGCGATGAATTCAATGAAGCGGTCCGGGCGGGAATTCCGACTGACCGTCTGACCCTGGTGCACAATGGCATCTCCAAGAGCCGCCCGCTGCCGCACGGCGTTGCGACGAATTGGACTTCAAAGAAGGCCAAGGTCCTTTTCATCGGTCGCCTTGATCGACAGAAGGGCTTCGATCTCCTGATCGAGGCCGCACGATCCCTCGAAGACGTCCTGGATGTCCGCATTGTAGGCGCCTCCGTCGTCAACAAATTCGACGGAGCTGCGGTTCCCGCCAACGTCTCGCTGCTAGGCTGGCTGGATCGTCAGCAAATCGAGACTCAGCTGGAGGCGGCCGATCTCGTCGTCATCCCGTCACGATGGGAGGCCTTCGGCCTCGTCGCTCTGGAGGCGATGCGCGCGGCCAAGCCCATCCTGGCCTTCCACAGCGGAGCGCTCCCTGAAATCGTCGTTGACGGCGTCACCGGCGTGCTTTGCGAACCTGTCGCCGTTCAACCTCTCATCGACGGCTTCCGACGGATGCTCGATCTGGATCTCAAGGTCCTGGGTCAACGCGGCTACGATCGCTTCAAGCAGTTTTACGACGTCCAGAAGACACACCGCCAGTTGCATCAGGTCTATGTCGAACTCCTCGACGACAACAAGAGCGGAGTCGAGCAGAACGTGGCGCTGCAATCGGACCTCTCGAAGCCTTTTTGAGGTGAGTTGCGGCAGGCGAGACATGATGACGAGTATGATCCAGGCGATGGCAGGCCACCGCACCTTGGGTCGCAACGGGCTGCTCTGGATCGCGAGCGTCATCGCGTCTGTTTCTCTGTCGGTCCCGGTATGCGCTCAACAGGCTCAAACGCTTGAGAGCAGATTCCTGTTGGGTATCGGCACCCATCAGGGACTGGGAGGGCCGGTCAGTTCGCGAGGCTACGTGCCCTCCGTGAACGTCGGTCAGATCAAGCAATTGGGCTTTAACGCCTTCCGCGATGATTTTCCCTGGTCTGATTTCGAATTGCCTGGCCGTCGGATGGGCTTCACGCCGCGATTGGGCAGGCTCGACGCGCAGGTTCAGTCCGGCATCGCCCGGCCGCTCCTCATCCTTGCATTCGGTCATCACCTCGTTCCGAACTCGTCACCCCCGACGACGGACGAAGCCCGGCAGCGGTTCGCGGACTATGCGGCAGCGGCAGCGCGATCGGTAGCGCCGCAGCGCCCGATCTTCGAACTCTGGAACGAGTGGAATCTGGCAGCGAAGAAAGACGCTGCATTCTCGGCCGAGAATTACCTGGCCCTCGCCAAGGCAGCACGGCCGGCGGTCAAGCAGGCGGTGCCGAATGCGCCTTTCGTCGTCGGCGCGATCGGCGACGATCCCGGCTGGACGTGGACGGAGAAGATGCTGCAAACCGGTATTCTTCAATACGCCGACGGCGCCTCGATTCATCTTTATAATTTCTGCATGGCGCCGTCGAAGCGCAATTCGACCGAGATTATCGACCGGCTCACTGCGTTCCATCGGCTGGTCGGCCAAGCGAGCGGCAATCCCGACTTCCCCATTTACGTGACCGAAACTGGCTGGACCACGGCTGCGAACAAATGCGGTGTCAGCGAGCAGGCCCAGGCCGACAACACGGCACAGCTCATCCTGTGGGCCTCGACAGCGGCGCGCTGGCTCAAGGGGATGTGGATTTATGAGCTCAAAAACAGTGGCCAGAATCCAGCCGAGCTGGAGGACAATTTTGGCGTCTACGGTTTCGACAATTCGCCCAAACCCGTAGCCTGCGCGGCGCGTGGCGCCTGGGCATTCATCCGCTCCACCCTAACCGCGGAACGTAGGAGCCTTGCCACCGGGGTGATGTCGATCGGAGCATCCTCGACCACCGGCGGCAAAGTCGCGGTCTGGTCCGAAGATCCGGATCGACGCTACGAGGTCCGGATCAGAGGCGATCTGCCGGGTGCGACTTTCGCGGCGCCCTGCGATGCAACCGCAAGGCCTGCCTCCGGGATCTGGCTGCCGGTTTCGAGCACGCCGGTCCTGATCGCCGCCAATAATGACGCCATTCCCGCACTGGATATACGGCCGGCACGGTAATCGGATCGGCACAAAGAGGTTGACGCGATGAAGATCCTTTTGACATCCACACTTTATCCGACCCCGCAGGCACCGAAGATCGTCGGCGGAGCAGAGATCTTCGCGCGGAGATTCGCCGAGGGCCTGGCTCAGCGCGGCGACGAGGTCGAGGTGGTGCGCGCCGCATCCGCACCCGAGCAGGGGCGTGAATTATGCAACGGTATCAACGTCTATTCCGCACCGGTGCAAAACGTCTATGCGCCGTTCACGGAGCAAAAGAACGTCGCGAAACGGAGCATCTGGCATGCGATCGACGATTGGCAGATCCAGGCCCCGATGATCGCGGAGCGCATTCGCGCCTTCAAGCCGGACGTGCTGCATTCCAATAATTTATCGGGCCTGACCACGGCGATCTGGCGGGTAGCCGCCAAGCTCGGAGTTCCGGTCCTGCACACGCTTCATGACTACTATCTGACGTGTCCACGCTGCTCCCGCTTCGACAAGGGCCACTCCTGCGAACGCACCTGTACGAGCTGCGGAATCCTGACGTACCACCGCAAGCGGGCGACGCATTGGCTCGATGCCGTGGTCGGCGTCAGCGAGCGCGTCCTGTCCATTCACACCGATATGGGCATGTTTGCCGAAACGCCGATCCGCACCGTCATCCGCAATGCCTCGACCGAGCCGCCGCGCTCACCCTACCCGCGGCCGGTCTGCACGACGGAAGTGACGTTCGGCTTCATCGGACGGATCACTGAGGAGAAGGGCATCGACAATCTCATGCGAGCGCTTGCCATGCTGCCGCCTGATCGGATCCGGATGATGATTGCCGGCCGCTTGAGCGATCAGGAGCAACAGCGCCTGAGAGCACTGGCGCCGCATGCGCGGGTCGAGTTCATGGGATTCGTATCTCCCGATGAATTCTACAGGCAAGTCGACGTCGTGGTCGCGCCGTCCATCTGGCACGACCCCGGCCCGCTCGTCGTCGCGGATGCCAAGGCGGCGGGCAGGCCGCTGCTCGGTACGCACTTTGGCGGCATGCCGGAGGCGATCGAGCATGGCCTGACGGGGTGGTTGACCGAAGCGGATCCACAATCTCTAGCCAGGAGCATGCGCGAAATCGCTGCGGATCCACACAAGATCGACGAGATCAGCCGTCGGCTTATCGCCGACACGAACAAGTGGATCTTTTCCGACGTATTGTCGTCGTACAAGAACCTTTATGAACAACTGCGTCAGCAACGGATGTCGTCGGTGCGTCCAGCAATAGCCGGGGCGCCGCATGCGCATGCGGTGGCAAAGAGTAGCTTCATTCCGAGATGACACGTCTCTTCGCGATCGCCGGCTACGTTTACCAAAGCGCAGCAGCGATCATCCTGATCTTTGTGATCAGTCAACTGTTGCCTGCCGCCGACTACACCAATTATTCTCTCGCAATGGCCTCGAGCCAGTTGCTCTGTGTCCTCATGTTCGAGTGGCTGCAGCTCGCGGGGTTGCGCTTTCTTGCGGCCGCCAAGGAGAGCGAGGCTGCTCGACTGAGATCGTCGCTCTTTGCGGCGGCGCTCATGAGCGCCGGCGCGCTCGTTGCCGTCGGGAGCTGCGCCTCCTTGATCAGCGGCCTCACGCCACGGCTGGTCGTCCTCGGCCTGAGTGTGGCCGTTCTTCAGGGCTCGACCGATTTGTATTTCTTGTCGGTACGTCTGTCGAACCGGCTGGGGACCGCCGCCTGCCTTCTTGCCTTGCGTGCGACGGCTCTTTTGGGCGGGGCTGTCTTGGGCGGAATGATCTCAGGCACGGCCGAAGCGACGCTGCTCGGCATCGCATTGGGTCACCTGCTTGGGCTCCTTGCCGGTCTCATCGCATATCGCACGCCGCTTGATCGCGTGTCGCTGCGAACAATGCTGGCTGACTGGAAGGACTTCTCGCGTTACGGCATGCTTGCGGCCGGCGCGTCCGTGATCCATTTGTCCGTGCCGGTTCTGCTTCGTATCATCGTCGTCGGGCGACTCGGCGCCACAGGAGCCGGTGCGGGATTTTCCATTGCGCTCGACCTGCTGCAACGTCCCTTCTGGGTCCTCAATGCGGCGATCCACACCGTGAGTTATCCTGAAGTGGTCAATGATTTCGAGCACGGGAGCGCCACGACGTCGAGACAATCGGCGCGGCACATGTTCGAGTTCATGATCTGCACGACCCTGGTCCTGCTGGGCGGGCTTGTCGCCTTCATTCCGGACGCGGCGCGCATCCTGGTCCCGCGGGAGAGCGTCGAGGGCTTCCTGGCGACAGGGCCGGCGGTCGCTGCTTTCTACTTCCTCCATACCCACCTGCAGGCGACGATCGCGGTCGTTCCCCACCTGGAAAAGCTCGCGACAAGGCTCGTCCTCGTCGCTGCCGGGCAGCTTGCAATGGTTGCGGCGTTCTCCCTGGTTGCGGTCTGGGCCGGCCTGTCGCCGCAAGCAGCAGTCACCTTCGCCTCGATCGCCACGCTCGCAGCGATCTCGGCCGGGCTTGGCCCTACCCTCAGATTCGAGGCGTTCCCGCGCTGGCCCCTGGTGCTTCAGGCGCTCGCAGCCGCCATCCTGATCGCGTCGTTAAGTCATGCGCCGAGCGAACCGGTGACGTGGCTTGCCGGAAAAATCGTCATCGCCGCAATCGTCACGGCTGCGGTCGGCTGGCGCGGAAACTTTCTCCTCATGGCCCGCCCAAGCTGATCTGTCGACCGGTCCTCTCGCAAATCCTCTTTGGATCTGAGGCGACTGACACTCCGCTCATGTTCGCGAAGTTCCTACCGTGGAACTCTCTGCTTCGCCCCGAAATGCGGCAAAGTGACTGGCAACCAGTACGAGAATACTGAGTGGTTTGCCCGTACCGGCAAAATTCTACCAGCGCATCGGGTCGGCCTGACAGTTTCACCGCATCCACGCCCGAACTCACATGCATTATTGAAGCGCGACATGCGCATATATTCAGCAGTGAAACTCTGCGAATTCTTGGAAGCGCCATGTTCAGGTCATGCTGCGTCGGCACGACATCGTTATTGTCTTGAATCAGAGTCGACCTGTTCCTGCGAGGAACTGCTGATCGCTCTCGATTTGTAGCTCCGATTTTTATCTGAAATTCACACTCGATCGAGAAGGTTGAACGCAAATCCCTGCGAGCAATTTCGTTCGCGTAGAAATTCGAGTGTGAAATGTCGTCAGATCAAACCATCCTCTCCGCAAGCGGCTTCATCAACTCCATCGGCGTCAACACGCATGCCGGCTTCGGGTGGACCGACTACAACAACCTCGCATTGATGGTCGATGACCTGAAGTATCTCGGCGTCACCCACCTGCGCGACGCGATGGGAACCAGCCCCGCCGCACAACCGGTCGTTGAGGGGCTGGCGGCTGCCGGCTACAAGTTCGACTTCCTGGTGTCCTCCGCCCTACCCCAGCTGGGCACGGCCGGCCTTCAGAAGTATATAGTGTCGCTCGAGAAGTTCGTGGCGAGCCATCCGGGCAGCATCAGCGCCATCGAGGGCCTCAACGAGGCCAATCACCAGCCCTTCAGCTACAATGGCAGCTCGAGCCTTGGCGCCGCGGCCCAGTTCCAAAGCGCGCTCTATCAGGCGGTCAAGGCAGACGGCACGCTTTCCAGCATTCCCGTGTTCAATCTGTCGCTCGCCTACAACGATCCCCAGGGCTACAGCCAGCTCGGCAACATGTCGGGCTCGGCCGATTTCGCCAATGCGCATGCCTATGTCAGCACCAGCTTGACGACCAGCAGCTCACTTGCCGCCACGTTGAGCGCCGTCTCGACCGCGGCGCCGGGAAAGCCCGTCGTGATTACGGAGACTGGCTACACCACCCAGGCCAACACCCAATATCTCGGCGTCGACGAGACGGTGCAGGCCAAGTCGATCTTGAACACCCTGGTCGATGCCTACAAGGCTGGCGTGAGTGCGACCTATCTCTACGAGATGTTCGACCGCGACTCGTCTGCCAGCAACACCAATCCCGAAGCCAACTTTGGCTTATTCAACTCCGACGGAACGCCGAAGCTCGCCGCGACGGCAATTCACAACCTGACGAGCATTCTGGCCGATGATGGCAAGGGCGGCCTGCAGCCGACTAATCCATTGAACTACACGCTGAGCAACATGCCGGCCTCGGGCAACAGCATGGTGCTCGGCAAGAGCAATGGCGCCTACGAGCTGGTCGTCTGGGCGGAGCCGAAGCTCTGGAATGATCCGGCCGATGCCGAGATCTCCAATCCCGCCCAGACGGTCACGGTAAATTTGGGTGGCATGCATCATTCGGTCAAGGTGTACGACACGCTGACCGGAACCATCGCGATCGCGAGCTACACCGACGTCAGCACCATTACGATTCCGGTCGGCGATCACCCGCTGATCATCGAGATCGACGCGCCCGCGACCACCCCGATTCCGCCGGACACCCGAACCAGTGTCAGCGGTACGGCTGCCGAGGTCGTGCCGCAACTGTCCGACCTGAGCACGTCGACGGCGCTTAAAACCATCACGCTAACCGACTCGCATGTCCTGCCCGTCGCTTCGAAAGCGACGATGGACTATATGATCGCGCATTACGGCAATGCGCTGTCCAAGATCCAGGGCGGCCATTCCTTCTCGGTCACGAACTCGGCCGCGACCTGGAGCAGCACGAAAACGTATGACGCCAGCGGCACCCTCCTGTCGAAAGCGGACACCGGCCTGAACGCGAGCGGACTGCCTACTTCGACCACGATCGTCTACACCGACGGGTCCAAAGACGCGATCGGCTACACCGGTGGCGTAAAGACCACCTCCGTCCATTTCGCTACCGACGGAACCAAGACCACCGACACCTACAACACGACCGGCACGCTTCTCAGCGAAGTCGTGCAAAAGTCGGACGGCTATTATTCGACGACCATCTACACCAACGGCGTGAAGACCACGGTCTATGTCAAGAACGCCGACCACACCCAGGACAACTATACCTACAACATCAAGGGGCAGAGCTACACGAGCCAGGTCCAGCACCTCGATTCGACTGGCAAGGTCACTTCGGTGGTCCGCAGCCATGCCGACGGCTCGCTCGATTCGACACAGGTCTACAACAGCGACGGCAGTCGCGTGATCACCACCTATAGCGCCACGGGGGTCAAGTTGGTCGAGACCGACTACCATGCCGATCGCAGCAAGGACGTCTGGACCTACAACATCAAGGGCCAGAACTATGCGACCGAGCACGATGTTTACGATACGACCGGCTTTCTCACGACCCTGACGCGCCTCCACACCGATGGCAGCCTGGCGTTCAAGCTGACGCAAACGACGGACGGTACCAAGACGACCGATTGGTACAATGCCACCGGCGGCCTCACCAGCGAAGTCGTCCAAAAGTCCGACGGTTTCAGCTCGACGACGCTCTACAGCAACGGCGTCAAGACCAACGCCTATGTCAAGAATGCCGACGGCAGCCAGGACAATTACGCCTATGGCATCACCGGCCAGAGCTACAGCACACTGATCCAGCACGTCGATCCATCCGGCAAGGTCACGGCCGTGACCCGCAAGCATGCCGACGGCACGCTCGACTATACGCAAGCCATCAACAACGACGGCAGCAGCGTCGTCACCAACTACGACGCGGCGGGAAAGCGGACGAAGGAAACCGACTACAACGCCGATGGCAGCAAGGATATCTGGCTTCTCAACGTATCCGGCCAGACCTACACGACCGAGCACGATATCTACGATGCGGCTGGCTTCCTCACCTCGCTGGTTCGGACGCACGCCGATGGCAGCCTGGCCTTCAAGCTGCAGCAGAGCAGCGACGGCACCAAAGTCTCAGACTGGTACGACGCCAGCGGCATTCTCACCAGTGAGGTCCTGGAGAAGACGAGCGGTTACAGCGCAACGACGATCTACACCAACGGCGTGAAGACCGCCGCCTACATCACCAATGCGGACCAGAGCCACGACAATTACAGCTACAATATAACGGGTCAGAGCTATACCACGCAGTACCAGCACCTCGACCCCTCCGGTGTCACAACCGAAGTCGTCCGCACGCACGCCGACGGGTCGCTCGACTACAGCCAGGTCGTCAATAGCGACGGCAGCAGCGTGGTGAGCAACTACAATGCCTCCGGCGTCAAGATGACGGAGACCGATTACCACGCCAACGGTTCGAAGGACGTCTTCCAGTTCAACATCGTGGGGCAGACCTACACGAACGAGCACGACAGCTACGATTCGACCGGCTTCCTCACCAACATCGTGCGCACCCACGCCGATAGCAGCCTCGCCTTCACGCTTGTCCAGAGCTCAGATGGGACCAAAACCTCGGACTGGTACGACGCCAAGGGCGTTCTGACCAGCGAGGTGACGACGAAGATCGACGGCTATAGCTCCACGACCGCCTACACCAACGGCGTCAAAACCGCCGCGTACATTACCAACGCCGATGGCACGTCGGACAATTGGAGCTACAACATCAAGGGGCAGTCCTACACCACGCAGCATCAGCATCTCGATGCCTCCGGACATATCGTCGAGCTTACCCGGACCCACGCCGATGGCACGCTGGACTATACCCAGGTCATCAACAACGACGGCAGCAAGCTGACCGACATCTACGACGGCTCCGGTTCCAAGACCCAGGAGATCGCCAACAACGTCGACGGTTCGAAGGACGTCTTCCTGTTCAACTTCAACGGACAGGCGGGCACGACGCAACACGAGAACTACAATTCGGCTAACGCACTCCAGTTCTTCGACGCCACCAAAACCGATGGCACGCACAACGTCACGGCGGTTGCCGGCGGCGTGACGATCCAAGGCGGGGCCGGCAATGACCTGTTCTCGGCGGCGCCGAGCTCGACCACGATCGTCTACGATCACGGCCAAGACCAGATCGTCAACTTCCAGGCCGGCAACGCCGCCACTCACGACGTGATCCAGATCTCGAAGCTCCTCGCCCAGGACTATAGCCATCTGCAAATCACGCAGTCCGGCGCGAACGCCCTGGTCACGCTTTCGGCCAGCGACTCGATCCTCCTGAAAAATGTCAACGTCGCCAGCCTGACGAGCCACGATTTCCTGTTCGTCTGACCACGGCGAATTGTCCGCACGATCGCATCAACATCTCAGGCGCCGGGACCAGCTCAGGCAAGTTCCGGCGCCGTTCAATAATTAGGCGGCTGCCTTGTCGCGAGGCATAAACCGCATAACGGCTATTCGCCTACCGTCGAACGCGGCCTAGCGAACTTGCGTCACAATTCACCGCTAAGCAGAAGGTAGCGTCACGCAAGGAATTCGACACACGATGGAAGCCAATGAAGCCAGACGGTTCGTCGTCCTCGACTTCTATCGTTTCGTTGCCGCTCTCGGCGTTTTCATTTTCCATCTGAAGACCATCGACAGCGGCGTTGCACCGGTCTGGAACGGATCTTATGGCCTTTTCGTGGACATGTTCTTCATCTTGTCCGGGTTCGTGATCTCCTATTCCTATCCCTCTGACGCCCGTGGTCTCAAGGCATATTCCCGATTCATGATCCGCCGCATCGCGCGGATCTATCCGCTGCATCTTCTGACTTTACTCGTGTTCGTATTGCTGATCGGGTTCGGTCTGGACCGATCGGCGAGGTCGACGCCGCTGGACTTCCTGTACAACCTCGTGCTGCTTCAAGCCTGGGGCGTTACCGATCATTTGAGCTTCAACTCTCCGTCCTGGTCGATCAGCGCGGAATTCTTCTGCTATCTGATCTTTCCCCTGCTTATGCTGCTTGCACGCAAGGTCCATCCGCTGGTGCTGGCCGCCATCGTCGCGGCGCTCTATCTGGTCCTGGCCCACGGCCATCTGCCGATCTGGCAGGAACGATCGCAGATGTATGGAGCCAATTACGACTACGGGATGCTCCGTGCGCTGCCGAGCTTCCTGAATGGAATCCTGCTCGCCATATTGTTCAGGTTGTCGCGTCCGTATCGGCACAAGCCAGTTCTCTTCGCCGGCGTCGCCCTGTTCGCGATCTCCGTGCTTGTCCTGAACGTCTTCGCCAAGCCGGATCTGGCCATCATTCTGTTCTTCTGCGCGATCCTGCTCACCGCCGTCGGGGAGAGCGCCTTCGTGCAAATTCCCGGTAGCCGCCTCCTCGGGCGACTCGGCAACACCTCATACTCGATCTACATGCTGCACGACGCCGTACTCATCGCCGTATTCAAGCCGTTATGGACCACGCTTGGTCTGCGTCCGGATCAATTTGGCCTCTTCGCACTGGCGTGCTGCGCGATCCTGACCATTATCGCCGATCGCACCTATGCCTATTTCGAGAACCCGGCGCGGCGGCTGATCAATCGTGCGGCCGACATCGGATTTGGATCGCCTCGCAAAGCGCAATCGTCCGCCAAGACGCCTGTCACGAACAAGACGTCTGCCACCAAGACGTCCGTGCGTTTCGACGAGACGGAGCAGGCCGCCAACTGACGTCCGCCCGCTTCCCTCAGGCGACCTTACCGTTGGACGCCGCGTCAACCGACATCAAACCATCGCCCCGCAGCGGAGCGATGTTGGCGCGCGACAGCTCCATGACTGTCGGCAACATATTGCGGACCTGCGCGCCAGCCGTCTCGTAGGCGCCAAGGAACCTCAGCAGAAACTTCTCGAGATTGTCTCCCGCGAGAAGTTGCTCCGGTGAGAGAAGAAGCGATTCGCTCACACCGAAATGAGCGAACAGACCCTGGAACTTGTCCTGGTATGTGATGGCCGCAACCGGCGTTCCCTGTCCGAGAGCCGCAATCGCCAGATGCATGCGGCCGGTGACGACACCGTCCACCAGACCGACGACCGCCTTGATCTCGCTTGCCGACAGAACGTGCTCGACATGATGAATATGGTCGCCCAGCGCCGCGCGCAGGCGACCAGCCAGCGGTCGAAGGCAAATATCGTCAGCGATCCCCGGACGATAGTCGTGCGCGAGCAACACCCAGCTCGCGTTATGCTCTCGAGACATGCGCCCCATTGCGCTCGCCGCGAGTTCGATCATTCGCTGCAATTTGGCCGGCTCGGATTTCCTGAACAACATCGGGTGGATATTGAAGACAAAGACGTTGCGTCCCTGTCTGCGCTGCTCCGCAATCGCGGCCTCGATCTGCGTCACAGCCGCAGTCTCCGGCTGCGGCACCAGCATGAATGCGGAATCGGAGACGAGATGCGCACGATTCGGGGCGAAATCCTTGAAGCGCTGAAGCGATAGTGCATCGCGCAGATTCAAGACCACGCCGGGATCGAGCAGCCGAAACACCTCGCGCAATGCCTTGGCCGGACGGGAGTTGAAGCTGAATCCGAGCACGCTGACCTTGGCGCCGCACGCTGCCATGAGATCAGCGACGAGCAACATGCGAGCGGCGTCCACGGGGGAATAGTAGCCGTCCAGCACATCTGCCCCCAGAACCATTCCGAAATCCGGCCGGGTGAGAGAAAGCTCCTGCGCCACCGTCATATAGGAAAACGGCTGCCTCCAAAATTCGAGCGGCTTGAAGCCCATTGCGCGCACTTCCGCGCTTGCCGCTTTGGTGGCGGTGACAATGTAGACCTCGATGTTCGGATGGGCCTGCTTCATCTCGCCGACGGCCGCCTCGATCATGGCCTCATCGCCGCGCGACTGATGAATGCTCCACGGATCGGACGGGAGCAGGACGAGCCGGCGCGGGTTGTTACGCGGCGCGGCATTGACACCGATAGCCTTCCTGGCAATCTGCCACCTGCGCAGTTCGAGCAGATCGACCGCAAAGGGCGTGTTCTTCGCGCTGTTGAGCCAGCCTCGGAGATGCTTGCGAACAGGTACCGGAATCAATTGCTTCACGACGTCTTCCTTGTCTTCATCAGGCGGTCGCACCACGCTTCACGACGAAAGCGATCAGGGAGAACAGCTGCTTCCGCCAGAACAGCAAGATGCTCATCAGATAGGTCGCCCCGAAGCATGACGAGAGCAGCCCTATCCGCAAATAGGGATTCATGTCCGGGGTGGCTTCGCGGCATAGCGCAACTGCGCCATAGGCCAGAAGGATGGCGCAAAGACAGCCTGCGACGGGCCGCAGAAACTGGTTCCAGCTCAGGCCCAGCAGCCTGAGCGCCAGCGCGAATGTCACGGGCGTCACCACGAGCTGTGCGACGGCGAAGATGGTCGCCAGCTGACCAATGTCGTGCGACGGCAGCAGGAACATTGCGGGTACCACGGTGCCGAATTTGAGAATGTTCAGCAGGAAGACGTAGTTGGGCTTGCCCATGGCGCCGAAATAGGCGCTGTTCACGAACTGCACTGTCTGGATGGCGCCGATGAGCATCAGCGGCCTCATCACGGCTTCGCTGCCGGCCCATTTCGAGCCGAACACCAGCAGGGAGAACTCCGGCGCGATTGCTGCCAGGAGCACAAAGACCGGAGAGCCAATCAATGCTCCGAGGCTGACGCTGCGCAAATACGCGTCTGCAATACGGTGACGCTCATGCGCGATCTTGGACAGTGCGCTCAGCGCGACATCCATAACCGCCTGTGTCAGCAATTGCATCAGGATGATGTAAACTCGCGCGCCCACCGTGTAGATGCCCAAGGCCGCGACGCCATAGAGCGACAGGATGATCATGTCGATCGTACGCACGATGGCGAAGTCCAGCAGCCTGTTCGACACGACGTGGATGCTGTAGCCGGAGAGTTCGCGCAAGCTCTTCAGATCGTAACCGCGCATTGGGAGCCATCTGGGCTGGCTCCAGAGCCACAGGCCGCTGACCGCGCTCTGAACGACCACCTGGATCACGAGGCTGAGAGCGCCGAACCCGGCATAAGCACAGGCGATCCCGACCACTCCGGAGATCGCGGTCGCCACCATGGTCCTGAGCGCAAGCACGCGGAAATCCATCTGGCGCTTGTAGAGCGCCTCCTGGAACAGCGTGGCGGTACCGATCGGAAGCGAGAGGCTCGCAGCCGTCAAGAGCGGGGCAAGTCCCTTCACGCCGAGCCAACGTTCGATATCGGTCGCCAGCAGGGCGATGAGAACCGCAAGGAGGGCCGACGCCGCCAGTGAGCAGAAAAATGGCAGCGTCACGTCCGCAGGCTCGAGCGCGCGTCGCTGGATCAACGCGTCACCGAACCCGAATTCAGAAATGGAGCTCAGGAGCAGCAGGATGAAGCCAACCAGCGCGGCAAGACCGAAATCCGCAGGATTGAGCAGCCGTGCCAATATCAAGAACAGGACAAACGACAGCGCACGGCCGCCCCAATTCTGCGCCAGCGACCACAACAACGCGACCACGACCTGATGTTGTTTGCCCGGAGTGACGTTCATCAAAAAATCGACCCAATTCCGACAGATCCAATCACAATCGCCCGCTAGACAAATAGGCAATCGTTGACCGCGCGTGACGTCGCCATTTTCCACACCGTCCCGATGGCGGCAGCAATCGCGCAGCACTGCGACGACGTTATGGCAATCAGATGAGCGGCATCGATCGTCCGATTTAGCGTGGAAGTGAGTTCAAATCGTGGACTACACTCCAACCGGTTCAGCGATGTGATGCAAAATGGATGCCCTGATGAATTCGCCCGCCACTGCCTTCAAACGTGACTCCAGGCGCTTGCGCGTGGCGATCTATGCGCCGCATTTTGCAGAATATTCCTACCGGCTCGCATCGGGGTTGGCGCGCCATTGCGATGTTCGCCTCGTCCTCAACCGCAAGGATGCGAACCAGCAATGGGAACTGGCCGATATCGCGGCAACGACTCCCTTCGACACAAGGATTCGCGATCTGAGCCTGCGCCGCGCCGGCGCCATCGGCATTCCGGCTTCATTCGTGGACATAATTTCGTTTCGTCCAGACGTGGTTCATTGTCACGAAGTTCCGGAAGTCTATACATCCAAGCTGATCCAGTTCCTGCGACCGCTTGGAATCCCGCTGGTGCTGACCGTTCACGACGCGATCCCCCATTCGGAAGGCGGTTCTGGCACCTCTCCGCGCGAGGATGGCTGGCGCGCGCGCATGCGCGCGGCAGCGTCAGTCGTCACGACGCACGGCGAGAGCTGCATCGCAGATTTTCGCCGTGCGTCGCCGGACTTTAATGGAGAAATCGTCTCCAGCATGCACGGCGTGCTCATGGTGCCGCCGACGCGTGCCGCCGCCATCGAAGCCGAATCTGCACGAATCCTGTTTTTTGGGCGGATGTGGGCTTACAAGGGGCTGGACATCTTCATCGACGCGATCGACCTGCTGGACCGGCGCGGCGTGGCGCACGAAGCGATCGTCGCGGGCCGCGGTCCCGAAATGACGCGGCTTGGCGCGCGCATGGAGGCGATGCCGACGGTCAAAACCATCGACGCCTATATCTCGCCCGAGGATACGGGACACTTGTTTCAGTCGGCGGCCGTAGTCGCCCTACCCTATAAGGATGCGACGCAGAGCGGCGTGCTGGCGTCTGCTTACGGGAATTCCCGTCCCGTCGTCGCCAGCGCCACCGGTGGCATTCCTGACGTTGTGACAGACGGCGTGAACGGACTTCTGGTCCCGCCTGGCAATGCTGCCGCCTTGGCTGATGCGCTCGAACGCGTCCTGACCTCGAAGTCGCTTACCGCGACATTGACCGACGGTGCACGGCAGACAGCGGCCGGTCCGTTGAACTGGGATCGCATCGCCGAGGGTCTGTTGCCATCCTACCGCAAGCTTGCCGGCCGTACCGTGAGTTGATCGTGACGGATATTGCGATCTTCTAGGCGGACTGTTCCAGCTTGCTCAATGACCGAAAGAACATGCCGCGGACCGCACCATCCAACAGTCGTCTCAGCCTGACCTCGATCAGCTCGTAGCTGATCGCGCTTGCAATCAGCGACATCAACGAGCCCAGCAGGATGAATGCTGCCCACAGCAACCAACGGTCGACACCGACAGCGACGAGCTTGAGCCCGATCACCTGCAACGGAAACAGGACAAACGGGTGCACGAGATACAGGCTGTAACTGATCTTGCCGACATACTGCAGGGCCGGCGTGCTGAGCGCCCTGGCGAAGCCGGAGTCCGGAGCCAGCACCATGGCAAACAGCAAAAGGCCCGGAACAAGACCCACGAACGGGTGAAACAGCACCAGGCTCGCGTACATGGCAATCCCGCAAGTCAGGCCCGCCATCAAACCAAGAGGTCCCGGAATGGAGATGCGCCAACCCGTCGCGCTGAGAAGCATGCCAATGCAGAAGAACGCCGTGATCGGCCAATGCAGAAGGCAGGCGACGCCCAGCAAGATCATGGGCGCCGCCAGCATTCTGCCTCCGATGCGCAACATCGAGAATGTCAGCGCGAACCAGATGTAGAACGCCCACTCGTAAGTCAAGGTCCAGGCATTCTGCTGAGCGATGGGCAAGCCGAGAGCATCCTGCACGAAGAACAGATTGGCCGTGAAGATCGCCAGATAGCTGGTCAGATCGATCCCGCGGAAGAATTTGTAGCCCACGATCGGGCCAATCACGAACAGCGCGAGATGCAGCACGACGAACACCGGCATGATGCGCAGGATACGGTCGAAGAAGAACCGTGGCAGCGAGCCGTGCCGCACCAGACTGGCCGGGATCAGGAAGCCGCTGATCATGAAAAACAGCTCGACACCGTGGCCGCCGACATTGATTACCGATTGCAGCCAGAGCCAGAGCGGCGGCAGGAAACCGGGATCCGGAATGTCGTACACGCCTCCCTTTGGCATGTCGTAGAAATGATCCATCAGCACGCTCAGAGCCGCAATGCCACGAAGTCCCTGGACGGAGGGAACGAAAGATCCGTCGTATCCGGCATACGGCTGGCGCGTTGTTTCGATCACTCAGCTGCCCCTTGCGCGCTGAGCGCCGGCTCGAGAACGACCGCCCTCCTGCGCTTCGACCGGAACCTCTGGCCGAACGAGATGCTGGGCTTCTCGACGAACGCATAAGTCGACCAGCTGACCAGGATCGACAGCGCCGCGACCAGCGCCGCGAAGGCGGCCCATCCCAGCGGTCCATCACCGAGCCAGACGAGGCGATGGATCCAGACGATCACGAATGGCGACATCAAATAGACGGAATAGCTGATGGTTCCCACGAACGCCATCGGGCGCCAGGCCAACCTCTCACCGAACGCCGCAAACGCGATGAAGACGAGCGCAGCGCAGACGTAAGCCGCTCCGATCGAATAGCTGTAGAAGAAGTTCTCCTGATAGACGCCGCCGAACCGCCTCTCCGCCAGCGTCATGGCGAAGATCGCATAGAACACCGTACACACGGCGACGTGCGACCATCGCAGCTTCCCGCCGATGACGGTGTCGCGGATGACCTTGCCCAGGAACATCGCCGAAAGGTTCAGCCCAACCTCCATGAGCGACGACACCGTCCTGCTTTCGACCAGAAGTGCTGCGGCTGTCCCGACCAGCGCCGCAGCAATGACAATCGCAACTGCACTAAACCGGCGGTTCAGCAGTCCCATCGCGAAAAGAATGGTGCATCCGACATAGAACAGGAGCTCGATCGCCAACGTCCAGTAGAACACCCAGAGGTTCGGGATGTTCACGAAAGTCTGCAGCATCGTCACGTTCGCGATGACCTGCGACAAGGGATAGGCGTTGGACTCCAGCACCTGCATCGTGACGAGCCCGATCACCATCGACGTCCAGTACGCCGGGTAGAGCCGAAAGAAGCGGCTGATCGTGAAATCGCGCACGGGCGTAGCACTGTCCGGAAAACTGAAGGGGATGACGAATCCGCTGACGAAGAAGAACAGCACGACTCCGAACCGGCCGAAGTTCATGTAGTAGCCGATCGCATCGTGGAAGACCCAATAATACGCGCCGGTGGGGTGCTTCTGGACGATCACCTCGAACACGTGCTGGAACAGCACCGCCAACACGGCAAGGCCGCGCAGCGTATCGATGAATGCAAGCCGTCTATGCATCGTTTATCTCACCTGCTCCCACGCGCTGCCGTCCCTGGCATATCGACGCCGAAACCCTCCAATGAGCGGATCGGCCGCGGCAATTCTATCGGAACGGTATCGGCTGCCCGCGCGGACGTCGCCCGCCGAGAGAATACTTCGCTGAAGCTCAAGGCGATGATCAGGAGTCCTGATGCGGGGCCGTAGTTCAGGACGGTGATCGTAAACAGGTTGACGACGAAGAGCAGCGTCAACTTGTAGACGTCGGTCGCTCCGAAATTTGCCCGGAACACCATCACCATGAATGCGACGAACGGGAGCCCGAACATCAGGTATGTTCCGATGTAGAAGTTGTCGACCGGCACCCAGTACGCTGCGAGCGGCGAGAACAGCTTCTGGGGATAGTTGAAGCAGCCTGCGCCGCAGCCGGTTATCAGGCCGATCGGCATAAGCTGGCTCATGTAGACGAACGGCAGCTGCCAGCTGTTATTGATACGGTCGAGAATGCTGAACAAGGTCGAGTGCGGCACTGCTGCGGTGCCCGATGCGACCACGATCATGAAGAACGGAACGAGGATCGCAGCGAACGACCACAACGCAATCGCGCGGATCGCGGGGAAGCGCGACTTCTCCGGCAGCATTCGCACGATCACCAGCAGCACCAGGTACAGCACAAGAACGATCATGGTCGTCTTGCTGGTGGTCAGACGAATGACGTAAACCGCCAGGGAGCCGTACAGAAGGCACCAGAGCGTGCTCTTGCGGATCGACGTGATCGCAAACGACACGAGGATGAAGAATGCGGCCATGGTGTTGTCGGCGGCAAAGCCCATCAGGCGCTGATCGTCACCGCCATAGGCCCACCACAGCCGGCCCGCCTCACGTACGGCGCCAAAGGATTCATATTTGTAGCCGACCCAGGGCATGAGGTAGAACTTCGTCAACAACACGCCGATGACGGAGAGATAGAAGGTCACGGCGATGACCGACAGCAGCTTTCGGTAGGAACCCAGGCTCGAATCGCAGAAGCAGAATCCGACGAACACCGGCAGCATCATCTTGAAAGCCGAGATCGCGGCCGTCGCAGTGCCCATCATGAAGTAGCCGAGCACCAGCGACAGCATGATCTGCGCGAACACCAGGAGCGCCAGGGTGCTGCGGTTACGCAAAATACAATGCACGAAGAACTGGACCAGACACAGAAGCGCAACGCCGTCGGGCAGGTACCAGAGCGTGTCCAGATGAAAGATGCTGGTGTAGTAGCGGATCACGCCGCCGAAGGCGTCCCGGACCAGATAAACCCCGAGCGCGATCGCCTCGATGTTGAGGCTGACCAGCGTGATCTGCGGGCGCTGCAGCGCGAGGGCCGTCATGCTCGCCTCAGTTCGTCAGCCGCGCCGATGGCGCGGGAGATGGCGAAAAATCGGGCCGGCTTCCAAGAACATTCCGAAGCAGCTTGCCACCAAGAATCTCAACGTAGAGATAGCTGAAGTGCGAAACCGCCAGCACAGCTGCCAGGGAGATCACGAGATTCAGCGTTGCCGGTAGCCCCGCCCAGATCGAATCGAGTGCCGCGATCGGCCGCGGCCCGAGTGCCCGCACGAAGTACTCCGCGAAAAGCACCACGAGCGCATGCACCATATAGATCGAGTAGGATCTGCGCCCGAGCCACACCAGCGGCCGCGCCACCAGAATCTTCGGCACCAGCAACGCATCCGGAAACGCCAGCAGGCTGCCGAGGAAGGCTGCGAACACAAGCGGCGCCAGGAAGGTGGCCGCCGGATTGGTCTCGGCGAGGCTGACCAGGACGATACTGGCAATCATGGCGATCAGCTGCAGCCCTCCCTGCACGGCAGGGCTCGGCTTACCTGGCAGGCGACGAACGATCCTGACGGTCAAGACACCGAGAAAGAAGCTCACAAAACAGCGAAGAATGCCGAAATCGGTCTGGAGTCCCAGGCTCCTCTTGTCGAGCACGAAGACGATGATGACCAGACTTGCGACCGCGACCAGCCCGGAGACGGCGTAGAACCACGACAGCGAACGCATGCGCTGGGCCAGCAGGACGATCAGGCCGAACACCAGGTAGGTGTAGAATTCGACACTTATGCTCCAGCTCGGAGCGTTCCAGCTGAGATAGTCGATCAGCCCCATCGAATGCAGGAGAAAGACGTTGAGCAGGAAGGAATAGGCATTGTTCACCTCGAAAGCGGCTGGCGCGGCAACCACGACGCCTGCGGCGACCAAGCCGATACGCAGGAGGCGGAACAGCAGGTTTGCGATCAGCATGACGATGTGAAGCGGATAGACCCGCGCCAGACGCCGCACCATGAATTCGCGCAACGAGAAGCGCCCGAAGTCGCCCTCGACATAGCTCAACGACATCACGATGCCACTGAGGACGAAGAACAAGTCGACCAATAGCCACGCGCTTCTGAAGAACGAGCAGTTGATCCATGCATTGTGTGGGAATGCCGCGAGAAAGGTCGGCATCAGCAGGAGATGGTGGATCACCACGGATGTCGCGGCGATACCCCGGATGCTGTCGAGCGGCAGGACATGCGCTTTCTCCCGATGAACCAACTCCGTCACATCGACATTCCGTAGCTGTTGCACCGCAGCAGTCTGTATCAGGTCTTTGCGTGCTTTCAATCGTCACGATTGAGGATTCGCGTCACGCATGACGACCGGCGATAAATTCATCGCTCTCTGTCATTCGAACATGCGCGCGACAACTTTGCGCCATTTTTGCCGATCGAGAAGCATCGCGACGAACGAACTGACTCCCACGGCGAATGGTTGCGAGCCTTTGCGAGCGAAGTATGCGCGAAATCCGGCGGTGTTGCGATTTGGCCTTTATAGAAGATGTTTCTTCCTCCGCGCGCTGCTGTCGCTGGAACAATTTCCGTGTGTCAATTTCGCGACGAGATTATTTCGATCGCCTCATAAATCTTCAAACTGCAAAATTCGCAGGCGGCATTGTGCTGATCTCGCGAGCATTGCAAATCGTAGTTGCACAACCGACGAGAGGTAAGGCACTGTTTGGCAATCGGTGGCACGCGCGACCGAATGAAACCCGCTTTTGCGTCGCACAAAAATTGACACAGTTGACTGCCACTCTTCGTATGTACTGGTTTTGCAGCAACGACGAAGGGACACGGATGAGCTGCGAAGTGACGCGTCGTGCGAAGCCGACATGGCTATCCATCATCTTGACGGGATTTGCTCTGATCGCATCGGGCGTCGGTCCCACCCGAGCTCAATGCGTCGGATTCTCAGACCGCGCCTCACAAACCGAACTCGACGCCTTCGTGAAGGCGCCGTCTTCGCTTCTGGAACGGCTACGCAACGACAAAGAGAAGCTGAGGTCTCGCCTCTCCTCGTATATCGCGACCAATCCATCGGTGTTGCCGTCGGTGCAGACGCTCATCTCCGAATCGGCTTCCCCCGACCGCTCGACCATCGGCGCGGCGCTGCGGCTCGCAGAAGCGCTGTGTACGTCAACGAAACCGGACGCTGCGCGCAAGATCAGGGATTTCACGCAGCGGGTCGGCGACCTCGCCGTGCAAGCAGGCTATTCCGCGGCGGGAGAAGATGGCTCCAGCGCCCAGTTGCAGCCGAGAGACAACAAGCCGACGCAGTCTCGGGGCGGAGCGCTCTTGGAAGGCGAATGGAAGACCAAACTGGCCAACCCGTTCAAACCGGTCCCCCTTCCGAATTGATTCCTTGACCATTAAGGCAGCGATTTTCAGATGTATCAGCCTAGAGAACACTTCCAATCGGGACACCGATTCGGCATCGAGTTTGGCGGCGCGGTCCTCAGCTTTGACCGTGTGACCGACGTCCTTCGTCGGCAATGGCCGCTGATCGCTGCGGCAGTTGGCGCCTCGCTGGCTCTGGTGATCGTCTATCTGGTTCTGGCAAAGCCGATGTATACGGCAAACGCCCGTATCATGATGGACACCCGGCAAACCCAGGTTCTGGACAAGGACAGCGGGACCAACAGCGCTCTGATCGACACCGGCTATGTCGACAGCCAGGTCGAAGTCATCAATTCTGACGACCTTATCCTGTCAATCGTTCGCCGTCTGCGGCTCACCGAGGATCCGGAATTCAACGGATCCAATCCAGGACTTCTCGCCGTCGTCACCGGCAAGATCATGTCGGTGTTCGGATCCGGCGAACCGCCCACCCAGGAGCGGATTGAACATGCCGTGGTCGAATCGATTCAAAAGAGTCTCAGGGTCGAGCGCGTCCTGACCACATATGTCTTGTCGCTCAGTTATCGCGCACACAGCCCGGACAAGGCAGTCAAGATCGTAAATGCCATCGCCGATGCCTACATCGTGGGCGCACTGGAAGCAAAATACCAGTCCACGAAACGGGCGACCGAATGGCTCCAGCAGCGGAGCGTCGAGCTCAGCGAGCAGGCGACGGCGAGCGACCGCGCGGTGCAAACCTTCAAGGCGGAGCACAATATCGTCGGAACCAGCCGCGGCCTCATGTCCGAGCAGCAATTGTCGGACTTGAATACACAGCTGGTTCAGGCGCGGGCGGCCACGGCCGAAGCCAAGGCGCGCCTCGATCGGATCGAAGCGATTTCCGACCAGGATCTCGCCCAGCCGACCGTGACGGACGCCCTCAACAACTCGGTCATTACGCGCCTGCGCGCCCAGTACCTCGATTTGCAGGCCCAATATGCCGATTGGTCAAGGCGTTACGGCAAGACTCATCTTGCGGCGGTCAATTTGGCCAACAAGATGGAGGAGCTTCGCAAGAATATCGCCGATGAGCTTCATCGGATTGGCGACGCTTATCGCAGCGACTACGAGATCGCAAAAAGTCGAGAGGCATCTCTCGATAAGAACGTGAAAGAGCTGGTCGCCCAAGCGGGTCACACCGGCCAGGCGGAAGTCAAGCTGCGCGATCTCGAAAGCGCGGCCGACACCTATCGCAATCTCTACAACAACTTTCTGGAGAAGCTGCAAAGCGCCACCCAGAACCAGAGCTTCCCGCTCAGCGAGGCACGCCTGATCAGCACCGCGACCAAGCCTGATCGCAAAAGTTCGCCGCGGACGGTTTTGGCCCTGGTGGGGGGCTTGGTAGGCGGCCTCTGTCTCGGCTTCGGCGCCGCCTTTGCGCGCGAGCTCCTCAACGACGTCTTGCGGACTCCCGGAGAGGTCGAGGACGAACTCGGCGTGAAGTGCCTTGGTGTCCTGCCAGATATTCGCCCGCCGACAAAGACGCGCACGTTGCTTTCGGCATCCGCGAAAGCCGACGAAGCGGGGCTATCCCGCTACGTCGTCGATCACCCGTTCTCGCGGTTTGCCGAAACGTTGCGCAACATCAAGGTTTCGATCGACGTTGCGCGCATGACCCGAGAGATCAAGGTCATTGGCATTGTATCGTCGCTGCCAAAGGAAGGAAAAACGACGGTCGCGGCCAATTTCGCTCAATTGATCGCCATGACAGGTCACCGCACCATCCTCATCGACGGCGACTTGCATACGCGCTCACTCACGCGGGAACTCGCACCTAACGCCAACAGCGGACTGGTCGAGGCCCTCAGTGATCCCACGGGCTTCAGCTATCATGTGCAACGAAGCAAGGAGACCGGTCTCGATTTCCTGCCCTCCATCGTTGCTTCGCGCATGGTCAATTCGGCCGACGTCATCGCATCGAGGCCAATGGCCGACCTGCTCGCGATGCTACGGGAACACTACGAATATATCATTATCGACCTTGCCCCGGTGATGCCGGTGGCGGACTCCAAGGCGTTCAGCCCCCTCATCGATGCAATGGTCTATGTGATCGAATGGGGAGCAACCACGCGAGCTGCGCTTCAGGAATCAATCTCGGGATCGGAGATCCTTCAGAAGAAGCTGCTGGGTGCCGTCCTCAATCGCGCCAACCCGAAGATGCTTGGGCGCATCGAGGCGTATAAGGGTAAGCACCGCAACAGCTATTACGTCGAACATTCCTAGGGCGAAGGAGGCGCAAGCCGCACAGTCTGCGGCCGCGCCCCTCGCCCCGACCTGCTGACGACCGTCGCGGGGTTTTCCCAAGATAGGCTGCAGAGGGCACTTTTCGGTCCCGCCGTCTGACGGACGGAAGCGGCCGTCCGAAATTCGCAGCCGTGGCGGGACGCCCGGCGGGGCGAAGATGCGTCAGCGGGCTCTATTGAGTTCCGGGATGACGAGACGTCGGAACCAACCCGCCAAGTGACATTATCGTCGGCTCCGATACGCGTTCCATCTCCGTATTCATCCGGAATCCACAAATGGCGATCTCTGCCATAGCCCAAGGCATGGATTGACGACGGCAATCCGGACGAAAGATAGTAGATAGTGACGTGTTGCCTGCACAAACTTGCCCCCGGCACGAAGGGCTATTGATCGTGACCGCAGCCTGGACTGCCGAATTCTTGAGCACCTTTCCTTCCGAGGTTCAGGAGGCTAACGTGCGCTCATACTCTTTGTACTTTTTCGGCAGGTTCGGATGGTGATTGCTCTTATTGTCTTGAGCATCTGGGTGTTGCTCAATATTCTTTTCGTGTTGATCGTGGTTCCCCCGCGCAAGGCCCGCCGGGACTCCCGGCCGATGGCGACCACACTCGCGCCTGCCCCGCTCGATCCGAATCGCCGGGAACTCGAGCATGACGAGCCTTTTTCGCTGCGCCACGTCGTCGTCTCAGTCGCCATGGGAGCGTTCTTCGTCCTTGTCCCGCCAATGCTTGCGCTGCGGGACGCCGTCCTTCGCCTCTTCAAGAAGCCCCCCCGCAACGGAAGCTAACGGCTCATAGGTGCCGCTGGTCCCCTAGGCGGGTCCTATTAGTAGGCCTCCTGGAACAGCACCGTCGAGGCCGTACGCGCCATGATCTTCAGATCCAGCCAGATACTCCAATTGCTGACGTACCAGACGTCGTATTCCACCCTTTTTTCCATCAGATCGATGGTCGGGGTTTCCCCCCGGAAGCCGTTGACCTGAGCCCAGCCTGTCAGGCCCGGTTTCATGTGGTGGCGGTAGACGTATTTGCTGATGAGCTCGTCATAGTAATTGTCGTGGGCGAGCGCATGCGGGCGCGGCCCGACCAGGGACATGTCGCCGCGCAAGACATTCCAAAGCTGCGGCAACTCGTCGATGCTCGTCATCCGAAGGAAACGCCCGATCTTGGTGACCCGAGCATCCCGCTTGGTGGCCTGGGTAATCGTCTGCCCGTCCTCGCAGACCGTCATGGTCCGAAATTTCCATATCTCGAACGGCTTGCCGTTGAACCCTCTACGCGACTGGCGGAAGATGGCAGCTCCCGGCGATCCGACCTTGATCAGAACGGCGACAGTCAGCAGCAGCGGTGTAAGTATGACGAGCGCCAACAGGGCTACTCCCACATCTAGACAGCGCTTTTGGAGACGCTCGAAAACGCTGAGCGGCGGCCGCTGAATCTCGACCGCCACGGTCCCACTGACCGGCAGGAATGGGCGCGACACGAGGTCGGCGATTGAATCGTCCGGCAGAAGGCGTACCGGTTGGGGCACCGCGCGCAGGAAGGGCCCGATCTTTCGAAGCATCGGCAATTCGTTCCAATCGATCGCTAGAAGATATTCGTCGACGTCCGCCTGGCGAGACTGCCGAATGACATCGCGAATCTGCCGCTCCCAATGGCCATCGCCGCTGTCGATCCCAAGCACGAAATGACGCATGACGTCGAAACCGTTCCTGCGCAAATCCTTGAAGCGGCTTGAGGTGAAATCGAGCGGCTTCAGGCTCAACAGGATCACCTTGCGATCGACCAGCCGGCTTCTGGCATAGTTTGTCGCGAGTACGAACTGCCAGACAAAGCGCAGGCTGATCAATCCGGCGCCGCCGATTGCAGCAAAAATGATCACTGTGCCGCGAGACAGATTGTCCGTCGATTTCAGCAAAAAGGCCGCGACAGCGAGGATCGTCAGCGACGCCAACCAGATGAAGACGGCCTTGCGCAGCTGCCAGACCAGATTCAGCAAGCGGTGCGTGGCGTAGACATCCTGGGAATATGCGACTGCGACGAACACAACGCCGACAATCAATCCAGCCCCCATCGATGCGCCGTCGCCAATGGAGGCAAGCGCGACATTGTAGAGCGCCGCCCCTGCAGCGTAACTGAGCAGGATGAGCAGCAGATCAGCAGCGATTATGACGATCTGAAAAGGCCGCTGAAGAGCCGTGCCGCGCGCCGACGACAGTGCACCAGCGCTTTCAGAACCATAAGTTGCAACAGCCATTCGAACCTCTGCTATCGAGAATGCTTGACGCTGATCCGTGATGCTGAAGATCCGTCACTTCCCCGAACGCAAACTGTGAAGTGAACACAGCGATATTGTGGCGCTGCACGCGAAACTTTTGCGATGCATGAATGCATCGCGTTTTGTTGAGATGTCATCGCGCGCGGAAGATTTGCGTCACAGTGCTGACACACGATCGAAACTCGCTGCCCTATTTTGAATCAAGTTCCACTTCGAATTCGGTCGGGCGCTTGCATGAAGCGCTAGCAGCTCATCTTTGATGCGCCTGTTGCCCGCATTGAGTCACTCCGCAAGCGATATAATTCGATTATTAGAAATTCGAGGAAGTGCGATCTAAAGCTGTATCCCCCCAAACGTCTTCAGCGAGGCATGCATCATCCCGCTGCCGGTCGCGATGCACCCCAGGGCGGGATTGCCTGATTTGCTCAGCGCGCGCTGACAAGCTAAGCAAGCGAATATCCTCCTTTCTTTCGGCGCAATCGGGCCGTCTGAGAGGCGGCTCCCTTCAATAGGGGTCCGGCCGTGGACTGACTTGGCGAAATGATCCCCACCACCTCACCGAGTGTGCGCGCCATGACATCTCTTGCCCGGTCACACCCGCCAATTCACAGGCCGCAACTGCCCGACGGCGTTCGCATTTACGCGATCTCGGATATTCATGGCTGCTCGCATTTGCTGCAGCCCATGCTGCGGGTCATCGACGCCGACTTGGCCCACAGTCGGCCACGCTATGCGATCGAGGTGTTCATGGGCGATTACGTCGATCGCGGACCGGACACGCGCGCCACCCTTGACCTCCTAGTTGAACGAAGCCGGCGGGGAAACTCGATTTTTCTCAAGGGAAACCACGAGGCATTTCTGGTGAGGGTTTTCGAAGACCCATCGTTGTTTGAAGATTGGATTCGCATCGGAGGCGCCCAGACGCTCATGTCCTATGGACTCGCGCCGCCAGACCTGAAGCGCGACGACCCGGCGTCGATCATGCGCGACTTGATCCGCGCAATGCCGGGGGAGCATCTGGAGTTCCTGGACGAACTACGCCTTAGTTTTACCTGTGGAGACTTCTTCTTTGTCCACGCCGGCGTTCGCCCGGGTGTCCCCTTGGCCGAGCAAAGCGAAAGCGACCTGCTTTGGATTCGCGAAGAATTCCTTCGGAGCGAGGAGCAGTTCAGCAAATATATCGTTCATGGTCACACGCCGGTGCGCACCGCCGAAATCCTGGCAAACCGGGTCAACATCGATACGGGCGCCTACGCGACGGGCAATCTGACTCTCATGAGCATACAAGGCAGCCGGATGCTCGCGGTATGACCAGCCCGGGATGACTGCCGTTCCGTCGGGGAGATTGTTCCTGAAGCGAACGGATGGCCTCGCAGTCACGGGCTAACGGCGTCACCTAGTTGAGCACGAGGGGCACTTCCCGTCCTGCTCGCGTGTCGGCCATCCAGTTGCGCCAGGCCCGCTCATGCTTGGCGTATAGCTCCAGCCATCGTTGTCCCGGCTTGCTCTGATCGAGGCGAAGGCCAGGGCCGAGTGGCGCGTCGGGCTTGTCCAACGTCTCGAACTCGATGGTTTCCGCAATCGTCAAACCGAAAAGCACACGCTGTCCTGTACCGTCCACGATGTAGCGTCGCGGTGCGTCCCTCATCGGCTGGGTCATGTCCTATGTCGCCTATGATCGTGAGAACCGAGGTGTCGCCCGCACCCTGGATGAGGCCTAAAAGGCACGTCGGGTGTGTCCGAATGCCGAACTGGGAGTCGATCGGGCCGTTCTGCGCGGCGTATCGGAGGGCTCGTTCGTCGTCGAGCGTTGCGGGCGCAAGGTCCGCAGCGCATAGCCCAACATGACGCCGGCGCAGAAGATCAAGGCGAAGACAAAAGCAGAAGCCATAGGAATCGTCCTGAAGAGTGCGGTGCTCATCAAGAGTGAGCAGTGTGTCCACATGATGATTCCCGATGACTCTCCTGGCGCCAAAAGATTGTTCAGGCCTGATCATGTCGTGAGCAGCAGCATCTGAGTTGTCGGCTCATCGGTAGCGCTGTCTTCACCAGCCCCAACGACAGGTGTCACCCTCAAGTCTGCTCTGCCCGAACCTTCCGGCTGGATTCGCGCACCTGAAAAGCTGGATTTCGCAGCCGTTCTATGGAACGATGCGCTTGCAACCTTTCACAGGCCGTCGCATTTTCTATTTCTCGCCCATTTCGAGAGGGATTGATCCAATGAACTTCCGCACCCTTGCTCCATCCATTGCTCTTTCTGTTCTTGGCCTTGCTTTGATAACGACCACAGCTTCAGCCGCGGAGCTTGCGCTGGCTCCTGCGCATCATCGGTCGGCCTACGTCCGAACCGGCTACGTGTTTTGGGATGATGTTTACCCGCCTGCGATCTATGGCCCCAACCTTCGCTCTGTCGAGGAAGTCGCGGCGCTCAAGGCGGAGGCGCGGCCTGTGTCGCAACGCTGGTGGGGGTATTGGTACGCTCGGTGAACGCAAAGCGTTTAGCGACCAGCCGTGTCAACCATGAATCGCCGCAACACCGGGCAGCCGGTGGCGGCGATTTTGTTTGAGCATGCCTGGCCCATCCAATCATGATCACCGCACGGGCGGCAGCATGAGGCTCAAAACAGCGGCGGCAAGTCTATGTTTTTTCGCGGGATACTGGCTGCAAGCGCATGCTGCGACCGCGGGTGAATGTGCCTTGCGGCCCGAACGCTTTGTACTGCTTTCCGACACCGTATATTGGGTTATTTCAATCCCAGCCGGGACGGAATGCCTGCAAGGCCTGCGCGGCAGAACTCAGCTTTTGGACGAAGTTAAACTGGCAGAGGCGCCCAGTGCCGGTAGCGTGACGATCGCCGGCCCGTCATTTCGCTACCAAGCCCCCTCACGTCCAGGAACTGACCGGTTCCGAATTGCCGTGTCGGGCGAAAACCGCAGGCAGCGCGGATCCTCGGTCATCGCTGTGGAAGTGACCGTCAGATAGGCCGTGCCGACTGGCGAGGAAGCGGAGCCAGAGCCCGCTGCCCCGGGCGGCTCGATAGAGAAATTGAGGCAGCTCAGCTCAGCCCGTGCCGCGTAAACTCAGTTCCGTCACGGAAGGCTCCTTACGGAAGGCTGCCGATTGCCGGCAAAGCCTGCGAGTTCCCGTCGAGAACGCTGCTACTTCGCCTGGGCGCCCCGGTCCCAAGGCCGCTTGCCATCCGCGCCCCGGTCCCACGGGCGCGCGGTTGGGGCGTCCTTCTCCTGCGTGGCGGCCTGCGCACGATCGGCCTGAACCCGTTCGCGATCGGTCAATGGGGCCTTCGCAGCTGGCGGTTCGGGCTGCGCCAATGCCGGCGTCGTGATGAGCAGCATCGCCAAAATGAATTTTTTCATCCCCGCCTTTAACACACCGGTCGAGGGCTGTCCGATCTATTCGGGGCCCTCCAAACGGAGCGGGATGAAGCTTCTCCTGTCGCCTGAAAAAAATCGCGCTCGATGGCCACCGTGGCGGCTGGCGAGAAAAGCTGGCGATTAACAAGGACTTGCGCGGCGCAATGGGTTTGCGAAGGAATGGCCGAACAGGCCCGAAACAGGCAGCTAACAGGAACTTAACAGGTGCCAAACACGCTCGGATCTGTCGCGGACGAGTCGCATCCCGACGGGCCTGTGCATGGCCAGCAGCAAGACAAAAAAAGGGAGCGCGAGAAGCGCTCCCAATTTGCGAGTGTGAAACGTCGAGTTTGTTTAAAGCAAGTAGTCCGGATCGATCTTCATGCGCAACAGCGCGAGCACGCGCTTATACTCATCCGTGACGTCTTCAGGAAACATCCGGATCCGGTCTTCGCCCTCGAAGATGAGTTCGAGACTCTTAAGCTGCGCCCGGACATGCTCCAGTGTGTAGCGCTCGCGCCTCTTGTTGTATTCGCAGATGGCCCGCATGTCGCCAGACACCGCCTTGATGACCAACTGCTTGTCAATGGCATGGTGCGCAGGGATCATCTTACGCTCATTGCCTTCGATGATCGGCACCAGCATTTCCGTCGCATCAAAAAAATCGCGCCGCATCTGACCATCCGAGATGGGATGCGACCGCTTCCGCGGACGGCCCTTTGGATTGCCAGTCGTGCCCTTGTCGAACTGTCCCTTGCTGTTGCGAGGCATGTCGTTCTCCTTGAACAATGGATTCAGGGAGGACCCACAAAAGAGAAATGGCGTGGCCCTCCGGGTGACCAAATCCCTGCACGCAGGAATTCGGACCCATCAGGCGTCACGCCATCATTTACGCACTACATGCCGGGTTTCGGCGTCACGCAAAGCCCATATGGGCCCAACCACAGCTCTCGTGCGAGGCAATTAACTTGTACCAAAATCTGCGATCTCAATCAAGTAAACCGGGCAGTTAGGCGCTTCATCAACGCTGCGCAGTGACTGCGCGACCTTGGCCTCAGCGGGCCTCAAAGAGCAGCAATGCTGCACCGAACTCTTTTCGTCATCGAACCCAGGAGGCTCCTTGGGGAGGCCTGTCCTCCACGGCCACGATCCCGCGGGCGGACGCGCTAAATCGCCGAACGATGTTGCGAAATTCCTCCGGCAGGTGCTCATACTTCGCGTCACGCGCAAATACAGTGACGGTGCCAGCATCGAGCAATGCTGCACGAACAGATCCATCGTGAATGGAAATCCAGACGGTTGCTTCCTTTATACCACCTTGATGCTCGGCATTGCCCGTCAAGACGAGGTCTGCGCCAATGAGCCCGATAGGGCTCATGACCGAGATGGAGTCCCGGAGCTTCTTCACTCGTCCGTCGCCAACAAGCTCTTGCAGCGCGCGCTTGACCTCGGGATCGTCCAGAACAGCATCATAAGTGTAGGTGCCGGCAAACGAGCTTAAGCGGCCGAGCTTGCCATTCTTCCAGTCGACAAATGGGCCATCTCGATCACTTGGCCGAGCTGATGGCGCCCCGCTCATGGCGAGATCAGCCTGCGTGCTCGTCACAGAGGCAACTTCAGTGCGGCTCACGGCAACGGAGGCAATCTCTTTCTCAAATCCTCCGTTTAAAACGGGATCAAAGTTGAACTCGAGCCTGGCATGCTTTGAGTCCGAGGAGGCTGAGGATACGCGGCAGGAAGACTTGTCGCGGCGGGGAGCAGCGCCCTCCAGAACCAGAACGCCATTCTGTCGCTTACCCGTGACCGGATAACCAGCTCCTTCGCAATTTGCCTTGAAGACGTAGGCGGTTCCGCTTAGCGCTCCGCCGGTCTCTTGCCCCGAAAAAAGAACAGTGTTCGGCTGTATGGGAAGGCCCTTTCGGGGCTCCTTGTAGCGGATCTCAATAAGCCCGCGCTCGGATCGGGTCAGCTCCACGATGGAGCCGTTATGGTCTAGCAGCTCGGAGGAAGCGAAATAGAGGTCTAGCCTGCTGACGTTGCTTCCATCAACGTCGGCCGCCAACGAAGGCTTGTCGATACCACATCGGAATAGCGGAACACGATCATCCGCCAGCTTGCGGGCGTTGTTTAGGGCGCTCACCCCCAACGCACCGAACGTTGCAACGGCGCAACTACCCCGATCTGTGACTTTCACAACCAAATATTCGAGGCGGCCAGAGTTACTGGCGCCCTCCCCGGCGGCCCGCCATCGCGCGATGATGGCCGCGAACGGGATGCCGTTTGACATCCTCCATTCAGCTCGCACGCCGATTGCGTCGATCGTTGTCCCGCTCCAGGAGGAATCGGCGGTCAGCTCTTTCTCCTGATTGGTCCGTCCGAAGCCTATGCCGCTCTCGCCCTCACCTCCCGAATAGACAAGTGAGAAGCCTGCAGGTCCAGGGCACCGCCATCCCACGGCCTCCCATTGCGCGGGCAGATTTTTGCAAGTTTCCCCTTTCGCCGGCATCAAAACGGATTCGGCGGCGATTGAAGGAGCCAAAGACAAGATAAGCAGGCCCGCGGTCGACGCGGTAAGGCTGAGAAGACGCATGCAATGTCCCACGAGGCAGACCGAGCGTCGCCCCGGTCAGGAATTCGATGTCCTGCGTACATTAGTGACGCGCATTGAACGCAGCGTTTGCCTGCCGCAGAAAATACCTCGCACCCGTGGGAGGTTCTTTTAACCAAGCGCTGGGGGCGAGCTTGGATTGAGCCAAAGATCGCCTGGACCGGGCGTTCTAGACCTCAGAGCTCGCGAAGCGCCGCGACATGGCCGAACAAGACCGGTCGTCAGTGGGTACGCCATTCCACAAATTGAGAGGGGCATGCGGCATTCAGAGGGCATCAACCTTCAGGACAACAGGCTGCACGGCTTAATGCAATCTTTGGCACTCGGCTCCCATCGTACGGCACATCAACAGGAAATGGTCTGACCGCGATGACCCAAGCCGTCCTCAAGCTTAAGAAAATCAACTCGCAACGCCTCCGATCGCTAGCTCTGAACGAATCTTGGCTCCAGCAACAGATTCTGGATGATCCCTCGCTGCTCGGACTTGGCGATTTGCAGGTGATCAAGCGGGAGCGAATCCAGGCCTCGGGCGGGCGCATCGACTTCCTGATGGCTGATTTCGAAAACGATACCCGCTATGAGGTCGAGGTGATGCTCGGCCCGGTCGACGAGAGTCATATCATTCGGACCATCGAATATTGGGACGTGGAGCGGCAGCGTTATCCGTCGCTGCAACATTGCGCGGTGATTGTCGCCGAAGAAATCACAAGCCGCTTCTTCAATGTCATTCGATTACTGAATCGCGCAGTGCCGCTGATCGCCATTCAGCTCAGCGCCTTCCAAATCGACAACGAAGTCGCCCTGCAGTTCATTCGGGTGCTTGATACCCACGAATTCAATCCGAATGGCGATGGCGATGAGCCGCAATCGCCGGAGGCCAATCGCGCCTATTGGGAAGCACGGACAAAGCCGGAACTTCTTGCCGTGGTCGATGCTTGCTGCTCGCTGGTCCCAGCAACAAGCGGTGAAGCGAAGCTGTACTACAACAAGTCGCATATCGCTTTGACTACGGGCGGCTATCTGTTCTGCTGGTTTTTTCCGCGGAAGGTGGCATCGCATTGCGCCGTTTGGATCAAGGTTGGCGCTACGGAACGGCAATCGATCATCGATAATTTGGAAGCGGCAGGACTGGAAGCGCTGAGCAAGGGCAAGGAATCCATCCGGATGAACGTCCGAATGGATGATATCCACAAGCACAGGAATGCTCTTATCGAGCTCTTTCGAAAAGCCGAGGAATGGTCGCAGCGCTGAGCTAGGACTTCGCCTTCGTCGCTGCGTCAGAAAGCCTGGGCGCAGAGCAATCCCTACTGCAGCGGGTCGGCGCGACGCCGCTCGATCTCCGTAAAGGTCTCTGCCGTCAATGCCATGGTCGCCGGCTGCCCCGTATAGGCCTGCCAGCGGCGGATGGCGACATCGACATACAGCGGGTCGAGCTCGATCGCGCGGGCCCGCCTCCGGCACTTCTGGGCCGCCATGATCGTGGTGCCGGACCCACAAAACGGGTCGAGCACGATATCGCCGCGGCGCGAGCAATCCTTGATGGCATCGATCACGAGTGCGGTGGGCTTGACCGTCGGGTGCATCTCGAGCTCGGCGTCCCTGCCCGACCGAAAGCTGTTCGCGCCGGCATAATCCCAGACATTGGTACGATAGCGGCCGTGCTTGCCGAGCTCGATCGTATTCAAATGCGCCGCCTGGCCCACCTTGTAGACGAACACCAGCTCGTGCTTGGAGCGGTAGAACGACCCCATGCCGCCATTGCTTTTGGTCCAGACGCAGACGTTCTTCAGCTCGGAATAGACCCCTCCGGTCGCCTTCAACACCTCGCCCAAATGACGCCAATCCATGCAGATGAAATGGATCGCGCCGTCCAGGCTCACCCGCGCCATATTGCCGAACACCATGGCCAGGAACCCGGCAAATTCGGCCGAGCTCATCTCGCCGGAGGCCATCTTGAATTCGCGATGCTTCACTGCCCCAAGCCCGCTGACATGACCATCGATCCGCACATTGTAGGGGGGATCAGTGAAGACCAGGCGGGCCTGGTCGCCGTCCATCAGATCGGCAAACGAAGCCGCATCGCACGCATCGCCGCACAGCAGACGATGCTCTCCGAGAGTCCAGAGATCTCCGATTCGCGACACCGCATCTGACCGGACCGGTGGAACCAGATCACTACGATCCGGCTTCTCGCGCATCGCTTCGCCATCGACCAAGAGATCAATCTCGGCAGTCTCGAAGCCGGTCACTTCCAGATCGAAATTGACCTCCGCGCCCGTCAGCTCGCGCCAGAGCACGCGCAGCTGGTCTGTATCCCAATCCGAGTTCAGCGCAACCTTGTTGTCCGCGAGCGAGAACGCGGTCTTCTGCGCGGGTGTCAAATGGCCGACCCGCAGCACCGGCACCCGCTCCAATCCCGCAAAGCGGGCGCCCTCGACCCGGCCATGGCCGACCAGGATCACCCCCTCCTCATCGGCCACAACGATGCTGTTGAACCCGAACTCGCGAATCGAGGCGGCGATCTGGTGCAGCTGCTTGCGCGAATGCCGCCTGGCATTCGCCGGGTTCGGCTTCA
This sequence comes from Bradyrhizobium sp. 40, assembly GCF_023100925.1. Classification (NCBI taxonomy): domain Bacteria; kingdom Pseudomonadati; phylum Pseudomonadota; class Alphaproteobacteria; order Hyphomicrobiales; family Nitrobacteraceae; genus Bradyrhizobium; species Bradyrhizobium sp. 40. The sequence goes on from NZ_CP064688.1 coordinate 5,893,169, forward strand.
AATCGGCGATGGGCAGATGGTCAACGCGGAAATCACTCATGAGACCTCTCCAACAGACAAGGTCCCAACTATACCATGATCATATACTTCAGCTATACTTGGTGGATACATAGCCCGCGATCGCGACATTGGTTAATTCGGTCACCCCTTGATCGTGATCTCAACATCTTCGGGCCGCACGCCAAAGGTGGCCGCCAACGCTTTCTTCGCCTCGGCAATGGTGAGCCCCCCTCGCGCCTCATCAGAGCCGTTTGACGCGTCGGGCACCGGTTGAAACTTCAGCCGCTTGAGCTGGATTCCGAGCTGCTTCAGGCCAGCATAGGCGACCGGGTTGCGCAGCTCCTTGCGCCAGACATCCGCGACCGCAACGTCGGCGAACTCGGAGATTCCGATGTGAAAACGAGCCTGCCCTCGCGAGTTTTTAGTCTCGTCGAGAGGCGTGAGCGATGAAATTCGGCCGACCAGGAATGCAGTCCGAGGTGCGATGCCCTCGGCTTTGTTTTCCCAATCCTGCCGGCGGCAGCAGACGAGGTAGTGGCAGTGCTCGACACTCTTGGGACTGAGAACCCAGCCGCGCGACCCCGCGTGAGCCAAGATCTCTTGACGCGTCTCAGAGGTAAAGACGACCAGGGCGGCGTCATCGGTCTTGGTCATACCCGATTTCAATCCAATTCCTCAGGGCGGTCACCCGCGGACTCATTCTGGGCGCCGTGAGCGACCATCATCTCGTTTCCAGCCTTCTGGAGCAAGCGGCTCGGCTTCAAGGATCCGTAAGCCCCCCGTTCGTTCCGCGCGCCGTGCACCAGCAGAAGCAGCTTATCTGCAAGCTCTAAGGGATCGCGCAGTTTTGCGGCCTTGCAGAGTCCGACTACCCGCCGCCGCTCCGCCTGCCAATAGTTCTCGATTTCCTTCAACAAGGGATGATGCTTGAGCGGCTCGAACAATTCCGCCGCGGTGCGCGACAGCAGCACCGCGGGCTCCATCATGTAGCCTGTCTGATGTCCTTCGTAGGCGAGCCATTCCCGCAGCTGCGACACAGGATCGTTCGGATACTCCTCAGAGCGACCGCGCCAATATTCTTCCGCGTCCGCAACCAAAGACTTGATGAAGCGATCCACCAACGGATCGCCATGGCCGAAATACTTGATCAGGGTGTCCATGTTCGTATGCGCATCGTGAGCGATCAAGCTTGGTTCGACCCTGATCCCGAGCAACCGGAAAAACCTGTCGGCGGCTTCGATCAAACGCTCCTTGGCAGGCTTTTCGAACTGGGTCGGAGGCGACTGTACCTTTTTGGGAGGCTGATGCATCAAATTGGCTCCTCAGCAATGTATCCGCCAATTATAGCATGACTTGTGCCAATTCCCCTGTATCGGGCCGGCGCCGGTATTACAGCCCGCGTTTGGCCCGCGAACGGGTGAAAGAACGCCATCCAAGCCACTGAGCCGCACCTAAACCATTGTTTTCGCTTGAGATTTATCGCCATACAAACCATGGGCGCACCGCATAGGCTTCGCTTGAGGTGCGATTTAAAGGATTCCGGACCTGTCGGAGTGCGGGGAGCAGACAAATCTCCTCCACGGCCTTCCCTGGGGCTTGGCCAGGCTATCGACTTTTTCGCTCATAATCGGGCACGCCACGATCATCCGCGGCCGCCGCCACCCTGAACCCACCAGGTCAGGCGGCCGGCCTACAACGAGCGGCCTAATCGACTACGCGAGCTGCCGCTCGCCCCCAGGGGGGGGCGCGTCGTCTGTCGTCCCTGGAGCTAACCGAACAGCCTGGCGAGCAGCTGATCTGCACTATCGAGACGCTCAAAGCAGGCCTTGCCCAGGTCGCGATGCATCGGGCGCTCGGGCTTCAGCCCGGTACTATCGCCGCGGGAGTGCCGGCTGATCTTCGAGCCCAGATCCGGCAGCCTTGCTCCCGGCTCGCCACCGAACCAGAGGTAGCTCTCCAGCGCCAGCGTCCGCTGGTCGACCTCAAGCCAGACCACGCAGCCGCTCGGCTTCTCAAGCAGCCGGGTACTGACGGTCACATGCCTGACCGCGGACCCTGACAAGGTCGACTTCAACTGGACATGTCGAAGGATCCCGTTGGCTTCCAACACGATGTCGTAGCCGCCCCTATCGACCTCGCTCTTGAGCACCTCGATATCGTGGCAGCCCTGCTGCCAGCGGGCGGCCATGAGCTCTCCGAGAAGCAGATGAAACAGCGCCTGCTCGCGGATGCTCGAGGCGCGGGAGTGAGACGTAAGCGGATCCTGATGCAGTTCGGCCAGCACTGTGAAACTCCTTGAGTTTGGGATGCCCGGCCGCCATTGCGCTCCGCTGGCCGCACAAGTCCAGCGCGACCGCGCCCTTCGGCAGCCAGCTTCGCACAGCAGAGTTAATATTATCCTCTTTTGGGATAATCCCGTTCCAGGATCAGATTGACCGCCGCCCAATCGCAAGCCCCGGCGGCCAATGGAAAAATCCCTCAAATCCGCCGAATATGCCCGCCTCATCGCCCTTCTTGTCGCAACGCGACATAAGGCCGGGATCCGTCAGCAGGCACTCGCCAAGAAGCTGCGCAAGCCGCAATCTTTTGTGGCTAAATACGAGGGCGGCGAACGCCGGTTGGACGTCGTTGAGTTCATCGTCATCGCAGAAGCACTTGAGGCCGATCCGATGAAACTCCTGCGGCGGTTCGTGCGCGGAAGAAAACAATAGCTGTCGGGCAGGTACTGCTCCGATCGCGCCTAGCTTGGTCCGCGAAGCAGGATATGAGCCCTTCTTCACGAAGCGCTACTTGATTTCAGCTATGGGCTTTCATGTTTGCGACCGCTCAAGAGCTCTCAGCGTGGCCCGTGATGCTGGGCAACGTGTTGCTCACTCTTCGCTGAAAGGATTCCGGGCTCAGATCTTGAGAGGCAACCCAATAGCGCGGTTCGGGCAGCGGTCGGTTCAGATTGATGCTCGGAAAGCAAGAGTTCGCATGCCTGCGGTTGTGGTTGGACTCCCGCGTTAACAGATTGCTAACCGACTTTTACTAGGGTTCCACTGGCGGAACTTTGTTGGTCGTACCGCGCAAGGCGGCACGCAGCGTTGGTCAAGCACGTCGCAATAACATCTGCAACTATAGCGCTCATCCTCAGCGGCTGCGCCGGTACGCCCTCCGCAAGGATGACGTCTGTTGTTGCCTGGGATGGACTTGATCCCGCCCCCCATCTCGTTCCGATGAAAAAAAATCGTCAAGCGCCGAGGCCGTCGCAAGCGGGTGAGGAGCGCAATGTCGAACGCCAAAAGACAATCGCTACCCTGCGTCCTTATTCAGACGCGTGGTGGGTCGTACACGACGAAATCGAAGCCGAAAGCGACCGACAGCTGACCTCGAAGTTGGTTATTTGTCGAGGCTGCATCGTTCAGGATAGCGATGTAACGGGTTCGGTCCCATGATGCTGGAACTTGCATTGCTCGCTGCGGATTGAGGCACGAGCAGCAGGAACCTTGGCATGGCCAGCGATAGCTATCCGATTATCAAACGGTGGACCTCCGAAGACGAGCGGCAGTTGCGCGAAATGGTGGACCGAGGCTACCGACCATATCAGGTCGCAGTAGCCTTGGAGCGTACCCAAAAGGCAGTTCGCAATCGCGCAAACTCGTTGGGGCTAATGTTCGGACGGACTAGGCGACCCAACTCTGGAGCAGAATGAGCTTGGGTCGGCCGTGGGACGCGCCGACTTTCGCGCACGGCTGGCACCTCGCCTCCCGGTCAGTGCAGCAGGAAGTTGGCGTCGGTAAGCGTGCCAGTGTAGTTGACCAGATGAATCTCCATATCACCGGATCCGAACTGTCCGTCTCCATTAACGTCGATCTGCAGTGTGGCGTTCGCGCCGGGGCCATCGACGCGGGCGTCGGAATGCAGAGATCCGGCCGTCCCGTCGAAGCCGCCGGTGCCGACGAAATGGATCGGCCCGGTGAAGCCGTTCGGACCGGTCATGTTGGTGAAGACGAAGGCGTCGTTCGCGGCGTTGAAGCTGACGACCGTGTCGCCGTTTCCGGTCTGCGATTCGGCGGCGCTGTTGAAATTGAAGTTGTCCGCGGCAACGCTTGCCGTGATGTTGTCCGCTCCCATCCCGCCGGTCACCATCGTTGTTCCCGAGGTGTTGCCGATGGCGATGAAGTCGTTGCCGATGCTGCCGTTGACGGTCTCGGCGTTGACCACGATGACCGTTCCGGCGGTGCCGACGAAGTTGACGGTGTCGTTGCCGCCGCCCATGTCGATGGTGCCGAACGACTGCTGGGTCAGCGTCAGGACGTCGTCTGTTGACGAGCCGTTGATCTGGTTGATGTTGTACAGGCCGTCCAGCGAGTTCGTTCCAGCGGCTAGGGTGACGGTGTTGGTGCCGGGCCCGAGATCGATCGTCAGGCCGGTGACGTCGATGAGAAGCACCAGCGTGTCGTCGGAGGCGGGACCCGAGAAGTCGCTGGCGCTGACGCTGTCGACGCCCGTCAGCGATACTGAATTTAGTCCGCCTGCGAGGTTGACGTGGTCGGTGCCGGTGCCGAGGTCGATCGAGACGCCGGCAAGGTCATTGTTGAAGGGTCACGATGTTGTCGAGACTGTTGCCGACGATATGCTGGATGTTCAGGGCGGTCATCGAGAAGCCGCCGCCGCCGAAATTCAGCGTGTTGTTGCCGCCGGCCAGGTCGATGATACCGTTGTTGTCGAAGGTGAAGTAGCTGTTGGCCACGGTCAGGACATCGTCGGATGCCGTGCCGTTGACGTGCTGGATGCCGAACAGTTCGTTAAACGAGTTGCTGCCGGCGGCAAGGTTCAGGGTGTTGTCGCCCAGGCCCAGGTTGACGTTCATGCCGCCGCTGATGTTGTTCTGCAGCGTCAGCGTGTCGTTGACGGCCGTCCCGCTGAAGTCGGTGGTGGTGAGTATCTCGACGTTCGTCACGCTCAGCGAATTGAGGCCTCCGGCCAGCGTCATGTTGTCGGTGCCGTCGCCGAGGTCCACCACGAGGCCCGCGGCATTGTTGACCAGATTGACGTTGTCGTTTCCGGTGGTTCCCGTGACGTGTTCCACGTTCACAAGGTTCAACTGATAGAAGTTCGGGGAAGCGAGGCTTACGGTGTCGTTGTTGCCGGCTCCGAGGTCGATCTGGTGGCCGAACGCGTTGCCTCCGACCGCCAGGAAGTCGTCCGCTCCGGTCCCCAGGATCTGGCCGGCGCCGAGGTTGAAGGCTGAGATATCGACCGGGTTCAAGGCTGTTCCGGCGGTCAGCATAACGGTGGCGTCGCTGAACTGCAGGACCTCGATGGTGGTCAGGGTGTCGACGCCGTCGCGCGCCGCGCCCTGGGCGTCGGTGACCGTGGTGACGCCTGTGGTGCCGTTGGTTGAAACGGTGTACTGGCCGCGGCTGCCGGTGAAGGACGCCATGTCGGTGCCGGTGCCGCCGTCGAGGGCGTCGTTACCGCCCTGGCCGGTGAGCGTGTCGTTGCCACCGCCGCCGTTGAGGGTGTCGGCACCGGCGCCTCCGAAGAAAAATTCGTTGCCGGATCCGCCGGTGATGATGTCGGCGCCGTTTGATCCCTGGACCGAGTTGACGCCGCCGAGGATGGTGTCGACGCCGATCCCGGCGCCGTCGGAGGCCGCGATGCTGTGGGCGTTCCCAGTTGCGCCCGACAGATCGACCGAGACGCCGGACGCGGCCTGGGTATAGGCGATGCGGGTGCTGCCGTTGCCGGTGATGGTGTCGGCGCCGCCCAGTCCTTCGAACAGGTTGAAGGTGCCGGAACTGAAGGCTCCGGTATCGACGAAGCCCGTGGCGACGTAGGTGTCGGCCAAGTTGCTGCCGGTAGCGCTGTTGACCCCGGTGAAGGTGTCGTTTCCGACCGAGGCGCCGCCGCTGGCGGTGCCGGCCGCCATATTGATGCTGACCGCTTCTGCGGCGCTCGAGTAGATGACCCGGGTGTTGCCGTTGCCGGTGATGGCGTCGTTGCCACCGAGACCCTCGAACTGGCTGAAGGTGCCGTTGTTGCCGATATTGAGCGCGGTGCCGGTGCCGTAGGTGCTGGCGTTGAACGTATCGTTGAAGTTGGTGCCCTGGACTGCTTCGATCGACCGCAGCGTGTCGGTGCCGACCGAGGCGTCTCCGGTCACGGTGCCTGCCCCCATGTTGACGGTGATGGCGCCGGTCGAGAAGTAGATGTTGTTGTAGGTGGCGAGATCGAAGCCGCCGCGGCCGTCGATCGCGTCGTTGCCGGCACCGCCGTAGAAGGTCTCGGTGCTCGCGATGTTGCTGCCGAAGATCGTGTCGTTGAACATCGAGCCTTGGACGTTGTTGACGCCGCTAAAGGTGTCGTGCCCCGTCGAAGCATCGCCATCGGCGGTGCCCGTTTGGGGTGTGGCGCCGGTCTGCATGTCAACGACGACGCCCCCGGTGGCGTTGATGTAGGAAATCCGGGTATTGTTGTTGCCGATGATGTTGTCGTCGCCGCCCATGCCGACGAACTCGTTGAAGGTTCCGTTGGAGCCCAGGTTAGACCCGCTTGTGCCAGAGAAGCCAGTGGCGTCATAGCTGTCGGCCTTGTTGGTCCCGCGCACCGATTCCACGGAGCGCAGCGTGTCGGTGCCGACAGTGCCGTCACCGGTCACGGTTCCGGCGGCCATGTTCACGGTGATGCCCGAGGCCGTGCCCGGATCGTTGCTGTAATCGGCGCGGTCAAATCCACCGCGACCGTTGATGAGGTCGGCGCCGGCGCGGCCGTCGAAGATCTCGACGGTCCCGTTGGCATTGTTGCTTCCAAGCAGCGTGTCGGCACCTGCGGAACCGACGACGCCGGCAAACCCGGATCCGACGAGAATGTCGGTGCCGACCGTTGAATCTCCGGTTGCGCTGTGGGCCTGGAGGTCGACCGTGACGCTTCCGGTCGCGTTGGCGTAGGATATCCGCGTCAGCATCGCGCCCTGACTGTTGAAGGCGCCGCTGATGATGTCGGCGCCGCCGCGGCCCTCGAACTCGTTGAAGCCGATCTGGGTGCCGAGAATGCCGGTGTCTCCGGCAAATCCAGTGGCGTCGAACGTATCGGCATTTTCGCTGCCGACGATGCCTTCGATGCCGATCAACGTGTCTGACCCGGAGCCGCCGGTTACGGTGCCGGCAGCAAGGTTGACGGTGATGGCTGAAGCCGCCTCGGTGTAGACCGCGCGGTCGAAGCCCTGGCCGCCGTCGAGGATGTCATTACCCGCGAGTCCCTGCAGGCGGTCGTTGGCCTCGAGGCCCTGGATGGTATCATCGCTGGTGGTGCCGGTGAGGGTGTCCGGCCCTGAAGTGCCGACCACGAGGGCACCGCCGTTGACGGTGATCCCGATGGTCTTCTGGAACGAGAGGCCACCGGCGTCGGTGGCGACAACCGTGATCTGCTCCGTGCCGGTGGTCAGCGGGCTCGTGACGACGATGTTGCCACCGCTGATGCCGAACTGGCCACCCGCGTTGTCGGTCAGCGTGTAGCTGAAGGTATCGCCTGCGTCCGGGTCGAGCGCGGAGAGGGTGCCGACAACGGTGCCGCTGGCGGTTCCCTGCGGGATGACGGTGTTCGACAGCGAGATGTCGGTCGGGGCTTCGTTGATGTTGGTGGTCGCGATCGCGAAGGTCGTATCGTGGGTGAGTCCGCCGGCGTCGGTGGCGCGCACCGTGACGGAGTGGGACGTCGCCTGCTCGAAGTCCAGCGGGGCCGCGGTGACGAGGTTGCCGTTTAGAATCGCGAACAAGCCACCGGGATTGCTGGTCAGCGTGAAGGTGGCGCTGTCGCTAGCGTCGGGATCGAGCGCGGAAAGCGCCCCGACGACCGTGTTGGCTGCGCTGTTCTCGGCGACCGAGGAATTCGACAGCAGGACCGCCGTCGGGGCCTCGTTGACGTTGGTGGTGGAGATCGTGAAGGTCCGGTCGACCGAGAGGCCGCCGGCATCGGTGGCGCGCACCGTGATCTGGTGGGAGGCCGCCTGCTCGAAGTCCAGCGGACCCGTGGTGACCACCTGGTTACCGACCAGGCTGAACAGCCCGCCGCCATCGTAGATCATCTCATAGGTTGCCGTGCTTCCTGCGTCCGGGTCGACGGCGGTCAGGAAGCCGACGACGGCGTTGGCCGCGCTGTTTTCCGCGACCGTATTGTTGCTCAGCGTGACGTCGGTCGGCGCCTCGTTGACGTTGGTGACGCCGATCTGGAAGTTCTTGCTGAAGGTGGCGCCGGCCGTATCGGTCACCTGGACGGTGACCTGGTGGGATGCGGCCTGTTCGAAATCGAGCGGCGCGGTGGTGACGATCTGGTTGCCGTTGACGATGGCAAACAGGCCGCCGAGGTTGCTGGTCAAGGCGTAAGTGGCGCCGTCGCCCGCATCCGGATCCATGTCGGAGAGCAGGCCGACCACCGATCCCGGTGCGCTGTTCTCGGGGACGATTGCGGCGCCCGACAGCAGGATGTCGGTCGGCGCGTGGTTCGGGGTGATGACGGCGAAGTTGGCGTCGCCCAGGGTCCCGCTGAGGCCGTTCACGATGACGGAAATGTCGTTCGTGTCAATCACTCCGTCGCCGTTGACGTCGATCTGTATCTGCTGCTGTCCGCCGACATCGACGAGAATGGCTTCGGCGCGTGGCGTCGCCGCGGAGCCGTCGAGCACCCCTGAGACCATGAAATGCACCTGGCCGGCGGTGCCCGCGACGTTATCGAGCAGGAATTGGTCGTGCGCGGCGTCGAAGTTCGTCACGGTGTCGAGTGCGTAACCCGACGACGACTCGGACGCGTCGGTGTAGCGGATGACGTCGTTGCCGGCGCCCGCGGTGATGAAGTCCGCGCTTCCTCCCCCGGTGACGGTGGCGCCGACGGGGCCGGTCACCGTGATGAAATCGGTGAAGGCTCCGCCGTTGACGTGCTCGACGTTCGTGATGGTGACGCTGGAGGCTCCGACGAGATTCAGGGTGTCATTCCCGGCGCCGAGGTCGACGGCGGCGCCTCCGGCGTCGAACATGGTCAGCACGTCGTCGGACGCGCTGCCGTTGACGTGCTGGACGTTGTAGGTGGTGATCGAGTTGGTGCCGGCCGCCAGGTTCAGGGTGTTGTCGCCCTGGGCCAGGTCGATAATGGCGCCGGAAACGTCGTTGAGCAGCTTCAACGTGTCGTTCGAGGCAGGCGCGGTGCCGCCGAAGAAATCCGCGGATCCGATGCTCTGTACGTTGGTGACCGCGATCGAATTGCTGCCGGATGCGACGGTCAGATGGTTGTTTCCGCCGCCGAGGTCGACCGTCAGGCCGTCCTGGATGTTTTTCAGGACGTAGGAGTCGTCTCCGGCACTGCCGACGAGGTGTTCGACGCCTTGAAGCGACGCCGAGAGATACTGGCCCCCGAACTGCAGCGTATCGCTGCCCCCCTTGAGGTCGATCGACAGATCGTCGGTGAAGGTACCAAGTCCGCCAGCGACGACGAGGGTATCGTCGGATCCGGAGCCGTTGATGGTGTCGACGCTGAACACGTTTCCGAACGAATTCGCGCCGGATGCGAGATTCAGCGTGTTGATGCCCTGCTGCAGGTTGATGTTGACGCCGGCGACGTTGTTGCTCAGGGTCAGGACGTCGTTGGAAGGTGCGGCGAAATCGTTGGTCAGGACGGTCGCGGTGCCGATGACGGCGATGGTGTTGGCGCCCGAGGCGAGGTTCACGAAATCGGCGCCGCCGCCCGTGTCGACGGAGAGTCCGTTGGCGACCGTCGCCAGGTTGATGGTGTCGTTGCCGCCCGTTCCGACGATTTTCTCGACGCCCACGAGGCTGAGGTTATAGCCCCCGGTCACGCCCAGCATGACCGTGTCGTTGGCGCCGGATCCGAGATCGATCTGATGTCCGGACAGACCCTGGTTGATCTTGACGTAGTCGTCGATTCCAACCCCCGTCACCGAAACGAGGGGATTTGCGCCTGCGTTGAAGAACAGTCTGCCGTCGGAAAGGTCGATCGGAGCGGCCTGACTGCCGGACGCGACGAGGACGTTGGAATTGGTGAACTGCAGCATTTCCACGTTCGTGAGCGTATCGACCCCGTCGCGGTTGGCCGTCAGGTCGCTCACGGTGACCACGCCGGCGGCGTTGATCGCGACGGAGTAAGCCCCGCGCCCGTTGTTGTAGATGGCGACATCGCCGCCCGCGCCACCGTCGATGGCGTCGTTGCCTCCGCCGCCCACGAACATGTTGCTGTTCGCGTCGCCGATCAGGGTGTCGTCGAAGGCCGATCCCGTGGCGCTGAAGACGCCGGTGAAAGCGTCGGTGCCGATGCCGGCCAGGTCGCCTGCGGCGGTGCCGTGGGCGGTTCCGAGCGTCAGGTCCACCGTGACGGCCGCGGCCGCGCTGCCGTAGATGACGCGGGTGTTGCCGTTGCCGGTGATGAGGTCGTTGCCGCCGACGCCTTCGAACTGGTTGAAGGTGCCGTTGTTGCCGATGTTCGAGGCCCCGGACCCGGCCACGCCGTAGCCGACTGCGGTGTAGGTGTCGGCGTATCCGGTGCCCTGCACGCCCTCGATCGAGCGCAGCGTGTCGTTGCCGATGGAGGCGTCGCCCTGGGCGGTGCCGGCCGCCATGTCGACCGTCACTCCTCCCGTCACGAAGTAGCTGTTGTTGTAGCTGGCGACGTCGAAGCCGCCGCGCCCGTCGATGAAATCATCGCCGCCGTTGCCGGTGAACGTGTTGTTGGCGCCGTCGCCCTTCAGCGAGTCCGCGAAGTTCGAGCCCTGCACGGCGTTGACGCCGGTGAAGGTGTCGGTGCCGACGGAAGCATCTCCGGAGGCGGAGCCTGCCTGGAAATCGACGGTGACGCCCGCGGTGGCGTTGTTGAAGCTGATGCGGGTGTTGCCGTTGCCGGTGATGAGGTCGTTGCCGCCGTTGCCGGTGAACTCGTTGAAGGTGCCGTTGGAGCCGATGTTGAATCCCGACGTGCCGAAACCCGCCGCGTCGTAGGTATCGGCGAAGTTGGTGCCGCGGACCGCCTCGACGGAGCGGAGCGTGTCGTTGCCGACGGTGGCGTCGCCCGTGACCGTGCCGGCCGCCATGTGGACGACGACGCCCGTGGTGGTGGCCGGATCAGTGTTGTAGTCGGCGCGGTCGAAGCCACCGCGTCCGTCGATGAGGTCGTCGCCGGCCATGCCCGCGAACACCTCGACGCTACCGTTCGGGTTGGCGCTGCCCAGCAGGGTGTCGTTATGGCTGGAGCCCCAAGCGCCGTTGATCCCCGCGGTTCCGAACGTGTCGTGGCCGACGGACGCGTCGCCGTCGGCGAACCCCGCCTGGATGTCCACGGTGACGCCGGAGGTGGCGCTGACATAGGAGATGCGCGTCAGGGCGACCCCGAGCGCGTTGACGGTGCCGGTGACGACGTCGTTGCCCGCACCGCCCTCGAACTCGTTGAAGCCCACGGGAGTGCCGGCCACCCCGGAATCGCCGGTGAAGCCCGCCGCATTGTAGGTGTCGGCAAAACCGCTGCCGACGATACCTTCGACGTTGGTCAGAGCGTCGCTGTCGACGCCGGCGCCGGAGGCCTTGCCGGCCGCCATGTCGATGGTCACGCCTCCGGTCGCGTCGGAATAAATCGCGCGGTCGAAGCCTTGGCCGCCGTCGATGCGGTCATTGCCGGCGTTGCCGGTCAGCCGGTCGTTGCCCGCTCCGCCGAGCAGCACGTCCGCTCCGTCGCCGCCGGATATCTGGTCGTTGCCTTCGCGGCCGTCGATGGTGTCGATGTCCGGCGTTCCGGCCAGGAGGTCGCCGCCCGAAGTTCCGACCACGGGAGGAAGGACGGCCACATGGGCGGCTGCAACCTGGGCCGCCAGTGCGGTGGGGTCGGCGTAAGTGCTCTGGATCGCCGCCACCGCCTGGGCATCGAACTGGCCGGCGGCCGCGCTGGCGAGGTCCGCGGCGGCTGCGCCCTGCGCGACCTGTCCGGCCTGGGCTATCTGCGTAACGGTGGTGGCCGACTGGATGCTGTCGTTGGCCGCGCTGACCGTGCTGGTGACCAGATCGGCGGCCGCGCCGTTGACGCCGGAGTCGGAAACGATCACAGCGACCGTATCCGGGACACTGAGGTCGATGACGCCGGTTCCCGTGCCTGTGTTGGCCGTGGTTATGGCGCCGGCGATGGCGCTGAAGACGTCGGTCTGCGAAGCGCCGACCGCGGAAATCTGCGCGACGGTGCTTTGGACCTGGACTCCGGCCGACAGCACGTTCTGCGCACCGGCGGTGCCGGAGGCTGCCTCCGACACCGGGTCGAAATGGTTGATATCGATCGCGGTCGGATCAATGCCGAAGGCGGCGGCCACCTGCGTCGTCGCCGCGGTGGTCGACACGGGACTACCGGCGGCGGCCGCCGAGGCGATCACCGAGGCGACGAGGGTCGTCAGCGGCGTGACGACGGTCGAGCCCTCCGGCGCCTTGAGGGTGCCGTTGAAGGCAAGTCCGGTGGAGACGTCGATGCCGCCGGTCATGATCAGGGTGCCGTGGGCATTGTGGAGCGTAAAGCTACCGTCGGAACCGGTCGTCGCCGAGGCCTCGCCGTCGTCGAACTTGCCGTTGTCGTTGGCGTCGGCGAACACGAAGGCGCCGGCGATGTAGCCGTCGACCGCGCGCTGGCTGACCGCATGCTCGCTTCCCGTGACGTCGACGGTCAGGGGAGCGTTCGCGACGGCCTGATGGCCGCCTTCGATCGAGGCCACGGAAACGTGCAGCGTCAGCGTCCCGGCTTGGGCGTCCGGTCCCGGAACGAGCGCTAGCGTGGACAGCGTATTGAAGTCGGAGGGGACTTCCCAGTGCCCGTCCCCGGCGCCGTCGAGCACGAAGACGCCGTGGTTGAGCGTGAAGGTGTCCGGAATCCCGGTGATGACGACGATGCCGAGCGTGCCGCTCTCGATCGTGTGGGCGTCGATGTGAAGCGCGATCTGGGCGTCGTCGGCTTGTCCGGCGGCGGTCGCGACGTTCAGCACCGGCGCGTCCTGGGTACCGTGGATGGTGAACGAAACCGGCTTGGTGGTGCCGTCGATCGATGAAACCGTGAAGGTCTCGACCTTGACTTCGCCTGCGGCCAGGCCCTGAACCGCCGCGTTGTCGACGCTGTAGGTGTATTCGCCATCGGCGCTGATTGTCAGGAGGCCAAGGTTTCCCGGGGCGGGAATGACGACGGTACTGAAGAAGGGCTGATCGTGATCGGCGTCGGTGACCGTCAATTGGCCTGAGACCGACAGCTTCCCGACGCTTGCGTCCTCGGTGACATCGTTCTGAGTCGGAACGGATATGACAGCAGCGTCATCGGCGCCGTGAATTGTAACCGACACAGCCTGATGGGCGGAGCCGTCGATCGACGTGACCGTAAAGCTATCCGTAAGGGTTTCTCCGGCTCGAAGTTGCTGAATCGCAGCTTGGCTATCGTCGGCCACATAGGTCCAGTGGCCGTCTGAAGAAATCGAGAAGTGGCCGTATGAACTGCTCTTGTCGGATTGCGCGACAAACTCGGACTCGCCGGAGTCGGGATCCGCAATGTTCAGCGAGCCGCCGGCCACAAGATAGCCGTTCGATAAGGCGAAATCCTCCGTCACCTCTCCAGACGCCGTCCCACCGATCACGGCCACATGGTTCGCGTAAAAATCGATGTGATCGACGACATTGCCGGCCGAATCATAGGCCGTCCACTCCACAGGCTGCCAACTGGCGTCGAACGTCTCATGAGTCGAAACATAGGGCGAATTGGCAATGTGGTTGGTATCGACCGTGGCGCCTTTGAATTCCCAGTTTGAGCCGAACGATTGAGTCCAGTGGTTGTCCCCCTCCGAATACGTGAAGGTCGCGCCCTGGAATTGCCAATGCGCGTCGAAGTGCTGAACGGTTGTGCTGCCGTGCGAACTGGTCTGCACGTCCGCTGAGGTGAGCGACCAATTGTGATCGAACTGTTGGGTTGTCGTAGACCCGCCATCCACCCTTGTGGTCGTCGCCCCGAGAAAGTGCCAATCGGCATCGAAGTGCTGAACCGTGCTCGTTCCCTTCGACATGGACTCAACGTCCGCCGACATGAACGACCAATGTGAATCGAAGTGCTGCGTCGTCTTGGAGCCGCCATTGATGGTGATCGAGGTGGCGCCTAGGAAATGCCAACTAGCATCGAATTGTTGGGTTGTCGTCGAATCACCGTCTATGGTTACGGAGGTCGCTCCCAAGAATTGCCAGCTGGCGTCGAAATGCTGAATTAAGCTGGCTCCGTTCGAGGCCGACTCCACGTCTGCGGAGACAAACGACCAGTTGGAATCGAATTGCAGGATCGTCTTGGAATCGCCGTTGACGGTTGTCGCCGTCGCACCCGTGAAATGCCAATTGGAATCGAAATGCTGCACGGTGCTAGTACCGCTCGATGTCGACTGGACGTCTGCCGAAGCGAATGACCAATCCGAATCAAAGTGTTGCGTCGTGGTGAATTCGCCATTGACCGAAATTACTGCAGCCCCTTCAAAGCGCCAATCAAGATCGAAGAATTGCTCGACCGTTGCGTCGCCCGTCTCGGTCGAAACAAATCCATTCGAAGTCTTTTTGACCGTCATCGAAATTCTCCCATGCCAATATATTTCGGACCGAGGGCATCACAGCCCGCGAAAACATGTCGACCATCTCGAAATCCCGCCGTCGCGAGCGGTGAATACAGATCCGGCTTTCGCTTTTACGTTCAGCCTAGATCATGCTGAATAGTTTGAATTGACATCGCCGGAATCGCAGGAGCGCAAATCAAGAGCCCGCCGAGAATCGCGCGCCCGGCACTCGAGCAGTACGCGACATAGCCTCGGGTGTGATTGCGTGGTCCGAACAGACGTTTTCTCGCCCACGCAACAATTACCACGCAGCCAATTGCGGCTGTTTCAGACATGGCTCCCCCTGGCAGATTCACTGCTATTTCGCCTTGGCCATTTCGGATGGAATTGGGCTAGGTCGGTGCGCTAAGTGCCGGTTAATGATCCATTAGGTATTTGCAATCGCCGCTATATTCATCAGCCCGACGTTCGCGTCAAGCGACCAAGCATCGGTAGTTACACGGCAATCTTCACCCATTTGGGTCAGGAATTTTATCATAAGTTGTGCCGCAAAGACATTGCTATCGTCATCCGGGCAAATTGATCGTTTCACCCAATAGGCTGACAAGCTCCGCCTGCCGTTGCACGCCGGTCTTTGAAAAAACGGACTTGAGCTGGCTCCTGATCGTGTTGTGCGACAGTCCCGTCGAGATCGCGATTTCTTCGATTGAGCTGCCATCGGTCAACTGGCTGGCGATGCGCGCTTCGGCGGGACTGAGATCAAACAAGGCTCCCAGCAACTCAGGTGCGAAACTACTGTTCGGTACCACGGGCGTCACGAAAACGATCGATATCGCGCCGCTAAAAATATCTAGACCCGCACCGCGCAGCGGCAAGACATGTACGACCGACGGCGGCGCCCGCTTAGTTGCACCGACCGGAATTGATCGGCCCAAACTTCGCGCGGACGCACTGTTTCGCGCAATCGCCTGCATCAGCATTTCTTGCGCCGCCGGGCTCGCCAGCCGGATCATGTCGTTGGCGGCAACCTCAATGCCGGACCCCTGATGCGACAGGCCGGCGTTAACGGCAACGACTTTTCCCGAGTCTGTGACCGCGGCAGCGGGCAGGCCAATCATTTCAAGGGTGGCGACCGTAGTAGCGGCGCGGTCGAGCCCCAATCGCGCGGAAAGTAACGCGGCACGCGCCAGGTGCGGACGTAACTCGTCAAGCCGAGCCGCCACCTCACGCGGAACTGGCCCCTTCATGTTTGCCTTTTCGATCGAGAATACGAGTGTGTCGCCCGATGGCGACCGGATCGACGTGCCGACGCACCAACCCAGTCCGCGTGGCCGGAGAAGTTCGGTATAGTAGGCTGACGCTTCGATCTCTTCGATAGTCAAGGCGTCGAAGTCGGTCAAGAACCTCGGCTCATTCAGCGGAACGAGCCGTTTACCACGTGGATTGTCGAGAAACCA
Source organism: Bradyrhizobium sp. 40 (assembly GCF_023100925.1). NCBI lineage: Bacteria > Pseudomonadati > Pseudomonadota > Alphaproteobacteria > Hyphomicrobiales > Nitrobacteraceae > Bradyrhizobium > Bradyrhizobium sp. 40. Next base: position 5,909,210 of record NZ_CP064688.1, read on the forward strand.
TTTGCTTCGAGTCCACTCAACAACCACATGCTCGATCGCGGCGGAAGAGACCCATCGCGGTACGCCCGGACCGGCAGCGAACAGCAATGTACCCTCGGCATCGGCAAGTTCAGCCAGCCGGTCTAAAACGCCTTGCCATTTTTCGGGAACGATCGCCGCTTCGTAGATGTCGCTGATGAAAGGCTCGACAAGCACCGCACCCCCCGCTCCAATTTTCGTTGGACTCACTCTGCGAGGCCAGACAGTGCTCGTCAATCTGGAAGCTGCCTTAGGGTGAGCAAACAAGCTTAATGTCGTCGGATTGAAATCGCCGATCAGTTGGAGTCGACATTTTAAAATTGGTGTTTGTCAAAATCCCTATCATCAAACGACACTACACGAAGTGGACATAGCCGCTCCCGCGTTGAAGACCTGCGTTCCACGCCATGGCACTATTTCAGCGACATAAGACATCCTCAGAGACAGTCCGTACGCGATGCACTATGGGTCCAATTCTCCTAAGCTTAGGATGTGCTCCGATGATCCCTCGGGGAGCCACAGGGTTGCTCTGAAATGGCTGGATTTCTGTAACGACCGGAGCGCATGCGACGAGCGAATTGGTCAGCGAAGTCCGACTTCTATGAAAGCGGAACCGTTGATGAAGCCATCAAATCATGTTCTGCGAAATCCGTTGCCAAGCTGAAGGGCCAAAAAGAACGCCGGGCGGCACAGGCCTGCGCAGAGGCGAGCCGGGTGGTTGAGGCAATTCAGGTCTCAATGGAGATCGACCAGCTCATCTACAAAGTCGGACGGCGTCACGATGCTACAGCGCCCACCCTCTTGTGATCCCTAGTCCAACAAGCGTTTCAGGACACGCCGTTGCGCAGCCCGGGCCTCTCTCTCATAGCGTTCCAGTCCAGCAAGCCGCTTCGCCAGCTTCGGGATCGGGCATTCCAGCAACGCAATGAGCATGTCATAACGGGCTTGGCGGATGCGACCCAGCCACAGATTGGCACGGACAAGATCATCAATGCTCAACGAGCTGTTTTGCTGCGCCAAGCCTGCCGTGATCGCCCGCCCTAAGCAGCTGGAGCTAGCATCACGTTCCGCCTTCACGCGCGAGAGCCCATGTTGACGGGCATTGCGGCTCGACTTCGCTTTTCCCGTGTTTGTCTTGGGCCCTGTGCTTCGTTTGGCGTTCAGCCTGTTTGTTTCGATCTTTCGTTGTGACGTCATGAGGCTGCGTTCTCTGATGTCTGCTCTACGGGAGCGACCGTGGATGTGTGTCGCATAAAATCGGATCGTACGGCGCCTCGCGTTCCGACCTAGCCAGGTCGCACGCTTTCAGTGTGGATCCTGGGTTCCGGCGCTTTCGCTAAGTGCTAAACGGACTGCACCGACACTTGCCTCTGCGCTCGCAACGAACCCGGTCGGCACGCGGTACGCATCGAGTAATTTAAGTTGAGGAAGTCTTCAGCGATTCAATGGGCACCTCGCTTGCACCACTATTAATGTCGGTGCGTTTGGACCACGCGATGCGTTTGCAGTGAAGTTCGCGGCGTTCGATCTCCGAGGACAGTCGCTCCGCCCGCTGTCTCGCGGCGGCTCCGACTAGGCTCGTGCCAGCCAATGCGTCGGCCACAACTTCGTTTCGGATGAACTCGTACATCCGCAGGAGGAAATGATCGGAAAGGCCTTCGAAGTCGTTCATGGTAGGCACAATCGAATTCAGGAAATAATCCAGAGTATCAAACGAAAACCTACCCAGCCAAGCGCCACAATCCAAGCAATCATCGCCAGGCCGGCGGCCCCGAAGAAGACAAACGCCAAGAGATGGTCGCCGATGCGCCTTTGCCGGCTAGTCGGCTCATCGCTCTGCTCAGTTCGATCAAGCATTCTGACCTGCCCTTGGGAATTCAAGGAATTACAGGCCGCGCGATGGGACGACAAACGATAGCTGCGATTAACCTCACCGGTCAACGTTAAGGACTAGCGGAAGAGGCCGATCGCGCCCAGGAGGGAGACCCGGAGCCCTGCGTTAGTGCCAACCTTGAGGCGACGCCGATGCACTTTCGCCCGTATCATTGGCTTCGATTTGTCGATTTGCGCTGGAGGGGCCCGGATAGCCGATCGCGACGCCAATTTACAGACGATATGAGCAATATGATTGCTGCAGAAACGACTGGCATTCCGCCGCGATCGGAGCGTTACTGAGTCGGGCCGGGCGCAATGGCAGCGCCGGTATCTCGCCCCGCGGACGCGGGGCTTCAGGCAGTGCGGCGAGGAGCGCCGCTGTTCCTGGAGGAGGAGATACCCGTGCGTAGCTTACAGAGTGACGGCGTGGCCGAGCCACAGCATCCCATTATGCGTTTCAATCCGAATGATCGACGGCATTTCATCGGTGGTTCGGATGCCCGCATCATCATGGGACATAATCAGGAGAACCTCATCCGCCTTTGGCGGGAAAAGCGCGGCGAAATCGAATTGCAGGATCTCTCAGACAATCTGATCGTCCAGCTCGGAACTGTGACGGAGGTCTTGAACCGCGCCTGGTATCAACGCGCGAGCGGCCACACGGTTAAGGACATTCAGAAGCGCGTTCGTCATCCCATCCATAAATGGATGGCGGCAACGTTGGACGGGACGGTCGAGCAGACCGGTGCCGTCTTCGAAGCCAAGTTCATGCTGCCTTGGGCCTTTACGGAGGAAGCTGCGGCCGAGAAGCACATGGCCCAGCTGCAGCACAACATGTGGGTCACCGCGTCACGCAGCGCCGTTCTCTCGATCATCACCGGCGGCGGTAAATGGGTCGAGATCAAAATTCACGCCGATCCGCTCTATCAGCATCTCCTGCTCACGGCCGAAAAGAAGTTCTGGCGTTGTGTCCAAAGCGGCGAGCCGCCGATCCTCTTCAATATCGAAACACCTCGTCCAAGACTCGAGGCGGTGAAAGTCGTCGATATGTCGACCTCCAACCAATGGGCTGACCTGGCGGCGATCTATCTGCGGACGCGCGAGGCCCAAGGCGAGCACGAGACGGCCAAAACGGATCTGAAAAAGCTGATGCCGGAGGATGCCAAGGAGGCGACCGGCCACGGCATCAAGGCCAAGCGTTCGAAGTCGGGTGCGATCAGCTTCGAGGCTCAAGCAGCGGAGGGGTCCCATGCACCAATCCAGTGAGCGCATCGGGACCATCGCGGCCGCCCTTGCCCGAGCCCAGGCTGAACTGATGAATCCCGAGAAGACCCTGACGGCCGTCATCAGGTCGCCCTTCCCGCGCGAGGAGGACCGGACTTTCCGCTACGCCTCGTTGGCCTCTGGTCTGGACATCGTCCGCAAGACCCTGAGCCAGCAGGAGATCGCCACGATCCAGACCACCCGGATCGAACAGCCGACCGGGCAAATTCACCTCACCACCCTGCTAGCCCACGCCTCAGGGGAGTGGATCTCCTCGGACCTCCCGGTCTGCGCCTCCAAGGAGGTCGAGGCGCCGCATCGGATGGGGGCGGCGCTGACTTACGCCCGCCGCTATGCGCTGTTTGCCTTGGTCGGCATCGCCGGGGAGGACGATCTGGACGCCCCGGACCTCATGACAGGGTCTCCCGCTGCCATCGAACCGCAGATCCAGCTAGGACCGAAAGGCAAGCCGCACAAAGGCGTCCTGAACCGAGCTCCCGTCCTGCCGCCCGACCGCTCCGCTGAGCTGTTGGATCGGCTCTTGGGCGAGCTTGCCGTGCGAGAAGGCGGCGAGGACCTGCTCGCCTGGGCCAAGATCAGCCTCCCGCTCAAGAACACTCTTCTGGAGGCGGACGCCCGCCTGCTCGAGGCCGCCTACCAGAAGAGGTTCGAGGAAGCCGCCCTTCCCGATCTCGATTTAGCAGACCAACAGCCCGTGACAGCGATCAGACAGCGCGAAGTTGAGGGACCCGCCAACGCCTCGTCCCGAGCAGAGGTCGGCCTCGCCTTCCCGAAAGAGCTGCCTCGGAGACGAAGCAAGGATCACCTCGGCTTCATTCGCAGCCAGGGTTGTTTGGTCTGCCAGAAGACCCCCGCTGACGCGCATCACTTGAAATTTGCTCAACCGCGGACCCTGGGACGCAAAGTCAGCGATGAGTTTACCGTGCCGCTGTGCCGATCCCATCACCTATCCCTGCACCGGAACGGAGACGAAAGAGCCTGGTGGACCAATCTGCAAATTTCACCATTGCCCATTGCGAAGCAATTTTGGGATGCGAGCCCCATCCATGTGACACATGGTGTACCGGTCGCTCTACCGCCGCTCCATCCGCTGTCTGAGGCGCAAGGTTAATGAATGGTCCCGTCAACCTACCTCCGAGGTTGCGAAGTGTCTTGCCGCCTCAATTTGAAGCACTATGTCCTCCGCCTCAACTTCTGCCCGGAGAGAACATTGACCACTATTATGCAGTCCAGGCCGCGATCTTTTGCGATATAAATCCTCAATCTGCCGTCGAGTGGCTACTCGCTATCGACGTTGCCGAACTCTCGTGGGAGATGCAGCGCTACCGGGTACTGCGGCACAGGCTCCTAAACACCTATCGTCAGAAGGCTATCGAGATGACGCTTCGCCGCGTCGATCTCGCTGGTGTTATTCCGGAATTCCGGGATATTGCCGAGACCTATACCATGACTAACGCGTTGGATTGGCAACTGGATGCCTCTGCCGCACGGGATATCGAAGCCCGCCTTGAAACGCATGGCTTCGATCAGCACGCCATTAGCATGGAGGTTTACGTTCAGGCGCGCGAGATCATCCTGCTATTTGAATCACTCCTGAATGGAGCACAGCTTCGACGTCTATTGCTATTGAAGGAGATCAACAATGTTCGCCGGTCCACTATAGTGAATGGTGCCGGGGCGAGATCGCGCGATGAGGCTTCGTCTCAATAAGAGAGGTTAGGGCGCCATCTAAGGCCAACGCTCAACTATGGTCAGTTGGCACGAGATCATAGTGCAAGTTCGTCAGAAACGCGTCATACGCCCGCCGCAGTCCTTCACCGAGCGACGTCTGCACTTTCCAGCCCAGCCCAGTAAGCCGGCTGACGTCGAGCAGCTTGCGCGGGGTGCCATCGGGGCGTGAGGTGTCGAAGGTGATCTCGCCGCGATACTCGATCACGTCCGCGACCACTCGGGCGAAGCTGGCAATCGTGATATCCTCACCGGTTCCGATATTGACCAGCTCGGCAGCGGAGTAGGTCTTCATCAAATGTACGCACGCATCGGCCATGTCATCGACGTAGAGGAACTCGCGGCGTGGCGTACCGGAGCCCCAGACCGCAACGCTTTGGGCGCCGGCGACCTTCGCCTCATGGAAGCGCCGGATCAGGGCGGCGACCACGTGGCTATATTGTGGATGATAATTGTCCCCGGGACCGTAGAGATTGGTCGGCATCACGCTGATGAAGTCGCTCCCGTACTGATGGCGATAGGCCTCAGCCATTTTGATGCCAGCGATCTTGGCTATCGCATAGGGTTCGTTGGTCGGCTCGAGCGGACCCGTAAGCATCGACTCTTCCCGGAGCGGCTGGGCAGCGAGCCTTGGATAGATGCAGGACGAGCCGAGAAACATCAGTTTCTCGACACCGTTCAGATGTGCGGCGTGAATGACGTTCGCTGCGATCGCGATGTTGTCGTAGATGAATTCGGCGCGCAACGTGTCATTGGCGACAATGCCTCCGACCTTCGCGGCGCCAAGGAACACGATCTGTGGCCTCGTCTTTGCGAACCAATCGAACACGACAGCCTGATTGCAAAGATCGACCTCGCGCCGGTCGACAGTCACAAGCCTAACATCCTCTCGAGCGAGCCGGCGTAAGAGCGCACTGCCGACCATGCCGCGATGACCGGCGACATAGACGTTCTTTCCTTTTAGCTCAAACGGTATGCGTTCCACTTCCGGCGTTCCGTTTTGCTTGGGCTAGATCGCTAGCTACCATTTCCTCAACAAGCTGGGAAAAGGTTCGTTTCGGCTTCCAGCCGAGCTTCTCACGCGCTTTGCTCGCATCGCCCACGAGGAGATCGACTTCAGTTGGGCGAAAATAGGTCGGATCGATCTTCACCACCGTCTTGCCGCTCGTCTCGTCGATCCCGATTTCCTCGACGCCCTTCCCGCGCCAGGCGATACGACGGCCGACTTGCGCAAAAGACAGCTCGACCATCTCGCGGACCGAGTGCATCTCCCCGGTGGCGAGCACAAAGTCGTCCGGCTTGTCGGCTTGGAGGATCAAGTGCATACCCTCAACGTAGTCCTTGGCATGGCCCCAGTCACGTTTAGCCTCCAGATTTCCAAGATAGAGCGTTTCTTCCAGACCCATCTCAATGCGGGCGACGCCGCGGGTAATTTTGCGAGTTACAAAGGTCTCGCCGCGGATCGGACTCTCGTGATTAAACAAGATACCGTTGCTTGCAAACATTCCGTAGGCTTCGCGGTAGTTCACTGTGATCCAGTAGCCGTAGAGTTTTGCTACTCCGTAAGGAGAGCGCGGATAAAACGGCGTGCTCTCCTTCTGCGGAATCTCTTGCACGAGACCGTATAGCTCGGAGGTAGAGGCTTGGTAGAACCGCGCCTCATTCTCTAAGCCAAGGGTACGGATTGCTTCAAGCAGACGCAGCACACCGATTGCGTCGGCGTTTGCGGTGTATTCTGGGCTCTCGAAGCTAACAGCAACGTGACTCTGAGCTGCGAGATTGTAAATCTCGGTCGGTCTGATCTGCTGCACGAGGCGGATTAGATTGGATGAATCGGTCATGTCGCCATAGTGCATCAAAAACGGCACATTCCCGACGTGAGGATCCCTATATAAATGATCGACCCGCGCGGTGTTGAATGATGACGACCGGCGCTTGATGCCGTGAACGATGTAGCCGAGCGACAGAAGATACTCGGCGAGATAGGCACCGTCTTGCCCGGTCACGCCGGTTATCAGAGCAATCCTCTCTTGCATGTGTAAACCCGGTCCAATCAGTTGGAAGCGACCGCGCACGCTTGGATATCAACGCAACAGCGCCTAAGCGCCTTCGAGATAGTCGCTTTTGGACTTAACCGCAATCCAGGTCAACCCCGACATGGTGGCCAACTTACCAAGAATTTAGTAGTTGGTTTCAGCCGATCGCCTGCGGTCGCTTCGGACTATTTCCAAGTCGTCGCTAGCCTTATCGAGCTGAATTCGCCATCTAGCGGGCTGTTAAACTTGCCGCATATTTTCCAAATGGCAACTTCACGCAGACGGCAGAGTACGGAGTGAAGTCAGGCCGACGGTCCTATCAACGAGAGGTTCCGTCACTTGGCACGCTCCTGAGTTTGCCGCCTGGGCCTTTATCCAAACGCACCGTGGCGCATGTGAACCTCCTCCGAATGAGTGGACACCCGTAGTAGACTCGTTGAGCTTGGAGGTGTCGAATGGAAGATCCACGTCGTCATTTACAGAAGAGTACAGGCGCGAGGCCGTCGATCTGATGGTGTCGAGCCGCCGCTCGATCGCGGCGTACAATATGCTTCGCAGGCCTACCGCAACGCCCTGGTGGGGCCGCCATAAGAGCATCATAAGCCGCAAGGCCAATTACTACGAAAATGTCTCGATGGAGAGCTTCTCTCCATACCCTGAAGACCGAGCTCGTGCATCATCGCAACAACAAAATTCGCGCTGAGGCAAGGAGGCACAGGTCAAGCGCGCCCCACCGATTTGGCTGTATTCCTTAGACGCTCCGCCGCGCAGCCTACAAACTCTAAAATTTTAGGCATCATTTTTTAATTGTACTTAGAATCTTCCTGAACCGTTCCTTCGGACATCACTGGGCAATGTGCACTAGAACAGGAGATGCACATGCCGACCTACGTTAATGTCAAAGGCGAAGCGCTTTCATTGTCCGCCACACCTACAAGGCAGATGAGCAATACTCCCACTGCGGAGATCCAGACCGGCACTGCCGCCAATGAAGCGTATCAGGGCGCCGGCGGTGATCGGCTTGTCGGAGGTGCCGGCGATGACACGTATTTCCTCTGGGACAGCGCGTCGAAAGTTATCGAAAGAGCGGGTGAAGGCATCGATACCATTGACAGCCGGTACTGGGGGGCCGTGACGCTGCCGGACAACGTCGAGAATCTTCTGCTTAGTTCACCGGGATCAACGGCAGGTACCGGGAACGCCCTTAACAATATCATCATCGCGGGCGACGTGGGCGCAACGATAGACGGGATGGCCGGCGATGACGTTCTTGTTGGTGGACGAGGCGCCGATGTGTTCCGCGTTTCGGCCGGCAACGGTTCAGACACTATTATGAACTTCAAGCCAGGTTACGATGTCATTCAATTGCAGGGCTATGGCATCAGCAACTTTGCCCAGCTCACTGCACTCGGGGCTCAGGTCGGGCCCGATGTGATTTTCACATTTGCAAACCAAGAAAAGCTGTTACTGCGTGACGTCTCTCTGGCGAATTTAACGCCCTATGAATTTGGTCTGAAGCCGCCGGCGGTCGAGGCGCATTCGAGTGAGACTTTGCTGGCCGGACCTGGACAGTTTTTCAGCGCTCATGGCTACGGAATTCTGAATAACGTCTGGAATTCCGGCAGCATGGTTTATGGAAAGGACTATTCAATCGACAGCCTTGTCAATACTTCCGATGTTACGGCGGGCACCACGTTCAGCTGGTCCTTTCCCCTCGTCACCGAAGCATTCACGACGATTCGCGCCTATCCAGAGATTATCTTGGGTGTTAGCCCTTTTGGCGGCGGCAAGCCGATCGCCAGCGCGGGCGGATTCGCGCCCACACAAGTTAGTGCGTTGTCTGCACTGACGATCGACTACGATGTGAGCTACAAGGGCAACATAGGAGGCTTCAACGTCGCGTTCGACATCTGGCTCACAAATAAGGCGTATGGCGACGCATCGACGATCACGAACGAGATCATGATTTGGGTTCACAAGGGTGATCTCACACCGTGCGGCGACCTCATCGGCACTCTCCAAATTGGCACATCTTCTGCCAAGATATATTCGACTGGGACGGTCACCTCGGTGGCGCTCGATACCGATCAACCGGCTGGTGAAATCGACGTAACAGCAATCTTAGCTAAGCTGCAGCAGCTCCAAATTGTTGCTCCAAAATCCTATGTTGCATCGATTCAGCTGGGCTCCGAAGTTGCGTCCGGGGCGGGGTCGCTCACGATCAACAACCTTGATGTAGCCGTGCAAACTCAGAATCCAGACGGTTCAAAAACGCTGACAGAGATCACTGGTACTGAAACGACTTCTCACATCATAGCTGCTAAATTGACGACCGGGATCGACCTGTCGGGTGACGACCAAGTCCTTTACGATCCGTCTGCATCAACCGTCGACGGTGGTGCTGGAACCGACACCCTGATTGTGAAGGCTGCCGCAACAGTCAACCTTGGCAATTTCTCTTCTAGTCAGGTGGTCGGGGGCAACGCCTACGTCATGGGTTTCGAAAACGTTGATGCATCGGCGGCGACAGCCGGCGTCGTTCTCACCGCTTCTCCCTTCGGAAGCAACCTGAAGGGCAGCGCCCATGCTGATACCCTGACCGGCGGGGCGGGTTCAGATGTGTTGGATGGCGGCGCGGGCGACGACGTCATCGACGGCGGTGCCGGTGGCGATCGCCTCTCCGGCGGAACCGGCAACGATCGAATTGTTTACGATGCCGCCGACTATTCTATCGACGGTGGTGCGGGAACCGACACCCTGATCCTGAAGTCCGCGGCAACCGTCAACCTTGGCAATTTCTCTTCCAGCCAAGTGATCGGTGGTAACGCCTACGTCGCCGGTTTTGAGAATGTCGATGCATCAATGGCAACGGCCGGCGTCGGCCTCGACGCCTCTCCGTTCGGAAGCAACCTCAAGGGCAGCGCCTATGCCGATAGCCTGACCGGCGGGGCGGGTTCGGACGTGCTGGATGGCGGCGCGGGCGACGACGTCATCGACGGCGGTGCCGGTGGCGATCGCCTCTCCGGCGGAGCCGGCAATGATCGAATTGTCTACGATGCCGCCGACTACTCCATCGACGGTGGTGCAGGAACCGATACGCTGATCCTGAAGTCCGCGGCAACCGTCAACCTTGGCAATTTCTCTTCGAGCCAGGTGACCAGCGGCAACGCCTACGTCACGGGTTTTGAGAATGTCGATGCATCGATGGCAACGGCCGGCGTCGTTCTCAACGCCTCTCCGTTCGGAAGCAACCTCAAGGGGAGCGCCTATGCCGATACCCTGACCGGCGGAGCGGGTTCAGACGTGCTGGATGGCGGCGCGGGCGACGACGTTATCGACGGCGGTGCCGGTGGCGATCGCCTCTCCGGCGGAGCCGGCAATGATCGAATTGTCTACGATGCCGCCGACTACTCCATCGACGGTGGTGCAGGAACCGATACGCTGATCCTGAAGTCCGCGGCAACCGTCAACCTTGACAATTTCTCTTCCAGCCAGGTGACCGGCGGCAACGCCTACGTCACGGGTTTTGAGAACGTCGATGCATCGGCGGCGACGGCCGGTGTCGTTCTAAATGGCTCTCAGTTTAGTAATGTGCTGATCGGAAGCGGCTTTGCGGACGTTATTTTCGGTGGAGGGGGCGGTGATACGCTGACCGGCGGGGGCGGTGCGGACGTATTCCGATTTACGCAACTAACGTCAGGACAACTATCTACCATTACCGATTTTTCTCATACGCAGGGCGACAGAATTGATCTCTCCGCCATCGACGCAATTGCTGGAGGGCAGGACAATCCGTTTACCTTTATTGGAAATTCCAGTTTCCATAACCAAGCCGGCGAATTGCGCATCAATTTGATCAACGGTGGATCGATGGTCGAAGGTGACATTGATGGAAATGGGAAGGCAGACTTCTCAGTTTTCGTCGCTGCCACGACCGCGTTGAATCAGCACGATTTTATCCTTTGAAGACGACCCGACTGTTTTGCATGCCTGAAAAAATGAAATTCGAGCAGTTAGCGAGAAGTTTCTAACCGCTCTCGGTTGGCAAACAGCGCAAAGTCAGACCGGACTGGGTGGGAGCACTGATCGGCCGTTGCGACGTCAAAGGGCAACCGCACCGATGAGCGTTGTCCCACCCTTCTGGCCGTTCGACGAACTATTCATCCGGCAAAACCACCTTTCCGATCAGGGCAGGCGCGCTTGCCAACAATTTTGTTCTCAGATTCGATGCCAGCCCCAACGGCCGAGCGGAAGCATATCTTCAATCATCGCCTTTGTCTCTACCAAGAACCAGAGACGATGGCGGATCCGTGGGATCTCACGCCAACGCGCCGCCGTTACCTCCGGAAGCCAACTTTCGCGCTGGCGCTGCGTTCCGGGATCGCGCCCCTCGCGTTGGGTAGCTTGTCGGCGACCGCCTTCGCTGGCAGCCGGGTCGGTCAGCTGGCGATAGCCGACCTACTGACATTCGGATCGCTCTGCGCGATCGATCTTTGTTAGCCAACAACAACACATAACGAAATTACGATATCTTCCGACCGGAAACAATTGCATCTAGCGACAGAACAACGTCCGAGAATGAGCGCCCTGCCTCAACTAATTCAACCTCATCGGCCTGTCGTTCGTTGTAGATGCCGACTGCTTGTTGAGGTGTCGCTAGACCGCGATCAACAAGATCATCGATCACGCGCGTTCTGCGTGCGTCTTCGTCACCTGTAACGTAAAGCCGCCGTGTCGAACGCGCTGTCGGCCAATCCGCCAGAAGTGCGGGTACTCCTTCCAGAATAAGTATGCTTTCCTTGGATAGCTTTAGGTTGCCACCTTCGACCCGCAACCGCTTAGAACGATCGTAACCAGGCAGCGATAATTCGCAGCCGCTTCCCTCAAGCCAGCCGAGAAGCGATGCTTGAGCCTCAGCAATCCCATACCGTCCGTACACGCCGGTTCCACGATCCGCCTCGGGGAGTATCCATCGATCGAGAGAGAGAGACTGCACGTTGAGCCCGCGGCTCCTCAATTCTCTTTTCAGCACGCCCGTCAGAGTAGTCTTGCCAGAGCGAGCAGGTCCTCCGACCAAAATCAATTCTCCTGGGGCGACCTTCGACAACACCGAGCCCACTGCGTTGACAATCAGGGGATAAACATCAACGATCAAACGGACAGCTGCACCAAAGTCATGGGCAACGAAATCAGGTGCGACAGGATATTTGCCATCAGCACCGCCTTCGCCGGTCGCCACCAGTACAGAACTGACGCCGACGCGCTCCGCGGCCAGTAGATCACTTGTTGTATCACCTACCATCCAAGATCGACACGGGTCGATGTTCATCATTGCAATTGCCTTGACAAACAAACCCGTAGACGGTTTGCGACACTCGCAGGCGAACTTCAGCGAGGTCACTTCGCCAGGAAAGCCTGCGTCTGGATGGTGAGGGCAATAGAAGGTTGCGTCGAGATACGCTCCTTCCGCACCGAGCACGGATTCTAATCGATTGTGAATCTGCTGGAGTTCCTCGTCAGTACACTCCCCCCGAGCGACTACCGGTTGATTTGTTATCATGACAACCCGATACTCCGCATCGTTGAGGCGTTTCACGGCGGCAGGAACCCCGGGCAGCACCACCAGATCTTCTGGGCGGGAAATGTACCCTTTCAAAGCATTTAGGGTGCCATCGCGGTCAATGAAAACTGCACTCTGGGGCTTAGAGCGGCTGGCCCGGGCCACAACACCATTGCGGAGGTGGCCAACAACTTTGTCTAGCCTGGAGGGCGTACCGAGATCCTTGATATATTCGAAGCTCACAAATCCGTTAAGATGCGCGCCGGAAACCAGCATAGCCGGGAATAGATCCTTGGCAAAGTCACACGGGGTCGAGAAGCTCCTCCACGGCTCAAGCGCGGAACGCTCGACAACATAAAGAGCTGCATTGACCAAATTGCGAAGTTCTCTACCGGGAGCATGAGGGTAAGAATGGAACGCTTGAATGGCTCCGCTGCTAGCGAGCTCGACAAGATCTGAATCGGCTGGGTGATCGTTTGGATGCAGCAGAAGCGTCGCATCGGCACCGGCCATCTCGTGAGCAGCAATCATGTGCTCCAGATCGATGTCAAACAGTGTATCTCCATAGACAATTAAAAAGCGCTCGGCCAGCATATCAATACAAGCGAGTACGGCACCGGCGGTGCCCTTAGGTTCACCGTCGTGGACCAGCCTTACCTTGCAGCCAAAATCACGGCCTGAAACGAAAGCCTCGATCTGCTCAGCGGCGTGATTGACCAGCACGAAGACGTCGTCAACGCCGTGAGCGGCTAATGCTCGGAGTTGGCGTTCCAGGAGAGGAATGCCATCGACGTCCACCAAGGGTTTTGGGCGCCCATTCAGCCGTTCGGCCAAACGGGTGCCTTTACCACCCGCAAGTATCACCGCCTGTGTCAAGCGCCCACCTCCTGACAAGCGATCTCTTCGATAGCACGGCGCACGGCTTCGTCCGACCCAAGCGTTGGCGTCCAACCAGTTTCGACCAACTTACGTACGGAATAGCGGAAGCGCGGCACATCTCCTACCCAGCCTCGATTGCCTTGGCTGTATGCAATCATTGCCGTTGGCGACACTCGATCTCTTACAGCTTCAGCAATCATTCTCACCGTAACTCCCTTATCAGTGGGGCCAATATTGAATACTTGATAACGCCCCTTTAGGCGACTGATATGCATCATCGCTTCGATGAGATCATCGACGTGCAGATAGGACTTCTTCTGTGTTCCATCGCCCAGCACCTCGAGTCGGTTGGGCGTGGCCCTCAGCTTGCGGATCAAATCCAAAATCACACCGTGAGTGGCGGGCACCCCAACAACATTTGGAAAACGGAAAATATTCGCGCGCGGCAAATACGCCTCCACCGCCGCCCGTATTTGAGCCTCAGATGCAAGCTTCATTGCGCCATAGTTCGAGATTGGCTCAAGGGGGCCAACCTCTTCATGTATTTCCAATTCACCGAAATCACCGTAGATTGCCGAACTTGAGGCGAAGTGCAACTCCGGGATTTGAGCAAGACGCATTGCCAGCAACACGCCGAATGTTGTCAGAAAAGTTCGGTTAAGATCGATATGCGGGTCTGCAATGCCTGCCGGTATGTCCGAGTTGGCTGCCATGTGCCACACATGGGCTATTCGGTCCCCGGCATGTTTGATCGCATCAAAAAGAGCATCTGGATCCGAGCAATCGATCTGTCGAAACTGAAAACGTGGGTGCACCTCAAGCTCGGCGAGCAACTCAAGCTGGCCGCGCGACAAGTCGTCAACCGCAAGCACCCGCTCCCCATCCACCAGCAACCGACGCGCTAAGTTCACGCCAACAAAGCCGGCGCCACCCGTGATCAGATGTAAGGCCATCCGTCCCTCGCCCAGCTCCGCTGTCTCATTCCATAGCCACTACCCAAAACGAACGTCTCTGCATCGTCTGCAACCGAAGGATTGAAGATGGTTATTGGTACAAATGCCATACTTACAGATTGGTCGTTCTTGGGAAACCTATCGCAAGTTCAATCAAAATCATCGATGCAATCTCAAAAAGAACGCGCCATTTAGGGAGCGGCAATGCGCCTGGAGCCGACAGCAGCCTCTTTAACACCTCCGCAAAGACGCTGCATAACGATATGCCCGAAGACAGCGTGTATGTCCTCACAAATTTGCATATCATCGATATCCACCCAAACCGGATACTTTGCTAGTTTGCGTAGCTTTCCTCCATCGAACCCACAAAGGCCGATCGTCTCGCACCCAATCTCGTTCGCCAGCTCGACTGCTCGGACGACGTTCGCAGAATTGCCACTTCCCGAAATGGCAACAACAACATCGCCCCTACCCGCAGTGTGCTTCAACTGTTCCGAAAAAATTTCGGCATAAGAGACGTCATTAGCGTAGGCGGTGACCATGCCAACATTGTCCAACAACGTTCGACCATAAAATGGTCGGCCGCTGTGCATGGAAATCATCTTGCTCCAGTCGGTAATGAAGTGAATAGCCGTCATGGCGCTTCCACCATTTCCGAGTGTTATGATTTGCTTACCTCCTTGCCACGCGCGTTCAATCGCGCCAATGGAGGCCTCGACCTCAGCGCTATCCGTCATGTCAATAGCCGATTTCAGTTTATTAAAGTAGATTCGAGAATACTGCGTCATCAAGAAACTCCCAAGAGAAAGGTTAAACAGGCACACGGAGAACGCGACTTGAGCATAGCGAAGTGCCTCATCGAACAACAACGCTTCCGATCACTTAAATCAGCGCTCACAGCCGAATGCATCGAGAAAGCCGCCGCAGCTTGCTACATCAGAGGCGCGCCTACATTCCAACCAAGTCACAACCAGAGGACAATCACTCTTCGATCGAGAAGGCATCGTCATAGAGACTTGCCGGCGGCTTTTTAAGATCCACTGAGGATTTGGGTGTGGGCTGGCGACCGAGCACATAAATCGCCGGCGAATATGCGCGCAGGCCAGGCATACACGCGATCGCACGGTAAGCTGGACGGAGCCACCGCTTATCTGAGGTCGGCGATGGAAAAACACCCGCCTTAACGATATCAATACCAAGAAATTCATATAGCGCTTTAAGCTGAGACATCGTGTACTCGTGCTTATGGCGCCCTGCTGTGTCCGCACGGTAGCGCATGTAGATATTCTTGTGAAAGATCAGTCTAATTATGTTGGCGACTGAAGCGACATTGGGCACGGTAATGCACAAATAACCTCCCGGCCGCAGGACTCGGCGCATTTCACTCAGTAGCCGCCCCGGGAATCGGTCAAGGTGCTCAAGTACTTCACAGGCCGTCACAACATCGAAGCTGTCATCAGCGAAGGGGAGATTCTCGTTCTCAATATCCGAGTGATGAATATTGATAGCGCCGCAGCCGGAGTATACGGTACCTACCCCTTTTAGGGGATGTTCATCGTTGGTAAAATAGACCCCATCAGCAGAGCTCGCGCCATGAGCCAGTGCGCGGTAAAGAAGATAAAACGGAGACGCGCCAATATCGAGGACACGGCTACCTGGCACCTCGCTTTTCAAAAGATCGAACGTTCGATCCATGCGATCACGCGCCTTGCGCACGTAATCACCCCGAATGTGATAGGGCGTCGAGCGGATAAGATCTTTGTCGAAATACAGATGAAATCGGTCGCCCGTCGCATCCTCTGAAATCTGAGAATGCAGCGAAGGCGTCAGATTACTTCTTTCGTTTGCAGGTGTCAGCATCTCTACCAAGCTTTAGTCTTGAGAAGCGCAGCTTAGCGCAATTGATTTTCGACCGATACGGTCGCTATTTGCCGTTGTGAATTTAACGATAACACGAGCTGTCTGCGGCCTTTGTCCAATCAGACTTTGAACGCATCAAGCTCGCGCGCCAGACACATATTGACGGAACACCTCTATGAAGAAGAACCAAGACTCTACCATGTACCGCCTCCACAATCGTTGAGGCTCGAGCATCAGGCGAAAGGCCCATTCCATTCGAATATTTCTGACCCAAGTTGGGGCTCGCTCAACCTCACCGGCAATGAAATCAAATAGACCACCTACGCAGATTCCAACCGGAGCAACAGCCGGGATGTTCTCAGCCATCCAAAGTTCCTGCCTGGGATTACCCATTCCAATCATTACGATATCAGGCTGCAACCGAGCAATGCTCGCAGCAATTTCGTCAGGATTACGCTTATCCGCGTAGCCGTCATGCCACCCAACAAAATCGTGCCGGGGCCACCGCGCTTTGAAGACCTCTAGGACGCGCTCTGCCAACTCTCGCCGAGAACACACAAGATAGATGCGCAGAGAATGCACGCTGCGGTCGAGATAGGCCGGATATAAATCGGTTCCGTTCAGATTTTCCACATAGGGAAAACCATAGAGCAATTTGCTAGCTATATCGACACCAACGCCATCGTTGAACAGCAAAGAACTACGAAGAGCCTGAAACAGATCCCTGTTGCGAAGGCTTTTCTGCGCGAGATTCACGTTCAAGCCCGTCAGGCGCAAGCTTGTCCGTTTCCGAACAGCCGAGTCGAGGATCTCTATGGCCTCAAGTTGGGAGGCGACCATTGTTCGAATGCCTAAAATCGCGCGCCACTTCTGGCCCACGACGCACCGGTAAGCCATACCGATATCCGCGACTTCTTGGGCCGAATAAACATCTGACGACTTCAGGGGTTGCACACCATATTTCCGCAACTCAAGCTCGTCGGCCGATCCATCCATGAACACATACCCAATGTGTTTCGCTATGCGACGAATCCGGGACAGCGCACTTTGGGATTGAGCATCATTCTTCAGGCCAGGAAGCAATGTCGCAACAAGCCGTATTTTTCTGGGGGAGATCTCGCGCACCATGCGCAAAAGGAAGCCTACGCCCCCATGAAGATGGCACAAGTCCGCGCCGCAAAGATAGCCTGACAGCGACGAGCCTGATTCTTCAGCACTTATTATCTTAACATCGTCGCCAGCCCGCAGTTGGCTTTCCACCAGCTTGCGAATTTTATCCACATAGGTATCAGGGAGAGCCGTGCTATCGATGAGGTGGACAATGCGGAGTATCTGCTTCACAGAACCGTAACTGCACATGAGAAAAACGCGGTGAAATAAATTGATTAAGAAAACAGCTCCACAAGAGCATGTCATCTAGTGGTAGACCACTTAGCGTGTTTTTGCCAAACGAGCAATGTTGCACTATGAGAGTGTCGATTTCTTTAGCTTATTAACCATGAAGAGCATATGAAGTTAGTCATCGTTGGAGGGGCGCCAGGCAAACTGGGGGGGGTCGAGGCCTTTTGTGCTCGAGCTATAGAAGCTCTCGCCCAAAACGGCATCACTGATGTCAAACACATCCCAAGCGGCACTGCTTTCTTGACACTCGCCGGCCTTCCCGGCCTCTTCCGCGGGCTTGTCAAACTCGTGGGCACCCTTCGCGAACGGGCGGACTGCGTGTGGCTCCAGTACGTCAATCTTCCAGATCTTTTGTATTTGCTGCTCGCCAAGAGCCTTGGCATGACGGTCATGGTCACGCCGCACCTCGGTTCGAATTGGCGCTCGCAATCAAATCCATTTCTGCGTGCATTGAGTGGGCTTGTTCTCAGGCTCGCGGATCGCTTCGCGTTGATTTCGAAAACGCAGGAACTTGAACTCAATCTGCCCTCAAATGTCCCTCGCTCCGCGATACGGAATTTTTTGCCTCCCGCGATCCTGACCGATGCCGGAATAGATCATTTGCCTTCTCAAACGGAGGGACCCTTACGTTTGGTACACGCAGGTCGGCTATCAGCGGGCAAAGGAACCTTTCTCTTCTTGGAGGTATGTCACGCTCTTGCGCAGCGCAACGTAGCTTTTGACGCCAAAATTGCCGGCGATACGGACAAGGAGACGTTCGAGCAAATTCATCAGTTGATCGCTCGGTACAGCCTGGACAGTCGAATCAAGGTGCTTGGTCGCATTCCCGATAACCATCTGCTCTCACTATTGGAAAAGTCTGATGTGCTGGTGCATTTGTCAAAAATCGACTCTTATCCGTTGATAGTACTCGAATGCATCGCATTCGGAACTTTCCCTGTATGCATGGAGCTCGCAGGCGCACGCGATATGGTCGACACCTACACGGGCAAAATCGTGAGCCAGGCAGATCCCGTATCTGAAGCGAGCGCCTTTCTTGGCTCTGCTTCCGTCGAGGATCTCAGACGGATAACAGCGCTGGCCGCGAGATCGGTGCGCCGTGACTATCATTGGGATGAATGCGTGCGGCTTGTACGCACGGCTCTTGAGCAGACAATCGCTCCAGCAGATTAACGGTCGTGGTCAGTACCAGGCAGCTCGCCCTCAACTAGCATCAGCGCTGCTATGCCCACGCCAAGCAGTTCTAGCGCTCCAACCGGAACCTCAAGACGCTGTGGACCTATCTCGGCCGCGTAAACTGCGACATTGGCCGCAAGATCGAGGGTAACAGCGAGCTCAAGGCGGCGTTTGCAATGCTGCCGCAGGCGCGGCGCGTGCGCGAGTAGCAGCAGCAGCGTCATCGCGGGCCCAAGGTTTATTCCGTGCACGCGCCGAGATTGAATCATCGGCGATGGCAAGACCCACCGGCCTACGAGTTCGGCGTCAAAGTCTCCGTCGCCACCACGATTAGCCGGGCCCAGGGTGGCCAGTTGGTCGCCTAGGGAAGGCGCTGCCCGGCAATCCCCATGATGGTCACACGCTGGCCACCGCGATCCAGGATATGGAGGCGCTGGTCGGCAACACCATCGCACGCCCCCTCGCCGACAAGGCATACCGCGGCCACAAAGCGCCGCTTGATCAAAAGCTCAGGGTCTTCATCTCCGGCAGAAGCAAGGGGTGACGCCAAAGATCAAGCGAGAACTGCGCCGCAGGGCCGCCGTCGAACCCGCCATCGGCCATCGCCAGGCTGAGCGCACCTGATGGGCCGCGACTATCTCTGGTGCTGTCACGGCGCCGCCAACGCCGACCTTGCCGCCGCCGGCTAGGCCGCCCTATCCGTGGCTCGGCCTGTCACTGCCCGAATCCTCTCAGCCCTCACTGCCGCGGTTCAGACCGTTCCGACCTGAAACCAGAGTTCTTCACGGAAGACTAGTTAGGCAGCTGCCGGAGAGGACTTTCCGATGGGAGCTTCGACCCGAAGCCTTCCAATTACAATTAGCACCTTTATTCTAACGCTTTCGGTGATCTATCAAATTTCCGCGTCTGATTGAGCTTGCTCGCGTCACGACTATTCGGAATATACAATCGTCGTTCCAATTGGATCCAGGCGAACATCGTATGGCCTGTACTCGCTCAAGGCCGTGCAAACACTATCGCGCGCGCCGTCCGGCGCGTAGACCAGCAGAAAACCTGCACTGCCTGCTCCGAGCAACTTGCCGCCGGTTGCGCCGGCCTCCATCGCACGCTTATACGCATCTTCGATTTTCGGATTGCTTATCCCACTAGCCAAGCTGCGCTTTCTTTCCCACCCCTCACGAAGATAGGGACCAATCACGTCAATGTCGGTTGTAATCTCCGCACGCAGACTGCGGGCCTGGCGAACCATAGCCTTCAAGTTACTTTCGACGCTCTTGTTGGACATGAGCTGCTCGGTTTGCTCCTTCAACACAGCGCTCGCCGAACGCGTTCCTCCTAAGTAGAACATTACTAGGCCGTCCTCCAGTCGACGGCGATTTTGGTGTGAAAGAGGCACCGCTTCGCACGTCACGCTATCGTCCGTGTGGAATTCAATAAAATTGAGGCCGCCCAAGGCACAACCATACTGATCCTGCTTCCCTATAGGCTCGCCGAGCTTTTCGATCTCAATTTGGCATGCCTTCGCCGCAAGCACGTTTCGCGGCTCGTAGCGGCTCTGATAAGCGTTGCAAAGATTCAGCAGGCCCACGGTAAACGCGCTGGACGAACCAAGCCCAGTGCCGGCAGGAATATCTGCGCTTGAATTGAAGTCGACCCCCTTGATCCCGTAGTCGGAAAAGACTTGCCGCAAAATTCGATGTTCAATTTCACTAGTCTTTCGAACCGTCTCAGTCTTGGAGTATTTAAGTAGGTACCCATCGCTTTCAAAATAGTCGTGCATCGAAAGATACACATACTTTGCGATCGACATACTCAGCACGGCGCCACTGTGCTTCCGGTAGAATTCAGGAAGATCGCTTCCGCCTCCGCAAAAGCTAACTCGCAAGGGAGTTCGTGAGATAATCATTTTGTCCTATCTAACTAAGGTCCGGGCTCTGAAAGCAGAACTTGCAACACGTTCTCGGTTATGGTGAAGCCGTTCCACATGTCGAACAGTGTTCGCGGAACCCATGACGAGCGGAGTTCGTTGGTGGAGGCTTCGGGGCGCCAAGTCTAGGATTGATGAGCGACCAGTCGATGCTTTGCCGCCGGCCTGTTCGACGATGAAAGCCATAGGGTGGGCCTCGTAGAGTAGCCTAAGCCGCCCATTGGCGTATTTTTTTCGTGCGTCCGAAGGATAAAGGAAGATTCCGCCTCGGATGAGAATCCGGTAGGTTTCGGCAACCAGGGATGCGATCCAACGCATATTGAAATCTTTGCGAAGTGGGCCTTCCATGCCGGCAGTACATGCCCGGATGAATTCCTGAACCGGCGGCTCCCAGTGCCTGACGTTCGATGCGTTGATGGCATATTCAGCGCAATCAACCGGAATTTGAACACGGTCGCGGACGAGTTTGTAGATGCGACTCTTACGATCTAGAGTAAAGATGTCGACGCCGTCACCGAGTGTCAGAATTAATGAGGTCTGCGGGCCATAAACGACGAACCCAGCGGCGAGCTGCTCAGTCCCGGGTCCCGTGAATGGCTGAAGACCCGGCGTGTTTGGTAGAATTGAAAAGATCGTTCCCACCGTCATGTTGGTTTCGATATTCGAAGATCCATCCAATGGGTCGTAAGCGATCGATATCGGAGCCTCATCATCGGCCGACTCGGCCAACACGCATTCTTCGGAGATAACTGCTCCGTAATGAACCGAGGCAAGGTGTCGACGAATAATGCTGTCGCATTTGACGTCGAGGTCTTTTTGGTCATCCCCGTCGGCATTCTCTAGGCCGACGTTCTTACCGGAAACGCCGGCAAGCGCACCCTGTCCGATCAAATCCGATATTTCGATGGAAGCAGAACAAAACGCACGAACTGCTTCGACAGTCGCGGCGCGCAACGGATCGCGTTTAGCGTTTCGCTCGAGATACCAGGTCAGGGTCCGGTGTTCAGTCATGCGGCTTTTCTAACGGTCCTCTCTGTGGAAACCTATGGGATGGTCGCGGAAACGAGGAATTAGGCTTAATTACCGGGTCGAGCGCTTGCGCTTGGCCTCGGTTAAGAAGCAAACCGCGGCCAACAGCCCCACTTTTTCGAGGACATGCGCCAGAATGTGAAAGCGCGGCCAAGGCCGAAGCCGAGGAGCAGACCAAGAAAAAGCATTCCGTAGGCAAGGTTGTCTTCGGTCATTCGTGGTCTCCGCTGCCACGGGCCATACGCCAGCTATTTTGTGAGGACAGAGGTCATCCAAATATCCGGATTGGGACTTGCGAACCTGACAATCCGATAGCGATTTTCGACGTCATGGAGCTTGACGACTTCCTTTTGGAGATTGTCGAGCACCCAAATGGAGCCGTGCACAAACGCGAGTAAAACGAGGTGATGTTCCCCCGTTTTGCGAATGGCAACTTCGGCGAGACGGAGCTGCGAAGCTGGCCATCCGATCGAGAGCAGCGTATGTCGCTTCGACACCGCATAATCAGCGCAATCTCCATGACTGGGATAGAGGCGCCATCCGTCGCTGGATTGCCGGATCGGTGTAATCGCGCCATTCGCAAGAGAGTTTACGCTTTGGAGATGAAGCAATGCTGCTGCCTCATCCGGAAGTCTGCCGGTGGAACGGTTGCATTCCGCCGGATAGCTCCGACAGAACAGGGTGTACTCCATCGGGGGCAAGGCATAATTCGCTGCCGCTGAAGGGATGATCAGAAATTGAGCAATCATCGATGGCGCGAACGCACTCAGCAATCGAAATAACATCAATTCAACTCGCAATATCAGCCGCGTCTACAATGCTTCTCCAAAGCATAAGGCGTGCCAAAATGCTAGTGGCGGTCCCCGTCTACTCCCTTCAAGACAGGGGCCGCTCGCCTCAGGGCTGTGGCGCCCGCTCCTTGATCACGGCCAGGACGCCGTCGACGAACGCTTGGCATTCGGGGTAGGTCTTGAAGGTGCCTTTGTATCTACCGAACAAGAAGACCGTTCGGCCGTGGCCCTTGCCGTAAAAGTACTGCCCGACGTGTTGGCCGCCTTCATCTTTGAGTTCGATACTTTGGAGACCCTGAGCCGATTTGAGGTCCGTTTCGGGAAATCGTCACGTCTCAATCGACGAATTCATAAGCTTGCGTAATACCCCAAGCTCGCTAGCACAGGCGGAATACCACAGCCCCTCACCTTCGACGAAGGCAAGAAGTCGCAGCACACTTGACCACTCTGTTAGGTGAAACAAGAACCTCCGGCTTTAGGAGGGAAGAACCGTCTGCTGCCCGTGCCAGCGCAGCGGGCAAATCATTCATGAAATCTCTTGGGCCGAACTAATCAGTTGGATCACTATCGCATCGCTTTGAGATAACGAAGCAAACATCCACCAAACGCACCAACGCCGCATTAAACAGGCAACCTGCTTGGCAAACCGATACTTAAGGCGAGTTCCGGCATTTGGCGATGTAGACGAATTCTCAAAGCGACAGAACTCGAACGGCACCCGTCTGGATCAGTATGCGCGGCGCAGCACCGGACTAGCCAACGTAACGCAGACATGATCCCAGTACCAGCCATAGGGAGTCTCGACCCGCACCAGAGGACATCGACGACGCGGCACATAGCGGTAAGGGTAAGGATGAGCCCAGAAAGTGATCGGGGCCGTATAGCTGTCGCCAATCAGTAGGGCTGAACTCGCGCGCAATTGCATGGCGGCGCTGGCACCGCTCGACATACAGAGAGATGCAGCCAACGTCAAAAGAAAACCACGTACGAACGTCTTCAACATCCGAAAAGCTCCCTTACCCAACGGTACCCACAATCAATCCACGCCCCGACGAAGCCCTCGCAGAAGCAACGACCTGTGAATCAACCGGAATCGTCCTCAAAACATGGGTAGACTATCAAGTTTGAGGGGAGGAAGGCAACTGGCCCAACCGTGGAATTGGAACTTGAGACGAGATTGCGCGCACCTGTAGCCCTGCGTCCTAGTTCTGAATACCCCAAGCGCCCGGAGCAGCGAGATTGGGCGAGCGCCGGTAGACGTCCCGCAAGAACTGGAAGTTGACGGATTGGGCAAGCGGTACGGTCTCCTCGCCAAGCTTCCCGAAGATTAGGATATCGCGCAGCGTCCGCCAGCGGCTTTCGTCATAGTCCGCGACGCGGCCGCCTGTCGGCAGGACCAAGCTTCTTTGCTGCTGCAGCTCGAACTTCATTCGGTCAGGACTAAGCCTTTCCGGGTCAAAGTCGACCAGAATAGGTACGCTTCGTGCATAGTCACGATAGACGAAGTGCCAGCCTTTGATGAGACCCTCGAGAACTTGCGTGACTGCAGAAGGACGGTCATGTACCAAGTCGGAACTCGCGAAATAGACCAGTCCAGGGACGTGAATCCCATAATCCTGTGGCTTGATCACGTTCAATCGAATGTACGGTTCTGATGATGTTGCCTCTTGGCCGCTCGTCGTGATGATCGCATCCACCTCTCCGGCGCGCAGCGCATCCAAGGTATCCCGGTCCTGGATTTTGGTGATCTGGCTGCGCGGCAGTCCGAGTTGAGCCATCATAGCGTCAAAAACCACGTCTCCTTCGCTCGCCTTCCGATAACCAAGCCGCTTTCCAACGAGATCGGCCGGACGGCGTAGACCGGAGCTTTCCAAGGTAAGGATCACTGTGGGCGTATCGAGCAGGCTCGCCGCAAAAGCGGTCACCGGGACGCCGGTCCAAGCGGCAAGCAGAAACTTCTGCCCGGTCGTCACGCCTATGGCGCGTTTGCGGGCGACTGTTGAGACGAAATCGGGCACATTCGGATCGGCACGCAGTGTGACGTTTGAAGCAAAAAACCTCTCGCGTTGCGCTACCATTTCGCCGGCGAACCGCGCTCCCAAAGAGCCATCCACCAGGAAACTGATTTGCCCAGCAGCGTCCGACCCCGTCTCCACAGGCAGAGACTCCGGCCTAAGGGCCAGAATTCCCGTTAATGCGCTGACCGTGGCAGCGAGAAGGAACAGGGCAAGCCGCCGGAATAGGCGTCGTGCACTTCGCCGCGACCTTTTTCGGGACACTTGAAGCTTCCTGCCGTAGCGCCACGCGCGGGCCCTTCAATACACCCGCTAATATGACGAAGGTAAGGTTACTTTTCTCTGAAAAGTTAGTTAAACTTTGACTTTGCTAAATGGACTGCTAGACGAATCTTTTCCCAATTTCGGATTTTTCAAAAATATGACGCTCGCATCCTTTTCCAAGCAAAATTCCGAGATCCGGATTTCGGACGAGGTGATTGCAGACCCCTTGCATCCGAGATCGAGTTGGCTGCGGCCAGCGGTGGTCGAACGGCTGATGGTGATAGCGGACGGCCTGCTAATAATGATTTGCGGCATTGGCTGTGCGGCAATTTATCATCTTTTTTTCCTATCCACGCTTGGCAAGGCTGATATTTACGCAGCCGCCAGCCTGCTGGTAGCGATCAATTTCAGCCTACTGATTACGGTACAGCACGCGTACCGGCTGAAGAGTATCACTGATCTGCCGCGACAGTTGCAGATCACGCTAACAACCTGGACAGGCGTCTTTGCGGCGCTGCTCGCCATCGCCTTCACCATGAAGGTTAGCGACGCATTTTCCCGCGGCGCAACGATCTTGTTTTACCTGTTCGGCCTTGCCGCGCTGCTCGTCTGGAAAACTGCCGCTTCCCGTTGGATCGCTCGTTCGTTGCGCCGCGGCGCTTTCGCCAACAGCCGCGTAGTTATGATTGCCGAACTCGGCCTGCCGGCCTCATCCTCTGCGATGGTCGAGCTTTGCCAGCACGGCTACCGTGTGGTGCGCACACTTGAGATCCGGGCCAATGAACTCGCCTCCCCCCTCCTCATGTCGAAGATCGGCCCCCGCTTCGAAGAGCTGATTGCTTATTCGCGCGAGAACCAGATCGAGCAGGTGTTCCTCCTGATGGACTGGGGCCGCCAGCACGCCATCAACAGCATCCTCGACGGACTAAGGGTCCTACCGATCCCGGTGAACCTCGTGCCCGATGCAAATGTCTCGCGCTTTCTTAAGTATCCAAAGATCCATGCCGGCGGCACTTGGACGGCGGAGCTCAGACGCGCGCCCTTGAGCTGGAAGGAGCGCGGCTTAAAACGCGCGCTCGACCTCGTAGGCGCGTCAGTCGCCCTGTTCGTATTTGCGCCGATGATGCTGGTCACGGCCGTTCTGATCAAAGCGAGCTCGCGCGGCCCAGTGTTCTTTCGGCAGACGCGCAACGGCTTTGGCGGCCGCGCATTTCGTATCTACAAATTTCGAACCATGCACGTGCAGGAGGACGGGGACGGTCCGACCGTCGTACAGGCGACGAAGAACGACCCGCGCGTGACCTTACTAGGCAAATGGCTGCGCAAGACATCGATCGACGAGCTGCCTCAGCTCTTTAACGTACTGAGCGGCGACATGTCGTTGGTCGGCCCCCGGCCCCACGCCGCTGCCCACAATTCCAAATACGAGCAGATGATCGGCCACTACGCTTTTCGCCATCATGTCAAACCAGGCATCACCGGCTGGGCGCAAGTGAACGGACTTCGAGGCGAGACGAAAGATATCCGTTTGATGGAAAAGCGAGTAGAATTCGATCTCTGCTATGTGAACGACTGGACCATTTGGCTCGATTTGAAAGTCATCGCCCTTACCGTTCTGACCGTTTTTCGGCAGCCTCAAGCCTACTGACTACTGTTTCTCTCTTGCGCCTTCTATTCGTGCGCGTAAACGAGCTAATTTGAACGTGCCCGATCATTGTGGCGTACAATCCTACCTAAATCAGGTCAAACTCTAAGACGTGCAAGCTAGCAAGCTGCGCTCCTCAAGGCTGTTCAACGGTTAGGAGCCGCGATGCCAACCACTTACACTTGAAGTTACATGGAGGCACCTTTGCCCGCGCGACAGTTCTTCATGTTGTCTATTTCTTTGTTTCTCTCAATGCAGGAAACAGCAGTAAGCGCTGCAGAGCGTGAGGTCGTAACG
Source organism: Bradyrhizobium sp. 40 (assembly GCF_023100925.1). Lineage (NCBI taxonomy): Bacteria > Pseudomonadati > Pseudomonadota > Alphaproteobacteria > Hyphomicrobiales > Nitrobacteraceae > Bradyrhizobium > Bradyrhizobium sp. 40. Next base: position 5,935,948 of record NZ_CP064688.1, read on the forward strand.
GAAGATATGAAGCTTTATAGTTCAGTTCCGTTTGGACAAACGCCAGCCAACGGCTTCATCTATCTTAACAATACCTTTGGGCGGGGCAATTTAGTCAATGGCCTGGACTATATTCAGCGGCTCGTTGCCGTGCCTGCGACGTTTCCGATCGATGCCACCATCGAATGGGATTGGAAAGGAGGCCCCTGCTCAGGCTGCGGCGCCTTCGCTTATAGCTACCCCGTGATCAACTACGGCGGCTCCAACTACGACAACCCTTTCCACGTCATAGGCCCCTGGCCCCAACAAATTGAGCGCAATTCGGTTCTCAAAGTAACCTACGATGTAATATTGAATGGCAACTTAGACTCGTACGACACTCTACTGGATATTTTTGTCACTGCAGAACCAACTTCGGAAAACGGCGACTATGTTGCTGAGATTTCCTTCTTCCCTCAGTCCAATAATGCTCCGCTGTTGGGGAGGCCACACGAATTTTCCTTCGGCACAGCGTACGTCGGCAGCCAAGGCACTCCACCTCAGATTTGCATTTCACCGGTTATCGAGAACAAGCGGCGTAACATTCTTTCCGGCACGATCGATTTGAACGAAATTCTCAGGCACCTCGTCGCAACTGGTCACTTGAGCGGTAAAGAATGGTTGCGAGGTGTGCAATTTGGCGTGGAAGTCCAGGTTCCCGCAAAGTATAATTCTCCTCCTTACAGAGGCAGCATGACCATCAATAATCTTGCGTATGAGTGGAAATAGACTGAGCAGGGCCAGCACGGCGAGGCCGATCGCGCCGACCGACTTCGTGCTCTGACTAATCTCTTAACTGGTTCGATCGGGGACGGACCAATTCGACCGCTGTCCGCTTATTAACGCGCGAATTCTGTGCCTGAGACTGTCCCTTAGTAGCCAAATGACGGTGAACGCAAAAAGCTGTTTGGCAGTTGGCCGTCCGTGACGAAACGCCAGACGCAGGAACTGCAAGAATGCTCTATTTCGATCAGACGTTTCGACACCTTGGGTCGCGACAGTGAGGCAGAATCCACTGATTGCTCGCGGAGAAAGAAGATCTCCGACGGCTTCCACCCATTCCGCCGATCGTTGCCACGGGTAATGTCCACCAGCATAGTATATGACTAGCGGTTCTTGAACCGTCACCAAGCGAAACCCATGCTGCTTGATCGCACGAATTGCCAACTCCCATTCCTCATGACGACTTTCTCCAAAGCGCAACCTTTCGAAGATTGCTCGCGGCAGCATGAGCGACGACGTTTGCAGCATGCTCTCACCAGATTTAAACCAGGAGCTTCGCCCAAATAACCACTCGTCAATCGGTTTGTCGCCCGCGTAAGGAATGGCAGGTCGAATGAAACTCCCAAAGGGAGTCACTACGCGGGAAAGCGTCGTCACGATCACATCGGACGAGGCAGAGGCCACTGCCACTTGCCGCTCGAGCTTTTGATCAAGCCACTCATCGTCATCGTCTAAGAAAGCGACCCATTTTCCCTCGCACGCGGCGATTGCCGTATCCCGGGCTACTCCCGGCCCCCTCTTTTCTGGGTTCAAGACGTATCGCACTCTGCTATCAGGACAGTCATGAAGCACGTTAACGGACTTGTCATCGTCCCTTTCAATCGCGACAACGACTTCTAGATCGCCCATCGTCTGTCTCAAGGCACTCGCGAGAGCTCGCGCCAATAGCTTCGGTCGTCGATAGGTCGCTATCACAACGCTGACGTGCGGCATTCGCCAATTCCTGCTACCAAGCTTTACTTACCGCCTTATGCCGAGAAAAACGCATTCCTGCTGTAAGGCCTCACCAACATCATAGCGCACAGGAGACACCCTTAATGCCCACGTAGCCATTTCTAGCCGGAGCGGCCTGCGTCTCGGTTTCTAGCCTTAACAACCGGCTAGAATCCTGATTTTTCCTTGAGCCAGACCGATCTGTGTGCTTCTGATATGCACGACAAATAGCAGCGAGATCTTGCGAAGACAATGAAAGCGGCGACCTCTGGTAGGCATGACTGCCGATCGCTTATCGACCAGGTCTTAACAACATTCATCCCGTCAGCACACCTAGACGTTATTTCAATTTCTACGCATTGGGACCAAAGAGGATTTGAGAGAGTTGATCGAGCTTGCCAAGCGCTTGTCCCACAGTACCAACAAGGTCTTAATCTCAGGCCCCATCGTAGAGTACGATCAATCTCTCCCTCGCCTGCTCGTAGAAGCCAAGCTCCGCGGGATTCGGGAGGAGACATTCGCCGGTCAACATAGGCGGGCCGTTCAAGAGAGGCTCGATCAAGATTTCGCTCAGGCATTGAAAGCCAACCACTTAGCCTATTTTTCTGTACACTGTGCAACCTGCAACACGGACTGCGTGGTGTGGGCTTCCCCGATTCTCACCTCACTCGCTGCGGGTCCGCCTTTGTCGGAAAGCAATTGGTTCAGAGCTTGCTTTCGGCACCTCCAGATCAGCACATCAACTTACCTCTCGAACAGCCGATATATTCTTTGAGCAAAATCTTCGACCAGCCCCTTCTGCGTTACGCACTTGCCATTGGCGGTCCAATATCGGCAGCCGGCGTACAGTTCATACTTGCGTATGTTTTGCTTCACACCGTCGACGCATTTAGCTTCGGAGTATTTTCGTTTTACCAATTGGTAATTCAGTTAACGCTCGGCATTTCGAGCGCGCTTTACTGCGCTCCCTTGGCCCACGATTTCAACCAGGAGGCCGGATACGACGACCTCATCTATAAGACATCTGCGCTACTTTTCGCTACACTTACGTCGGCGATCCTTTGTGCTTCGCTATCACTGTCCGCCGACCCCACCAGCGGTATCGCGGTAGGCTTATTTGCTTTCTTTGCTCATCTACGCTGGTTCGCGCGAGCCCTCGCTTATGTAGAGCTAGATTGGCACAAATCGTTTCATTCCGACTTGGTTTTTGCACTGTCTCTGGCTTCTGTCGGACTTTGGCTTGTTTGGGACAATCATCTCAGTTTGAGCACAACCTTTGCGGCATACGCGTTTGCTGCGGGCGTGAGCCTAGTACCATTCGGCTTTGGTGCGCTGCTGGTTGATGCGCGCTCGTCGAGGTTTCATCATCTTCGCGACTATAGTCGGGTCTGGAAGAAATACTCGCGTCATGCACTCCTAGGGGTCATCACGACCGAGGCGACCAGCAATGCCCATGCGTACATGATCACACTCCTATCGGGCGCCTCAGCATACGCGCCGATTGCGGCAGCTGGTCTAGTCATTAGACCCATCACTCTTTGCGCGAACGCAATCACCGACATTGAACGACCCAGGATCGCGCAAGAAGTTGAACGCTCTTCCGAGAAGCTCTCGCATTCACTGACAACTTTTCGCGCGATTTTGTTTGCGGGATGGCTGGCTTCAGCGGGGCTTCTGTACCTCGTAGCATGCCAACGACCAAATCTAATATTCGGTGGTTATGACTTCGCAATGATGATTCACGCTTCTTCGATATGGCTTGTCATCTCGCTTTTTCGGTCTTTGGCACGACCTGAATCCGTGCTGCTTCAAGCGACCGGCCAGTTCGAAATTCTTGCGACGGCAAACGTCTTTGGTGGCGCGGTATCCGTCATCTCGTGCGGGCTACTTTTCCTAGTTTATGGCAGCGTAGCCTCGCTCTACGGAATTCTCCTCGGAGATCTGACTGCTGCCCTCATGACATGGAGTAGGGGAAGAGCTTGGCAGAAGCTCTTCCTCCAACAGCGTGTTCACCGCCAGCCCCCAAGTTGACGCCCGAAGGTTCCAAGTTTGGCGCAAGGGCAACACCCTAGCCACCTTGCTAGTTCGGGTGCAAATCCGGATTGCCCGCTTGCCATCACGCCCAAGAGCTTGCAGTTCTACACGCTCGGTCGCTCGGTCCCGTCATCGCCCCCCAATAACTCAACAGCTTTGCAGCGCGGCGCATTCACAGCGACAAGGCCTAGCGCGGCCCCAACGAGCTCGCACGCATTGGCCGGCACCCCAGTCAAACGCGATGGCCTGCCGCGAAGCGCTCCGGCAGCCAGGCAGCAACAGCGGTCTTGGACCTGGCCCGAATTCCAATTTCCAGGAGAACGGGTCGAAAATTGTGTTGGCGCGGTGATCTAGCCAGCACATCAGCGAGCCAGACTTGCGGATCGACACGGTCCATGTTGCAAATTCGATCAAAGTATAGACAGCAGTGCACGATAGCCGCCAGCGCATGATCACCAACCATTGTTGGCCGTCGTCAGTTTATCCAGCATCTGTAACCGACAAAACATTGCGGTGGGACCGAGCTCGCCTCATGCGGGCAACGGAGCACGGTCTGTCCGCCACTTCGCAAGCCTTCGACCGAGCCTAATGGAGGTTGCCTCAACATACCTGAAGACCATGCTGGCTACGAAGACCGACAGCCCCAGCGCCAGGAAGAGAAAAAGAAACGCTCCAGTCGCAGTTTCTGGCGTCACTAGTAACTCAACCATCGACGCGATCGGTTCGTGGAACAAATACAATGAGTACGACCATGCGCCCAACCGAAGGACCCAGCTAGATTGTTCAGCAAAGCGATCGCTCCACGACAAGATGAACACTGTGAATGCAGCCACTACTGACGCAATGGCGCCGATCGGGAACGCGTTAGAATAGCCGGGACCAATTTGACCGAACACACCACACACAAGAGGCAAAGTCGCTGCTATGGAAAGAGCCACTACGATCGACGCCGACCTTGCATGGTCAACACCGGCGAGGCTTAGACGGCACAACGATCCGAGAAGTAAAAACGATAGATTATACCCAAGAAACGATACGGGCACATCGTATCCAAATCTCAGCATAATCGCAGGAACAGCTGCGGAGGAAATGCCGACGACTGCCACTCCCGCAAGCATAGTTGGTCGCTCCAAGGATCCGCATACAAACAAAACAAATGCGACTCCGTAAAAAGCCAATTCGACGATAAGGGTCCAGTAAACGCCTGAGATCGCCGGTTCGCGGAATAATGGATAGGCCATCGTCAAATTTGCAAGGATTTGCTTTGCGCCCACAGTCGCTCCCGTTGCGGACAAAGCTGCAGTCGCTGCTAAGACAGCAAGCCAATATGCCGGATACAGCCGAAAAAGGCGGCTGACGACAAATTTCCAAATAGGATTCGGACCGCTGAAACTTAGCGGAATGACGTATCCGCTAATCAAAAAGAATAAGACTACGCCAAACCGCCCCCAATCAAAATAGTCGAGGCCGAGAGACTTTAACCATCCGATCTCTGATGCCGGCATCTGTCGCCAAATGTGCCCAAACAGATGTTGAATTAACACGACGCAGGCCGCTAAGCCGCGTAGCGCATCCAGGTTTTGCAATCTATGCAAGAAGTGCTACCTCTGTGTTCATGACGACGCGAATAAGAAGGCTTGGTTATGTCGCTCTTCGCTGCTTTCCGAAAGAGCCGCAAGCAGAGCGTTGGCTCGAGGTGCCGGCATCGACGCTTTATCAGACGGCATGCCCTGCCCCCGAGCAGCTGCTTGGCAGCATCGACACTCGCGGCGCTCTCTGCAATTCTCGATCTCGCGTTGAGGGGCTACCTGATGGCGGAGTTCGGTCATCATTGGCGGTGCCTCAGGCCGAATGGATTGCTCCATTTCGCCAAAGGAACTCGTTGTCTCTCATAGGCGCGAACCTCGGAACTGCTCTGCGGGTCGAAAGTGCTGCGTTGCGACAGCTACTTTTCTCCGGCTTTGTGATGAGAGCAGCGCGAGCGAGAAGCACAGCAAAACAAAGAGCGGGTTGTCGCGTTCCAGGAAAGATGTCTCTTGGAAGTTATGCAGGGCACAGAAGACGACAAGGGAGAATGCCATCGTGTGTCTGGCGCGATGAGATTCGTTGGTGCACTTTAATGCCTTGCCGATTGGGACAACAATTAGCGCGATCAGCACAAGCCCGAAGCCTACAATACCAAGTTGCGCGACGGCATCGAGATAGCCGTTGTGACCGACATAGATAAATTCTTCGATCCACTTTTGATCCGTGTAGGCGCTTATCAGGCTCCCGGAGCTAATATTCCAGAACGAGCCGTAGCCGGAGCCAAGCTCCCAGTTGTCGGCAATATAGGCCCCTAGTCCGCTCCAAATCATGCCGCGCCCGGTAAAGGCCTCGGGATCAGTAACGAAGCTCGTTATTTCCGGGAGATAACGAAGAAAGGCCGCAGCCCCGGCGGCGAAGATCACCGCCGAAGTCACCGCGAGTACGCGCGCAACAAATGCATTCCGGTAGAGGAAACGATACCCGAGGCCCAACAGGATGGCCGCAGGCACCAAACCAAATGAGGTTTTAGATTGCGTCTTGTACAAAAAGAAATATGCAAGGATAAGCATACTAAAATAGCCCCATCTCACCTTTGCTCGTTCAACGGCTGTAAAGAAAAAGATGATCGTCGCTGCTCCTGCGATCGCGCCGGCCGCGTTCTTCTCAATGTGCAAGCCTCTCCAATTTCCAACCAAGGCTTCTTCAAGAAAATCATATCCCTGAATTGCGTTCGGATGAACTACAACAGCAATTAGATCGGCAACAATGACAGCGGCTAGCGTTAGAGCTAGCAGTCTCTTGAAGCGTTCACGACCGAGCAGTGAAACGCTCAGAAAGCAGCAACCGACTACAATGCTCGTAAGCGTGATCCTGCGGAACGCAACTCCAGGATCAACAGCCCATGCAAGGCTCGCCCAACACCAGACGAGCAAAGCCAGGAGCGTCTTCGGCATCGAAAGCGACGCTGAGGGTGCTGATCGCAAGCTCAGCAACAGGCCACCGAAAATGGCAATATACGCAAGTTGGCGTAGAAAGTCACCGCCGCCCGCCATGTCTCCGTCATAGAGTTCAGCGGCCGACAAGGGATGAAGTCCCACGAAAACCAGAATGAGGAACAGAGCAACTAAGGTCCTCGGCAGCGACAGATCTGATTCAATGGCTGTAGATGAGCTCACCGCGGCACCTAAACTTGCAAAACAGAATACATCGACACGCCGTTCCTGAAGACCATGCTCAATAGCAAGCTTTTCCGAACTGCCTTGTTACGGCATGGCCCCAGGTATACTTTGAGCCCGAGCAGTACCAATTTGCTGTTAGGCGAACCGCGATCACAAGCACGAGGGACACTCTTGTTGCCCCTTGGCATTCATCGCCAAAACCTTTCATCAAGCTCAACGCCTGGCACGAACACCTTAACACCATCGCGCCAGAGCTCTCGAGCAAAGATCCGCCGCATCCCAATATTCGACCGCTCTAGACCTTTAAGAAGCAGTTGTTGCTCGACTGGGCCTTGACGGGTGAAGTTGGTCGCCGCTTCGGCGATAAACCCGCCATCTACTAAAGCGGCGAACTCCGAAATCGCGTATCGTTGCGTCGCTTCGTCCAACAGAGGGAAGATCGCGAGTGTTAAGCGGTTGCGCTGTAGCGCAATCCACCCCTCATTCGGTCCTTGAACATAAGACCGTTCCAGATAGCTGATATTCCCAAGATCAAGTCCGCGATGCGCTATCGATATCGAATAGAGCATCATCCAAAGGAGCGAGTCAGTCGGATTCATCGCGAGTGAGAACCTGAGCGTGTCCTCTGTCGCTTTCGCTTCTCGTTCTGCCTCCTCCGCGCTTTTTCGCTGTGTCGCCTCCTCGACAGCGCGCAGCTTTATTAGCGCCTTCGCGGACAGGAACTCAGGTTGCATCATCGTGCGGTCCGCGACATCCATGCGCACCATCATATCCGCCAGGACCACCGGGTTGAAGCGATCGTTTGCAACAATCCGCCTCGACAAATCGTGAGCCGGTGCTGTCTGCCAGAATGATGGCAGGGCGACCACAGACCAGAAGACGCCGGAAAGGCCTAGCGATAGCACCGGCACAGCGACGAGCATCACACGAAGGGGACTGACGCTATTCAACATATCCATACCGAGCGTAGTACTTTTCGTAGTAATGACGGCCATGATACGATTCGTAACGCGCGAGCAGCCTGGTATCGGCTTTGTTCAGGACTACCCCGAGCAGCTTTTCCTGAATTTCTGGCGCGCCGCGAAGGTGGTGCCGCACCACATCAATCCTGGTCTTGCCCCACTCCACCACAAAGATATAGGAATCGACGAACGGTGAGGCGACCCGCCCGTCGACAACAGGCGCAATCGGCGGCATATCCAGCACCACGTAGTCGAACTTAGAACGCAACTGCGCTATGAGATTGTGCATTGCCTTCGATGCGAGGATCTCGTTGGTGTGCAGAAGCTTTGAGGTCGCACCCGCCGGCAGGATCGCAAGCTTCGTCTCGGGATCGATTGTCAGGGCATCTTCTAGCTGAACCTTCTGTGCAATAACGTCGATGAGGCCAACTTGCGCGTCCGGCACCAACGCTCGCGATAATGAGGGATTGCGGAGGTCAGCGTCGATCAGGATCACCCGCGCTCCACCATGCGCCGCCAGCTGTGCGAGGTTTGCGGAGAGCGTACTCTTGCCCTCGTTTGGCAGGGTTGAAATAACCGCGAGCACGCGATTTTGGCGGACAATTGAGTTGAGATCCACCGCCACTTTCAACGAACGCACAGCCTCCGCGAAGCGCGAGAGAGGACTCTTCACGACATGGCGCAATAGGTCGGGCGTCCGTATATTGCTTTTCTTACCCAGCTTGCCGGCGAGCGCGGACGGCGCGGCCACCTCGCCCAGCGCTGGAACGATCGCGATACAGTTTGCCCCGAGCCCCTCCTCCACCTGGCCGGTTGTCCTGAACACCTTGTCGGCGTATTCGCGCAGGAGGGCCACGCCGAAGCTCAAGATCAAGCCGCCCAGCAACGCTCCAGACAAAATGAACATTGTTCTTGGATGGCTCTTCACCAACGGTGTTGTCGCCGCACTGATTACCCGCGCCTCGGTGATCGGGAAGGATTGCTGCTGAACCGATTCCATATAGCGCTGCAGGAAATTATCATACATTGCTTGGTAGGATTGCGCGTTGCTCTCCAATTCCCGAAGTCGAACTTGGGCCTGGTTAGTGAGCTGCGATTCTGAAATGGTACTGGCAAAGCTTGCTTTGATACTTTCTTCGCGCGTGAGCGCGATGTCGTAATCGCTTTTGTAGGATTGCTGAATGCGCTTCAACTCGTCCTGAATGTTCTTCTTGATCTCAGCCATCTGGGTGCGCAGGTTGACCGCTGCCAGATGATCGCGGCCATACTTGGCCGACCAGATGGATTCCTTCGAGGCGATATCGACATATTGCCCGCGCAGCTTGACAATAGTTTCGTTCTTCAGCGCGTCTGCAACGGAGGCGTCTGGGATTTCCTGCTTCACAATATCATTCGCACGGTCGAGTCGCGCCTTAGCTTCAGCGGTAGATGCTCTGGCTAGGACAAGCTGGCTGTTGACCTCGGCGAGCTGCTGCTGATTCATCAGCCCCTTACCGGTATCGACGATGTTATTGGCGGTTTTGAAGTCGACGACTGCGGTTTGCGCGACGGAAGCTTGAGTGCGCAGCTCCTTGATACGGTCTTGAAGCCAGACGCTGGCGCGGCGCGTCGCCTGGTACTTCGCCTCGAGCTGGTCGACGACGTAGGCGTCAGCGATCGCATTGGCGATCTGCGCTGCCTTAGCCGGGTCTTGCGAGGTAAAGCTGATCTCCATAACATACGTCCGGCCCAGTCGCTTGATCGTACGTTTTCCTGAGAACCGCCTCAACGCGCCGCGCGTCAACACGAATTCGGAAGTCGACGGCTGACCGCCAGAAAACAAGTTAGAGACCGAGCCCACAATTGCGCCGAGCAAGCCACCGCCGCCGGTGAATTCAGGATCCTGAATCAGATTCAGATCACGGATGACCGCGAGGCTGATGTTCTCTGAATTGAGTATCTCTACCTGGGTTTCGACGGTGGCAGAGTCGATCGCGACATCGCCCAGCATCGATTGGTGCTGGAATAGCTGCACCTTGCGGGTGTCGATAACCATCGACGCGGTCGAGGTGAACAGCGGCGCGGTAGTGAAGAGATAGAGCAGCGCCACGATCAAGCAAGCCAATACAATCGCGACCATGGTCGGGAACTGGCGCCTGACGATGTCGAGATAGGAGGTCAGGGTCTGCGATGCGGAGCCCTCGGCCTCGGCGAAATCATGATTGATCTCCGACGTCGGCTTGTTCACCTGCAGCATGAATCGATTCCTGAAATAAGACCTGACGCTATTAGATTAGGCTCGCGATCGACGATCCAAAAGCGCACTGGCTAGCCGTAACACAGGGCCGGCAAAGATTGAACGTAATCGGCCGCAATGCGACCGCGCCGCGGCTAAGCATCTCCTAGAAAGCTACACCAAAAAGTAAAGCGGCGCCTCAAGGCACCGCTTTGTGATTTCTGCTTGAGGCACAGCTGTGTGACTGAGGCTCAACGCACAGGGCTCGTGGGGGCGCTGGCCGCGCTTCCAACCGAGCCGCTGCCAATGCTGCTGCCGTTATTGGTCGTGCTGTTGTTGCCAAACGCGAAAAAGCCGTTGCTGCCACCGCCGTTCGCAAACCCACCCGTTCCCGTCGGGCCGCCCGAGCCGGTGCCGCCACCGCCACCGCCAGTCGCAGCAATCTGGACGTCGCCGGTCGCGGCTTGGTAGGCGGCGATGACGTCAGGATTGTTGGTACCGGCGATCGCGGCCTGGATCTCATTGGCGAAAGCTTGATCAGCCGAGGCGGCCATCCGCGCGACTTGGGCTAGGCCGGCAACGATCGCGCGCATTTGGTCCTTGGTCGTCGCGGGATCCTTCAGGAGCGCGATCAGGCCCGGAACAGTAGTCGGCTCCGAGGCGCCGAGGTCGCGTACGCGCGAAATCAGCTGCGGGCCTCCCGTCGGATATTGCTGCAACAGGCTGTTGGGGGAAGCTTTGAAATCGGAAATGACGGTGGCCGGCAGCTGGCGCTGCGGCGGGTAGACGGCGGCGCTGGCGGCCGCCGTGATCATCGCGGCCAGAGCCGCGGCGGTAGCCATGCGAAGCGCAATCTTGACAACGACCATAAATAAACCTCCAGAAATAGCTGTCCCGTTTGCGTCCTCGGCCCGGGCAAATGGCTGTGCGATGCAGGAAAGTAGCCGAAGCGACAAGGGCTGTCCATCTAGTTCTAAAGACTTCGTAAACGGCGCATCTGCTTGGAATGTAGATACTTTTGTGAAGCTAAACCATCCGGCCCGGCCTTGATGGAGGCTGCCGGTCCCTCGCCGGCTGGCGCCCGCCCTCGCGATGGGGGGCCTCCTTCGTGCGGAAGGATTGCGCCAATCCGACACCGAAAAGCGCAAAGAACGGAATGCTGTAGCCCGGCATCTGGAGAGTGAAGTCCAAACAAGAGTGAAGCAGCGACATGGTTGCGGTCGCGGCTGCGGCCAGAGGGATGATGACGTCGCGTCGGCGGCCGAACACGCCCCGTCCCAGCACGACGAATGAGACAGCCCAGCCGGACGAGATCAAGAGTGCCATGGGAATCCCGACCTCGGAGGCAAGCTCCAACGGTGTCGAATGGGCCAGCTCCCACACCCCGCGGATCGAAATATTCGGGCTGCGGTAAGGTGGAAAGGCCGACTGGAAAGTGCCCATACCGGTGCCAAACCACGGGTTGTCGGCTATTATATGCAGCGTAGATTTCCAAACCTCCACCCGTCCCTCATCCGCCAAGCCTAGCGAGTCGAAGCGGCTGTTGACACGTCCACCAAGCAATTCCAGCAGCCCCAGCGCTGCGCCTACACCGCAGGCGGACGAAATCCAGATCCCTGTCCTCGGCGGTAAATCATTCCGTAAGAATACAATGAAGGAAACGATCATCGCCAGCAATGACAGTCCAACGCCGGCGCGAGAGCCCGTCATGAACATCGCCATAAGGCAAATGAGTAATGCAACAAGCGGCGGCAGTATCTCGCCGGGAGGGATATCGGCGACATCCCTTAACAAGCGTTTCCAATTCGGGCGCCATGCAGGGATGAGTCGCCGAACCTGCTCTAGGATCAAAAGTATCCAGATCACCGCACAGGAGCCAAAATAGGCCGCCGCCGTGTTGCGGTTGATGAAAGTGCCGGTGACGCTGTTGAGATAAGCTGTCTTGTCGCGCCACAGGATCATGGTCGGCTCGATCAGGAACGAGGCAACGCCGTAGAGGGCGTAAGCCGCGCCCGAAATCGCGATAACCCACAGCAGTCTCCGCGCTCTCTCGCGGTCAGCGCCGACGGTGATGCCCAGGACAATAGAGAGGATGTTGGCAAGCGGAGCGCCCAAAGCAAAGAAAGCCTGGTTTTTTACAATGGAGGCCGACGGAGCGATCGGAATTTCCAACAGCTCGGAAGCTTTTTTCCAGGTTGGATTGAACGGGGCGACCCATGGACGGTCGGAAAGCTGCTCGTGTAGCACGAAGGCGTAGCCGGCAACGATGACGCCGATGCCCACGATCAGCCAGATATGTTGTCGTCGCAAGTCATGCGTCGGAGCGAAAATCATCGCAATCCCGAGACAAAGGCACCAGAACGCAATCGAGAGGTCGTTGGTCGAGCCAAAGGGAAGAGGCGCGGCGGCTACCACGAAATACAGGATGAATGCGGCCGGAAGGCTCCACGACCAGCGTATATGGGGAAGCCGAACGCGCATGGTCGGTAAAAGAAGCCTTCGCTCTAGAAGAAACAGTCGATCGGATAGATTTTCAGATCCACATTCAAACGGCTGCTCCGGGTCTGCGCCCGGAAGCCGTAAAATAACCCAAGGTCATCGCGTCCTGAATCGAGTTTTATTCCAGGGGTTAATTCATCCGGCGGGACCAGAAGCCCGATGTGGCGGTTGATGCCGGATATCTCGATTCGTCCGTCCCCCTCGCCGAAATGTCCCGCGAGCTGGGTCACCGTCACCTTCGGCAGCCCGCGACGCTGATGGCAGATCTCCTCCTCCCATAGCCTAGTCTGCTGGACCAGCGGCTTGCCGGCGCCATTGGGAACAACAATACCAGGGAAAGACGGACGCAGCATCCCGAAGAACTTGCTCTCCTTGGAGTTCGCCGACAGCCGGACGGTGAACGAGAGCTCGCCCTTGGCCCCGCGCAGGTGCTGCAAGATCGGGGCATCGGGTTCGGCAGAGACCACCACATCGATCCGATGGCGAAGTCCGAGCTGCTGAGTTTGCCCGGCAGCCTTCCTGAGTAGAGCAGGCTCCGTGACGAAAAGAGCCAATAAACACAATGCCTGCCGTCCAAACCGCATGACGCCTCGCAACAGCGCGGGGTGACCGATGATCGGCACGCCTTGGTCAGTGGTGCCTTGCTCCATAACCCGAACAGTACCGCTGTGATTGCTAAACGAAAATGGCACCGGGACAAAGCCCGGTGCCATCGTTTTCGCGGATCAGGTTGGCTCCCGCCTTACGGCGCCAACTTGATGTTGTTGCGGAAGATCAGAGCATCGTTGGAGAGATTCACCGCATCTCCGCCGGTCGCCATGATCACCCTCAGGAAGTTGAGGAACTTGGCAGTTTCGACGTTGCGCGAATTCGAGACATAGAGCACGTCACCAGTCTTCATCATGACCTTGGTGGCCAGGAAGAAGCCACCCGGATCCCGGAAGTTCACGTTGAAGATGACCGGGATAGTCTCTGAGGTGTACTTGCTGATGTCAACGCCGAGCTGGGCAGCAACCTCACGCGGCTCGCGGCGATAGAGATACACCGCAGCTGGATCGGCCTGACCATCCAGAAGACCGCCGGCCTTGCCCACAGCTTCGCCGAGGTTGATGCGCCATGCGTCGAAGTTGAACTCGCCGCTCTGGCCGCTGGCACCGAACGCCAGGAACTTCTGCTGTTCGCGATAGACATAGATGCTGTCGTCCGGACGAACATAGATGTTGTTCTCCGGGCTCATGACCAGATTTTCGAAAGGCACGGTCGCCCGCTTGCCGCCACGCTCCAGCATGACCCAGGTCTCGAAGCCCTGGCCCTTGATGCCGCCAGCGCGGGTGATCGCGTCAAGAACCTTATCCTTCGCACCCGCCGCACTCGCCGGGTAACGCGCCGGCGCATTGACCTCGCCAAGCACGCTGATGAGCTGCGTCCGCTGCGAGGACATCGCAACCACGACCTGAGGCTCAATGGCGCGGTTGGAGATCTTCTCAACGATGGCGCGCTGAATTTGGACCGCTGTGAGACCCCCCGCCTTGACCTGGCCGGCATAGGGCACAGTGATGAAGCCGTCATTGTCGACCGCCTGGTCCGGGATCGTCACGAAGTTACCCGGGCGAACGCCGGCTTCCGCCGGAATGAACAGACCACCCGCAGCCGCTTCGAAGATGGTGACGCTGACGATGTCGCCGATGCCGAACACGATGCTGGCGGGCGGGCGACGGTCGGTAAATACGCCAGCGAGCCCTTTCGGCTCGTGGGTGTGCAGGATTTTTACCGTAGCCGGATTGAGAGGGACCAGCTCGTAAGCTGGCGCACTGTCCGTCTGGATGTGGTTATTGACGTCGTCGGTTAGCGGTCCCGAGCCTGGATTGGTCGCACATCCCCCAAGCGCTAAGCCCACGCTCAAAAGCGCCAGCGTCAAAACACGAGTCGTCGCAAATGGATGCATGAATGCGCCTAGTGGTTCCCCAATTGACTCAATTCGTACGGGGTTGCGAGGAGTGCGACAAGACTTGCCCGGGCAAACAGCCCGGTTGCCCCTACGATCCGAGGACAACTGTTGCGTTCAAGTCACAGATTGGCGGACGAGTTAACCCATTGTGAACATTTGGTGTATTTTTGGTGCCTCTTGGCATGGCAATGTGCCTAGGAGGGGCCGTTTTTGTGATGCGGCTCTTCTGCTATTGAGCTCTGGAAGCACTCCCGAAATGGTGGATCCCTACGTGCCGGTTTTGGCTGTCGCACTTTTAGGTCTGCTCGGGTCCACGGTTGCCGCTGCTCCATCAAAGGGCGGTTGCGCTGTGGTGCCAGCACGGCCTGAGTTGGCCTGTCTCATCCAGGTCGCCAGTCCTGCCCCAACGTCCGTCTGGAAATTCACCCGCACCCAAGGCCCCAAGGAGGGCGAGAGCTTCGCTTCCATCTCCAAGACAGCCGTGACAATGCAGTCCGACCCGGAGTTCGCCGGCCTGATCGTCCGCTGCGCTCCCAAAGGCAAGATCGACGTGTTGTTGGCCTTGATCCGCCCGTTCCCGCCCAAAAGCCACCCCAAGGTCACGATCGCCTCCGCCACAGGAGGCGCCGTGACGGTCGACGCCAGCATGGCGGCGGCCGGTGCTGCCGTCCTTCTGCCGGACGAGGTCTCCGCCTTTGCCGCCGGTAAGTGGCAGACGACTCCCTCGCTTTCCGTGGTGGTGAAGGAAAGCGACACCGAGATCAAAGGCGTGGTGGCGCTGAACGGGCTGCGCGAAGCCTATAATTCTCTGGCGGCAAGTTGCGGCCAATAGACAAAATTTAGCCATACGACTTAAGGGTCTTTTTAGGGTGCGGAACCTAAGGTCCGGAGCACGGAGTGTTTCGGATGACCGAGTTTTTGATCTTCAGCTTTCTGGTGGGCGCAGTTCTGGGCCAACGCTTTCGCGTCCTGGTGCTCCTGCCGCTGACCTTCGTCATGCTGCTCGCCGCGATCCCGGTCGGCTGGATAGCCAATCTGGGCTTTCTTGACGGCCTGAAAGGCGTCGTGCTCGCGGCCATCGCGCTCCAGGCCGGTTATCTCTTCGGCTCGGCCGCCCGCTTTGCTCTCGCCGCCGGTCGTGCCGCCCGCGTGTTTGCCCGTCCGCTCAAGACCGCCCGATGACCTCTGTGGCGCATCAAGAGTCCGCCTGATCCCCGCAGGCGACGCTTCGTTGATGTGGGGTCGGGCTCGGAGCTGCGTTGGCTGCAGAGCTCTGTTTGAAAACTCGCCTCCGGCTTGTATGGTGGCCTGACCCTTTCAGGATTCCTTCCAGGCGCACGTTTGTCCTTCGCTTATTTTGCCCTCATCGTTTGCCTTGTTTCTGCATCCGCTCTCGAAATTGCCGGCGCCAAATTCGGCGTTCAGCTCGGGATGACGGCTACGGCCCTGGGGCTATTTGCAGCGGTCTTCAGCGCACGAAAGGCCGACTACGAGCACTATTTGCGTGCCACGGTCTGGGGCCGCTGGGTCCTGATCGCCATTCCCCTCGGCATCGCAGCACAGCTGGCGCCGCTATGGCTGAGTTGGGCGCATCCGATCTGGGCGAGCAGCCATGATGCTCTGGCTGGCCTGGCGCTTGGGCCAGTGACGGCGGATCTCGGCCTCACCCTGAATGCGCTGTTTCAAACTCTTGCAGCGATCTCCTTGCTCAGCCTGACAATCCTCGTGGTCCGTGACCGCAGCCGTGCCGAACTGGTGCTGTTCGTGCTGAGCGGAGTAACAGCGGTGTCGGCTCTGACCTTGGATTTGCGTCCGGTCTCGCCCGCCCTTGCAACCGCCGTTCCTTCCGACCTGGCGACAACGATGGCCGGTCTTGGCGTCATGCTTAATCTAGCCGTCATGCAGCTGGCCGCCGAGCGGGCCGAAACGCGCCACTCGCTCGTTCGTTCGGTCACCATCGGCCTTTGCGGCCTTGTAGGCGCTCTGGCCAGCGCGGTTGCGGTTTTTGGTTTGTCGGGGACGAACAGCGCGATCGCCGCGGCCTTTGGCCTCGTGTTGATCTTGCTGATCCTTGTCATTCGACGGATCGACCTATCGCCGTTGGCCGCAGGCGCGCTGTCCTTAGCCGCGCTGGTCGGAGCGATGATTGTCTTGAGCTTCCTGTTCGAAAAGAATGCGGGGCCGATTCTTTTGCGGGTTGTCCCGGATGTGGGGGTCGAAACCAGAGCCACACTTGAGCGAATGTTGGCCGACACGAGATGGTTCGGTGCGGGCGCAGGCACCTTTTCGGCCGTTGGCAGGATCTACCAAAGCGATGCTGGCGCGCCTTTGATGGCGCCCTCGACGGCTTTTGCCATCTTCGCGGATACCGGATGGATCGGTTTTTCCGCCGCGCTGCTGGCGGGCATGTTGGCTTTGGGACGCTTGTTTTTTGGGGCTTTGCAACGCGGCCGCGACTCGTTCTTCCCTGCGGCGGCCGCGGCCTGCCTTGTCTTCGCGCTGGTTGAGAGCTTCGCTGGCTCAGGACTGCTGCATCCGGCAGCAATCCTCTGTCTGTCAACGATCATGGGACTCGGATTGTCCCAAAGCATCACCCAGTCCGCACGCGGCACGGGTCATTAGTCGCTCGTCGTTAGACGTCGCGATCAGCGAGTGACGCCCAATAGGTCGGGTTCTTGGGCATTTGGATGCGGACCCACCGATAGGACTTCTTCGACCACGGCAGGATGTGCCCGGTGAGGTTATCCAGCACGAGATCGCCGGAGAACGTGCGCACCACCACGACGAGATGATGCTCACCCCAGGTCGTCACGACCTCGCTGAGCAACACCGACCGCGCCGGGAAGCCCTTGGCGATCAGATCGTGGCGTTTTGTCACGGCATAGTCGTTGCAGTCGCCGCTGGTGGGATGCAGCAGCCACTTCTCGCCGCGCAGCCCCTCCAAATTGGGCTCGGGTCGGATCGCGCTGTTGACGCGCCGATTGACCTCCTGAAGCTGGGCCATGCGCTCGGTCGTGAGCTTCAGACGACCGCCCCTGAACACGATTTGCTGCGGTCGCGGCTTACACTCGCCCTCGTACTTCAGGCAAAAGATCGTGAATGCCATCGGCGCCAAGGTCGGCTGGTCGAACTTGATGTACTGGATGGCGCCGCGCAACGCCGACGGCGCGCCGACAAAGGCGGCCTCGGCCTTGTGTTGAGCCGATCCAGCCAACAGAGCGGCGGCAATCGCCAGGAACTTTAAAGTCTTGCGCATGTCGCGCTCCCCATTTCTTGTTGGGGAAACGCTACGCGAGACGTCTTGAAATCCGGCTCAAAAGCCCAGCAATCCTTTAATCAAAACCGCCGCGCCTTCGTCAGAAACAATTAAGAATACCGACGCGTAACTTGTTCTGCTATGAGCGATCATGCCCTCCACTCATGACGCCAGACCCGATTCGACCAGCTGATGGGCCTTTCCAAGCGCTTTCGTAAGAACGTCAAGCCTCGGCTTCCCGACGGCGTGAGGATCTATGCCATCGGCGATGTGCATGGACGCGCCGACCTGCTTCAGTCGCTCTTAACCGTCATCGACGCCGATCTTGCCCGCTCCGCTCCCGAACGAGCGATTCAGGTCTTTCTTGGCGACTATGTCGACCGGGGCCCGGACTCGCGCGCTGTGATTGATCTCCTGATCGAGCGCTCGAAGTCGCATGAGACAGTGTGCCTCAAGGGCAATCACGAGGTGTTCCTGCTCGAGGTCCTCAAGGACCCGGCACGCCTGGAGGAATGGCGCCGCTATGGAGGCTTGCTGACCCTTGTTTCCTACGGCATCAACCCGACGATGAATCCGACGCCGGAACAGCAGATTGAATTGATCGAAGGGTTGAGGCGCGCGCTCCCGCCGGAGCATCTTTCGTTTCTTCAGCAGCTCCGCCCGTCCTTCGCCTGTGGCGACTTCTTCTTTGTGCACGCCGGCGTCAAGCCGGGCGTAGCCCTGGAACGTCAAAAAGAGGAGGACATGCTCTGGATCCGCGAGGAATTCCTCGAGTCCGAAAGACGCTTCGGCAAATATGTCGTCCACGGCCATACCCCGGTCAGCGTCCCGGATATCCGCTCAAACCGGATCAATATCGACACCGGCGCTTACGCGACCGGCAACTTGACCTTGCTCACGATCCAAGGCGATAGTCTGCTCGCAATTTAGGATTTTTGCAGAGTTGCTGGCCAACTCCCGCGCCTTCCGCGCGGACATCGAAATTCATCATGAGCCGCATGATCTTACTTCGCATCATTGGCGCCTGCATCGCAGTGATGTTGCTGCTTTACGCAGCATTGGGGTTTTACGGCGATCTCACGCGGTCGAACTTTCGCGCCAGCGATTTGTTCTTGGGCGAGTTTCCGCCCGAGAAGGTCAACGTAGCCGCTTCGGGCGTTCTGGCGCCGCTTTCATTCGACGGCGACTTGCTGGCGAATTATGCCGCCGCCAAAGCCGCGGACTTTCTTCACCATCCCGCAGCCGATACGAACAACAGGGCCACCGAGAACAAGGCGGCCCAAGACGTCGTTGTTGCGGCCCTGAAAGTATCGCCCATCCGGCCCGCGCTTTGGCTCACGCTCGGCACGCTGAAGGCGCAGGCGGGTGAGCTCGCGACGCCTGCAGTAAAAATGTCTTACCTGGCCGGCGCGGTGCCGATCGCCGTCGCCTTCGCACGGCTCCAAACCGTCACATCGAACGCGGCAGCAGCCGACGAAGAGATCAAGCTGCTGGCGCAATCGGACGTTCGCGCGGTGCTTGCCAACCGCTCTCGCTACGAGCAGCTTTTGATCGCGGCCTACCTGCAGGCCACGCCGCAAGGCAAGTCGCTGCTTCTGGACGCCACGCAGGGGAGCGATCCGAAGTTCAATCAGATTTTGCGGCGGTACTGACGTTCGAGCGCGACTTGGCCTGCTGGCTTGCCGACAATTTCAACGCGTCGCTTTTGGCACGATCGGCACGAAATCCTGCTCGCGGCGCGGTTGATCCGGTCGCCCCTGGTAGACGAACATACCCTGCTTGGTCGAGACGATGTCGCCGCGCTGCAGGCTGTCGTCGTTGAGGAGGCGTTCGGTCGCGACAAGGTCCGGATCCTCCGGGACCGGTTTATAGAGCTCGGGATGGTCCCGCCGCTCGCGCGAAACCTCCTTGGCTCGTCGCCGCGCATCTTCGATACGCTGACGCCATTCGTCACGGCTGACTTCCGGTTCGCTTGGTGGGAGATAGTCGTTAACCGAGGGCTCCGGCTCGGTCTGGGCAAAACACGAAGGCGGACTGGCGAGACCTAAGCCCATTGCACCGGCAACGGTCAGGACCGCTCCAGACAGCTGCCCAAGCCGCCTTGCATGAGCTCGTGAGGTGTGGGGTCTCGCGGTTCGCACGCTGTAACTCCAGGCAGAGCAACAAGAACGAGCAAGGGCCGGAAACTTCTCGTCCAGTCCATTCAATCTATACGTTTGCCGATTGCACGAAAGCCAAATCGCGGGCAAGCTTCGTGCTTTAGCTCGCGAGGGTATTGACCAGTGGTCCGCAACATTACTTTCCTAATTCTGGTGATCTTTTTAGGCACTCACTCTGCGACGGCAGGCCAGATCGAATACCCGCAAGTGATCCATACGCAATACGAAGCCGTTGATCAGAAGGCCGGCGGTCACTTCATCCTGTGGTCAGAGCGGGAAAAGATATTCTATGGCCTCGACCAGAAGCTTTTCCCGGGAGCTCGGTTTGTCGACATCACTCAGGTAACCCCAAGCGTGGGTTCGATCACACTGACCTATGTCGAGGTGCGGACCGTCAGCAGCACGACCTCGGACTATTTGTATCTGGCGGGAAATGTCCGCTTCCGCGTCAGTGGAATGGCTCTCAAGTCCAGCAACTTCCCCACTGGCGGCGGAATGACGCCTAGCGGACAATAGGCAGCAGCCGGTTCTCCTACCCTCCTCCAATGGCGAACCGATACAGTCTAAGACCTCGTTAGGTCATCGATGTTAACCTCGGACATCCGCTTAGGGATTGCCGAGAATGTGTCTAAGACCAGGATTGTTGATAGCTGCCTGCATCGCAGTCTGCGCGATGTTCAGCAGGACGGCTCATGCCAGCCCTCTCTGCGTCAAGGACCGAACGCCGTTTGCTCTGTCGGAAGATACGGTGAAGTGGATGATGACGATCCCGCCTGGAGCCGACTGCATCCAGGGGCTGCGTTGGTCGTATATGCAAATCTTCAACGTATCGCTCGTGAGCGGGCCCTCAAGAGGACAGCTGGCGCTGGTCGGATCCGGCTTCCGCTATTCAGCAGAGGCCGAAAGGCCAGGAGCAGACCGATTCACCCTTCTGATCTCGGGAAAAAACCGTCACGATTCTGGAACGTCGACGCTAGAGGTTGAGGTAAATCCCCCGCAGCAAATCCTCGGAGCTAATCCTCAATAGGCCGCCTTTTGCTTCGCCTAGCGCCTGTTCGACCCACTAGTCCGCGTTCTGTTGCCGTAATAGGGGCGCGCGCGCCCTCCACTGACCAGAGGCGGCTGAATCTGGCTCGGAATATTCCGCGTAGCCGTGCTCGGCGCGGGCTGCGAGGGATTGACGATAATTACATTTCGATTGGGGGTCGATGGATCATTGACACCCTGGGCCCGAGCGCTAGGGGCCCACGTGCTTGCCGTCATAAGAAGCGTAAACGCGGTCAGGACTAATCGTTTCATGAGATCTCTCCCAAGCGAAAACATCGGGAGGCGATCACCGTTCCTTCACGGTTGCTTGGGTCGTCATTGCCGAGGCACGGCGATCAACTTGCCGTCTCTCCAGACCCCCTGAGCCGCCATCCCGCTCGGCAGTTTGCCCGGCGCCAGGTTCCGGGTGGCTGTGGGTCGTGAGGCGCTCTGGGCCGTTTGGGTTTTCTTCGTAGGGGTGGTCAAGATGCTGGTGCTGGTCAAATTGGCCTTGTCCTTGGTCCCTTGTGCAAAAGAAGGTTGCACCAGGAGAGCCACAAACGTGAGTGCTATGAAACCGTCGCGCATGATCAAAATACCGGAAAGAGGAGCTTGTCGGACTGTCACAGCTTTCTGCCCAAAAGCAAGCCCCCGAAGCTGTTCGACGAGGGCTCTTGCAAGGCTGGCGTCAGAGCGGCTTTCGCCGAGATAGGATTTTGACGCGGAAAAGCCTAGCGAAACAGAGTGTTCCGGGTTACTTGATCGGCCTTGATGACCGACCCCAGCGACACCGCCGCCGGCGCGCCCAAGACGCACGCGATCAAGGCCGGGTTTGTGCGCCTCCTGTCCGGGCGGATTCGTGATATTTCCGGCGACCCGCGGCAGATCCGCGAAATCGTCTACGAGCTGGCTCGCATCAAGCTTCTGGAACAATTCACCCATGGCGACGCACGGGAATCGCGCGAGCTCCAGCAACTGCTCGAACGCGCCATCCGGGAGGTTGAGCTTTCGTTTGAACGCAAAGAGCGCGAAGCGCTGTCCACAGCGCCAGAGTCGGCGTTAGACGTCGCTTCGCGTCCCTCATCACTCAGTCCCCCGGCTCCTCAGCCCGTTCCGCATCTGGCGCCCGTTCCGCCTTCGCCGCCCGTCCCGACGCCTGCGGAAACAGGACGCGGTTCTGTCGCACCGCCAAGACCGCCCGACCGGTCTCAGCGAAGCGGCATCCTCAACTCCCTCATCCGATTAGCCGCCATCCTGGTCATCATTGCCGGCGCCAGCGCCGCCGTTACTTATTGGCCGCGGTTGAGAACACAATCCCTCGCATTGTGGCAGTCCGCGACGCTGTCCAAGAGCAGCTCGACAAGCCCCGAGCCTCAACCCAGCGTGGCAGTGACTCCATCGAGCGGTGAGAGCGTCGAACGGACACCGGATCAACCGAAGGAGCCGACGCCGGCTGCGCAACCCTCGATGCCGTTGCCGACAGCGTTTGGCGTCTACGCCCTGAGCGAGGGCCAACTCCAGGAGCTCAAGCCGGTCCCCGGGAAGATTCCGGACCGCCGTGTCGCGATCTCAGCAGCAATCACCACGCCCAGCGCGACGACCCTGACAAGCGGAGACGTCAGCTTCATTGTGTTTAGGCCCGACGGTGGTGTCGATGCGACCGGGACCGAGGTTCGGGTGGTCGCAAAAGTCTCCCGAGCGATGGGCGTCGATGCAACCGGGAAAGCGGCCATGGTCACCGCCGGCGACACTTGGGTCATCCGCAGCATGTCCTACCCTTACAAAGTAGGTCCGGTCGAGGATCAGCCGAGAATGCTATCGCTGCAGCCGGAGCAGGACGGCTTTACGCTTTCGCCGGGTCGCTACGTCGTGGTCGTCAAAGGTATGGGCTATGACTTCACCGTGGCCGGGACGCCGACTGATCCCAACCAATGCGTCGAACGTATCAATGCAACGAACGGCGCATTCTACTCCCCCTGCCCGCCGCGACGCTAAAGTGGCGCGACGCGTTTCGTTTATTTTTTGGCCTTGGCGTCTTTAGGCACGTCCGCCGGCGCATCATCGACCTTGCCGTTGTTCGCGACGCACTTGCTCAAATAATCGCGCCGCTCCTTGACTGTCCCCGCGCTGCCGGCAGCGGGATTGCCGACTTGCTTTGGGGGATAGGCCTTGGCCAAAGCTGCGTCGCATGCACGCGCTACTTCTACCGTGACGGCCGAAGCCGTTACTGGTGCGCCAATGGCGAAAACAAATGCCAATCCCATCGACGTTTGCAAACTTCTGGAGATCACCTGACTCGCTCCTTCAATCCGTCCGAGAACGCTGGACGGGACCTTATCAAAACCGGCAGAAGGGCCAAACGGCAAAGCGGCGCCGAATTGTCCCGTGGCAAAAGCTGCTCTGCGAGATAGTATGCTTCTCGGACCGAGATATCCATCGTGCCCCAGCCTGCCGCCTTTTACCAGACGGCAGGGACGCCGAGCCAAACCCGCGATCCTAGCTATTGAGCTGCGGCGGCTTCAGGTTGGGAAAACGCGTGAGCATCGCGGTCCTGACAAACCTCAGATGAGCGATGGTGCTTGCCAATTCCTTGAGCCGCCGCTGGCCGTTGGAGATGTCGGCCGCAAAGAGATCTTGATGATGGCTGTCGATCGGCTCCCGTTCGAGATATTCATCGGTGCCGTTGCCGAAGGTGACGGATGCACGCGCAAGTGCGTCATCAACGCGTCGTCCGAGGCCAACCTGCTCCCTCTCCGCATCGCGCAATGCCGCATCGATCGCGACCATGACGGCATCGATTCGAACACGATCCGTCTCCGCATCGCGCTCGATGGTACGGGCCTTGAAGCCCTTGTCCTCACGGCGGGAGCTGAGAAAATTGTGTGCGCGCGCTCTCAGGAACAGCTGAAACATTTGGGCCATCCCACGTTCGAGATTTGGACCGCTAACATCGATCAGACATAGTTAACAAAGCCTGAATCTTGTGGCTGCGCCGCCTGGCTTTGTGCGATCCAGGCCCGCCAGGCTCCTTCGTGTTTGGAATAGAGCTCAAGCCATCGAGCTTCGTCCACCGCGGCGGCTCCATCGCCCGGGCCGATTTGAACCATCTCTCCCGATGTCATGTCCAGCGCTTCGAACTCCGCCGTTTCCGGAAGCGACAGCCCTATCAACACCCGCTTCCCTTGCGCATCAACGAAATACCTGCGGGGCGCGTTATGCCTTTCAGTCATTCGAATGAGCCTCGTCCATGATCCAAGGACCTGGAAGATCTTTCAGGTGTCGATCATAGGCGCGAACGAAAACCATCAAAACAACGATGCAAATTATCGTGCCCAGCAATACAATCAGATACGTCATTTACGCCTACCCTAACGCGGGGCCCCGGAAAAATCGGAGCGGCTAAACTTTCGCTGTGAATCGAGATGTTCTAGGTGGCATTGGCTAGGCTCTCAAGAGCTGCGACAAGTTAACCTAACCGCACATGGTTATTTCGATCATTCCACAGAGATCGCTCGGCAAATAGCCAGGCGTGAAATGCCACCATCACGACTGCGACCGACTGCGTCCCGCCCCTGTTGCCGCGGGAGTATAGGGCGCGTAGAGACGATATCTTGCCGATCGCTTGCGCGAGCGCCACGCCCTCGCGCCATAGCCGCAAGCAAAACCGCCGGCGAAGATCGACCCCAAGACCACAATTGCCAACATTTGATCGTCCCGTTTTTGCGGCGCGTTCCTCCCATTGCATTTCATCTTGTCGTTGTGACGACATCAAGATCGGCACCGCTGAAAGTTTTGTCAGGCGATGATGAAGTTTGTGCAAGAACTGATTGAAGTTTGGTCGTTGCTCGATAGCTGGGAGGCTGGAAATGACAAAACGTCTCACTGATTGAAGTTAGATCCGGCCGGATGTTAATCCGGGTTCACGCAGTCCATGCAACCTTCAGAACCGGCGCCGACAATTCGGCTTCCACCCATTCAAAGCGCGGCAACGGTTGCTGATCAGCATTGACGCCTCCGTGGTAATACGGAGCCACGAAGTCCGGATTACGCGCGGTAAGGTTGAGCGGTTAGCTTAATCCGCGTTGTTTGTTGCGAACTCTCACCGATCGCTTATCCATCGTCTCACCGGGCTCCCCCAAGCTCGGCCCCACCCAAGCAAAGCCGTCGAGCGACATGGGTCCGCTTGGCGGCTTTGTCCTTGTCGCGACGAGAGGATGATTTCGGTTATGGCGCGCAAGCCCTGGTCGTTCAAGGAAGACCGCCGGCTGATGGAGTTGGCTAAGTCTTCAGCTACATTGGAGGAGGCGGCGAAACAGCTCGGACGCTCGCCCGATGCAATCAAGCGCATGGCCTTGCGCCTTGGTCTTGCATTGAAAACGAAGGCGAGCAAAAAGGCCTAGGGAGCGTGCGGTACTGTTCCGCCAACGACGCCATGGGACGACCGCGGGCGCTCGATCGGGTCGCAGGCGGAAGGCTCGAATCCAACCGCGTCAAATAAAACGTCCTCACCCTTTCTCGCCAGGGAACCAAACCAGCGCGCCCGCGTTCACCTCAACTTCATCGCGAGGTCTGGCCGTGGCACATCTTGCCATTTCCGTCATCCTGGTCTGGTTGGCTATCAATATCGCCTTCGTGGTCTTGCGCTTGCGAGCCGCCCGGCCACAGCATGGTGGCAGCACCCGGCAGGCTTCCATCGCGTCCTACAATCCCGCACCCGCTTCCCTCCGCCATCGGATGGGCCGCCACAACTTGGGAGCGGAAGGTTAAGAGGCATTTTTCGATAGGCTCCCCGGTGCGGGGGCAGACGGGTCTCTCGCCCGCCCCCGAAAGGCCGGTTCCACATGCCTCGTCCGGCCATTAAACCCTATCTTAGCCCCTCTCAACTAGCATCGGCCGACGCTTCCCTCTGTTCCGCCGGGCCGAATGAGATTGCAGCGACCGACTTTCGCATTTGCGGCGCTCGTGCTCGCGAGCACGGCCGCGTTCGGCTTGGCTGGCCACTTTTCGGCAACTTCGTTCATTCGGTACCAGCAGGCCCATCAGCTCGACGAATTGACCGAGGTTGTTCTGCGTCGCGCCGAATTTGCGGTCGACTTTGCCGGCGCGAGCTTGGGCGAACTTGCGCGGCGCGACCTTGCTGATTGCGGGCCCGCGACGCTGCAGGCGATCCGGCTCCACGTCTACCAACGTTCCGCAATCAAGGACGTGCGCCTCGTCAACCCTGATGGCTCGGTGATCTGTTCGGCCTATTCCGAAACGCTGGAATTCGACAAGGGATGGATCGACCGCCGCGATATGCTTCCCTCGCACGACAAGAACCTTTCGCTCTTCCGTGTTGAGCAATTCGGCGGCGATGCTCTGGGCGTGCTCAAAGACATCAACGGCAATGCCGCATTGGTCGCCATTCTTGGCGTCAACGCCAGCCTGTTCGACATCATGCCCGCCGAGTTGCGCGCCCATAGCGAAGTAATCCTCGCCTTGAGCAACGGCGAGAAACTTGGGGAATTCCTGCTCGATCCCGACAAAGCCTTGCAGGCCCCGATCGATCTCGACAAGAATTCCGCTCGATTCCCCCTCCATGCGACCATCCGCCTCGAACGCGGCATCCTCTCGACGTGGAACAGCGAGGCTTACTGGCCGACGCTGGCCGCAGCGATTGCAATCGGCGCGCTTTTCGGCGGGCTTTTGGCGCGGAGCCGCCGCATGGAAGGGCCCGTCGCAGATCTCGATCGCGGGCTGGCCGCGAACGAATTCAGGCCGTACTACCAGCCAATCTTCGACCTCAAGACTGGTCGGATCAAGGGCTGCGAGGTGTTGGCTCGGTGGCTCCTCAAAGACGGATCGGTCGTGCCTCCGATGAACTTCATCCCGCTCGCGGAATCCAGCGGCCGCATCCAGGTCATGACCTGGCAGATCCTGCGATCAGCGCTGTCGGATCTGCAGCCGCTGTTGAAAGTGAACAAGGATTTTAAGCTCTCCCTCAACGTCGTGCCAAAGCATCTCTTGAGCGCGGGCTTCATTGAAACGCTCCGCCGCACGGTCATGGCGGCGCAAGTCTCGGCGCGCCAGATTGTCATCGAGGTGACCGAGCGCGACGAGCTCGACGATCTCGCACGCGCCGCAGCCGTGGTCAGCGAACTCAGGGACTACGGGTTTCGCGTCGCCATCGATGATGTCGGCGTCGGTCATAGCGGGCTATCTCGGCTCAAGGGCCTGGGCGCCAATACAATCAAGATCGACAAATTTTTCGTCGACACGATCACCGTGGACGCATCGACTGCCACGATCGTGGAGATGCTGGTCGCACTTGCGAAGGACCTCCAAATGACGGTGGTTGCGGAAGGCATCGAGACGGAAGAGCAGGTCCGGGCGCTTATTTCATCCGGCGTAGAGGAGGGCCAGGGCTATCTGGTCTCCGCCCCGCTGCCCTTCCCGCGCTTCACCGAGTTGGTCGAGTCACGCCGCTTGGCGCAGAGCGCTAAATTGCCGACCGACGCGGTGTTGGTGGCCTGACAGGATTGAGCCGTTAACCCGAGACGGCAAAAACGCTCCGCACCGGGCCCCCTGCTCAATCAGCCTTAACGATACTCCCATCTTTCAACGCGGCCTGGCTCCCATCCGGCTATGGTCGTCCAATGCGCCGAAACCACCTTATCGCAGCCGCAGGAATCTGCTTCGCGCTCATCGTCTATGCCACGCTTGCGAGACTGGCGGGAAGACCCGTGCTTATCGGTCATCACGAGGCTTATTGGGTCGTCGTGATCGAGCGCTTCAGCGCCTACGGGCTGCTGGGATTTCTCTTGTCCTTCCTGTTGCCCGGTCGGCTCACCCTCGCATGCTCGCTTGTCGTGGCGGTCGCAATGGGGCTCGAAGTCCTGCAAGCAATGACGCCCGATCGTGATCCGGGTTTCCTGGACGTGCTGCAAAAAGCGGCAGGCGGGACCGTCGGGGTCCTCCTCGCTCAAACAATCCTGGCCTTCTTACCGAGACCGCCCTCCTGAGCAGATGCATGGCCTGCACGTCCGCATCGGGAAAGTCGCCGTCGCTATTTCGTCATCTGTCCGCGTAGTTCACCGCCCGGGTTCGCGGCCGTATGAATGTTGGCGTACCACTTCCCGGCCAGCAGATCCGCAGCCTGAGCTTCAGTGAGCGTCGCACTCCCCTGAATCGGGCTTTGGACCGTCTTGAACGGCAGCACGATGCCGGCGTTCTTGCCGGGCTCCACGGGGCCATGGAAATGTGCCCCCATGGCCGGCCCGGTCAAGCCGGCAAAGCTGACCGTATAGGTGAGGGTCTTCGCCTCGGTATCGTAGGTCGCCTCGGCCTTGCCTGTTCCAGGCGAGTTGTTCGGAGGCACTTCATTGCTGCCTTTGAGATCGGCCTGCAACTTCACCAGTTCTGCGTTTGCCGTTGCGGCTGTCATGATGATCAGCCCACCCAGCATCGCCGCTCCCAACAGTGTCGCGTAGCCTCGATCGCTGTCGTTCCTCATGGCATCCTCCTGCAGGCTCTGCGGCCCGCTGCGGTTAAACCCCGGCCCGCAATGGAAATTCCGGATAGAGATTTATGCCTGATTCGGAACAACTATCGCGAGAATCTCGGCTCCTTGTACCCGGAGCCTGATCGATCGCGTGCGGAGGCTAAGCCGAGCGGCGCTGGCCCGGGAACTGGTTCGGCGTCAGGAGTTCTGCCATCTGGCGATGGGTGGCCTGGAGCGCCTCGATGGCGCCGTCCAGATCAAAATCGGCGTCCCGGACAGATGCGAAAAATTTAGCCGTCAGCGCCAGATCGAGCTTGACGCGGGTTGCGCCATCGCGGCTTTTGCGACGGTCAAGTGACAAATGGATGGCCCGCATTCTGGCCTCGGCAGGCGTGCAGCCACTCAGCCCGGCCAGTTCGTCATAAGTCATCCAGATCTGTGCCATGTTTCAGTCACTCCTTTACTCGGCCTCAGCTTATTTTTCGTGCTTAAAGCTTCGGTTGCCGCCGCGCGCGCGCCGACCATTTCGCAGCGATAGGGTCAATGCGAGCTAAACGAAGAAGGACTATCGTGCCGAGCCCCGGTGGGTTGCATACAGCGAAGATCGATCTATGCTCAACCGATCGATCAACTGTTGAACTGAGGCAATCACATTGGGACAGATCACTTCGGAAGCCCTCTCCTTGAGTGATGTCTTGTCTCGTGACGCCACGCGGCATGTCCCCGCCTTCGGCAAACGTCCCGCATGGCTGACGCTTGCGGTGCTCGTGCTGTGTGCCGATTTGTTGCTGGCGGCGGTTGCCTGGATAATCGTTGATTTCGCTCTGAGGTAAGCACACATGAACGACCGACCGACTGTCCTCGTTACGGGAGGCGCGGGCTATATCGGCTCGCATGCCTGCCGCGCCCTGACCGCGGCCGGCTATCAGCCCGTCGTTTATGACAATCTGTCGACAGGTCATCGCGGCTTCGTCGCCGGCCCGCTGGTAACAGGCGATCTGCTCGACGGCGCCACGCTGGCGCGCGCCTTCGCTGAGCACAACATCACGGCGGTCATGCATTTCGCGGCGGCGAGCCTCGTCGGCGAGTCCATGACCGACCCGCAAAAGTACTACATCAATAATGTGCAGGGCACGCTGTCGCTCTTGCAGGCGATGCGCAATGCGGGTTGCCATCGTATCGTCTTCTCCTCGACCGGCGCCGTCTACGGCAATGCCGATTCCAAGGAACTGCCGGAAGACTTCCCCTGCGCGCCGATCAACCCCTATGGCGCATCGAAGTGGATGATCGAGCGCATGCTGGCCGATTACCGGTCGGCTTACGGCTTCGGCGCGTTCTGCCTGCGCTATTTCAACGCCAGCGGCGCCGATCCTGCCGGCGGCATTGGCGAATTGCGTGACAACGAAACCCATCTCATTCCGCGCGCCATGATGGCGTTACAGGGCCATGTGGATTTTGCCGTGTTCGGCGAAGACTACGACACGCCCGACGGCACCGCGATCCGCGACTACATCCATGTCACCGACCTCGCCGCGGCGCATGTCGCGGGGCTGAAACTGCTGGAACAAGAGCATGCCGGCGGCAGCTTCAATCTGGGCACCGGCTCCGGCTTTTCGGTGCGGGAAATCCTGACTGCCATCAGGCAGGAGACCGGGCGCGAGGTGCCCCACACCGTCAAACCGCGCCGCTCCGGCGATCCCACCTATCTGGTTGCCGATCCCTCCGCAGCGCGAAAAGTGCTGAATTTCGTGCCGCGACATTCGGATCTACCGACCGTGATCCGCACCGCCTGGGCTTGGCACCAGAGGGCTCATCCGCTTAAGCAGTCCTGACAACATCGTCGAAGTCGATCAGGCGGGATGAGACGTTGCCTTATGGTCTATTCCGTTCTGAACCAAGCGATCCCGGCGCAAACGGATGGCGCGATCGCGAACGGCCGTCGAGCCCCTTGGGCAGCTTGTCGGCATTGAGCTTCACGACCGCACCTCTGGTGTCGGGGGCCGGCACCTCGTCCTGGCTGTAGATCAGCGTCGCCTCGAAGGTCACATCGGGGGCCTGCTCGGCCGTACCGGAACAGGTCGCCATCGCGCCGCTGCACACGCCCGAGAGCTTGACCTCGACTTCGTCGAGCCCGAACACGGTCGGCGGACCCTCGGCATGTCGCCGCGTGGTCAGAACCGCCGTGAAGCGCTGCTCGTCGATTCGGTAAGAGCCGCCATACGTGAAGAAGCTGTCGCTGCCGGAGATTCGTCCCTCCGCCAGATGCACGACGCCCGTGCCCTGACCGCGCGGGGTCCTGAACCAGGCCGCGTATTTGCCGTCTCTCAGCATGAAAATATCCGCCGTAAAACTCAGAACGCATTTGCAACCAATACTGGGGCGCGACAATGATCCGCGCGGAGAGCATTCCGCCACGGTTAACACCCTGGAAAGCGAGCCAGTCAAATTGCTACCGACGCGCAGCGACGCGGGCAGCGCAGGCTCCTTCGCGCAGCGAAAGCTGGACCTCGTTGCATACCGCGTTAAAAACGATCGGCGTGCCGACCTCGTTTGGCAGCTTGCATATAACCGCTATCAACTCAGCCTTCGTGACAGCTAGCCTTCCTGTCGCGCTGGGAGGAAGTGGTCGAGGTCAGCAGGCGACGCCGTATCAGAAGACCGAGGCCACGCTCGCGCCCATTACAGGTATAGAGAGTGCAGCGGAGGGCCACCCGGTCGAGGCCGTCCCAGCCGAATGAAATTATCCATCCGGCCAACAGCTTGCCGGCGCACTGTTTTCTCCGGTCGCCGGTTTGAACCTCTTCCTGATAGAGTGCACCAATATCTGAGAGTGATTCCGGTCACACTTGCCTGGGCGTTTCGCTGCTAAGCATCGGCCCTGGACGGGGACCGGGCAAATATCGGTCGAACTGGATGAGATTTCCCATGAAAAGCCTGATCGGCGCTGTTGTCGGCGCGTGCTGTCTTGCTGCCCCCGCTTTGGCGGAGACCCCGGCCGCCATCGTCGAGGACGTGCAAGGCAAGGTCGACGGCGTCGCGTTCATGGATTATGTGGCGCCGGGCAAGATCATCAAGCTGGGCCCCAAGGCAACCATTACGCTCAGCTATCTCAAATCGTGCCAGCGCGAGACCATCAGCGAAGGCGTCGTCATGGTCGGCACCGAGCAGAGCACCGTGCAACTCGGCGAGGTCAAGCGGGAAAAGGTGCCCTGCGATACCAACGCGGCAAAACTGTCGGAGCGGGAGGCGAACCAGAGTGCCGCGACCACCTTCCGCACCATGCGGTCGGACGCCAAGGGCAGCGCTCCGGCCAAGCTGCCGACGCTCTACGGCATCGCGCCGTTGGTGCAGGCCAAGAGCGGCAGCACCCTGGTGATCGAACGCACCGATGGCAAGGAGCCCACCATCAGCGTTCCCCTCAAGAGCGAGACAATGGTCGGAGGCAAGTTCTATGACTTCGCCAAGGCCGGGAAGTCACTGACGCCGGGCGGCAGCTATCTCGCCATCCTCGGCGCCAAGCGTTACGCCTTCCAGGTCGATCCCAGCGCCACGTCGTCGCCGACGCCGATCGTCGGACGCCTGCTGCGGCTCGAATAGGCAGCTAGCGACGGGGCGATGCGGCGGATCGGCAGACGGGACATCGTTGCAGCGATCCTGATTGCGCTTCTTGCAGGCGCTATCGTGACGTCTCCGCCGTTGCAGACGCTGCAGGGCCTGTCGCTCGACATCCTCACGGCACTGCGCGGCAAGCTCGTCGGCGACCAACGAGATCCCGGGACATCACCGGTCGTCGTCGTGGCCATCGACGGCGAGACCTACGACACTCCGCCGTTCAAGGGATCGCCAACGCAGACCTGGACGCGCGAGATCGGCCGGGTTCTCGGCAGCATCGACGACGGCGGCGCCAAGGTCATCGGCTTCGATGTCATCTTCCCGAGCTCGATCGAGCAGTCGGAGATTCCCTTCGGCGACGCCTCGCTGGGCAGCCGCATGAGAGGCTTCGATCGGGACTATCTCATCGCCCTGCGGAAGCTTTCCGACAACGGCAAACTGGTGCTCGGTGAAATCCTGAGCAACGACCGTCAGGAAAGGCCCGACCGCGCCCAGCAATTGGCGGTGAGAAACAATATCCGCGCCCTCAACGTCCATACCGACACCGACGACGTGATCCGGCGGATGCCGCTGAGCTTCTCGATCGACGGCAAGCCGGTCCCCGCGATGGCGGTCGAGCTCGCCGCGCGCGCGCTCGCTGTAAAGCCCGAGATTGCACCGTCCGGAACGACCGAATTGTCTGGTTATGCAATTCCGAGCGCGGTACCGAATACACTGGCGCTCAATTTTCGAGGACTGGGCCGCGACATTCCGACTTTCTCCTTCGCCGATCTGCGAGCCTGCGTCGAAAAAGGCGACCGCGATTTCTTCCACCGCGCCTTCGGCGGCAAAGTCGTGCTGCTCGGCACCGCCCTGAATTTCGATGATCGCAAGCTCACCTCGATGCGACTGTCCGGCGGATATGACGGAACGCCGGGGCCACGATGCGCCCAGCCCGCTCCGGCAAGCACCGTACAAAAGGCCCGCAGCGACATCGCCGGTGTCTTCGTGCATGCCAACGCGGTGCGAAATCTGATCGAACGCGATGCGGTGACCGAGCTCGGCTTTCCGCTGCGGAGCATTCTCACCGTCGTGTTCGCAGCGATCGTGGCCTGCGCGGCCTGCGTGCTTGCACCGGGTGGCGCACTGATCGCATGGCTCGGCCTCACCGCGGTATACGCCGCCGTGGCCGTCAGTTCATTCGTCTATGCCTTGGCGCTGCCGCTGACGGAGCCGGCACTCGCAAGCCTTGCCGCGCTCGCGATGATGATCGGCTACCGTTTCGTGCTGGCCGATCGTGACGAGCGTTTCCTGCGCAAGAGCTTTGCGTTCTATCTCGCCCCCGAAGTGATCGACACCATGGTTGCCTCCGGCAAGATGCCGGCGCTCGGCGGCGAAATGCGCAACGTCACCATGTTCTTCTCCGACCTGAGCGGCTTCTCCTCCATCGCCGAGACGATGACGCCGGGCGAGCTGGTGACGCTGATGAACGAATATCTGTCGGCCATGACCGACATCATCGAAAGCCATGGCGGCTATGTCGACAAATATATCGGCGATTCCATCGTCGCCATGTTCGGTGCGCCCGCCGACGATCCCGCGCATGCGCGCCACGCGGTCAATGCCGCACTGAAATGTCACGCAAAGCTGGCAGAGCTCAACGCCGGCAGCGCCGCTTTCGCCGGCCGCGGCCTGTCGCACCGCATCGGGCTCAACAGCGGCGAGGCCGTGGTCGGCAATATCGGCTCCCGCCGCCGCTTCAACTACACCGTGATGAGCGACACCGTGAACGTCGCTTCGCGGCTCGAAGGCGCCAACAAATACTACGGCACCGCAATCATGGCCTCGGAATCGACGATGGCGCAGACCGGCGACGGCTTCGCCTGGCGGGAACTCGATGCGATCCGGGTGCTGGGGCGCGGCGAGGCGATCAGGGTATTCGAGCCGCTCGCGGACAAAGGCGCGGAGAGCGCCGGGCAGAAAAAAATCGCCGCGGCTTACGCGGAGGGGCTGGCCTGCTGGCGGGCGCGGGAGTTCGCGAAGGCGGCTGATGCGTTCGGACGAACGGCGGAAATGGATCCGGCGTCATCGCTTTTTGGCAAGCGCGCGGCTGCGCTCGCTACAAGTCCACCGGGGTCGGATTGGGCGCCGGTGAACATCTTAGAAGGAAAGTAGCGCGGCGTCGCACCGCTTTTCGGGTCCACCCCACGCTAGAACGGCAACCCCACATAATTCTCCGCGAGCAGACGCTGCGCCGTCTCGGACGACAGCAGATACTCCAGCTCCGTCTGCTGAAGCCTGTCTTCATACTCGGAACGGTCCGGGAAGCGATGCAGCAGCATCGTCATCCACCACGAGAAGCGTTGCGCCTTCCAGATCCGCGCCAGCGCCTTGGCGGAGTAGCCCTGGAGCCCGGAATCATCGTCGTTCTGATAGTGCGCGAGCATGGCGTGGTAGAGATAATAGATGTCGGAGGCGGCGCTGTTCAGCCCGCGCGCGCCGGTCGGCGGCACGATGTGGGCGGCATCGCCGGCGAGAAACAGGCGGCCGTAGCTCATCGGCTCGGCGACGAAGCTGCGCAAGGGCGCGATGCTCTTCTCGATGGACGGTCCCGTGATCAGGCGGCCGCCGACCTCGTCCGGCAAACGACGCTTCAGCTCGGCCCAGAACGCATCGTCGCTCCAGTGCTCCACCTTGTCGGTGAGCGGCACCTGGACATAGTAGCGGCTCAGCACTTGCGACCGCAGGGAACACAGCGCAAAGCCACGCTCGTGCTTCACGTAAATCAGCTCCGGCGACACCGGTTTCGTGCGCGACAGCACGCCCAGCCAGCCGAACGGATAGATCTTTTCGTATTCCCGCAGCACGTCCTTCGGGATCGACTTGCGGCTGACGCCGTGAAAGCCGTCGGCGCCGACGATATAGTCGCAATCCACTCGGACGGTCTCGCCATTCGAACGATAGGTCACGTAAGGCCGGTCCGAGGTCAGCTCATGCGGCGTCACGTCCTCGGCATTGTGCACAACGTTGCCGCCGAGGCGGTCGCGCGCCTCGTAGAGGTCGCGCGTCAGCTCGGTCTGGCCGTAGACCAGCACCGAATTGCCGCCGGAATGCTTGTGGAGGTCGATCTGGGAGAGCACGCCGTCATGGGCGATCTCGAATCCCTTGTGGATCTCGCCCTCGCGGTCCATCCGCTCGCCGCACTGAGCCTCGCGCATGAGCCTGGCGAAGCCGTGCTCAAGCACGCCGGCACGGATCCGGGCAAGCACGTGGTCGCGGCTGGATTTTTCCAGCACGACCGTGTCGATGCCCTTGAGATGCAGGAGCTGGGACAACAGCAGCCCGGACGGCCCGCCGCCGATGATACAGACCTGAACTTTCATATTGCGTCCTCCTCTGCACTTTCTTGCAGATTCAGCGCCGCTGACCGATGGAGGCTTTCGTCTTTGTCTTGTACTATTCGAACATGAGAAGCGCAGTCCCCGCCCCGGCGATCCGGGTCTACAATTTGTTCGGCGAGTCCGGCGATCTGCCCGATGTCGTGCATTGCGAGACGATAGCGTCGCGCTCGGTGCTGCACGATTGGACGCTGGCCGTGCACCGCCATGCCCGGCTGCACCAGGTGCTGCTGATCGACCGCGGCGGCGGCGAAGCCACGCTCGACGGGCGCGTGGTGCAGCTGAAGCCGATGCAGATCGTCAACGTGCCTGTCGGCCACGTCCATGGCTTCCGGTTCGTGCCTGACAGCCAGGGCTGGGTGCTGACCATCGCCGCGGAAATATTGGACGAAGCGCTGCTCGCCTCCGAAGGACTGCGCGGTGCCTTGTCGCGCTCGGCCGTGATACGTGGCACGCCGCAGATCCGGACCACCATGAAGCAGATCTTTGCCGAACACGCCGCGCGCGATTTCGGCCGGGCGCATGTGCTGCGCGCACTGTCGGCGGCCATGATCGGGCTGGTGGCCCGCGCGCTCACCGGCGAGAGCGGTGGCAACGGCACGGCTGAAAGCGGACTATTCCGCCGCTTCGAGGCGCTGCTGGAACAGCATCATCTGGAACGCTGGAGCGTTGCGGACTATGCGGGCGCGCTGTCGATCACGCCGACCCATCTCAACCGGGTGACGCGGTCAGCAACCGGCGACACCGCCTCGCACCTGATCCTCAACCGGCTGATCCGCGAAGCGCGGCGCAACCTCGTCTACACCAACTTGCCGGTCTCAACGATCGCCTATGCGCTGGGCTTTGAGGACCCCGCCTATTTCAGCCGGGTCTATGCCGCCGCCACGGGCGTGTCACCGCGCGCCTTTCGCGCGCAGCTCCACGGCGAGGAGACCTGAGACGATCACACGTCGAAGAACACCGTCTCCTCCGGCCCCTGCAAATTGATCGTGAAGGAGTACACGATCTTGCCGGCGCGTTCGCTGCGCTTTGCGATCAGAGTCGAGCGCCGGACCGGCTGCTCGATCAGGTTGAGCACGGGGTCGGCGGCGTTGGCGGCCTCTTCGTCCGAGAAATAGAGGCGCGTGTTCAGACCGATGTTGATACCGCGCGCGACGATCCAGACATTGATATGCGGAGCGCCTTTGCGGCCCGTCTTGTCGATGATCGCGCCCGGCTTGATGGTCTCGAAGGTGACGAGACCACTCTCGAAGTCGGAGCCGGCGCGGCCCCAGCCACGAAATTCCTCGTCAATTGCGCCGGTCGACCGGTCGGCCGGATGGTTGTAGCGGCCGGCCGCGTTGGCCTGCCAGATCTCCAGCAGCACGTCGCACAGCGGCGTGCCGCTGCCGTCGATCACCTTGCTCTCCAGCGTGATGCGTTCGCCTTGCGTGTTCGGCGTCACCAGCACGTTGGAGAAATTCTTCTCGAAAATGTCGAAGCCGGCCATGGCCGGGATCAACCCGATATGCACGTAGGGCCCGGCCGTCTGCGAGGCGGTTTCCTTGAGGTAGTTGAGCGGCTGCGGCATGGACCTAGTTCCCTGCGGTGCGATTTTCAAAGTAAGTGGAGCGCTGGCCGCGCAAGACGATGTCGAAGCGGTAGGCGAGCGAGTCGAACGGAGCCGATGCGTTGAGGTCGAGCGGCGCGACGAGACGCTCCAGCGCATCCTTGTCCGGGATCGTCGTCAGGATCGGGCAGACCGGGATCAGGGGATCGCCCTCAAAGTACATCTGGGTGATCAGACGCTGTGCAAAGCCCGAGCCGAACACCGAAAAGTGGATGTGAGCGGGACGCCAGCTGTTGACGTAGTTGCGCCAGGGATAGGGTCCCGGCTTCACCGTCCGGAAATAATAGTAGCCAGTGTCGTCGGTCAGCGCGCGACCGCAACCGCCGAAATTCGGATCGATCGGCGCCAGATACGTGTCCTTCTTGTGCCGGTAGCGGCCGCCGGCATTGGCTTGCCAGAACTCGACCAGCGTATTCGGCACGCCGCGGCCGGTCTCGTCCAGCACGCGGCCGTGGACGATGATGCGCTCGCCGACGGGATCACCGTCCTTGGCGTAGTTGCGGATCAAATCATTGTCGAGCGCGCCGAGGTCGTTGTGACCGAACACCGGCCCCGTAATCTCCGAGACCGAGTTCTCAAGCGACAGCAGCGCCTGCGCGGCGAACGTAGCACCGATGATTTGTAGCCCGGCGCGTGCGCGGGCGGATGCATGGAACGGTCGCGCTGGAAGAAGCCGCCGTCACCGAGCGGCGGCGTGAACGGCTCGGGGTGGTTGAGGCGGGGATCCCGCAAGGCTAGCGCCTGGGCATGCATCGGCGTTGTCTCTCCCTGTGGCGCTCCCGTTGGGGCGCACGGCTTATCGGGAGATGATGGCGCCGGCTATTCTCAAGATAAATAGATCGATTATAATGAATTCCATGAACAAAATCGATCATTTGGCGCTTGATGGCCACGCGCTGGAGCTGTTCCTGACGGTGCTGGAGGAAGGTTCGGTGACGGCGGCCGCAACGCGGCTCGGCCTGACGCAATCCGCGGTCAGCCACGCCCTCAACAAGCTGCGGCGGATCGTCGGCGATCCGCTGTTTGCCAAATCTGGCCGCGGCATTGTGGCCACGGCGCACGCCCAGGCGCTCGCGGCAAAGGCGCGAGCGCTGATCGACGAGATGCGGAGCTTTGCCGGCGGCGTCACGTTCGAGCCGGCGAGCGCGCAGCTTTCGCTGACAATCGCCGCGAACGACTTCCAGCGCGACCTGCTGCTGCCGCGGTTCTTCGATCATGTCGCCGCGCAGGTGACGAGCTTGAACCTGCGCGTGATCCCCTCGCAGTCGCCCTCGCCCGCGATGCTGCGCGAAAACCGCTGCGATCTGCTGATCACGCCGCTGCCGCCATCCGGCGTGGACATCGTGCAGAAGCGCCTGCTGCAAGACCATTACGTTTGTTACTACGATCCCAAAGCGCGTGCCGCGCCGGCAACGCGCGGCGCCTATCTCGCGGCGCGTCACATCACCGTGGTCTACACTGACAACGAGCGACTCGACTTCGATCGCCGGCTTGCAGCCAACGGTTTCCACCGCGACATCGCGATCTCCGTGCCGAGCTTCTCCGGCGTGCCGTCCTTCCTGCGTGGCTCGCAAATGCTGGCGAGCATGCCGAGCCTGCTGGCGCCCGGCGTGATGCACGGCTTCGCGCAGGTACGGATTCCGCTGGCCTCGCGCACGCGAACCCTGGCCGAGCTGCCGATGTTCATGGTCTGGCACCAGCGCTATCAGAAGGACCCGGCGCATCGCTGGATCAGAAGCCAGCTCGAGACGGTGGCGGCGACGGCCTCGCACCCCTGAACACGCGGGCTGCGGCGCATAAGCCACACCCAAGTCCGGAAACGACTCTTCGAATGCGGTAGCCGGTCGAGTTCAACCGAACGGTTGATGCACGTTGTGTGATTCCGCGCCACGGTCGCGCAACTGGTGCGACGAGGTGAATATAATGAAGAAGAATCTTGCGGCGCTCATGCTCGGCGCGACCGCGGCATGGACGGTCACCAGCGCCACCGCCGGAGAAATCGAAGACGTCAATGCGCGCCTCGAGGTGCTCGAAAGGCAGAACGCCGCAATCCGCAAGGAAAATGCCGCGTTGCGCGCGAACCAGCAGTTGCGCGAAGAGAATACGCGGCTGAAATCGCAAGGCGAACGCGCAACGAGCGAACCTGCCAGGACCGGGGCCCGATCACACCAGGACAATTCCGCATTCCGGGCGGTCACTGCTGTTTCGCAACAGGCCAGAAATCCGTTGCAGGCGTATGCCGCAGACCTACCGGTCAAGGCGCAACTGCTTGCCGGTCCGGGACAGTTCAGGGCCTGGATCGAAGGCGGCGCCATCTTCAGCGGCGGGGATCCGATATCAGACACTTACGGTCTCACCGGACAGTTCGACCTGACGCCAAAGGTCGGATGGGAAACGGCTACTGGCTTCGATTATCGCTTCGCCGGATCTCCCTGGCACATCAGCGGCCAGTTCCGCTACGGCGAGGGAGGCAAGAGCACCGGCCTGGACTCACTGACGCAAACAATCGTCGTTGGCGCTGCGAGCCAGACAGGCACGGAAATCTTCGCCAATACTTACAAGGAAACCCGCTGGCTCGCCGATCTCGCGGTGGGACGCGACATCGCCGGCAGCGGACCGAGCACGCTTCAGCTGAAGGGCGGCCTTCGCGTTGCCGAATTCGTCACCCGGAGCTCAAGCTCGGACGTTCAGGCCGCGACCAGCACTGGTGTTGCGTTGCCTGGCTTTCCGGCGATCACCAGCTTTTCCACAACGCTCTCGACATTGCGCGATACGCGCGCGAGCTTCCTCGGCGCGGGACCACTCATCGGTGTCGAGGGCTCGGTCCCATTTGGCGGCAAATGGTCGTTCGATTATGCCGGCGACGCCGCCCTGCTACTCGGCCGGCAGCAGTCGGCGACCAGTTCGTCGACCCTGTTCTCGGTAACGCCGTCG
Organism: Bradyrhizobium sp. 40; assembly: GCF_023100925.1. Lineage (NCBI taxonomy): Bacteria > Pseudomonadati > Pseudomonadota > Alphaproteobacteria > Hyphomicrobiales > Nitrobacteraceae > Bradyrhizobium > Bradyrhizobium sp. 40. Next base: position 5,975,999 of record NZ_CP064688.1, read on the forward strand.
GTCCTTTCTCCCCTCTTTCCAGTCGCGAATACGCTCTCGACGAGCAACGATCGGTTGTTTGCCGGGGTGCTCAGCGCCGACATTCAGGTTGGCGTCTCCTATTGGATGACGCAGAACCTGAAACTCGGCGCAGGCTATCGGCTCGATGCGTTCATCAATGTGTTCAACCAGGCAGGCTCCTCCAACTCCGGTCTGACGCCCGACCGCTACACGCACGGCCCCCGCGTCACGCTCACGGGAGCGTTCGACGCCATGTAAGCCACCCGGACCGTCCGCAGACCGGTTCGCGAACGAGCTCTCGGAGCGATTTCGGACCGCCCTCGCGCAGCCGGATGCTCGGCGGTGGCCTGCCCTTCGCCAAATCCACTGGTTGCGCACGGGGAGCCACGCTAGAATTCCACCCATGACAGTGACCGACATTGCGAGCCGGACCTACAATCACAGCTGGCGGCTGGATCCCATCATCCGCAGCCTGCTTGATACCGACTTCTACAAGCTATTGATGTTGCAAATGATTCGGGAATCCTACCCGAATCAGCAGGTGACATTCTCGGTCATCAACCGATCGCGCCATGTCCGGCTCGCCGAAATCATCGACGAGGGCGAACTGCGCGCCCAGCTCGACCACGCCCGCACCATCCGCTTCACCAAAAAAGAGCTGATCTGGCTTGCCGGTAATACTTTCTACGGCAAGACCCACATGTTCTCGGCGGACTTCATCCGCTGGCTCGCCGAATTCCGGCTGCCCGAATACGAGCTGCGCAAGGTCGAAGGCCAGTACGAGCTGCACTTCCACGGGCCGTGGAGCCATACCACGATGTGGGAGATTCCTGCGCTCGCCATCCTCAACGAATTGCGCTCGCGGGCAGCGATGAAGGGCCGCGGCCGCTTCGAGCTCGACGTGCTCTATGCCCGGGCCAAGGCCAAGCTGTGGACCAAGGTGGAACGCCTGCGCAAGCTGGATGGCTTGCGGCTCTCCGATTTCGGCACCCGTCGCCGCCATGGCTTCCTCTGGCAGCGCTGGTGCGTGGAGGCCGTGAAGGAAGGCCTGGGCCCGTCCTTCATCGGCACTTCCAACGTGCTGCTCGCGATGGACAATGATCTCGAAGCCATCGGCACCAACGCCCATGAACTGCCGATGGTCGCGGCGGCGCTGGCCAAGGACGACGAGGAGTTGCGCTGGGCGCCCTATCGCATCCTCGACCAGTGGCGCCAGACCTATGGCGGCAACCTCCTGATCGCGCTGCCCGACGCTTTCGGCACCAAGGCTTTTCTGCGCGATGCGCCGGAATGGGTCGCCGACTGGACCGGCTTCCGTCCCGACAGCGCGCCGCCGATCCAGGCCGGTGAGGAGATCATCAAATGGTGGGAGCAGAAGGGCCGCAATCCCAGGGACAAGCTGCTGGTGTTCTCCGACGCGATGGACGTGGGCTCGATCGAGGAGACCTACCACCACTTCACCGGCCGGGTGCGGCTCTCCTTCGGCTGGGGCACCAATCTCACCAACGATTTCGTCGGCTGCACGCCGGACGGCTCGTTCAACCTCGATCCAATCTCGCTGGTCTGCAAGGTGTCGTCGGTCGACGGACATCCCGCCGTCAAGCTCTCCGACAATCCCGAGAAGGCGACCGGCCTGCCCTCGGAGATCGAGCGCTATTTGCGCGTCTTCGGCGACGCCGGCCGCGTGCGCAAACCGGTGCTGGTCTAGCGGCAGAGCATTCTCTCTCCATCAGGTAAGCCACTTGGGGCGAATGCGCGACATCGGCTCGCGATGCCGCGTCAGTTCCGGTTCGGCGGCATTTGCGACGATCTGCAAGCATCCACTTCACAACGCCTTCACCTTGCGACGCGGTCTCCTGGCATTTTCAAGTCGAGTTAAGCACCTTTGGCGCGTAATCCGCGTTATGAGCGGATCGCTCCGCTGGGGTCGTTGAGCGACTTGGGGAACGCAACGTGTTTCGCAGAACAGCGCCATCAACGAAGGGACGCAACTTCCTTCACGTCATCAAGCTCGTCTCGCCTTTCGTCACGGTCGTCCTGCTGCAGGCGGCGATCGCCGGATTCAGCCTGGAGGTGATGTCCTCGGTTCGCGCCTATGTCGCGGGCGAAGCGCTATGGTCCCGCTCGCAGAAGAACGCCGTCTATTTTCTCAATCTCTATCTGCATTCGGGCGACGCCAGCCAGTTTGCGCAATATCAGACCTCGCTGGCCGTTCCCATCGGCGACGAGTTCGCGCGCTGGGCGCTCGAGCGCGATCCGGTCGACGTCGAGGCCGCCCGCATCGGCTTCCTGCAAGGCGGCAACCATCCCGATGACGTGCCGGGACTGATCTGGCTGTTTCGCTACTTCAAACAGGTCAGCTTTCTCAAGGAAGCGATCCGCGAGTGGGCTGCCACAGACCCCATGCTGCTGGAGCTCAGCGTTTTCGGCGAGGTCATCCGGTCAGAGCTGAAGAACGGGCCCGTCCAGGACAGCAAGCGCCTGCAATTATTGTCGTCGCGGCTGTCAGAGCTCAACACCCAGTTCACGGTGCACGCCAAGCGGTTCTCCACCGTTCTCGGCGAAGGCTCGCGCGCCATCAAGATGACGCTGACTGGCGTCAATATCGTCACAGCCATGACGCTGATCCTGCTCCTGATCTGGCACACGCGGCGATTGGTGCTGCAACGACAGGCGTTCGAGGATGCCTTGCATGCCGAGAAGGAGCGCCTGGCCTGGCAGGCGTCGCACGACTGGCTGACCGGCTTGTCCAACCGCCGCGCGTTCGAGGCCCGCCTGCAAAGCGAGTTGGACGGCACCGCGGCGGGTTCGCTGGGCCTGATCCTGCTCGATCTCGATCAGTTCAAGGACGTCAACGACAGCTGCGGTCACCTCGCCGGCGACCGCCTGCTCCGCCAGATTTCGCGCCTCCTGCAGCAGGAGCGGGGGCCGCATGACCTGGTGGCCCGGCTCGGCGGTGACGAATTCGGCCTAATCCTTCTGCAATGCACGCCGTACGACGCCGTCGATATCGCCGAACGGCTGCGCCGGGCGCTCGAGCTATCCGTCTTCGCCTGGGACGATCATTGCTTTGCAGTGACGGCCAGCATCGGCGTTACCTGCATCAGCGACGGCAACACCACGCTCGAGGACGCGATGCGGCGCGCGGATGCCGCCTGCTATCGCGCCAAGGAGAACGGACGCAACCGTGTTCAGGTCGACAACGGGACGACGGACGTCATCGTCGTCACCTCTCGGCAACGCAAGTCCGCCAGCGCATAGCAGCGCTCAGCACTTTATCGTATGGGCAGAATCCCGAGCCCCGCGAGATGCGCATCCAGAAATTGTTCGACCTGCTGGCGCAGCATTTGCGGCGGTACGGCCACCATACGCTCTTCGAGGCCGAGCGAGATGATCCCGTGCACGGCGGAAAACAGGGTGCGTGACAGCAGCGCGATCTGCACGTCGTCTGCATTCGGAAGCAGCCGCACCAGGGGCGCATGCATCAGCGCGAAGGCGTCCATCACCATCTGAAGGATGTCATCGGGGTAAGGGCGGTCGTCCTCCATCCGATGCTCGAACAGCGAGCGCAGCAGATTGGCGTTCGTCGCGAAGAATTCGAGGTAGGTCGCGGCCAGCCCGTAGAGCTGGCGAACGGGATCCTCGGCCGGAACCTGGCCCAACCGCAACGTCAGCGCCTTAACGGTCTCCCGATTCACGGTCAGGATCACCCCGTCGAAGTCGCCGAACTCGTTATAGACGCTGCCAACCGAGCAGCCGGCGGCGTCCGCGACGTCCCTGACTTTCAACGATTTCAATCCCTTAGCCGCAATAGTGCCGCGAGCGATCTCCACGATCTGCTGCCGCCGGCGAGATTTTTTTCGATCTCGCAACGATTCATCTTGAACATTGTTCATTTTCAGGATACTCATTTGAACAATGTTCAAGTTAACCCGGAGACCTGCAAAATGCAAACCCTCGCTGTTGATATCGCTTGCACCTTCGTCGATGACGCCACAGCTCTCGTGACCGGATTTGGCCGCGCCCTCCTGCGGTTCGCGACGGGGCCGATCGATCGCATCGCAAATGCCTGCGACATTGCCGGCGTCCTGACCGAACGCCGCGCGACCTTCCGGATGTGGCGGGCCAACCGCGGCCGTGCCCGTCATGAAGGCCGCCGCATTAGCCTGCTCGGCCGCCTCTCGCCCTTTCGCCGCCTCGCCCACCTCACCTGAGGCGAGCGCAGCCGGCACGTTCGGGTCGCCCCGAATGCAATATCAAACCGCAAGGAAGGACTTACCATGTCCCGACATTCGAGCCGATGCCGCGGCCTTCGACGATGCGGTTCAGGTTTCCCTCAGCGCCCTGAGCAATATCCTGGCAGGCGCAGCCTGTCTGGATAAGGCCGCAACCGAACCATTGCGAACCAAACCACGCCACGCGGAGACCAACAGGATCGGAAGGTAAGCGCGCAGAGCAGGCCGGGGCGACTGTCGTCAACCCACAATAGCCCGTCGCATATCCTCTGGACCCAAAGTCCATCCGACAATGAAACTTCAGGCAGCCTTTCCAAAACAGGACTAGTCATGATCAGGGATTTGATGTCGTCACGCCGCTTCGCGCCGCTGTTCTGGGCGCAATTCTTCTCGGCGCTGAACGACAACGTGCTCAAGAACGCACTCGTCATCATCCTGCTTTACAGCGCCGCGACCGGCCACGGCGATGCGCTGGTGACGGTCGCAGGCGCCGTCTTCATCTTCCCCTATTTCATTCTGTCCGGGCTCGGCGGCCAGCTCGCCGACAAATACGTCAAATCCGTCGTCGCAAGGCGACTCAAATTCGCCGAGATCTTTGCCGCGGGCTTTGCCGCGGCCGGCTTCTTCCTGCACTCGGTGCCGCTGCTGTTTGCAGCACTCGCACTGTTCGGCGTCATCGCCGCGCTGTTCGGTCCCGTGAAATACGCGATGCTGCCGGACCAGCTCGAGCTCGGCGAGCTCGCGACTGGCAACGCGCTGGTCGAAGGCGCGACCTTCATGGCCATCCTGCTCGGCACCGTTGCCGGCGGCCAGTTCGTGGCCGGCTCCGCGCATATGGGCTGGGTCGCATCGGCCGTGGTCGTGCTGGCCCTGCTGTCCTGGGCCTTCGCCTCCCGCATTCCCGCGACGACGCCGTCTGCACCCGATCTGTCGGTCAACGCCAATCCGTGGACCTCGACGCTCGGCCTGCTGAAGACGCTGCACGCCGATCACCGGCTGTGGGACGGCACCGTGATCGTCTCCTGGTTCTGGCTGGTGGGCGCCATCGTGCTCTCACTGCTGCCGGCACTGGTCAAGGAGGTCATCGGCGGCACCGAGGGCGTGGTGACGTTGTGTCTCGCAATCTTCGCAATCGGCATCGCCATCGGCTCGCTGTTCGCCGCGAATCTGAGCCACGTTCGCCCGAACCTCGCGCTGGTGCCGATCGGCGCCATCATGATGGGGTTTGCCGGCATCGACCTCGCTTGGGCGATCGGCGTGACCGCCAAGGGCCAGGACATCACCGCCGCCGACTTCGCGACCTCGTTCGCGGGCCTGCGCATGCTGCTCGATTTCGTCGCTTTCGCATTCGGCGGCGGCCTGTTCGTCGTTCCGTCCTTCGCCGCCGTCCAGGCCTGGTCCGCCCCCTCCGAGCGCGCCCGCATCATCGCCGCCGGCAACGTGCTACAGGCCGCCTTCATGGTGGCCGGCTCGCTGTTCGTCGCGCTGCTGCAGGCCGGCGGATTGCACATCGGCTGGATCTTCTTCGGCCTCGGCGTCGCCAGCTTCGGCGCGGTCTGGTTCGTGCTGACGAAGTGGGGCAAGGAAGGCGTGCGTGACTTCGGCGGGCTGCTGTTCCGCGCGCTGTTCCGCACCGAGGTCCGCGGGCTGGAGAACCTGCCGCCTGCTGGCACGCGCATGCTGATCGCGCCCAACCATGTCAGCCTGATCGACGGGCCGCTGCTGCACGCCGTGCTGCCGATCGACGCGAGCTTCGCGGTCGATACCGGCATCGCCAAGGCCTGGTGGGCCAAGCCGTTCCTGCGGGTAGTCAAGCACTACACCATGGACCCCAGCAAGCCGCTGGCCGCGCGCGACCTCATTAAGCTTGTCGCCGCCGGAGAGCCGGTGGTGATCTTTCCGGAGGGACGCATTACCGTCTCCGGCTCGCTTATGAAGGTCTATGACGGCACCGCGATGATTGCGGACAAGGCCGACGCAGTCGTCGTCCCGGTCCGCATCGAAGGCGCCCAGCGCTCGCATCTCAGCTATCTCAACGGCAGCCAGATCAAGCGCTCGTGGTTTCCGCGGGTGACCGTCACCATCCTGCCGCCGGTCAAGCTTCCGGTCGATCCATCGCTCAAGGGCAAGACGCGCCGCAACGCCGCTGGCGCAGCACTTCAGGACGTGATGATCGACGCCATGGTGAAAAACGCCATGCTCGATCACACCCTGTTCGAGGCGCTCGGACACGCTTACCGCGATCGCGACACCGGCAAGGTCATCATCGAGGACGCGCTCGGCACCAAGCTGACCTATCGCAAGCTGATCCTGGGCGCGCAGGTCTTGAGCCGGAAGCTGGAGAACGGCACCGTCATTGGTGAGAATGTCGGCGTGCTGCTGCCGAACTCCGCAGGCGTCGCCGTCGTTTTCATGGCGCTGCAAAATATCGGCCGGGTGCCGGCGATGCTCAACTTCTCGGCCGGCCCGGTCAACGTCCTCGCCGCCATGAAGGCCGCACAGGTCAAGACCGTGCTGACGTCCAAGGCCTTCATCGAGAAGGGCAAGCTCGACAAGCTGATGGCCGCGATCTCCGCGGAAGTTCGCGTCGTCTATCTCGAGGATGTCCGCGCCTCGATCGGCACGGCCGACAAGATCAAGGGCCTGCTCGCCGGTACTACGCCGCGCGTCGTCCGCCAGGCGAGCGATCCAGCCGTCGTGCTGTTCACGTCGGGCTCGGAAGGCACACCCAAGGGCGTTGTGCTGTCTCACCGCAATATCCTCGCCAACGCCGCACAGGCGCTGGCGCGGGTCGATGCCAACGCCAATGACAAGGTGTTCAACGTGCTGCCGGTGTTCCATTCCTTCGGGCTGACCGGCGGAATGATGATGCCGCTGCTCGCGGGCATTCCGATCTACATGTATCCCTCGCCGCTGCACTACCGGATCGTGCCCGAGCTGATCTACCAGACGGGCGCCACGATCCTGTTCGGCACCGACACGTTCCTCACCGGCTACGCCCGCTCGGCGCACGCCTATGACTTCCGCACCCTGCGTCTGGTGATCGCCGGCGCCGAGGCGGTCAAGGATCGCACCCGGCAGGTGTTCATGGAACGCTACGGCATCCGCATCCTCGAAGGCTATGGCGTCACCGAGACCGCGCCGGTGCTGGCGATGAACACGCCCATGGCCAATCGCCCCGGAACGGTCGGCCGCCTGTCGCCGCTGATGGAAAGCCGCCTCGACCCGGTCCCCGGCATCGAGGAAGGCGGCCGCCTGTCGGTGCGCGGCCCGAACGTGATGCTCGGATACTTGCGGGCCGAAAGTCCCGGCGTGCTCGAACCGCTCGCCGAGGGCTGGCACGACACCGGCGACATCGTGGCGATCGACGCTGCCGGCTTCATCACCATCAAGGGCCGCGCCAAGCGCTTTGCCAAGATCGCCGGCGAAATGGTCTCGCTGTCGGCGGTCGAGAACATCGCGACGACCCTGTGGCCGCAGGCCGCATCGGTCGCGGTTTCGATCCCGGATCCGCGCAAGGGCGAGCGTATCGTGCTGCTGACGACGGAAAAGGGTGCCGAGCGCAGTGCAATGCAGGGCCAAGCCAAGGCCATCGGCGCATCCGAGTTGACCATTCCCGCGGCGATCATGGTGGTGGACAAGGTGCCACTGCTCGGCACCGGCAAGACCGACTACGTCACCGCAACGACGATGGCCCGCGAGCAGGCGTCTGGACCAGAGCGCGAGGTGGCATAAGCGAGATGCACGAGGTGCCTCAATCAGGCGACGCGCGATGCCCAGGAGTGGTTCTGCTTCACGGCATCGCGCGAACCTCGGCATCCATGAAAAGTCTTGAACGGGCGCTCCGGGCAAGCGGCTTCGCAACGCTCAACAACTATGCCAGCCGCCGCAAGCCGATCACCGCGTTCGCGGACGATATCCATCCAGAGGCTGCCCGCTTCGCCGAACGTGACGCGCCGCTGCATTTCGTCGCGCATTCGATGGGCGGTCTGGTGACGCGCGCCTATATCGCAAAATACCGTCCGGACCGGCTTGCCGGCGTGGTGATGCTGGGCACGCCGAACGGCGGCAGCGAGGTCGCCGATCTCCTCAGCCGATATCGCCTCTATAGCGCATTCTACGGCCCGGCCGGACTCGAGCTCACCACCACGTCCACGCCGCGGCCCGACGCCCTTCCCCCCGTGGACTATCCCGTCGGCGTGATCGCGGGAAACCGCTTCATCGATCCCGTCGCAGGTCTTTTCGTTCTGCCGAAGCCGAATGACGGACGGGTCTCGGTGCAAAGCACGATGGTTGCCGGCATGGCCGACCATATCGTCGTGAAGGCGTCCCATACCGGACTTCCGCGTCACGCCGCCGCGATAGAACAGACGATCGCTTTCCTGCGCGACGGCCGCTTCCGACCGTCTGAATCTCAGGAGCCTGCTTCACTGCGCCGCTCCTGCGCGTAACGCACCAGTGCTGCGAAGCGATAGATGCCGTGCACGAACTTGCCGTAGGGCATGGTGATGAAAAGCGCGAAAACTGCGCCCAAATGCAGCGCCAGCAGCGGGCCCATGGCGGCGGTGTTCCGCAAGAGCAGAAGCAGCATGCCGGTGAACCCGGTCAGGAACAGCATGGCGATGAAGCCGACATCCATGCCGTAGCGCTGCTCGTCGAGCAGCGCCGGATCGCGCCGCATCTTGGCGACAAACAGGCCGATCGGCCCGATGATCAGGCCGATGCCACCGAGCGTGCCGAGCACCACCGGCAGATCCCACCACGGATACGGCGCCTCGCGGCCGAGCAGATAGTGATACAGCGTGGCGACCGAGGTCGCGGCGAAGCAGAGCAGGAAGCCATAGAAGGTCAGGTGATGGAACAGCTTGCGCCGGTCGGTCGGCTTGTCATCCTCATTGTAGCAGCCGACGCCGCCACCGTGGAGATAGCGCAGCTCACCAGCGTCGCGTATCGCCTGAAAGATCGAGCGGCCGTCCGCACGGCCGCCGATCGGCGGACCGATATCTCGCCAGAAGGCACGCACGCTCATCACCAGCGCGAAGATCGCATAAAGGAAGGCGGCGCTGAACAACGCCGCCATCGCGTTGTGCGGCATCAACTTGTAGAACGCGCCGGGGCCGATGTGCACGCCAAACAGCACGCTGCGGTCGTTCAGGGCAGCGAAGCCGAGGATGAAGGCGGCCATGCTGAGCGCGGCGACGATGCTGATGACGAGACCGTTACGCGCGAAGGCACCGGACAGCGCGTGCGGCCAGGCATAGGCCGCGTAGGATTCTGCGCGCGCGATCGCCAGCGTCTGCGGGACGTTGACGTTGAATTCGTGCGGCGGCGAGAACTGGCAGTCGACGTAGCAGGCGCCGCAGCCATGGCAGAGATTGGCGAGATAATTGAGGTCGCCATCAGAGAAGGCGCGCCGCATCTCCATCGCGGGAAACACCGCGCAAAGACCCTCGCAGTAACGGCAGGAATTGCAGACCGTTATCAAGCGGTCGGCTTCGTCCAAAATTCTGGTTCCGTGCATGGCTTTACTTCGTCAGACCTTTGCCCTCGAGCCATTTCTGAATCAGGGCTGCGACCTCGAGGTTGTTCTTGTCCATCATCACCATATGCGAATTGCCTTTGATGCCGGCCTGTGGGAGATCGACGATGTCGACGCTGCCCCCGGCTGCCTTGATGGCGTCCGCAAAGGCGATGCCATTGGCGCGGATCTTGGGCCAGCGCGAATCGCGCTCGATATAGTCGCCGTAGATGATGAGGGTCGGGATGTTCTTCAGCACATCCGCCTTGGCGGGATCGCCGATGCCGGCCGGCTCGATCGCAATCAGCGCCTTGACCTTGTCGGGACGGGCTTGCGCGACCTTGAAGCCGAAGGTGCCGGCTTGGCTGTGGAACAGAAGCACCGAGGGGCCGACGCGATCGATCTCGGCGATATAGGCGGCGATGGTCGCATCGTCGGTCGTGGTCCAGCGCGGTACGTTCTGCTTGACGAAATTCTCGTAACCCTCGACGGGGAACTGGTTGCCCGGCAACAATCTTCGCTTGGCGGGATCGGGATCGTAGGAGTTCGGCCCATCGCCGATGCGGAAACGCTCGAACGGATTGGCCGTGGTCAGGAAGACCGGCTCGCCTTTGAAGGTATCGGGGTATTGCGCCCAGCCTGCGCGTCCGCGCTCTACCGCGTCGGAATTATAGACCGCCCACCCCTTGCGCAGAAAATAATTCAGCCAGCCTTCGCGTCCGTCCGGCGTGGTCTCGTAGGTGACGCCGGTCAATCCCCCGCCGTGCCACATCAGCAAGGGATAGGCACCCTTCTCGTTGGCGGGCAGGAAATACTGCACGTACATCTGCTCGACCTGATACGTGCCGTTGGGATCGACCTTGGCCGGCACGCCGCCGGGCGCGAACACGACCTCCCTCACCGGCTTGCCGGAAATTTCGACAAGGCGGCCGCCGACATGGAATGAACCCATGTCTCGCAGCGTGATCGGCTCGGCCGCCTGGGCGTGGCCGACGATTAGCAGCACCGCGATCGAAGCAATGACAATGCGTGACATGGTTTCTCCCAAGATCTTTTCTTCGTCCTAGTTCTTCGCGTGCCGTGCCGCTTCCCGTCCTGCAATCCGTCCGAACACGCTGCCGATGGTCATGCCCATACCGGCGGCATAGCCCTTGCCGAGCACGTTGCCGGCCATGATCTCGCCGGCAGCGAACATGTTCGCCGACGGCTTGCCGTCGGCCATCAGCATCCGCGCTTCCCTGGTCACGCGCGTGCCGAGATAGGTGAAGGTAATGCCGGGCCGCACCGGATAGGCAAGATAGGGCGGCGTCTCGATCCGCCGCGCCCAATGCGTCTTCTGCGGCGTGATGCCTTCGGTGCGGCAATCGTCCAGAATGGTGTGGTCGAAGGTGCCGGGCTGCACCGCGGCGTTGAATTCGGTGATGGTGTTTTCCAGTGTGGCCGGATCGAGATCGAGCTTGCCGGCGAGCTCAGCCACGGTCTGCCCGGCGATCGAAGGAAATAGCGTCGGCATGAAGCTGGTGACAACGGTCGAGTCGAAGATGATGTAGGCGATCTGGTCGGGCTGCGCGGCCACCAGCCGACCCCAGATCGCGTAGCGCTTCGGCCAAATGTCCTCGCCCTCGTCGTAAAAGCGCTGCGCGTGCTTGTTGACGACGATGCCGAACACGACCGAATCGTGCCTTGTGATGATGCCACCGTCGAATTTCGGCGCGCGGGCGTCGATCGCGACCGCATGGCATTGGGTGGGATCGCCGACCTCCTGCACGCCCTTGGCGAGCAGCATCTTCAGGATTGAGCCGCGGTTATAGGGCGTGCCGCGGATCAGGAAATTGTCGGCGGCGTCGCCCCAATATTGCTTCAGCCATTCGATGTTGGCCTCGAACCCGCCGGCGGCGGCGACCAGCGACGTCGCGCGTATCTCGGTGTCACCCTTGATCGGCCGCTTGAGGCGAACGGCGAGAAACATGCCGTCCTCGATCACGAGGTCGGTGACCTCGGCGTCGTATTCGACTTCGACGCCGAGCTTCTCGGCGGTGAGATAAAGTGCGTTCAGCATCGCGCGGCCGCCACCGAGAAAGAAGGAGTTGGTACGACCGAGGCTCAGCGTGCCGCCGAGCGAGGGCTGCCAGCGCACGCCCTGCTCCACGATCCAGTTCAAGATGTCCTTGGACTCGCGGATCATGTGCCGGGCGAGCACCTCGTCGGTTTGGCCGCCGGTGACGCGCAGGAGATCTTCCCAAAACTCCTCCTCGGTGTAGGGGCCGGTGAGGATTTCGGTCGCCTCGTCATGGGCGCAACGCATGTTGCGGGTGTGGCGCGTGTTGCCGCCGCGATAGAATTTTGGCGCGCCTTCGAGCACCAGCACCGATGCCCCACCGCGTCGCGCGCTGATCGCCGCACACAGCGCTGCATTGCCGCCGCCGATCACCAGCACATCGTATTTGCTGCTCATGCCGTCTGCCCGATGCGACGAAGTTGGAGACATTCTGCCCCGCCGGCGGCCCGGTCAATCCGGCTTACCATTGCGCACCTTTGTATACAAAGATATACAGAAATCCAGCAAGCGCCATCGCTGCATGGGCAGGATGCGCGAGCCCACGGGGACGCATGGCAAGACGCCCGACAAAGGTAGGCGGCTCGATCGCGCGCGGCGGCGGCGTGGCGCTCGGCGAAGCCGTGTTCCGCTCGCTCTGCGAGGCGCTGCAGGCCGGCAGCTACCGTGCTGGCGACCGCCTGCGCGAGGAGGAGGTCGCCCAGCGGCTGAAGGTCAGCCGCACCCCGGTGCGGGAGGCTCTCGGGCGGCTTGCGGCACGCGGGTTCGTCGAACCTGCCGGCGGCCGCGGCCTGATCGTACGCAACCTCGACATCTCGGAGGTGCTAGAACTCTACGCCATGCGCGAGATCATGGAGGGCGCCGCTGCCCGGCTTGCGGCCGAGCACGCCTCGACGCCCGAAATCGACGCACTCCGGGATATCGAGCAGGCCTTTGTCGAAGCCTCAGAGACCGATGCGGCCGAGACGGCAGGAGACATGGCAAGGCTCAACCGCGCCTTCCACGAAGCGATCTGCCGCGCCGCGCGCAACCGCTATCTCGATAACGCATCAGGCGAATTGCAGGACTGGATCGCACTGCTCGGTCCAACGACGTTCACGGTATCGGGCCGCCCCTCGACCAGCCACGGTGAGCACCAGGCCATCATCGAAGCCATCGCGGCTCGCGACGGCGGCAAAGCGGAGCAGCTCGCGCGCACACACATCCGCGAAGCGCTGCGCTGCCGGCTGAAGCTGTTGCAAAAGCAGTAGCAGAGCCCGGCGCTCAGGCGACCAGTTCTGCGGCAATCGCCTTCGAGACATCCCGCACATCGCCTGGACTGAGCCGCACCTGCAGTCCGCGCTGACCGCCATTGACGTACACATAGTCATGCGCAAGCGCGCTCTGCTCGATCACGGTGCGCACGGGCTTCCGCTGTCCGAACGGGCTGATGCCGCCAACCTTGTAGCCGGTGAGGCGCTCAGCCTCCGGCGGTTTCATCATCTGCGCCGACTTGCCGCTGAAAGCGGCGGCGAGCTTCTTCATCGAGACTTCCTGATCGGACGGGACGATCACGCAGACCGGCTTGCCGTCGACGAGCGCCATCAGCGTCTTCAACACGCGCGCGGGGTCTTCGCCAAGCGCAGCAGCCGCCTGGAGGCCGATGCTCTCGGCATCGGGATCATAGCCGTAAGCGTGGACGGTGAAGGCAACACCGGCGGCTGTGAGCGCGCGTGTGGCTGGGGTGGCTTTGGACATGGACGATGTCTAGCACCGCCATTGCGAGGAGCGAAGGGACGAGCACGGCGCAGTCTCTCCCCGAGTCGTCCTGGCGAAAGCCAGGACCCATTACCCCCAGGGAGGCGTTTGGCGCAGACTCTTAGTGCGGTACTGCGACCAGCTACAATCGATGGATCACGCGGTATGGGTCCTGGCATTCGCCAGGACGACGCCGGGATGTTGGATGGATCCCCGCGCCGCCTAACGACCGCCGCCGTCCTACTCCGCCGCGTCGCGTATTTCGGCGCGCTCGGCCCTGGCCGCGCAGAACTTGAACTCCGGGATCTTGCCGAACGGATCGAGCGCCGGGTTGGTCAACAAATTCGCCGCCGCTTCCGCGTAGCAAAACGGCATGAAGACCATATTCTCGGGAACGTCGCGGTCGGAGCGGACCTTGACCTCGACCGCGCCGCGGCGAGTCTCGAGCCGAATGAAATCGCCCGGCGCGAGCTTCTTCCTGTGCATGTCCTTTGGCGACATGAACGCGACCGCCTCGGGCTCGATCTGGTCGAGCACCTGCGCGCGGCGGGTCATGGAGCCGGTGTGCCAATGCTCCAGCACGCGGCCGGTCGAGAGCACCATCGGATATTCGGCGTCGGGGATCTCGTCCGGCGGGATGACGTGAGCCGGAACGATCTTGCCGCGGCCGCTCGCGGTCGGGAAGCCCGTGGTGAAGATGATCTCGTTGCCGGGCATGTCGGGACCATCGACGGGATAGGTGACCGCGCCCTCGCGGACCAGCCGCTCCCAGGTGATGTTCTTCAACGACGGCATCAGCTCGGCCATCTCGGTGAAGACATCGCCGGGACCGGCATAATTCCACGGCAGGCCCATGCGCTTGCCGATCTCCTGGATGATCCAGAGATCCTGCCGCGCATCGCCCGGCGGCTTGATCACCTGGCGCGCGAGCTGCACGCGGCGATCGGTGTTGGTGAAGGAGCCTTCCTTTTCGGCAAACGCCGAGGCCGGCAGGATGACGTCGGCGTGGAACGCGGTCTCCGTGACGAAGAGATCCTGGACCACGAGATGATCGAGCATGGCGAGCGCCTGGCGCGCATGCTGGAGATCGGGGTCGGACATCGCGGGGTTCTCGCCCTCGATATACATGCCCGTGATCTCGCCCGCGTGAATCGCGTTCATGATCTCGACCACGGTCAGACCGCGCACGGGATCGAGATCCTGGCCCCACAGCTTCTCGAAGGCACCGCGCATGTCGTCGCGGCCGACCGGCTGATAGTCCGGCAGGAACATCGGGATCAGACCGGCATCGGAAGCGCCCTGAACGTTGTTCTGGCCGCGCAGCGGATGCAGGCCGGTGCCGGGGCGGCCGACCTGTCCGGTGATCAGCGCCAGCGCAATCAGGCAACGCGCATTGTCGGTGCCGTGGACATGCTGGCTGATGCCCATGCCCCAGAAGATGATCGACGATTTTGCCCGCGCATAGGTTCGCGCGACCTCACGCAGGGTCTGCGCCGGGATGCCGCAGATCGGCTCCATCTTCTCCGGCGTGAACTCCTTGATCTTCTCCTTGAGGTCCTCGAACCCTTCGGTATAGCCGGCGATGTACTGGTCGTCGGTCAAACCTTCCGTGATGATCGTGTGGATCATCGCGTTCAGCATGGCGACGTCGGAGCCCGGCTTGAACTGCAGATGCTTGGTCGCATGGCGCGACAGCGTCTGCCGGCGCGGGTCCATGACGAACAGCTTTGCCCCATTCTGCTTGACCGCGTTCTTGATGAAGGTCGCGGCGACCGGATGATTCACGGTCGGGTTGGCGCCGATCACGATGATGACTTCGGCGTCCATCGCAGCCGAGAACGGCGCGGACACCGCGCCCGAGCTCAGGCCTTCGAACAGCGCCGCGACCGACGAGGCGTGGCACAGACGGGTGCAATGGTCGACATTGTTCGACCCGAAGCCGGTGCGCACCAGCTTCTGGAACAGATAGGCCTCCTCGTTCGAGCCCTTCGCCGAGCCGAAGCCGGCCAGCGCCTTCACGCCGTTGGTGTCGCGGATCTTGACGAGGCCCTTGGCCGCGATGTCGAGCGCTTCTTCCCAGCTCGCTTCGCGGAAATGCGTGAAGGGATTGGCCGGATCGACCTGGTCGTTGGAATCCTTCTTCGCGTTCGGCAGCCGAACCAGCGGCTTGGTCAGCCGATGCGGATGGTGGATGTAGTCGAAGCCGAAGCGGCCCTTGACGCAGAGACGGTTGTGGTTGGCCGGGCCATCACGCCCTTCCGCATAGATCACCTTCTCGTCCTTGACCTCATAGGTCACCTGGCAGCCGACGCCGCAGAACGGGCAGAGCGAATCCACCTTCTTGTCGGCATAGACGACACGGGTTTGCGCCTCATCCAGCATCACGGCCGGCATCAGCGCTCCGGTCGGACAGGCTTGCACGCATTCGCCGCAGGCGACGCAGGTGGACTCGCCCATGGGATCGTCGAAATCGAACACGATCTTCGAGCCGTGGCTGCGATAGGCCATGCCGATGACGTCATTGACCTGGACCTCGCGGCAGGCGCGCACGCACAGTCCGCACTGGATGCAGGCATCAAGATTGACGCGCATCGCCGGATGGCTGGCGTCGGTCGCCCAACGCTCGGCGGCGGGGAAGCGGCTCTCGGTGACCCCAGTGGTTTCGGCCCAGTGCCAGAATTTGGACTCCGGATCGTGCGAGGTCTCGCGCGCCGGCTGATCGGCGACCAGCAGCTCCATGACCATTTTTTGCGCGGACACAGCGCGCGCGCTCTCGGTCTTCACCTTCATGCCGACCGATGGCGTGCGCTTGCAGGACGCCGCGAGCACACGCTCGCCCTCGATCTCGACCATGCAGGCGCGGCAATTGCCGTCGGGGCGATAGTCGGGCGCGGGCGAATAGCACAGATGCGGAATCTCGCGGCCCTGACGTTTTGCAACTTGCCAGATCGTCTCGCCTGCATTGGCCTCGACCTGCTTGCCGTCGAGCTCGAACGTAATCTTCGTCATTCGGCCGCTTCCTTGAACTCGTCAGGGAAATATTTGATCACAGTGGACAGCGGATTCGATGCCGCCTGTCCAAGCCCGCAGATCGAGGCATCGCGCATCGCCTGGCTCAATTCGTCGAGGAGAGCGCGGTTCCAGACCGGTTGCTGCATCAGCAGTGCGGCCTTCTGGGTTCCGACACGACACGGCGTGCACTGGCCGCAGCTCTCGTCCTCGAAGAACTTCATCAGGTTCAACGCGGCCGCGCGCACGCTGTCCTTCTGCGACAGGATCACGATCGCGGCAGAGCCGATGAAGCAGCCGTATTTTTCAAGCGTGCCGAAATCGAGCGGGATGTCGTCCATCGCCGCCGGCAGGATGCCGCCGGACGCACCACCCGGCAGGTACGCATAGAACTGATGGCCGTCGGCCATGCCGCCGCAATATTCCTCGATCAGCTCGCGCACGGTGATGCCAGCAGGCGCGAGCTTCATGCCGGGATTGTTGACGCGGCCCGAGACCGAGAAGCTGCGCAGGCCGTGACGCTCATGGCGACCGTGGCCCTTCCACCAGTCGGCACCCTTCTCGACGATGTCACGCACCCACCACAAGGTCTCGATGTTGTTGATCAACGTCGGCAGCCCGAACAGGCCGACCTGGAATGGATAAGGCGGCTTGTGCCTGGGCAGGCCGCGCTTGCCCTCGATGCTTTCCAGCAGCGAGGATTCCTCGCCGCAGATATAGGCGCCCGCGCCGCGGCGCATGTGCAGCGTCGGAGCGCCCGGCGGGAGCTTTGCGATCTCGCGTTCGAGGATTTCGCGCGAGGCTGGATATTCGTCGCGGAGGTAAATGTAGATATCCGTGGCCTGCACCACGTGCGCACCGATCAGCATGCCCTCGAGGAAGCGGTGCGGATCGCTCTCGAGATAGACGCGATCCTTGAACGTGCCGGGCTCGCCTTCATCGCCGTTGATCGCCATCAGCCGCGGGCCTGGTTCACCAAGCACCGCACGCCATTTGCGGCCTGTGGGGAATCCAGCGCCGCCGAGACCGCGCAACGAGGCGTCGTCGAGTGCCTTCAGCAGGTCGTCCGTCGCTAGCTCGCCGGAGCGCAGGCGATTGAGCAGCTTGTACCCGCCGCCGGCGACATAGGCCTGGCAGCCGATATATTCGGGCAGATGCGCGTGGGTGTCACCAGCCTTCGCCGCCGCCGTGACACTGGCGACCGTCGCATGGTCAACAAAGTTGTGTCCGACTTCCGCGGCCGGCGCCGTGTCGCAACGACCGACGCAGGGCGCACGCACCACGCGGATGCCGGGACCGGACGCGTCCTGCAAATCGGCGAGCAGCTTCTCCCCGCCGAGCATCGCGCAGGTCAGCGAATCGCAGACGCGGATCGTCAGCGGCGCGATATCGGGCTCGCCTTCCTTCACCACGTCGAAATGCGCATAGAAGGTTGCGGTCTCGAACACCTCGGCGAACGCGAGCTTCATCTCGTCGGCGAGCGCGGCGAGATGCGCGGCCGAGATTTGGCGGTACTTGTCTTGGATCAGATGCAGATATTCGATCAACAGGTCGCGCCGCCGCGGCCTGTCGCCGAGCAGCTGCTCGATCTCGTGCGCGGCGGTGGGATCAACCTGCCGCCCCTTGGGCGTGGACTTGGCGCGCTTCCGTCCCTGGCCGGGATGTTCGAACTCGCGAACCTTGTGAACGTCGTCGTTGCTGCTCATGGAGACGTCGCGTTCTCTTTAAATGCGTAATCAGTCTAGGCCGGATCGCCAAAGCAATCAGCCTTCGTTTCCCGATTCGATCAGCGGAATCACCGGTTCTGCGTCCCGCCGACCAAGCCAAATTCGACGCAACTCTAGTCTCTGGTATGCCAGATGCAAGACAATTTAGAGCGTCTCTAGAATGATTTAGGAGGCAGGCGGTCGCCCGCCATGCCTCTTTACGCGTGCGCCAGACGGAACCCTATCTCAGGTCTTGCTCATGCACTCTTCGATGTAGAACCAGCGGTCATCGCCGGCGAGGCCCTTGGCCTTCACGTCGGCGCGGCAGGCTTTCAGCTTCGGCTTGTTGGCTGCCCATTTCGCCTTCATGTCTTTCAGCTTTTGCATGGTGAGTTTCATCTTGCCAGGCTTGGCTTCGGTCGTTGCAGCAGGCGCCGCCGGTGTCGTTGTCGTCTGCGCGGATGCGGCATGAAGGCCAGCGACGAGCAACACGGCCGCAAGGCAAATTCGAAGGCAAGTTCGGGTGCGAATCATTTCAATCCCCCTAAGTCCCATTCTTGATGATGTCTGAAAGGCCAACGAAGCGGGACGCCTGATGAGCATCCCGCTTCTGTCTCAACGGCGGATCAGAAGATCTTGACCGCGCTCTCCAATGTCTTCCAAACACCCCAAAGCAGGGGAACGCCCACAAAGGCCCAGAACAGCGCCGCCTTGGCGTCGAGCCCGCCAAATCCGATGCCGTAGGAGCCGTGCGGCCCCGCGGCGGCGGCGTTGGCGCTTGCCGCCTGCAACTTGGCGACATCAGCCTCCTTCATATGCCATTTCGAATCGACCGGCTTGATCAGGTAGTTGCAAATTAGGCCCGCGATCAGCATGGCGCACAGGATGTACATGGTGGTGTTGTAGAGTTGGTCGCGTGGCACGCCTGCCGCGAGTTGGAACTCGCGGATGTAGTTGACGACGACGGGGCCGATGATGCCCGCGGTGGACCACGCCGTCAGCAGCCGGCCATGGATGGCGCCGACGAACTGGGTTCCGAACATGTCGGCGAGGTAGGCCGGCACGGTGGCGAAGCCGCCGCCATACATCGACAGGATGATGCCGAAGCCAAGCACGAACAGCAGCTTCGAACCCATCGCCGCAAAAGTCGGCGCCAGCGCGTAGAGCACGATGCCGAGGATGAAGAACGTATAGTAAGTATTCTTGCGCCCGATCTTGTCCGACAGCGATGCCCAGAAGAAGCGGCCGCCGATGTTGAACAGCGACAGCAATCCGGCGAAGCCCGCGGCGATCGCGGCAATCTGCGCCTTCTGTCCCGCATCAAGCGCATTGAAGCCGACGCTAGGCAGGCCGATCAATTTACCGGCGAAGATCTCCTGGAGCATCGGCGAGGCCATGCCGATCACGCCGATGCCGGCCGACACGTTCAGGCACAGCACCCACCAGATCAACCAGAACTGCGGCGTCTTGTGCGCGTCGTTGAGATGGACGTTGGCCTTCGAGATCATCGCGTTGGCCTTCGACGGCGCGGTCCAGCCCTCGGGCTGCCAGCCAGGCGGCGGCAAACGATAGCGGAACGCGCCGATCATCATGAACACGAAGTAGATGACGCCCATGGTGACGAAGGTCTCCCAGACGCCGACCGAGGTCGGGGTCTTGAAGTAGTTCATCAACAGGTTCGCCAGCGGTGCGCCGATCATGGCGCCGCCGCCAAAACCCATGATGGCCATGCCGGTCGCCATGCCGCGGCGGTCCGGGAACCATTTCACCAGCGTTGACACCGGCGAGATATAGCCAAGGCCGAGACCGATGCCGCCGATCACGCCCGAACCCAGCCACAACAACCAGAGCTGATGGGTGTAAACCCCGATCGCACCGAGGAAGAGGCCGCCGCACCAGCACAGCGCCGAGACGAAGCCGGCCTTGCGCGGGCCCACGCGCTCCAGCCAGCCGCCCCAGACCGCAGCCGCGATACCGAGCAGCACGAAAAAGAGCGTGTACATCCATCCCATGCTGGCGACCTTCCAGTCGCAGCTGGTCGTGAACAGCTCCTGAAACAGCGACATCTCTGCGCACGCCTTCGGCGCGGTCACTCCGATCGCGCGCGACAGCGGCAGCCAGAAGACCGAGAAGCCGTAGGCCATGCCGATGCAGAGATGGATGCACAGGGCGGCCGGTGGCACCAGCCAGCGATTGAACCCCGCGGTCGCGATGGTCCGCTCGCGATCCAGAAAACCTGCGCCGGCACCCGAAAGTGTTCCAGCGCTCTCGATGGTAGACATGCATTCCTCCCCTGAAGCCGCCCTTCTGAACGGCCTGCCACGACGGTCCTGTTCCTCAGCCTGCAGCGCAGCCTTTGTCCCTGCTGCTCCGCACAATGATCGACGCGCGCCAGGATCGTCACGCGCATCCGAGACGTTAAACCCCTAACCTCGGGGGCTATGCCCGACGCCACGGCCGGGCTTCTTTCGATGGCCCATTTGCTCCGCATATCGCAGGCAAGACTCGACCTCCGCGTCTCGGCGGAGGAACTCAATTGGGGCAGAAGTGGTGATCGATGTCGATAGACAAAAGGTAGGTATCAACCGAGTGACCGCCGGCTAAGTGGGCGGCGCACCATTGAAATTTTCTATCGATCGATTGGCCTTCTCAATCAAGAACACGATACGCGCGTCGTTGCGCTCGGTGATCTCCACCGTGTCGCCGGTCTCTCGGATCAGGTTCGGAATGTCAATCACCGACAGGGGATCGGTGCAGTACACTTCGAGCTGATCGCCCGGCTGCAACGGCTTCAGCGCTTTGCGCGTCTTCAGGGCGGGCAGCGGGCATTTCAATCCGGTGAGATCGAGCGTCGTTCTGGTCATCGGCGCAACATGGCGGGAGGGGTCGATGGCGTCAACGCTTGGACAGCGCCAACATAGCACTCAGACTCAGAGCAAATCGGCATAGGACAAGAAACCCACGCTCTGCCCCGGCTCGACACGCGTAACCTCCTCATCGAGCTCGATGAGGCCGTCGGTGTCGACCAGAGAGGATAACAGCCCCGCGCCCTCGCGTGGAAACTTGATTGCCTCGAGTGCGCCGTCCTGCATGCGCCGCAAGGAGGCGCGAACATACTCGCGACGCCCCGCCTTCTTCTTGTAGGTGAACGCCGCGCGCACCGGGATCGGCAACGGCGGCGCCGGCAGGCTGCCCGCAAGCGCCAGCACCGTCGGCCGCACCACATGCACGAAGGTGACGAAACTCGCGACGGGATTGCCCGGCAATCCGATCAGCGGCGTGCCCTCGATGATGCCCATCGCCACGGGCCGTCCCGGCTTGATCGCCATCCGCCACAACACCAGCGAGCCGATGCTCTCGACTGCCGCCTTGACGTGATCCTCTTCCCCGGTCGATACGCCGCCGGTGGTGAGGATCAGATCGTGCGTGCCGGCGACTTGCTTGAGGCCATTCGCAAGCGAGATACGTTCGTCGCGCAAGATGCCGAGATCGCTGACGTCGCAGCCGAGCCGGCGCAGCATCGCCATCAGCATGAAGCGGTTGGAGTCGAACAGCTGCGAGGCCGCGCGCGGCTCGCCGGGCGAGGCCAGTTCGTCACCGGTCGAGAACACCGCGACACGGATGCGCCTGACGACGTCGAGCCTGACCAGGCCGAACGCCGCCGCGAGCGCGACATGCTGCGGCAGCAAGCGCTGGCCTGCGCGCAGCGCAATGTGGCCCTGGGGAATGTCCTCTCCCGCAGGGCGGACATTCGCACCCGGCTTCAGCCCCGGCGGCAGCACAATTCGGCCGGCATCGTCGACGCGGACGTCTTCCTGCATGAAGACGGTTTCGGCATCCGGCGGCATCGGCGCGCCGGTGAAAATGCGCGCGGTGTGGCCGGCCTTGATCGGCGCCAGTGCCAGACCGCCGGCCTGGATGCGGCCGTCGAGCGGGAGTGCCCGCTCGGCGCTATCAGGAAGATCTGCGTTGCGCACGGCGTAGCCGTCAACAGCGGAATTGGTGAAGGGCGGCAACGGCAGCGGCGCCGCGATATCTCGAGCCAGCACGCGCCCATCGGCATCGACCAGCGCCACGGTTTCGAGATCGACAATCGCGTTGACGCGCGTCGTGATCAGGCCAACGGCCTCGGCGACCGACATCATCGGTCCGCCGAAGGCAAAACAATCGTCCGACAGTTGCGCCATGGTGCCTCGTCAGCGCATCGCAGCGCTTTTCGCGACCGCTTCCTCGACCGGCATCGCCGCGCGCAGCAGCAATTCCGCGGCAGCGGCGATATCGTCGAGATGGACGGTCGGCAGTCGGGTTTCAATGGCAACGTCGGCCGCGATCCCGAAAATTCCGGGATCATCGGGAAACAGCAACGGCTTGTCGTTGGCGGCGCGATGCACCTCGATCTTGCGATGCGGCTCGCGCTTGAAACCCTCGACAATGACGAGATCGACGGCCGACAATTTGCTCAACAGTTCCGGCAGACGCGGCTCCGCCGCTCCGCGCAATTCGTGCATCAGCGCCCAGCGATTTGACGAAGCAACCAGCACCTCGGCCGCGCCGGCCTCGCGATGGCGCCAGGAATCCTTGCCGGGCACGTCGACGTCGAACTGGTGATGCGCATGCTTGATGACAGAGACGCGCAAGCCAAGCGCATGGAAATGCGGGATCAGCCGCGTCAACAACGTGGTCTTGCCCGCACCGCTCCAGCCTGCAAGGCCGATGACTTTCATTCCAGCTCCGTCTCCGCGAGCGACCCGGTCCTTGATGGAACCACCCTCTCCTCCGTCATTGCGAGCGCAGCGAGGCAATCCAGGAATGCATCCACGGCGGCAGCCTGGATTGCTTCGCTTCGCTCGCAATGACGAATAGGCGGCATTTCGTTCTCTCGCTAGCATGCTTATATCGGCTTGATCCGAATGTCATGCTAACGTCGCGGCCATGATGAAAATCGACAAAGCCCCAACGCCCCTGATCGTCCCTGACACGGACGACCCGCGTCTCACCGAGAGCGTGACCGGGACCGACCAGTCCGGCGCCAGGATCGAGATCAAGGTGCCGGTGGAGCGCCCCCTGACGCTCTACCTGAATTCGCAGGAGATCGTCACCATGATGACGATCGGCGACTATCCGGAGTATCTGGCGCTGGGCTATTTGCTCAACCAGAATATGCTGAAGTATAATGACGCGGTCACCGAGGTCGAATACGACGACGACCTGCAGGTGGTGGTGGTGCGCACCGAGCACCACACCAATTTCGAAGCCAAGCTGAAGAAGCGCACGCAGACATCGGGCTGCGCGCAGGGCACCGCCTTCGGCGATCTGCTGGAGGCGGTCGAGAGCGTCGCGTTGCCGAAGGCGGAGCTGCGTACCTCCTGGCTCTACCAGATGACCCAGACCATCAACACCATGCCCTCGCTCTATCTGGAGGCCGGCGCGATCCACGGCTGCGTGCTGTGCAGGGAGGGCGACCCGCTCTGCTACACCGAAGATGTCGGCCGTCACAACGCCGTCGACAAGATCGCAGGCTGGATGTACCGCCACGGCGTCGATGCATCCGACAAGATCCTTTATACCACCGGACGGCTCACCTCTGAGATGGTGATCAAGACTGTCCGCATGGGAATTCCGATTTTGGTGTCGCGCTCCGGCTTCACCGCCTGGGGCGTCGATCTCGCCCGGCAGGTGGGATTGACCCTGGTCGGCCGCGCACGCGGCAAACGGTTCATCGCGTTGTCGGGGGCAGAGCGCATCGTCTACGACCAGAACCTCGCTTATGTCGAGGAGGAATCGGCCAAGCACAAGCGCAAGGGTGAAAGTGGTGACGATTAGCTTTCCGACCACGCAAGGCGTGCTGCTCGCCGGCGGCCTCGCGCGGCGTATGGGCGGCGGCGACAAGCCGATGCGCACCATCGCCGGCCGCACCATCCTGGAACGCGTAATCGCACGCCTGAAGCCGCAATGCAGCGGCCTGATCCTCAATGCCAACGGCGATCCCGACCGCTTCGCTCCGTTCGGTTTGCAGGTCGTTGCCGACGACGTGCCCGGCTTTCCCGGTCCGCTCGCCGGCATCCTTGCCGCGCTCGACTGGACCGCGGCGAACCGGCCTGAGGTGGAATGGGTGCTCAGTGCCGCCGGCGACTGTCCGTTCCTGCCGCGAAATTTGATCGCGCGCTTGCATGAAGAACGCATCGCGGCGAATGCCGAGCTCGCCGTTGCGGCGTCAGGTGGCCAGTCGCATCCGGTGATCGGCTTGTGGCGGGTTGGCTTGCGCGACGAACTGCGTCACGCGCTGGTGGTCGAGGATCTCCGCAAGATTGACCGCTGGACCGCACGCTATCCGCTCGCGACGGTGACGTGGCCGACGGAGCCGCTCGATCCGTTCTTCAATGCCAACACGGTCGAGGATATCGCGGAAGCCGAGCGGCTGGCCGCACTGGATGCGGCGTCCTAACCAAGCTCTACGCCGGCCGGAATCCGGCCCGCTCCAGCGCGGCGCGCGCTTCGTCCGAACCGAGTGCGGCGAGAAAGGCCTGTACCGCAGGACGCTGCTTGCGCGCCGTCACCAACGCGAAGTCATAATGTTCCTCCGCGAGCGGAATGAAACCGAGGCCGACCGCATGGGCGACCGGCGCAATGGTCACGCCCCAGTCGACGCGGTGCTGTGCGACCGCCGCGGCCACCGCGTTGTGCGAGCGTGGCTGGTTCCAGTAGCCTTCCGGGCGCGCGCCACCGAGCAACCGCTCGATCAGGATGCGCGTGCCGGCGCCCTGGTTGCGGTTGACCATGATGCAGGAGGAATCAGCGAGCGCCGCGACGACGGCGTCCTTCGCGCTGTGGCCTTCGAAACGCTTGTCGCCCTTGCGAAACACGATGCCCTGCATCCGCCGCCAGCCTGGCACGAGCTCGAGCCCTTCGACGAGGTAAGGCGTATTGTAAGTCTCGCTCTTGTCGTCGAACAGATGGATCGGCGCCAGATCGCATTCGCCGCGCCGTGCCGCCGCAAGTCCGCCGAGACTGCCGACCGCGATCGAGCGCACGGTCAGGCCGGCATGCGCGAGTTGCGCCGTGACGAGATCGAGGCCGGTGCAATGGCTGCCGACGATCACGAGATCGGGCACCCGCACATGCGGCGTGAAAAGCGTCACTTCGGCTTCGCTCCCGGCCGGCATCTGGTCGGCGAGCGCGTCGATGCGCAGAAAGCCGTCGGCCTGCGCGAACGACGTGATCGCACCGGACCCCTTGCCGGAGGGATAGGCGATCAAGCCGTCCTTGCCATCTACCAGCGAGACCATGACGAATTCTGTGCGGCCGAGCTCGGAAGCAATGCGCACCGGCACAGTCGCGCTCACCCTGGCATCAGAACGCGGCGGCAGTCCGGCCATTTTGCGCAGCACCGGCACGATCATGTCGTGAAAGGTGAACATCGCCGAGGTCGGAAAACCCGGCAGGATCACGACCGGCTTGCCGTCGCACACCGCAAGGCACAGCGGCTTGCCGGGCTTGAGCGCAATGCCATGCGCGATGATGCCGGGCTTGCCGAGCCGGCCGATGATGCGATGGGAAAGATCGCCGGCGCCTTTCGACGTGCCGCCGGAGAGCACCAGCATGTCAGCGTCCGCCAGCGCACGCCGCATGGCGGCTTCGAGCTGGGCTTCGTCGTCGGGAATGGCGCCGAGGAAAACCGCCTCTCCGCCGTTCTCGTCGATCGCAGCAGTGACGATCGCGCCGTTGGTGTCGTAGATCGCAGCAGGCGCGAGCACCTCGCCCGGCTGAACCAGTTCATCGCCGGTGGAGATCACGGCAACACGAGGTTTGCGCACGACGCGCACCTCGGCAAGGCCGCAGGCCGCCAGCATGCCGACCTCGCGCGAGCCGATGATCGTGCCGGCGCGCAGCAGCGCCTCGCCGCGCGCGATATCGGACCCTGCGTAGGATATGAATTGCCCGGGCGAGGTCGCGCGCCGGACGTCGATCGCACCGGATCCCGCCGGCTGAGTATGCTCGACCATGACCACGGCATCGGCACCGCGCGGCAGCGGACCGCCGGTGGCAATCGGCGTTGCCGTTCCCGCAGCGACTTGCAGCGCCGGTACGGTGCCGCAGTGAATAGTCTCGCCATTCAATCCAAGGCGAACCGCCGCGCCTTCGCCGGCTGTCGCAAGGTCCGCTGAGCGCACCGCGAAGCCGTCGACATTGGAACGGTCGAACGGCGGTACGTCGATTGGCGCAGTGATGTCTTCAGCGAGCGACGCACCGAGCGCAGCACCGAGTTTGCGCATTTCACTCAGAAGCGCGCGCGGGAACAGCGCGCCCTCGAAGCGAGCCATGGCCTCCTCGCGGGAAAGGATTTTGAGGAACTGTTCCTGTTCGAGCGCGCTGCGGACTTGCGATTGCGGGATCATGGTCATGCTAAACCCATATCATTCCCACATCAGATAGGCATCGACCGGCGCGCCCGCTGCAAATCCCTCGTGACTGGCGGGAACAAGCAGCCATGCATCCGCGCGGGCAATTGCCTGGAGCGGCCATTCTCCTACCGCAAGTGGCACCCACGCATGATGTTCCTCGGCCAGCAGGACCATTTCGGCGATGCCGACGCTGGATGCAATTTTTCGCGCGAGCGGCAAGGTTACCTGTCGGCGTGGCAGCCGAGCCGACAGAAGGTCGACGAGCGGCAGCACGAGCGCGAGCCAGACCGCGAGCGCGTGATCCGGTGATCCGGGCAAGCCGACGACAGGAATCGTTCCGAGCCGCCCGATCGCGGCGGAGCGTCCGGGCTGGAGCGCAAGACCATGGGCGAGCACGTCACCATGCTGGGCCAGAGCGGTGACCGCTGCATCCTTGCGACCGACACCGCTGCCGCCGATCGTCAGCAGGAGATCGCAGGTGGGCGCCCCGAACGCTTCCGCGATCGATTCCGCGTCGCGCGCACCGGCCTCGCTCGTTTGCACATCCAGTCCTGCGGCGCGTGCGATGTCCGCAATCAGATGCATGGTCGCCGTTGCAGCTGGTACATTGACAATGCGCAGTCGCGGACGGCGCACGCTCAGCCGGTCCAGTCCGGCGGCACGCGCGAGCAACAGAGCGGCAGGACCAAGCGCATTCCCCTCTGCCGCGGCAGGCGTGCGTCCGTCGATGTCACTTCCCGCGCGCCGGACGCCCTGCCCCGGCACGCCCTCCGCCAACACCTGGGCGAGCGGACCAGACACCTCGACCGCGTCGGCATCGAGCACGCAGTCGCATCCCGCGGGCATTGCGTCGCCGGCATCGACCCAGGCCGGCGCTGTTCCGAGAGGCAGCGGTGAATAGGAGGACGCGCCGACCAGATCATTGGCGCACAATGCCCAGCCGTCCGCGGCAGCGACGTCACGAGACGGTCGGGCTGGGAGCAGCGGATTGCCCGCCGCGATGCAGCCGGCCGCTTCAATCAGCTGCAACTCCATCGGCGCGAGCGGATCAAGCCCTGTCAGCAACGCGGCGAGCGCGGTGTCGAGCGGCGTCAGCGATGGCGGCAGGCGCTGGGTCATGCGCCATGATGGACCATGCATCGCACGGTTTGGCAATCGCTGGCGATACGAACGTCAGCCGCCCGATTTGTCCGCGTTGGGGAAGAACAGCTGCTGTCCGTCGACCTTGTATCCGGCGATCGCCGCCTGCCCGCCGGGCGAGATCAGCCAGTCGACGAAGTCTTGCCCCAGCTCCTTCTTCACGTTCGGAAACTTCAAAGGGTTCACCAGCATCACGCCGTACTGATTGAGCAGCCGCTTGTCGCCTTCGACCACGATGTCGAGATCGCCGCGATCCCGAAAAGCGATCCAGCTGCCGCGGTCGGACAGCACATAGGCGTTCGCCGTGCGCGCTGCGTCGAGGGCGGAAGCCATGTCCTGCTTGGCTTCGCGATACCAGGCGCCCTTGGTGCGGGCGATGTCGATGCCGGCGACGATCCAGAGCGCGAGCTCCGCGGCATGCGTGCCCGAGCGGTCGCCGCGCGTCACGAACGGCGCGCCCTTGGCTTCGATCGCCTTCAGCGCGGTCGCGATGTCCTTGCCCTTGACGCCGGCCGGATCGCTCTTCGGCCCGATCAGCACATAGTCGTTGTACATCACGTCGAAGCGCTTCGCGGCAAACCCGTCGGCGACGAATTTCTCCTCCTGCGGCCGCGCATGCATCAGCACGACGTCGACTTCGCCCCTTCGCGGCCCCTCGAGCACCTCGTCGGCGCGCCGCGCGATCACGGTCACGTCGATGCCGGTCTTGTCACGGAAGATCGGCAGCAGGTAATCGAGCAGGCCGGACTCCTGCGTCGCTGTGGTCGTGGCGAGCACGATGGCGCGGTCCTCCGCGGATGACGCCGCAACGCCCGCGGCAAGGCCGCAGAGAAGTGCGAGTGCAACGGAGAGGCGGCGGACGGCCATGATCGGGTTCCCACTGGCTATGACGCGCTCATGATGATGATCGATTGCGCCGCACTCGTGACGCGTTTGCTCGTTGCAGCGTTGGATGCGGACAACAACAGATAGAGCGCGGGTCAAACCACTACCGGCGACAGACTTTACCCTTCGCGTCGGGCGCCGACGACTCGGGAAATCTCGGCAACGCGCGGAGCGGCACGCCGATTGCTGTTGCGCGCGACAGCCGCAAGATCCGTTCCGCGCGAGCGATTCAGGATCGTTCACCAAAGCAGAGATCGCGCGTGGGATGTGTTGCAAAGCAGCGAGATGATCGGGCATGGTCGTGGCGGACAAAACTGGAAATGCAGAATTCCACCTGCGTCGAACTCCAAAAAGAAGCAAGAATTTGCATAGGAATGCAGGATGGAATTCCTGACGACCAGCGAAGCCGCCGACTATCTTCGGCTCGGCGAACGCAAGCTTTACGAACTCGTCACCACCGGCGCGATCCCATGCACCAAGGTGACCGGAAAGTGGCTCTTCCCGCGGCACGAGCTCGACCTCTGGGTGCTGTCCGGACTGGCGCGTCCGGCCGGCATGCTGATCGCTGAGCCGCCGCCGGTCGTCGGCGGCAGCCAGGACGAGCTGCTGGATTGGGGTCTGCGCGAATCCGGCTCGGGCCTGGGATCGATGAGCGAGGGCAGCGCGCGCGGGCTCGAGCGCTTGCAGCGCGACGAGGTGATGGCCGTGGCCGTGCACTTCCACAGCCTCGATGCAGACGGCAATCTCGCCGCCGACGCCAATGCGACGGTCCTGCGTGACGCTCCGGACCTGCATGATGCATTGCTGGTCGCGTTCGTGCGTCGCGAGCAGGGTCTCGTGCTGCCACCGGGCAATCCCAAGCGGCTGCGCGGCCTTTCCGACGTGCTCGCGCTCGGGGCCAAGGTGGCGATGCGCCAACAGGGCACGGGCGCGCAGATGCTGCTCGATGTGCTGCTGAAGCGCGCCGGCGCCTCGACGCGCGATTTGCGCCGGATCGAGACGCCCGCCCTGACCGGGCCGGATCTCGCCGACATCGTCCGCGCGGGACAGGCCGATTGCGGCATCGCGACGCGTGCGTCCGCGCGCTCGGCCGGCCTTGATTTCGTGCCGCTGGTCTGGGAGAACTTCGACCTCGCGATGCGGCAGCGCAGCTATTTCCGCCCCGCCATGCAGGGCCTGATCCGGTTCCTCAGCGAAAAGCGGTTGCTCCAGCGCGCCGAGGAGCTGACCGGCTACGATCCCTCCCCGGCCGGACAAATCCGCTTCGCCGCCTGACGTTGACGCCCGCCCCCAAATAGTTGCAAAAGAAACCAATTCAGCCGGGCCATACCCGGAGGGCACACCGGCCAACGCGCCGGATCAGGGGAGGACAAGCATGAAGCCAACAAGATTTGGACTGCCGGTTGCTGCCGGCTTTGCAGCAACGTTCCTGGCGGCGCTGATGCCGGGCGCTGCGATGGCGCAGGTGTCCGACGACGTCGTCAAGATCGGCGTGCTCACCGACATGAACGGTCCGGCCTCGGCGCCGACCGGCCAGGGCTCGGTGACGGCGGCGCAGATGGCGATCGACGATTTCGGCGGCACCGTGCTCGGCAAGCCGATCAGCATCGTCGTCGGCGACCACCAGCTCAAGGCCGACATCGGCGGCGCGATTGCGCGGCGCTGGTACGACGTCGACCAGGTCGATCTGATCGTCGACGTGCCGGTCTCCGCGGTCGGGCTCGCGGTGCAGAACATGGCCAACGAGAAGAAGCGGCTGTTCATCACCCACTCCACCGGCACCGCGGATTTCCACGGCAAGTTCTGCTCGCCCTATGCGATCCAGTGGGTGTTCGACACCCGCGCGCTCGCGGTCGGCACCGCGGACGCCGTGGTCAAGCGCGGCGGCGACAGCTGGTTCTTCATCACCGACGACTATGCCTTCGGCCATTCGCTGGAGCGCGACGCCTCGGCGGTGGTGACCGCCAATGGCGGCAAGGTGCTGGGCTCGGTGAAGCCGCCCCTGGCAACGCCCGACCTCTCCTCGTTCGTGCTGCAGGCGCAGTCCTCCAAGGCCAAGATCATCGGCATCGCGGCGGGTCCGCCCAACAACATGAACGAGATCAAGACCGGCTCCGAGTTCGGCGTGTTCAAGGGCGGCCAGCAGATGGCGGCGCTGCTGGCGCTGATCACCGACATCCATGGCCTCGGCCTGCAGGCGGCCCAAGGGCTGTTGCTGACGACCTCGTTCTATTGGGACCTGGACGACAAGACCCGCGAATGGTCGAAGCGCTATTTCGCCAAGATGAACAAGATGCCGTCGATGTGGCAGGCCGGCGTCTATTCGAGCGTGATGCACTATCTCAACGCCATCAAGGAGACCGGCACCGACGATCCGCTCAAGGTCGCAGCCAAGATGCGGGAAAAGCCGATCGAGGATTTCTTCGCCCGCAACGGCAAACTGCGTGAGGACAATCTGATGGTGCACGACCTCTGGCTGGTGCAGGTGAAGACGCCGGAGGAGAGCAAATATCCGTGGGACTATTACAAGATCCTCACGACGATCTCGGGCGACAAGGCGTTCGGCCCGCCGGACCCGGCGTGTGCGATGGTGAAGAAGTGAGATTGGCGAATGGGGAGTAGCGAGTAGCGAATAGGGCAGACTCCATTCGCTACTCGCAATTCGCCATTCGCTAATTCACCACCCCGATCTCGCGAAAATACTTCATCACGCCGGGATGGATCAGCTCGGGCTTCGGCGCGGCGGCGACCGTGTTTGCGGCCGTGGTCTCGCAGGCCTGCGCGAGCTGCTTGCAGAATGTCGGCTCGACACCGTGAAGCGTCTTCGCGAGACGATAGGCGACATCGTCGGGCAAATCTTCGCGCGTCAGCACAAAGCTCCAGGACCCCAGCGAGGCGATCGGCTCGGATTGTTTCGGGTAGCTGCCGGCCGGCACGGTGAGCGGCTTGAGGAACGCGTGCTTGGCGCGGATGCGGGCGATCTCCTCGGCACTGGGCGCGATGAAGCGCGCACCTGATACGCTCGAGGCCACCGCCGCAAAACCGGGCCAGCCGATGCCGGCGCCCCAGAGTGCAGCGACGCGGCCGTCCTCGACCATCGCGGGGCCGTCGCCGGCGCGGTCGAGATAGATCGCCTTGAAGTCCTCGTCCTGCTTCAACCCGAGCCCATCGAGCACGTAGCGCGCCAGGATCGGCAGGCCGGAGCCCTTGGCGCCGAATGCGACGGGCTGACCGACGAGATCGCGGATGGTCTTGTAGGGACTGTCCGCGCGCACCACGAACATGCCGGGGTTGGAATAGATCGCGGTAAGGATCTTCAACCGTACCGGCGCGCGGCCGATGCCGGCGAAGGCTTCATATGCCGGCTCGCCCGCGACCAGAGCGAGATCGAGCTCGCCCTTCTCCAAGAGCGGAATGTTCTCGTTGCTGCCTTTGGTGTTGCGCGGGGCAATGGTGACTTGCGGATCGGCCGCGTTCATCGCTTGGGCAAAAGCGTTGCCATAGAGCGGAAAGCCGCCGCCGGGCGTCGCGGTGCCCAAGCTGATCGTCAGGCTGGGTGTCGAGGTCGGAATGGCGTTGCCTCCGGTTTGAGCGGCGGCGGGGCTTGAAAGCAGCACCGCGCCGAGAACAAGGGTGATCGCGAATCTCATGGTCGGTCCCGGCGGGGGCGCGTCAACATCGACTTGCGGCGATGTAGGCAGCGCCCCGATTTTGTGAAAGCATGCAGTCCAACGACAATAGAACAATGGGAGGCGTCATGTTGCGAATTTTGCGTAACAGTGTTTTCGGGCTGGTTTTCCTTTCAACGCTGTTGGGCGCCGCACCTCCCGCCGCTGCCGCTTATCCCGACCGTCCCGTGCACTGGATGATCGGCTTCTCCGCCGGCGGCCCGGTCGACATCGTGGCGCGGATCATGGCGAACTGGCTGTCGGACCGCTTCGGCCAGCAATTCATCGTCGAGAACAAGGCCGGCTCCGGCGGCAACATCGCGGCGGGCGCCGCGATCGCCTCGCCGCCGGACGGCTACACGCTGCTGTTCGTCGCGCCCAACAACGCGATCTCGACCTCGCTCTACAAGAAGCTGCCGTTCGACTTCCTGCGAGACACCGTGCCGGTCGCCAGCATCATGCAGCTCACCAACATGCTGGTCGTCTCCAACGCGTTTCCGGCGAAGACGGTTCAGGAGTTCATCGACTACTGCAAGGCCAACCCTGGCAAGATCTCCTTTGCCTCGTCCGGCAACGGCACCTCGGTGCACATGTCGGCGGAGCTGTTCAAGGTGATGACCAAGTGCGACATGGTGCACGTGCCCTATCGGGGATCTGCGATCGCCTTCCCCGACATCATCTCCAACAAGGTGCAGCTGATCTTCGACAACCTCCCTTCCGCGATGGAGCAGGCCAAGGGCGGCAACGTCCGCGCGCTCGGCGTCACCTCGCCGCAGCGTTGGCCGAGCGTACCCGACGTGCCCGCGATCGCAGAGACGTTGCCCGGCTTCGAATCGGTCGGCTTCTACGGCATCTCCGCACCGAAGGGCACGCCGCCTGATGTGATCGAGATCCTCAACAAGGCCGTCAACGAGGCGCTGAAGGACCCGAAGCTGGTCGCGCGCCTTACTGAAACCGGCGGCATCCCCAAGCCGATGACGCCGGCCGAGTTCGGCAAGCTGGTCACCGACGAGACCGAGAAGTGGCGCAAGGTGGTGGAGTTCGCCGGGGTCTCGGTGGACTAGGCCTCTGGAACTGCCGCGCGCCAGCGCTGCCAACGCGACATCGGAGGGGATCGGAAGACCCCTCCCAACAAAATGTGCGAAAACAACCCCATGCACAGTAGAAAGAGCAAGCGATCACAAGGGGTTACGGAATCAAAAA
Source organism: Bradyrhizobium sp. 40 (assembly GCF_023100925.1). NCBI lineage: Bacteria > Pseudomonadati > Pseudomonadota > Alphaproteobacteria > Hyphomicrobiales > Nitrobacteraceae > Bradyrhizobium > Bradyrhizobium sp. 40. The sequence goes on from NZ_CP064688.1 coordinate 6,009,558, forward strand.
AACGAGCCCCCGCTGGCGCGATTGCCAGAGGGCGGGGCGAAGGCTCGGCGAGGGAGGGCTTGCTCCGTCGGGCAAAACAGGATTATAAGGGCATCATCGCAGAATTCGGGTTTTCAAAAATATCAGGCCTTGCGCGCCGGCGTTTCCATCCGCCAGACCCAGCATTGCACCCCCGCCTCCGTCCCTGTAAACGAACCGCGCACCGTTGCCGGCCGCAGCTTTCGCGGCCGTCTCGCGGCGGGGCCTGTAGCTCAATGGTTAGAGCCGGCCGCTCATAACGGTCTGGTTGCAGGTTCGAGTCCTGCCGGGCCCACCAGCCTTCGCTCGCTTCGCGAGCTTCGGCTAGGCAAGCCGGTGCCTCTTAGACTTTTTGATCGAGGACCGCGGGCCTGCGCGCGTAAACTGTCCTTGCCCTCGCTCAATGGTTGCGCTTGCATCGACTCTTTCGGCGGGGGAATTCAGCGTGCGTATTTTAGTCTTGGTGGCGGCTTGCGCCGCGCTCACCGGCTGCATGACGGCGGGCGAAACGGTCTCGTTCAAAGCTTCTAATCCACAGCAACAAGCTCTCATGAGGGATGGGCAGCCTGCTCTCGTCTCGCGGCAAAAGAGCTCCCTGGTCCTCGTTCGGCCGGCATCCCGACAGCTCCAAGCGAACGGCCGGCCCGTGTTCGTGGTCGGCATCAACAATCTCGGCCGTCAACCGGTCGAGTTTCGAGTCGGGCAAGTTGAAGCCGTCCAGCACGCCGCGGGGTCCGACTTCGAAATGAAGATCGTGACATACGAGATGCTTGTTCAAGAGGAGAAGAACCGGCAGGTCGCGGCTGCGCTTCTGACCGGGGTCGCCGCCGGCGCCAACGCCTACGGCGCATCGCGAGCAGGACATGGCACCTATACGACCCCAAGTGGCCGGACCGGCTCATTCTACAGCCCGACAGCCGCGGCGATCGCGCAAGGCAACGCGGCCGCACAAAATGACGCGATGATTTCCGGGACGATTGAAGCAGGTCAACGCAACATGGCCGTGCTCGAGCAAGCGGTGATCAAGGACAACACGCTCTTGCCCGGCGAATGGTACGGAGGCCAACTACACCTCGCGCCGCCCACTGATCAGGCCGGCGCGCAAAAGAGCTATACTGTGGTGATCACCGTAGGATCGGATCGCCACGTGATCGATGTGGCGCAAGGCGCGCCTGGGCGTGACAGGTCCAACTTGATCGATATCGCGGAACTAGGATGACCGTGCACTCAATGATGCGCTTCCGCTTTAATAGGCGTCCGGCGAGTTAAATGCACCGTCACCCTAATACCTCCATCCCTGTAAACGAACCGCGCAGCGTTGCCCGCCGCTGCCAAAATGGCCGTCTCGCGGCGGGGCCTGTAGCTCAATGGTTATTTTGACGACATCGGTCACGCACGATTCAAATTTCGTCTTTTGACCTTGGGGCAGGCAAATATCCGCCCACGTGGTCGTTGCCACCGTGCGCGGCAATGAACATGGCGACGGCCGACCGGCAATAGGATTCGATTTCGTCGTCGTCCTCTGCTCTCGCCTGATCGAAGCGTGCGATCATCAGGAGATCGGATCCTTTGAAAAGCGCGGCAAACAAGCGGGCGGACCGGAGAGGATCGGGCACATTCAGAAGCGCCTTCGCGTGCAACTGACGCAACAGGGCCTCGATTTGGGCGATGACATGCGCGGGGCGGGTTTCGTAATGGAGCTTGCTTAACGACTTTTGATTGGTCGTGTCGGCCATGATCATGGCTTCGACATTGCGGACATCTGATCTCAACAGCGTGCGAAGCAGGGATGATCCCACCGCCATGAGCTGATCTTCGGCCGAACCATCGACGCCTTCAAAAAGGGCCTGTGTAAACTGATGGCAGCCGGCCGCGATGGCCGCGCTGAACAGCGCCTCCTTGTTCTCGAAGTGTCTGTAGATGCTGAGCTTGGATATCTTCGCCCGCTGGGCGACCTTGTCCAAGGTCGTCGCTTGAAAACCCAATTCCACAAAGAGTTCGCGCGCGGCGTCAAGGATCGTTTGGCCAAGCGCCTCGTTGGCGGGCCGCCCGCGCCGTCCCTGTCTGTTTTCGGTCACCACAATTCCAGTACTTGACAGTATTCTAATACTTGAATTACGATACCACGCAGTGTCTGAAATATGCAAGCCATTGGGCAGGTTTCCACCTGTACTCCCACGGAGCCCATCACCATGGATGACGTCATCATCATCGGCGGCAGCTTTGCCGGTCTCGCCGGCGCCCTGCAGCTCGGCCGTGCCCGCCGCAAGGTCACCGTTCTCGATACCGGCCTGCCGCGCAACCGCTTCGCTGGCCACTCGCATGGCCTGCTCGGCCACGATCACAAGGCGCCGCTGGACATCTTGGCCGAGGCGCGACAGCAGCTGGCGCGTTATCCCACGATCAAGCTGGTCAGTGCCCGGGCCGACAGCGTCTCCGGCGCCATCGACGGTTTCTCTGTCCTCACCGGCGATGGCGAAAGCCTTGGGGCGCGGCGCTTGATGCTGAGCTATGGCGTCGCCGACCAGATGCCTGACGTTCCGGGCTTTGCCGAAAGCTGGGGGACGTCAATCGTGCCCTGCCCCTATTGCGACGGCTTTGAAGTCGCCGGCCAGCATTGGGGCCTCGTCTGGTCCGGCCCGCAGTCGCACAATCAGGCCAGGCTGTTCCTCGACTGGACCGACAAGTTGACTGTCTTTGCCGATGGTCGCGACATTCCGCCTGATATTAAGGCCGATCTGGCGCGCCGCAACATACCTGTCGTCAATGGCCGGATCACCGGGATCGCCCATCACGAGGGGCATATCGCCACCGTCAATCTCGATACCGGCCGCAAGGTCGCAGTCGACATCCTGTTCGCCCATCCGCGCACCAAGCCGTCCGCGAGCCTGCATGAATCACTGGGCCTCGCCACGGTGGATACGCCCGGCGGCATCGTTCTCAAGGTCGACGAGCGCCGCCAAACAAGCATGCCCGGCATCTACGCCGCCGGCGACCTCACCACGCCCTTCTTGCCCTCGGTCACCACGGCATCATGGCAAGGCGCGATGGCGGGTATCTTCGCCCAGCAGTCGATGCTGGTTTGAGATCAAAGTCCCTTTTACCCGAAATCAGGATCTCCGATGATCGACGACCTTCCCATTGTGCTCCTCCATGGCTCCGCCACCGGCTCCCACTCCTGGGCCGCAGTCCGCACGGGTCTGGAGGCGCGCGGCGCCAGGGCGTTGGCACCCGACATGCTCGGCTACGGACGGTCGCCGACACCGAGCGAGGCGTGGCAGCCAAAGGACGAGGTTTCCCACCTGCGCGGCTGGCTCGACATGCAGGGCGTCGGCGCGTTCCACCTCGTCACCCACTCACTCGGGGCATTTTTCGGACTTCACCTGCGGCTGGCCGTCGGGTCTCGCGTGGCGCGGCTCACGTTGATCGATCCTGTGGTCGTCAGCGTGCTGCGCGTGCTCGGGGAAGAAGACGCCCTGCGCGAGGGGCAGACCCTCTGCGATCGGTTCATGCGCGCGTGGCCGGATCACGGTGCGGCCGCCTGCCTGCTGGTGGAGCACTGGAGCGGCGCCGGCACGTGGAACGCGCTGGGCGAGAAGGGGCGTGCGCTGGTTACACGGCTCGCACCGCGGCTAAGGCTCGAGATGACCGCCAGCGCAGCCGATCGGACCACGCTCGCCGAGTTCACCTCGACCGCGGTGCCGACCTTGGTGCTCGTCGGCGAGCGGACGTCGGCCGCTCCGCGGTCGGTGAGCCGTCTGCTCGCGGGAGCGTTCGACGCCCGCACGGTCGTTGTCCCCGGCGCTGCACACATGATCCCGCTGACCCACCCCGCCGCGGTCGTCGAGGCGATTCACGCCGACATGGTGGCGTCGTGAGTCGCGCCGAGCAGAAACGGCACAGCCGAGACGCGACGTCCGCGGGCACTACCAATTCAACATCAGGTCCACGACTCGCCAGTGAAGTTGTTCGGTCACACCATTCTCGTCACCGGCACGAGCGCCGTTATTGGTCTCGCGGAGAAACCTTGACATGAAACACTCCCATCCCATCCTTGTCACCGGTGCCGCTGGCCAAGTTGGAGCGATCGGACCGAGCGTGACGAAGTCTCTGCTGGAGCGCGGGCTGAAGGTGCGCGCCATGGTCCGGCAGGATGACGGCCGGGCGGAATCGCTGAGGGCACTTGGTGCCGAGGTGATCGTCGGAGATCTGCTCGACCTGGACGCGGTGCACCGCGCCGTGGATGGCTGCAAGCGCCTGTACTTCAGCATGTCGGCCAGCGAGAAGTATCTCGAGGCTACGACGAACGTGGCGGCGGTTGCCCGGCACCATGGCGTCGAAGCATTCGTCAACATGTCGCAGATGACGGTCTCGGAGATGAGCATCCGCGAGACCGCGCGCAGCCCGCAGCACAAGCAGCACTGGCTGGCCGAGCAGGTGTTGCGGTGGAGCGGCTTGCCGGTGGTCACGATCCGTCCCACCGCCTTCATGGACGCGTTCTTCTGGCGATTTGCCGTTCCGACTATCACCGCTCAGAACGCGCTGATGTTGCCCTTCGGAGAGGCAAAGACGTCGCCAATCGCCGCCCACGATGTTGCGCGGTGCGTGACAGAGGTGTTGGTGAATCCCGAGTCTCACCTTGGAAAGGTTTACGAACTGACCGGTCCCCGTGCGGAGACTCTTCGCGAGGTCGCCGAAGATTTCACAAGAGTCTTGGGGCGTCCAATCACCTACATGAACATTCCGTTGGAACCGTGGCTGGAGAGCCTGCGATCCTTTGGCGCATCCGCACACGTGGTCGCGCACTTGGAGTCGATGGCACTGCTGCACCGGGACGGCCGATACGACCGATCCTCGGACGATGTGAACCTGCTGACCGGTGTGTCGCCGATGTCGGTCGAGGACTTTGTGCGCGCGCATCGGGACGACTTTCAGAAGGCAGACGCGCGCAAGCCGTAATCTTTCGCTTATAGGCCGGATGAACTGCATCGTCTCGGAAGTCCCCGGCGGTCGCCACTGCTTCCAGTGACCGGGCCAGAACAAGGACATGTCATGGCAAAGCACAATGCCGATCAGGTCGCCGACTGGAATGGCCAAAGCGGGGAGCGCTGGGTCGCCCACCAGGCCCGGCTCGATGCCAGGGTGGCGGTGTTCGGCCAGGCCGCGATCGAAGCCGCAGCGCCCGCCACGGGCGAACGCGTGCTGGACATCGGCTGCGGCGCGGGCGCGTCGAGTCTGGCTCTGGCCGCCCGCGTCGGCGCGGGGGGCTATGTGCTGGGCGTAGACATATCCGAACCGCTGATCGGCCGAGCGCGCGCGCTTGCGCCACCGGATACGCCGGTCCAGTTCCGAGTGGCCGACGCTGGCAGAGCCGAGCTGCCCGAGGGCGCGTTCGACATCCTGTTCTCGCGTTTCGGGGTGATGTTCTTTGACGATCCTACGGCGGCGTTCGCTCATATGCGCCGTGCGCTCAAGCCGGGCGGGCGGGTCGCTTTCGTCTGCTGGCGTGGTGCGGCCGAGAACGATTGGGTGCGGTTGCCGATGGACGCGATCAAAGGCATCGTCCCGCCGACGGCGCCGCCCGATCCCGAAGTGCCCGGCCCATTCTCGTTCGGCGACCGGGGGCGGGTGGTTCGCATCCTGATGGCGGCCGGCTTCACCGATATCGCTATCGCGCCCTTCGATGTTTCCATCCCGTTTGGCGAGGGCGAGACGCGGGACGCGGCGGTCGACGACGCGGTGAAGATGACGTTCGAGGTCGGCCCGCTAGCGCGCGCGCTCGCTGATCAGCCCGACGACATCCGCGCCCGCGCCTCGGCCGCGGTTCGTGCCGCCTTCGCGGGACGCGCCGGCGAGCGTTCGGTGATGATCGACAGAGCGACCTGGATCGTCACGGCGCGCAATCCGGCAAGCTGACAAGGGATTAGCAGGGGAGACGCCCCGCTCGGTGCAAAGCGAGTGAGGCTGCCGCGCGGAAGCCCATCGGGCGAAGGCGGGCTGCAACATCAATTGCTTGAGCCGTTACCGAACTTTCCAGTGGACCGGCTGATTTTGTTGGTGCCAGACGTGGTCAAGATCACGACACTCCCCGTTGCGACACGCGATGTCCGCGAGCGCATCCAGCGCCGGATGTGTGGCGTCGCACCCGCCTCTCTCATTCCTGCCTCTCTCATTTCGGGACTGAACATGCGCAAGCTTCTGGCGATTCTGGTGATCTCGTGCTGGGCCAGCTTGGTTCACGCACAAAAGGCCGACCTGATTGTCACGAACGCAAAAATCGTGACGCTGGATGCCGCGTCGACGATCGCGCAGGCTCTCGCCGTCCGCGACGGCAAGATCGTCGCGATTGGCGGCAACGATGCCGTGGAAGGCCTGGTCGGGCCCGCGACGCGCCGCGTTGACGCAGGTGGACGCACGATCATCCCGGGATTGATCGATTCGCATATTCACGCCGTGCGCGCCGGATTGACCTACGCAACCGAGGTCAACTGGATCGGCGCGAAGACGATTCCCGAGGCCATGGAACGCTTGCGCCAGGCGGCCAAAGCGCGGCCGGCGTCCTGGATCATCGTGGCCGGTGGCTGGAGCGACTTGCAATTTGCGGAGAAGCGGCGGCCAACGCTCGCCGAGGTGATGTCGGCCGTTCCCGACAATCCGGCTTACATCCAGCTGTTCTATTCGGCGGTGCTGATGACGCCGAAAGCGCAGCAAGCGCTCGGGATGTCCGCGGATCAGTTGCCGGCCGGTATCACGGCCGAACCCGCCGCGTCGGGCGACGGCACGGGCTGGCTCAACGGCTCCATTGTCAGCATCTCCGCACTGTTCGATCGACTGCCGAGGCCGAACTTCGATGAGAATGTCGCCGGGACCCGGCAGTTCTTCACGGAGCTCAATCGTCTTGGCGTGACCGGGATCGTGGATCCCGGCGGCTTCAGCATCTATCCCAGCCACTATGCCGCCCTGCAAAAGCTCTGGCGTGACAAATCATTGTCGGTTCGCGTTGCCTTCAGCCTGTTCGCCCAGAATGTCGGCGCGGAATTCGAGGAATACAAGAACCTCACGCCGTTCCTGCCGATGGGATTCGGCGACGACATGCTGCGGTTCAACGGACTAGGCGAGCGCATCACCGGCGCCATGTACAACAACAACGCGCCCGACGCGGCCGCCAAGGACAAGTTCCGCGAGATCATTCGCTGGGCGGCCAAGCAAGGGCTGACCGTCACCATCCATTGGCAGGAAGACAAATCCGTCCATCACCTCCTGGACCTCTATGACGAGGTCAACAAGGAGACGCCGCTCGCGCCGCTGCGCTGGTCCATCGCCCATCTCGACAACACCTCGCCCCAAACGCTGGCGCGCATGAAAGCCCTCGGTGTCGGCTGGACCATGCAGGACGCGATGTATCTCGGCGGCGACCGTATCGTGGCGCAGGCCGGCGAAGCCGCGCGCAGCATGCCACCCATCGTCACGGCGTTGCGCACGGGCGTCCATGTCGGAGCCGGCACGGATGCGCATCGGGTCGCATCCTACAATCCGTTCGTGGCGCTGCAATGGATGCTCGACGGCAAGACCGTCGGCGGACTCTCGACGCGCGGCCCGGACGAAACACCCAGCCGCGAAGATGCCTTGCGCCTCTACACCGTGGGAAGCGCGTGGTTCTGCTTCGACGAGACCCGGCGCGGCACGTTAGAGACCGGCAAGCTCGCCGACTTCGCGATTCTCGATCGGGATTTCATGTCCGCCCCCGTCGAGCAAATCGGCGCCACGGCGTCGCTGCTGACGGTCGTGGGCGGCAAGGTCGTCTACGCCGCGGATGCTTTCTCGGGCGCGAAATAGAAGCTGGAGGCCTGAAGGCGAGCATCTGCCCTGCGGGCTACGCGGCAGCCGCGCGGAAAACGAGGGGCGACGCGTGGTGTCCGGCGCAGCCTGAACGAGGTGAGAGCAACTAAACCGCAGATCCGGCATTATCCCCGCGCTACGGAGCCGTTTCGCGGAGGTCTGACGATGGAAGACCAGAATCGGATGACCCTGGTTTTGAGTGCTATCGCCCTCGCCGTTGCCATCGTGGCCACGATCACGATGGAGCGCGTCAACATGCCTGCGGTCAGCAACGACGCAGCTCCCGGAACAGTTGGACTCGCCAGGCCGCACCCACCGCTGGACCGCGCGGCCGGTGAGCCGATCCAGACGGTCGGCGGCCCGTCCAGCGCGAGTATTCGCGGACGTCCCTGATCGAACGCCGGGATTACGGCACAGCACTCTTGATGATTTCTGCCGCTTTCGCGGGTTCAATATCCTATACAAGGCGCCCGTCCCCCTCCCGCGGCAGGAGCCATCCATGACCAGTGAAAAAGGCCCGAACATCAAGAAGAAGCAGAAATGCAAGAACTGCGAGGGCAAAGGCCTGCTCAAGAAGGGCGACAAGGTGGTGAAGTGCCAGCGCTGCAAGGGCACGGGCGTGCGGTGACGATGGGTTGATGACCGCCCCGCCGCGCTAATTCGCGCGGACGCCGCCGGCAAAGTGCTTCTCGACGATGTATTTCGAATGGGCGACGATCGGCTCGACCAGCTCGAAGTCGGTGGCGCCGCCGACGTAGAACGTGCGGTCGGCGCCCTGCATGCGGGCGAGGTCGGCATAGATGCCGGTCTTGATCTGGTCCGGCGTGAAGTGCTGGAAATAGGTGAACTCGTCGAACGTGTGCCAGCGCGGCTGGCTGGTGTCGATCGTGCCGCCGAGCAGTTTGGTCAGTCGCTTGACCTCCGCGATGACCTCGTCGCCGGTCTGCTGGTCCCTGGGGCGCGTGTAGAACTGCGTGAACATGTTGCCGCTGTCCTGGAACTGCCGCGCGACGGCCCATGGCGTACCCTGTGCGGTGAGCGGCAGCACCGGCGCGACCGGCGCATCCATCTTCATGTCGATCCAGAACGTCGTCATGCAGTACGGATTGAACGTGATCTCGTGATTCACTTTCTGCTCCGCGGCATTGGGAGCAAGGCCGAGCTGCGCGAACACGTCCTTCGTCAACGGACAGGCGAGCACCAGATAGTCATAGAGCTTGCTGTCCTTGACGATCTTGAGCTCGTTCAGATCCTGCTCGGGATACTCCATGTCGATCCGGACGCCGGCCGCCGTGCGCTCGATTTTGGTGATGTTGACGTTGAGCCGGACGTTGAAGCGCCAGGACACCCGTTCCCACAGCCGCTGAAACCCGTCGGTGAAGCGCCGCGGCCAGCTCCCGATGATCCAGTTGACCGGGCCGAGGCCGAACACCATCGGAAAGAACGTCCGAACCGACATGTAGCGCAGCGCATAGGGCGTCGCGATGTCGTCGAGCTGGCCGTAGCCCATGATCGTGATCGGAAACTGGAACAGGGTGGCGAGCGGCATCAAATCCTGTTTTGCGAGCCAGAACTTGAAGTCGACGCAGAGCTCGGGGCGCTCGTGGATCTTGTCGAGATAATCAGGCGCGTCGATGACGCCGCTCAGCTGCCAGCGAATATAAAGATATCGAACCGCCGCCCAGAGGAAAGTCCACACCGAGATCGTGGACTTGGTGCAGGGATCGTAGAGCACGGCATCCCTGAGCGATCGGTAGGTGAAGCTGTTGCCATCCGGCGCGATGTCGATCGAGGTATAGGGCTCTTCGGCATAGGTGGTGGCGCCGACCTCCGCCGCGATCGCCAGCGTCTCCTGGTAGGCCCAGGTGACGTAATTGGCGCCGAGGTCATAGCTCATGCCGTCGACGGTGAGACTCTTGCAGAGCCCGCCGATCTGGCCGAGCTTCTCCAGCACCGTGACGTTGTGAAACCCGTTCTTCGACAGGAACCATGCGGTCGACAGGCCCGCCGGGCCCGCGCCGATGATTGCAATGGTCGCGTGGCAGTCGACTGCGTCGATGCGGGTCATGGGTTTTCCAGGGTGAAGCGCGGATGTGTCGGGCCGATCCCGACGATGACGCCGTGACGCGGCGGCATCATTCAACTTGAGATCGACCATGAGCCGGCATGCATACTGATGGTTTTCCGGCCGCGACGCAAGCTGTGGTTGTGATCGATTCCGCCATCCCGCAAATGGGAGCCGTCCCGGCGTGTGCAACCTCGATTGGCACTTCCTGCGGCAAGGCGCGTTGCGGTCTTGTCGAAGGAGATGCAGATGACCAAGACCGACGCGCAAGGCGCCAAGACCGGGACATCGCCGACGGATTCGGCAGCGCTCAACCCCGGCGATGAAGCCGCACCGGGGACGACGGGCACCGGCGAAGACGTGTGCCCCGATTGCCATGGCAAGGGACGGATCGACGGCGCGCCCTGCGCGACGTGCGGCGGCAGCGGCACCGTGATCCGGGCCGTCGGCGGGGCCTGAGCAAAGCGCGGGAGCGCGGTGCTTGAGCCAGGCTGTGGCTTTCGATCGCAGCTTCATTGTTCCAGCAACGAACAGCCTGCATCCGTGTTTTCGGGATGCGAGACACAATGAGGCGCGCCATGACCAGGGATCCCGGACTGAAGCCCGACGATTTTCCCATCGAAGCCGACAAGGACAAGCTCAGGACCCACAAGGGCGAGCCGGTCGCCTCGGCCGAGTCGGAGAAGATCGCGGATCAGATCGCCGAACGGCTGAACGAGCATGCCCACCGGGAAGAGCAGGATCGTTGGTCGGCCTAGACGCTTCGCCTTGCCCGGCATCAATCCGGGAAGAGCAATGCCGATAGGAACGGCTTTGTAGGAACGACCTGGGGCCGTTGCGTATTGGGCCGCGCCGGGTCGTTGCGATTCCGGCACTGGCGGCCTCGGCTCGAAGCCCCGCCCCCGGGCCACAGGCCGGGGCCGCCTGATGGGGATCAGCCCGTCATCTTAACCCGTCATGGAGCGCTGCGCGAAAGACCATGGAGGCGCCCACACCAGGGATGCAAAACCCGCTTCGACAGGCGCGGCTCTACGGCTACCTGATCGAACGCGAGGGCGCGCTGTTTCATCCCGGCGGCGGCCACCCGCTGTGCAGCGCAGGCATGACGCGACGCATGATCGAGGCTGGCTGGCTGGTGAAAGCCGGCGACCACTATGAGCTGACGCCGCAAGCGCAGGAAATGATCGCCTCGCGCGCGATGAGTTCGGGGTAGTCGTCGGCGCTGGCGCGGCATTTCCGCCCCCGCGCAGGAACGGGTGCGTGCCGAGATCTTTGCCTCGGCACGACATGCGACGTCAAGCAAAGGAGCGCACATGAAAAAGCTGGTTCTCGCGGGGCTCGTTGCGGCTCTCGCATTTCCTCCTGCCGCATTCGCGCAAGGCGCGGGTGCCTCCAGGACCGGGTCGAGCATCGACTCGCCGGGCACCGGCGGCACGACGGGAGCGGGAGCCTCCAGCCTCAACACGTCATCGGACAACAATGGCGGCGGCGCGAACGCACCGGCCAAATCGTCGACGACGCGGCCAGGCGACAACGACACAAGGCAAACGCAAGGAGGCCAGCAGGCCATCCCAGGTTCCGGCTCCACGGGAGCGAACCGCAAATAGGCGCGCCGCGAACGATTGACCGATTGCCCTCACGCTAAAGGCCCGGATGATGATCCGGGCCTTGTCTCGTCACCACCAGGGATCCCAATAGGGCGGCGGAGCGTAGGCGTAAGGCACATAATAGCCCGCCGCACGACGCGCTGACCATAGTAGCCGTAGGGCGGGCCATAGTAGCGCGGGCCATAATAGGCATCGGCCGGAATTTTATTCCGGCCTTTCGGCGCCCCCGCCGAGGCGCGCCCTCACCCCGCCAGCGACTTCCTCGTCGCGCGAAGAATATCGTCCGACAGCTTGGGATCGTCCACGGCGCGGGCGAGCACGAGGGCGCCAACCATGGATGCGGCCGCCGCGAGCGCCTTGTCCTCGCGCTGGCGCGGCTTCAGCGTGGCGGCCATCCGGCTGCTCAGCAGCGCGATCGTGCCGCGCACGCCGGCGGTGAAGCGCTGCCTCAGGCCGCCGCCTTGACGCGACACCTCACAGGCGAGCGCAGCGAAGGGGCAGCCGGCGGCGGGATCGTCGCGATGCCCCGGCGAGAGATATTGCGAAACATAGTCCTCGAGCGCGAACGCCTCGGGCAATTCCTGGCCTTTGGCCTCGATCGCATGGGCCACGGCTTCCTCGACCAGCCGCTCCTTGGAGCCGAACTGGCTGTACAGGCTGCCGTGGGTCATTCCGGCCGCCTCGGCGAGCGCGTCGACACCGACACCTGCGATGCCGCGCTCCCGCAGCAGGCGCGAGGCGGTCTCGAGAATATGCTCGCGATTTTTGGCGGCCTGTTCCTTTGAGACGCGCATGGGACCGATCCTTAGAGGCGGGGCTTGACTTTTATAATTACGATCGTCATCTATATCAATAGTTACGATCGTAATCAAACGATTTCAGGCCCGGTAGTGGCGTCGGAGAGGCATTATGAACAGGATTACACCGAAGATCGCGCTGGTGACCGGCGCCTCCTCAGGCATCGGCCAGGCCACGGCGGAGCGGCTCGCGAACGCCGGCTACAAGGTGTTCGGCACCAGCAGGCGGGGCGCGCAGCCGGGCAAGCAGGCGTTCGAGATGCTGGCTCTCGACGTCACCAGCGATGCATCGGTGGAAGCCGCCGTCGGCGAAGTGATCCGGCGCGAGGGCCGCATCGACCTGCTCGTCAACAACGCCGGTTTCGGCGTTGCCCCTGCCGGCGCAGAAGAGAGCTCGATGGAGCAGGCGCGCGCGATTTTCGAGACGAACTTTTTCGGCCTGATCCGGATGACGCGCGCCGTGGTGCCGCACATGCGCCGCCAGGGAAATGGCCGCATCATCAATATCGGCTCGGTGCTCGGCTTTCTGCCGATGCCCTATGGCGCGCTCTATGCCGCGACCAAGCACGCGGTGGCGGGCTATTCGGAATCGCTCGACCATGAACTGCGCACGCGGGGCATCCGGGTCTCGGTGGTCGAGCCCGCCTACACCAAGACGCCGTTCGACGCGAACTTCATGGAGCCCGACGCCACGCTCGACGAATATCGCGAGGCCCGCGCCGGCGTGACCAAGCGGGTGAACGAGGTGATGGCGACGGCCGAACAACCCGGCGTCGTGGCCGAGACGGTGCTGAAGGCGGCGAGCGCGGCGCGCCCGCAACTCAAATACGCGGCCGGCAGCCTTGCGAAGCGCCTGCGATTGCTACGCAGGTTTGCGCCCGCAGCCCTGGTGGATGCCGGGATCCGAAAGGATTTGCGGCTCGATGCGACGGCGGCGCCGCAGCCCGCCCGCCCCGCGCGGGCGTTCTGAGGGCGACTCAGCCCTCCACCCGCCACAGCCGCCAGCGCTCCGGCACGCCCTTGAGCTGGTGTACGCCGTGATCGGCGAAGCGGATCCCGGACTGCGTCGTCAGCAGCTCCTTCACCGCGCTGGAGACCAAGACCTCGCCGGCGCGAGCCTTGGCGGCGACGCGGGTGCCGATGTGAAAGGCGAGGCCGACCGCCTCGGTGCCGCTCACGGTGTATTCGCCCGCATGCAGGCCGACCCTGATCTCGAGGCCGAGCGTACGCACCGCCTTCTGGATCGCGGCCGCGCAACCGATGCCGGCAGCCGGCGTCTTGAACGTCGCCAGCACGCCGTCGCCCGTTGTCGTGACTTCCTTGCCGCGCGAATTCTTCAGCTCCTTGCGGACCGCCGCGTAATAATGGCCCATGATCTTGGTCCAGCGGACATCGCCGAGCTTTGCAGCCTTCGCGGTGGAGCCGACGATATCGACGATCAGGATCGTGGCGAGCGCTCGCTTGAGCTCGGTGCTGCCCGCGGCCTGTCGGCGCCGCAGCACGATCGCGCCGGCGAGAGGTTCATAGTGATGGTTGCGGCGCCGCGCGATCGCCGCCTTGGCGTAATCCTGGGCACGCTGGGCGCTGCCGCAGCGAATGGTCTTCTCCTGCGGCAGACGGGTCCAGTAGACCTTTCGTCCGTCACCGGCGCCCTGGACCTCCACGGCGCCCCATTTCAGGAGGATCGCCGTGCCGACGCGCCGGACGCACCACGCCTTCGACGTGTAACCCGATACGTTCGACTGATGGACTCCGATGCGGAGGAATTTTGGCATGAACGTGCGGCCGATCGAAGCAACGTTTGGGCGACCCAGGGTCAAGCGTAGTGACACACTCCGGCATTGGCAATACGATCCGCGGTCTAGACCTGTTCATTTCAAACCAGTGCAATATGCAAAACTATTTCCGCGCTTCTTATGAAGCCGCCCTGTTGTCGGCCGCGCTCGCAATCGTCGCCTTGCCCGACATGGCGCGTGCGCAGTCGGGAAGCGCCGGCGGCAGCATCGGCAATGACGAAAAATCGCTGTCCGGTTCGCGCGAGACGCCGCGGACGGCCGAGCCTTCGAAGCCGGCACGGCGCAGCAAGCCCGCGGACGACGAGCCGCGCCGCGCGCCGCAAAAGAGCGGCGGAGGCAGCAATCTCGACGGAGCATGGGTTCTGACCAGTGTCGGCACGCCCTGCGGCACCTCCTCCGACACGGTGGTCATCACCGGCGGCAAGTTGGTCGGACAGTACGGCACCGCTCAAGTCAGTCCGAACGGCTCCACCTCCGGGGTCGGTGCCGCCGGAAGCCTGACCTGGACCATGTCCGGGCGGTTCTCAGGCCGCAGCGGCTCCGGGTCGTTCCGGCGATCCGATGGATGCGTCGGAAGCTGGACCGGATCGAAACAGTGATCGTCGCATATCGGCTTTGCCTCACCCCTGATACGCAAACAGCTCGATCGGCTCGCTGAAGCCGCGCACACCGTGCTCGCCAACGCGCTCCAGATCGAACTGGCCGCCGACGAGATCGGCGAAGTCGCGTGACAGCAGCACCGTCTTTCCCAATTGCTTGGTCAAGGCTTCGAGGCGCGAGGCCATGTTGACGGCGGGACCGATCACGGTGAAGTCGAGCCGGGTGGACGATCCGATATTGCCGTACATGACGTCGCCGACATGGACGCCGATGCCGTAGTTCAGCGGCGCGCGGCCGGTGCCGTCGTTGCGCGCGTTCAACGCGATCATGGCCTGACGGGCTTCGGTGACGGCATGCAGCAGGTTTGCGCCGGCCTCGGGCTCGCTCAGCGGAAAGATGGCGAGCAGGCCGTCACCGATGAATTTCAGGATCTCGCCGCCATGCCGCGCGATCGGCTCCGACATCGCGTCGAAATAGTCGTTGAGCAGATCGATGACGTCGTCACGCGGCCAATTGTCGGAAATCTTGGTGAACTCGCGCAGATCGCAGATCATGATCGCGGCGCGCACCGTCGTGCCGGTGCCGCGCCGCGTGGCGCCGGCCAGGATGAGCTCGCCGGCGTGGGAGCCAACATAGGTCTCGAGCAGCGTTCGCGCCAGCCGGTTCTTGATGCGAATCTCGCTGACCAGCGCCAGCACAGGCAATATGTTCTTCAGGGCGGCGACATGGGCGTCGTCGAAACCGCCGGGCCTGTCGGTCGCGAAGGTGACGAGATGGCGCTTGCCAAGCGTATGATAGAGCGGCCAGGCCACATAGTCGGTCAGGCCCTGCGCGCGCATCTCGCGATAGAGCGCGTGCTTGCGGCCGAGCGCTGGGTCCTGCTCGAGATTCTCGCGCACCTCGGTTGCGCCGTCGAACATTTCGTTGGCGGGACTGCCGATGTATTCGGACCGCTCGCGGACGTCGTAGTCGACCCGCGCAATCTCCGCCTCGCGCATGCCGTCGGCCCACATGAAGCGGGCGCCCAGCCATTGCGGATGCTGGATCAGCACGTGAACCGTCGACCGCGCCAGCGGAATGCCGGCCTGCTGAAGCCGGATGCACATCTCGGCAAAGATCTTGTCGATGAAGCGCTCGTCGCGCGTGCCGTTGATCAGCCAATCGACGACACCGTCGGATAGCGTGGCGTTCTTGTCTCGCGCGGTCATATCTGCCCGTTCATATCGTGGCTGCCCATATCGTGCTCTGGGCAGCGGCTGCATCAGGGCAGATATCGTGCTCCGGCGCGACGGCGTCAACCTAGCCAGTTGCACGGATTGTGCGCACCGCTCCGGCGGCGGGAACGCGGTTCAGCCGACGATCTGAATAGAGCTCAGCACGGCCAGCCCCGACACAAGCGCAAGCGTCGACGCCCCCGTCAGTTCGACCTTCAACGTGTTGTCGTGCGAAATCGAAAAATCCGTGCCGTCGAGACGGATGCCGCAGTCGCCGCGCGCCGCATAGATCAGATGCGTGCCGGCGGACAATCGCCGCTCACCGGGCGCCTTAAGCGCTTCGAGCTCAAGCGCCACCGCACCGCGCCGGCCCATCAAATTCACCACCTCGACTGGCCCTTCCTCGAGCCTGGTCACGATCTCGAGTTCACCGGTGAATCGCACCGTCGTGAACGGCTCGCGCTCGTCTAATTCCTGGGTGGGCGATTTCAGCACCAGCCCGCGGCCGCCGACCACCATTTGCAAACGGTCGATGCCGGGCATATGGGAGAACGGCCCGGGTGCCACGATTGGCGTGGCCGCGAAGCGCCACAGCAGGCTGTCCCAATCCTTCACATTGGACTCAGCGCGATGGGCATCCGCGATATCGGTAAAGATGCCGCCGCCGTTCTTCCAGGGCGAGCGGGTATAGTCTTCGGATTTCAGCAGTGTGGTTTTCATGTTCTAGAGGCCGTCCGGGAGACACAGGTGGGCCGATTTGTTCACGCGCATCATGCGCGTGACGTGGCGGCTTTACCAATCGTCAACACAAATTGCCAACCTTGCCAACCTGATATCTCATGCACATCTCCATGCCTTGGCGAAGCGAAGCATCGCGGGGCTGCCTTCATTTCACGCCATTGAGACGCACCAGCTCAAATCCGTGAAAATGCTCTGCGTGGTAACGCCGTTCGCAGGTCCCTCCGCAAGCTCCCTGCGACTCTAGTGTTTGAAGGCGCAAGCCGTGTTCGCTGCCGACGTCCTGTCGCACAAACAAGCGAATGTGATGGGATGGTAAATTGAGCGCATCACCCCATTGAAGGGCCTCCAGCGTCTTCAGCGGACGTGTGATCTTGTAGGCATTGCTGGTACCGAACGCGCCGACGCCCCACACCTGCGCAATGAAGCCGGAGCAATCCAGACCAGTCGTGTGCGGCGTCTTGTCTTCGATCTCGCTGCAAATATTGCCGGCGGCGAACCCGTTCTCAAGCTCAGTCTTGATTTTGCCGAGATCACTCTTTCCGTCCCAATTGTACGGCACGCCCGTCATCTGTTCGCCCACCTTCGCTCGCTTGAGATGGTGCGGCAGTTCGAATGCGTGGGCTTCATCTTTCGCTCCGAATGTGCAGTTCACCTGCTGCCCGGCCACGAGATTTCCGGCCTTCACGCTCCAGGGAAAATTCATGATCTTGCTGGCGGCATCCTTCATTTCTGCGACAGGACGCACACTCCTTCCTCCAGCCTCGAACTTCGCCGGCGCGTCGAGCAGCCCTGGCGGTTCGCCGTTCGCAGTGTCGCCAAGAGGCGCTGAAATGAGCGCCCGGTCACTGACCGCCCGGATTGCATTGATCGTCTGCTGTCCGGCTGCGAGCGGCGCTCTCGTTCTATGTTGCGTCGTCTCTGCGGCCAGCACTGGGCGATAGACGTAAACCCCCTTGCTGCGACTTCCTTTGGCAGCAAGAGGAAGCACCGCGAGCACCGAGCCATCCGTATCGACCGTGACGTAACGACCGAACGGAGTCTTGAAGAACTCGTCAAGCGGCAGCGTGGTGGCTGCGATCCGCCGGCCGTCCTTGTCGTGCTTGCCTACAACGAGCGTCACCCGGATCACGGCTTTCTTGCCAAGACCTCCGCGATCACCATCCCTGACTTCCGCGATTTGTAACTCGCGTGAAAGCGAATATGCAAATCCCTGCCCATCCACGCCCAGAAACGTCGCCGACGTCGTGATGTCAGGCGTCAAACTGAAGATTTCGAGTTCGCCGTCGAAGCCCGCTCCGTTCTGCGGCTTCAAACCCTTGCGTCTAAAATTCCGGTTAATCAGCTCAGGCGGGGCGAGGTCGGGATCGTTGACAACGACCTGCGTCTTCGCAATCTCCGGCAAGGCCGACGGTGCGACCGTCCCACGCGGTAGCACGATCTTGCCGGCACCACCCTTGTCGATCAGAACCGTCCGGTCGGGAAACTGGCGCACGATCTCGACGCGAAAGCCTTCCGGTATCTTTGCGATGCCCTGGCTCGCGCCGGCATCATCGAGAAACATCACTGATCCGCTTGCATGATCGAAGACGGCGACGAGCTTGGGCGCGATGGAGACAATGTCGCTTGGTGGTTCGCCATTGAAGCTCGTCTTGAACGGCTTTACCTGATCGAGATCCCTCGCTCCGGCATGACCTGCCGGCGTCGCGCGACCAATTTGCACGGTCGCGAGAGCCAAGCCTGTGGCACAGCCGACGCTCACGAACAGTCGAAGAAGCATGGAATTCCCCCTCATCGAGCCAAGGACGCGATACAGCTTTTGAATCGCTTGCGCGCGGCATCCAGGTCGCTGCTCGACGCCCAGGCGAGGAATGCTGCCTTCGCTTTGCCGGCAACCGTCCCCGGCGAAAAGTCAAATGACTTGTCGCCACTCGCGGGCGGCGGCAATTTGAAAGCGGCTCTGGTACCTGGCAGCAGGAGCAGGTGGATCGGACGGAGGGGCTGATACGGTTTGCCCAGCAGGTTCCCTCGATAGGAGAGCGGTCGTGGATATTGTGCTCCCGCCTTGTAGCCGAGGCTGAGCGTGCGATTGAAAGCTATGCTCGCCTCGCCGAGCTTGCCTTTTGGTCCACCATCGCTGACGACGCCGAAACTCCACTTTTCGGTGGTGGGATCGTAACCGACGACAATGTCACCGATCGCGGCATGCAGGTCTGCAACGTCGTCGGGCGAAAGGTGTCCGCCGGGCAGCACCAAGCCCGGCAATTTTTCCGGATCGACGTTGACCGGAACTGAACATGTCATGTCTTCTGCGTTCTCCGGATCTGGAGCGTGCGCCGCAAAGCGGTCCAGCGACGTCTTGTTGACCAGAAAGCCGGCATAACGACCGCTTCTTCGGATGCAAAGCTTGTTGCCATCGTCCGAAGCGATGATCGCCCGCTTGAAACAAACCTGGCAGATTGTCCTAAGACAAGGCAGGCAATTATAGGTGGCAGCGTCGAGTGGCGACCTGAGCGCCGCGGCGAGATCGCCCGAGCGTCTGGCTGCGAAAAGCTCTAAATCTGGGCTTGTGAAGATATCTGTGAAACTGGAGAAGTAACTGAAGAGGCTGGGCCTCTGCGGCGGATCGAGGTTGTTGCCAAAATCGTCGCCGAGCTTGTAGGCGACATCCGCGCGCGGATCGTAACGACTTGGGCTGATCCCGAAATTGTTGTTCTCGGAAACGAAGCGTGAAAACACTGTGTAATATCGCGCTATCCGCGTCTTGATCTCGTCATTGCTGAGTCCGTCCTCCGACCATGCTATTTCCGCGCCATCTTCGAAAACTCGCGTACCGCCCGAGGGCATATCGTTGAGCGCGTATGCCGCACCGCGCGGATCGAGGAGGTGGTAGGCTCGCGGGGAGCCGTCACTGTTGACATTCATTTCCTCGTCACGCTGGTCGGTCGATACGACGATCGATGGCGTCGCCCCGTGCCCATACCGCAGCGGCAGCGTGCGCTTTGGATCGGCGGTGAGCGTGACTTCTCCCTTGCTGAGATCCGAACAGTCACTCGGCGCAGGCTCTGCGTGCACGCTTGTCGAGAGCGCATATCCGTACGCTAGCGCAACCAAAAGAGCGACCGCGCTTTTGCAGACGCCCGTCCTGCAACGTTCCATGACTTCCCCAGCCCCAGCGCAGCTTCCCCGCAACGACACTAGCAGGGCATCCAACACAACTCCAGCGCGTATGGGGGCTGGCGACGGGAAGCCGGATGGAAGCTGAGTGCCTTCTGCTGGCAGCCGGGGCAAGAGGGAGCCACCGGGTCGTTTGGTCGCTTAGGACGGCCGCAAGAACGCCTTGCCGCTGCTCCCTCACACTTTCGCGTCCAGCGGCGATCTGCTGCTTAGCGCGTTGACGAGCCAATCCACGAACGGGCCGGATTTTCAACCCGCTCATGCTTCGACCCATCCGCGCTGCGGATCGATCTCACATCCCGCTCAGGCCGCTATCGACCGCGAGCGTCTGCGCGGTGACGTAGACGCTCTCGTCCGAGAGGAAGAACAGCACGGCATAGGCGATTTCCCAGGCGGTGGCCTGGCGGCCGAACGGGACGTGGCCCTTGCCGCGCGAGGGGCGGCCGGCGCCGGCCTCGCGGCCGTTCGGCGTGTCGACGAGGCCGGGATAGACCAGGTTGGCGCGGATGCCGCGGCGCGACCCGAGATGGGCGATGTTGCGCATGAGGCCGCCGAGCGCGGCTTTCGATGAATCATACACCGCCATCTGCGAGCCGGCTTTCAGCGCGGCGATGGAGGAGATGAAGACGATCGATCCGCCGCTGTCGAATTTCGGCAGGCCTGCGCGGCAGCACAGCATCGGGCCGCGAACGTTGACGTCGTAGATCGCATTCCACTCCTCGGGGCTGACGGCATCGAGCCCGACCTTGCCGAAGGTGCCGATGTTGAGCACCATGCCGTCGAGCCCGCCCATGGCGCGATGCGCCTCGTCGATCATGCGCAGGACGTCGGCCTCCGACGTAACGTCGGCGGCAATCGCAAAGGCTTCGCCGCCTTCGTCGGTGATGCGCTTGACGGTGTGCTCGGCCGAGGTTCGGTTGAGGTCGGCGACCGCAACCTTGGCGCCCTCACGCGCGGACAGAATGCTCATGGCGCGGCCGTTGCCGATCGGATCGGTGGCGGCGTCGAACACACGCTGGCCACCGCCGACGATCAGGATGCGGCGGCCCCTAAGGCGTCCCCTCCCCGGCGCTTCGCCCAGCGACTCCGCACTCGGCGGGCGGACGTAACGGTCCCGCTTGCTATCGGTATCCGTCATCTCAGGCGCCCGGCTTCTTGCCGCCGTCATAGACCGCCATGCCGGCCGCGGGATCGAGATCGGTTTCGGTCGCCTCGGTGACGCGCGCCATCATCATATAGAAGCCGAGGGCGACGATGGATTCGACGATCTCCTGGTCGCTGAAATGTTCGCGCATGGCGGCGAAGATCGCCTCGGGAACGCGGACGTTCTCGACCACTTCGCGGCCGAATTTCAGCAGCGCGCACTCGGCCTCGCTCAAGCCGGCGGCATCGTAGTCGGCGCGCTCGACCGCATCGATTTGTGCTTGCGTGCAGCCGACCCCGAGCGCGATCGGCACGTGCTGGCGCCATTCATAGGCGCCGCCTTCGAGCTGGGCGGCCTGGAGGATCAGGAGCTCGCGACTGACCGCGCTGAGCTTCTGCTTGTGCAGGATCGAATTGCCGAGCCGCATCGCCGGGATCATGTTGGCCTCGGCGTGCGCCATCATGCGGAAAATATTCAGCTTGACCGGCATGCGGTCGAACGAGGCGCGGATATCGCCGCTGGTGGTCTCCGGATCAATCAGGGGTAGCCTTGCCACGATTCTCTCCCTTGGCTTTTCGTTTCTTGTTGTCTCGCGTCCCGCCATCCGCCGCGATCAGCGACAGGAAGAAGGCGAGATAGCGGTCGATCGCCTCGATCACCTTCGGCCGCGGCGACGGTGCCGCGCCCATCACGTAATGCTCGAGACGGATGTAGATCAGCCCGGCGGCGAACAGCCGCGCGGTCTCGCGCGGGTCCGGCGTCGAGATCAGGCCGGCGAGCGCAAAGCCGCGGAAATAATCCGTCATCATGCTCTGCTCGCGCGCGTAGAAATGATCGGCGAATTTGGCGCGGATGCCGGGCACGCGGTTGCGCTCGGCGGTGATGACTTTCTGGAACTGGTGCTCGCGCGGATCGGACCATTGCTCGACGAGGTCCAATGCAAACTGCCGGCAGAACGCGGCGGGCTGGCGCGCGAGCTGCTTGTAGCGCGGCTCCTCCAGCCGGCTCGCCGAACTGGCCGGACCGTGCTCGCTGACGATGGCCTCGAGGATCGCGGCCTTGCCGGCGAAGTGATTGTAGAGGCTGCTCTCGCGAATGCCGACGCGACGCGCGAGCTCGCGCATCGAGGCGCCGCCATAGCCGCTCTGCGCGAACAGATCGAGCGCCTCGGCGAGGATGCGCGCGCGGGTCGTGGGCGCAGCCGCTTCCGCCGCGCTGGTGGTGTGGACAGCCATGCAACTTGACTAACGAACGATCGTTCGCTAGTCAATCGTACGAACGATCGTTCGTTTCAACTCCGCTCTCAAAGAAGCGGAGAGCAATCTGGGGAGACTGGGTCATGGCGCGCTTCGTCCATTTTTGTCTGCTGCGCGCCGCGACATTGTCATTGGTCGTAACGTCCTCGGCAATGCTGCCTGCGCGCGCCGAGGACCCAGCCGCCTATCCCACGCACAAGATCAGGATGCTGTTGCCGTATGCGGCTGGTGGCGGCGGTGACGTGATTGGGCGGCTGCTCGGCGACAGGATGGCCAAGACGCTCGGACAGAGCGTCTATATCGAGAACCACACCGGGGCTGCCGGCACGCTCGGCACCCAGATGGTCGCGGCGTCGGCGAACGACGGCTACACCATCACCGTCGGCGGCATGACCACCCATGTGCTGGCGCCGGCGATCTATCCGAAACTGCCCTACGATTCGATCAAGGATTTCACCACGATCGGGCGCATCGGCACGTCCTCGATCATGCTGGTGGCGACCAAGGATTTTGCGGCCAACGACATCAAGGGCCTGATCGCGCTGGCCAAGAAGGGCGAGCCGATCCAGTACGGAAGCTGGGGCGTGGGCTCGACCGGACAATTCTGCGCGGAAATCCTGATGCAGCAGACCGGAATCAAGATGGACCACGTGCCGTTCAACGGCATCGCCAAACTGGCCGGCGATCTGCTCGGCGGCCACATCTCGCTGGCGACACTCGACATGGCGACCGCGACGCCGCTGGTGAAAGACGGTTCGATCAAGGCGCTGGCCGCCTGCGGCGAGCGTTCGCCGAGCCTGCCGGATGTCGCCAGCTACAAGGAACAAGGCGTGCCGTTCGACCGCAGCCTGTCCTGGGCGATGTATGCGCCTGCGGGACTTGCCGAGCCGATCGCAAGAAAACTGTCGGCGGCACTGAAGGACGCGCTCGCCGATGCCGAGGTGAAGCAGAAGCTGCTGGGGCTCGGCATCACGCCGCAATTCGTGCCGGGCGACGAGCAGCGTGACATCAACGCGCGCGACATCGCGGCCTGGAAGCAGGTTGCGAAGGACGCGCACATTGAAGTGAAGTGAATCGAGATCAGGTGAACGAGGTGACAACGGGGGCGCCGATATGAGCCGCATCTTCGGCGCGGTGCGCCAGAACGGATATGTGGTGCGGGACATCCACGCCGCGATGAAGCACTGGATCGAGGTGATGGGCGTCGGTCCGTGGTACTACATGGACCGCGTCAAGACCGACTGGTTTCGCCATCGCGGCGAAAACTCTGCCGTCGAGATGAGCATCGCGCTGGCCAATTCCGGCGATCTCCAGATCGAGCTGATCCAGCAGCGCAACGACGCGCCCTCGCTGTACAGGGAGTTCCTCGAGTCCGGCCACGAAGGCCTTCAGCACATGTCCTACTGGAGCCACGACTACCAGGCGCTCTACGACAGGGCGCTCGGGCTCGGCTACAGGATCGGCCACGAGGGCCAGATCGGCGGCGACAAGGGGCGCTTTGCCTATTTCGACACCCAGGCCCATCCGGGCACCGTGATCGAGATCTCCGACATCAGCGGCACCAAGGGGCCGTTCTTCGAGAAGGTCCGGCAGGCTGCTTTGAGCTGGGACGGCACGCGGCCGATCCGCGAGGTCGGTGGGAGCCGATGACGCCAGCCCGCAAGGCGATGCAGGAATCGGCCGGGTTCACCGCGCTGCTGGCGCGGTAGACGGCAATCCATGGTAACGTGAGCTTCGTGTCCGGACCTTCAGCGAGGCAAGCATGTCCAACACTGACAAGGTTTTCGCCGGCTCGATCCCAAAGCTCTACGACGAATATCTGGTGCCGATGATCTTCGCCGTCTACGCCGACGACATCGCAAGACGTGTCGCGGCCCGATCTCCTTCCGTGCTGCTCGAGATCGCGGCAGGCACCGGCGCCGTGACGCGCGCGGTGGCGGCGGCGCTGCCGCGCGGCGTCCGTTATGTCGCCACCGACCTCAACGAGCCGATGCTCGCCGTCGCGGCGCAGCGTCAGGCAGATGACGATCGCATTTCGTGGCGCCAGGCCGACGGATCGGCCCTGCCCTTCGACGATGCCGCCTTCGACGTGGTCTGCTGCCAATTCGGCGCCATGTTCTTTCCGGATCGCGTCAAGGCTTTCGGCGAAGTGAAGCGCGTCCTGAAGGATGGCGGCACGTTCGTGTTCAACGTCTGGGATCGCATCGAGGACAATGTGCTGACGCATGAAGCAACCGTCGCACTCGAAAAGCTGTTTCCCGACGACCCGCCCCGTTTCATGGCCCGGACGCCGCACGGCTATCACGACAAGGCGGTCATCAGAACCGACCTCGAACGCGCAGGCTTCCGTGACATATCGATCGAAACGCGAGCTGAAATAAGCCGCGCGCCGTCGCCCGAGCACGTCGCGATCGCGCTCTGCCAGGGCACGCCGCTGCGCAGCGAGATCGAGGCACGCGATGCCAGCAAGCTTCAGGCTGCGACCGACATCGTCGCCGAGGCGATCCGAACGCGCCATGGATCCGGACCGATCGAGGGCAAGATCCAGGCTATCGTGATCGAGGCGCGGCGATAGTGGCGGACTTCGATCTGTCCGCCTCCTACCAGAAGCCCCGCTGCATCGGCTGTGCCGGCTGATAGTATTGATACTGGCCACGCCGGCGCGGATTGACGGGCTGCGGGTTCGGATCGCGCTGGAAGAAGAAGCCGAAACCGTTGCCGCCATTGTCCCAGCCGTCGTCGCTCGCCATGGCCATCGGAGGCGCGGTCGGCTTGCGCGTGATGAAACCGCCCTGGGGCTGGTTGCTCAGCACCGCGACGAACTCGGTGCGGTAGTTGGTTTCGCTGCTCAGCGGCTCGTCCGAGATGATGATCGAGGACCGCGGCAACGCGGTCGGCGCGATGCGATCGAGCACCTCCTGCGGGATGGTGATGCGATCGAGCGCGTTCCTGGCGTTGTCGCCGTCTTCGATCGTGACCACGCTCCAGCGCAGGCCAGTATCGTTCTTCGCCATCGCCGTGAAGATATGCGTGCCGAGCGGCTGGTCGGGATTGCGGATCGTGACGGGAACCTCGATGCTGGTGTCGAACACCTCGCCGCCGCCGTCCGGTGCCGGCTTGTGCGTGTTCCGCCGCACATAGAGCTTCTGCGTCGCGCGGCTGATGTAGACCGAGACCGGTTCGAGCGCGAGCTTTGCGTCGGTCGCAGCCTTCACGGCGTCGGCCTTCCTGGCCGCTGCCGCCTTGGCGGCCTCTTTCGTGGCAGCCACCGCGTCGCGCTTCGGCTGTGCGGCGGCCTTGGCGGCATCGAACTGCGTCGCCGCGTCGGCGGCCTTGGTGGCGGCCTTCTGCTTCAGCTCCTCGGCCTTGGCGCGGGCCTGATCGGTCTTGGCGGTCGCGAGCTGCTTGTCGGCGAAGGCGAGCTCGGCGTCAGCGCGGGTCTTCTGCTGTTCCAGCTTGCGCAGCGAGGCCGGCAGCGAGGCCGCCTCTTTCGCGGCCAAAGTCGCGGCCTTCTTGGCCTCGTCGGCCGTCCTTGTGGCCTCCTCGGCCTCGCCGGAGAGCTTGCCGATCTGGCCCGGCGCCGCCGCAATGGCGTCCCGCTTCGGCATGAACAATGCGGGATGAACGATGTCGATCGGAGCCGCGTCGTTCGGCGAGATGATCACGCGCATCCCGATGTTGGTCTTGTCGAACAGGCCCTCCGCGAAGCCGAACGGCATCCGCACGCAGCCATGCGAAGCGGCGTAGCCGGGCAGCGGCCCGCCATGCAGCGCGATGCCGTTCCAGGTGATGCGCTGCATGTTCGGCATCCAGGCGTCGTCATACATGGTCGAGTGATGGTCCTTGTCCTTCTCGACGATGGCGAAAACGCCGGCCGGCGTCTCGCGTCCCGTCGTGCCGGTGGACACCGGCGCGCGAAAAATCCAGCCCTCGGCGTCATAGAAGGTGACCTGCTGGCTTTTGATCGAGACGATCGCCATGATCGGTTCGCCGGCCTCGCGGGGCGCCACCGCCTCGGCCGGCTGACGCGCCTGCTTGGCCGCGGTCGCCGGGCCCACGGCCGCAAAGGCGAGCATCGCCGCCAAGGTCACAATTCCGGGAGGCCCCCAACGCCGCATCGCCACGGTGGATTGCGCCGTTGTCATCAGGTTTCTCATGCCATCCTCGGTCGAAATGCCAATCCGCCGGTCATTGATCAGATTGCGATCATTGAATTAAGAAATCGCAGCCGCCTTACGTTCCGTCTGTGGCGACATTCGGCACGTTCCGGCGATAAATCTCATATACGACGGTTGACGCAGGCGGAAGGGCGGCGCGCGGCCGAAGCTCGCGCTCTATCGCTGCGACAGAATGACCGAGGTCGGTGACACGGCTGCCAGCGCCTCACGTCGGACGGCGAGGCCACCTTGAACGGGCGCAGAACGCCCATCGCCTTCCGATCGCGCGGATTCACGCCATTCGGCGGCCGCGCGGGGGCGGTGTAAGCGAAACCGCTGGGGCCAAGGCCGCCTTTTCAAACAAGCTTGGCTCCCTTTCCAAACAAGGCCGCCTCTCCAAAGGAGACGAGCCGCTGCCGCTCCTCGTCCCACAAGGTCAGCCGCACGGTCCGCAAACTCTGGAGCAGCGTAATCCGCCCGACACCAGCGAACTGCGGATTGTCGCGCAACACGTCCTGCAAGCGATAGTAGGGAATTCGACTGGACAAATGATGGATGTGGTGGACGCCGATATTTGCCGTGAACCATCGCAAGACGGCCGGCAGTTGGTAGTGAGAGCTGCCGTGCAGCGCGGCGTCGTGAAAATTCCAGGTCTCGTCGTGGGCCCAGTGCGTGTGCTCGAACTGATGCTGGACGTAGAACAGCCAGACACCGATCGACGCCGCCAGAACAATGATCGGCAGATGCACGAGCAGGAACGGCCCATAGCCGACCAGCTGGATCATGGTGACGACGAGAACCGCGAGGGCGATGTTCGTGCCCATCGTGCTCAGCCAGGGTTTCCAGCCGCGACGCATCATCCCCACCGGCAATCGGTGCTTCAAGATGAACAAATACGAGGGGCCGACGCCAAACATCACCAGGGGATGTCGATACAAGCGATACAGCGTCCGACGCCATCGAGACCGCCCGAGAAATTCACGCGTGGTCAGCGTATCGATGTCGCCCAAGCCCCTTTGATCGAGATTGCCGGAGTTCGCATGATGGCCTGCATGGTTACGCCGCCAGTAGCCGTATGGCGTCAGTGTCATCACGCCGAGGGCACGGCCGACCCAATCGTTGGCAACGCGGCCGCGGAAGAACGAGCCGTGTCCGCAATCATGTTGGATCATGAAGAGGCGGACCAGCAAACCCGCCGCGGGCACCTCAAGCAGCAGGGCAAACCAATAGCCCTGGTCCAGAGCGGCCCAGATCAGAGCCCAGATGACAACGAACGGTATCGCCGTAATCGCCAGTTCGAGGACACCCCGCGCATTGTCGGGCTCGCGATAGCGGGCGAGCAACTGCGCCGATGCGCGGATTTCCGGTATTCCTTGGGTCATAGTCTGCTCTGCTCCCGACATGCGGCCCAAGAAGCACGGTTATGGCCAAGGATGCAACAAAATCGCCCACCACATGGACAGCTTCCGGCCGAAACCGAGCCATCGCCAAGTCAAGCGGCCCTTTCAGGGCTTCAGACGGTGAGGACGAGCCTCGTCAGACGCCGCGGCTAAACGCCTAACGCCTTCCGATTGAAGGTTCGCAGGAAACGCAACGACAGCGTCCGGACATTTGCGACGTTCAGCAACCACGCTGCGGCGGCATAAGCGAGGCCGCCCGCAAGGCTCACAACCATGAGCGGGACGAGGCCGATGCCATTGACCTGGGATCGTGCAACGAGAATCGCAGCCGCCATCGCCGCGGCGGAGACGGCAACGCCGGCGAGGCGGTGGAGGTCGAACGGAACCGGATGCGCGCGATGCATCAGGGCGACGGCAACGAGGAAGCCGATCGCCTCGGTCGCAAGCGTTGCCAGCGCCGCGCCGTAGAGGCCATGGCCGGCCACCAGCACGAACATCAACGCCACGCTGACGACCAGCGTCAGGAACGACTGCGCCGCCAGCATGAACGGCCGCTCGGCAAGCTGGAAGCTGATCTGCACGTAGAATTGATTGGCGATGCCGAACAACCGGGCGAGCACCAGGGTCGGCAGCAGCGCCGATACGCCGGCGCGGAAGTCGACGCCGACGAGTGTGCCGGCGACCTGGTCGGCTGCGAGCGCGAGCCAGACGGCGACGGGCGCGACCACGACGAGCAGAAGTTCGAGGCTCTCGGTCAGCCGCTTCCGCGTCGTCTCGTTGTTTTTCTCCGACAATGACCGGAACACCAGCGGCACTGTTGCCGCAGCGACGCTGGAGGCGATCATGACCATGAACTGTCGCGGCAGATCGGCAGCGACGCCAAAGATGCCGGCGGCGTCCTTGCCGAGCAAATATGCCACGATGAGGCGGTCGCAGGCCGAGTAGACCGCGACGGACAATCCGGCCAGCGTCAGCGGCAGGCCGTAGCGTGCGAGCTGCACGAACTGGCTGCGCTGAAAACGCGCGATCCTGGTGCGGTCACCGACGAGGTTCAGGATAATCCCGGCAAGCGAACCCAGGCCGAATGCGGCGAGCAGTCCCAGTCCACCCCAGCCGAGCCAGATGCCGAGCAGGCCGAAACCGACGCTCGACACGCTGCGCACGATCGAGATCGCCGCGAATCTGTAAGGGCGCAATTTTGCGCGCTCGAACTCCTGGCCGACATCGACGGCATTCGCCATGATCGCGACGAACATGCTGGCAAGCAGCAGCCCGACGCTGAGATCACTGCGGAACAGGAAGACCAGCGGCGTGGTGGCGCAGAGGACGGCGACGGTAAGCGCGAAGGCGACCATTGCGGTGCCGCGGAAATCCACCTCGGCCGACATCGCCTGATAGCGCGACACCGACAGCTTGATCCAGGCGAAGAAGATCGCACCCAGAATGCCGGCCAGGCTGATGCCGACGACATAGACGCCGTACTCCGCCGGCGTGAGCAGCCGCGTGTAGGCCGTGACGGCGAAGAAGCCCACCGCCGCAGGCAGGATGTAGGCGACGAGATAAATCGAGAAATGGCGGTTCAGCATGCGAGCACGGGACCGGCAACATTGTTGCGAGTGTGACGGCCGTTCATCAATTGGACCATGGCGGGACGAACGAATTGCGCCGCAGCATCCCTCAAGAGTGTCACATAAGTCTGGAGATCGGGCGGCGAATGCGGCTTTGAGGCCGCTTTCGCGGGTTAGCGTTAAATTTGCCCTTCCCTGACGGCGGCACGGCCACCGAAAGGAACCGTGATTTCGCAGATGGCAAAGTTAACCCAACGAGGGGAAACCCCGGCGTTGCAAGGCGTCGCTTGGTACGATGGTGCGTTGGCTCGATAAGGAATGCCGTGACCAGGCTCGACAGACGCGAATTTCTCCTCGGCAGCGCCGCCGCACTTGCGGCGGGCGCATCGGCGTCCGCAGCGCCGGCGTCGAAACTCGCCCAGCGCCATCAGGGATTTGGTGCCGCGGCCACGCTCTGGGACCTGCAAGCCGATCCCAGGCTCGGCGAAGCCATCAGCACGTATTGCACGCAGGTGGTTCCGGTGCTCGAGCTGAAATGGCCGATGCTGCGTCCGGACGCGCACACCTTTGCCTTTGAACGCGCCGACGCGATACTGGATTTCGCCCGGCAGAACGACCTGACGATGCGCGGGCACGCGCTCGCCTGGTATCACGATATTCCGGACTGGACCAAGCAGATCAAGGATGCCAAGGGCGTCGAGCGCGCCTATGTCGACCACATCGGCACGGTCGTCTCCTATTACAAGGACAAGCTGACGTCGTGGGACGTCGTCAACGAGCCGATCCCCGACAATCCGCGCAGTCCAAAAGACCGGCGCGACTCGTTCTGGACGCAGCATCTGGGCAATCGCTGGATTCCGCTGGCGTTTCGCACGGCGGCCGCGGCCGACCCCTTCGTCAAGCTCGCGATCAACGAATATGACATCGAGTCGGCCAAGGACACGTTCATTGCGAAGCGCGCGGCCTACCGCCAACTCATCATGGAGCTGCTCGACCAGGGCGTGCCGCTGCACGCCGTGGGACTGCAATCGCATCTGCATGCCGAGCTCGAGATCGACACCCATGGGCTCGGCGAATTCGTCACCGAGCTGCGCGCCTGGGGCCTCGAGGTGTATGTCACCGAGCTCGATGTCGACGACCAGAAGCTGACGGGGACGCCGGCGGAGCGCGATGCCATCGTCGCCAAGCGCGTCGACGATCTCCTGACCGCGATCTCGACCAGCGGACCGGTGCGCTCGATCCTGACCTGGGGTCTCTCGGACCGCTATAGCTGGATCAACGGCACCTTTGCCCGCGCCGACAAGCAGCCGAACCGTCCTCTGCCGCTCGACGGCGAGTTCAAGCCGAAGCCGTTCATGAACGTGATCAACAAGTTCACGAGGGACACTTAAACGGCTTTATTTTGAGCATGATCTTTTCGGAAAACCGCTGCACACTTTTCCGGATCATGCCCTAGCGCGTCTTCGTCGGTGCTTCGAACTCAACCGCATCGCCCATGTGATCGGGCGAAAGGCTCGGACTACGACGGTCGCGCGAGCTGAGGCGGAACACGTCGCGGATGTCGTCGATCGAGGTCGACGAATAGGACTGGATGCACAGCGCCACCTGGTCGGGCGAAGCGGCGCGCATCATCGCTTCGATGGCCGGGCGGTCGAGGCGCGTGTCATCCCAATGCGAGACCGCGATGCTATCCTCGGTGACCCGATGGGTGGCCCGATGCGCGGGCGCGTTCGCGACGAAATGGCCGTACATGAGATATTCCGAGAACTTCTTTTTCCGGCACAGCGCCAGAACCCAATTCAATCCCGTCGCCGACTTGATCGCGTCGGTCATCGCGCGCGCGGTGTCCTTGTCCCACACCAGTGCGTTGCCGACATAGTCGTCCGCGGGGAAGGACCTTTCCTTGATGCCAAGGAGCTGATCGACGGTGCGGAGCCACAGGACATGCAAGGGGTGGGCGGCGTCGATCCCGTTGCGCGTGACGAACAGCGGCGTCTTCTCGCCGCCGGCATACTGGCCGACGTCGAATTCGCGGAAGAACAGATTGTCCGAATCCAGGATGCAGACGCGCTGCTCGGGCGCATTGAGGACGCCGGCGATCTTGAGGATCTGCTGGATGTGCCAGCCATGAACGGGTGACGACAGCAGCGACAGCCAGACGCGCCGTTTGCTGATGAACTGCAGAGCCGGCGGCAGCGCCCACAGCCATTTCGGCAAATAGCGCGAGGCCGGAACGATGACACGCTTGTCGGAAGCGAACCGCGCGAACAGCGGCAGATCCTCATCGTTAACGAGAACATAATGCCGCGTGTAGCCCGTCAACCAGGTGTCGATGCTCTCGCTGAGCAGCGAAAAACGCTCGATATCCTTGGCGTAGCTGGCGGTCAGCAGGGCAACGGAATGCATGGCGCGCGCTCGTATGGCGATCAGGCCGTACTCATAGCGGCGCCGAGGCGCGTTGAATACTTACATTCGCAATCAAGGTAAAATGAAACGAATCATTAGCCATCCGACGGCAGCCCCTGCTCGATGCCCCGAAAGCGCAGCGGCGCCAGCGCGGAGGCGCGCTGCCACCAGTCGGCGACGCGGTCGTCGAGCGCGGTCACGCCTCGACCCTGACCGGGGAAGATCCGGATCTGCTGCACCGCCTCGGCTTCGAACCCCTTGCCCTTGCGGGTGATCTTGAGCGCGGCGCCTTCGCGGTCCCGCTGGGTCAGCGGCACCAGAAGCCGGCCGCGCGGACGAAGCGACCGAAGCCAGAGCGGATGCGGCTGCGAGAAGCCGGCATGAACGATGATCACGTCGGCGGGTTCGCCGATGTCCTCGCATCCGTCGCCATGGACGACCGCGACGTTGCGAAAGGCGCCAAGATAGGTCGCGGCGCGCGCCGCAAGCCGCTCGTCGCATTCGATTGCCTGCACCCTGCCCTTGGGGCCCACGATCTTCGACAGCACGGCCGAGAAATAGCCGAGCCCGCACCCGATCTGGACCACACGGTCTTTCTCCCCGACGTCGAGCACATCGATGAAGTGCGCCCACAGGCTCGGCAGTCCGGTGTCGAGCTTGCGGCGCGCATCGATCGCGACCAGCACATTGTCCTGGAGATGAACGGGATCGGCATCCGGCGTCAGCCGATAGAAGCGCGCCGCCTCGCTCTTGATGCGCCAGGGTCCCTTCGCCAGAAACTTTTCGCGCGGAACGGTGGCGAGGGCTTCTAGCAGGCGCATTGAGGAGATCTGCTCGCGCTTTGCGATCAGCTCCACGTAACGCGCACGCGCGGCGGCAAGATCACTCATCTCACGGGATCGACTGTGCACGAACAGGCGCGTCCGCGCCGAGCTCGTCGATCAGTTGCATCGCCTGTTTCAGGTCCGGCGTGGAAAAGCCCTCGCTGAACCTGCCGACGATCGGTACGAGCAGGAGACGAGCGTGCTCGCGCTTGCCGGCTTGGTGCGACAGGCGCGCGAGGCTGACGGCGGTGCGAAGCTCCCACGACAGCGCGCCCTGCTTGCGCGCGATCTCCAGCGACAGGTTGAACAGGTCCTCGGCCTCCTGCACCGAGGCCGGATCCCCGTCCAAGAGCGTGATCTCGCCTTGCAGGCGGTAGACTTCGGCGAGGTAGGAGTGATCGCCGGTCCGTCTTGCGGTCGCGAGCGCACCGTCCAGCGCGCGCAAGGCGGCATCGCGCATCCCGACCTTGGCGTAGGCCTCCGCGAGCAGGCAGCGGAACCAGCAGCCGGCGAGCCAGGAATCCATCGCTTCGTATTCGTCGAGACCGAACCGCATCTGACTGAGGCCTTCGTCGGCCTCGCCGAGCTGCGCCAGCGCCCAGCCGCGCAGGATCGCGGCCTGCTGCTTCCAGTGCAGGAAATTGTGCTCGGTGGCGATGATCATGGCGCGGTTGGCGTGGTCGCGCGTGCCCTCGACATCGCGCAAATGCTGACAGAGATAGGCGCCGAACACGAGCGCGAAGGCGAGCGTGAAGGGGTGGCGGATCTTCTCGGCGTTCGCGATCGCCTGCTCGCTGTGCTGGCGCGCCGCGTCGGGCCGGCCGAGGAACCACAGGAGATAGCCGAGATAGGACAGCGAGACGACGCCGGGATCGGTGCCGTGCCGCTCCATCAGATCGGAGTGCAGATCGGGGCTGTAGAGGTTGATGCAGCGATGCAGATGGTGCTGGGACACAGCAAAGCGCCCGCGATAGAGCATGGTCATCGCGATCGAGCGATGCGCCTCGATCAGATAGCCGGTCTGCTGTGCCGGCAGCGTCCCCTCGTTCAGCCGCTCGCGCTTGGCGAACTTCAACAGCTCGACGCTGAGATCGTGCGCGCGGGTCAGATCGGCGCGGATGAAATGACAGACCCAGAGCCCGCGCGTGGCGGCGAAGGCCTTTTCGTCGTCGTCGAGCTGCTGGCCGAGCTCGAGGGCGCGGACGTAGTTCTCCTCGACCTCCTGCACGGCATAGCCCTTGGCGGCGATCAGCGCGTTGCCGAGCGCGATGCGCAGCTCCAGCTCCATCTCGTCGGCGCCCTGCATGCGCGCATTGGCCTGCACGACGCTGAGGCCGCGGCGCAGATGGCCAATCGCCTCCAGATTGGCGCCGCTCTTGGCCGCCTGCTTGCCGGCCTTGAGCCAGAAGCTGGCAGCGCCCTCGCTCTGGCCGGATTCGGTCAAATGATGGGCAAGCAGCTCCGGTTCGCGCTCGGTCTTCTCGGGATACATCTCGGCGAGCACCTGGGCGATCCGGGAATGCAGCTTGCGTCGCTCGCTGTGCAGCAAGCTCGCATGCGCTGCGTTCTGGATCATCACGTGCTTGAAGGAGTAGAGCGCGTCGGGCGGGTGGCCGCGGCGCATGATCAGCCCGGCCTCCTCCAGGTGATTGAGCGCGGCCTCGATCTGTTCGGCGGGCGTGTTGGCGACCGCGTGCAGAGTCTCGTAGGAGAATTCGCGGCCGATGGTGGCGCCGATCTGCGCGATCCGCTTGAATGGCCCCATCCGGTCCAGCCGCGCCATCAGCGAGTCCGTCAGCGTCGCCGGGATCGCGAGCTGCCGCCACGGGCCCGACAGCACGTAGCGCCCGTGCCGTTCGGTCAGGAGGTTGGATTCGAGCACCGTCTTGGTCAGCTCCTCCAGGAACAGCGGCACGCCGTCGGTCTTGACGATGATTTCCTCGATGACTTCCTTGGGAAGCTCGCGTCCCGCCACGCGCTCGACCAGCGTCGCGCGCAACTGCCGGCTCAACCGGCTCAGGACCAGGGTCGTGATATGCGAATGGGCGTTCCAGCTCGGCTGGAATTCGGTCCGCGCGGTGATGATGACCAGGATTGCCCGGTTCTGTGCCCGGTCGACCAGGAGATCGATCACCTCACGGGATGTCGGGTCGATCCAGTGCAGATCCTCGAATGCGATCACCAGCGGCTGCTCGCGCGCAAGGCCGAGGAAATGATTGACCAGCGCCGCGACGGTCGCATCCTTTTGCTGCTGCGGCGACAGCTCCAGCGGCGGATAGTGGTCACCGGTCGGAATGGACAACAGCGCGGCAAGCAGCGGAGCAACCTGCTCGATGTCGCCATGAGCGGCAGCGATCGCGGTCTCCAGGCTCGCCAGCGACTGCACGGACGCATCCTCGCGATCGAGACCGAGAGAGAATTTGAGCTGCTCGGCGAACGGATAGAACGCCGTGGAGGTGTAATAGGGCGAGCACTGGAACGAGACCTGTCCATGGCGGTCGCCCGCGATCCGCTCGAAGATTTCCTGGATGATGCGCGACTTGCCGATGCCGGGCTCGCCGAACTTGACCACGACCTGGCCCTCGCCGTCCTTGGCCTGCTGCCAGCGCCCCATCAGCAGCGCAATCTCCTCCTCGCGGTTGACGAGCGGGGTCAGCCGCGTGCCCATCGCGGCGGCGAAGCGGGTCTCCACCCGCGAGGCGCGCATCACATGCCAGGCCTGGGCTTTCTCCGAGATGCCCTTGAGCGCGTGGACGCCGAGATCGCGGTAGTCGAACTTCCCCTTCAACAGCGACTGGGTCGACGTGGAAATCACCACACCGTTGGGCGGCGCCAGGCCTTGCAGGCGCGCGGCGAGATTGACGGTTTCTCCGACCGCGGAGTCGCGCTCTTCGGTGCCCTGTCCGACGAGGTCGCCAACCACGACGAGACCGGTCGCGATGCCGATGCGGACGGCGGGTGAGTGGCTGAGCGCACCACGCGGCTCGATCGCGCGGGCGGTCGACAGCACCCGGACGATTTCCAGCCCCGCTCGCACGGCGCGCTCGGCGTCGTCCTCATGTGCGGTCGGATAGCCGAAATAGACCAAAATACCGTCCCCGACGAAGCGGGCGGCAAAACCTTCGTAATGCTTCACCACGCGGACACAGGTTTCGCGGAAGCTCGCGATCATGTCGCGCACGTCTTCCGGATCGAACTGCACCGAGAGCGAGGTGGAATCCACCATGTCGCAGAACATGGTGGTGAGCTGACGCCGCTCCGCGCCGACCTCCGTCCGGATTTGCGGGCGCGCCGTCCCGTCGGGCTTCTCCGCGGTTTCGGCCCGGAACAACGCGGTCATGGCCCGCTGGAGCCGCTTCCGATCGCCGAGTGGCAATCCGAGCTCGACCAGATCGGATTCGGTCAGGTCTCCCATGACATCGAGATCGAGACGGTGCTGCGCGAAGAGATCGGTATAATGGCTAAGACCGATACCATCGAGCCAGCGCTTCAGCCCGCCTTCCGTTCCCGTGCCCGGCTCATTCTCCAGCATGGTGATTCCGCCCGACCAATCACTCCGTCGAAGGGCTCAGGGCCCCGCAACCACAGATTTTGGGGCCAAAACTTCACCTCAGACTGGACGCGTTCCCTAACTTCTTGGAAGAATAGCCCAATCGGATCAAAAGGGAACGGAATTGTCGGACGTCACACGCCCAACGCCGCAGGAATTGGCCAGCGCGACGGCCGAAACGAAGATATTCGCGGATATCGGCGGCCTTCTCGATTTCCATGCCCGCAAGAGGCCGGCAGCCCCCGCCCTCCTCGCCCCAAGCCGGCCGGTCCTCAACTACGGCGGGATTGGCGCGCGGACGCAGGATCTCGTCCGCACGCTGCGCGGGCTTGGCATTACCCCTGCCGACCGTATTGCGGTTGCGCTGCCGCGCGGTGCCGACAGCGCACTGGCGTTGATCACGGTCGCCTCAAGCTGCGCTTGCGTGCCCGTCAATCCCGATCTGACGGCGGACGAGCTGCAACGCTATTTCAGCGAATTGAAGCTGAGCGCGCTCGTCACCCGGGCCGACACGAACTCGGCGGCCCGCGATGTCGCCAAGGTGCTCGATATTGCCGTGATCGATTTCGTGCCAGGGTCGCAAGACGATCTCGGCGGCTGCACGTTCGTCGGGCCGGCGGTTGGACCGGCGAGCAGCAGCGGCGCCTCGCGCGGCGACGACGACGCGTTCATCCTGCTGACCTCGGGCACGGCGGCGCGACCGAAGATGGTGCCGCTGACGCATCGCAATGTGTGCCTCTCCGCCTACAACGCCGGCCGCGTGCTGTCGCTCGCGTCCCACGATCGTCTGCTTAACGTCCTGCCGCTGTTTCACGCCCATGGTTTGATTTCCGGCCTGCTGACCGCGCTGGCCGCGGGCTCCAGCGTGATCTGTACGGAAGGTTTCGACGCAGCCTCCTTCTTCGGCTGGATGCGGCAGCTGCAACCGACCTGGTACACGGCAGTGCCGACCATCCATCGCGCGCTGCTGACGGCGGCCGAAGCCAACCCCGATCTTGCACGATCGTCGTCGCTGCGCGTGATCCGCTCCGCCTCGGCGTCGCTTGCGCCTGCGATCCTCGACGGGCTGGAAACGACGTTCGGCGTTCCCGTGCTCGAAACCTACGGCATGACGGAGGCGGCCTCGCAGATCGCGGCCAACCCGTTCGAGCTGCGCAAGGTCGGATCGGTCGGCCGCGCCGCGGGCCCGGAGATCGCTGTCATGGACGAGACGGGCCGCGCGCTCGCCAGCGGCGAGCACGGCGAGATCATGCTGCGCGGACCGAACATGAGCCGCGGCTACTACAATGACGAGGCGGCGACGCAGGCTGCCTTCCGCAACGGCTGGTTCCGGACCGGCGATCTCGGTTATCTCGACGCCGACGGCTATCTCTTCATCGTCGGCCGTATCAAGGACGTCATCAACCGCGGCGGACAGAAGATCTCGCCGCTGGAGGTGGAAGAGGTTCTGCTCAGCCATCCGGCGGTGCTGGAGGCCGGCGTGTTTGCCGTCCCGCACCCGAAGCTCGGCGAGAACGTCGCCGCAATCGTGGTGCTGCGGCCGAATTCCGAGGCGACCTCGGACCAGTTGCGCCAGTTCGCCCGGAAACGGCTCGCGGCCTACAAGGTGCCGAGCCTGATCCGCAGCGTGGCGACGCTGCCGAAAGGCGCCAGCGGCAAGGTCAAGCGCAATGCGCTGGCCGAGCTGATCGCAACGATGGGCGGCGGCGAGGAGGAGGCGCGTCTGCCGCGCAACGCGCTGGAGACCGAGCTCGCCGGGATCTGGGCCGATTTGCTGGAGCTGCCGCGGGTCGGAAGCGATCAGGACGTCTTCGCGCTCGGCGCCGACTCGCTCGCGGTGACGCAGATGCGCTCGCGCCTGCGCGAACGCTTCAACGTCGATTTCTCGTTCGAGGACGTTTTTGATTGCGCCACGGCCGCAGCGCTTGCGGCCCGGATCGAGACCGCCGCAATTCATCGCGAAACGATGTTGCCGGCCTGGCGCCAGGCCGTGAAAGCAGACGCGCCGCTGTCGTTCCAGCAGCAGCGGATGTACGTGCTCTCGCGACTGGACCCCACGCGCTACAATTATAACGTCGTCGAAGTCGCGCTCCTCAAGGGTGGGCTCGATGTCGCCGCACTTTCTACCGGCCTCGCTGCGGTGTCGGCGCGCCATGAGGCGTTGCGGTCGGTCATCGTCGAACGTGAGGGCGAGCCGGTGCAGCTTGTGCTGCAATCGCCGCCGCAGTTCGAGCGGATCAAGCTCAAGGCCTGCCCTGCGGACAAGCGGGCCGCTGTGGTCAGGCGCGAAGCGCTCCGGCTCGCGCAACATCCGTTCGACCTCGCGCACGAGGCGCCGCTGAAGGTCACGTTGCTCTCGTTCGACAAGAGCAGCCACGCGCTCGTGGTCAACGTCCATCATCTCGTCACCGACGGCTGGTCGCAGCGGCTGTTCTGGGAAGAACTCGCCGCCCATTATTCGGCAGCGCGCAAGAACGAGATGGCGGCGCTGCCTTCGCCAGCCTTCCAGTATCGCGACTTTGCGCTCTGGCAGCAGAGCTGGGCGCAGACGCCGGCCGCCAAGGAGCAGCTCGATTACTGGCGGACGCAGCTCAACGGCGTCACCACACTGCCGCTGCGGACCGACCGACCAAGGCCGGAGGTCTGGAGCGGCCACGGTGCCCGTCACTATCTCGAATTCTCCAAAACCCTATCGGCCGACCTGCGTGCGCTGAGCCAGAACCAGGGCGTCACGCCCTTCATGACCTTGCTCGCAGTCTTCCAGTGCCTGCTGTTCCGTCACACCGGACACGAAGATGTCGCGACCGGCTCGCTGATCGCCAACCGCAACCAGATCGAGAGCGAGCGCCTGATCGGATTGTTCGCCAACACCCTTATCTTGCGCAATGATTTTGGCGGCGATCCCAGCTTCGGCGACATGTTGCGCCAGGTACGGCAGGTCACGCTCGATGCCTATCGCAACCAGGACCTCCCGATCGAAGAGGTCCTGCGCGCACTTCAGATCGCGCGAAGGAGCGACGGCAATCCGCTGTTCCGGATCATGTTCATCCTCCAGAATGCCTCGATCGAGGCGGCATCTTTCTCCGGTCTGTCGACGCGGCGGATCGAGATCGATCCAAAAGTGGCGCGATTCGACATCACGCTCGAGCTGGTCGAGGCCGACGGCCGTTTCACCGGCTTCTTCGAATACGCCACCGATCTGTTCGACGCGGCGACGATCGAGGGCATGGCCGCTCAGTTCAAAACCCTGCTCAAATCCGTCATCGCCGATCCCGAGCAGCGCATCTCTCACTTGGCGCTTCTGACCGAGACCGAACGCCGGCATCTGCTGGCGCAGGGCCGGGGCGTGCCGGCCAATTTCGCCACGCGCGGCAATCCGAGCGAACGTTTCGACCACCAGGTCAAGAAGACGCCGAACGCGATCGCCGTGTCGGACGGCTGCACATCCTTGAGCTACCGCGAGCTGGCGCGCCGCAGCCAAGCGGCCGCGCGCTGGCTGGCCCGCGAAGGCGTCGGCGCCGAGGCCGTGGTCGCCTTGCTTGCGGAGCGCGGACCCGACCTGCTCGCCGCGATGATCGCCGTGCAACGCGTGGGCGCTGCCTTCCTCAATCTCGATCCCGACCAGCCGCCGGCACGGCTCGCAACCATCCTCGGATCGAGCGGCGCCCGCATGCTGCTGACCGGACGGGCGCAGTCGTCCATGGCGGAGGCGCTGCTCGAACCGCTGGTCGAGCGCATTCCAATGGCCGGGCTCGAGGATGCGATCGCGCCAGCGTCGACCAAGCCGGCCCGCGCGGCGCGGCGCGCGGCTTCGAGCCTTGCCTATCTCATCTACACCTCCGGGTCCTCCGGCGCGCCGAAGGGCGTCATGATCGAGCAGCGCGGGCTTTCGAACCATCTCGCCTCGCTCATCTCCGAGCTGAACCTCTCGCGCCGGGACGTGATCGCGCAGACCGCGCCGCAGAGTTTTGTCATCTCGGTATGGCAGTTCCTCGCAGGGCCTATGGTCGGCGCGCGCGTCCATGTCTGCGGTACCGCGATCGTGGGAGACCCGATTTTGCTCGCGCGCGAGATCGAGCGCGAGGGCATCACGGTGCTGGAGATCGTCCCGTCGCTGCTGCGCGTGATCCTCGATCGCATGGACGAGGCACCGGTCCGACGCGCCTTTGCGAGGCTGCGCCTTCTGATCTCGACAGGCGAGCCACTGCCCGTCGATCTCTGCAACGCCTGGTTCGCCCGCTGCCCGAAAGTGCCGCTGATCAACGCCTACGGTGCGTCGGAATGTTCCGACGACGCCTCGCTGCATCGCCTGACCAAGGCGCCGCCGACCACGACGGGCAACGTCCCCGTCGGCGCGCCGCTGCCGAACATGCAGCTCTACGTGCTCGACGCAAGCCTGCAGCCGCAGCCGGTCGGCGTGACCGGCGAGCTCTGCATCGGCGGCGCCGGTGTCGGCCGCGGCTATGTCAACGATCCCGCGCAGAACCGGCAGCGCTTCCTGCCCGATCCGCTCTCGCGCAAAGCAAGCAGCCGGCTGTACCGGACCGGCGACCTCGCCCGCCGCCGTGCCGACGGCACAATCGAATGCCTCGGTCGCGCCGACCATCAAGTCAAGGTCCGCGGCTACCGAATCGAGCTCAAGGAGATCGAGAACGCGCTTGCCGACCATCCGGATGTGCGCGCCGGCATCGTCGAACCGCGTCGCGAAGCGAGCGGCGATGTCAGGCTGATTGCCCACATCGTCGCGAGATCCGGCAGCCGGAGCAGCGCCAGCGAGCTGCGCGACTTCCTGAAGAGCCGACTGCCGGGCCATGCCATCCCGTCCGCGTTCCTGTTCCTGGACCAGGTGCCGCTCAATGCCCATGGCAAAATCGACCGGAGCGCGCTGCTGGCGCCGGCGCAGCAGGAAACCTCCGGACCGGATGCGACTGTGCCGGCGCGGCGCTTCACCGAAAAGGTGCTGTCCGACATCTGGATCGACCTGCTGAAGGTCGAGAGCCTCGGCGTGACCGACAACTTCTTCGACCTCGGCGGTCATTCGCTGCTGGCGGGCCAAGTCATGGCGCGCGTCGCCCGGGCGCTTGGCGTATCGCTGCCGATCAAGACCATCTTCGAGGCACCGACGATCGACGAGCTTGCCCGGCGGGTCGACGAGGCCGTGGCGGCAAAGCCGCGCAAGCCGGCGGCAAGTTTCGCAAGGCTGGCTACAGCGAGCCTGGCCGAAGGCAGCCCTCCCACGCTCTCGATCGCGCAGGACCAGATGCTGCGGATCGAGCAGAATCTTTCGGGTTTGCCGCTGTTCAACCTGCCTTTCGCCTTCCGTTTTCAGGGGCCGCTCGATCTGGCCGCCCTGGTGCAGGCGATCGACGACATCGTGCGCCGGCACGAATCGCTGCGGACCCATTTCGGCTGGAGCGGCGGGGAGCCCGTCAGCCACGTCGCCGCGCCCGGCGCCCTCGG
This sequence comes from Bradyrhizobium sp. 40, assembly GCF_023100925.1. Classification (NCBI taxonomy): domain Bacteria; kingdom Pseudomonadati; phylum Pseudomonadota; class Alphaproteobacteria; order Hyphomicrobiales; family Nitrobacteraceae; genus Bradyrhizobium; species Bradyrhizobium sp. 40. Next base: position 6,051,174 of record NZ_CP064688.1, read on the forward strand.
CCGTGTCCTGACCGTCGAGACGATCGGCGACGGTCAGCCCCACAACAACAAGCGACGCAAGGCGCTGGAGCTCCGTAAGATCAATCTCCTGATCGAACAGGAGACCTATGTCCCGATCGACATCACGCGCGCGCCGCTACTGCGCGCCCGGCTGTTGCGGCTCCACGATGACGATCACGTGTTGCTGCTGACTTTGCACCACGCCGTCGTCGACGGCTGGTCGATCGGCGTGCTGTTCGAGGAATTGTCCAACCGCTATGCCACGCTGGCTGGCTATCCGTCGGTGCCGCTGCCGAAACAGCCGCCGGCCTTTTCGGACGTGGCGCGCTGGCAGCGCTGGTGGTGCGGGACCGATGCCGCCCGCCGTCAGGCCGCTGAATGGACGGAGAATTTGCGCGGGGCGGCTCCCCTCTTCGAGGGCGAATCAAGGCCGGGCTCGTCCAGGGGGCACCATCCGGTCAGTTTCGAGCGTGAGCTGATCGGCCGGCTCGCGGCCTTCGCCGGCCAGCACAATTGCACGCTGTTCATGTGCCTGCTGACCGGCTTGAAAGCCCTGCTGCTGGCGCGGACCGGCCGCCACGACATCTCGATCGCCACTGCCATGGCCAATCGCGCCCAGCCGGACACCGACCGGATCGTCGGCCCGTTCGAGAACACAGTGATCGTTCGCACCAAAATCACGCCGGAGCTGTCGTTCGCGCAGGCCGTGGCCCTGGTCCGCCAGAGCGTGCTTGACGCGCATGCGCGCCAGGAGCTGCCGTTCAACATCCTGGCCGACCATCTGGAGCAGGAGGGGGACAATCCAGCCTCGCTGCTCCAGGTCTATTTCACCCTGCAAAATCCGCTGCGCCAACCGCTCGATCTGCCTGATCTCACGACAGGATCGATCGGCAACATCGCCCGCGAAGGCCAGCCGGTGCTGCCGATCGACCAGACCTGGCTGTCGCTAATGCTCAAGGAGCGGCCGACGGGAATCACCGGTTCATGCAATTACAAGAGCGAGCTGCTCGACGGCGCTACGGTCGGCCAGTGGATGGAGGATCTCGTCGCGCTGCTCGGGGCTGCTCTCGTCCAACCCAATGCGCCACTCGGCCGGCTGCTCAATCGCAGGGCGGCATGACCGACCGCAGAGCACGGGCGAATACGGGGTCACTCGTCAAAGCTGTGAATGACCAAGTTGCATCTTGATTATTTGGCGCCATCGCGCAAGATTATTCTCGCGTTTTGATTTGGACGATTATTTTCAACCGGGGAGTTCGTTATGGGTTTCATCAAATTTACCAAAGGCACCTCCCTGAGCGACAAGGACCGCAAGGCCCTGCAGAAGTTGCTCGGCGCCGAGAAGAAGAAGCTGCAGTCCGCGCTGAAGGACGTCGACGCCAGCATTTCGATGCTGGGCGGCTCCAAGAAGTCCAAGAAGAAGAAGACGTAAGACTCGTCGGCCGGGACGCCGCACGAGCCTTCAGGCTTCAGTTTTCGGGCTTCAGTTTTCAGATTTGGCCGCTCGCGTGTCGAGTTGGGGTCTAGCACAAGCTTGCGCCCGTAAACCGGCCAGCAATCGACAAGGATTCGCCCGAGTGGACCGCTAGAAGCGGTCCGCTCACCTGATTCTTGCTCAGTTGATTCTTCCGTCATGGCAGGGGATTTGGCCCCGGCCTGACGCCATGGGCCCAATTGATGGCAGACGACAGAATTGAACTGTTTGTCGGACTGATCGAGACTTTTGACGCGCCGGATGGGGTTGATGCGTGCCGGCGCTTGCTCTCGGTCGACGAACGGGTACGAGCCGGCCGCTTCATGTTCGAGCGGCACCAGCGGCAATATATTTTCGCGCACGCGATGTTGCGCCTCGCGCTCTCGCACGCCGCACCTGATGTCGCCCCCACCGACTGGTCATTTGCGGCCGGGCGTTACGGGCGGCCGTTTGTCGCATCGCCCAAGACCTCGAGCACGCTGCATTTCAGCCTGTCGCACGCCGACGGCTGCGTCGCCTGCGTCGTATCGGGGCATGAGACCGTCGGCGTCGACGTCGAGACCGTGTCGCGTCGGGTGGCGCCGCTGTCGACCGCGCTTCGGTTCTTCGCGCCGGAAGAGGTCGAAACGCTGCGCGGACTGCCGGAGCCCGCCGCGACCGAGCGCTTCTTCGACTACTGGACGCTGAAGGAAGCCTATCTGAAGGCCAGGGGTTTCGGCCTCAATCTGCCGCTCGACGCCTTCGCGATGCAGGTATCGCGCGAGGCCATCGAGATCAGCTTCAAGCCCGATATCGCCGACGATCCGGAAGGCTGGCGATTCCAGCTGATCTCGCCGTCGCCCTCGCATCGTCTCGCGATCGCCGACGGCTCCCGCGCCACCGGCGGCCTTCCCATCACCCGCAATGCATGGCCGCTGCAGGAGGCGGCTGAATGACACTGCCGCGGCTGCGCGTCTTTCCCGCGATTTCGCGCAACCGCGATCCCAAGAAATATGTCGGCGAGCTGATGCGAGTGGCGCAGTTCGCCGACCGCAACGGCTTCGAAGGCATCCTGCTGTTCGAAGGCAACGACGTGTTCGTCGAGCCTTGGGCGATGGCCCAGCACATCATCGGCGAGACGATGAGGTCCTCGCCGCTGATCGCCGTCAATCCGGTCTACATGCACCCGTTCACGGCGGCAAAATTCGTCTCGTCCTTTGCGCAGCTCCACGGCCGCAAGGTCTATCTCAACATGATCACGGGGACGGCGGTCAGCGATTTGCAGGGGCTCGGCGACGAGCAATCGCATGCCGACCGTTATGTCCGGCTCGGCGAATTCGTTGCGCTGATGCGCCAGCTGCTGGCAAGCCCGCGGCCGGCGACTTTCGAGGGCCGGTTCTACCGCGCGAGCAACCTGCAACTGCGGCCGCGCCTGCCGCCGGAGCTGATGCCGGAATTTCTGGTCGCAGGCCAGTCCGAGCCGGCACAGCGCGTCGCAAAGGAAACTGGCTGCATCAAGATGCAGATGCTGCCGCCCGATCTCGATCTCGGCCTCGATGTATCAGGCGTGAATTTTGGAATTTTCGCCCGCGAGGGACGCGAGGAGGCACGGCAAGCGGCAAAGGCGCGTTTCCGCGATAATGCTGACGATCGCGAGCTGCTCGTGCTCACGGTGGAGAACAGCGATTCCGTGTGGAAACGGCGCCTCTACGAGGGCCAGAGCGGCGAACTCGCGGACAATGGCTATTGGCTGCTGCCGTTCCTGACCTTCCAGGCCGACTGCCCCTACCTCGTCGGCAGCTACGCGGAGATCGGCGCGAAGCTGAAGGAGTTTGCCGCCAAGGGGCTGACCACGATCATGCTCGACATGGTCGCGGACGAGACCGAGATGCAGCACGTCTGCAAGGCGCTCGCGGCGAGCGGGATGTTTTGAGTTGTTGATGAAGTCGACCTAACCATCCACATCGTCATTGCGAGCATAGCGAAGCAACCCAGAGTCCCTCCGCGGAAAGATTCTGGATTGCTTCGCTACGCTCGCAATGACGGAGAATGATGGGCTACTCAGCGAGCATCACCGCGCCTCTTCGAATCCGGCCAGCACCGAGGTCAAATTCGCGCCGAGAATATCCGAGAGATAGCCGCCCTCCTGCACGAACACCGTCGGCAAGCCCATCTTCGCGATGGCCTGTCCGATGCGGCGGAAGCCGGGCGTAGTGACGGCGAGACCCTTCAGCGGATCGTGCTCGGAGGCGTCGAGGCCGAGTGCGATGACGAGGGCACCGGGCGCAAAGGACTCGATCGCCTTGCGTGCGACGTTCATTGCCTGGATGTAGCCGTCATCGCCGGTGCCGATCGCCAGGGGAATGTTGAGGTTGGCGCCGAGGCCGGGACCTTCGCCGCGCTCATGCGCGTAGCCCCACACGTAAGGATAATAGGCGACGGGATCGGCATGGATCGAGACCGTGTAGACGTCCGGCCGCGCATAGAAGATTCCTTGCGTGCCGTTGCCGTGATGGACGTCGACGTCGAGGATCACGACACGCTCGTGCCTCTGCCGCAGATGCGCAGCCGCGATCGCGCTGTTGTTGAGGAAGCAGAAGCCGCCGGCCATGTCGCGATAGGCGTGATGGCCGGGCGGCCGGCAAAGCGCATAGGTCGCATCCTCGCCGTCCATCACCATCTGTGCCGCGGTGACCGCGACGTCGGTCGCAGCGCAGGCCGCGGCCCAGGTGCCGGGGCCGATCGGCGCCGCGGTATCGGCGGTGTGCCAGCCGAGCTTGCCGATGATATGGGTGGGATAGGTCGCGGCATGGCGCACCGGATGGATATTGCCGATCATCTCCGGGCCGGAATCGCCGAGCGCGGTCCAGGCCTCCCAGGCCTCGCTCAGGAACGACAGATATTCCGGACTATGGATGCGCGCACGCGGCTCCTGCCCGAATGTGGTTGGCTCGACCAGTTGGTGCTTGCCGTCCTTGAGCCCCTTAAGCAGGCGGTCGGCACGCTCGGGCTGCTCGGTGGTACGCTTGACCACGCCGCGAACCAGGAAGAATTGCGGATCGTGGCTGCGGTGCAGTTCGGTATGGACGGCTTTCACTCGAACACTCCGTGGTCGCTTTGACGGTGCCACAGATGTCTAAATCCCCGCGGCGGAGAGATGCAAGCAAGAAGAATGCCGCCCCTGTCGCCCTGCGCCGCAAGCAGATCGCTCGTGAAGCTCAGCAGCGCCCGCGCTGAAGGCAGTGCTCGCGGCCCTCTTGGTCGGTGCGGAAAGCCTCGACGAAGCCGCCCTGACGCTGGGTGACGAAGATCGTCTTGCCGTCGCGGCCGCCGAAGGCAAGATTAGTCGGCTCCTTCGCCCTCAGCGCGATCTCCCGCTCGACCGCGCCATTGGCCTTCATCAACGTGATCGTGCCCTTGAGGATGCGCGCGACGTAGAGGCGGCCGGCCACGTCGGTGCGCAGGCCGTCGACGGTGTCGGGCTGAAACGCCTTGACGAGTTTTGGATTGGTGAGCTCGTTGCCGCCGACCGTGTAGGACCAGATCTGGCCGCTGCTGGATTCCCCGACATAGAGCGTCTTGTCATCAGGGCTGAGATCGATGCCGTTGGTGGTGCCCATCGCGCGCGGCGCCGACATGAGCTGTCCCTGCACCGTTCCGTCGGCTCCCTTCGCGATGCGCCAGATGTGGCCTTCGCGACCTTTCCAGTTCGGATCGCTCGCGTAGATCGTGCCGTCGCGGGCGATGGTGATGTCGTTGGGCTGGTTCATCTCGTCGGAGTGAAACCAGATGGCCGGCTCGGTCGATCCCTTCGGGATCGCGAAGATGTTGTGCTTCTTGTAGTCGGCGATGAACATGGTGCCGTCGCGCGCGAAGCGGATGGCATTGCCGGCGCTGCCCTCGGGCAAAGCCGTGAACGGCTCGGACGCCGCGCCGCCGACAGGCAGCTTGCCGATGGTGCCGGGCTTGCCGAAATTGACGACGAAGAGATTGCCGTCGAGATCGGCGGCCGGCCCTTCGATGCCGAACGTGTATTCGCCTGATGGCGTCACCTGCACGCTTTCGAACAGTTTCGTTTCCGCTCGGACCGGTGCCGTCGCAAGGACGAGAACAACGCTACTGCACAGGCACCAGAAATTCCTGCCGGATGTAATAGCCATCGCCGTCGCTGCACTCGCCATTCAGATAGGGATCGGCCGGCCGGAAGAAGCGGCTGAAGCCGGGTTTGTCTACAGCGTTCCTTTGTGTCACGACGACGACCTTGGCGGCCGGTATTTCGCCGCATTCCTTGTTGGTTTTGCCAAAGAACTTGCGCTGCGGCGGGCCGGACCTGATCCGCATCCGGATGCCTGGAACCATTTTTGACACCAGCAGATCCGCCGTGTCGAGCAGGCGCGTGTAACCAGGCTCGGCCTTCGGCAGGCCTTCGCCACCCGGCGGCATCAGCTTCTCCGCGCCTACCCCGCGAAGCCGCGTGCGCAACTTGCCGGAGTCGGGATCACCAGGATAGATCCAGCCATCCTGCGCCAGCATGAAGCGAAGCACCGTCGCGTCCTTCTGAGCGTCAGATTGGCCCGGCTTCAGGCCGAAATCCGAGTGACAGCCGACGCAATGCTTTTCGACGAGGCCCTTGCGCAAATTGGTGAGCCGGACGCTGTTCGGCGCGTCCCTGGCCACGAAGACCGCCAGTTGATCGATCAGCGCCTGGCTCCGCATGTCGCAGGGCAACGGCGGCGGCGCATCGCCCGCGGCGCGGTCGATCCGGATCACGGTCTGGTTCTTGTCCTCGACCAGCCAGATGGCGCCGTCCTCCGCGACCGTCATGCCGACCGGGGCGCCTTGCGGCCGGGCGCCGTTGACGCGGTGCCAGCCTGCGATCAGCTCCTCGAACGGCGCGGCGGCGACGTCGCCGCCCTCGGTCTGAAAGCTGTGGGTCGGATCGGCCGCGCAGCTGACATGATAAGACACCGGCGCCGGGACGGGCTTCGGGAAGCCGTGGTCGTCGACGTCATAGACGATGACGCGGCTGCCCGTCGGGCGATAGCCATGCAGGCCAACCAGCAGCTTGCCTTCGAGCTCCGGAAATTTCGCCCCGTGATAATAGAGCATCGCGAGCGGCGCGCCGTGCGGTGGAAGCAGCGAGAACGGCGCCTTGTAGAGAGCGTTGGCGGTGCACAGCGCTTTGTAGACCCCCGACTGCAACACGATCCTGAATTCGGGACTGGGCGTCGACAGATCGTAGCAATAAGGCCAGCCGTAATGCCTGCCCGGCTCGATCGCGTTGATCTCCTCGTTCGGCTTGAAAATATCGGGCAGGTCGCGGCCGTTCTCGCCTTGCAGGAAAGCATAGCCCGCATCGGGGAAGCTCGGATGCAGTGCCAGCGCCATCGAGTTGCGCAGGCCGCGCGCATAGACGCTGTGCGGCGGGTCGGTCTCGCCAGGCTTCAACGCCGGAAAGATACCGCCCGGGGGCGGCGTGAACAGCCAGATCGACGCCATCGCGGAAGCGCCCTCGGCCGCCGCGCAAGATCTCGTGATCGGCGCCGGCGTGATGCAGTCGTCGCTGTGCGAGCCGATGTTGACGAACAGCCGGCCGTTCTTATCAAAGACAAACTGCTTGAGTGGATGCGCGCTCTCGTCGAGCTTTGTGCCATCGGGCAATGTGACCCGGCGGCCGGGCATGTGACGGACGATGGTCTCGACCGTGTCGCGCGGATTGTCGGCGAGCGGATCGAACCGGAAGATCGTCTCCGTGCTCGAGGCATAGAGCTTCTTGTCCGGGCCGATCACGAGACCGAACGGATATTCGATTGCAGTCAGCAGCTCCTTGAACCGCTGTCCCTGGGGCGCGCGCGGGTCGAGCAACAGCAGCCGGCCATCGGTATGGCCCCAGCCCGCCATGTCGGCGACCACGAACAGGTCACGACCGGGCACCTGGATGATCGAGCGCGGGAATTTCAGCCGATCCTCCTCGCTGGCGACGAGGCCGGCGCAAAATCCCGCCTTCATGTCGATCTGGATTCTGGGAAAAGCCAGATCGACACTGCCACAGGTCTCCGTGCCGATCGCATAGCCGCTCTTGCGGACCGGTTCTGATGAGCCTACCGAGGTGAGGGTCAGGAGGACCACCAAGGCGCCCGCGCATGCGCGCAGGCTTCGGCTTTCACGCCAGAATGTGAGGTGGTTCACGGCGCCTCCCGGACTTTCCGTCCAGGGTTGTTCCATGCCGTGGGAATGCCGTCCAGTTGATCAACACCCGCTTGTGATCAAACCGGCAGGGGGCTTGGCGCCGACCAATCTCCGTAGATTCCCTTACCGGGCTCGACCCGAATGTTTCGCGAAGGCTTGGAATGGTATCGGTTTGCCGTCCCAATCGCTCCCAATAGGAGACGCATATGGTCCAGGTCTATTTTCACTGCTCCAACTTGGACGGCACGCTGATCGATCGCAGCGGCACAGCCGTGACCAACCTGACCGAGGCGCGCGACCGTGCCGCCCAGATCATGAACGCGATGATCCTGACGCCCGGCGCTGAGGATTGGCGCGACTGGGTGATCCATGTCAGCGGCTCCGACGGCGAGGAGATCTTCGATCTCCCCTTCACTGCCATGCTCGGCAAGCCGCACTGAGGTGATGCCATGTTGCTCGCGTCACTGACCCTGCTCCGCCAGCCCCTGAACTTCGTCGCCAGCAAATGGCAGACGCTGATGCGGGTCGCGGGCAATCCCTACCGCCCCGAGCTTCACTACATGCGCGGGCCTGGCCCGAAATGGCACGCCAAGTATCAGGCCAGCCGGCTGGATCGCGCGCGCTGAGCCCTGCGGCTCCTGCTTCCCACTGATCGGTTTCTCAATGCGTCATGCCCGGGCCTGTCCCGGGCATTCTCGTCTTGGCATCTACGTCTTGCCGACTGCGCCTCCCCCGCCTGTTTCACACCAGCCATGCCACGCCGCCCTTTCGATGTTCTCGGTGGGGGCGATGTGCCATTCTTCGCGCGTTCCGCCGAATGCGGAGCTCAGCGCAACGAAGCCAAACCGAAGACAGCACACAGACATCATCATGCCTCACCAGTTCAGCCACGCCCAAACCGTCCGCAAGCCCGCCATCACATCCAAAGGCGGCATCGTCGCCGCGCAATCGCGGCGGGCGGCCGAAGTGGGGGCGCAAGTGCTGGCAGCGGGCGGCGACTGCGTGGATGCGATCGTCGCCACCACCTTCGCGCTCAACGTGCTGGAGCCCTGGAACAGCGGCATGGGCGGCGGCGGCGCGATGGTGCTCTACCGTGCCGCGGAAAATCGCTATGAGGTGATCGACTACGGCATGTGCGCGCCGCAAAGCCTGCGCACCGCAGACTATCCACTCAGCGGCGAAGGTGCGGCTTCCGACCTGTTTCCCTGGCAGCGGGTCAAGGACGACCGCAATATCCACGGCCCCGGCTCGATCGCCGTGCCCGGAGTCGTCGCCGGCATGGAGGAGGCGCATCGCCGCCACGCCAGGCTGCCGTGGAAAGATCTCGTCGCGCCGGCCGTCGCCCTCGCCCGTGAAGGCCTGCTGGTCGACTGGTGGACCACGCTGACGATCGCGGCATCGGCGGCCGATCTTCGGCGCTATCCGGGAAGCGCGGCCACGTTCCTGAAGGATGGCCTGCCGCCGAGCGCGCCATGGGGCATCAAGTCCGAGACGCGGCTGCCGCTGGACGCGCTGAAGGCGACACTGGCGCACCTCGCCGACGCCGGTCCGCGCGATTTCTACCAGGGCGACCTCGCCAGAAGCATCGCGTCCGACATCAAGGCTGACGGCGGCGCGCTATCGGTGGAGGACCTCGCCGCGTTCCGAGCCCATCTGCGCGATCCGCTGGCGATTCCCTATCGCGGCGGCAAGGTGTTTGCGACGCCGGAGCTGACGGCCGGACCGACCATGGCGCATGCGCTGCGCCTGTTGCAGCAGAACCTGAAGCCGGGAAGCGCGCCCGATGCAGCCGCCTACGCCGAATATGCCGCCGCGTTGCAATCGGCCTATCGCGAGCGGCTCAAGGACATGGGCGATGCCCATGGCAAGCGCTCGCTCGGCGCGGACTATCTGGCGCCCGCCTGCACCACGCACTTCTCCGTGGTCGACCGCCACGGCAATATCGCGGCGGTGACGCAGACGCTGCTGTCATCCTTCGGCTCGAAATACGTCACGCCGCACACCGGCATTGCCATGAATAACGGCATCATGTGGTTCGACCCGACGCCGGGCACCACCAACTCGCTCGCCCCTGGCAAGCGCTGCCTCACCAATTACACGCCCGTCATCGCCGAGGCCAAGGACGGCAGACGGCTCGCGGTCGGCGCCTCCGGCGGTCGCCGCATCCTGCCGTCGGTGATGCAGATCGTGTCGTTTGCGATGGATTTCGGCATGGATCTCGATGCCGCGATCCACCAACCGCGCATCGACGCCAGCGAAGGCGCGATCGTGATCGGCGATACCAGGTTGCCGGCGGACACACGCGAGATGCTCGCGGCGCGATTCGACTATGAGGAAGCGCGGGTGCAGTCCTTGCCGCAGAAGTTCGCCTGCCCGAGCGTCGTGATGCGCGACGGCGACACCAATTCCGGCGCGGTCGAGATCTTCCAGCCCTGGGCCGACGCGGTGGCGGAGGGCTGAGCCTAGATCCCCAGCCGGTCGCGCACGCGACCAGCGATCACTGCCGTCGTCACGCCGACCGGCCAGAAGGCATGCATCGGGATCGGCTTGATGCCGGTGACGGGCATGTCGATCTCGGTCTTGGCGCCGCCGATCAGACGCCGCGCGAGCTGCGCGCCCATGGCCGTCGAGAGCGCGACGCCGCGGCCGTTGCAGCCGAGTGAGATCAGGATGTTGTCCGCGGGCTCGTGCACATGTGGGTAATGATCTTTGGTGATGGCGAGCCGGCTGTTCCAGCCATGGGTCCAGACAACGCCCTTGAGCTGTGGCCATAGCCGCTCGGCGTATCGCATGAGATAGGCGACGTCGCGCGGCGAACTGATCCAGCGCATCGGGCCGCGGCCGCCCATCAAGAGGCGGTTCTGCTGATCGATGCGGTAATAGACGGTGATGTGGCCGCTCTCGTAAAGGACGGGACGCGCCGGCATGATCGAACGGGCCACGTCGTCAGACAGCGGGGCCGTGGCCGCGATCGAGGAAAACACCGGCACGATGGTGCGGCGAAGCGCCGGCCAGAGATCGTCGGTAAAACCGTTGGTCGCGAGCAGCACCTTGTCGGCATGCACCACCGCGCGCGGCGTCTCGATGCGCCAGCGGCTGCCTTCGCGACGGAGTGATAGTGCGGGTGTTTCGCCATACACCTTCGCGCCGGCGGAAATCGCGGCGCGCGCGAGGCCGCGGGCATAGCTGAGCGGATGCAGATCGCCGCCGCGGGTATCGAGCATGGCGCCGATGTAGCGATCCGTGCCGGTCATCTCGCGCAATTGCTCGCGATTGAGGTACGACACCGGCATGCCACGGGCGATGCACTGCTGTGCGGTTGTCTCGATCGCGGCGGCGCTGGCCTCGTTATAGGCCGCGCGCAGCGTACCGTTCTGCCGCGCTTCGCACGGGATCTGGTAGCGGCGGATTAAATCGTGGGTGAAATTTGTCGTGCCGTATGAGAAGGCGACCATGCGGCGGCCGAGCTCGACGCCAAAATCGGCTTCGATCTGATCGGGGTCGTGCTTCAGTCCCGGATTGGTGTGGCCACCATTATTGCCGGATGCGCCCCAGCCCGGCTCCTGCGCCTCCAGCACCAGCGCCTCGACGCCCTGCTCCGCCAGATGCAACGCGGTGGACAGCCCGGTGTAGCCGCCGCCGATAATGGCGACCGAGACCCTCTTGTCGATCTCGAGCGGCGGCGTGGCCACCGGCGCAACGGCGGTGTCGGCATAGAGAGACGGCGGCAGAGGCAGGCGCGTGGTCATGGCGAAGACCGATCAGAGCGGATGCAGCACGCGGCGCAGAAAATCCTGCGTCCGCGCATGCTGCGGTTGGTTGAGCACCGATTTCGCCGACCCCTGCTCGACGATGACACCGCCGTCGATGAACAGCACGCGGTCGGCGACATCGCGGGCAAAGCCCATCTCGTGGGTGACGACGACCATGGTCATGCCGTCGTCGGCGAGCTTGCGCATCACGCCGAGAACGTCGCCGACCAATTCAGGATCGAGCGCCGAGGTGGGTTCGTCGAACAGGATGGCCTTGGGCTGCATCGCCAGCGCCCGCGCGATCGCGACACGTTGCTGCTGGCCGCCGGAGAGCTGCGGCGGATGTTCGTTGGCTTTCTCGGCAAGGCCCACCTGGGCGAGCAGCGCGCGGCCACGCTCGAATGCGGCAGCGCGCGGCTCCTTCTTCACATAGAGCGGACCTTCGACCACGTTCTCCAGCACGGTCCGGTGCGGAAACAGGTTGAAGCGCTGGAACACCATCGAGACCTGGGTGCGGACTTGCACGATCGACGGCGCGTCGCGGTCGACCTTCAATCCCTCGACGCTGATCTCGCCGCGGTCGTAGCTTTCGAGACCGTTGATACAGCGCAAGATGGTGGACTTGCCGGAGCCGGAGGGGCCGACGATGCAGACCACCTCGCCCTTCTGGACGGACGCCGTGATGCCTTTGAGCACCTCGTTCTCGCCAAAGCTCTTGTGGACGTCGGTCAGCTCGATCATTTCTTGCCGGCCCGCTTCTCGAAGTGACGGACCAGCAGGATCAGCGGAATGCTCATGGTGAGATACATCAGCGCAACCATCGTAAACACGTTGGTGTTCTTGAAGGTCGAGGACGCGATCAGCTTGCCCTGAAGGGCGAGCTCGGCGACCGTGATGGTCGAGGCCTGCGAGGAATCCTTCAGCATCATGATCATGACGTTGCCGTAGGGCGGCAGCACTATGCGCACCGCCTGCGGCAGCACGACCCGGCGCATGGTCAGCCACCAGCCCATGCCGATCGATTGCGCCGCCTCGATCTGCCCCTTGTCGATGGCCTCGATGCCGGCGCGGAAATTTTCCGCCTGATAGGCCGAGTAGGCGATGCCGAGCCCGAGGATCGCGGCCTGCAACGCGCTGAGCGTGACGCCGAGATCAGGCATCACGAAGTAGAGGTAGAACAACAGCACGATGATCGGAATGCCGCGGATCACGTTGATCAGGCTGGCGCTGAGCAGCGACAGGACGCGGATGCCGGAGACCCGCATCATCGCCCAGACGAGGCCAAGCACCGTCGAGAGCAGCAGCGAGCCGATCGTGACGACGATCGTCAGCACGACGCCGCTCATCAGGATCGGGAAGAATTCGGCCGCGTCGTGCCAGAAGCCTTTCATCGATCAGCCTTCATCGATTGGCCGCTGGCGATCAACCCTGTGCCTTCAGGCCCCATTTATCGAGGATCTTGTCGATGGTGCCGTTGGCCTTCAGCTTGGCGAGCGAGGCGTTGATCTTGCCGAGCAGCGCGGTCTCGCCCTTGCGCACGCCGATGCCGACCGAGCCGACGGTGACGGGCTTGTAGCCGTCGACCAGGCGCACCTCGGGGAAGCCGCCCTGCTTCAGATTGTAGGCGAGGATCGGATAGTCGGCGTAACCGGCCTTGAGGCGGCCGGTGTTCACGTCGCGCAGGATGTCGGGGATGGTGTCGTAGGCCTTGACGTCGGCGAACAGGCCGGACTTCTTGAGCGCGTCGACGAAGGCGGTGCCTACCTGGGCGCCGACCGTCTCACCCTTCAGATCGTCCTGGGTGGCGTAGGCCTTGGTGTCGCTCTTCGGGACCACGAGGCCTTCGCCATAGGCGTAGATCGGGTCGGAGAAGTCGACGACCTCCTTGCGCGGGGCCGTGATGAACATCGCGGCCGCGATGATGTCGATCTTGCTCGATGTCAGAGACGGGATCAGCGCCGAGAACTGCATCGGCTCGATCTGCACGTTGAAGCCGGCATCCTTGCCCACTTCAGTGACGAGATCGACCATGATGCCCTGGATGGAATTGGTCTTGGTGTCGAGGAAGGTGAAGGGAATGCCTGTCGGCGTCGAGCCGACCTTCAGCACTTGCTGCGCCGAAGCCGGCGCTGCTGCGGCAATCGCGAGTGCCGCGACCGCGGCGAGACCAAAACGCTTCATCGCATCCCCCTTGGGCCCGGCCGATGGCGGCGCTCGCAGATCTCGTCATCGCAGACGTTGCGGGCCAAGCCGTTTCGGCCTATTTTCACCAGTATGAAAATTTGGTCACACTTTCGCGGCCGTTGCAAGCGGTTTTCATGCACATGAAGGAAGTGGTTTTGACGTGAGCGGTGGCAAGAGAATGCGCAGGCCGGCCGGCGCAAAGCCGGCGAAGAAGGTGCAGATAAAGGTGAAGGTGAAAGCCAAGGCCAGCACCAGGGCTGTCGCCAAATCGGCCGAGCCGGCGATGGATGTCGCGGTCGGCCGCCGCATCCGCGATCTCAGGCGGATCAGGCAATTCTCGCTCGAGACGGTCGCCTCGCGCACGGAGCTTTCGATCGGCTTCCTCAGCCAGATCGAGCGCGGCCTGTCGTCGCCGTCGCTGCGCGTGCTGGCCACGCTCGCCGACGTGCTCGGCGTCGGCATCGCCGCGCTGTTCGGCGCGAGCCCGAACGCCGACGGTGCATCCGACCAAATCGTCACGCGCGGGCTGCAACGGCCCGAACTGAAGCTCTGGCGCACCGGCGTGTCGAAGCAATTGCTGAGCCCGGCCAGCGCCGACAACCGGCTCAATCTATTCCTGGTACATCTGGAGCCCGGCGGCTCCACCGGCGACGAACTCTACACCCATGACGGCGAAGAAGCCGGCCTCATGCTCGAAGGCGAGATGATGCTGACGGTGGACAGCGAGACATGGTCGCTGAAGACGGGCGACAGTTTTCGGTTTGCAAGCCGGAGGCCGCACCGGTTTTCGAATCCGGCCGAGGATGCCAAGGCGGTGGTGCTGTGGGTAAATTGCGTGACGGGGACGGGGTAGCGGCCGTCATTGCGAGCGCAGCGAAGCAATCCAGGGTCTTTCCGAGGAGGCAGTCTGGATTGCTTCGCTTCGCTCGCGATGACGGGAGGATTGAACTTAACCGAACCGGTACTTGTACCGGTCCACCGTCAGCGCACTCACATCAATGTCCGGCTTCTTGCCCGACAGCATGTCGGCGAGCACGCGGCCGGAGCCGCAGGACATGGTCCAGCCGAGCGTGCCGTGGCCGGTGTTGAGGTGAAGGTTGGCGTATTGCGTCGGGCCGATCACGGGCGGGCCGTCGGGCGTCATCGGGCGCAGACCGCTCCAGAACGTTGCCTTGGAGAGATCGCCGCCGCGCGGAAACAGATCGGTCAGCGAGTGATCGAGCGTGGCGCGCCGCGCCTCGTAGAGCTGGCTCGAGAAGCCCGAGATTTCGGCGGTGCCGCCGACGCGGATGCGATTGCCGAGGCGCGTGATGGCGACCTTGTAGCTCTCGTCCATCACGGTCGATTCCGGCGCGCCGGAAGCGTCCTTGATCGGCACCGTGATTGAATAGCCCTTCACGGGATAGACCGGCAGCGAAATATCGAGCGGCGCGACCAGCCGCGACGACCAGCTTCCGAGCGCGAGCACGTAAGCGTCGGCCTGCAACATACCGGCGCTGGTCACGACGCCGCTGACGCGCCCGCCGTCGGTGACGATGCGGTCGATGCTGGTGTTGAACATGAAGCGCACGCCGAGCGCTTCGGCATGCTTGGCCAGCGCCTGCGTGAACATGTGGCAGTCGCCGGTCTCGTCCTGCGGCAAACGCAGTCCGCCCGCGAACTTCTCCTTCACGCCCGCCAGCGCCGGCTCGGCCGCGATGCAGCCCTCACGGCTGAGCACCTCGAACGGCACACCGTATTGCTTGAGCACGGCGATGTCCTCACCGGTGCCGTCGAGCTGCGATTGGTAGCGGAATAGCTGCAGCGTGCCCTGCGAGCGCTCGTCATATTGAATGCCGATGTCGCGGCGCAGGTCGCGCAGGCAATCGCGACTATATTCCGCGATCGGGATCATCCGGCTCTTGTTGATCGCGTAGCGTTCGCTGGTGCAATTGCGCAGCATCTTGAGCAGCCAGACCCACATCACGGGATCGAGCTTCGGCCGGATCACCAGCGGGCCGTGCTTCATCAGCAGCCATTTGACCGCCTTCACCGGTACGCCGGGACCGGCCCAGGGCGAGGAATAGCCGGGCGACACCTCGCCGGCATTGGCAAAGGAGGTCTCGAGCGCCGGTTCGGGCTGACGGTCGACGACCGTCACCTCGTGGCCGGCACGCGCGAGGTAGTAGGCAGAGGTGACACCGATGACACCGCTGCCGAGGATCAGAACTTTCACGCTTGGTCAAACTCCCGCGGCATCACGCTCGCCGCTGCAAGAGGGAACTCCGCAACGGCGAGAGCAATTATCAGGCCACCCGCTTGATGGCATCGCCGAGGATCGACACGATATCGTCGATGTGGCTCTTCTCGACGATGAGCGGAGGCGACAGCGCAAAGCTATCGCCGCTCATGCGGAAGTACAGCCCGCGATTGAAGCAGTCGACCATGACGTCGTAGCCACGCACGCCAACCGTACCGTCACGCGGCGACAACTCGACCGCGCCCATCAGGCCGCAATTGCGGATATCGACGACATTGGGCAGGCCCTTCAGCGAATGCAGCGCATCGCGCCAGTATTCGGAGATCGACGCACCGCGCGTCAGCAGGCCTTCGTCCTTGTAGATGTCGAGCGTGGCGATGCCCGCGGCGCAGGCGACCGGATGCGCCGAATAGGTATAGCCGTGGAACAGCTCCATCGCGTTCTCCGGGCCGACCATCAGGCCGTCGTGAACCTTGCGGCTTGCGAACACGGCGCCGCAGGGAATGGTGCCGTTGGTGATGCCCTTGGCCGTTGTCATCATATCGGGCGTGACGCCGAAGAAGTTGGCGGCGAAGGGCGTCCCGAGCCGGCCGAAGCCGGTGATGACCTCGTCGAAGATCAGGAGGATGCCGTGCTTGTCGCAGATCTCGCGCAGGCGCTGGAGATAGCCCTTTGGCGGCGGCAACACCGCAGTCGAGCCCGGCACCGGCTCGACGATGACGGCAGCAATGGTCTCGGCGCCGTGCAGGGCCACCAGCCGCTCGAGATCATCGGCGAGCTCGGCGCCATGCTCGGGCTGATCCTTGGCGAAGGCGTTGCGGGTGAGATCATGGGTGTGGCGGATGTGGTCGACGCCCGGCAGCAGGGTGGCGAAGGCGCGGCGGTTGGCGACCATGCCGCCGACCGAGGTGCCGCCGAATCCGACGCCGTGATAGCCGCGCTCGCGGCCGATCAGGCGGGTGCGGCTCGCCTGGCCGTTGGCGCGATGATAGGCGAGCGCGATCTTCAGCGCGGTGTCGACCGACTCGGAGCCGGAATTGGTGAAGAAGATGCGATCGAGGCCCTTCGGCGCGATCTCGGCCAGACGCTCGGCGAAGTCGAATGCCAGCGGATGGCCCATCTGGAACGACGGTGCGAAATCCAGCGTCATCAGCTGGCGCTCGACGGCGGCGGCGATCTGCTTGCGGCCGTGGCCGGCATTGACGCACCAGAGGCCGGCGGAGGCGTCGATCACCTTGCGGCCGTCGACAGTGGTGTAGTGCATGCCTTCGGCCGAGGAGAACAGGCGGGGCGCCTTCTTGAACTGCCGGTTGGCCGTGAACGGCATCCAGAACGAGTCGGTCTTGATGGTGTTCGGAATCTGATGAAGGGTCACGGCCATGCTCCTTTGCTGACCGGATACCACAGGCACGGCTGCGAAAGCGCAACAAGTCCTTTTCTGATGGCCTGCAAGCCATTGATTTGACTGAGGCTGCCGGTCCATATTTGCGCGATCCGCAACACCTGCAACACGGGACAGGGACATGAGCGTCGATATCGGTGGACGGCTGCGATTCATCCGGGCGCGCCAGAAGCTGTCGCAGCGCGAACTCGCCAAACGCGCCGGCGTCACCAATTCGACGATCTCGCTGATCGAATCCAACCAGATGAACCCGTCGGTGGGGGCGCTGAAGCGCATCCTCGACGGCATCCCGATGGGGCTCGCCGAGTTCTTCGCGCTGGAGCCGGAGAGCCGGCGCAAGATCTTCTACCGCGGCGAAGAGCTGACCGAGGTCGGCAAGAAGCCGATCTCCTATCGGCAAGTCGGCGACAATCTGTTCGGTCGCAGCCTGCAGATCCTGAAGGAGCGCTATGAGCCCGGCAGCGACACCGGGCGCGTTCACCTCGTCCATGACGGCGAGGAAGGCGGCATCGTGATCTCGGGAAAGCTCGAAGTCACCGTCGAGGACGAGCGCCGCATTCTCAATCCCGGGGATGCCTACTACTTCGAGAGCCGGCGTCCGCATCGCTTCCGCTGCGTCGGCGGCAAGCCGTGCGAGGTGATCTCGGCCTGCACACCGCCGACGTTTTGAAGTTGTCCGCAATCCTACGGAGCCACCGGTATCTTACGGAGGTTGAGCCATCTCAATTTCCGCAGCCTGATCCTCTATATGTTTCGAGCCATAGCCAAGCAGCCTCCGCTTTCCGGAGCCGCTTCGTAACAGGGCTCGCTATGAAGATCACGCTCGCAAATGCAGAGGCCGCACTCGATGAAGTGCAGCGCGACAGCGACAAGCTCCATTCGGAGGAGCTGCGCAAGACCATCGCGAATTACATCGAGTCGCAGCGAGAGGCTCTCAAGGCTCTTCGCAAGAAGCTGCACTAGCAGGCGGGGAGCGAGACGGGCTCGCCCGCCGCTGCTTGAAGGCTACGTCAGCAACTCCTCGATCCGGATCGGGAAGCGGCGGACACGCACGCCCGTCGCATGCCAGACGGCGTTAGCGACTGCCCCTGCACTGCCGGTGATGCCGATCTCGCCGACACCCTTGATGCCGAGCGCGTTCACGTGCGGATCGTGCTCATCGACCGTGATCACGTCGAGCGGCGGCACGTCGGCATTCACCGGGATATGGTACTCGCCGAGATTGGCGTTCATGATCCGGCCGGTGCGGCGGTCGGTGATGGCTTCCTCGTGCAAGGCGAAGGACAGGCCCCAGATCATGCCACCGAACAGCTGGCTCTGCACCATGCGCGGGTTGACGATCCGTCCCGCGCCGAAAGCGCCGACCATGCGGGTGACGCGGACCTGGCCGAGTTCGGGATCGACCTTCACCTCCGCGAACACCGCGCCATGGGCGTGCATCGCATACTCCTCCATCGCCGTCGGATTCGGCGCGCCGGTGCCGCGCGCCTCGACCTCGGCCACGCCTGCGCGCGCAAGAATCTCGGAGTAGCTTTCGCCGCGGCTCTCGTCGTCGCGCCGGATCAACCTGCCATCGCGCGCGATCACGCCGGCGTTGCCGGCGCCGAACAGCGGCGAGTGCTCGTCACCGGTGGCGAGATTGGCGAGTTTCGCAATCACGGCCGCGCCTGCGCTGTGGATCGCGGCACCCGCGGTCGCGGTATGCGCGGAGCCGCCGGCAATGCCGGCGTCGGGCAGGTCGGACGACCCCGCCTTGAACTCGACGCGGTCGATATCAAGCCCGAGTTCGTCGGCCGCAATCTGCGCCAGCGCCGTCCAGGCACCCTGCCCCATGTCATGCGCGCCGATCTCCATGGCACCGGAACCGTCGCGGCGAAGCACGGCACGCGCCTCGGCCTGGAACATCAGCGCCGGGAACGTGGCGGTACCCATGCCCCAGCCGACCAGAAGGCCGGCATCGTCGCGCATCTGCCGCGGCTGGAGCGGTCGCTTTGCCCAGCCGAAACGCGCCGCGCCTTGCTCGTAACAGGCCCGCAACGCCTTGGACGAGAACGGCTTGCCGGTGATCGGCTCGACCTCGGCATAGTTCTTCAGGCGGAACGCAAGCGGATCGATGCCGCAGGCCCAGGCCATCTCGTCGATCGCGCTCTCCAGCGCGATCGAGCCGGTCGCCTCGCCGGGCGCGCGCATGAACAACGGCGTGCCGGTGTTGACACGCACGGCGTCATGCGAGGTGCGGATCGCAGGTGCCGCATAGAGCGTGTGCGAGGCATCGGCCGCGGGCTCGTAGAAATCGTCGAACGTGCTCGACACGGTGCGCGCGTGGTGATCCAGCGCTGTCAGGCGCCCCTCGCCATCGGTGCCGATGCGCAGCCGCTGCCGCGTCGGCGCGCGATGGCCGACCGGGCCGTACATCTGCTCGCGGCGCAGCACCAACTTGACCGGTTTGCCGACGAGCTTTGCCGCCATGATGCCGAGGACCGGCGGGCCGGCCATGAGTCCCTTCGAGCCAAACCCGCCGCCGAGGAACGGGCTGCGGATGTGGATCTTGTCGTGCGCGATGCCGAACAATTCGGCAACACGCGCCAGCGACAGCATGAGACCCTGGGTCGGCATGTCGATCTGCAGGTTGTCGCCATCCCATGCAGCCACGATCGCATGCGGCTCCATTGCGTTGTGATATTGCGGCGGCGTTTCGTAGACCGCGTCGATCCGCTTCTCGGCCGACGCAAGTCCCGCCTCCACATCGCCGCGATGATTTTCCGTGGGGTTGCCGACTCCGACGACCGGCGGCACGAAGCTTTCACCCGCGTCGAGGCCGATGAGCGCGGGCAGCGTCTCGTAGCGCGGCGCCAGCAGCGCGGCGCCTTCCGTGGCCGCCTCGAGCGTTTCGGCGATCACGACGGCGATCGGCTGGTTGGCGTAGCGGACTTCATTGCTCTGCAACACCTCCATCCGGAACACGAAAGGATTGGTCTTGATCTCGGGATCAATCGCGAGTTCAGGCTTGTGGTCTGGCGTCATGACATCGACGACGCCGGGGTGGCGCTTGGCAGCAGTGACATCGAGCGAGGTCACGCGGCCGCGCGAAATGCTGGCGACGGCCATCACCGCAAACAGCATGCCGGGCGGATGATTGTCGGCGGCGTAGGTCGCCTGGCCTTGGACCTTAAGCACGCCGTCGCGGCGGGTCAGCGGCTGACCAATGCTGGAGCCATGGCGCAGATGAGCGGGCGCGCTGGTGAGATTAAGCTCGGGCATGAATGGCTCCGGACGTCGAGGCAAAGGGAGAGGCCGGCAGCGCGGGGATGCGCACGGGCGTACCGGCGGCAGCGAGGCTCAGCGCGCGCACGATGATGCGGCGCGCGAGCTCGATCTTGAAGGCGTTGTCGCCGGACGGTTTTGCGTCGGCGAGCGCGCGCGAGGCGGCTTCCTGGAAAGCGTCCACCGTGGGCGCGACGTTCCTGAGCACGTCCTCCCCAGCGCGGGCGCGCCAGGGCTTTGCGGCGACACCGCCGAGCGCAAGCCGCGCCTCCGCGATCTTGCCGTTCTCGATCCGCAGCGCGGCCGCAGCCGAGACGACGGCAAACGCGTAGGACGTTCGATCGCGGACCTTGAGATAGCGCACATGCGCGGCAAAGCCCCGCGCAGCGGGCGGCAGACGCACCGCCACGATCAGATCTCCCGGTTCAAGCGCCGATTCACGCTCGGGCGTATTGCCGGGCAGGCGATGCAGCTCGTCGAGCGCGATCTCGCGCCGCCCCTTCCTACCCTCGATCTCGACGATTGCATCGAGCGCGACCAGCGGCACGCAGAAGTCGGACGGATGCGTGGCGATGCAGTTTTCGCTCCAGCCGAGCACGGCGTGGGTGCGGTTCTCGCCGTCACGCGCGTCGCAACCGCTGCCGGCCTCGCGCTTGTTGCAGCGGCTGGCGGTGTCATAGAAATACGCGCAGCGGGTCCGTTGCAGCAGATTGCCGCCGACGGTCGCGGCATTGCGCAATTGCGCCGATGCGCCGGAGAGCAGCGCTTCGGCGACGGCCGGATAGGACTTTGCGAAGTCAGCGTCATGCGCAAGATCGGCGTTGCTCACCAGTGCGCCGATACGCATACCACCGTCGGCGAGACGCTCGATCCGATCGAGGCCGTCGAGATGGGTGACGTCAACCAGACGATCCGGACGGCTGACGCCGCCCTTCATCAGATCGAGCAGGTTAGTGCCGGCGGCGAGATAGGCGGCGCCCGGCTGCGCGGCGGCGGCGACGGCCTCGGCGACCGTGGCCGGCCTGACGTAATCAAACTGCTTCATGCGGAGCGCCTCTGGTTGGATTCGTCCATGCCGGCCTGCGCGTCGAGCACGGCATCGACGATGCCGGCATAGGCGCCGCAGCGGCACAGATTGCCGCTCATGCATTCGCGAATGCGCTCGGGATCGTTGCCGGCCTGCGCCTCGCTCATCATGCCGATCGCGCTCATGATCTGGCCGGGCGTGCAGAAGCCGCACTGAAATCCGTCATGGGCGATGAAGGCGGCCTGCACGGGGTGAAGTTGCTCGCCGCGCGCGATGCCTTCGATTGTGAGGATGTCGGCGCCGTCATGACTGATCGCGAGCGCGAGGCAGGAGTTGATGCGCTTGCCGTCGACGAGAATGGTGCAGGCGCCGCATTGGCCGCGGTCGCATCCCTTCTTGGTTCCGGTCAGATGGAGGCGCTCACGCAGGAGATCGAGCAGCGTGACGCGCGGATCGTCGAGGACGAAGTCGCGCCGCGCACCGTTCACGGTGAGGCTGATGGAGTGGTTCATACAAGGCTCCGATCAGATATGGACATGAGTGATCGCGCAGCGCGCCACCGCCGTGGCCGCCGTCGACATGCGCCCCCCGAACATCATCCGGGGCAACGACTTCAGCGAAGATACGGAGGCAGCCTCCGCTTAACAAGGGCCGGCGGGAAATATTTGGAATTCGTCAAAAGCCCGTGCGCATCAACGCGATGCAGCCCCACAAGGGTTCAATCTAACCAATTCGTGATCTACATTGCGTGGATGGACGACCACACCACCGACCAGACCCGGAAGCCCCGCGCCGATGCCGTGCGCAATCGCGAGCGCGTGCTTGAGGCCGCAAAGGCCGTGTTCAACGCAGGTGGTCCCGAGGCGAGCCTGGAGGCGGTGGCAAGACGTGCCGGCGTCGGCATCGGCACGCTGTATCGGCATTTCCCGACGCGCGAGGATTTGTTCGAGGCGGTGTACCGGCGCGAGGTCGAACAGCTCAGCGAGCTCGCCGAGCAGTTGAAGAACGGGGACCCGGTCGATGCGCTCAGGCGCTGGCTGCACTCAGGCGTCGAGTTCGTTGCCACCAAGAAGGGCATGGTCGCAGCCTTGGCACTCGCGGTGCAGAGCGGGTCGGAGTTGCATGCCTTTTCCTTTGAGCGCCTGACCAAGGCGATCGGCTCGCTGCTCGACCGCGCAGCCGCGGCCGGCGCGATGCGCGCAGACATAAGTCCCGAGGACTTGCTGCGCGCGTTCTTCGGCATGTGCTACATGCACGACCAGCCCGGCTGGCAATCCTCGGTGCTGCGGATGCTCGACGTGTTCGTCGACGGTTTGCGGGTGCAGCCCGTGGTGAAGGCCAAGGTCCGCGTGGCCGCCAAGCCCGCGAAGCCGGCTGCAAAGCGGAACCGATAGCGTCACCCTGTCAGGATCGGCCTCAGTGCCTCGCGGTGATGCACGATGAAGTCGAAGAAGGCCGCGATCCGCGGTACACGCCGGAGATCGGGATGCGTCAGGATGCGCCAGCTTCGCGTCAATTCCGGAATCGGGCCAAGGACGCACACGAGATCGGCTTCGGCATCGCCGAGCGCGACGGGAAGCGGACCGATGCCGACGCCGGACTTGATCGCGGAAACGAGGCCAAGCACGCTGTTGACGCGCGCAGCCATCTGAGCATTGGGCGCGACCTCCTTCAGCCATGGGACGGCGCGGTGCTTGGAGAGGGATTCGTCCAGCCCGACCAGCAAATGAGACGTGAGGTCCTCGACACGATCCGGGCTGCTGTGCCGGTGAAGATAGTCGCGGCTGGCGTAAACCGCCCAGATCGACTCGGCGATCTTGCGTCCGACCAGCTCGTCGTCGGTATCGCCCGAGCGAAAAGCGATATCGACCTCGCCCTTCGACAGATCGAGATAGCCATCGCTCATCACGAATTCGACCCGCAGCGAGGGATGCAGCGTGTGAAAGTCGCCGACGAGGCCGGACTGGATGAGCCGGGCGACAATCGGCTCGGGACAGGTGACGCGGATCACACCCTTCATGTCCTGCTCGGCGTCAGCCGTCCGACGCTGGAAGTCATCAATGGTGGCTTCGACCCGTTCGGCATAGGGCAGCATGATGTGACCGAATTCGGTGAGGCGGTAGCCGCTCGGCTGACGCATCACCAGTGCGCGGCCGACCCGCCGCTCCAGCTCCTCAAGCCGCCGCTGCACGGTCGACTGGCTGAGGCCGAGCGCCTTGCCGGCGGCAATGGTGCTGCCATGCCGCGCGACCGCCAGGAAATATTTGAGGTCGTTCCAGTCGAACATGGAGCGATTATGCACTTCTGCGGCCGCCGGCCGCAATGTTGCGGCTGCCGGGCCCGAACCGCGGCACCTAGGTTGGTGTCTTCAGCGACTTTAGAATGGAGACTTTGGATGCGCCCCCATTTCACTTTCGGCGCCGTAATCGTTCTGGGATGGTCGACCGCAGCCACTGCGCAGGACCATCGGACACAGGACATCGCCAAACCGAATCTGGTGCTTCAACAAGTGGTTGAGGGCTTGCCGAAGGACGAGAAGCAGTCCGTGCGGGTGATGACCGCGTCGTTCAAGCCGGGCGACAAGACGGTCCATCATACCCACCGCTTCCCGGTGACCGTCTACGTGCTGGAAGGCGCCTTCACACTCGAACTCGAGGGCAAGCCGCCGCTGACGGTCAAGGCCGGCGAGGCAATGGTGGAACCGCCGAACGTGGCGATGACCGGCTACAATCGGACGACGGGCGAGACCAGGGTCGTGATCTTCTATGTCAGCGCGGTCGACACGCCTTTCCTCGACCCGCTGTCGCATTAGGCTGTTTGCCCGAACATCCGCGTGGCGATATCCTCGCTGACCGGGATGACCAAGCGAGGTTTTGCCATGCGTGTGCTCCTTGTCCTGATTTTTGCGCTGCTGGCTGGCGCTTCAGCACGCGCCGACGATGTCGCGACGGCACAGGATATCATCCGCGCCCAGGAGCAGGCATTCGGCCGCGACGACGCGCGCGCGGCCTACTCCTACGCCGCGCCGGCGATCCGGGAGATCTTCCCCGCGCCCGACATCTTCATGTCCATGGTGCAAAACGGCTACCCGCCGGTCTATCGGCACAAGAGCTTTGAATTTGGCGACAGCAAGAGCGAGGGCAGCCGCATTGCCCAGCACGTCCATATCATCGATGCCAATGGCGAAGCCTGGGAAGCGCTCTACACGCTCGAGCAGCAGGCGGACGGCAGCTACAAGATCACGGGTTGTTCGCTGCTGAAGGCGGGACAGGCAGTCTAGGTCGCAAAACCCGGGCCGGTCCTGACGGCATTCATCCGCGAGCGGATCAGCAGCGTCAACACGATGCCGATATTGAGTGCGTTCCACGCCACGCCGTTGGTGAACGCCGCTGCGTAGGAGCCCGTGGCGTCGAAGATGACGCCCGAGACCCAGCCGCCGAACGACATGCCGAACACGGACGCGAAGATCACGATGCCGACTCGGGTTGCGGCCTCGCTCGCAGGCATCGCCTCGCGCACGATGATGGCATAGCTCGGCACGATGCCGCCCTGGAACAGGCCGAACATCGCGGAGATCAGATAGAGCGAGGTCAGGCTGTCAAAGAACAGGTAGAATACGAGCGCGAAGCCCTGCGCCAGCGCACCGATCAGAAGCGTCGGGATGCCGCCGATCTTGTCGGCGAGATAGCCCGAGCCGATCCGGCTGACGATGCCGCAGGCCATCATCAGCGACAGCATCTCGGCGCCGCGCGCCACGCCATATCCGAGATCGCCGCAATAGGCGACGATATGCACTTGCGGCATTGCCATGGCGACGCAACAGGAAATGCTGGCGATCGAGAGCAGCACCGTCAGCGTGTTGGTCGAGAGCTTGAGGTCGACCCGCGGCGGCGCTGCATTGGCATGATCGTTGACCTTGTCGTGGCCCATCTGCGCGCGCAGGACCAGCACCAGGATGGTCATCAGGCTGACGCAGACGAGGCCGATGCCGATATGAGTGAAGCGCCAGCCGATCGTCTGCATGCCCGTGCTCACGAGCGGCGGCCACATCGTGCCGGCGACATAATTGCCGCTCGCGACGATGGTCACGGCCAGGCCGCGATAGCGCTCGAACCAGTGCGAGGCCTCCGCCATCAGCGGCGCGAAGGTCGCGGAGGTGCCGAGCCCGATCAGGAAATACGCCGCCACGAACTGCCAGAGCTGGGTGGACAGACCCGCCAGCACATTGGCGACCCCGAGGAAGGCGATGCTGATCGCCATCGCCGCCACGATGCCGAACCGGTCGGTGATCCTGCCGGCGATGACGCCGCCAAGCCCGAAGCCGAACATCATCAGGGTGAAAGCCAGCGACACCGCACCGCGCGTCGCGGAGAATTCGGCCTGCACCGCAGGAATCATGACGACGATCGCCCACATGCCGACGCCGCCGATCGAGCCGATCAGAAGCGCAATGACGAGGCGCACCCAGGCCTGACGCGAATCAGGGGTGAATGCTTCGGGTGTTTGTCCTGATTGATTTGGCGCGTGCACGGGCGGGACCATGGCCCGCGGATCACCACAGGGTCAACCATTGTGGCGCGATATTGGGCATGCACGGTGCACTGCGGTAAGATGGAGCTTGGCGAACGCGCGTTTTGCCATTATTTTGCAAATGAGCGCATGCAACATGGCGGCGCGGAGAGCATGTCGGCGGAATGTTGCTGCGATTGACACGATCGATGCGGATCAAGGTGGGGCGCTTCATTGCCCTCGCCTATCTGTTCTGCGTGCTCGCGCCGGCCGCAAGCCTCGCCTGGGGTAGCGCTCCAGCACCGTGCCTCGACGATGCGCTTGTCGCCGACCGCGTGCCGGTGCATCACCAGATGCAGGCCGGCCACACGCATGACGGCGCCTCGCATGACCACGCCGGGCCGCATGCGCATCACCAGGCCGCCGCGCAGGACGCGCCCCCGGCCCCTCATCATCACGGCGGCAAGGGTACGGCGGGACCGTGCTGCGCGATGATGTGCGTGAGCGCGTTGCCGGCCGACCTGCCCAGCGTCGCAAAGCCGCTTCAGCCGGTTTCCGCCTGCTCGCCCGAGATCGTGGCCAGCCTGCACAGCGCGGCGGCGCCCCTGCACTACCGCCCTCCCATCGCCTGATCTGACACACGACGACGTCAGGCCGAGCGCGCATCCGCGCGCGCGAGCCTGTGGTCTCCAGACAGATCAGGGATGACTCATGCTTACGCTTTCCGGGGCGAAGTCCGCCGCTGCATTCGCGGCGCGGGGACGACACTTTCGATTCAATTGGCCGCTGCTGGCCGCGACTGCATTGGCGTTATCCGGCTGCATGCCGGCAACGACACGAGTCGCCGGCGCTGATCCTGCCGATCCCACGGCCAAGGTCGCGCGCGCCGGCTATCGTTCGACGATTGCGCCCTACACCAGCCTGCGGCCCGCGACGCCGGCACCCTGGCGCGAGCGCAACGAGAGCGTCGCGCCGCAACCCAAACAAGACCGGTAGGAGCGCGCCATGACACACCGTCTCGCGCCAAGCCTGCTCGTTCTTGCCTCGCTCGGCTTGTCGGGCTGTGCGGCCTTCTCGCCCGACAGCGGCATGAATGCCGTCTCGGAGCTGACGAGCCAGACCATCAAAAAGGATGTCGCCTTCGTGCGGACGGCCGAGGGAGCCGGCGCGGTCGACGCGCGCGCTCGCCAGTTGCTGTCGCGAACACTCAGCGTCGAGACCGCCGTGCAGATCGCACTGCTCAACAACAAGGGGCTTCAAGCCGCCTATAACGAGCTCGCGCTGGCCGAGACCGATCTCGTCGAGCAGAGCCTGCCGCCCAACCCCGTGTTCTCGGTCTCGCGGATCTCGGGCAATGGCGCCAGCGAAATCGAACGTCAAATTGTCGGCGACATCCTCGCGCTCGCCAGCCTGCCGTTCCGCTCGGAGATCGCCCGCGACCGTTTCCGCCAGGCGCAATTGCGAGCTAGCCTCGCGACGTTGCGGCTTGCCGCCGATGTCCGCCGCGTCTATTGGCGCGCCGTTGGCGGCAACGAGACGGTGGCGTTGCTGACGGATGCGAAGGCGACGGCGGAATCGACCGCACAGCTCGCGGTCAAGCTCGGCGAAACCGGCTCGATCAACAGGCTCGATCAGGCCCGTGAACAGGTGTTTTACGCCGAAACCACCGCCGACCTCGCCACCGCGCGACAGACGGCGACGAGCGCGCGCGAAAAGCTGGCGCGCCTGATGGGGCTGTGGGACGGCGGCCTCGACTTCCGGCTGCCCAATCAACTGCCGCCGCTGCCGCGCCGGCCGCAGGCTTTGCCGTCGATTGAAGCCGACGCGGTCGCCCATCGCATCGACCTGCAGATCGCGCGGCTCGAGCTGACGGCGCTGGCGAAGTCGCTGAACCTCACCGAGGCGACGCGCTTCGTGACACTGCTCGATCTCGCCGGCATCTCCCGCCGCACCCGGGATCCGGAAGGCGCGCCGTTCCGCGAGCGCGGCTTCGACGTGCAGTTTCAGATCCCCATCTTCGACGGCGGCGAGGTGCGGGTGCGGCAAGCGGCGGAGACCTACAATTTCGCCTTCAACCGGCTGACCGAACGCGCCGTGAATGTACGCTCCGAAGCGCGCGATGCTTATCGGGTCTATCGCTCCGGCTACGACATCGCCAGCCACTATCAGCGCGAGATCATCCCCTTGCGAAAGATCATCACCGAGGAGATGCAGCTCCGCTTCTCCAGCATGCAGGTCGACATTTTCGCGCTGCTCACCGAGGCGCGACAGCGGCTCGCGTCGCTGCGCGGCGCAATCGATGCCAGGCAAAGATTTTTCCTTGCCCAATCCGACTTGCAGACCGCCGTGAACGGCGGCGGCGCGCCCGCTGACGGCGACAATTCAACCACTCTCGCCGCGGCAGCGCCTGCCGATGGCGGTCACTGACATGGAGGCCAACATGTTTTCTCGCCGAGGATTTTTGGGTAGCGCCGCGCTCGCCGGCGCATCCGTCGTCAGCGGCCGCACACAGGCCGCCTCCATTCCGGAAGCCCCGCACATGGACAAGGTGGTGATGCAGCCGCCACTGCACCCGATCAGTGGGCCGGACTATCGCCCCGTCGTCACGCTGAACGGCTGGTCGCTGCCGTTCCGGATGAACGGCGACTGGAAGGAATTTCATCTCGTCGCCGAGCCCGTGGTGCGCGAATTCGCCGAGGGCATGAAGGTGAATCTGTGGGGCTATAACGGCCAGTCGCCGGGCCCGACGATCGAGGCCGTCGAGGGCGACAAGGTCCGCATCTTCGTGACCAACAGACTGCCCGAATACACCACCGTGCACTGGCACGGCATGATCATTCCCAGCGGCATGGACGGTGTCGGCGGATTGACGCAGCCGCACATCCAGCCGGGGAAAACCTTCGTCTACGAGTTCGAGATGAGGAAGAGCGGGACCTTCATGTACCACCCGCATTCCGACGAGATGGTGCAGATGGCGATGGGCATGATGGGCATGGTCGTCGTGCATCCGCGCGACCCGAGCTTTCGCCCGGTCGACCGCGACTTCGTCTTCGTCATGAGCACCTATCGCGTCGATCCCGGCACTTATCTGCCGCGCGTCAACGAGATGACTGACTTCAACATGTGGACCTGGAATGCGCGGGTGTTTCCCGGCATCGATCCGCTGCCGGTCAGGCTCGGCGACAAGGTGCGCGTGCGCATCGGCAATCTCAGCATGACCAACCATCCGATCCATTTGCACGGCCACAGCTTTGCGGTGACCTGCACCGACGGCGGCTGGATTCCGGAGAGCGCGCAATATCCGGAGACGACGACGGACGTACCGGTCGGCGCTGTCAGAGTGTTCGACGTGCTCGCCGACAACCCCGGCGACTGGGCGTTTCACTGCCACAAGTCGCATCACACCATGAATGCGATGGGACACGACATGCGCAACATGATCGGGGTGTCGCGCAAGGATCTCGCCAAGGCCGTCGGCAAGCTCGCGCCTGACGGCATGGCGATGGGCTCGACCGGCATGGCGATGGGCAACATGGAGATGCCCGCGCCCGACAACACGCTGCCGATGATGACCGGCACCGGTCAGTTCGGCCCGATCGAGATGGGCGGCATGTTCACCGTGATGAAAATCCGCGAGGGCCTCGCGCGCGACGATTATCGCGATCCGGGCCCCTACCAATTCCCGCAAGGCACCGTCGCCTACGAAGTCACGCCGCCGGCCCCGGAGCCCGTGCGGCAACAACCAGGCGGACCGCCGATGAAGAACATGAAGATGTGAGCGTTTCGATGAACCACCACCAACTGGAGACACCAATGAAGACGACGATCAAGCTCGGTCTCGCGCTGGCCGCGCTTTCCACCGCGCCGGCCTTTGCCCACGACCAGCACGGGCACGGCACCTTTTCGGCCGGCGAGCCCGGCGATCCCAAGAAGCCCGCGCGCACGATCGAGATCCTGCTGAACGAGATGGACTATGCCCCCGCCAGGATCGAGGTCAAACGCGGCGAGCAGATCCGCTTCGTGCTGCGCAACGTCGGCAAGGAGGACCATGAATTCCTGCTCGCCACCACCAAAGAGAATCTCGCGCATGCGGTGGAGATGAAGAAGCATCCGCACATGGAGCACGACGATCCCAACGGTGTCAGGCTCGCACCGAGCAAGACAGCCGAGATCCTCTGGAAGTTCAGCAAGGCCGGCACGTTCGAATTTTCCTGCCTGATACCCGACCACCGCGACTACGGCATGGTCGGCCACGTCACCGTGAAATAACGCAAGGGAGGTCACCATGAATCGCATCATCCGCATCGCCGCCGCACTGTCGCTGGCCGTCGGCCTTGCCACAGGTGCCCTGGCAGCCCAGGGCGCCGCCATCAGCGGCGAGGTCAAGAAGATCGACGAGGGCGCCGGCAAGATCACGCTCAAGCACGGGGCCGCGAAGAACCTCGGCATGGATGAACCCATGACCATGGTCTACCGCGTCAAGGACCCGGCCGTGCTCAAGCAGGTGAAGGTCGGCGACAAGGTGACCTTCGAAGCCGAGGAGGCGACTTCGGGCTATACGGTGACCCGGATGGAGAAGGCGAAGTAGGGCTACTTGCTCCGTCCGCCGATTTCGGCCCCAGACGCTTCCACAAGTCATGGCCGGGCTCGTCCCGGCCATCCACGCCTTCGGCGAGACAAGCCGGGCATGACGACTGCTTGCCTGCCAGATGGCCGAAATACCCCGGTCAGCCCCCATGCCGCAGCCTTTATTAACCGTTTGCTAACCATACACCCGGCAAGAATTGCCCAGTGGAGTCGAGTGTCGTCAGCCGCGTAGAACGGGGATTGCCCTGTGGACGCCAGTGCGGTGCCTCACTTTCGGAACGGCGGCCCTTCGGCCGCCGCGCAGACATTTGGGGCGCGCGGACGGCAGTCGCGCGGAGGGGCAGCTACCATGGTCGACGTCACCGCGGGACAGGGCGTAGGCGGCACAAACGCCGGTTTCCCCACCCTCGCCGAGATCGGCAACATCCTCAAGCGCGGCGATATCGCGCTGGCGCTCGGCGTCCTCACCATCCTGGTGGTGCTGATCCTTCCGCTGCCTGCGATCGTGCTGGACCTGTTCCTGGCGATTTCGATCACGCTCTCGATCCTGATCCTGATGACGTCGCTGTTCATCCAGGCGCCGCTGGAATTCTCCGCTTTCCCGACCGTCCTGCTGATTTCGACCATGCTGCGGCTGTCGCTGAACATGGCCTCGACCCGGCTGATCCTGTCGCACGGGCACGAGGGCACGGATGCCGCCGGTCACGTCATCGAGGCCTTCGGCAGCTTCGTGATGGGCGGCAATTTCGTCATCGGCATCATCGTTTTCGCCATCCTGATCATCGTCAACTTCGTCGTCATCACCAAGGGTTCGGGCCGCATCGCCGAAGTCGCGGCGCGCTTCCACCTCGACGCCATGCCCGGCAAGCAGATGGCGATCGACGCCGACCTCTCCGCCGGCCTGATCGACGAGGCCGTGGCCAAGCAGCGGCGCAAGGATTTGGAGGACGAGAGCGGCTTCTTCGGCGCCATGGACGGTGCCTCCAAATTCGTCCGCGGCGACGCCATCGCCGGCCTCCTGATCGTCTTCATCAACGTCGTCGGCGGCATGATCATCGGCGTGGCGCAGCAGGGCCTGTCCTTTGCCGACGCCGGCCGCAGCTACACGCTGCTGACCGTGGGTGACGGCCTCGTGACCCAGGTGCCGGCGCTGATCGTTTCGACCGCGGCCGGCCTGCTCGTCTCCAAGGCCGGCGTGTCCGGCGCCGCCGACAAGGCGCTGATGAAGCAGTTCTCCGGATATCCGCAGGCGCTGGCGATGTCCGCGGCGGTCATGCTGGTGCTGGCGGCCCTGCCGGGCATCCCGACCCTCCCCTTCCTGGCGCTCGGCTCCGGCGCCGGTGCGCTCGCCTGGCACGCCCGCAACCGCAACCGGGCAAATGCCAGGGCTGAGGAAGTTGCGAAGACCGCACCTGCGCCGGGAACGCCGGGTGCAGCCGGCTCCGCTGCGGCGGAGGAGCCGATCTCCGCGGCGTTGAAGATCGACGACCTCAAGATCGAGCTCGGCTATGCCTTGCTGCCGCTGGTCAACGGTCCCGACGGCACCGATCGCCTCACCGAGCAGATCAAGGCGCTGCGCCGCTCGCTCGCGATCGAGATGGGTTTCGTGATGCCCGCCGTGCGCATCCTCGACAACGTCCAGCTCGAAGCCAACACCTACATCATCAAGATCAAGGAGGTCGACGCCGGCACCGGCAAGATCTGGCCGAGCCAGTTCATGGTCATGGACCCCGGCGGCAGCCAGGTGCAGGTGCCCGGCATCCACACCACCGAGCCGACCTTCGGCCTGCCCGCGACCTGGGTCGATGCCAGCCTCAAGGAGGAGGCCTCGCTCAAGGGCTATACCGTCGTCGACGCCGCGACCGTGCTCTCGACCCACCTCACCGAGCTGCTCAAGGCCAACATGTCGGACCTGCTCTCCTATGGCGAGGTGCAGAAGCTGCTCAAGGAGCTGCCGAAGGAGCAAGGCGAGCTGGTCAAGGACATCGTGCCGGGACAGGTCACCGTCTCCGGCATCCAGCGTGTGCTGCAGCTGCTGCTCGCCGAGCGCATCTCGATCCGCGACCTCTCGACCATCCTCGAAGGCATCGCCGACTCGCTCGCCTTCTCGCGCAATCCGGCTACCATCGTCGAGCACGTCCGCGCCCGCCTGGCACGGCAGATCTGTGCGCAGAACACCTCTTACAGCGGGTATCTGCCGCTGATCGCGCTGTCGGCGCGGTGGGAACAAGCCTTCGCCGAATCCATTATCGGCCAGGGCGAGGAGCGAAGCCTCGCGATGCAGCCCTCGAAGCTGTCGGAGTTCATGACCGGCGTGCGCGAGGCCTTCGAGCGCGCCGCCCGCGAAGGCGAGGCCCCGGTGCTGGTCACCTCTGCGGCAATTCGTCCCTTCGTGCGTTCCCTGGTCGAGCGGTTCCGGGCCCAGACGACCGTGCTGTCGCAGGCTGAAATCCACCCCAGGGCGAGACTGAAAACGGTCGGAAGCATCTGATTTGCCTTAAGAAGCCGTGTGTTTTTTGGCCACATGCAAATGGTTTTTAAGCTTTTGGCGCCTTGCCGATCAACGGTCGGGAAGGCGCCTGACAGACACATTACAGCTTTGAAATAATTGCAAAATTGCACGATCTAGAGCCGTTTTTGATCGCGGCTTCTCACGTCCTGTCACGCTCTTGTGATCGCCTCTTGGGAACGAATCCTCCCAATACTAGGTTGTTGGGCACCGGAAGAATGAACCTGCCCAAACACGCAGGCGACTACTTCGGGTAGATGGCGGCAGGAGCCTTCCATGAACCACTCGATTTACAGCGCAGATCGCTCGACCCACCTCAAGATCGTGGTTGTCGCGCTCGTTGCCGGCATCGCGGTGGCGGGTCTCGGGATCACCGCGCGTACGAGTTCAGATGAAGGCCTGACCCAGACCGCTCGCGTCATGAAGGCCGGCAAGCCGATCGCTATCACCAGTGCGAACGTGTCCCTCGTTCGCTAAGGAGATTTGAGTTTCAGGAATTCACGCGGCTCTTTATCAGCCCCCCAAAGTCGCCACGTGGATATGTAGACGACCCCAACCCCAAGTCGACTACAGAAAGCGCCCGCCCCCCACGGGCGCTTTCTCATGTCCGGGGTATGCCGTCATCGTGAGCGCACGCGCGTCCAGCTCCGTCATTGCGAGGAGCTGTTGCGATGAAGCAATCCAAAACCCCTCCGCAGAGACATTCTGGATTGCTTCGCTACGCTCGCAATGACGAAGGAAAACGTACCGCAGTCACCCCCCAACGGGCACCGATACTACCGCGCCCCATAAGTCGGCGGCGGCGCCTGCACGGTTGGCGCAGCTGCCGCGAACAGCTCGTCCTTGCGCCCCGAGAGCGGCGGATAGATGCGCCTGCGGTTGATGGTCTGCTTGGTTGCCTTCGCGGCGGCGCCAGTGGCGCGGACTTCGCGGTCCCACCCTTCCGTATAGAGTGCGCCCCAGCCGCCGAGATCGAGCACGGTCACGTACCAGTCGATCCGGAGCGGCAGCATCGGCAGGCCCGCGAGATCGGCGACCACATTGTGGCCGGCGAAGCGGCCCATGGGACGCGCGAACTGGCAGGACATCACGGTCGGATGCAAGCCGTCGACCACGCTCGAGGCGACGTCGCCGGCCGCGAACACGCCGCCGACATCCGCGACCCGCATCATGGGATCGACCAGAAGCCGTCCAAGGCGATCGCGTGCGTCCGGGAAGCTCGCGGCCAAAGGGCTCGCGCGCATCCCCGCACACCAGATCACCGTCCGCGTCGGAATGAACTCGCCCGAGCTCAGGCGCAGGCCGGCGGCCTCGACGGAGACGACGCGGACGCCAAGCCGTGTCTCGACGTCGAGCGAGGCCAGCGCCGTCTCGATGACGGGACGCGCATGCGCGCCGATCGTGGCGCCCACCACAGGATTGGGATCGACCAGGATAATGCGGCGGCTGCCCGTGATGCCGGCGCGCGCCAGCCTGTCGGGCATCTCGGCCGCGACCTCGATGCCGGTGAAGCCGGCGCCGACCACGACGATCGTCGAGCGCCCCGGTGCGGGCACGCTGCGTCCGAGCGAGGTGAGATGATCCTCGAGGTGCAGCGCTGCTGCATAAGTGTCGACGTCGAAAGCATGCTCGGCAAGGCCGGGAATGTCGGGACGCATCACTTCGCTGCCGAGCGCCAGCACCAGCCGGTCATAAGCCAGCGTCTCGTCGCCGCCACCCGTGACCAGCGAAACCTCGCGCCGTGCCGGATCGATGGCTTCGACCTCGCCGATCCCGTGACTGACGCCGATCGGATCGAGCAGTTGCGGCAGCGGAAGCGCGACCTCGCTGAGATCGGCCTCGTAATTGCGGACGCGGATGTTGTGATACGGATTGCGATCGATGACACGAATCTCGATGTCACCGCCGGACGCGCCGATCTCTTCGCGCTTGCGTGCGGCACCGATGGCCGCCCACAGACCTGCAAACCCGGCGCCGAGCACGACGATACGCGCCATGTCCGTTGACTGCATTTCCCAAGAGAGCGACGAGGAAGCGACGAACGATCGAGCCGTCTGACCGCGCAGACAGATATAACTCATCCGGCCGGGCGGACCAACTGCGGTGGCACCGGCGCGCCGCACAAATTCTCGGCGCGCTCAGGCCTCGCGCAGTTCCGACGGCGTCGCGGCAAAGCGCTTGCGGAAAGCGCGGTTGAAATAGGACAGATCGGAGAAACCCGACGAATGCGCGATGTCGCTGATCTTGCGGGTCCTGGCGCGGGGATCGCCGAGCAGCTTGCGCGCCTGCAGCAGGCGCTGTTCCAGCACGAACTCGGTGAAGGTCGTTCCGGCCTGCTCGAACAGGCGCTGGGCCTGGCGCGGGCTCAGGCCGGAGCGCGTGGCAATCTCGGACAGGCAGAGATCGTTGCGGCCAAGCGCAGCCATCACGTCGGCGCGCATGAGATCGAGACGGGCCGCCGCATGACCTCGTCCGCGCGCGAGACTTGCATGCTCGGCGTCGGTGCCGAGCAGGAGGCCGACGAGATCGACCATGTGCTGCGCGGTGAGGCGCTGGCCGACGGCGTCGAGATGCGGCGCATGATGGGCGGCAAGGGAGTGGTAGCGCAAGATCGTCTCGGCGACCGCGCCGTCCGAGAGGACTTGCGACAGCTTGTCCTCGGCACGCGGATTGATGTCGAGCAGCGCGCGGCGCGGCATGCGGATGGTGGTGAAGCGATCTTCCTCGGTGTGACCGACGGTGCCGGTGATGCCCATGTCGACGAGCACCATCTGCGCCGGCGCAAGCTCCACCGCATGGCCGTTCTGCCCGACGCGGACGAGACCCGCATGCGCCGCGATCAGGACGAGATCGTCGCTGCCGTCGGCAAGGTGGCTTTGGGTGCGTGAATATTGCGCGGAGGCGCCTTCGGGAATGGCAAGCGCGATATTGTCGACCACGCTGACCTGGAGCCGGCAATCGATGCTGTCGCCCCGGCTCGGCCCGATATCCAGGCCGCAGGCCCCGAAAGTCCGCTCGCGCCAATGTTCGAAGGCCTGGCCGTGTGGCAATCCCGCGTATTGGTGAATGAAGATGCCCGACGTTTTCGTTGCATCCATCTGATTTCTCGCCCCTCTCCGGCACCATGATTGGCGGCGCCGACTGCAAATTCCGGGCATTTGACGCCGCGAAACGCGGAGAGGTTCAAATCGGGGGCGGATTTGGCGGGATTTGTCGGAAGACGACGGTGGGACGGACCGTGGCGACAGGTTTACGCACTTGTAGGCCCCATGGAGCAAAGCGGAATACAGGGCAGTGGTCCCGGATTGCGCTGCGCTCCATCCGAGCTACGACGATTACTTCTTGGCGGGCGCCTGCGGCTGTGACGGCGGCACGGTCTCGATCAGCTTGCCGGAAAACACCGGCGCCGAGGTCGGCTGGCCGTTCGGCGAACCGCCCGCCTGCTCGACGGTGACGGCGTAGGTCGCACCGTTGACGACGTCGGCATCGTACGAACCAAGCACCGGCCGTGCGGTGAAATCGCCGGCGCCGATCACGCCGAGCGAGCGCGGACGCGGCAGCTTGTCGGAGATCAGCCAGAGCTCGAAGCTCTTGCCGGGCTCCGGTGTCGCGCCGACCTTGCGCACCGTAAAGTTCTTGGTCGCACCGTCGATGGTGAGGATGAAGGCGGGACCTCCGCCCTGGCCCTGCAACAGCGCGACATATTGCGACGATACCGGGAGCGGCGCCGGTGTCTTCACCTCGACCGTCTGGATGCGCGCTGGCGGTCGCAAGCCGCCCGGCAGCGCGTCGGGCAGGAAGATCTGAAGCGACAGCGTCACGAGCAGCGCGGCCGCGAGCGCGCCGACGGCGGATGCGATGGTGCGCCAGCGCTTCACGCGGCCCTCGAGCCGGATCACGTTGCTGTTGTCGGCAACCGGCGGCGGTGGCGCACGCACGACATCCGGGTTCGGCGCGTGGACCTGCGGCATGAAGATCGGCACGACGTCGGGTATCGCATCGGACTCAAGTCGCGCCGCGGCGGGCTGCTCCACTTCGGGAGGCTGCGGCGGCGGTTGCTGCATAGTCTCCGACGGCACCTGCGGAGGCATGGTGTCGGGCGAGGAAAACTCCGGCACGAGTGGCGGCGGTGCTGCGTCCGGCAGCGCTGGCGGATCCTGCGCAAAGCCGGTCCGCGCGAGCTCGGAACTGATGTTCTCCCACACGATCGGACGCGGCTCGATCGAGCCGACCATCTGGTTGAGGACGCCGAGGCGGAATGCCCACGCCTGCACCAGATCGGCGAACCCCTTGTCCACCGCCATCATGGTCTCGACCTGCGCGCGCTCGCCGGCGTCGAGCGTGCCGAGCGCATATTCCGCGGCGAGCGCGATATGGTCCTCCGTATAGGCCATCACTTGCGGTCCAGACCCACCCTCACCGTACGAGCTCTCATAGCCCAAGCCTTCATAGTCCAAGCCCTCATAGCCCGAGACATTCGCGAATATCCAACATGCTGCGCCGAAGCCACGTCTTCACCGTGTTGACCGGCGCCGCGAATTTCTCCGCCAGTTGCTCGCGGCTCCAGCCGTTGTAATAGGCGAGAAGCACGAGCCTCTGACGGTCCGGCTCGAGCCGGCCGATACATTCGAGCAGCCGTCTCAATTCCTCAGTCATCTCCCGCCGCGCCAGCGGATCGGGGCTGTCGCTTGCGACTTCCATCGCCTGCGGCTCTTCCTCGATGGAGACTTCCGTCTTCTTGCGCACGATGTCGATGGCGCGGTTGCGCGCGATCGACGCCATCCAAGTGATCGGCGACGCGAGAGCGGGATTGAACTGGCCGGCGCTGTTCCAGATCTTGACGTAGGTCTCCTGAATGACCTCCTCTGCGAGATCCTGTCGGCGCAAGATACGGAGCACGACGCCATAGAGTTTCGCGCGCGTGGCGACGTAGAGGCGCTCGAACGCGGCCTGATCGCCCTGCGCCACCGCCCCAATCAGCCCGACCAGCTCTGCTGGCGTCAGCATTCAGCCCCCCAATGCGCAGCCCGTCGCGTTCCGCGCAGGCCCTGGCACTCCGCCACCATAGCGCGCGACAAAGCCGACCACCAAGGGGGCGCGGCGGCACACTGTGGACAGCACATGCAAAAACCCGGACCCATGGGGTCCGGGTTCTGCAAATTCTCGCAGGTCTGGCGGCTAGCGTCTCAAGCGACGGCGCCCATGCGGGCACGCATCAGGCCGATGCTGTCGAGATCGGCCTGCTCGCGGGCGTTTTCCTCGGCGCGTTCGCGGGCTTGATCGCGCTCGTCGAGGAGCTCGACCTTCTTCAGCTCCTCGAAGGCTTCGGCCAGTGCAGCCTTGGCTTCGTCGAGCTGGCCCTTCAGCTCGTCGGCCGAGCGGGTCAGGTTCTCGCGACGCTGGATGGCAGCCTTGGCATAGGTCGGATAGGCGAAGTGCGAGGGATCGTTGATCCCGGCGCGCTCCTGCTCGGTCGAGATCTCGCGTTCAAGATCGGTCGACATCCGCTGGAAGTCGGCGATCATGGTCTCGATCTGGCTGACCCGGCGGCGCTTCTCGTCGACCTGAAACTTCTTCAGGCGGATGAGGGTATCACGTGACTTCATCGACTCGTACTCCCCAGAAGTCCCTTGGCTGCAAGAAACACACACATTGGGACAACACCGGTCTCCCCACAGGCCCGACGGGGGCCAAGACCGGCTCTGCTACTCTGTGGGATGGGATGATGACGGGACAAAGTTAGCGTTCCGTTTCCAAATTGCCGAGGATTTGCGCCAACTGGCGGTAGCCGTCCGCCAGCGATGCATTTTCATCCTTGCGCTGGCGCAGGAAGGCCTCCAGCGGCTCGTGCAGGCGGATCGCCTCGTCGACCTCGGGGCTGGAGCCGGCGCGGTAGGCGCCCAGACGGATCAATTCCTCCATGTCGGCATAGGTCGCCATCACCGCCCGCGCCTTCTGGATGGTCGGCCAGAACTGCGGGTCGGCCGATTTCGGCATGGTGCGGGAGACGGATTTGAGGATGTTGATGGCGGGGTAGCGGCCGCGCTCGGCGATCGAGCGCTGCATCACGATGTGGCCGTCAAGGATGCCGCGGACGGCATCCGCGATCGGCTCGTTATGGTCGTCGCCATCGACCAGCACCGTGAAGATCGCGGTGATGGCGCCCTCGCCCAAGCCCGGGCCGGCGCGCTCCAGAAGCTTCGGCAGCTCGGTGAACACGGTCGGCGTGTAACCCTTGGCGGTCGGCGGCTCGCCTGCGGACAGGCCGATCTCGCGCTGGGCCATGGCAAAGCGCGTCACCGAATCCATCAGGCAAAGGACGTCCTGCTCTTCGTCGCGAAAATATTCGGCGACCGCGAGCGTCAGATACGCGGCCTGGCGGCGCATCAGCGCCGGCTCGTCGGAGGTCGCGACCACGACCACGGAACGCGCGAGGCCCTCCTCGCCGAGGTCGTCCTGCAAGAATTCCTGCACCTCGCGGCCGCGTTCGCCGATCAGCCCGATGACGCTGACGGCGGCATCGACGTTGCGCGCAAGCATCGACAGCAGCACCGACTTGCCGACGCCGGAGCCTGCGAAGATGCCCATGCGCTGGCCGCGGCAGCAGGTCAGGAAGGTGTTCATCGCGCGCACGCCGAGATCGAGCGGCGCGCCGACGCGCTTGCGCGAGTGCGCCGGCGGCGGCGAATTGCGGTACGGCATCGGCGCCGGGCCCTGCGGCAGCGGCCCCTTGCCGTCGATCGGCTCACCCAGCGCATTGACGACGCGGCCAAGCCAGGCCGCGCAAGGCCGCACCTGATTTGCGGCATTGGCGATGACGGCCTTGCAGCCGCGCCGCACGCCGTCGAGGCCGGCGAACGGCATCACGACGGCGTTGTTGCCGGAGAAGCCGATCACCTCGCAGGGGATGGAACGGTTGCCGCCGGTCTCGATCACGAGCCGCGCGCCGACCGACATCGCGTGGATCGGTCCGGCCACCTCGACCATCAGGCCGCGCACGCCGACGACACGGCCATAAATATTGATGCCGTCAATATCGCCGATCTGTTCGGCAAGAGCCTTCATTAGAGGGCCTTCATGAGGTGATCGCCTTCATAATCCGGGGCTTCGTGGCGAAAACCTTAAGTTTCGCCATATTTCTGAACGGCGCTTAACTTCGTGTTTACCCGCATCGTTAATCATTGCGTCACTGTCTTTGTGACTGAGCGTGGCTCCCCTTCAGAAGAAGGCTGAGTCGCGGGAGTCGGTTAGGCCCGTCTCTTAAAGTGGAACTTGAACGCAACCGGATAACGAAAGCTGCTTCGCACACAAGACCTTAGGGCGATTCGACGAAAATTGCATCTACAGGGCTTGCGTTCCAGAATCAGAATTTGTTAACCATCTGTTGTCAGGATCCGAATCAGTTGTTCAAAGGCGTTTTGTTGTGTGCCGCGAATGCGGCCGACCTGACGCCCAGGAGCGGCGACTATGGGGAACTGGCATGCGCGTTTTGCTGATTGAAGATGACAGCGCCGTCGCGCAGTCGATCGAGCTGATGTTGAAGTCTGAGAGCTTCAACGTCTACACGACCGATTTGGGGGAAGAAGGCGTCGATCTCGGTAAATTATACGATTACGACATTATCCTTCTCGACCTCAACCTGCCCGACATGTCCGGCTACGACGTGCTCAAGCAGCTCCGGGTCTCCAAGATCAAGACACCCATTCTGATCCTCTCCGGCCTCGCCGGCATCGAGGACAAGGTCAAGGGTCTCGGCGTCGGCGCCGACGACTACATGACCAAGCCCTTCCACAAGGACGAGCTGGTTGCCCGCATCCACGCGATCGTGCGCCGCTCCAAGGGTCATGCCCAGTCGGTCATCCAGACCGGTGACCTCGTCGTCAACCTCGACACCAAGACGGTGGAAGTCGGCGGCCAGCGCGTGCATCTGACCGGCAAGGAATACCAGATGCTGGAGCTGCTCTCGCTCCGCAAGGGCACGACCCTCACCAAGGAAATGTTCCTTAACCACCTCTATGGCGGCATGGATGAGCCCGAGCTGAAGATCATCGACGTCTTCATCTGCAAGCTCCGCAAGAAGCTCGCGAATGCCTCGGAAGGCCGCAACTTCATCGAGACCGTTTGGGGCCGCGGCTATGTGCTGCGCGAGCCGCACGAGGTCGAAGAGCGCATTCCCGCCTGATCCTGGGTTTACCCGCGAGCCCTTCGGGGCTTGCTCCTCCCAGCCTGGACCCCGCCGCGAATGGCGGGGTTTTGTTTTTTGGGGACACGAACGCGGCCTCATCGTCCTGCCGCCGTTGAACCGCTATCCTTCCCCCGCCGACGAATGGTCGCTGCACGATGGGGGAACGATGATCCTGCAATCACTCGCCGGCCTGCCCGCCTTCCTGGTCTATTTCTGCACCGGGCTGATCGCGATCGTGACGTATCTGTTCGTCTACACCCGCATCACGCCCTACAA
The DNA here is from genome assembly GCF_023100925.1 of Bradyrhizobium sp. 40. Classification (NCBI taxonomy): domain Bacteria; kingdom Pseudomonadati; phylum Pseudomonadota; class Alphaproteobacteria; order Hyphomicrobiales; family Nitrobacteraceae; genus Bradyrhizobium; species Bradyrhizobium sp. 40. Next base: position 6,092,750 of record NZ_CP064688.1, read on the forward strand.
CGAATTCCAGCTGATCCGGGACAACGAGCCGGCCGCGGCGATCGCACTCGGCCTCAGCCTGCTCGGCTTCGTGGCGCCGCTGGTCAGCGCCATCGCGCATTCGGCCAATGTGCTGGATTGCCTGATCTGGGCGGTCATCGCGCTGATCGTGCAGATCATCGTGCTGTTTCTGGTGAGGGTGCCGGTGCCGAATCTGCCGGCGCGGATCGCGGCCGGCGAGCTCGCGCCCGCGATCTGGCTCGGGCTGTCCTCGCTTGCCGCGGGCCTGCTCAACGCCGCCTGCATGATCTACTGACATGGCCGACAAGCCCTCCAAAAAGGAGTTCGGCAAGCGCCGGCCGGCGGCCGGACCGCCGCCTGCACAACAGCCGGTGAAGCGCTCCCGCCATGTCGCGCTGCTGGTGATGGGCACGATTGCGGTCGGCACCACCGCCTACACGCTGAGGCCGCGGCACAATTGCGAGCCCTCCGCTACCGGTGCGATAGTCCCCGGCGCCACGGTCCCCGGAGCCGCGCCGGTGCAGGCGAGCACCGCCTGCAGCAGCAGAAGCAGCTCGTCGGGCGGCGGCGGCAGCTCGCGCTGGTCGTCGCGATCAAGTTTCTTCAGCAGCGACTCCTCGAACCATTCCTCGTCCGGAACGTCATCCGATTCAGGCTCCGGCGGCGTGAGCCGCGGCGGCTTCGGCTCGTTTGGCCATGGCTTCTCTGGCGGCAGCTGACCCATGCAACGCATCGTCTGCCCCGAGCGCGACGACTGGCGACAGACCGCCGAACAATGCGGCTTCGCCTTCCACACCATCGACGGCGAGCGCTATTGGGACGAGCGCGCCTACTACGCCTTCACGCTCGACGAGATCGAGCGCGGCATCGAGACGCCGACCGGCGAGATCGACGCGATGTGCCTGGAGCTCGCCGGCCGGGTCATCGGCGACGAGCGCCATCTGCAGCGCTTGAAGATACCGGACGCGTTCTGGAGCCTGATTGCCGAGAGCTGGGCACGAGACGACCGCAGCCTCTATGGCCGGCTCGATCTGAAATTCGACGGCAAGGGACCGGCAAAGCTGCTCGAATACAACGCGGACACGCCGACCTCGATTTTTGAAGCCGCTGTGTTTCAATGGACCTGGCTCGAACAAGCGATCGAACGGCGCATCATTCCGTCGCGCGCCGACCAGTTCAACTCCATCCACGAACGACTGATCGAAGCCTGGAAGCAGATTGCAGCTAGCCGCCATGTCCATCTCACCGGCACCACGGGCAATGAGGAGGAAGCCGGCACGCTCGCTTATCTCGAAAACACAGCGCGCCAGGCCGGACTGGCAACCACGCTGCTCGACATCGAGGCGATCGGCTGGCGCAATGACGCCGGCGGCTTCGTCGACCTCGACGACCGCGACATCGCGCTCGCCTTCAAGCTCTATCCCTGGGAATGGATGTTTCACGACAGCTTCGGCGCAAAGCTCAAGGACGCACCGACACGCTGGATCGAACCGCCGTGGAAGGCGGTGCTCTCCAACAAGGGCATCCTGCCGCTGCTTTGGGAGATGTTTCCGAACCATCCCAATCTGCTGCCGGCGTTCTTCGAGGACGATCCGCGGGCAGCCGAGCTCGGCAGTTCCTATGTGCGCAAGCCGCTGCTGTCGCGCGAAGGCGCCAATGTCACGCTGGTAGCAGGCGGAATGCCGCTCGACGAGCAGGCAGGCCCCTACGGCGCCGAAGGATTCGTGCGGCAGGCGCTCGCGCCGCTGCCGAACTTCTCAGACTTCTATCCGGTGGTGGGAAGCTGGCTGGTCGATCAAGAACCCTGCGGCCTGTCGATCCGCGAGGACGAGAGCCCGATCACCGGCAACGGCTCGCGGTTTCTGCCCCATGCGATTTTGTGAAGTGCCTCTTCTTCCCTTCTCCCCTTGTGAGAAAGGGAAGAACGCATCTCACCGCGCCGCTGCAACCTTCAACGACGGCGGCATCAAGCCGCCCATCGGGCGGCCGGAGCGCGTCGGGTTGAGCTGATAGAGACCACGACGGTCGGCGATCGGGCGAAACGCGTCGGTGATGCCGACGACGGATTCGGCGGCGCCCAACAGCAGCGTACCATCAGCTTCCAAAACCTTCGCCATGCGCTCGAAGATCACGGCCTTGGTGTCCTGGTCGAAATAGATCAGCACGTTGCGGCAGAAGATCACGTCGAACGTGCCGAGATGGGAGAAGTCCTGCAACAGATTGAGCTGGCGGAACTGCACCATCGCGCGGATGTCGGGATTGAGCTGCCAGACCTCGCCCGCTTGCGTGAAGTATTTCATCAGGTGCTGGATCGGCAGGCCGCGCTGCACCTCGAACTGGCTGTAGACGCCGGCCTTGGATTTCTCCAGCACCTCCTGCGACAGATCGGTGGCGACGATCTCGATGCGCCAGCCGGCGAAGGCTGCGCCCATCTCCTTCACGCACATCGCGATCGAATAGGGCTCCTGTCCCGTCGACGAGGCCGCCGACCAGATGCGCAGCGACTTGCGCGCCGCGCGCGCCCGAAGCAGCCCCGGCAGGATCGTTTCGCGCAAATGATCGAACGGGATCTTGTCGCGGTAGAAGAAGGTCTCGTTGGTGGTCATCGCCTCGACCACGTCGCTCGCAAGCCGCCCGTCGCCATTCCTGATCTTCAGCACGAGATCGGGAATTCCGGCGAGGCTCGCCTTGCGGGCCAGCGGCAGGAGCCGGCTCTCGACCAGATACTGCTTGTCCGGGGAGAGATCGAGGCCGGAGCGCTCTTTCAGGAATTTGCGCAGATAGTCGTAGTCAACCGGCGTCACGAGCGGTCTCCCGCGAACAGGCGATTGACCCGGCTGCCGATCTGGTTGAGCGGCAGGATCGCCGCGCAGATGCCGGCATTGGCCGCTGCGCCCGGCATGCCCCAGACCACGCTGGAGGCTTCGTCCTGCGCGATCACGCTGCCGCCGGCGGCGACGATGTCCTTGCCGCCGCGCATGCCGTCCGAGCCCATGCCCGTCAGGATCACGGAGAGGATGGCGCCATGCCAGATGTCGATGGCGGAAGTGAACAGCGGATCGACCGCCGGCTTGCAGAAATTGACGGCGGGACCGTCGTCGAGCGCGATCGCCACGTCGCCGCCGCTACGCACGACGCGCATGTGCTTGCCGCCCGGCGCAAGATAGATGCGGCCCTGCTTCACCGGCTCGCCGTCGACGGCTTCGGCTGCCGGCTTGCGGCTCGTGCGTGCCAGATGCTCCGCGAGAATGGTGGTGAAGGTGGGCGGCATGTGCTGGGTGATCAGCACCGGGACGCGGTCGATCACGGGACCGAGCTCGGCGACGAGCGCCATCAGCGCCTGAGGACCGCCGGTCGATGAGCCGATCAGCAGCACCTTCGGTGCCTGGGTCGAGAACGGACGCGTGGACAGCGGCGAGGACGACGACGGCGCATGCAGGGCCGGAGCCGCTGCGGACGCGGCAGGCCGCGCGACAAGCGGTCCACGTGCAGCCGGAGCCGGGCCCGCGGGCGCGAGCGGCGGGCTCGCAACCGCGGGCTTGCGGCGCAGCCGTGCACCGAGGTGGCGGATTTTCTGGATCAGGTCGTGATGGAAGATGTCCGCAGCCGACGCCTCGCGCGTCGATTCCGGCTTCGGGATATAGTCGGCCGCGCCGAGCGACAGCGCCTTGAAACTGATCTCCGCGTTGCGGCGGGTCAGCGTCGAAGCCATGATGATGACGAGATCGCGCTTCTTCGCCAGCAGTTGCGGCAGCGCGGAGATACCGTCGAGCTCGGGCATTTCGATATCGAGCACGGCAACGTCGGGGTTGATGCGTTCGATCTGGTTGACCGCCTCGAGCCCGGTACGCAGCGACGCCGCGACCTCCATGTCGTGCTCGGCACCGATCCAGCGCGAGATCAGACCACGGATGACGACGGAGTCATCGACGACCATCACCCGCAACGGTCCGGCTTCCCGCGACGAGCCCGGGGTCGAATTACCTGCGAACGCAACACTCATTACTCACCAACTCAGACTGAAACGGTCAGTTGAAAACAAACGCCGAAGGAGCCGTTCAGCCTCCGGGGCGGTCGCTCAGATAAGGCCGACTTCCTGGAATTTCGCCGTCACGATGTCCTTGTCGAAAGGCTTCATGATGTACTCGTTGGCGCCCGCGTGCAGCGCGCGCGCGATATGCGCGACGTCGTTCTCGGTGGTGCAGAACACGACCTTGGGCTGGTCGCCACCAGGCATGCGCCGGAGATGGCCGAGGAACTCGTAGCCGTCCATCACCGGCATGTTCCAGTCGAGCAGGACCGCATCGGGCAAGCCGCGCTTGCAGGCCTCCAGCGCCTTCTCACCGTCCTCGGCTTCGAGGATCTGGAAGTCGAGGCCTTCCAGGATCCGGCGCGCAACCTTGCGGATGACGCTGGAATCATCAACGACGAGACAAGTTCGCATGTGAACCTCTGCTTCTCCCCCTTTTTGCGGGGGCACTTCCAATTGCAGGTACGTCGGCGGATGTGCCGGCGTATCAGGCCGCCATCATCTCGGGCGCGAGCTCGAGGACGCGATCGACGTCGAGGACGACCATGAGCTGGCCGTCGAGACGGTGGACACCGCCGGCGAGCTTGGCCATGCGGGGGTCGAGATTGACGGGGTTTTCTTCCATGCCGTCCTCGGCGAGCCGCAGCACTTCGCCGATCTGGTCGATCAGGAGGCCATAGGATTCACCGCGCAGGTCGACACCGACCGCCATCGGGACCTTGCCGTCCTCGGGCTTGGGCAGGCCGAGCCGGGCGCGCATGTCGACCACGGTGACGATGCGGCCGCGCAGGTTCAGCACGCCCGCGATCTCGCGCGAGGACAGCGGCACGCGGGTGACGCGCTCGGGCATGAACACGTCCTGGACGCGGGAGATCGGCAGGCCGAACAGCTGGCCGCCGATCATCGCGGTGACGTATTCGACCATGGCGCCTTCGCCGGACTGGGTCTTCTTGGTCATGTGCGTATCTCCTGATCCCGCTGGTTACGCTGCTGCGCGGCTCAGCTCGGAGGCACCGGCGGCGCCTGCGGTCTGTTCCTTCAGCGCCGCGATCAGACCGGGACGGTCGAACTTGGCGACATAGTCGTGGAAGCCGGCCTGACGGCCGCGCTCGATCGCCGCCGGCGACACCAGCGCGGAGAGCCCGATGATCGGCATCGCGCCCAGATTGCTGTCGGAGCGGATGGTCTCGGCAAACTCGAACCCGTTCATGTCGGGCATCTCGATGTCGGTCAGGACCACGTCGAAGGTCTGCGCGCGCAGCGCGGCCAGGCCCTCCTGCGCGGTCGGCGCGGTGCGGACGCGGTAGCCGGCGGCCTTGAGCACCGGAGCCAGCATGTTGCGGAAGAACGCCGAGTCGTCGACCAGCAACACCGATTGCGAGTGCAGCGACGGCTTCATCTCCTTGCGGGTGAACCAGTCGGAGAACGCCATCGGCAGGAAGTGGCCGACGTCGATCACTTCGGTGGCCTGGCCCTTGATCACGGCCGAGCCGAGAATGCCGGAGGAGGATCCGCCGACCTCGATGTTGAGCCGTTCCTCGACGATGTCGATGATCTCGTCGACGACGAGGCCCATGGAGCGGCCGTCATCGGAGAACACCAGGATCGGCTGGGCGCCCTGGCTCGCGATGGTGACGCTCTCCATGGCAACGAGCGGCATCAGCTGCTCGCGGTACTGCACCATGTAGCGGCCGTTCGAGAACTCGATCTTGTCGGCCGGGAGCTCTTCCAGGCGCGTGACGAGCCCGAGCGGGACCGCCTTGGGCTGGGACGAGCCGGCGCGGAACACCAGCAGCGAGGTGGTCTGCTCGCCGCTTCCGATGCTGTGCGTCCCGTTCTCGTTGTTCATGTCATGGGCCGAGGAGCCGGCGGCGCCGAGCGCCTTGGCAATGCCGTTGGGGTCGATGATCATGATGACCGCGCCGTCGCCCAGGATGGTATTGCCCGAGAACATGTCGATGTGACGCAGTTTCGTCGACATCGGCTTGACCACGATTTCTTCGGTGTGGAACACGCCGTCGACGACGATGCCGAAGGTCTGGCTGCCGACCTGGGTCACCACGATGAAGCCGTTCTCGGGATCGGAGACGGCGCCGTCGTCGATCTTGAGCAGCTTCTTGAGGTGGATCAGCGGCAGCAGCTTGTTGCGCAGCCTGAGCACCGCGGTGTCCTTGATGCGCTCGATGCGGTGCTCCGAGTTGGCGCGGGCCCGCACCAGCTCGACCACGGAGAGCTGCGGGATCGCAAAGCGGTCGCCGGCGGCTTCCACGATCAGCGCGGAGACGATGGCGAGCGTCAGCGGGATCTTGATGGTGACGGAGGAGCCTTCACCGGCCACCGACTTGATGTCGATGGTGCCGCCGATCTGGTCGATATTGGTGCGCACCACGTCCATGCCGACGCCACGCCCCGACACCGAGGTGATGGCGGCAGCGGTCGAGAAGCCCGGCGCGAAGATGAACTTGTGGATCTGGGCTTCGCTCATCTTCTCGAGCTCGGCCTCGGTGACCAGACCTGAGGAGATCGCCTTGGCCTTGATCCTGTCGGTGTTCAGGCCGCGGCCGTTGTCGGCGATGCAGATGATGATGTGGCCGCCCTCGTGATAGGCGGACAGGCGGATGGTGCCCTGCTCGCCCTTGCCGCCGGCGAGACGCTCGGCGGGGGTCTCCAGGCCATGGTCGGCGGAGTTGCGCACCATGTGGGTGAGCGGGTCCTTGATCAGGTCGAGCACCTGGCGATCGAGCTCGGTGTCGGCGCCGTGCATCTCCAGCTCGATCTGCTTGCCGAGTTCGCTCGAGAGGTCGCGAACGATGCGGGGCAGCTTCTGCCAGGCATTGCCGATCGGCTGCATGCGCGTCTTCATGACGCCTTCCTGCAGCTCGGCGGTGACGTTGGACAGCCGCTGCAACGGCACCTTGAACTCGGTGTCCTCGTTGCGGCGGGAGATCTCCAACAGCTGGTTGCGGGTCAGCACCAGCTCGGAGACCATGGTCATCAGATGCTCCAGCGTATCCACGTTGACGCGGATCGACTGGTTGGCGATGCTGGCTCCCTCGCCGGCGCCCTCGTCGGCGATCGACTTCTTCGGCGCGGCCTTGTCCTTGGGCGCCTTAACTTCCTTGGCTTCCTTGGCAGCGTCCTTGGCAACAGCCACTGGCGCTTCAGCGGCAGGCTGGGGCTCGGCCTTGACTTCGGCTTTGGCAACGGGGGCCGGGACTTCGATCGCGGTCTCGCGGAAGGCGCGCTCGAGCTCGTCGAGCGAGACTTCGCCCGGACGCAGCGGACGCTCCAGGCTCTGGTCGGCCAGCACGCCGGAGGTCGGCGCGGCTTCAGCGGCGACAGGCGCTTCCGGCACCAGCGGCGGCGCTTCGGCCACGGGAGCAGCAGCACCGGCCGCCATCGGCTGCGCCGAGCCTGACATAGCGGCCATGCCCTGCTCGACCATCGCTTCCAGCTTGTCGATGAGGTCGCGGTCGGTACCCTCGGGCTCGGCTTCGGTCGCCTCCAGCCCGGCCAGAATTTCCTTGATGCGGTCGATCGAGGACAGGATCACCGTCACCGCCTGCCCGGTCACCGGCATGCCGTCACGGAATTTGCCCATCAGCGTCTCGCCGGCATGCGCCAGCGCTTCCAGCCGCGGCAACCCGAGGAAGCCGCACGTGCCCTTGATGGTGTGGACCAGGCGGAAGATGTTATCCAGGATCTTGGCGTTGTTCGGCTCCTGCTCGAACTTCACCAGCTGATTGTCCACGGTGTCCAGGCTCTCGCTGGTTTCCGTCAAAAACTCCCGCAACAGATCATCCATGAAAACAGGCCTTCATACAGGGAGGGCGCGCACACAAGACGTGATGCGCCAATTCGGAATGGGGCCAGCTTCACCGCAAAGCGTTTAATATTGGTTGAGTATGTGGAAAAGAACGGAATCAACAAAGAGATAAGGCGCTCCGGACAAGCCGAAGCGCCTCGTAAAGATTCGATTAACGTTTGAGAGCGGCGGCGTGTCTACGACGCGATAATGGTGATGGCCTCGCCTTCATGCGCGAGCCTCACGGTCAGCCCGCAAGCCTCTGCCAACAGCCGCGTATAATAAGGCTGGATCGCATGTGCATCGGCGGCCGGGCCGCGCTCGCCGCTCAGGAGCTCGGAGATGTTCTGCGGCAGGCGCGCATTATGTCCGGTCGCGGTGATGCGGAAGCTCATCGTCTCGCCCTCGCCGATCGGATCGATCGTCAGCGTGCCGCCGCGCGGGATCGTGTGCTGCGAAACGACCAGCATGTTGAGCAACAGCTTGACGCGATTCTTCGGCAGCAGGATCCGCGGCAGATTCCAGGTGATCGAGCACTTGCCGTCCTCGATGTGGCCGCGCGCCATGGTCTGGGCATCGCCGAGATCGATCTGCGCGCCGGACGAGCCGGCCGCACCAAAGGCAAGACGGCAGAACTGGAGGCGGGCGGAGGCGGTTTTCGCGCTCTTGCGAATCAGGTCGAGTGCGAACTCGCGGTCGTCGGGCTTGGGATCGTCGTCGAGCACTTCGAGCCCATTGACGATGGCGCCGACAGGGCTGATGAGATCGTGGCAGACCCGCGAGCACAGCAGCGCAGCGAGTTCGAGCGCATCTGGAGCGGCAACGGTAGCGGGTGACGAAGCGTCAGACATAAAGGGTTCCTGGAATTGCACGGCGCGGACGCGGCGAATCAAGCATGCTTGACGAATGCCGCAGGTTCTAACATTCGCAAGCCCATGGCAGCTAGCTTGCGATCGGTTCGAAGCGGCCCTAATGCCGCGGCGAATCACTCAAGCAGGGATGGAATTGCCGATGAATGAGGCATGCAGGTGAAACGGATCATCGACGGCGCGGCCGCCTCCCACCTGATGGAGCCGCTCACCGCGCTGGTGGTGAAGGCGGGCGAAGCCATCCTCGCGGTCAACCGCGCGGCGATGCGGGTCGACGGCAAGCAGGACGGCTCGCCGGTGACCGAGGCCGACCTTGCCGCCGACCGCATCATCGCGGACGGGCTGGCGCAGTTCGCGGGCGACATCCCGACGCTCTCGGAAGAGCGGACCCAGCTCGCCTCGCCGCCGTTCCGCGACAGCTTCTTTCTGATCGATCCGCTGGACGGCACCAAGGAGTTCGTCGCCGGGCGCGACGAATTCACCGTCAACCTTGCCCTGGTGACATCGGGCGTGCCGCTGCTGGGCATCGTCAGCGCGCCCGCACTCGGGCTGCTCTGGCGCGGCATCGTCGGCCGCGGCGCCGAGCGCGTCAGGTTCGACGGCGCGACGATCGGCGCTGCCGAGCCGATCCATACCCGCAAGTTGCCGCCCCTGGGCGAGCCATGGATCGCCGCGGTGAGCCGCTCGCATGGAGATCCCAGAACCGAGGCCTTCATCGATCACCGCCCCAACGCCGTCAGAAAGACGGTCGGCTCGGCCGTGAAATTCGGCCGGATCGCGGAAGGCAGTGCCGACATCTATCCCCGCTTCGGGCCCACTTGTGAATGGGACGTCGGGGCCGGCTACGCGGTCGTGACCGCAGCCGGCGGCAGCGTAACCGACGGCAAGGGCGGCGCGCTCCGCTTCGGCGAGCGGCACGATGGCGGCTTCATCGTCCCGGAGTTCATCGCCTGGGGTGACCCGCAGGCGGCAAGAGTCTGACGTCGTAAGGGCGCTACTGGCTGAGCTTGTCCTGGAGGGCCGGCCAGCGCTTGCCCACCTCGTAGAGGAAGCGCTCGGGGTTGGCGGCGAAGCCGTCGCGATTGGCTTCCCGGCTGAACAGATAGAGCCGCTGCGCCGCGATCGCGAAGAAACGGGGGTTGCCGGCGATGGTGACCCCGCGGGCGATATCGACCGGATCGTAGCCGCCGAACTGCGGCCCGTAGACCTCTGGATGAGCCAGGAAAGAGGCCCGGTTGCCCTCGTTCCGAAAGCGCCAGACTGCGCCCCACAGGTTCGCCTCGAATTCGGCCGTTCCCTGCACCGCCGCGCCAGCGACGAAATAGGCCACGGGGTCGAAGCCCTCGATCGCCACGCCGCTGAAGCGGTTGACGACGATCCGCTCGGTGGTGGCCGCCTGCGCCGGCCCCCCTGCGCAGAGGATCCAAATGCCCGACAGCATGCAGACCAGAAGGCCGATCAAGGCAATTCCGGGGCGCAAAGGGCTGGCTTCCTGCCGTTCTGCCGTCATAGTTGCTGCGGATAACATCCGAGTCGAGGGGACATCCGGCGCAACCTAGAGCCGTGCCTGTTGGCGTCAGGTTAAGGAAGCGACCGGATTCGATACCAGAGGTTCTTTTATGACTTTCGCATCACGCCTTGCCGCAGTCGCGCTTGCCGCGATGGTCGGGTGGATCATTCCGGCTTCCGCCCAGCAGCCGCCGCCGCCCGATTTGCCGCCGCCGCAGCGGACCCAGACGCCCAGCACCTATGGGCCGGACGAACTCGTGAACGCCGGCCACCGCTTCTTCGGCAACGTCTCGCGCGGTCTCGCCTCGATCATCGAGAAGGCGGTCAGCCAATGGGGCCTGCCCAACGGCTATATCCTCGGTGAGGAGGGCTCCGGCGCTTTCGTCGCCGGCCTGCGCTACGGCGAAGGCACGCTCTACACCAAGAACGCCGGCGACCTGCGCGTCTACTGGCAGGGTCCCTCGCTCGGCTTCGACTGGGGTGGCGACGGCGCGCGCACCATGACGCTGGTCTATAATCTGCCCGCCACCAACGCGATCTACCAGCGCTTCGCCGGCCTCGACGGCTCGGCCTACATCATCGGCGGCTTCGGCATGACGGCGCTAACCGCTAACAACATCGTGCTGGTGCCGATCCGCTCGGGCCTCGGCCTGCGGCTGGGAGCCAATATCGGCTATTTGAAATTCACCCCGCGCGCGACCTGGAACCCGTTCTAGCGTTCCGCTTTCCCCTCCGGCGACGGATCAAGGTTAACGACATGTCGGGGCTGGCTTTTTGCCGGCCCCGCATGCAATGTCCTTGGTAAATTTTTCCTTAGCTTTGGGAGTTCTGGCCCATGGTCGAACCGATCATGTACCTGGCGATCGGTTTCCTGCTCTCGATGCTGTGCGGGCTCGCGATCGTGCCGCTGGTGCATAACCGCGCCGTGCGCCTGACCACGCGCCGGCTCGAGGCCGCCACGCCGTTGTCGATGGCCGAGATCCAGGCCGACAAGGACCAGCTCCGCGCCGAATTCGCCATGTCGGCGCGACGGCTGGAGATGAGCGTCGACCAGCTCAAGAACAAGACCACGAGCCAGCTCGCCGAGCTCGGCAAGAAGAGCGACGCCATCAACCGCATGAAGATCGAGCTCGGCGAGAAGAACGCCACGATCTTCGCGCTCGAAGCGCGCGAGAAGGCGGTGAAGGAGCAGCTCCGCGCCACCGAAGAGGAATTCAACACCAAGACCGCAGCCCTGCGCGCCGCCGAGCTCGCGCTGACGGACAAGCAGGGCGAGCTCGCAAAGATCAATTCCGAACTGTCGGACCGCTCGATGATGGCGGAGAGCCGTCAGGTCGAGCTGGTCGCGGTCCGTGCGCAGATCGAGGAGCTGAAGAACCGCGTCGGCGACGCCGAGAAGGAATTTGCCGCGACGCAGGCGCGGCTGGCGCAGGAGCGCACCGAATCCGAGACCGCCTCGCGCGAGCTCGGCGACGCCCGCGGCCGCGTCGAGAATCTGAGCCAGCGCGTCACGGACCTCGATCGCCAGCTCATCGTGCAGGTGAAAGAGGCCGAGATGCTGTCGGGCCGTGTCGGCGATCTCGAAGGCCGCCTGGCCACGCAGGGCAAGCTGCTCGCCGAGCGCGACTATGAGAACAACCAGCTCCGCCAGGCCAATGAGAGTTCCGAGCGCACCATCAAGGAGCTGCGCGTCGAGATCGCGGCCTTGAGCGGCGGCAAATCGTCGGCCGCAATGGAATCGATCCGCGCGGAAAAGACCGCGCTGGAGGAGCAGCTGCGCACCGCCCGCGACGAGCGCGCCAAGCTCCAGCGCGACATCAACGCGATCCAGCAGCAGGCCGAAAGCTCTTGGGCGACCGAGCGGATGGAGAACGCGCTGCTGCGCGAACGCATCAACGACATCGCAGCCGAAGTGGCCAAGCTCGCGATGCAGCTCGAAGGCCCGAACTCGCCGATCGAAGCCCTGCTCGCGGCCGAGGCCGGCCAGCCGCCGAGGCCGGCGCCGCGCCCGGCCAATGACGCCCCGACCAACGGCACGGCCGCAGGCACCCTGCCCGAAGGCGGCGGAACACTGGCCGAACGCATCCGCGCGCTCCAGGCCCACGCCTCCCGCGCCCGCCAGCAGGGCGCGTAGGCGGCTCCAAACGGTCTGACCGCCGAATTGCGCGGTCTGCGGAAGGTTTCCGGGCCGCTTTTAACGTCTTCGGGCGCCTCGAAACTTGACACGTTCGGCCCGCACTTCTAAATCGCGGGCTCCAAAGCGTCGGTGGCCGAACTCGGGCCGCCTGCATGATGGTTTCGGGTGCATAGCTCAGCGGGAGAGCGTTCCCTTCACACGGGAGAGGTCCAAGGTTCGATCCCTTGTGCGCCCACCATCCACCTTCCTGAACCCTGCTGATTGCGGCCCCATCGTCGACGCCTGCAGGCGTGTCGGGACCGTCTCAATCGAAAATGTCGAAAACAACCCCATGCACAGTAGCCGACCCCAGTCGGACCAATTGGGTTACAACCATACTATTTTTCCGAAATCGGATTTGACTTGCCGGGCAAAACACCGGCATGATGGCATCGTCGCGGTGGCCTGAGCGGGAAGTATTGGGTCATCGCCCTTGCGCATCAGCTTTTTGTTTTGCGCATGATCTCCCCTCGTCATTGCGAGCGTAGCGAAGCAATCCAGAGTCTTTCCGCGGAGACAGACTGGATTGCTTCGCTGCGCTCGCAATGACGAAGCAAGGGGTGAGACCGCGCCGGCTGACGCGCACGCCACCTCGAGCTTCAAGCCGCCCGCGCCGGCCGCCAGGCCCCGTAGAGACCGACGAGGGTCCCGATGGCGACCAGTGCTGCGGCCAGCAGCAGCTGCAATTCCCCGTCGTCGGTGGTGCCTACGGACGACACGAGCCTGGTCACGACGACGAACAGAACGCCCACGGAGGCTGCTGCGCCCACGCCGAGATAGGCGAGCTCGCGCGTCAGGTTGCGGCCGAGAAGTCCGAGTGCCGTGAAATACATCGCGCAGGCGTTGGGATGAACGAACAGGGCAATGCGCGCGTAAGGACCGTAGGCGTCGAGGAGGGTCTCACACCGGTTCAGTGCCGCCTTTGAGGCGACCCGCTGCAACAGCGGTCTGAAAAAACGAGCCTGCCCGTAACTCAGGACGGCGCCGACGATGATAGCCAGCCACGCCACGATAAAAACGGAGACGTCCGCGGGCTTCGGATTGAGCGCCACGGACATCAGGATAAGAGCGGTTCCGGGGAAATAGCCAAAATACGGAAAGACCGCCTCCAGCAGCACGCAGACGAATATGAAGACCGGAAACCACGCCGAACCGGTTGCATCCCGGACGATGGCGTTCAGGTCGAAGAGATCAGTCTTGTACAGGACGAGATACATGCACATGGCCAACCCGGCCAGCGCGTAGAACGGCAACGCCCCCGACAGAAACCGCCTCATCCAGCTATCGCGCCTTGTTGCGCGGACACAGTGGAAACCATCGATAAACGTCCCCTACCCAATCGACAAAATCTCGATCTCCTGCGCACCCGACCCCACGACATCCCCGACCGCCTTCCCCATCAACGACTTTGCCACCGGCGCCACGAACGAGATCGTGCCGGCCTTGGGGTCGGCTTCGTCCTCGCCGACGATGCGATAAGTTTGCACGCGGCCATCTGCGCGGCTGAAGGTCACCGTGCTGCCGAAGGCGACGGTGTCGGTCGAGGCTGGGGCGGGAACGACCTGCGCCGTGCGCAGCCGTTCGGTGACATAGCGGGCATCACGCAAGGGCACCGCCGATTGCCGGCGCTTTTCGTTGACGTCCTCGATCGCCTGCGCGGCTTCATAGGCCTCGCGCGCGTCCTGAAGCTGTCTTTGCAGCGCCTGCAAGCCCGCTTCCGTCACGAGGTTCGGATGCGGCGAGATCGGCCGATCCGGCAACAGCGTCTCGGCGGCGGTTTCCGCGCTCTCTTCTTTGGTAAAGGCAACGCTCAAGTCGAAAATCCTGTCGAACTGTTCGGGCTCACGGCCACGATCATATCTCAAGTTCGACGAAACGGCGCAGCTTGAAGACGATGTCCGGCATGGCCTGGCGGAACCGCGTGGCATCCCGGAATGTGGTCGAGAACGGCGCGAAGGTGATCATCGCGTTCCAGTGCCTGTAACCATAGACCGTCACGGAGGCGCCGGTCGCCGGAAAATTCTCGAGCTTGCGCAGTTCACCCAGGACGAGATCGGCGATCGCTTCAGCAGGCAGCAATTGCTTGCCATCAGGCGTCGTGGCGATCTTCGCCGGCGGCTCGACCGGCTTCGCGGCAGCCGGCGTCGCATCGGGCGCGTCCCCGGAATCATTCTCCGAGTTGTTCTCGAGCTTGGCCGGCGGCGTATCGGGGGCGGGCTCGACCAGCTCAAACCCGTTCGTCGGTGCTGTCGGCGGCGGAACCTCGATGAGGGGCGGCGGCGCGACACTTTCTGCGGCGCGCTTGTTGCCTCCCAGGATGCTGCTGATCATGGCCACAAGGCCAGCATCCCTCACGTCGTCACTCATTACTCCCCCAAGGCTTCGGCCTACTCTAGCACCGCTCGCGCGGACCGCCACTGGGGATGTATGGCCGGATTCCGCCCGGCCAAGGTCCTAATTTTACGCGATGGCACCGGCGGCGCGACGCCCGATCACGCCGCGCCGCCGTGCGATCCGTCACTGCTTATCGAACGGAACGTATTGCTGGTACTGCTTGGGCACCGAGCTGCGGTAGCGCGCGGGCACCGTGCCGCTGTCGACCGAGTGGTCAATCTCCTGCTGCCGCGTCATCTTCTTCTTCGCCGGCTTCTTCGACGCACTCTTCTTGGAGTCGGTCGGCTGGCTGGAAGCGTCGTTGGTTGCGCCCGGCGCGGTCGTCGTCGCTGCCGGCGCGGCGGTTGTCGCCGCAGGCGCCGCGGTTCCGGCGGCGGCTGGTGCGCCCTGCGCCAACGCGAGCGGTGTCTGCATGAGAAGCGCCAGCGCTGCTGTCGCAGCCAGCAAGTATGATTTCTGCATTAGAACCTCCAAAAGACCTGATCCGAATAAGGCAAGCGTAGTTCTCCGGGATCGACGCGTGCAAGTCCGCTCACGATAGGCCGGAACCCCGTCGTGAACTGTGGCCGAGATCACATTGCGGCGGCAAGCTGCGTCATGATGTGCCTTGTCGCGAACGCAAGGCATTCCGGCGACACCAACACAGGCATGACTTTGCAGCAGACGAGCCAGGCTCGCTGACATTCCCACCCACTCGCTCACGAAGGAGACTGACATGCGTCGCACCATCCTCACTCTCGCATCGCTCGCGGCCCTGCTGGCCGTAGCATCCCCGGCAGCCCAGGCACATCCTGCGAACGATCGATATTGCATCCAGGGCCGCTCGTGGGGTTACCCCGGCAATTGCCAGTTTGCGAGCTATCAGCAGTGCCTCGCCACCGCGTCCGGCACGTCGTCCTATTGTGGCATCAACCCGCGCTACGCGTTCTCGCAGCAGCGCGACTACTGACGAATTGGCGGCGTGCGCGCATGACGCGCGCGCCGCCACAATTTTTGCGTGAAGCCGATCCATTTCGCCGACGCCTCGGCGAATTGAAACTGTGCGAACCCGCCTGCGTCCGTCGATGACGAGAATGTTATCCGTCATCGCCACGAGGAAATTCACGATGCGCAGCCGTGGCTTGCGGGAAAGCCGCACCTACCGAAAATTTCGATCCCGGGCAATTGTGATCCATCTCGCTCGTGACAAGCGTGATCGCGCCTAGGCTGCAAACCCCAGCGCGAGAAACTTGAGCCCGAACTGTTTCATTCGATTTTTCAGGAAGGTGTTTCAATGAGCAGCCGCCACGCAATTGTTCCGCGCGGTCTGAACGCAACGCGTTCGCCGCTTTCGCAAGGCCGCTTCGGCCGCATGTTCCGCAAGCTCGCACCGGCCAAATTCGGCCCGAACGATTCCGGCACGATCGCAAACCTGTCGGCGCTCGCCGACAAGATGATCGCCGGCTTCGACGGGCCGAAGGACGGGCCGGACGCGGAAGAGAGCGGCATTCCTTCGCTCTACACTTATTTCGGCCAGTTCGTCGACCACGACATCACCTTCGATCCGGTCAGCTCTCTGACCAAGCAGCAGGATCCCGACGGGCTCGTCGACTTCCGCACGCCGTCGCTCGACATGGACAATGTCTACGGCCGCGGTCCGAACGACCAGCCCTACATGTATGACGGCATCAAGTTCCGGCTCGGCGAGAAGGTCACCGGCGCGGGCGTGCCCGATGCCGTCGACCTGCCGCGCTTCAAGGGCCGCGCGCTGATCGGCGATCCCCGCAACGACGAGAACAGCATCGTCTCGCAATTCCAGGCCTTGATGCTGCGCTTTCACAACCGCATGGTCGACGACAATGACAGCCTGTCGTTCGAAGACGTGCAGCAGCGCGTTCGATTCCACTATCAGTACGTGGTCCTGAACGACTTCCTGCCGCGCATCGTCCACGCCAGCGTGCTGGACGAGCTGAAGACCGCAGGTCACTACGACCGCAGCAAGCTCGCTTACTACCATTGGAAGACCTATCCGTTCATGCCGGTCGAGTTCTCGGTCGCGGCCTACCGGCTCGGGCACTCCATGATCCGCCCCGGCTACCGGCTCAACGACGCGGCCAACATGCTGCTGCAGATCTTCCCCGATCCCAACAATCCCGACCACAACGCACTGACCGGCTTCCGTGCGATGGGACCGGGACGCGCCATGGACTGGGGCCGCTTCATCGATCTCGACACGCGCCCCTATGGCGTCGAGGACGACGACACCAATCCCGACAACAAGAGGCGGCTGCAGTTCGCCTATCGCATCGATGCCTCGCTGGTGGACCCGCTGCGCAAGCTGCCGCCGGAAGTCGCCTCCAATCCGGCGTCGCTCGCGCTGCGCAATCTCGAGCGCAGCTGGCGGCTCGGCCTGCCGTCGGGCCAGGCCGTCGCCAGGGCGATGAACCTGACGCCGCTGAGCGACGACGAGATCATCATCGGCAAGGCCGTCGACGAGCCCGGGACGGGCGATCCGCAGGTCAAGATCGCAACCATCGCGAACGGCGTGTTCGCCGGCAACTGCCCGCTGTGGGCCTACATCCTCGCCGAGGCGCGGCAAAACGCGACGGACATGGCAATCCCCGCCACCGGCGGGCCCGCCACTGTCAGGACACCGCAGCTCGGACCGGTCGGCGGTCGCATCGTCGCCGAGGTCTTCCTCGGCATGATGTTCGGAGATAATTCCTCCGTGCTGTCGCTCGACCCGCAATGGACGCCGGTGACCGGCTCCGGCTTCGCGCTGAAGGACCTCGTCGCCTACGCGCTCGGCCAGGGCGATCCGCTGCATTGAGCGGGTGAGGGACGATGATGCAAGGCCGCTCGTCGTGCGAGCGGCCTTGTGGCCCACTCGCCTCGACGCGCGAGCGGATGGATCCTGGCAGGCGTGCTTCCCTAACGCAAATCTGTCCGCTTCCTGTTGACTCGCATGTCGAATGGAGAAATCCTTTAGCAACGCAGTTGCCATTGCCAATCTCAGCAGTACGAACTTCGGCGCCCTCGGTTTTATCGGCGCCATCTGACCAGATTTATTCTGAACAGAAAACGGAGGGGCCGATGCGCGCGCTCGCCTTGAGAACCATTTCTCTTCTCGCCCTCGCTACCCTAGGCTCGATTTCCGGCACGCCTGCCGCACGCGCGGAGGACGGGGCCGACGAGCAATTTGGCAAGGTGCACTTCCAGACGTCCTGCAACGAGGTGGCGCAGCGCCGCTTTGATCGCGGGATGCGTTATCAGCACTCGTTCTGGTACCGGCCCGCAAAGGAAATTTTCGAGGAGACGCTGCAGGCCGATCCGGAATGCGCGATCGCCTATTGGGGCATTGCCCTGAGCCTGCTGTACAATCCGCATTTTGCCGCGCCGAAGGAAAACCTCACCGGAGGTCTCGCCGCGCTGCAGAAGGCCAAGGCACTCGGCGCCAAGAGCGAACGCGAACGTGACTATATCGACGCGCTGCTGGCCTTCTATTCGGGCGACGAAAAGGCGACGTTTGGCCAGCGCGCGCAGTCCTATCTCAAGGCAACCGAAGCCGTCGCCGCGCGCTATCCCGATGATGACGAGGCGCAGATCGCCTACGCCATCACGCTGAATGTCACGGCGTCACCAAACGACAAGTCCTATGCCAACCAGCTCAAGGGCGCCGCTATCCTGGAGCCGATCTTCAAGCGCCAGCCGCGGCATCCCGGCGTCGCGCATTACCTGATCCATCTCTATGACTATCCGGCGATCGCAGGGCAAGGACTCGACGCTGCAAAGCGCTACTCCGAGATCGCGCCGGCGGCACCGCACGCCTTGCATATGCCGTCGCACATCTTCACGCGCGTCGGCTACTGGAACGAATCCATTGACGCCAATAGCCGTTCCGCCAAGGCTGCCAAGGAGGGCAAGGACCCCAGCGAGCAGCTGCATGCCGACGACTATATGGTCTACGCGCTGCTTCAGCTTGCGCAGGACAGCCGAGCCAGCGACGTCATCGCGGACATGATTGCGACCACTGGCTATGCGCCGGCTGTCCGCGCCGGTCCCTACGCGATCGCGGCCAGCCAAGCGCGCTATATGGTCGAGCGCGGTGATTGGCAGGGTGCTGCCGCGCTGAAGGTCGAGCCGAGCCGGTTTGCCTATGTCGACGCCATCACCTATTTCGCCCGCGCCCTTGGCGCCGCGCGCTCCGGCAATGCAGACGCGGCAACGGCGGACATCGCCAAGCTGGCGGAGTTGCGGGACAAGCTGCAGCAGGACAAGGACGCTTATTGGGCCGAAATCGTGGACATTCAGCGGCAGGTCGCTACAGCCTGGCAGCTCAACGCCTTGGGGAAACAGGCGGATGCGTTGGAAGCGATGCGCCTTGCCGCCGATGCCGAAGACAAGACCGAAAAATCCATCGTGACGCCGGGTCCGCTTGCCCCCGCACGCGAGCTTTACGGGACCATGCTGCTCGAACGCGGCATGGCGACGGAGGCATTGGTCGCGTTCGAAAGCACGATGCAGAAGGAGCCGAACCGCTTTGGCGCGACGATCGGCGCCGCTCACGCGGCCGAGAAAGCGGGGGATACTGTGAAGGCCCGCCAGTATTACGCCAAAGTCGTCGAAACGGCGAGAAATGGCGACTCAT
The DNA here is from genome assembly GCF_023100925.1 of Bradyrhizobium sp. 40. NCBI lineage: Bacteria > Pseudomonadati > Pseudomonadota > Alphaproteobacteria > Hyphomicrobiales > Nitrobacteraceae > Bradyrhizobium > Bradyrhizobium sp. 40. The sequence continues at coordinate 6,112,160 of NZ_CP064688.1, forward strand.
CTCGGGAAGACCTCGCGGCCGCACGAAAGTTGATGGCTCAGAATTAGCAAAGGTGCCGCGGCAACTTCCATGCGCCTGACAAGCAAATTCGTTGCAATCAGCGCAGCCAGTGCGCTGCTCTGCGCAGCCGCGGCGCTCTGGATATTGCGATCCGGCGAACCGGCACGCGCAACAGCGGCCTCCGGCGAGGTCCGCCCGGTGTGGACGGAAATCGACTGGCCTTTCGGCGCGGATCCCTGGGGGAAGGGAAAGGCGTTTCGCTGCAAGGCCGAAGATTGCGGCGGCGAGGTCCAGCTCTACGTTCGCCCCAAGCTCGGCTTTTGCAATTGCGCCACCGGCGTTGCCGACGACGGCGACCTCGAACAGATGGGCGACCTGGCGCTGATTGGGAAGGCAACGCCGACGGCTGCCGGCCGAGAGATCGTCGTCGGTCCGATGCGCGGCCGCAGCCGGGCATATCGCGTTGAGGGGAATCCGAAGGCCGCGCTCTCACTCGCCTTCAATCAACGCTGCGACATGGTGGCCGCGACGGCTTTGCTCGCACCGGGCGCGACCGCGTCACTGGAGCCGGCGGTGCTGTCATTCCTCAATAGCGACCGCATGCTGAAATGGGCTGAGATCGCGCTTGGGTTATGACTCAAAGCAATAGCTGAATTAAAGGCGACAATCTCGGCACGCGCCTTACCGCGCAGCCCTCAGGCCGATCTCCTCCAGCCGCGTCGCGAACCAGCGCGACAGCGGCTGATCGAGGACGCCGCTGACATAGACTTCCGAGATCGTCACATGGTCCTTGTCCAGCACCAGCAGCACGCCGATCCAATACGCGAACCAGACATGCGCATCGGTCAGCGCCATCAGCTTGTGCTGGTCGTGGTCGAGTGCGGTGTGATTGCTCGCCTTGCGGATCTCCACGGTGAGCAAATTGTTCGGGATCTCGCGCTGATGCACGACGACGTCAGGGTAGATCGACTTGCCCAGATGATCATCGGTCGAGATGATGGTGCCGTGCGGCAGATGCAGCGTACGCTCGCCGAGCCGGTCGTAGTTGCAGTCGACCGACCAGCCGGAGAATTGCTTCTCCAGATACACGGCGAAGCGGTGCGTGATGGCACGCTCGCCGATGTCCTTCTCGAACAGGAATGCTTCCTGGGCGTAGAAGTCCCGGAGCGCCGCGATCACCTTGTTCAGCTCGGTCTGCATTTTGCCTCCGGGCCCTCGGCGCTCCTGATGCGGTGCCCTACATCTGGACTTCGATCAGCCGCGGTCCGGGCTCGGCGACGGCCTCGGCCAGCGCCTTGTTGAACTCGTCCGCGTTGGTGACGGCGCGGCCGGGCACGCCCATGCCCTTGGCCAGCGCCACGAAATCCAGCGTCGGCCGGTCGAGCCGAAGCATGTCGTTGGCACGCTGGCCGGGCTCGCCGGCGCCGACATTGTCGAACTCGCCGCGCAGGATCTGGTAGATGCGATTGGCGAACACGATGGTGACGATGTTGAGGTTTTCTCTCGCCTGCGTCCACAGCGACTGGATCGTGTACATCGCACTGCCGTCGCCGACCATGCAGATCACCTTGCGATCCGGGCAGGCGATCGCGGCGCCGATCGAGAGCGGCGTCGAGAAGCCGATCGAGCCGCCCATGTTCTGGAGCCAGTCATGCGGAGCAGCCGCCGCGGTCGGCGGGAAGAAGGCGCGCCCGGTGGTGAGGGATTCGTCGACCAGGATCGCATTCTCGGGAATCGCATAGGCGATCGACTGGGCGATCGAGGCGTGGGTCAATGCGCCGGTCGGCTTGAGCAGCTCGGCCGCGGCCTGCTGCTTGACGTCCTTCGCGCTGGCCTTCACCGCGCCGGCGAGCGCTTCCAGCGCCGCGACCGAATTCTCACCCCAGGAGGTCATGCGATGCACGTCGCAGCCCTCGGGCTTGAGGATGCTCGGCTTGTTCGGATAGGCGAAGAAGGCCACGGGATCGTCGGACTCGACCAGCACGATATGGCGGAACCTCGCCAGCATCTGCAGCGCGTTGTCGATCACGTAGTGGATGCGATCGATCGAGAAGCGGCCGCGGCCGCGCGCCATCCTGGGACGGAAGGTCGGGCCCATCACGGTGCAGCCGGTCTTGGCGGCGATACGCTCGGCCAGCGCCAGGCCCTGCTCGCTCAGCGCACTGCCGGTCATCAGCAGCAGCGTGCCCTCGCCGTCGCCATGCAGGATCTTGGCGGCCTGCTCGACTGCCTGCGGCGAATAGCTCGCGCGCTGCTGCTCGGCCGGAACCTCGGCGATGCCGTCCGCTTCGTTCCAGGCGGTGTCGGCGGGCAGGATCAGGGTCGCGATCTGCGGCGGCGCGCTCTTGGCGGCGGCGATCGCCGCGGCACCATCGGCGGCGACCGATTTGGAGTTCGGCGAGGTCCGGACCCAGGACGACATCGGCCGGGCCAGGCCCTCGATGTCGGAGGTCAGCGGCGCGTTGTAGCCGATGTGGTAGACGGCGTGCTGGCCGACGATGTTGACGATGCCGGAATTCGCCTTCTTGGCATTGTGCAGATTGGCAAGGCCGTTGGCGAGGCCGGGACCGAGATGCAGCAGCGTCGAGGCCGGCGTGCCCTTCATGCGGAAATAACCGTCGGCGGCGCCGGTCACCACGCCTTCGAACAGGCCGAGCACGCAACGCATGCCGGGCACGCGGTCGAGCGCTGCGACAAAATGCATCTCGGAGGTGCCGGGGTTGGAGAAGCAGACGTCGACCCCGCCCTTGACCATCGTCCGCACCAGACTTTCCGCACCGTTCATCCGTCAGCTCCCGCAACCGGCAATGTTCCAACAATCCGTCCGATCAATCATTGTTCGCTCGTCTCGTCAAAGCAATAGCCGGCATCGCCGCCCTGCGATGCGCCCGTTTGGCTAATGCTTTCCGGCAAATTGGCATGGTTGCCGATTTGGTAACGCCATTCATTAAGGATGCCTCCCTCACGGTGGCGTGGCTTGCGGAAAGCTCGCAAATATGGCCTGTGACTTCAGTTGAATCGATTTTTTTGCTGGGGGAAACAATGATCCGGTTTTTTGCCGCGCCGATTGCCGCCATCGCACTGCTGTCGGCGACCGCCGGCGGCGCCTTCGCCGAGGAGTTCGACTCCCGCGACATCATGGGCGGCGGCCCGAATTTCTTCCGCGGCGGCTCGAGCCCGGTTCCCCGCACCACCGTCATGTACAACGGCAATTACGCCCCCGGCACGATCGTGGTGAACACCTCGGAGCGCCGGCTCTATCTGGTGCTCCAGAACGGTCAGGCCCTGCGCTACGGCATCGGTGTCGGCCGCGACGGCTTCCGCTGGGGCGGCGTGCACAGGATCACCGCCAAGAAGGAATGGCCGGACTGGACGCCGCCGTCGCAGATGTTGGCGCGCCGGCCGGACCTGCCGCGTCACATGAAGGGCGGCGTCGAGAATCCGCTCGGTGCGCGCGCGATGTATCTGGGCTCGACGCTCTATCGCATCCACGGCTCCAACGAGCCGGAGACGATCGGCCAGGCGGTGTCCTCGGGCTGCTTCCGCATGACCAACGACGATGTCACTGACCTCTACGGCCGCGTCGGCGTCGGCACCACTGTGGTCGTGCTGAACAACTAGCAGGAACCGGCGGGCGCGTGGATATGCGGTCTTGTGCGTCGGTTCCGAATACGGCAGCGTCGCCTGGCAATGAGCGCATTGGCCCCGTCTTCGTCCGGCTTTCGCATCGCCCTGCTGGCGCTCGCCACCGTCGCGTTTGCCCCTGACACCGCTACCATCGCCGTCGCGGGCGAATTGCCCGCGATCGCCTCGCGCCAGCGCGCCGAGAAGAAGAGCTTTACCGACGGCGAAATCGTCGATGGCTTTCTGAAGACGGCGTTCGGCGCCGAATACCATCTTGCCGGCCGCGTCGACCGCATCCGCAAGTTCGACGGACCGGTGCGCGTGTTCGCCGAGAGCGACCGCGCCGACCGCAAGGCGCAGCTCGCAAAGGTCGTGGCCGACATCGGCAAGCGCGTGCAGCATCTCGACATCGCCATGATCGACAGCAGCGAGGCCGCAAATGTGCGGGTGAAGCTCGTGCGCGACCGCGATCTGTTCCGCACCATCTCAAGCTTCTACGGTGCGGAGAAGGCCCGAGAGATCCGCACCTCGCTCGATCCGCAATGCCTGTCAGGGTTCCGCAAGAACGACAATTTCGAGATCGAGCATTCCGACGTCATCCTCACCGTCGACAACGGCGATTTCACCTTCCTCGACTGCGCCTATGAGGAGCTGCTGCAATCGCTCGGCCCGATCAACGACACCGCGAGCGTGCCCTGGACCATGTTCAACGACAACGTCTCGATGGGCTATTTCGACGTCTACGACCAGTACATCCTCAACCTGCTCTACGATCCCCGCATCAAGGCCGGCATGACCATACAGGAGGTCAAGGCGGTGCTGCCCGGCGTGCTCACCGATGTGCGCATTTGGGTGAAGCGCGTGAACGATCTGAAGGAATAGAGGCTCTTCCCCCGCAAGGGAGAAGAGAAAGCAGTCACACCTTCCTCGACTTCGACATCAGGAATTGCTGGCGCATCACGTTGTTGCTTCCGTCGTAATATTCGGAAATCAGCGCCTCGAACTCGTTGCGAAAACTCCGCAGCCTGTCCGGTTCGTCCTTGTACTGGGCAATGAGCTTGATCAAAGGGCCGATCGTCGTTTCCATGGTGCGGCGGAAATGCTGCGGGCTGAGTGCGGACGGCGTCATGATGTCCATGTCGAAGGCGACGTCCTTCACTTTCCCTGCGAGACGTTCGGCGACGATCTTGGGATCGCCCCACGACACCGGTGATGCCACGCCCTCGGGCGGCGGCAGATGGCGGCCGATCAGCGCGAACATCCGTCCGACATAAAGATGCGGCGGCCAGGTGGAGAAGGCGATGGTGCCGCCGGGCTTCAGCACGCGCAGCATCTCGCCGATGGCGACCTCGGGACGCGGCGCGAACATGTGGCCGAACTGGCTGAGCACCACGTCGAACTCGTTGTCGCCATAGGGCAGGCTTTCGGCGTCGCCCTCGGCAAAGTCGACATCGAGGTTCGCCAGCTGCGCGTGCTCGCGGGCGCGATCGATCAGGACCGGCGACAGGTCGAGGCCCCTGACCTTCGCACCGCGGCGCGCCGCCGTGATCGCGGCAACGCCGGTGCCGCATCCGACGTCGAGCAGCCTTTGGCCGGTCGCGACCCCGGCGAAGCTCACGAGCTTGGCGGCCGAGGGTGTCGTGAACACTTCCATCGGCGTGAACAGCGACCAGGCTTCCTTCTGGACTGCCTTGAAACCAGCAAACGGGTCTTGATCGGGCATGGAACTCTCCCTTCGCTCGACGTCGGTTTCCATGAGGCTGACGACGGATGCCAAAGGTTCAACGCGGTCCCATGACGGCGATGGCTTCGCCTCCTTGGCGCGCCTATTGCACGAGATCGGCGACGATGGTCGCAGCCTTGAGGCCGGTGCCGGTGAGGACGGCGACCGTGGTCTCGTTCGCCTTGATGGCACCGGTGGCGGATAGTTTGTCCAGCGCGGCGGCAGCACTGGCGCTGGTCGGCTCGGCGAACAGGCCCTGCCGCGCAAGGCGCCGCAGCGCTGCGACAATCTCATCCTCGGTGAGCGCGACGGTGCCGCCGCCGCTCTCGCGCAACGCGCCGATGATCTCGCGCAGGCGCAGCGGATGCTTGATCGCGGTGCCTTCGGCGATGGTCTTGTTCACCTCGCGCGCGACAGGCGTATCGACGCCCGCCTTGAAGCTCGCATCGATCGGCGAGCAATTGAGCGGCTGCGCCGTAAACAGGCGCGGCAGCCTGGTGATCTGGCCGGCTTTCAACAGCTCACGGAAACCAAAGGCGCAACCGAGCAGAGAGCTGCCGGCGCCGACCGGGACGATGACGTTGTCGGGGGCGCGGAAGCCGAGATCCTCCCAGATCTCATAGGCGAGCGACTTGGTGCCTTCGAGAAAGAACGGCTGCCAGTTGTGGCTGGCATAGAAGGTCTGGCTGGATTGCCGGATGGCCTCGGCCTCCGATTCCTCGCGCGGGCCCTCGACCAGCTGCACCGCCGCGCCGTAGGCGCGGACCTGCGCGATCTTGGCCGGTGACGTCGATGCCGGCGCGAGAATCTTCACACGCATGCCGCCGGCGGCACCGAGACCCGCCATCGACGAGCCGCCATTGCCGGACGAGTCCTCCAGAATGGCGTCGACGCCGATCTGCCGCAGGAACGACAGCATCACGGCGGAGCCCCGGTCCTTGAAGCTGCCGGTCGGGTTGAACCATTCGAGCTTGAAGAACGGGCGCAGCTCGCCCCAGGCCTGCTGCACCAGCGGCGTGCAGCCTTCGCCGAGCGTGATCGGAGTCGTGATCTCGACCGGCAGCGCCGCCCGGTAGCGCCAGAGCGATCGCGTGCGCGGCTCGATCTCCTCCCGCGATATCCCGGCCCCCGGCGTCACCAGCAGCGGCGTGCGCTCGTCCGAGCACCAGCGCGGCTGGTCCAGCGGATAGAGCTTTCCGTTGCGAGGGTCGATGTAGGTAGCGGCGGACATGGCGGTCTCCCGGGCAGGCGATAGGGCAAAGGCGATCTGGGCGTTTGGTTTGATGACACGTTTTGTCCGGAAACTCGACGCCCGCCACGCCAACCGTGCCGCGCCTCTTGAAAACTAGAAAACCATAATTACTTCATAAGCTTACTGCGATAGCGGCGAGGTCCGCCAGTGCGGTGGCGTGGCACTTGGGCAGGCGCTGCCGGGTTGCGGGATGACGGGAATTTGGCCGCGAGCCGCCCCGCCCCGCGCAGCACGATTAACTTGTCTGTCGCGACTGCCCGCTACAATATGTTGGATTGAGCTCGCGCCGCCGGTGTTCCGCATCGGCAGCGCGACGAGCCAAGGCCCGTCCGAGCGGCGGGCCGTTGGCTTTTTAGGAGTTTGGTCATGAGCCGCGCGAACCGTACCGACCACATCCGCCTCACCTCCCATCCGGAGCCGGGCAGGACAGCTGCCTTCCCGATCCACTGGGGCGCCGCCGACGCACGGGCCCGCGGGCCGATCATCGGCACGGTGTCGCGCGCCGGGGATCGCAACGTGATCGGCAGCCATGGCGGCTCCTATGCGATGTACCGCGCGCTCGCGGTGTCCGCCGGGGCGCTCGATCCGATTCGTAGGCCCGATCTCACCAACACGTTTCCCGCGGCGACCATCGGGCCGTTCCCGCAATGGAGCGATCCCGCCAAGATCGTCGCGCTCGATCCCTGGGGGCATCTCGTCGCCGAGAATTTCGGCAAGGACATCGCTGAGGGCATCGATATCAGGCCGAGCATCGCGGTGACGCGGGCGCGGCTGGACCTGCCGGAGATCCGCGAGGCGCTCGCCGCCAAGCGCCTGCGCGCCGACGGCGACGTCGTGCATGCCAATGGCAGCGTGTCGGTGGTGAAGATCGCGATCGATCCGGTCTGGTATCTGCCGGGCCTTGCGGAGCGCTTTGCGACCAACGAGACCGAGCTGCGGCGCACGCTGTTCGAGCAGACCGCCGGCATGTTCCCCGAGCTGGTGACCCGGCCGGACATGAAAGTGTTTCTGCCGCCGATCGGCGGCACCACCGTCTACATGTTCGGCGACGTCACCAAGCTGCCGGACCATCGCACCAAGATCACCTGCCGCGTGCATGACGAGTGCAACGGCTCCGACGTGTTCGGCTCCGACATCTGCACCTGCCGCCCCTACCTCATTCACGGCATCGAGGAATCCGCGCGCGGCGCGCAGGAGGGCGGGCTCGGGCTCGTGATCTACAACCGCAAGGAAGGCCGCGCGCTCGGCGAGGTCACGAAATTCCTGGTCTACAACGCGCGCAAGCGCCAGGAAGACGGCGATGCCGCCGCCGCCTATTTCGAGCGCACCGAATGCGTCGCCGGCGTCCAGGACGCGCGCTTCCAGCAATTGATGCCCGACACCATCCACTGGCTCGGCCTGAAGCGCATCGACCGCTTCCTCTCGATGAGCGACATGAAGCATGACGCATTGACCTCGCAGGGCATCGACATCGTCGAGCGCGTGCCGATCCCGCCCGAGCTCATTCCCGCCGATGCCTATGTCGAGATCGCCGCGAAGAAGGCCGCCGGCTATTACTCCACCGACATCGCGCCGGAGAAGGACGTCGATGGCGTGGTCGGGCGTTCGCTGGAAAAATACTGATCGATTGATGGCAGACGCTTTGGAATTGCCGGCCCGTTCGCTGCTCAGCGCAGCAGCGGTTCGCGCGCGTGCCGGCGAGATGTTCGAGATCGGCCTGAACGACGGGCTGACGCATTTCACGATCGATCTCGATCGCATGGATGGCGTTGCCGACGCCGTTCTCGCCGTGACGCGCGAGGCCTATCCGACGCTGGAGATTCCGTTCCATGCGCGCTGGCGGCATTTCGTGCTCGGCGGCGTCGATCGCTGGGCGCGGCTTGCGGATGCGGCGTCGTGGCCCGATCGCGCGGCGCGGGCACGCGCGGAGTTCGACCTTGCCATCGTCAGCGTGCTGCTCGATGCCGGCGCGGGTGCGGCGTGGCGATACCGCGACGCCGTGACGGGACAGAGCATCGGCCGATCCGAAGGACTCGCGATTGCAAGCCTCGACATGTTCGCGAGCGGTCTTTTTTCCCGCGATCCCCGCGCGCCCTTCAGGGCCGATGCGGACATCCTTGCTAAACTGCCCCTCGCCTCCCTCATATCCGCCTTTCAGCTGAGCGATGCCAATCCGCTGCTCGGGCTCGAAGGGCGGACCGATCTGCTGCGACGCTTGGGCAAGCTGGTGACGGAGCGCGTGGACGTGTTCGGCGCGCACGATACGCCGCGGCCGGGCGGGTTGTTCGATCACATCGCGGCACAGGCGAAGGGCGGCGCTGTTCCCGCACCCGCGATTCTGTCGGCGGTGCTGAACCAGCTCGGACCGATCTGGCCGTCGCGACTGGAGCTTGCCGGAATTCCGCTCGGCGATTGCTGGCGCCATCCGGCAATCAAGGCCAACGATGCGACCTCGGGCCTCGTGCCCCTGCACAAGCTGTCGCAATGGCTGAGCTATTCGCTGATCGAGCCGCTCCAGCGCGCCGGGTTTGACGTCACCGACATCGACGGCCTGACCGGGCTTGCCGAATACCGCAATGGCGGCCTATTCGTCGATCACGAGGTGTTGCGCCTGCGCGACGCCGCCGACGCCGAGCGTGCGCATGCGGTGGACTCCCTGCTCGTCGTTGAGTGGCGCGCGCTGACCGTGGCGCTGCTGGACCGGCTCGCCGAACTGGTCCGCGCCAAACTCGGCCGCACCCCTGAGACATTGCCGCTCGCCAGCATTCTGGAAGGCGGCACCTGGGCCGCGGGCCGCGCCATCGCCTTCGCGCGCCGCCCCGACGGTTCGCCGCCGCTCAAGGTGATCAGCGACGGGACCGTTTTCTAACGCGTAATCCAGACGCGTCGCATTGCGCATCGATCAATTTCAGGAGCATCCCGTCATGCAAGGCGTCACGATCGTCGATCATCCGCTGGTGCAGCACAAGCTGACCCTGGTGCGGGACAAATCGATCTCGACCAAATCGTTTCGGGAGCTGATCAAGGAGATCGGCATGCTCCTGTGCTACGAGGTGACGCGCGACCTGCCGCTCGCCGATACCGTCATCGAAACGCCGCTGGCGACGATGCATTCGGCCAAGATCGCGGGCAAGAAGCTGGTCTTCGTGCCGATGCTGCGCGCCGGCACCACCTTCGTCGACGGCATGATGGATCTGGTGCCGACGGCGCGCGTCGCACATATCGGCCTCTATCGTGAGCCGCACAGTTTTGCGGCGGTCGAATACTTCTTCAAGTCGCCGTCCGATCTCAGCGAACGCCTGGCGATCGTGGTGACGCCGGTCGTTGCGACCGCCAACACGGCTGTGGCCGCAATCGACCGGCTGAAGGAGCGCGGCGCCAAGGACATTCGCCTCGCCTGCCTGATCGCCGCCCCCGAAGGGCTCGAACGGCTGCGCGGACTGCATCCGGACGTCCCGATCTGGACGGCCGCAGTCGACGAAGGTCTCGACGAGAACGGCTTTATCCTGCCGGGCCTCGGCGACGCCGGCGACCGCGCCTACGGCACAAGATAAGCGTCGGCCTGCAAACCGCGTCACATTAGGAACAGCTTCGCTCGCGCAAGGTTTTCCTGCTCTACCATGGAGAGCACGATGACCTATCAGGATGACCGCAGAGCAGACAGAGCACGCCGCAACAGCCCGGTGGGCTGGGCGATCGGGGCGATCTTCGTGATCGCTGTAGTCGCAGCCGTCTTCTTCTACAATGGCCGCGACGTCGGTCCGCAGACCACAACCACCAGTCCGAACAACGCGCCGAGCGTCACCACGGGCTCAACCAATCCGACCGCCCCGGCAAAGTGATACGAGGCCGCTCCGTCAGGTCGGCGGCCGCGGAGGCAGATCCTTCGCATCCGCGGGCGCGGGCTTCTCCTTGAGGTCGGCGATCAACCGTTCCATTTCGCCGATCTCCCGCACCTGGGCTTCGATGATGTCGTCGGCCAGCTTGCGGACTCGGGGATCCCTGATGTGCGCGCGCTCGCTGGTGAGAACCGCGATGGAATGATGCGGGATCATCGCCTGCATATAGGCAACGTCGGTCACGGTCTGCTGGCTACGAACGAGCCAGAGCGAAACCGCAAACACGACAGCGCTGGCAGCCAGAATGGCGACGTTCGCCGTACGGTTCCTGTACATGCCCCACATGAAAGCGAGCATCACGGCGGCCATGACCGCGCCCATCAGCAACGCCATCCACGTCCGGGTCTGGCTGTACCAGACGTGATCCAGAGCGAAGGTGTTGAGATACATCAGAGCGAACATGATCACGGTGGAAGCCGCGATCATCGTGACGAAACGACCGTAAGCCATGAGGAACTTCCCGCTGTCTATCGGGGATAACCAGACGCCGACGGATCGTTCCTCGCCGATTGGTGATTTGGCGCGGGGCCCGACGCGTCCGCAGCAAGAGATTCAGATCTTGCCGCTGCCGCAGATCCCCTTCAGCGCCTGCCACTCCGCATCCGTCAGCAGCGGCGGGCCGCTAGCGGGGCGATCCTCCTTCGTCATGCGCGCGAGGCGGTCCTCGGTCAGCGGATGGCTCGCCAGGATCGACGCGAGGCCGCCGCCTTCCTTGCCGGTGATGCGGAACATCAGTTCCGCCGCGGGTTTGGGCGAGCGGCCGAGCTTGTGCATGATCTCGATGGCAAACGTATCCGCAGCGGTCTCGGCCTCACGCGAATAGGACGCCTCGACCACGCTGCGCGAGGCGAAGATCACGGCGCTCGAGCCGGTGACGTCGCCGAACAATAGGCCGATCAGGAACGAGGTGCCGCCGTTATAGATCAGGCCGCGCATGTTGTCGTAATGCTTGAGATGACCGAGTTCGTGGGCGAGGATGCCGGCAAGCTCGTCCGGGCTTTCGGCCTTGTCGAGCAGGCCCTTCAGCACGAAGACCTTGCCGCCCGGCAGCGCGAACGCGTTCGGCACCGGAGTCGGCAGCACGCCCGCGGTCATGGAATCGTCGTCCAGGCCGGCGGCATCGCGCAGGCGGTTGACCAGCTTGATGAAGGCCGCCTTCCCCGCCGCATCCTCGCACGCATTGCGGCCGAAGATGGTCTTCACCTGAACCTCCGACGCATCGCCAATACGGCGCTCGATCGGTTTCGGCACCAGCGGCGCGAGGCGGTCGGCCGCGAGCGGCACCCCGAACAGCACGACGCAGACGATGGAGACGGCGGCTGCCATCGACCAGCCGACGATCTTTGCGACGCCACGGCGCGAGGTCTGGTGGTCGTCGAGCCGCATGCAGCGCGCGGTCACGTCCGAGGCGAGCACAGCGTCGCGGATTTCCAGCCGCGCCAGCGGCGGCGCGGAAGCGCAGGCGAGCCGCAAAATGCCAGGCGGGCTGTCGGCCCGGCGGATGTCGGCATAGGCCCAGCGAACGGGCGCACCCTCTTCGAGAATCTCGAGCGCGTCACTGAGCGTCAGCGTCACCTGCCGCCTGCGGCTCGACACGCCGTCGAAGAAGATGGTCGGCTTTGCGGATTGCGCCGGGGCCTCAGCGAATACGTCACTCACAGCTCAGAATCCCGCGACATCGAGTCCATCGGCAAAGCCTTCGCCCAGCGCGCTGGCAAGCTCGGCGCTGCCGCGCACATCCGCGGCTGCGGCGATGTTGTGCACATCGACCGTTTCCAGCACCTTGGCCCAGAGATCGCGCTGGAGATAGACCCGCATGACGATGTTGAGGGCCAGGGCGAGAGCGAGGTAGCCGATGACCATCATCACCAGTGTCGGGATGCTCTTGCCGGCATTGCCGGGCCCCAACGCCTGCTCGACCGAAAGACCACTCAGCGTGACCACGAGCATGGTCGCTCCGCCGATATAGGCAGCGAAGATGGCCGAGAGCAGCGTCCACCAGCCGATCACTTTCCAGTACAGGCCGTAGAATGCGTTGTGCGGCAGTTGCGAGGACAGGCTGACGTCGCCGATGCGGATGCCGTCGAGCCACCAGCGCCACTCGCGCGCCTTGAATTCGGCATAGAAGAACGGCGCCAGCGGAAAGATCACCATTGCGATCGGGCTCAGCAGCCACAGCCACCAGGCGCGCTTGAAGAACGTCCAGCCGTCGGCTTTGAAATCGCCGCGCAAATCGCCGTAATGAGTGTGCCGCATCTTGTAGCGTTCGAGCGAGGCCTCGCGCCACGGCAATGCGAGCCCGAGCGTCAGGAACACCAGCAAGCCCCACAGCATGGCGCGGAACGAATAGGCCCAGCCCGATCCGTCCATCCAGAACCGCACGCCGCGCCAGACCGTGCGCGTCAGGCGATAGCGCCGCGCGCGAAAGATCGCAAACTGACCGAAGGCGTAGAAGCTGATGAACAGCGGCGTCGAGGCAAAGCCCTGCCAGCGCTCGAACTCGATACCGACAAGGAAGTAAGCGAGGTAGATCGGCACCAGAATCGCGAGCGCGAACAGGAAGCCGACCAGGAGCTCCTTGGCCCGCCCGGTATATTCGGCGGCGTCGCCATCAACCGCGGTGTTCGCCCACAGATGACGGCGGATGTCGGTGACGAGCCAGAACCGGTAGAAGCCGAAGGTGACGAGCTCGAGCATGGCACCCTTGGTGACCAATTTGCGAAACTCGGTACGGTTGCCGGTGAAATCGACCCGCGTGGGCGGCAGCGGCGGGGGTAAGGGTTCGGAGCCGATGGGGGCCCATTGCATGTCGTTCACGGCGGCAACCTCGGGGTGCGGACCTGGTTCGATCAAACTTATAGATCAGAGATTAGTCGATCCCCAAGATGGGCGGGTTCGATTTAGCTCGATTCCGGTCGATTTCTGGCACGATTCCACGGCCGAGGGCGTGCGCGAGATCACGTTGTTGGATCAATGGCCTCGTAGCCCGGATGGAGCGCAGCGCAATCCGGGACAGCGGCAGTGGCGGACCGAATCCCGGATTTCGCTCCGCTCCATCCGGGCTACATCACACCCATGTGGCAAAACTCGCCCTTGCTCCGGCGCAGACAACCGGCTGTAATTGCAAATCAAATACCGCAGCGCAGAATTCAACGAGAACGCGCGGTTCATGTCAGGGAGAGCGGTCATGCATGGGACCATCGAAAGCGCGGCGAAGCTCGACGCGTTACGCGCACGCGCAACGTCACTGCCGCTGGAGCAGTTCGATCCGGGCGACCCCGAGCTGTTCAGGACCGATACGTTCTGGCCCTATTTCGATCGCCTGCGCCGCGAAGATCCCGTGCACTATTGCAAGGACTCGATGTTCGGCCCGTATTGGTCGGTGACGCGCTACAACGACATCATGGAGATCGAGACCAATCATTCGGTGTTCTCCTCGGCCTCCTCGCTCGGCGGCATCACCATCCGCGACATCGATCCGGAACTGCGCCGCGAGAGCTTCATCTCTATGGACCCGCCGCGTCACGTGGCGCAGCGCAAGACCGTGGCGCCGATGTTCACGCCGACGCATCTGGACAATCTCGCGCTGAGCATCCGCAAGCGCTCGGCCGAGTGCCTGGACAATCTGCCGCGTGGCGAGGTGTTCGACTGGGTCGACCGCGTCTCGATCGAGCTCACCACGCAGATGCTCGCCGTGCTGTTCGACTTCCCCTGGGAGGACCGGCGCAAGCTGACGCGCTGGTCGGACATCGCGACCACCATTCCCGGACCCGACGGCCTCGTCGCCACCGAAGACGAGCGTCAGGCCGAGCTGACGGAATGCGCGGGCTATTTCGCGCGGCTGTGGAAGGAGCGCATCGAGCAGCCGCCCAAGAGCGACCTGTTGTCGATGATGGCGCATGGTGCCGCGACGCGCGACATGGACGCGAAGAACTTTCTTGGCAATCTCATCCTTTTGATCGTCGGCGGCAACGACACCACTCGCAACACCATGTCCGGATCGCTCGACGCACTCAGCCAGCATCCGGAGCAATATCGCAAGCTGCGCGAAAACCCCGCGCTGCTCGACAGCTTCGTGCCGGAAGTGATCCGCTGGCAGACGCCGCTGGCCCATATGCGCCGCACCGCGCTTGCGGACTTCGAGTTCCGCGGCAAGCAGATCAAGAAAGGTGACAAGGTCGTGATGTGGTACGTTTCGGGCAACCGCGACGCCGACGCGATCGAAAAGCCCTACGAATTCATCATTGACCGCGCCCGCCCGCGCACGCATCTCTCGTTCGGCTTCGGCATCCACCGCTGCGTCGGCTTGCGGCTTGCCGAACTCCAGCTCAAGATTATCTGGGAAGAGATCCTCAAGCGATTCGACCACATCGAGGTGGTCGGCGAACCCAAGCGGGTCTATTCGAGTTTCGTGAAGGGTCTCGAAACCTTGCCGGTGAAGATCGCGGCTTAGATTCGCAAAGATGAGTTCGACACGTCCACAAGGAAGCTGCGCCCCCTCTCCCGCACGCGGGAGAGGTTGAGCAAGCAACTGGAGCAACCACCATGAACATCCAAGCGCCGGTTCAAATGGACAGGGCCGAACGCATGCGCAGGGCGCGCGAGGAGGCCTATGCGACCCCGCTGGCGCAGTTCCACCCGGGCGCGCCAAGGCTGTTCCAGGATGACACCCTGTGGCCGTGGTTCGAGCGGCTGCGCAAGGAAGAGCCGGTGCATTACTGCACCAACGCGCCGATCGAGCCGTATTGGTCGGTGGTGAAGTACGACGACATCATGCATGTCGATACCAATCACGGCCTGTTCTCCTCCGACTCGACGCTCGGCGGCATCGGAATCCGCGACGTGCCGGAAGGTTATGACTGGCCGAGCTTCATCGCCATGGACCAGCCGCGTCATTCGTCGCAGCGCAAGACGGTGTCGCCGATGTTCACGCCGACTCATCTGGACGAGCTGGCGAAACTGATCCGCCAGCGCTCGCAGACCGTGCTCGACAATCTGCCGCGCAACGAGACCTTCAATTTCGTCGAGCGGGTCTCGATCGAGCTGACGACGCAGATGCTCGCCACCCTGTTCGACTTTCCCTGGGAAGAACGGCGCAAGCTGACGCGCTGGTCCGATGTCGCGACCGCGCTGCCCAAGAGCGGCATCGTGGCTTCGGCCGAAGAGCGCCGTCGCGAGATGGATGAATGCTACGCCTACATGTCCAAGCTCTGGAACGAGCGCGTCAACTCCGCCCCGCGCAACGATTTGTTGTCGCTGATGGCGCACAACGACGCCACGCGGTTCATGGATCCCGACAATCTCATGGGCAACATCATCCTGCTCATCGTCGGCGGCAACGATACCACGCGCAATACCATGACGGGCTCGGTGCTGGCGCTGAACGAGAACCCGGAGCAGTACGACAGGCTGCGCGCCAACCCGGAACTGATCGATTCCATGGTGCCCGAAGTGATCCGCTGGCAGACCCCGCTCGCGCATATGCGGCGCACCGCACTGCAGGACACTGAAGTTGGCGGCAAGCACATCAAGAAGGGCGACCGCGTCGTGATGTGGTACGTCTCCGGCAACCGCGACGAGGAGATGTTCGAGCGGCCGAACGAGTTCGTCATCGATCGCCCGCGGCCGCGCACCCACCTCTCCTTCGGCTTCGGCATCCACCGCTGCGTCGGCATGCGCCTCGCCGAGCTCCAGCTCAAGATCGTCTGGGAAGAGATGCTGAAGCGCTTCGACCGGATCGAGGTGGTCGGCGAGCCCAAGCGGATCTATTCGAGCTTCATCAAGGGGTATGAGTCGCTGCCGGTGAGGATTCCGGGGTAGGCTCATCCTCCGTCATTGCGAGGAGCCCTTGCGACGAAGCAATCCAGACTGCCACGGCGGAAAGATTGCTGGATTGCTTCGCTGCGCTCGCAATGACGAGGTTTCGGCGACTTGTGCGCCTCGAGGCCCCAGCGGTGAACGCGGGAATACCCTGCTATAAAATTCCGGCATGACAGCTCGCGCCAGATGCGAAGGCGAGATCGCGCGCGACTGGTCTACGACACCGGCACATCTAACTCAACCTGATGTCCCACACGCCTTCCTTGCGGCAGGCGGCGACTTCCTCGCGCAGGAGGGCGGTGACTGCAACCGAGGCCGTCGAGACCGGACGGTCGATCGGAGAGGCGAATATGAGCTCGCGCGTCATCGGCTTCGAGACGACAGCCGTTTCCAGCCGCCCATCCGCGACCTCGCCGTGGACCGACGAGGGCGGCAGCAGCGCGAAGCCGAGGCCTTCCTCGACGAGACTCGTGAGCACGCGGAACGAATCCGCTTCGAGCTGGACGTTGAGCTTGATCTTGCGCTGGGCCGCCGCATGCTCGATCAGCGCACGGAGGCCGTGGGAATGACTGGGCAGCACCAGCCGTTGCCGCAGCAGCCAGCCGACATCGACGCTCTTCTTGCGCGCGAGGCCGCAGCCGCGCGGACCCACCGCGACGATGTTGTCGCGACCGAGGCTCTCCACGTTGAGATGCAGATCGGCGGAGCGGCCGTAGAGGATGGCGAGATCCATCTCGCCGCGGTGCAGCCATTCGACGAGATGGCCGCTGTAGCTCTCGACGATGCGCAGCGAAATGCCGGGAAATTTCTCGACGCAGCGCCGCGCGAAGCGCGCCGACAGCACGCAGCTCACGGTCGGGACCAGGCCGAGCACGACCTGGCCGGACGGCGGCCCCTTGGACGACTGGATGTCGTCGCGGATCTGGTCGATCTGCCGCACGATGCCGGAGGTGCGCGCCAGCAACAGGCGGCCGGCATCCGTAAGCACCATGCCGCGGCCGTTGCGGGTGAACAATTCCGTACGCAGTTCGTGTTCCAGGAGCTTGATCTGCCTGGACAGCGCGGGCTGCGCCACACGCAACGTGTCGGACGCCTTGGAGAGGCTGCCGAGCTCCGCCACGCAACTGAAGGTCCTGAGCTGACGGAAATCCATGCTTGCCAATCCTGGAAGGCTACTCCATACGCTATAGCAAATGAGCATAGGGGGCTGGCATTGTTTTCACAACGCCAGAGGATCGGCCGGCGTTATCTTAACTGCCGCACATACGGGAAACCCCATGAGTGAAGAACACCACACCGAAGATCACGCCGACATCCGCGAAGCCGTCGCAAAGCTCTGCGCGCAGTTTCCCGGCGAATACTGGCGCAAGCTCGACCGTGAGATGGCCTACCCCAAGGCTTTCGTCGACGCGCTGACCGAGGCCGGCTATCTCTCGGTGCTGATCCCCGAGGAATATGGCGGCGCAGGCCTGAAGCTTTCTGCGGCCGCCGCGATCCTCGAAGAGATCCAGCGCGCGGGCTGCAACGGCGGCGGCTGCCACGCCCAGATGTACACGATGGGCACCGTGCTGCGGCACGGCAATGACGAGCAGAAGGCAAAATACCTGCCGAAGGTCGCGAGCGGCGAATTGCGGCTGCAAGCCTTCGGCGTCACCGAGCCGACCAGCGGCACCGACACCACCTCGCTGAAGACCTTCGCACGCAAGGACGGCAATGCCGGCTACGTCGTCAACGGCCAGAAAATCTGGACCAGCCGCGCCGAACATTCCGACCTGATGCTTCTGCTGGCGCGCACCACGCCGAAGGACCAGGTCAAGAAGCGCACGGATGGACTTTCGGTGTTCATCGTCGACATGCGCGAGGCCAAGAACAAGGGCCTCGAGATCCGCCCGATCCGCACCATGATGAACCACGCCACCACCGAAGTGTTCTTTACCGACATGAAGGTGCCGGCGGAGAATCTGATCGGCGAAGAGGGCAAGGGCTTTCGCTACATCCTCTCAGGCATGAATGCCGAACGGATCCTGATCGCGGCCGAATGCGTCGGCGATGCCAAATGGTTCATCGCCAAGGCCACCAACTACGCCAAGGAGCGCAGCGTTTTCGGCCGGCCGATCGGCCAGAACCAAGGCATCCAGTTCCCGATCGCCAAGGCCTACGCCGCGATGCGCGCGGCCGAATTGATGGTGAAGGAAGCGACGCGCAAATACGAGGCCGGGCTCGACTGCGGCGCGGAGGCCAACATGGCAAAAATGCTCGCAGCCGATGCGTCGTGGGAAGCGGCGAATGCCTGCGTCCAGACCCATGGCGGCTTCGGCTTCGCCGAGGAGTACGACGTCGAGCGCAAATTCCGCGAGACGCGGCTCTATCAGGTGGCGCCGATCTCGACCAACCTCGTGCTGTCCTTCATCGCCGAGCACGTGCTCGGCATGCCCCGCTCGTACTGAGGCAGCACCATGGGAGCACTTGACGGGATCAGGGTGATCGCGGTCGAGCAGGCGGTGGCGGCCCCGTTCTGCTCGTCGCGGCTGGCGGATGCCGGCGCGGAAGTGATCAAGATCGAGCGGCCCGAAGGCGATTTCGCCCGCGGCTATGACGCGGCGGCCAAGGGCCAGAGCAGCTATTTTGTGTGGCTCAACCGCGGCAAGCAATCGGCGGTGGTCGATCTCGCCACCAAGGAAGGCTGCGCCGAGCTGGAGCGACTGATCGCAAGCGCCGACGTGCTGATCCAGAATCTCAAGCCGGGCTCGATGGACAAGCTCGGCTTTTCGCGCGAGCGGCTGCTGAAGGACTATCCAAAACTGATCTCGTGCACGATCACCGGCTATGGCGACGAGGGCCCCTATGCGCACCGCAAGGCCTACGACCTCCTGATCCAGGCCGAGAGCGGCCTTGCCTCGATCACCGGCAATCCCGACGGCGCCTCGCGCGTCGGCATGTCCATCGTCGATGTCGCGACCGGCGCCACCGCGCATGCGGCGATCCTGGAGGCGCTGATCGGGCGCGGACGCACCGGCAAGGGCGCCGACATCCGCATCTCCATGTTCGACGTGATGGCGGACTGGTGTACCGTGCCGCTGCTCAACTCGGAAGCCGGCAATCCGCCCAAGCGCATGGGCCTGCGCCATCCCTCGATCGCACCCTACGGCGTGTTCACGTCCAGCGACGGCAAGGACATCCTGATCTCGATCCAGAGCGAGCGCGAGTGGAAGACGCTCTGCGCGAAGGTGCTGGACCAGCCGGATCTGCCCGCCGATCCGCGCGTTGCCAACATGGTCGAGCGCGTGCGCAACCGCGACTTCACCGACAAGACGGTCGCGGATGCCTTCGCCAGGATGACGCGCGACGAACTGCTCAAGCGGCTGTCCGATGCCGACATCGCCTTTGCCGAGGTCAACACCATGGCGGACCTCACCAAGCATCCGCATCTGCGCCGCATCGAGGTCGACACCCCGCAAGGACGTGTCAGCTATCCCGCGCCGGCGCCGATCATCGTCGGCGAGACGCGCAGCTATGGTGCCGTGCCGGCGATCGGCGAAAATCCCCAATCCAAAAAATAACAAGAGCGAGGCGTCATGACCGAGCAGCTCGACATCGATCATCTCAGGCAATGGATCGGCCGCAGCGAAGAGGCCACCGACACCGTCACCGCGCAGCTCGTGAAGGGTTTGCGCGCGACGCTGTTCCAGGAGGTCGGTTCGCCCAAGCCGGGCGATGCGGCGCCGTTCACGGTGCATTGGTGCCTGGCGCAGCCGGTGTTTCCGATGTCGATGCTCGGCCCCGACGGCCACCCCACCCGCGGCGGCTTCCTGCCGCCGGTGCCGCTGCCGCGCCGGATGTGGGCCGGCGGCGAGATCGAGTTCCTGCAGCCGCTGCGCGTCGGCGATGAATCGACGCGGAGCTCGCGCATTGCGGACGTGCAGGTGAAGACGGGATCGACCGGCACGCTGTGCTTCGTCTCGGTCGAGCACAGCATCTCCTCGCCGCGCGGCATCGCCATCCGCGAGCGGCAGGACATCGTTTATCGCGAGATGACGACCACGTCCGCGCCGGCAAAGGCGCCGCCTCCGCCGCCGAAGGCGCAGCATCGCGAGACCCATGTCTCCGATCCCGTGCTGCTGTTTCGTTATTCCGCGCTGACCTTCAACGGCCACCGCATCCACTACGACCGCGACTACGTCACCAAGGTCGAGGGCTATCCGGGCCTGATCTTCCACGGACCGTTGCAGGCGACGTTCATCATCGAGATGGCCGCGAAGCTGCGCGGCGGCAAGGCGCCGAAGAAGTTTTCGTATCGCGGGGTGCAGCCGCTGTTCGAAGGCTCGGAGTTCTCCATCAACGCCAACGAGACCGCTGATGGCATGGAGCTGTGGACCGCGAACGCGGAGGGGCAGCCGACGATGAAGGGGACGGCAGTGTGGTGATAGTCTCTCCTCGTCATTGCGAGGAGCGAAGCGACGAAGCAATCCAGACTGTCACCGCGGCGGCATTCTGGATTGCTTCGCTGCGCTCGCAATGGCGGCTGGGTTAGCAGCGCCGACAAACATCAGGGAACAGAAACCATGGCGAAGAACGGCAAGAGCGGCAGCAAATCCGTCACCGTCAAGCAGGCGACACTCGACCTGCTGCGCTCCTTCGGCATCAGACGCGTGTTCGGCAATCCCGGCTCGACGGAGCTACCGTTCCTGAGCGACTGGCCCGACGACATCGACTACGTGCTGGCGCTTCAGGAGGCCTCCGCGGTCGGCATGGCCGACGGCTACGCGCAGGCGACGCGCAATGCCGGCTTCGTCAATCTGCATTCGGCCGCCGGCGTCGGCAACGCGCTCGGCAACATCTATACCGCGCATCGCAACCAGACGCCGCTGGTGATCACCGCGGGCCAGCAGGCGCGCTCGATCCTGCCGTTGCAGGCATTCCTGTATGCGGAGCGTGCGTCCGAATTCCCGCGGCCTTATGTGAAATACAGCGTCGAGCCGGCGCGGCCCGAGGACGTGCCGGCCGCGATCGCGCGCGCCTATTACACCGCGATGCAGCCGCCCTGCGGGCCGACTTTCGTCTCGATCCCGGTCGACGATTGGGCGCATGCGGCAGCTCCCATCGAAGCCCGCAAGGTCAGCCGCGAGATCGGGCCCGAGGCTGACGCGATGAAGGCGCTGGTCACCGCGCTCGCTTCAGCCAAGCACCCTGCCCTCGTCGTCGGCCCCGGTGTCGATCGTGCCGGCGCGGTCGAACTGATGGTGCGCGTGGCCGAGAAGGCCAGGGCCAGCGTCTGGGTCAGCCCGTTTTCGGCGCGCTGCTCGTTCCCGGAACGCCATCCCCAGTTCGCGGGCTTCCTGCATGCCTCGCCGGCGCAATTGTCAGACGCGCTACGCGAGCACGACCTCGTCGTCGTGATCGGCGCGCCGGTGTTCACCTTTCACGTCGAAGGCCACGCCGCGATCTTCGATGGCGGCGCGACGATCTTTCAGATCACCGATGACGCGGATGCCGCAGCGGTTACGCCGGTCGGAACCAGCATCATCGCGACGATGAAGCCGGCGCTCGCGATGCTGCTCGACCTCTTGCCGGAGAGCAAGCGCGCACCGAAGGGGCGAACGCCGCCGCCGGCGCCGCAGGCCGCCGATCCACTGCCGGTCGAATTCCTGCTGCATTCGCTGTCGCAGGCGATGCCGGACGGCGCGTCGCTGGTCGAGGAAATCCCCTCGCACCGTCCGGCGATGCAAAAATTCATGCCGATGCGCGGCCAGGATAGTTTTTACACCATGGCGAGCGGCGGCCTCGGCTACTCGCTGCCGGCCGCGGTCGGCATGGCACTCGGCAAGCCGAACAGCCGCACGGTATGCCTGATCGGCGACGGCTCGGCGATGTATTCGATCCAGGCGCTGTGGACCGCCGCGCAGCGCAAGCTGCCGCTCACCATCGTCGTCATCAACAATTCCGGCTACGGCGCGAT
This sequence comes from Bradyrhizobium sp. 40, assembly GCF_023100925.1. Lineage (NCBI taxonomy): Bacteria > Pseudomonadati > Pseudomonadota > Alphaproteobacteria > Hyphomicrobiales > Nitrobacteraceae > Bradyrhizobium > Bradyrhizobium sp. 40. The sequence goes on from NZ_CP064688.1 coordinate 6,134,434, forward strand.
GCGCTCATTCAGCCAGGTGATGCAGGTGCGCAACGTGCCGGGACTCGAGTTGCCGGGGATCGATTTCGTCCGGCTCGCCGAGGGCATGGGTTGCCATGCGGTGCGGGTGAGCAAGGCGGCCGAGCTGGGCGAAGCGCTCAAGCGCGGGATGGCATTCGAAGGGACCAGCCTCGTCGAGGTGATCGTGGATTCGGCGGTGCCGGTGCTGTACGGGCAGAAGCATTAGGGGCGCACTGCGCTTCATGCCGTCGTCCTGGCGAAAGCCAGGACCCATTACCCCAGGGAGTAGTTTGGCGAAGACTTGTCGTTCGGTACTGCTACTAGGGCAAGATCGGTAGACCTCGCGGTATGGGTCCTGGCTTTCGCCAGGACGACTCCGAAATTGTGGACCCGCCTTCCCTACGTCCCGAACTCGTCGCGCATCTTCGCCTGGATCTTGGCCATGCCGCCGATCCAGCGGTCGTAATTCTCGGTCTTCTTGCGCATGTAGCCGAGCACCTGCGGATGCGGCAGGATCAGGAACGTCTCCTGTTCGAGGCCGGCGAGCACGTCCTTGGCGACCTGCTCGGGCGAGAGGTCGCCGTCGCCGGATTGCGGGCCCTTGGGGATCGAACGCAGCATGTTGGTATCGACGCCCTGGGGGCAGAGGATCGAGACACGGATGTTGTGCGCCTTGTGAGAGATCGCGAGATTTTCGGCAAAGCCGACCGCGGCATGTTTGGTGGTGGAGTAAGCCGGGCTGCCGACCTGCGACAGCAGGCCCGCGGCCGAGATCGTGTTGAGGAAATAGCCGCCGCCGCGCGCCTTCATGCGCGGGATCAGATGCCGCGCCGCATAGACATGCGCCATGACGTGGATAGCCCAGCTGCGCTGCCACGGCTCGTCGGAGGCACCGCCGGCATTGACCGACATCGGGTCGAAGCCGCCGCCGATGCCGGCATTGGAGCAGAACAATTCGATCGGGCCGAACTGCCGCTCGGTCTCCTCGATGACGTGGGAAATATCCTTTTCCTGCGCGACATCGCATTTGAAGGCCGCGCCATCCACCGTGGCAGCGACCGCCCTTGCGTTGTCCGCGTCCATGTCGGCGACGACGACCTTGGCCGCACCGGCCTTGTGAAAGGCTTCGCAGAGCGCCTTGCCGATGCCGTTGGCGCCGCCCGTGACGACCACGACCTTGCCGGTCACCTGCATGCGACGTCTCCTCTTGTCTTATACCGTTTTGGCTTATTCCGCTTCGCGGAGCTTGCTCAGCTCAACACGAGGTCGAGCACCGCGGTATAATGGCACGCCGCGCCGGCCAAGACAAAGCCGTGCCAGATCGCATTCTGGAAGCGCAGCCGCCGCCAGGCATGAAAGATCACGCCAAAGCTGTAGAGCAGTCCACCCGCAAGGATGAAGCCCAGCACCAGCGCAGGCAGCGCCTTGACCACGGAGTCGTAGAGCATGATGCCGCTCCAGCCCATCGCGAGGTAGATGCCGACCGCGACGCGGTCGAACCGGCCGGGGTAGAGAAGTTTCAGCACGATGCCGAGGAGTGCCACGCACCAGACGCCGGCGAGCAGCACCAGCGCGACCCCACTGTCCTTCACCTCCAGGATGAACGGCGTGTAGGTCGCCGCGATCAGGAGATAGATCGCCGAATGATCGAAGCGCCGCAGCAGCCATTTGGCCGGCGAGACCGGCCAGAGATTATAGGTCGCCGACAACACCAGCATCGAAAGCAGGCCGGCGACGTAGATCGAGACGCCGACGATGTCGGTCGCGTCGGCAAAGAGCACGGTCAGCACCACCAGCACGGTCGCGGCAATGATGCCGCAGAGCACGCCGATCGCGTGGATCACGCCGTCTGCGATCAACTCGGCGCGGTCGTAATGCCAGCCGACCGCGTCGGCGGCTGCGTGGACGGAGGAGGATGCGAGCTGTTTCAATTGGAAGACGGTCATGGCAATCCGCAACGTGAGTTAATACCCTCTTGTATGGGTGTTTCGGGATCGGCGCGTCGTTCAAACGGCTGATTTGCCGAGAAAGACGGTGGAAGTATGAAGCTTGATTTTCCTCAGGCAGTTGCCACTTTTGTGACTAGTCCGTTTTGCGTATCCGCCCTCGCCCGGGATTCCCAACGTTCATATGGCATTTAGTTTCCAGGATATGGTCGAAGAAGCGCGCCTATCGGCGAGGGCGCTGATCGACTATGGCGAGCACTTCTTCAACCCGACGGTGCGGCTCGGGGTCACCGGCCTGTCGCGGGCCGGCAAGACGGTGTTCATCACCGCGCTGATCCACGGTCTGACGCGCGGTGGGCGGTTTCCGGTATTCGAGGCCTATTCATCCGGGCGGATCGCGCGGGCGCATCTGGCGCCACAGCCGGACGACGCCGTGCCGCGCTTTGCCTATGAGAGCCATTTGCGCGCGCTGATCGAGGAGCGGCGCTGGCCGAGCTCGACTGTCGACATCAGCGAGCTCAGGCTCGTCATCGACTACCAGCGCCCGAACGGCGCCGACCGCACGCTGACGCTCGACATCGTCGACTATCCCGGCGAGTGGCTGCTCGACCTGCCGCTGCTTCAGAAGAGTTTTGAGCAATGGTCGGCCGAAAGCCTTGCGTTGTCGCGCGAGGCGCCGCGCGTCCATCTGGCCGCGGACTGGCACGCGCATCTCGCAACGCTCAAGCCCGAGGCGCGCGAGGACGAGCAGGCGACGCTCACGGCCGCAAAGCTCTTCAGGGGCTATTTGCAAGGCTGCCGCGACGAGCGGTTTGCGATGAGCCTGCTGCCGCCCGGCCGCTTCCTGATGCCGGGCAATCTCGCCGACACACCGGCGCTGACCTTTGCGCCGCTCGACGTGCCCGCCGGCGGCCAGGCACCGGAGGGATCGCTCTGGGCGATGATGGTGCGCCGCTATGAGGCCTACAAGGACGTCGTGGTGCGGCCGTTCTTCCGGGATCATTTTGCCCGGCTCGATCGCCAGATCGTGCTGGCCGACGCGCTCGCCGCGTTCAACGCCGGCCCCGAAGCGCTGCACGATCTCGAAGCCGCACTCGCGGGCATTCTCGACTGCTTCAACATCGGCCGCAGCACGATCCTCTCCGGCCTGTTCCGGCCGCGGATCGACCGCGTTCTGTTCGCGGCGACCAAGGCGGATCATCTGCATCATTCCAGCCATGACCGGCTCGAGGCCGTGCTGCGCCGCGCAGTCACCCACGCGGTTGCGCGCGCGGAAACTACCGGCGCTGCGATCGACGTCGTCGCGCTCGCCGCCGTCCGCGCCACGCGCGAGGCCCAGGTCGCGCATGGCCGTGACAAATTGCCGTCGATTTTGGGAACGCCGGCCGCGGGCGAAAGCGCCGGCGGCGAGTTCTTCGACGGCAACACCGAGGTGGCAACCTTTCCGGGCGACCTGCCGCTCGATCCCGAGCCGCTGTTCAACGGCACCGATGCGTTCCGCGGGCTCTCGACCGAGGCCGCCGACAGAAGCGATTTTCGCTTCCTACGCTTCCGCCCGCCAAAGCTCGAACGCGAGGGGGCTGACCAGCCGGCGCTGCCTCACATCCGCCTCGACCGTGCCTTGCAGTTCCTGATCGGAGACAAATTGTCATGAACGACCGATCAAAGTCACGGCGGCCGGCAACGTTTCGGCTCGACGACCCCGGTGTTGTCGTCACCGAAGCCGACGAGACGACCCGGCTCGGTCGCACCACCATCCAGATCACGCCGGAGCCCGATCCGGCGAATTTGCCGGTGCCGATCGCAGCGACGCTTCCGGCGCGGCGCGGCTTTCCCTGGGGCGCATTGTTCTGGTCCGGCGTTGCCGGGCTGACGCTGCTCGGGGTCGGACTCGGCGTCGTCCGTCTGATCGAGGATCTGTTTTCGCGCAGCGAAAGCCTCGGCTTCGTCGGACTGGCGCTTGCCTTTATCACCGCGCTTGCGCTCGCGGTGGTGACCGGACGCGAGGCGTTCGGGCTGGCGCGGCTGGCAACGATCGAAAAGCTACATCAGCGCGCGGCCGCCGTCCTTGCCAGCGACGATCGCAAGGAGAGCCGCATCATCGTGCATGATTTGCTCAAGATCGCGCATCAGAACCCGCAGCTCGCGCGCGCCCGTGCCGCACTGGAGAGCCACACCGGCGAGATCATCGACGGCGCCGACATGATCCGGCTCGCTGAGCGCGAATTGATGTCGCCGCTGGACATCGAGGCGCGGCGGCTGGTGTCATCAGCCGCGCAGAAGGTCTCGATCGTCACGGCGGTTTCGCCCCGCGCGCTGATCGACGTGTTGTTCGTGTTCGTGGCGTCGCTGCGCCTGATCCGCCAGCTCGCTTTTCTCTATGGCGGCCGTCCCGGCGCGCTCGGCATGATCCGCCTGCTCCGCCACGTCATCGCCCATCTCGCCATCACCGGCGGCATGGCGGCGAGTGACAGCCTGGTGCAGCAGATGCTCGGCCACGGCATTGCGGCGAAGCTGTCGCAGCGGCTGGGCGAAGGCATGCTGAATGGATTGCTGACGGCGCGGCTGGGCCTCGCCGCGATCGACGTCACCCGGCCGCTGCCGTTCGCGGCACTGCCGCCGCCGAAGCTGTCTGATCTCGCGACGGATCTGCTGCGGAAGAAGGACGAGGAGGAGTAGCGTTCTGTTTGCCGTCCCACGCTTGCGGGGAGACGAACGCCAGCACGCGCCACTGGAACAGCGGCGAGTTCGTCGGCGGCGACAGCTCCGGGGTCCAGCCTGAGAGCTTCTCCAGCACATAATTGTCCATCACGAGACCGCGCCAGCGGCGTTCGACTTGACCAAGCGACTCGCGCTTGGCGGGGATGTTCTCCCACAGCGATGAGCGGTTGTCCGGCTCGCGTCCGACATAAATGCCCGCGTGGTCCTTGATCCGATCCATGCCGGGATCACGAAAGTCCTGGAAGCGGCCGCGCTCGTTGAGCTCAATCACGGGCACGCGGCCCCTGAACAGCCAGCGCATCATGGCATAGGTGCGATAGTCCGTGGTTGCGATCCAGGTCGCGCCGGTCTCGTCCAATGCGGCCTGTGCGCGCGCGGCGACCTGCTCGTAGCCGGACTCGGCACCGATCGGATCGATCTTGCCAAGTAAATTCCACGGCGCGGCGACGTAGTAGAAGAACACGATGACGACAAAGGCGATGCCCGAGACCACCGCCGTGTTGGCCCAGAACAGCGACGCCCTGACCATCCGCGCCGATCTTCCTTCGCCCGACAGCATGGTGAGGTTGACAGCGGCGGCGGCGAAACCCACCGGCCACATGAACATCGGCCAGGTGTCGCCGACGCGTAGGGTCAGGGATTTCGCGAGGAAATAGAGAAACGGCACCAGGACCGCGGTCGACAACAAAATCGCGACCGGCTCGCGCGTGCGATAGCCACGCCACGCCGTCATCACCACCCCCGTCAGCACCACCGGCAGCATGACGAAGCCGACCAGTCCGAATTGCAGGCCGATGTAGTCGCCGAAGGTGCGGAGCGAGATGCCGTAGCTGGTGGTGGCGCGCACGCCCTGGAAGCGGATCGCGGCCCAGTCGTGCTGCACGTTCCAGATCAGGACAGGCGAGAACACAGCGATTGCGATCAGGACCGCGAGATACGGATAGGGGCTGCGCAGCCAGCGCCAGCGCCAATCCGGCACCAGCAGAAAGGCGGCAACCGCCGGCGCGAACATGATCACGGTGAATTTGGACAGCATCGCCAGCCCGGCGAACAGGCCGGCCGCGAGCCACCAGCGGCGATCGCCGCCCTGCGCAAGCCGCACCAGGCACCACATCATCGCCACCGCAAACGGGATCATGGCGACATCGGGCGCGACCTTGGCCATTAGCAGGCCGTAATAGAGCGCGGCCTCCGGCATCAGCACCGCGAGCACGACGGCGCGCACATCATGGGTGAGGCGGCGGACGATATCTGCGAGCAGGAGCTGCGTCACCAGCATCGCGACGATGCCGCCGAAGCGCACACCGAGCGGGGTGTCGCCGAAGATCGCGGTGCCGAACCGGATCAGCCAGGCGATGCCGGGGGGATGATCCAGGAAGCTGAGCGCCGTCTCCTGCGACCACGTCCAGTAATAGGCCTCGTCCGTACGCAGCTCGATTGCGGAGGCGTAGACCATGCGCAGCAGCGTCATCGCAGCAATGATCGCCGCGGCCATGACGAGCGGCCGGCGCGCCGCGCCTACGGGGGGCATCGTGATGTCGGGAGCTGTCGTCACGGCGGCGCTTTTCGCCAACCTCGGAGGGGGAGTCAATGTTGGGGACGGATCGACCTATTCCGCTGTCGCGATCCCAGCCCCGACGAGGAGACTGTGGGGTGGGCAAAGCGAAGCGTGCCCACCACAAGTGCCTATGGTGGGCACGGCGCCAAGGCGCCTTTGCCCACCCTACGATTTCGTCACCCTGCCGCGGATGTGATCCCGCAAGCTGGCCATCCCCGGAATTAAACGCGACGCTGGCTGTTCTCCTTCATGAACTGATACAACAGAATCATGGCCGCTACCGCATCCTCACGATTTTCCGAGCTTTCCCGCGCCATCAGCGTGCGCCAGGTGCGGCTGGTCTGCGGCGTCATCCTGTTCGCCTATGTGGTCAGCCATTTCCTCAACCATGCGCTCGGCAACATCTCGGTCGATGCCATGGAGATCGGGGTCTACTACCACACTCTGTTCTGGCAGTTCCTGCCGGTTGCGATCACGTTCTACACGGCGGCGCTCACGCATATGGGGCTCGGCATCTATGCACTGTATCAGCGCCGGCAGTTCCGCTGGCGGACGGTCGAGCCGCTGCAGCTCGTCCTGGGCTTGAGCATCCCCGCGCTGGTCATGGGGCACGTGATCGGCGTGCGGCTCGGCCAGACGCTGTACGGGCACCAAAAGCTCTATCCGCAGGAACTCTATCTGTTCTTCGTTGCGTCGAACCGCATCTGGACCATGACGATCCTGCTTCTCATCGCCTGGGTGCACGGCTGCATCGGCATCTATTTCTGGCTTCGTCTCAAACCGTTCTTCACGCGCGCGGCGCCCTATCTGCTCGCGGCGGCCGTGCTGATCCCGACGCTGTCGCTGCTGGGTGTCTACCAGGGTGGCCGCAGCGTCGAGGTCGAGGCCGACGACGGGGAATGGCGGACGCATAATCTCACGCGCCGCCAGGTCGGCACGGCTGCCGAGGCCACGACGCTCGACCGCATCACCGGCGGCCTCACCGCCGGTTATCTCGGATTGCTCGCCTTGGCGCTGGCCGCCCGCGGCGTGCGGGCCTTGCGCGAACGACGTGGTGGCATGATCGCGCTGTCCTACGGCAACGGCAAGACGGTGCGCGTCCCGAAGGGCCTCTCCGTGCTGGAGGCGAGCCTGCGCCACAATGTGCCGCATGCCAGCGTCTGCGGCGGCCGCGCCCGCTGCTCGACCTGTCGCATCCGCATCATCGGCGATCATGACGCCCTGCCCGAGCCGTCGCAGCGCGAGGCGTTCGTGCTCACCCGCGTCGGCACCAGCGACCCCTCGATCAGGCTCGCCTGTCAGCTGCGGCCGACGTCGGATCTCTCCTTCTTCCAGCTCTTCACCGCGCATACCCTGACGGCGAGCACACAGGCCTCGACGCCCGCCAGAATCGGCCAGGAGCGCTATCTCGTCAGCCTGTTCGTGGACATGCGCGGCTCGACGCAGCTGGCCGAGAAGCGGCTGCCGTTCGACACCGTGTTCATCGTCAACCGCTTCCTCGGCGCCGTCTCGCAGGCCGTGATCGAGAATGGCGGCCAGCCGAACCAGTTCGTCGGCGACGGCATGCTGGCGCTGTTCGGACTGAGCGCCGATCCGCAAGAGGCCTGCCGGCAGGCGCTGAAGGCCGCCGCTGGCATCGCCAGGCAAATCGACGATCTGAACGAGCTCCTGAGCCACGATCTGCGCCAGCCGATCCGCTTCGGCATCGGCATCCACGGCGGCGAGGTCATCATCGGCGACATCGGCTATCGCGATCACATCGTATTCACGGCGCTGGGCGATGCCGTCAACGTCGCGGCCCGCCTCCAGGACATGACCAAGACACTGGCCTGCGAAGCGATCGTCTCGGAGGAAGTCCGCCGCACCGCGGGCCTTGCCGACGATGCGCTGCCGCAGCAGGAGGTCGCGATCCGCGGCCGCGACGAACCGATGGCCGTGCGCGTCGTCGCGGACGCGAGGGAGCTGTCGGCACTCGTCGACCACGGCGAACGCGTCGCGGCGTAACACCGGCTTGCTGCAACGCAACGGCATGGGCCTGCTGCGAAAGCACGAATTGACTTCATCCGAGTCGTTACGACAGATGAGTGCGAGATCGCGGTGATGACCGTGATCCACCGAAAAGCTCCGGGAGGAGACCACATGTTCGATCGACGCGACCTGCTCAAAGGAGCGGGCCTTGCCGCTGTTGCGACTGCACTGAACTCGACCAAAGCGTTGGCACTCGACACCGTCGCCCTGCCCTTCGCCAATGGCGAACGACCTTTGGTGAAATATCCGCAGAAGCGGCCGATGATCGGCCTGACCAGCCGCCCGCCGCAGCTCGAGACGCCGTTCGCGGTCTTCAACGACGGCCCGATCACGCCGAATAACGCGTTCTTCGTGCGCTATCACCTGTCCGACCTGCCCTACAGTCTCGACCCCGACAAGTTCACGCTCGAGGTCAAGGGCAAGGTCGACAAGCCGCTCAAGCTGTCGCTGAAGGACATCAGGAAGATGAAGGCGACCGAAATCGTCGCCGTCAACCAGTGCTCCGGCAACAGCCGCGGCTTCCTGGATCCGCGGGTGGCCGGCGGCCAGCTCGCCAACGGCGCGATGGGCAATGCGCGCTGGCGCGGCGTGCCGCTGAAGGCGGTGCTGGCGATGGCGGGCGTGCAGAGCGGCGCCAAGCAGGTCACCTTCAACGGCATGGACGGTCCGGTCAGCGACAAGACGCCCGACTTCGTCAAGGCGCTCGATATCGATCACGCCAGCGACGGCGAGGTGATGCTCGCCTATGGCATGAACGGCGAGGACCTGCCGTTCCTCAACGGCTTTCCGCTGCGCCTGATCGTGCCCGGCTATTTCGGCACCTATTGGGTCAAGCACGTCAACGAGATCACCGTCATCGACAATGTCTATGACGGCTTCTGGATGAAGTCGGCCTATCGCATTCCGGACACGCCGAACAATGCGGTCGAGCCGGGCACCGCACCGAAGGCGACGATCCCGATCAACCGCTTCACTATCCGTTCCTTCATCACCAGCGTACCCGACGGAGCCAAGCTGAAAGCAGGCGGCACGACGCTGCGCGGCATCGCGTTCGACGGCGGCAAGGGCATCAAGGAGGTCGCGGTCTCCACCGACGGCGGCAAGACCTGGACCGGCGCCAAGCTCGGCAAGGACCTTGGCAAATACTCGTTCCGTGAATGGACGCTGCCGGTGAAGCTCGCGGCGGGCTCTCACGAGATCAAGGTGCGCGCCACCGGCAATGGCGGCGAAACCCAGCCGGATACGCCGCGCTGGAATCCGGCGGGTTACTTGCGCAACGTCGTCGAAACCGTCCGCGTCACCGTGGCTTGAGGGGAATGATCATGCAGCGCACCGCTCTTCTCGCCATTTCGCTCGCGCTCGCCGCCGTGGTGGGTTCTGCACTTGCAGCACCGGTCAATTACAAGACCCCCGATGAGGTCGCGGCGTTCAAGCCCGGGCCCAATCTTGAAGTCGTGCAGGGCAATTGCAGCGCCTGCCACTCCGCCGACTACATCAACACGCAGCCGCCGATGAAGGACAAGAAAGGTTTCTGGCAGGCCGAGGTCACCAAGATGATCAAGGTCTATGGCGCGCCGATCGACGATGCCGATGTCGGCAAGATCGTCGATTATCTGGCCGCGACTTATTGACGGATGGCACGCGGCGCGCGGACCAAGTGACCGCGAAACGGGCAAATCCGGCAAAAACGCCGCGAAGTTGAGCGGAATTCGGCGAAAGGCGGATGTGGTTTGAGCTACCAAGCCAGCCACATTCCGCGTATCGTATTAGGACCGAACCGGCCGGTTGGCGGGGACTGGCGGTTCGCGATCTCGGAGGAAGACCCGCGGAGAAGTCGTGATGGCTAAAGGTACGGTCAAGTGGTTCAACCCGACGAAGGGTTATGGATTTATCCAGCCTGCGTCGGGCGGCAAGGATGTGTTCGTGCATATCTCGGCAGTGCAGAAAGCCGGTCTGTCGTCCCTGAACGAAGGACAGACGGTGGAATATGAAGAGATCGCAAACCGAGGCAAAAGCTCCGCAGAGAACCTCAAAGTATAAGCCCGGCGGCTTTCGCTAACTCCCGGATCGATCCGGGAGCCGGGCCAAGAAAATTTCAGAAGACGGTCAGTGCATTCGACGACAGGCGTTGCGATTGCACACGGAGAACTATTTGTCCCGCGAAGATCGCCCGTTCAACGCCACAGCAATGACAATCGCGACAGCACTTCGTTAGTCCACCGGCAATGGTGCGTCGCGCTTGATCTCTTCCATCACCGCATAGGTTCGCGTTTCGCGCACGCCGGGCATCGACAGCAAGGTCTCGCCGAGGAAGCGCCGATACGCGGTCATGTCTGCCAGCCGCGCCTTCACAAGATAGTCGAAGCCGCCGGCAACCATGTGACACTCCAGCACCTCGGGCGCGAGTTTCACCGCGCGGGCAAAACGCTCGAAATTATCAGGCGTGGTCTTGTCGAGCAGCACTTCGACGAACACCAAGAGCCCAAGGCCGAGCCGGTGCGGGTTGAGCCGCGCCCCATAGCCCTCGATAAAGCCCTCTCGCTGCAAACGCTTCAGCCGCTCGCCGATCGAGGTCGGCGACAGCCCGATGCGTTCCGCGAGCTCGACATTGGCGATTCGCCCGTCCTGCTGCAAAATCGAGAGGATTTTCCGGTCTGTGCGGTCTAGTTCCACAGTTTATGAGGCCAAATGGCTGTGAGGCTTCATTTCCTAAGCCAGATCAGCTAAATTGTCTATCGAGCTAAGGTAACGCCGGCATTATCCTGGATTGGAGCCACAGGACACGCCATGCCGAACATTCCGCCTCCCTTCTCCGCAACCTACACGCCCGATGATGCCGATATCGCCGCGCGCCTTTTGCCGTCTGCGCATCTCGGCCCGCCGCAGGAGGCGCGGATCGACCGCACCGCGACGCGGCTGATCGAAGCCATCCGCAAGCGCGACGATCGGCTTGGCGGCGGTCTTGGCGGGGTAGAGGACATGCTGCGGGAGTTCGCGCTCTCGACAAAGGAAGGCCTCGCCTTGATGGTGCTGGCGGAGGCACTGCTGCGCGTGCCGGACGCGCGCACCGCCGACCAGTTCATCGAGGACAAGCTCGGCGAGGGCGACTTCATCCACCACGAGACCAAGTCCACGGCCTTCCTGGTCAACGCCTCAGCTTGGGCATTAGGCCTCTCGGCGCGGGTGATCCAGCCCGGCGAGACGCCCGACGGCACCATCGGCCGGCTGGTGAAGCGGCTGGGCGCACCCGCCGTGCGCACCGCCACGCGCCAGGCGATGCGGCTGATGGGCAATCATTTCGTGCTGGGGGAGACCATCGCGCAGGCCCTGGAGCGGGCCCGGCCGCGCTCGGGTGAGAGGGCGCGCTATTCCTTCGACATGCTCGGCGAAGGCGCACGCACGGCCACCGACGCCAGGCGCTATTTCGACGCCTATGCCAGTGCCATCGAGACGATCGGCAAGGCGGCCGGCAACCATCCCCTACCCGACCGGCCCGGCATCTCCGTCAAGCTCTCGGCGCTGCATCCGCGCTTCGAGGCGATCAGCCGCGACCGTGTGATGGCTGAACTGGTGCCGCAACTGCTGGACCTGGCTCAGCGCGCCAAGGCCCATGATCTCAACTTCACCGTCGATGCCGAGGAAGCCGACCGGCTGGAATTGTCGCTCGACGTGATCGCGTCAACGCTCGCCGATCCCTCGCTTGCCGGTTGGGACGGATTTGGCCTCGCGATCCAGGCTTATCAGAAGCGCGCCGGCGACGTGATCGACTATGTCGATGCGCTCGCCCGCGCGCATGGTCGCAAGCTGATGGTGCGGCTGGTCAAGGGCGCCTATTGGGACACGGAGATCAAGCGCGCGCAGGAGCGCGGGCTCGACGGCTATCCCGTGTTCACCCGCAAGGCGATGACGGATCTGAACTATGTCGCCTGCGCTCAAAAGCTTTTGAGTCTGCGGCCACGGATCTTCCCGCAATTCGCCACTCACAACGCGCTGAGCGTCGCGACCGTGCTGGAGCTTGCCGGCGTCAACGGCGGCTTCGAATTTCAGCGCCTGCATGGCATGGGCGAGGCGCTCTACGAGCAGCTCGCCAAAGATCACCCCGAAATCGCCTACCGCACCTACGCCCCGGTCGGCAGCCATCGCGACCTGCTCGCTTATCTGGTGCGGCGACTGTTGGAGAACGGTGCCAATTCCTCCTTCGTGGCACAGGCGTCCGATTACCGCGTGCCGGTTACGGCGCTGTTGCAACGCCCGGCGGATGCCGTCGTCCGGCCGCAGCAGGCGTCCCATCCGAAAATTCCGCTGCCGGGCGATCTGTTCGCACCGGAACGGCGCAATTCGCGCGGCGTCGAATTCGGCGCGCGCGCCGCGCGCGAGCGGTTGCTGACCGAGGTCAAGGCCGAGACGATCGACTTCAAACCTGTCACTGAGGCAACGCCGGATCAGGCCAATGCGGCAGTGGCTGCAGCGCGCGCCGGCTTTGCCGCCTGGAGCCGGACACCCGCAGCCACGCGCGCGGCGGCGCTGGAGCAGGCAGCGCATCTTCTGGAGAACCGCGCGCCCCATTTTATCGCGCTGCTGCAACGCGAGGGCGGCAAGACGCTCGACGATGCGCTGTCGGAGCTGCGCGAGGCCACCGACTTCTGCCGCTATTATGCCGCGCAGGGCCGCAAGCTGTTCGGCAACGATGTGGCGATGCCGGGTCCGACCGGCGAAAGCAACGCGCTTGCCATGCGCGGCCGCGGCGTCTTCGTCGCGATCTCGCCATGGAATTTTCCGTTGGCGATCTTCCTCGGCCAGGTCACGGCCGCGCTGATGGCCGGTAACAGCGTGGTGGCCAAGCCCGCAGAGCAGACCCCGCGCATCGCGGTCGAGGCGGTGCGGCTGCTGCACGAAGCCGGCATCCCCGCAACCGCGCTGCACCTCGTCGCCGGCGACGGCCGCATCGGCGCCGCGCTGACGGCGCACCCCGATATCGCCGGAATCGTCTTCACCGGCTCCACCGAGGTTGCGCGCAGCATCAACCGGGCGCTGGCGGCCAAGGACGGGCCGATCGTGCCGCTGATCGCGGAGACCGGCGGCATCAACACCATGATCGCGGATGCGACTGCGTTGCCCGAGCAGGTCGCGGACGATGTCGTCACCTCGGCGTTTCGTTCCGCCGGCCAGCGCTGCTCGGCGCTGCGGCTGCTGTTCGTGCAGGAGGACGTCGCCGACCGCATGATCGAGATGATCGCGGGCGCGGCGCGCGAGTTGAAGATCGGCGACGCCAGCGACGTCGCGACCCATATCGGCCCGGTGATCGATGTCGAGGCCAAGCAGCGCCTCGATGCGCATATCGCACGAATGAAGAGAGAGGCGCGGCTGCACTTTGCCGGCACCGCGCCGAAGGGCTGCTTCGTGGCGCCGCATATTTTCGAGCTTGGGGATGCCGGCCAGCTGACCGAGGAGGTGTTCGGCCCGATCCTCCACGTCGTGCGCTACCCTGCCGAAAATCTCGAACGCGTCCTGCAAGCCATCGAGCGCACCGGCTACGGGCTGACGCTCGGCATCCATTCCCGCATCGACGATACCATCGAGGCGATCGTCGACCGCGTCCAGATCGGCAACATCTACGTCAACCGCAACATGATCGGCGCCGTCGTCGGCGTGCAACCGTTCGGCGGCAACGGCCTGTCCGGAACCGGCCCGAAAGCCGGCGGCCCGCACTACCTCGCGCGCTTTGCGACCGAGCAGACCGTGACGATCAACACCGCAGCAGCCGGCGGCAACGCTGCCCTGCTCGCAGGGGATGAGTGAGGCGCGGCGAGGAGCGTTGCATCCCGCCGAAACATCGGTCTAATGCTGCCCGTGACGTGGCCCTCGCCAATTCCAGCGCGCGGGAAACAACACGAGTGAGGGAGCAATTCCGCGATGGAAAAGGGCATTTTTGCAGGGCTCAAGGTGCTGGATTGCGCGAGCTTCATCGCAGCACCAGCGGCCGCGACCGTGCTGTCGGATTTCGGCGCCGATGTCGTCAAGATCGAGCCGCCCGGTGCCGGCGATCCCTACCGCAACCTGCCCAACATTCCGGGCTATCCGACCAGCGAGCACAATTTCGCCTGGCTGCTGGAGGCCCGCAACAAGAAGAGCATCGCGCTCGACCTCGCAAAGCCGGAAGCGCAGGCCGTGCTCTACAAGCTCGTGGAAGAGGCCGACGTCTTCATCACCAACATGCCGCCGCCGGTGCGCACCAAACTCGGCATTACCTACCACCACCTCGCCCATCTCAATCATCGCCTGATCTACGCCTCCTTCACCGGCTATGGCGAAAAGGGCGAAGAGGCCAACAAGCCCGGCTTCGACAGCAACGCCTATTGGGCACGCTCCGGCCTGATGGACCTCGTCCGCGCCGACACCGACACGACGCCGGCCCGCTCGGTCGCCGGCATGGGCGACCATCCCTGCGCCATGGCGTTCTACGGCGCCATCGTCACCGCGCTGTACCAGCGCGAGAAGACCGGCAAGGGCTCGCATGTCGCCTCCAATCTGATGGCAAACGGCGTGTGGGCTGCGAGCGTACTGGCGCAGGCAAAGCTCTGCGGCGCCAAGTTTGCCGAGCGGCGGCCGCGCGAACGCGCGTTGAACGCGGTCGCCAACCACTATCAGTGCAAGGACGGCCGCTGGCTGATCCTGTCGCTGCTGAGCGAGGAGAAGCAGTTTCCGACGCTGGCCAGGTGTCTCGGCCGCGAAGACCTCATCACCGATCCGCGTTTCGCTACCAAACCCGACCGCCACGCCCGATCCGTCGAGCTGATCAAGATCTTCGACGAGACCTTTGCAACCAGGGATCTCGCCGAATGGCGCAAGATCCTCGACGGCAACGGGCTGGTGTTCGGCATCGTCGGTATCCTGGACGACATCCCGAACGACAAGCAAATGCTCGACAACGAGGTGCTGGTGCCGTTCGAGAACGACACCATGCTCACCATCTCCAGCCCGATCTGGATCGACGGCGCCAAGAAAGTGCAGCCGCGCAAGCCGCCCGGCGTCGGCGAGCACAGTGACGAGATTTTGCGCGGCGCGGGATACGACGAGGCCGCGATCAAGCAGCTGCGGTCGCAGGGGGCGGTGGGGTAGGCAATACGCTGCCACAACCCCGTCATTGCGAGCGCAGCGAAGCAATCCAGAATCCCGCCGCGGACGCATTGCTGGATTGCTTCGCTACGCTCGCAATGACGATGTCAGGAGATCGCGGTATAATAGTCGGCAAAGTAATCGCGAGGTCCCATGCCCAGCTACCGCCTGCACTACTTCCCCGAATCCGGCAACAGCTACAAGCTGGCGCTGATGCTGACGCTTTGCGGCGAGAGGTTCGAGCCGGTCTGGACCGACTTTGCCGGCGGCGTCACGCGCACGCCGGAATGGCGCAAGAGCGTGAACGAGATGGGCGAGATTCCCGTGCTCGAGGTCGACGGTGTGAAGATGACGCAGACCGCGCCTCTCCTGCTCAAGCTTGCCGAGCAGTACGGGCGTTTCGGTGCCGAGACCGAGGAGGAAAAGTTCGAGCTGCTGCGCTGGCTGTTCTGGGACAACCACAAGCTCACCGGCTACATGGCGACCTACCGCTTCATGCGCGCCTTCACGCAAAGTAACGATCCGCAGGTGCTGAAACACTTTCGCAGGCGGCTCGAAGACTTCCTCGGCATTCTCGACGGCCATCTCCAGCACAATGAATTCGCGATCGGCACCAGGCCGACCGTCGCCGATATCTCGATGATGGCCTATCTGCACTATCCGAGCGACGAGCACGGCTTCGATTTCGCGGAAAGCTATCCCGCCATCCACGCCTGGCTTGGCCGCATGGCCGCACTGCCCGGGTGGAAGCCGGCCTACGAGCTGCTGCCCGGCAAGCGGATGATGAACTACGCGAAGTGAGCGTGCCGACTACTTCAGCGCCAGCCAGCCGAGCGTGAACAGGATTCCACCGATGATGACGACGACCGTGACAGCCCAGGTGCTGACGCGGATGCTGCCGGTGACCTGCTTGGCCTCTTCATTCTGCGCGATCTCGCGATTGCGCTCCTTGTTGGCTTCGCTGGAGTCCGTCATGGGTCATCCAAACCGGTTGTGGGCTTTATCTTGCGCGTGATCTTCGGAAAACCGCTGCACACTTTGCGCTGGCGCGGCCCTCCAGGTCCGGATCACGCGCTAACGCGTCTTGATGAAGCACATGCCGATGCGGCGCGAGGCCGCGGCAGCCTGACAGGTCAATCCTTTAGCACAGTTCCATGACGTAAAACTCCTGTCGGCCGATCCCGATCCCGCATTTTCCAGGGAACAATGCGCGCCCCAGCCGTCCTGATATTCGGTCCCGGCCAGCTCAGTGCTGCCGCGGGTCTGCGGCCGGCTGGCAAATCCACGTGAGAAATCAGGACGTTTGCCTGCGGCCATCGCAATCAGGATGTCGCGGCGGCGGACCTGGTCGCCAAGAAAATGCGGCGAGACCGGCACGATGGCGGCATTGGACGGCTTGTCCGCAAGCCAGTCGACGCCTGGGAAATGAAAGCCGCCGATGCCGCGGGTCTGGTGGCACCCGGCGCAGGTGATATCGTTGAGGCGGCGCTGGAAGCCCGCGACCGAGCGGACGTTCTGCAGATCGATGCCACGCGCCGCAGCCTGCTTCAGCGCACCAACCACGTCGTTGTCGGAGAAGACCGGCTCGCCTTGTCCCTCTCCGTTGCCCTCCCCTTGCATCATCCCGAACTCCGGCTGCAACGGAGAAGCATCGAGGCCGGCGGGCGTCGGCACGATTGCAGCCTTGGCCAGGAATTTCTCCGGGATCAGCACCGTCCCGCGATCGAAGTCGCGAAGATGGTCGGGCGCAAGCAGCCAATCCCTGAAGTCGCGCCGGAGATCATTGTCGGCGAGAATGCGGTCGCGGTCGATCTGGTTCTCCAGCGTCGATTCCGCGAACGTCTTGGAGGCGGCGTCGTACTTGAACACCTTGAGCAGATAGTCGGAGCGGAAATCGTGCAGCGCCGATTTCGCTGCAACCGAGATCTGAACGTTGGTCTCGATGCGATCGAGCATCGCATCGTAAGGGAAGAAGTCGCTGCCGATCAGCCCCTGCCAGTCGCCATCGCCGAGCCAGCGTCGCGCGACCTCGGCGCAGGTGATCGGCTTGCCGCTCCCGTCCATCTGGCGCGCGTCGCGCGCCTTCATCACCAGATTGAGCGTCATCGGCAGCCGCGTGGCTGTCCTGCCGCCGTCCGGTTTGGTCTCGAAACGCGCAAGACGATAGATCAGCCTGATCTCGCCGCAAGAGTCTTCCGAGACATAGGCCCGGTCCATGCGGTTGACGATGCCGGCCAGCACGAAACGGGTGTCGCGGGATTTCAGATTGGCGCGATCGAACAATTGTACGTCGAAGCCCTCGCCGACGCCGATGGTCTCGGTCGAATATGCCGCCTTCTGCCGCGCGACGTAGCGGTCGATCTCGGCGTCGATTGCGGGGCGAATTTCCTTGAGCTGCGACAGCCACGAAAACATCAGATCGGTCGTCAGCGCAAAGTTCGCGTTCCGCTCCGGCCACAACAGGCGTGAGATCGTGAGCGCATCGTGCTGGTCAAGCTCGCGCAGGAGATCGGGATCGGTGATCGCCGTGCCGCGTGCCAGTTGCGCGTTCTCCGCGGCCAACAACGACACGATGCCGCCGAAAAATACGGCAGCAGCAACGAGAATTCGCAAGGCGCGGCTCATGCCTCAGGTAACACCGCGCAGGGACGACTATTCAAGCAAAAAGGCGCTTCACCTGGTGGTGAAGCGCCTCTTCGAAAGTCGGATGACGAGCGGCTCAGCGCGCGACGATCAGCCCTTTGCTGGTGACGACCACCCAGCGGCCGTCCTGACGGCGGATCGCATCGACACGGCCAACGCCCGGGATGGGGTCACCGGCATAAACCTCGTAGAGCCCACCGCGGCCCTCGACCAGTGCACCACCGTTGGAGACGTCGCGCAGCACCCAGCCTTCGACCGTCGGCAACCGGCCGACCTCGGTCTTGGGTACAGCGGGAGCCGGCGCAGCCGCCGCGGTCGCAACCTGGGCCGGTGCGATCGAGCCGGTGGTCTCACGGGCCGGCACGGCGGCTGCGGCCTGGGCGGGCGCCGCCGGCGGAGTGGCGCGGAGCTTGTCAACAGTCTCGGACAGCTTCGCGATTTTGGCCATCGGCTCGGCCTGGGCCTTCTCGAGCTTGTCGAGACGGTCGTTGGTCCGGTTGAACTGGCCGAGGCCGGTCTTGGAGGTGTGCTCGACATTGGCCTTGAGCGCGACGACATCGGCATCGATCCGGGCGACCGAGGATTCCAGCGCGCTGGTGTCGGCGACCTGTGCCGGCGCGGGGCTTGCGAAGTGCATCATCCCTGCGGTCGCGAGCGCGCCGCTGATGGCGCCGACACTGGCCGCAATCGCCACCACCGCGGCCATCGCCGACAGGCGGCGCTTGCCGCCGGCCTCGCGCGGCTCGTCCGCCTTCACATGCGGCGCAAACTCCTCACCGTCCCAAGACCGCTCCGCGGGTGCCATGACGATGAGCTTGCCGGGCTTTGGCTCGGACCTGGTTTCGGGCTTGGGCTCGGCTTTGGTTTCGAACTTCGGCGTCTCGATCCTCGATGCCTCGATTTTTGGGGGCTCGACCTTGATTGGATCGGGCTTGACCGGATCAGGCTTCGGCGGCGTCTCGTGGTCGGGGGCAATCGAGGGGGCCTCGATGCCGGCAGCAGCCTCGATGGCCTGCGGCACGGTCGCTGCGGCTTCGACGACGCCAGTATCCTGGGCGGCCTGCTCGGGCATTGGTTCGCTCACGGCTCAAATACTCCAGTCTCGGTTGACCTTTTGGTAACTTTCATTGCTTGCGAATTCCTTACCTGCGGACCCGCTTACCAAAATTTTAGGAACTCATCCGGGGCCGAATTGAGCCGGGAAAGTGGAACCGGTGTGACGGCGTGCAACAAATCGTCAGCCGATGCTGCCCTGCGGTAAGGCACGCTCTGGCCAGAACAGGCTGTTTGCCCGCCCCTGTTACCCCGCTAACATGACTGCCTGTCAGCCAGAACGGCTGCAGAGGCCCTTGGGGGGTGTCATGACGATCGAGAAGTGCATCAACGAGTTTGACGTCGATGACATCATCTTCGAGGAAGGCTCGACCGGCCGCGAGCTGTACGTTGTCCTCGACGGGGAGGTCGAGATCGCCAAGTTCAGCGGCGCCAGCAAGACCAGCATCATCAAACTCGGCAAGGGCGAATTCTTCGGCGAGATGGCCGTGATCGACGGCTCCGCACGTTCGGCGACGGCGATCGCGGCGGCGCCGAACACCAAGGTGATGAGGGTCAACCACGCCCGCTTCGTCTATCTCGTCAGCCAGCAGCCGGCGTTTGCGCTGATGGTGATGGATGCGCTGTCGAAGCGCCTGCGCGCCGCCAACGCGGTCAGCTACCGGGCGGCCCAATCATGAGCGACGGCAAGCCGACGGCCTTTCCGGTCCTGATGAAGAACGACACCTGCTCGCTGATCCAGGCGGCGGACGACGTCTACCAGATCCGTTTCTCCAATCGCGCCGCCAATGTCTATCTCGTGCGCGGCTCGGCGCGGACCATCCTGATCGATACCGGGCTGTCCTCGAATTATGCGGCGATGGTCGAATGCCTGAACTTCGTCGGCTGCCCGCCGGAGAAGATCGACATGGTGGTGCTCAGCCACGAGCATCTCGACCACATCGGCGCGGCCTGGCACTTCAACGAACGCCGCACCTTCGTCGCCGCCCATCGCCTCGCCGCCAACAAGATCATGCTGCGCGACGACTTCTCGATGCTGCGAAAGATGTTCAACGAGCCGAACGTGCCTGTTAATATCGACATCTGGCTCGAAGAAGGCAATCTGATCGACCTCGGCAATTTCCGTCTCAACGTGATGCACACGCCCGGCCACACCTCGGCCTGCATCACGCTGTTCGATCAGGACAAGGGGCTGTTGTTCGCCGCCGATACGCTCATGCCCGGCGGCGTGATGGGCGGCGTGTTCGGCTCGGGCAGCATCGCCGACTACATCGAATCGCTGGAGCGGCTGAAGGGGCTGGACTCGAAGATCCTGCTGTCCGGGCACGGGCGCCTGTCGGACACACCGCAGCAAGACGTCCGCATCGCGATTGCTAGGTCGCATGGATTGCTGGACGACACCGCGCAACTGTTCGACGCGCTTGATGCGCGCTCGAACTTCGAGCCGATCATGCAGTCGGTGCGGGATCTGAACAAGCTCGATGATTAGGTGGGCTGGCGGCTGCGTGTGCCTTTTTGCAAAAGAAGCACGGCGCTTCAACATCGTCATTGCGAGCGCAGCGAAGCAATCCAGAGTCTCACCGCGGAGACAGTCTGGATTGCTTCGCTACGCTCGCAATGACGGAGTGTAGGGTTATCAGCCGGGACTACATCACCACCGGCGCATCCGGCAGCTCGTTCGCATGGGGGCCCTGCGGCGGGAAATGCTTTGCCAGCTCGCGGGACACCGCCTCGATCCCGCCGATCACGCCGCGCTCGAATTGCCCTGACCTGAACTCCGCCTCCATCGCGCGGCAGATGCTCTCCCAGCCCTCGGCGCCAACCTTCGCATTGATACCGCGATCGGCGATGATCTCGACATCGCGGTCGGCGAGCAGGAGATAGATCAGGACGCCGTTGTTGTGTGCGGTGTCCCAGATGCGCAGCTGCGAGAACACGTCGAGCGCCCGCTCGCGCGCCGGCTGGTTGCGAAACAGCGGGCCGCCATCGAGCGCGCCTTCGACCACGAACCGCACCTGGCCGGAATGCATGGCTTCGCCACGCTTGATCGCCTGCTCGATGCGGTCGAGCACGTCTTTCGGAAACACCTGCTTGGCACGCCAATGATGCTGGAGCAGATGCCGGGTGATGCGCCTGATGCTCATGAACCTACCAGCTCCCCGAAGCACCGCCGCCGCCAAAGCTGCCGCCACCGCCGCTGAAGCCGCCGCTCGACGACGACCCGCTGCTCCAGCCGCCGGATGACGAGCCGCTCGACCACGAGCCGCGACGCGAGGATCCCGTGCCCGATCCCGCCCCAAACAGATCGGCAATAAACGTCAGGACAGCGCCGAGCAAACCGACACCCAGTCCAATGACCGCAGAGCCGATCACGAACCAGGCGATGACACCAACGATCGCTCCGGTTATCCCCGAACCGAACAGCCGCCCGAACATGGAGCGCAGGATGCCGCCGATGACCAGGGGGCCGAACAGCAGAAAGAAAAAAAGCGGCTCGATGTCGTTCCAATCGCCGAAATTCACGCTCCGCGAGGGCGTCGGCAGCGGCTCGCCATCGATGACGCGGATCATGCGATCGACGCCCGCCGTGATGCCGCCGGCGAAATCGCCACTCCTGAATTTCGGCGTGATGGCTTCGTCGATGATGCGCCGCGACGTGACGTCGGTGAGCGCGCCCTCGAGGCCGTAACCGACCTCAATGCGGAGGTGCCGGTCGTTCTTGGCCACCACGAGGATAGCGCCGTCATCGATCTTCTTGCGTCCGATCTTCCAGGCCTCCGCAACGCGGATCGCGAACTGCTCGATGGTCTCCGGATCCGTCGTCGGCACGATCAGGACGACGAGCTGGCTGCCTTTGCGGGTCTCGAAGTCCTGCAGCTTTTGCGATAGCGCGGCGATGTCGCCACTCGAGAGCGTGCCGGTCTGATCGACCACGCGGCCGGTGAGCTGGGGTATGGCGACGTCGGCTGAGGCGGGAAGCGCAAAGGTGAACAGGAGCGCGACCGTGATGGCAACACGCCACCACACACTCGCTGTCATCGCCCGGCTCGACCGGGCGATCCAGTATTCCAGAGACGCCAGCGGGATACGGTGAAGCCGCGGCGTACTGGATTCCCCGCTTTCGCGGGGAATGACAGTGGCGGGTGGGGCATGCATCGGGGTCGAAGGCACTTACTTCGATGGCGCCGGATTGAAATCGACCTTCGGTGCGGTCGAGATTTCCTTCTCGTTTGCGACCGAGAAGTTCGGCTTCTCCTTGTAGCCGAACATCATGGCAGTGACGTTGCTCGGGAACGAACGGATGGTGACGTTGTAGTCCTGCACCGCCTTGATGTAGCGGTTGCGCGCCACCGTGATGCGGTTCTCGGTGCCCTCGAGCTGCGACATCAGATCCTTGAACAGCGCATCCGACTTGAGCTGCGGGTAGTTCTCGGTGACCACGAGCAGCCGGGACAGCGCGCCGGAGAGCTCGCCCTGCGCCGCCTGGAATTTCTGGAATGCGGCGGGATCGTTCAGCACCTCGGGCGTCGCCTGGATGCTGCCGACCTTGGCGCGGGCATTGGTGACGCCGAGCAGCACATCCTTCTCCTGCTGCGCAAAACCCTTCACCGAGTTGACGAGGTTGGGCACGAGATCGGCGCGGCGCTGATACTGGTTCACGACCTCGGACCAGTTGGCCTTGATCTGCTCGTCCTCGCTCTGGATCGCGTTATAGCCGCAATTGGTGAGGCTCAACGAGGCCAGCGCCGCCAGCACGGTCAGGATCTTGCGCATCAAATTTCTCCCGGTGGAATCGGGCGCAAGCTACCAGATTGCGCGCGCGAGATGCCAGACATCTTGCGTCCTGGCCGTGGCCTGTGAAAAGCGGCCGATGTACGCAAGCCTCTTGCTTAATCCTGGCTGTAATAGTCAACTTGAGGGAACAATAATGCCAGGTCGGGAACGCCAGGGGAACGCGATGAGCTCGTTCGAGACCATCCTCGTGGAGAGGCCGGAGCCGGCGATTGTCCGGGTCGTGATGAACCGGCCCGACGCGCGCAACGCGCAGAACCTGCAAATGACCTACGATCTCAACGCCGCCTTCGATCATCAGGCGGTGCAGGACGACGCGGTCAAGGTGATCATTCTCGCCGGCAATGGTCCGCACTTCTCCTCAGGCCATGACCTGCGACCCGGCAGCAAGAATGAAGCGGGCGTGGATTTTCCGCCGATCGGAAATTGGGGCGGCTTCGCCGAAGCAAACGCTCATGGCCGCTACGCGCGCGAGCAGGAGATCTATCTTCAGATCACGCGGCGCTGGCGCAACCTCGCCAAGCCGACCATTGCCGAGGTGCACGGCAAATGCATCGCCGGCGGCCTGATGCTGGCCTGGGCCTGCGATCTCATCGTCGCCAGCGACGATGCGCAGTTCTGCGATCCCGTGGTCACCATGGGTGTCTGCGGCGTCGAATGGTTCGTGCATCCCTGGGAGCTCGGCCCGCGCAAGGCCAAGGAATTTCTGTTCACGGCCGACGCATGGAGCGCACAGGAGGCGCACCAGCTCGGCATGGTCAACAAGGTCGTGCCGCGCGCGGAGCTCTCATCACAGGTGCTGGAGCTGGCACGCCGGATCGCATCAAAGCCGTCCTTTGCGCTGAAGCTGACCAAGGAGGCGGTGAATCGTTCGGTTGACGTGATGGGCCAGCCCGTCGCGATCGACCAGGCCTTTGCGCTGCATCAGCTCTGTCACGCCCACAATCTTCAGGAATTCGGCATGATTGTCGATCCATCCGGCCTGCACCCCTCCGTGCGCAAGCCGCCAGCGGCCGCGGAGTAGACGGGATGGATCTCAATCTCACCGACGAGCAACGGCTGCTGCGCGAAAGCGTGGGGCGCTTCGTGGCCGAAAGCTACGATGCCGATCACCGCCGCAAGATGGCGAACGATCCGCTCGGCTTCAGTCCGGCGGTGTGGAAACAATTCGCAGAACTGGGCTGGCTGGCGCTGCCGATTGCGGAAGAGTTTGGCGGGCTCGGCGGCAGCGCGGTCGAGATCGGCATTTTGATGGAAGCCTTCGGCCGCGGGCTGGTGTCGGAGCCGTATATCGCGACGGTCGTGCTTGGCGCTGCGTTGATCGAGCGGTGCGGCAGCACGGCGCAGAAGCAGGCAATCCTGCCGAAGATCGCGGACGGATCGTTGAAGCTCGCGTTCGCGCATTCCGAGCGCGCGGCGCGGTTCGATCTTGCCAAGGTTGCAACCACCGCTCACAAGACGGCGCAAGGCTGGCGCCTGGCCGGCAGCAAGATTGCCGTGCTCGACGGCCATGCCGCGGACGAGATCATCGTCTCCGCGCATGTCCATGATCATCAGGGGCCATCGGGACGGATCGGCCTGTTCCTGGTGCAGGCGACGACGCCGCGTGTTGCGATCTCCGACTACGAGCGGCTCGGCGGCGGGCGCGCCTGCAACATCGAGCTGTCGGATGCGCAACTGCCGGAGGATGCCTTGCTCGGCAATGGGCATGACGCGCTGCCGGCCATCGAATGGGCCGTTGACCGCGTCATGGCCGCGCTTGGCGCCGAGGCCGTCGGCATCATGCAGGTGCTGCTGGACACCACGCTGGAGTACACAAAAATTCGAAAGCAATTCGGCCGGCCGCTCTCGGCCAACCAGGTGATCCGCCACCGCCTCGCCGACATGGCGGTGCAGGTCGACGAAGCGCGCTCGATTGCGCTGCGCGCCGCGCTGAAGGTCGACGCCGATCCGGTTGAGCGCGCGCGGGCCGCATCGGGCGCGAAGGCGAAGATCGGCAAATCCGCGCGTTTCGTCGGCGAGCAGTCGATCCAGCTTCACGGCGGCATGGGCGTCACCGAGGAGCTCGAGGTCGGCGCTTATTTCAAGCGGTTGGTCGCGTTCGACACGTTGTTCGGCGGCAGCGCGCACCACTATGGCCGCCACGCCCGGCTTGGCCGCGCCACCGTGCCGGCCTGACACAAGGAGCGCATCATGGACCTGTCGTTCAATGCCGAGGAGCGCGCCTTCCAGGACGAGGTGCGCGGCTTCATTGCCAAGAATCTCACCGAGGAGATGAAGCGCGCGACCGCGCTGACGCCGTCGGTGTTCTCCGACCCCGATATCGGCATGGCCTGGCAGCGCACGCTGCACAAGCAAGGCTGGGGCGCGCCGGGCTGGCCGGTCGAGCATGGCGGTCCCGACTGGACGCCGGCGCAGCGCTGGATCTTCGAGACTGAAAGCGCGCGGGCCGGCGTGCCCAACGTCAACGTGATGGGCGTGAAGATGGTCGGCCCCGTCATCATCGGCTTCGGCTCGGCGGAGCAGAAGAACTTCTACCTGCCGCGCATTCTGTCCGGCGAGGATTATTGGTGCCAGGGCTATTCCGAGCCGGGCTCCGGCTCCGATCTCTCCTCGCTGAAGACGCGCGCGGTGCGCGACGGCGACGACTACATCATCAACGGCACCAAGATCTGGACCACGCATGCCCATCACGCCAACCGCATGTTCGCGCTGGTGCGCACCAGCGACGGCCCGCGGCAGCAGGATGGCATCAGCTTCATCCTGATCGACATGAAGACGCCGGGCATCACGACGCGCCCGATCCTCACCATCGGCGGCGACCACGAGGTCAACCAGGTATTCTTCGACGACGTGCGCGTTCCCGTGGCGAACCGCGTCGGCGAGGAAGGCAAGGGCTGGACCTACGGCAAGTATCTGCTCGAGTTCGAGCGCGGCTCCGGCATTGCGTCGGCAAAATTGCGCGAAGGGCTGAAGGCGATCGCGGATCTCGCCGAGTCCGACTTGACGGGCCGCGCGATCGACAGTGCTGATATCGCGACGCGCATCTCCGAGGTCGAGGTCGACATCGACGCGCTGGAGATGACCGAGCTGCGCGTGCTGTCGGCGCTGCAGACCGGACAGAATCCCGGCGCGGTGTCGTCGATCCTGAAGCTGCGCAACAGCGAGATCCGGCAGGCCGTGACCCGGCTCGGCGCAGACGTGATCGGCCATGAAGCCCTCGCGGTCGAGCCGATGCGCCCGCTCTACAGGCTCAACCACGAGCCGGCGATGCCGGAGGAGATGCTGACGGTGGTGCCGGAATATCTCAACGGACGCGCCTACACGATCTTCGGTGGCACCTCGGAGATCCAGCGCGATATCATCGCGAAGATGATGTTGGGGATTTAGCGCGAACTTTTTCCTCACCCTCGGTGTCGTCCCGGCGAGGGCCGGGACGACGAGTTGGATTTGTGGCGACAGCCAGCACGAGAATGGCCGCTAACCGCCCACCTTCGCGTCCTTGATCGCCTGCCAGATCTTCTGCGGCGTCAAGGGCGTGTTGAGCTGGGTGATGCCGAGCTCGGCGAGCGCATCCATCACGCCATTGGTGACGCAGGGGGGGCCGCCAATGGCGCCGGATTCGCCGCAGCCCTTGGCGCCAAGCGGATTGGTGCGGCAGGGCGCGGAATCATCGAGCGTCACCACGATCGGCGGAACGTCGTCGGCGCGCGGGATGCAGTAGTCCTGGTAGCTTGCGGTGAGCAGCTGTCCGTCGGCATCATAGGACACGCCCTCATACAGCGCCTGGCCGATGCCTTGTGCGACACCCCCATGGATCTGGCCGGTGACCAGCATCGGGTTCACGGCGACACCGACGTCGTCGACGGTCGTGTAGCGCACGACCTTGGAGACGCCGGTCTCCGGATCGATCTCGACCTCGCAGATATGGGTGCCGTTCGGCCAGCTCGGACCATCGACCTCGCCTTCGGAATCGACGCTGAGTTTTGCGCCGCTCTCCTTCTCTGCAATATCGAACAGGCTGATGCGGCGGTCGGTGCCGACCACGGTGAGCATGCCGCCCTGGTACTCGATGTCTTCGATCGAGGTCTCCAGCACGTTCGCCGCCTTCTCGCGCGCCTTCTGGATCAGATCGTTGGAGGAGACCGCGACCGCCGTGCCGCCGACGAACAGCGACCGCGAGCCGACGCTGCCAAAGCCCGTCGCCAGATCGGTGTCGCCCTGGACCACGTCGATCTTGTCCATGGCAATGCCGAGCGTGTCGGAGATCATCTGGGTGTAGGTGGTCTGCAGCCCCTGCCCCATTGCCATGGTGCCGGAATGCAGGATGACGCGGCCTTCCGACGTCGCGTGCAAGCTGACCTTCTCGGTGTGGGCGCGGCCGCCGGTCCATTCGATATAGGAGGTGAGCCCGCGGCCGTAGAGCAGGCCCCTTTTCTTCGCAGCCTTCTTGCGCGCGGCAAAGCCGTCCCAGTCGGCGAGCTTCACGGCGCGATCGAGCATGTGCGCGAAGGCGCCAGAATCGTAAACCTGCCCCGCCGCATTGGTATAGGGCAGTTGCGCCGGCTTGATGTAGTTGGCTTTCCGGATCGCGCGCGGATCCATGCCGATTTTTCGTGCGGCCGCGTCGAACAGGCGCTCGACGATGAACACGGCTTCCGGGCGACCCGCACCGCGATAGGCGCCGACGGGCGCGGTGTGAGTCATCACCGACTTTACCTCGAAATGCACCAGCGGCAAATCGTAGACGCCGGTCTGCACGAACGGCCCCAGCACCAGCGGAATGATGTTGGCCGCGCCCGAGGAATACGCGCCGGTACAGCCGATCGAGCTGACGCGATAGGCCAGCACCTTGCCTTTCTCGTCGAGTGCGAAGGAAGCGGTCGAGGTCAGATCGCGGCCATGGGTGCCGCCGACGAATTCGTCGGTGCGGTCCCCGCGCCAGCGGATTTTTTTGTTCAGCTTGGTTGCGGCATAGGCGACGATGCCGTCCTCGGGATAGAGGTTGGTCTTCTGGCCAAAGCCGCCGCCGATATCGCCGACCAGCACGCGAACGCTGTCCTTCGGACGCTTCAGTACGGCCTCGGCCAGCACGTCGCGTGTCGAGGCAGGCGTCTGCGACTGCACATGCAGCAGGAGGCGGCCGGATTTCTCGTCGATCTCGGCAATGGTCGAGCGCGGCTCCATGGCTGACGGCACCAGGCGCTGGCTGACGAGATCGAGCTCGACGGTATGCGCCGCCTTGGCAAAAGCCTCGTCCGCCTTGGCGGCATCGCCGTAAGCCATCGCGCCGACGACGTTGTCGGGCGCCTCCGGCCACACCAATGGCGCGCCGGGCTTGACCGCCTCGACGGGATCGACCACCGCCGGCTGCACGTCATATTGGACCACGATCGCTTCGGCCGCGCTCTGCGCGTCGGCACGCGAGGAGGCCACTACGGCGGCCACGGCCTCGCCGGCATAGCGTACGATTTCGTGCGCCAGCAGGCGGCGTGGCGGCACCGTCATCGGCTTGCCGTCGGGGCGCTTGAAGATGCTCAGTGTCGGGATGACGCCGATGTCGTCCTTGACGAGGTCGGCGCCGGTGTAGACCGCGGTCACGCCGGGCATCGCAGAGGCGGTGCCGGCGTCGATCGAAACGATATTCGCGTGGGCATGCGGCGAGCGCAGCAGGTACAGCCACAGCGCGCCATCTTCCGGCTTGTCATCGATGAACTGCCCCTTCCCGGTGAGCAGTCGCTGGTCTTCCAAACGCTTGACGGGCTGCCCCGCTCCGAAACGCAAATTGCCGGGAAGAATGTTCATTCCGTGGGGTCCCTTAATCTCTCAAATGCGGCCGCCTTTTAGCGGATCGACGCATGCGAGGCCAGCCGCGGTTGGGCGGTATATCCACGATTTCGTCATGCCGGGGCATAGGCGAGCGGAAGCGAAGCCGTCCTATGGACGCCTAGCCTAACTCCCGCAGGGCCGCTTCCACGATCTTGCGCGCATCGGCGGTGAGTGCGGCCTGCGGCGGGACGGGATCGCCGACGTCGTAGCCCTGGAAGGCCAATCCGGCCTTGATGCAAGCCGCCAGGTTGAAGCGGGCAAAAGCCTCGTTGATGCGCCATAGCCTGCGCTGGAGCGCCATCGCCTCGTCCCAGCGACCGGCCTTGCAGAGGTCGTAGAGCGCGACGCTCTGGCGCGGGATGATGCAGGCGGGCCCCGCCATCCAGCCGAGCCCGCCGATCAGCATCACGGCAGCCGGGATGTGGGCGGAGGCCGAGAACACCCGCAAGGCATCGCCGCAGCGGTTCATAATCGAGAGCAGCCGGCCGGTGTTGGTCGAGGCGTCCTTGATGTAGCCGATGCGCCGATGTTCGGCGAGGCGCGCGATGACGTCGAGGGTGAGATCAGAGCGCTGGAATTGGGGATTGGTGTAGATGACGACCGGGATGTCCACGGCATCGGCGATGGCGCGGAAATAGGATTCGATTTGAGCGTCGGCGAGCGGGAAATACGCTTCCAGGATCGCCAGAATGCCGTCGGCGCCGAGCTTCTGATACGCTATCGCCTGCGCCACCGCGTCAGCCGTCGAGGTGGAGGCAACGCCCGCAACCACAGGCACACGTCCCTTTGCCGCTTCGATCGTGGCCTGCACCACCGCGGTGCGTTGGGCGGCGTTGAGATAGGCGAACTCGCCGGTCGACCCGAGCGGGGTCAGACCATGGACGCCGGCGCCGATCAGATCGTCGCAGAGCTTTGCGAGGACGTTCGTCCGCACCGCGCCGTCGGCATCGACGGGCGATACGAGATAGGGGAAGACACCGCGAAAATCGGGCATGTCAGGGGACCCGGAGACTGATTTGCACCTGACGGGTCTTAGCAACGCCGGCGCAGGCGATCAAACCCTGATCAGCCGCACCCGCGTGCCCCAGGGATCGATCGCCTCCACGCCATTGGCCAGCGCCGTGACTTTCGCACCGCCCTTGCGCAGGCGCTCGTCCTGCGCGGCAAGCAGGTCCGGCTTCTCCGTCACCAGCGAGAACCAGGCGAGCCCTGTTGCCTGATCGTCGCGTTGGCCGGCACCCTGGCTCTGCCAGACGTTCATGCCGAGGTGATGGTGGTAGCGGCCCGACGACAGGAACGCGGCACCGTTGCGGCTGCGGGTCGGGTCCAGGCCGATGGCACCGTGATAGAAGAGCTCGGCCTGCGCGAGATCGCCGACGCGCAGATGCATGTGGCCGATGCGCAGACCGTCCGGTGCCCTGGCATAATCGGCCACGCGCGTATTGGTCAGCGACAGCAGGTCGGGAATGTTGAGCTCGTCGGCCGCCATCTTCACGCTGCCCTCGCTCCACTGCCATTGCGAGGGATCGCGGTCGGCATAGACCTCGATGCCGTTGCCTTCGGGATCGTCGAGATAGACGGATTCGCTGACGAGGTGATCGGCGAAGCCCGAAAGCGGCACGCGATGCGAAGCGGCTGCCACCAGCCAGCGCGCCAGGTCCTTGCGGGTCGGCATCAGGAAGGCGGTGTGGTAGAGGCCGGCGGCGTTGCGTGGTTCGATCTCGGCATCAGGACGGGCCTCCAGCACCAGTAGCGTGATGCCGGCCGTGCCGAGCCTTGCGGCAGTTGCCGAGCGCTCCATCACGGTGAGGCCGATCACGTCGCGATAGTAGTCGGCGACCTTGTCGAGGTTCTTCACCCGGAGCGTCACCATGCCGACCCGCATCGGCGTGCGGCTGGCGTAGGTCGGCCCGCCGCCCTGCGGTGCGCCCTCGGCGCGCGCCGCGCCCGCAGCCGCCATTGCCAGCGAGGTGGCGCCGGCGAGTTGAAGCAGGGTGCGGCGGGTGAGGTAGATGGTCATCGGTCAGGCTCGCTGAAAATCGTGAAGGCGGCGCAATTTCGCGATTGCTACACGTTCCCGTGAGCGGCTCCCAATCACATGTTCGTCGGCAGTGGTCGTATGAATCAGCTTCCCTGCTCATTTCCTGGCCATGCGGCCAGTTACGCGATCGCCCGCGACATCCCAGATTGAGGGCAGCTTTACAGGAGCCTCCCATGACCGAACCCACCCCCCTGTCCTCGCTGTCGTCCGCGCTCGCGGATGTGGTGGCGCGCACCGCGCCGTCCGTCGTCACCGTGCATTCGCATCGCTCCCGCGCCACCGGGTTCGTTTGGAAGCCCGGCCTGATCGTCACCGCCGACGAGGCGCTGGCCGATGAGGGGGACATCGAGATCGGCCTCCCCGACGGCAGCACCGCAGCCGCCACGATTGCAGGCCGCGACCATACGACGGATATCGCGCTGCTGCGCGCCGATAGCGCGCTGACCCCGGCCAAGCTGGCAACAATTGTCCCGCCCCTCGGCGCGTTGTCGGTCGTCGTCGCCACCAACCGCGATACGCCGAGCGCCGCGCTCGGGATGGTGTCGCTGTCCGGCAAGAGCTGGCGCTCCTTGCGCGGCGGCGACATCGACGCGCGGATCGAGATCGATGTCCGCTTGCGCTCCAGCCAGCAGGGCGGCCTCGCGCTCGATGCATCGGGCGAGGCCTTCGGCATGGCCGTGCTAGGCCCGAGGCGTGTGCTGGTGATCCCGACAGCGACGATCGAGCGGGTCGCGGCACAGTTGGAGGCCCGCGGCCGCATCGCACGCGGGTATCTCGGCCTCGGGCTGCAGCCGGTCCGGCTCGACGACGGCGTCGGCGCGATGGTGATGAATGTCGACAAGGCCGGTCCTTCGGCCGCGGCCGGCATTCGCCAGGGCGACGTCATCGTCGCCGTCAACGACCAGAAGCTGTCCGGCGTACGCGCGCTGTCGCGGACGCTGGGTCCGGCGAGCGTGGGCGCGGTGGTCGATATCGCGGCGCGCCGGGGCGGCGAGCCGGTCAGCTTCAAGGTTACGATCGGCGAGAGGCCGCCGGCGTGAGCGAGGACATCGCGCCCGAGATCGTGTTGGCTTTGGACATCGACGATCCCGCCCTCGCCGATCGCCTGGCTGCTCTGCTCGGCAATATCGCCGGGCTTCGCCTCGCCGAACCCGGCGAGAAGGCCGCAGCGGCGATCGTCACGCGCGATCCGCGCATCATGCCTGAGGACATCGCGCTGACACAGCGCGAGCTCGATGTGCTGGCGTTGATGGCGGAGGGTGGCTCCAACAAGATGATCGCGCGTCAGCTCGGCATTTCCGTCCACACAGTGAAATTCCATGTCGGCTCGCTGCTCGACAAGCTGGATGCCACCGGCCGCACCGATGCGGTGGCTCATGCGGCACGCCGCGGCGTGATCGAGCTCTAGGGCGGGTGCGGCGGGAAGCTGAGCTGGACCGACAGGCCCGGCGCGTTGTCGTGCAGGGCAATCTCGGCGCCATGGAGGCGAGCGACCGCGGCGACCAGGCTTAAGCCGAGGCCGTTACCGGGCGTGTAGCGGCTCTGCTCGAGCCGGTAGAAGCGCTTGAACACGTGATCGCGCTGATCCGCCGGAATGCCCGGACCGTCGTCGACGATCGCGATCACTGCCCCCTCGTTGGCACTGCGGCAGGTGACGGTCACCTGCCCGCCCTTGCAGCCGTGCTTGATTGCGTTATCGACGAGATTGGCGACGGCGTCGAACAGAAGGTCGCGATCGCCAATAATCGCCACCTCGCGGTCGCCGCCCAGGCTGAGCCGCGTCGCGACCTGTTCGGCGGCGGCATCGTAGAGTTCGACGACCTCGCCGGCGATTTCGGCGAGATTGAGGGTGCGAAACGCGCTGCGGCGGGCGCGGGTCTCGATCTCCGAGATGCGGGTGATGGAGGCGAACATGCCGAGCACGGCGTCGAGATCGGCGATGGTGTCGCCGATCAAGACCGCGTCGGCCTCGCCGTTGCGCGGGGCGTGATAGGCCTTCTCCAGCCGGCCGCGCATGCGCGTCAGCGGCGTGCGCAAATCATGGGCAACGTTGTCGCTGACCTGCTTGACCTCGCCCATCAAAGTCTCGATGCGGTCGAGCATCTGGTTGAGGTTTTCGGCGACACGGTCCCACTCGTCGTGACTGCCGCGCAAGGGAATGCGTTGGTCGAGGCCGGACATCATGATGGCGCGGCTGGTGGCGTTGATCTCCTCGATTCGCCCGACCGTGCGGCGCGTCACCAGCACCGCGGCGAGCCCCGCGAGCACCAGCATCAGCACCGCGACAGCGACCATTGCGAGCTCGA
Organism: Bradyrhizobium sp. 40; assembly: GCF_023100925.1. NCBI lineage: Bacteria > Pseudomonadati > Pseudomonadota > Alphaproteobacteria > Hyphomicrobiales > Nitrobacteraceae > Bradyrhizobium > Bradyrhizobium sp. 40. The sequence continues at coordinate 6,167,467 of NZ_CP064688.1, forward strand.
TCATCGCGGTGAAGCCGCTGTGATCGCCGGCATCGCCGACACGGTTCTGCACATAGGCGATCGTGCCGAAATAGACATAGGCCATGATCGCCGCGACGATCAGCCCGAACGCCGCGATCGCGATCAGCGCCAGACGAAAGGTCGAGGAGCGGAGCGTTTTAGCCAGGAGCACGGAGACAATATCCGATGCCGCGGATGGTGTGGATCAGCGGATAGGCCTGGGCATCATCGACCTTGCGGCGGACGCGACCGACATAGACGTCGATGATGTTGGTGGAGGGATCGAAGTGCAGATCCCAGACATGCTGGAGCAGCATCGCACGCGAGACGACGCGGCCCTCGTTGCGGACGAGATATTCGAGCAGCTGGAATTCCCGCGGCAACAGCGGAATCTTCCGGCCGCGGCGGCTCGCGCTCCGCGCGATCAGGTCGATGGCGAGATCGCCGACCCGCAGGATCGTCTCCTTGGCAACGGTGTCGCTGCGCCGGCCGAGTGCCTCCAGCCGCGCCAGCAATTCGGTGAAGGAGAACGGCTTGACGAGATAATCGTCGCCGCCGGCGCGCAAGCCGCGCACGCGGTCGTCGACCTCGCCAAGTGCGGAAATGATCAGGAACGGCGCGGCGATGCCGTCGTCGCGCAACTGGCGCATCACGCTGATGCCGTCGATGTCGGGCAGCATGCGGTCGATGGTGATCACGGCATAGTCGCGCGCGGCGCCGTGGCTGAGGGCTTCGCGCCCCGTGGCGGCGAGATCGACGTCGTAGCCAGAAATCGTCAGCTCCTCGACGAGTTGGCCTGCGGTTTCCGCATCGTCCTCGACGACCAGAATGCGGCGGTGACCTCCGGACATGACAAACTCCGCGCGACGATCGCCACCAGACTATCCCGTTCCGGGGCTGAGCGGAACCGCCCGATGACGATCGCGACAATGGTGCGGTACGGCGATGCTAGTACCAAGAGTCTCCGCACACATTGACCCATTGCCACCCATAGGGCGTCAAGCTCCTGCGCCAGCAGCCGTCATTGTAGCCGGCATAGTAATAGGGCGCACCGAAGACGGCGAAACGACGGAAGTGATGGTGGTGGAAGGCATGGTGGCCGTGCCAGCCGGCACCGGCAAAGCGTTGTCCGATCGCGCCATGCGCAAAGCGTGGTCCACCGAAGCCTGCTCCGCCAACATGGGCAAAGCGCGCACCGCCCATGCCGCCCACATGCATGCCGCCGAAGCCACCGGCGTGCATACCGCCACCGAAATGCCCACCACCGCCGAAATGTCCGCCACCGCCGAAGCCGCCATGTCCGCCACCACCGCCACCTCTGGCGAGCACCGGTGAAGCGAGCGCCATCACCGCTGCGATCGTCACCGCGGTGAGGCCTTTGAGAAGCCTGTTGTCCATCGAAGCATCCTCCGTGCTGCGCGGCGATATTTCTACCGCGCGAGAAGGATCAGATGAGAGCAAGGGACAGGCGCCTTCAACTTACAAACGCGCCAGATTCTGACGCCGGTGTTAGGGAGAGGACCCGCTCTCTCGTGGTCATTGCGAGGAACCCTTGCGACGAAGCAATCCAGAGTCCCGCTGTGGAAAGATTCTGGATTGCTTCGCTGCGCTCGCAATGACGACGCGGATAGAAGAAGCTACGCCCGCTTGCCGCCGTTCTTCTCCGCCGCGCGGCGCAGCGCTTCGGCGAGTGCGCCGCCGCCGGAAGATTCCTGCTGGCGCGGGGTCGACGATGTCATGCGGGAGGGGTTGCGTGAGCTGTTGTCCCGCTGCATGCCGGGCGCGTCCTTCTTGGCGCCAACCTCGTCGTCGAGGCGCAGTGTCAGCGAGATGCGCTTGCGCGCGACGTCGAAGTCTAGCACCTTCACCTTGACGATGTCGCCGGGCTTCACCACCTCGCGCGGATCCTTGATGTAGGTCCTGGACATCGCCGAGATGTGCACGAGGCCGTCCTGGTGCACGCCGATGTCGACGAAGGCGCCGAACGCGGCGACGTTGGTCACGGTGCCCTCGAGGATCATGCCCTTCTTGAGGTGCTTGATCTCCTCGACGCCATCCATGAACACAGCGGCCTTGAACGCCGGACGCGGGTCGCGGCCGGGCTTCTCGAGCTCGCGCAGGATGTCAGTGACGGTCGGCAGACCAAACGTCTCGTCCACGAAGTCTTTCGGCTTCAGCGTGCGAACGATGTCGCTGCTGCCGATCAGCGCCTTGATGTCGCTCTTGGTGGCGCCGAGAATCCGGCGCACCACCGGATAGGCTTCCGGATGCACGCCGGAGGCGTCGAGCGGATCCTCGCCGCCGAGGATGCGCAGGAAGCCCGCGCACTGCTCGAACGCCTTGGGGCCGAGCCGCGGCACGTCCTTCAGCGCCTTGCGCGACTTGAACGGCCCGTTGGCGTCGCGATGTGCCACGATGCTCGAGGCGAGGCCGGAGCCGACACCCGACACGCGCGCGAGCAGCGGAGCGGACGCGGTGTTGACGTCGACGCCGACGGCGTTCACGCAGTCTTCGACCACGGCGTCGAGCGATTTGGCGAGCTTGGCCTGGCCGAGGTCGTGCTGATACTGGCCGACGCCGATCGCCTTGGGCTCGATCTTGACCAGCTCGGCGAGCGGATCCTGAAGCCGCCGCGCGATCGACACCGCGCCGCGCAAGGTGACGTCGAGATCAGGCAATTCCTCCGAGGCAAAAGCGGAGGCCGAATAAACCGACGCGCCGGCTTCCGACACCACGATCTTGGTCATCTTCAAGTCGGGCAGGCCCTTGACGAGGTCGGCCGCGAGCTTGTCGGTCTCGCGCGAGGCGGTGCCGTTGCCGATCGCGATCAGCTCGACGCGATGTTTCAGCGCGAGCTTGCCAAGGATCGCAAGCGCCTCGTTCCACTGCCGCTGCGGCTCGTGCGGATAGATCACGGCGGTATCCACCACCTTGCCGGTCGCGTCGGTCACGGCGACCTTGACGCCGGTGCGGAAGCCGGGATCGAGGCCCATGGTGACGCGGGTGCCGGCTGGCGCCGCGAGCAGCAAGTCGCGCAAATTGGACGCGAACACGCGCACGGCCTCGGTCTCGGCGGCATTCCACAGCCGCATGCGCAGGTCGATGTTGAGATGCACCTGGATCTTGGTGCGCCAGGCCCAGCGCACGGTATCGATCATCCAGCGGTCGCCGGCGCGCTTGAGGTCGGCGATGCCGAACCGCTTCATGATCTTCAGCTCATAGACGCTCGGCACGCCCGGCGGCGATGGTTCGTTCTCGGCCTGGATCTGCAGATCGAGGATCTCTTCCTTCTCCCCGCGGAACATCGCGAGGATACGGTGCGAGGGCAGCTTCGTCAGCGGCTCGGAGAACTCGAAGTAGTCGGCAAACTTTTCGCCCTCGGTCTTCTTGCCGTCGCGCACCTTGGATGCCATGCGCGCATTGGTCCACACCTCCTCGCGAAGCGCGCCGATCAAATCGGCGTCTTCGTCGAAACGCTCGACCAGGATGGCGCGGGCGCCGTCGAGTGCCGCAGCGGCATCCGCAACGCCCTTCTCTGCATTGACGAAGGCTTCGGCGACGACCTTCGGATCGTTGGTGGGCTCGGCCATGAGCTGATTGGCGAGCGGCTCGAGGCCGGCTTCCTTGGCGATCTCCGCCTTGGTGCGGCGCTTCGGCTTGAACGGCAGATAGATATCTTCGAGGCGCGCCTTGCTGTCGGCGGCGAGAATGGAGGCTTCCAGCGCGGCATCGAGCTTGCCCTGCTCGCGGACCGATTCGAGGATGGCCTTGCGGCGGTCCTCGAGCTCGCGGAGGTAACCCAGGCGCTCCTCCAGCGTGCGCAATTGCGCGTCGTCGAGCGCACCGGTCGCTTCCTTGCGGTAGCGGGCGATGAAGGGAACCGTGGCGCCGCCGTCGAGCAGCGCCACTGTCGCCTCGACCTGCTCCGCCCGAACCCCAAGCTCCTGCGCAATTTTCTGGTTGATATTTGCCACGCGAGAACCCCTCTATCCAATCACGCATCGCGGAGGCGAACCACCGGCTGCGGGACGCCGCTTATGGACCAATCGGGGTTGATTCATCAAGGTGCAGCGGACAACCGTCGACAAGGGATTTTTTGTCGAAGCGATGCGATCTCGCCACAATCGTGGGTGCGACGCAGACGGCGCACATATCCCCGTCGTCCTGGCGAAAGCCAGGGCCCATACCGCGTGATTCATCGATTGTGAGCGGTAGGCGTACCGAACGATGAGCCTTCGCCAAACTGACTCCTGGGGTAGTGGATCCTGGCGTTCGCCAGGACGACGATGGGGATTGCCTTGACACCTTGACAGACACCCTCGTTCAACGGCTGTTTTGTTCGCCGGGCTCCTGAACCCCATGTGAGGACTATAATGCGTACCACGTCGGTCGGCGTCATTAGAATCGCCACCAAAGGCCCCGGCGACGTCTCCGGATTGATCAGCATGATCGGCTCCGGCGCGATCGATCCGACATCCATCCTGGCGATCCTCGGCAAGACCGAAGGCAATGGCGGCGTCAACGACTTTACCCGGGAATATGCCGTTGCCGCGCTGTGCACGGCGCTGGCGCCACGGCTCGGGCTGTCGCCGCAGGAGGTCGAGCAGCGCATTGCTTTCGTGATGTCCGGCGGCACCGAGGGCGTGCTCAGCCCGCACATTACAGTGTTCACGCGCAGGCAAGTCCCGCAGCGCCCGGCAGGCATCTCCGGCAAGCGCCTGAGCATCGGCATGGCGCAGACGCGGGATTTTCTCCCTGAAGAGCTCGGGCGCTCCGCTCAGATCACGGAGACAGCCGAGGCCGTGAACGCCGCGATGGCGGATGCCGGCATCGCCGATCCCGCCGACGTCCACTTCGTGCAGATCAAGTGCCCGCTGCTCACCAGTGAGCGCGTCGCGGCGGCGAACGCGCGCGGCCACAAGACGGCGACGACCAGCGCCTACAGTTCGATGGCCTATTCGCGTGGCGCCTCCGCGCTCGGCGTTGCGGTCGCGCTCGGCGAGATCGCAACCGACGTTCATGATGAGGACGTGCTGCGACGCTACGATCTGTTTTCGAACGTCGCCTCGACCTCATCCGGAATCGAGCTGATGCACAACGTCGTCATCGTGCTCGGGAATTCGATGTCCTCGACGAGCGAATTCGAGATCGGACATGCCGTGATGAGCGATGCGATCGACGCTGCCGCCGTGCTCGCGGCGCTGGAGAGCGTTGGGCTCCGTGCCGCGCCGCAGACAACGACCGGCCGCGAGTTCGTCAACATTTTCGCCAAGGCCGAGGCCTCGCCTGACGGCAGCGTGCGCGGCTTCCGCCACACCATGCTGGAAGATACCGATATCAGCTCGACGCGCCACGCCCGGGCTGCCGTTGGCGGGTTGATTGCCGGCCTTGCCGGCACCGGGGCAGTCTATGTCTCCGGCGGCGCCGAGCATCAGGGCCCCGCCGGCGGCGGGCCGGTCGCGGTGATCGCAAAGCTCTCGAATTGATGCGCGCGCATGCAATGCGGGATTACCTCTCCATCCGGCGCAACCCTGCCCTTCGCGCCGCCTCAGTTGATTAAAGTGTTTCCGTGCGAAACTAAGATGGCGCCGCACGAAGAGGTTTGGATCGCATGACTTTCCCGATGAGCTGGAACGAATGGGCGCAGCACGATGGCGTGGGGCTGGCGGCGCGCGTCCGCAAGGGCGAGCTCACGGCAAAGGAATTGGCGCGCCAGGCCGCCGCGGGCGTTGCCAAGGTCAATCCGGCACTGTCGGGCGTGGTCGAGCTGTTCGATGACGTGATCGCCGATCCGGCCAAGGACGGCGCCAATCTCGCTGGCCCGTTCGCAGGCCTGCCCTTCCTGATGAAGGACCTCGGCCCGACCATGAAGGGCCGGCTCCAGGAGATGGGCTCGCTGCTGATGCGCGGCAATCGCGCCAGCGCCGACACGTTCCTGACCGGCAAATTCCGCCAGGCCGGACTGAACCTGATCGGACGCACCACGACGCCGGAATTCGGCGTCTGCAGCTCGGCCGACAATCCGGCCGTCTATGTCACGCGCAATCCCTGGGATACCGACTACACCACCTGCGGCTCGTCGGCCGGCAGCGCCGCGATGGTCGCGGCCGGCGTGGTGCCGATCGCACATGCGACCGACGGCGGCGGCTCGATCCGCATTCCCGCCGGCGTCAACGGCAATATCGGCCTGAAAGTCTCGCGCGGCGTATTCTCGCTCGCACCGCACATGTCCGATCTCACCGGCCTGGTCTCGATCCAGGGCTGCCAGTCGCGCTCGGTGCGCGACACCGCCGCCTTCGTCGATCATGCAAGGGGAGCGGCGCCCGGCGAGTTCATGCCGTTCTGGACCACGGCGCAGCCCTATTCCGAGATGATCAAGCGCGATCCGTCAAAGCTTCGCATCGCGCTGTCGCACAGCTGGGGCGACTACACCGCGACACCCGAGATCGCCGCCGAACTGGCAAAGGCCGGCCGCTTCCTCGAAGGCCTCGGCCATCACGTCGACTACGCCCTGCCGGAGCTCGACTTCCGCGCCGCGTTCGAGGCGCAGACCACCTGCTACATCTCGAATTTTGCGGTGGTGATCTCCAACATGCTCGCCGCGCGCGGACTGGAACGTCCGCCGGAAGACCTCATCGAGCCCATGAATATCAGGATCTGGGAAGCCGGCCGGCGTACGAGCTTCGCCGAGCGGGCGAAGATGCAAGGTGTGTTCAATACGACCTCGCGCGCCTTTGGCGCCTTCTTCGAGCAGTGGGACGTGATCCTGACCCCGATCACCGCGCTGCCGACGCCGAAGGTGGGCACCCGGGAGTATCTCACCATCTCCGACAATCCTGACGTGCTCGACTGGTTCGGCAATCTCTGGCGCTTCTTCGCCTTCACGCCGCTCGCCAATCTCTGCGGCATGCCGGCGATCTCCATGCCGATGGCCACGCAGAACCACGGCCTGCCGCTCGGCATCCAGGCGATCGCGAAACAGGCCAATGACGGCCTGCTGCTGCAACTCGCCGCCCAGATCGAGCGCGCGCTCGACGGCAAGTGGAACGACGGCAGGAAGCCGAAGGTGCATGTGAGCTGAGTGAGTTGATCGCATTAACTTGCGATCCGCTAACTGCCTCAGTTCTTCACCGAGGGAATTTCCTCCGGCCGGGGCTGCTGCTGGCCCTGCTGGTACATTGCCAGCGCCTTTTCGAGCGCTTCGCGCAGCGCCAGCGCGGCGGCCACGCTGCAACGCAGATGCGCGGTCTGAACGACGTCGACCCTGACGGCGGCGCCGACCGGCATCAACAAATTGGCCGCAAGCTCGATCTGGATCGCGCCGTTGTGGTGGCCGAAGCAGGATGCACCGTCGAAATAGATGATCGGCGCCCGCTCCGAGCTCGAGGTCGAAATGATGACGGGCCCCTGGCTGGTGGCGGGCGTTTCGGGATCGGCCATGGGCGCTCCTTGCGGCTAGTCGAACGAACGAGGCGCCCACCATCGTTGCTTCGGCCCGCCCTGTCGAGGCCAAACCGCCCCGGCACCTGCCGTGGGACGCGCATCCGGGGTTTTGCGCCGCGCCCGCCACTGGTCTAGAACGTCCTCATGCCCAGCTCACCGACCACACTTTCGTTCGAGGACCTCGCCGAGGCGATCAAGGGTCGCCGCTCCGATTACGGCCAGATCAGCGGGCTCCAACTCGACCGCTTCGCGCCTCGCGAGGCCTGGTCCAGCCTGCCCTACCGGCCCGTGTTCGTCGGCGATACCGAGACCGGCGTGCTGCATGGCGGCGTCGTCACCGCGATGCTGGACGAGAGCTGCGGCATGGCGGTGCAACTTGCGCTCGACGGCACGAGCGCGATCGCGACGCTCGATCTGCGCATCGACTATCAGAAGCCGGCGACGCCGGGCCTCGACATCAAGGCGCATTCGGTCTGCTACCGCACCACGCGTTCGATCGCCTTCGTGCGCTCGACCGCCTATCAGGACTCCGAGGACGATCCGGTCGCGACCGCCACCGCCTGCTTCATGATCGGTGCCAACCGCACCAACATGCTCGCAGACCGCAGGATGGACTCCCGCAACATCCCGACGCTGGAGGCGCCGGACGATCCGGAAGGCCCGTTCGCCAACAGCCCGTTCGCGCGCTGCCTCGGCATTCGCGTCAACGACGACGACACACTGACGATGCCGTTCTCGCCAAAGATCATCGGCAACCCGATCCTGCCTGCGATCCATGGCGGCATGACCGGCGCCTTCCTCGAGACCACCGCGATCTTCGGAGTGGCGCGCGAACTCGGCGCAGCCGCGCTGCCCAAGCCGATCGGACTGACCGTCAACTATCTGCGCTCGGGCCGCGCGCTCGACACCTTCGCCAACGTCTCGATCGTGAAGCAGGGCCGGCGCATCGTCGCCTTCGAGGCGCGGGCCTGGCAGGACGATGCGAACAAGCCGATCGCCACCGCCTTCGGCCATTTCATGCTGCGGCCGACGCCCGGAAACGACGAGGAATAGGCGCATTTTCCCTTGACGGCCAGGGTCTGGGCCACAACGATAGCATGTTCCCGCGAGAGGTATTGGGTTGCGGCATCCGCTCGACATCGTCGCCATGTTCGCCGCGCTCTGGCTGCTGGCAGCGATGGTGCTCGACGCGCTGACGCCGAAGGAGCTGACGACGGTGATGATCGGCATCGCCATCGGACCCGCCGTCGTCATCACCGCCGTGTTCTACTATCTGCGCTGCCCGCGCACCGATTTCGCGGTGATGTTCGCCGCACTGTGGCTGATCTCCGACATCGGCATCGCGTTCATCTCGCCGGCGCAGCTGCCGCATTTCCTGATCGCGCTCGGCTTCGTACCGGCGCTGCTGATCGGCATCGTGCTGCACTGGCAACGCTTCCAGCGCCGCCATGAGCGGCTGCCCGTGCCGTCGGTCAAGCGGGGTTAGCGCGGCAGCAAATTGGTCTTGGCGAGATCGACGACCTCGTCGCCGCGGCCGTTCATCACGGCGCGCAGGACCCAGAGGCTGAAGCCCTTGATCTGCTCGGGCGTGATGGTCGGCGGCATCGACAGCTCCTGCTTGGCGGTGACCACGTCGAGCAGCGCCGGTCCGTTGTGGGCCAGCATCTCCTTCATCGCGCCCGGGAGCTCGCCGGGATCCTCGACGCGCCTTGCGAAGATGCCCATGGCGCGCGCCATTGCCGCGAAGTCCGGATTCTCCAGATCGACATTGGTGTCGACGAAACCGGCCGCCTTCATCTCCAGTGCGACGAAGCCGAGCACGCCGTTGTTGAAGATGACCACCTTCACCGGCAGCTTCATCTGCGTCAGCGTGATCAGATCGCCCATCAGCATGGTGAAGCCGCCGTCGCCCGAGAGCGAAATCACCTGGCGGCCGGACTGCGCGGCCTGCGCGCCGATCGCCTGTGGCATGGCATTGGCCATCGAGCCGTGCACGAACGAGCCGATCAGCCGCCGGTGGCCGTTCATCTCAAGATAGCGCGCGGCCCACACCGTCGGCGTACCGACATCGGCGGTGAACACGGCATCATCAGAGGCGTGGTCGCTGATGACCTTGGCGAGATATTGCGGATGGATCGGTTTGCTGCCCGGCGTGCCCCTCGCGAGCGAGTCCAGGCCCTCGCGCGCTTTCTTGTAGTGCGCGATCGCATCGTCGAGATGCCTGCGCTGCGTCTTGGCCTTGAGCAGCGGCAGTAGCGCCTCGATGGCGAGCTTGACGTCGCCGACGAGGCCGAGATCGATCTTGCAGCGACGACCGAGATTCTCCGGGCGGATGTCGATCTGGGCGACCTTCGCATCAGTCGGGAAGAACTGCTTGTAGGGAAAATCAGTGCCGAGCATCACCAGCGCGTCGCAGGCGTGCATGGCGGCATAGCCGGAGGAGAAGCCGATGAAGCCGGTCATGCCGACGTCGTAGGGATTGTCGTATTCGACGTGCTCCTTGCCGCCGAGCGCATGCACGATCGGGCTCTTCAAGGCTTCCGCGAGTTGCATCAACGGCGCATGCGCACCGGCGCAGCCACGGCCGCAGAACAAGGTGATGCGCTTGGCGCCGTTCAAGAGGTCTGCGAGCGCCTTCAACTCATCGGCCTGCGGCACGACCTTCGGCGCCGACAGTGCAAGGCCACGCGCCGTCGACAGCGCGCGCTTGGGTGGGCTGCGGAAGGCGACGTCGCCGGGCATGGCGACGACGGCAACGCCGCGCATGCCGACCGCCGCGCGGATCGCGTTTTCCAGCACATAGGGCAGCTGACTCGGATCGGAGACCAGCTCGCAATAATGGCTGCACTCGCGGAACAGGTTTTGCGGATGCGTCTCCTGGAAATAGCCGCTGCCGATCTCGGCCGTCGGGATTTGCGCGGCGATCGCCAGCACGGGAACGCGGCTGCGATGGGCGTCGAACAGGCCGTTGATCAGATGCAGATTGCCGGGACCACACGAGCCCGCGCATACCGCAAGGCTGCCCGTCATCTCCGCTTCCCCGGCAGCGGCGAAGGCCGCGACCTCCTCGTGCCGGACATGGATCCATTCGATCGTGCCGCGCCGCCGCAGCGCTTCGGTCAGCGCATTCAGGCTGTCGCCGACGATGCCGTAGATGCGCTTGACGCCAGCCTGTTCGAGCGTTGCCACGAACAGATCGGCCACGTTGTTGATTGCCATGTCGGTCTCCTGATCTCGCTTCTGCGGCAAGATAGGATAACGCGCAACAGTGACGGCATCACGGCTTGTTTATTGCTGCTTCAGTCTTTCGCAATCGCCCGATCGTAGGCCGCGATCGTCAACTTTGCGCGAGCGGCAACCTCCGTTGCCGTCATGCCGGGCTTGTAGAGGCTGGAGCCGAGCCCGAACGCGGTGACGCCGCCCTTGATATACTCCGCGAAATTCTGGTCGGAGACCCCGCCGACGGCGGCGATCATCACGCCGGCCGGCAGCACGGCACGGATCGCGGCGATGCCGGACGCGCCGAGCACGCTTGCCGGAAAGAATTTCAGGCCAGAGGCGCCGGAGCGCGCGGCCAGCAGCGCCTCGGTCGGCGAGAACACGCCCGGTAGCGTGACCATGGCGTATTGGTGCGCACGCGTGAGCACCTGTGTATCGACATTCGGCGACACCGTCAGCTTGCCGCCGACATCGTTGAGCCGATCGACATCCGCTGTGGTCAGCACCGTGCCGGCGCCGATCAGCACGCCGGCCGGCGCGAGCTTGACGGCGATGGCGATGGAGCGGAACGGATCGGGCGAGTTTAACGGGATTTCGATCGCGGTCATGCCGGCCTCGATCAGCACGCCGACGATGGCCTCGGCTTCCTCCGGCTTGATGCCGCGCAGGATCGCGACCAGTGGCCGTTTCATCGCCGGAAAGGGAACACTCATCTCGACTATCCTCTCATTTCGTCCAGATCGCGCCAGCCGCCATCGACAGACCGCGGCGGACGGCTTCATCGGCATCGACCGGCTTCACGGTGACCGACAGCGCGTCGAAAGCCAGCCTGTACAGCATTGCGAGCCGCCCCGAGGCAATCAGCGTGATTCCAGCTTTCGGCATCGCGCCGGAGAGCCCTGCCGCCAGTTCGACGCCGATCAACGTGCCTGACAGCGTTTCGCGCGCCGCGGCCGGTGTGCCCCCGAACAGGAGCTGACGCGACCGCGCGCCGAACAGAAAATTGGCGGCGAAGGCCGGTGCTTCGTACGCGGCCTTCACCGCAGCCTGGAAGCTCGTGACATCCTCGGCGTCTTCGGCGCCCGCGACCGCAAGCGACAAAATCGTCTCGCGCGACACGACGCTGAAGAGCTCGCCGGTGATAAAGGTAGAGAAATGCGCGACCATATCGTCCTTCAGGCGCACCCATTTCGAATGCGTTCCGGGCATGCAGACCAGCGATTCACCGGCGGCATTGAGACCGAGCGCGCCGAGCAGCTGCGTCTCCTCGCCGCGCATCACGTCCGGTGCTTTTGCATCGCGCTGCGCGATACCCGGCAGAATGCGGATGTCGCGCGCTTCGCCGGACACGCGCGCCGCCTGCTTCAGAACAGCGGAGAGTGGCGCGGGCGTATCGACATAACCGGCCTCGATCCAGCCGGTACGCGCGCCGGCCATGCCGCAGACGAGGACAGGCAGATGATCGGGCGCCTCGACTGCCGCGAGATGCGATTGCAGCACGGCGGCAAAGCCGGCCTTCGCGGCCACCAGCATGCCCTCGTCGCTGCGGCGCTCAGCGAGCACCTCGCCGGCGCGGTCGATCAGCCAGAGCCGGAAGCTGCTGGTGCCCCAGTCCACCGCGACATAGGCAGGTTCGGTCATCTCAACGCGTATCCTCGTCTCACCGCCGAGACGCCGTCTCGCGACAATGAGACGGGGCCCCCGCAAATCTGCCCCGGGATATCGGCTATTGCTGCCGCAAACCAGCCTTTTTTCGCGGGTCTGGGGCGCCGTTCGCGGTGGCACACCGCTTGCGAAGAGGTGGCACACCGCTTGCTAAAGCGTTCCCGCTCACGTCCGTGAACCGCGCAACAAGACGCGTCAACATCAGATGAGGAAACCCATGGAGATCGGTTATTTCACGATGCCTTCGCACCCGCCGGAGTGCGGCCTGAAGGAAGGGAACGACTGGGACCTGCAGGTCATGTGCTGGCTCGACGAGCTCGGCTATCAGGAGGCCTGGGTCGGTGAGCACCACACCGCGCCCTGGGAACCCAATCCCACGCCGGATCTGCTGATCGCACAGGCGCTGATGCAGACCAAGAATATCCGCATCGGACCGGGCGGCTTCCTGCTGCCCTATCACCACCCGGCCGAGCTCGCCAACCGCGTCGCGATGCTCGATCACCTCTCCGGGGGACGACTCAATTTCGGAGTTGCGGCCAGCGGCCTGCCAAGCGACTGGGCCATGTTCAACGTCGACGGCATGAGCGGACAGAACCGCGACATGACGCGCGAGGCGCTGGAGATCATTCTGAAGATGTGGAGCGATCCCGCGCCCTGGACCTACAAGGGCAAGTTCTGGACGGTGACCAAGCCGGACACGATGTTCGATTTCCTCAAGCCGCACATCAAGCCGTTGCAGACGCCGCATCCGCCGATCGGCGTCGCCGGACTCTCGAAGAATTCGGACACGCTGAAGCTCGCCGGCGAGCGCGGCTTCATCCCGATGAGCCTCAACCTGAACCCCGCCTATGTCGGCAGTCATTGGGATTCGGTCGTAGCAGGTGCCGCCAAGACCGGACGCAAGCCGGACCGCGCGGATTGGCGGCTGGTGCGCGAGGTGTTCGTCGCCGATACCGACGAGGAAGCGTGGAGGCTCTCGACCGGCGACATGATGGGCCGGATGATGGGCGAGTACTTCCTGCCGCTGCTCGGCCATTTCGGGTTCAAGGACTATTTGAAGCACGCGCCCGACGTGCCCGATAGCGATGTCACCGTCGAATATTGCGCCAAGCGGAACTGGATCGTCGGCTCGCCCGCGACCGTCGCCGAGAAAATCGAGAAGATCTACGAGGAGGTCGGTGGCTTCGGCGTGCTGCTGGTGTTCGGCTTCGACTACAAGCACAAGGCGGAAGCCTGGCATCACTCGCTGTCGCTGCTGAGGAACGAGGTGATGCCGCGCCTGAAGCATCTCGGCTCCGCGCAGAAGGCGGCTTGACCCGACGCGGGTGCGGCGCGATCGTGCCGCACCCGCATCCATTTCGGAGATTTCCGCGTGACGGTGGACGCAAAGGAATTCAAGCAGGCGATGCGCCAGTGCGCGGGCGCCGTGGCGCTGGTGACGGTCGGTGCCGAGCACGGTAAGCGCACGGGGCTGACGGTCACCTCGGCCTGCTCACTGTCGGACTCACCGCCATCCCTGATCGTCTGCGTCAACCGCAACGCCAGTGCGCACGCGCGTATCCGCGAGGAAGGCGCGTTCGCGATCAACTTCCTGCATGAGGACCACGCTCTCCTGGCGCTCACCTTCAGCGGCCAGAAGGGCGTCAATGGCGACGACCGTTTTGCGTTCGGGGAGTGGACGCGCGGGGTGACCGGCGCGCCGGTGCTGAGCGACGCGGTCGCCGCATTCGACTGCGTGCTGGCGCAGGAATTCGAGACGACGACGCATTCGATCTTCGTCGGCGAGGTGCGCGGCGCATCGCATTCCGACGGCGCGGCGCCGCTGGTGTATCTGCGCAGCAGCTTCCACGTCCCTCACGAAATCCGCGGCACCGTAACCGTCGGCGATCTCGACTCACGACATCTGAGCTGGAGCGATTTTTCGTAGGAGCGGCGGCGTTGATGGTGCGCTCTTCCTTCTCCCCTTGCGGGAGAAGGACGAATGTGCGCCGCACGCAGTTGAGGACTACTGCGTCGTCTCGATCTTCAACAGCTTGATCTTACGATAGAGCGTGGCCCGGCTGAGCCTCAGTGCGCGCGCCGCTTCAGTTACACGGCCGCCATGCTTGCGTAATGTCTCCACGATCGTGGCGCGCTCCGCCGCGGCCAGATCCGCTTCCACCGCCCTTCCGCCAAACGGTGGCAGATCGAGATCGGCATCGGTAATCACGCCGTCCTCCGCCGTGCAGCCGGCGAGCCGCAGCACATGTCGGAGCTGGCGCATGTTGCCGGGATAGGGATAGGCCGCCAGTTGCGCCCAGGCCTCGTCCGAGAGGGAGCAGTTCGGCGCTTCCTCGCGCGCGATCTGGCGGATGACGTCGTCGCGGTCGGCGCGCTCGCGCAAGGCCGGCAGCCGCACCTCCATGCCGCGCAGACGGAAATAGAGGTCGGTGCGGAAGGCGCCCTCCTCGGCCATGCGGCCGAGATCGCGATGGGTGGCGCTGATCAGGCGAATGTCGACCGGCACGGGCTTCAGCGCGCCGAGCGGCCACACTTCGCGGTTCTCCAGCACGCGCAACAGCCGCGTCTGCAGCGCGATCGGCATGTCGCCGATCTCGTCGAGGAACAGCGTCCCGCCGTCGGCCTGCACGATCAGACCCTTCGAGCCGTCGCGGCGCGCGCCGGTGAAGGCACCGGCCTCGTAACCGAACAGCTCGGCATCGATCAGGCTTTCCGGCATCGCCGCGCAGTTCAGTGCGACATAGTTGTGGCGCGCGCGATTGCCGGCTGCGTGAATGGCACGGGCGAACACATCCTTGCCGACGCCGGTCTCGCCGTGCAGCAGCACCGGCAGATTGCGATCGCCGATGCTTCTAAGTCGCTTCACGCTCCTGATCAGGCCGGGATCGCGGCCGGCGAGCCGCTGCAGAGCATCGAAGCGATCGACCTGTGCATCGCGGCGCGGCGCGAGCGGACGGCTCGAGACTCTCGCTCGCAGCGGCGGCGCGACATGGCCATGCCCCAACGGAGTGCCATCGGCCCGGCGCAGCTCGACGAGATCGTCTGCGTCGCGCGCGGCGGGATGGTCGAACTTGACGTAGCGCGACAGATCGATGCCGGATGCGATCAAGCCGTCGGTGAGACCCAGCAGCGCGCGCGCCGAACGGCAGGCGCCGACGATGCGGCGATCGTCGTCATAGGCGAGCAGGCCGCTGCCGCCATCGCCCGGTACGGTCGCGATCCATGCGTTGCGGAAATGACCGCGGAAGATCGCACCCTCCATGCGCCGCGTCGCCTCCATCGTCACCGCGAGCGCGAGCTGATGCGCGGTGCGCTCGAGGTCTTCGCGGCAGGAAGTGATGTTCACGGCGCCTGCGAGCCGTCCGGCCTGGTCGAACAGCGGCGTCACGGCGCAGGAAAACATGTGCCACTGCGCGCGAAAATGCTCGTCGCGATGCACCAGGATCGGCTTCTGCTCGGCGAGCGCGGTACCGAGCCCGTTGGTGCCTTCAAAAGCCTCGGAAAAATTCGACCCCGTGTAGATCTTCCAGTCCATGAACAGTCTTGCGTCGGCCTCGCCGGGCAGACGGCTGAACAGCATGGTTGCGTTCACGTCTGCCAGATTGACGCAATAGCCGGCATCGCGCAGCACCCGGGCGAGGTCGTCGAGCTCCGGCGTTGCGAGCCGGATCGTCTCTTCCATCGGTTCGGCGACGTGACGGATCTCGGCTTCGGTGAGCGTCTGCGGCGGCCCCTGACGGGCGGGATCGAGCTTGTGGCTGACCAGGCAACGCCGCCAGGAATTGGCAATGCGCGAAGAGGCATCGACGTCGGCCACGTGATTGGCGACGGACAAGACGCGGGCGACATGGTTCGAGGCCGAAAGGCTGGCCATCGCGGACGTCTCCACCCTATATTATTGTGCAAAGTCTGGCACCGCAGGCGGGGATGTCAATCGGGAACCAGGAAGGCGGCGAAGCGCAAATCGGAATTGCTGCACCGCCCTCACCACGTATCGATGCACGGCCGCTTCTTTCCATTCCGCGCCGGCGGCTTCGGCACCGAGCGCAGGCCCGCCATGATCCAACGCCGCGTCTCGGCGGGATCGATGACGTTGTCGATCTCGAACACGGAGGCGATCGAGACAGCCTTGCCGTTGGCATAGAGCTCGGCGACCTTGTTGCGATGATAAGTCTCGCGCTCGGCGGGGTCGGCGATCGCCTCCATTTCCTTGCGGAAGCCGAGGCGGACGTAACCCTCCAGGCCCATGCCGCCGAATTCGCCGGTCGGCCAGGCCGCGGTAAAGAACGAGGCGTGGAAGCCGCCGCCGATCATCGACTGCGCCCCGAGCCCATAGCCCTTGCGCAGCACGATGCCGAACAGCGGCACAGTCAGGCTCGCGCCCGTCACGAACATGCGCGAGACGTGGCGTACGATCGCCGTCTTCTCGGCTTCCGGACCGACCATGAAGCCGGGCGTGTCGCACAGCGAGACGATCGGCAGATCGAAGGCGTCGCAGAGCTGGAGGAAGCGCGCGGCCTTGTCGCCGGCATCTGCGTCAATCGCGCCGCCGAGATGGCGCGGATTGTTGGCGATCAGGCCGAACGGTCTGCCCTCGATGCGGATCAACGCGGTGATCATGCCGACGCCGTAATCGCGGCGCAGCTCCAGCACGGAATCCTTGTCCGCGACGAGGTTGATCACGTCGCGGATGTCGTAGACGCGCAGGCGGTTCTCGGGGATGGCGCGGCGCAGCAGCCGCTGGTCGGCGGCCTGCCAGTCCGTCACCGCCCCCTGGAAATAAGACAGATATTTTTGCGCAACACGCGTCGCCTCCTCCTCGTCCTCGACGAGAATGTCGATGACGCCGTTCGGCGACTGGAACGTAACAGGCCCGACCTCGGCCGGGTGATAGATGCCGAGCCCGCCGCCCTCGATCATCGCGGGGCCCCCCATGCCGATCGAGGCGTTTTTGGTGGCGATGATGACATCGCAGCAGCCGAGCATCGCGGCATTGCCGGCGAAGCAGTAACCGGAGACCACGCCGATGACCGGCACGAGACCCGAGAGCCGCGCGAACTGCACAAAGGATGGACCATCGAGGCCGGTCGTGCCGAGCCGATCGGTATCACCGGGCCGGCCGCCACCGCCTTCGGCATAAAACACCAGCGGCACGCGCCAATCTTCCGCGAGCGTCAGCATGCGGTCGATCTTCTTGTGGTTCATGTGGCCCTGCGTGCCCGCGAGCACGGTGTAGTCATAGGCCACGACGATGCAGCGACCGCCTTCAGGGCCGAACTTTTCGGCGTTGACGGTCGCGACGCCCATGACGAGGCCGTCGGCCGGCGTGTTCTTGACGAGATCGTCGAGCTTGCGCCGGCGCCGCTGCGCCGCGATCGCAAGGCTGCCGTACTCCATGAACGAGCCGTCGTCGACGAGCTGCGCGACATTCTCGCGCGCGGTGCGCTGATTGGTGTTGCGGCGGCGCTCGACCGAGGCAGGGCGATTTTCGTCGAGCGTGTTGGCCTGGCGCGCGATCAGTTCGGCGAGATCGGGACGGATCTGGTCGAGATCGATATCGGTTTCCGTTGCCGACGCGTCCGCCGCAACGTCGAGCGGCTCCAGATACATGATCGGCTCGCCATGCATCAGCGTGTCACCGTCGCCGGCGAGTAGCTGCATGACGCGGCCGCCCTGCTCGGCCATGACCAGATGTTCCATTTTCATGGATTCGATCACGGCGAGCTGCTGGCCCGGGCGCACGACCTCGCCTTCCTTCACCTGAATAGTGGCAATGGTGCCTTGCAGGGGCGCCGCGACCATTACCGTCCCTTCGGGCACGGTCTGTGCCGTATGCGCCTCGGTGCCGGGACCGCCGCTTCGCTCCGTTGCCACAAAATAGAGTGGTTTGGCCGCGCCATCCGCGGCTTCGACGAGCTTGCCGATATTGCGATCGATGAAGTCTGTCGCGATCCGGTTGGACCGGAAGTCGGGATGCGCCAGCACGGCCTGGAGGAAGCCGATATTGGTGATGACGCCGTCGATCCGAAACTCGCGCAAGGCACGCGAAGCCTTGGCGACGACGTCGTGCCAGGCTTCACCAGGCGTATGCACGATGACCTTTGCCAGCAGCGAGTCGAAGGCGGCGCTGGTCTTGTAGCCGGCATAACCGAAACTATCGACGCGGACGCCGGGGCCTGACGGCGGCTCGAACACGGCAAGCACGCCGCCGGTCGGGTGCGTCGCCCCTAGCTCGTCCAGCGTCTCCATGTTGACGCGGAGCTGCATGGCATAGCCGCGCGGCTTCGGAATCGAGCCTTGCGCCAGGCCGACCGAGGCAAGCGAGGCACCGGCGGCGACCGCGAGCTGGGCGCGGACGAGGTCGAGACCCAGCACCTCTTCCGTCACGGTGTGCTCGACCTGGAGCCGCGGGTTGGCCTCGATGAAGGCAAAACTGTCTTCGGCGGCGCCGTCGACCAGGAACTCGAACGTGCCGAGATTGTCGTACGACGCGGCCACGGCGAGTTGCTTCGCCGCCTCGATGATACGGCCACGCAAGCCGTCGCCGAGCGACGGGCTGGGCGCCACCTCGATCAGCTTCTGGTGCCGGCGCTGGATGGTGCATTCGCGTTCCCAAAGATGAGAGATCGCACCGTGGCGGTCGCCGATGATCTGCACCTCGATATGGCGCGCTTGCCGGATCAACCGCTCGGCATAGACGCCGTCGAAGCCGAACGCGGCCTTGGCCTCGGACTGGCAGCGCGCGTAGGCCTCCGCCAGATCGGCAGCGCGCTCGACCACGCGCATGCCGCGCCCGCCGCCGCCGGCCATCGCCTTGATCACGATCGCCGCGTTGCTGCCGAGCGAGGCGAAGAACGCCGCGATGTCCTCCAGCGAGGACGGCCCGCTGGTGCCGGCAATGATCGGCACGCCGCAGCGCTTTGCCAGTTGCCGTGCCGCCACCTTGTCGCCGAACAGTTCGAGCGCCGTCGGCTTCGGCCCGACGAAGGCAAGGCCAGCGTGGGCACAGGCCGTGGCGAATGCAGCGTTCTCGCTGAGGAAACCGTAGCCGGGATGCACGGCGTCGCAGCCGGACGCCATTGCCGCCTTCACCACGGCCTCGATGTCGAGATAGGCCCGTGCGCCGCGGCCGGGGATTTCAACGGCCTCATCGGCAACCCGCACATGCAGCGACAGCGCATCGTCCGCGGGATGGATCGCAACCGTTGCGAGGCCGGAATCGGCTGCGGCGCGCGCGATGCGGATGGCGATCTCGCCGCGATTGGCGATCAGGAGCTTCTTGAACGACATGCAGCGTCTCCATGCCCGCGTGCCCAGGCGCGGGTCGGCAGGTCCGATGGTTCTGCTTCGTCACTTTAACCGAGGCCGTCAAGGGCAAGAACGCCGGTCGCGACGACCGTTCCCGCGGGCCGGAATTTCAGTCGGTCGCTTGCGCCGTGATGAGGCGAATAATCCGCGCCACGGCAGACGGGATCGGGGCGATGATCGGCACGGTGAACATCGGCTGAAGCTCGCGCGCAGCTTCGCCCAGCGGCCCGCCGCCGATGATGACGGCCTCCGCGCCATCCTGCGCGATGCAGGCCTCGACCGCGCCGGCGAGCGCTGCGCGCAGCCGCGCCGGATCGCGCATCAGCTCCTGCGGATCGCCCTCCGCGAAGCGGACGCCGGTGTAATACGATCGCAGCCCCAGCGCGTCCGGCAAGGCGTCGATCTTCGCTTCCAGCAGCGGCGTCGTGGTCGCCACGCCGAAGCGGCGGCTGTTCTCGGCAGCTGCCAGCATCGAGGACTCACCGATGCCGACCGCGGGCAGTTCTATCGCGGCTTTGATCCCGGCCAATCCGGGATCGCCGAACGCCGCGACGATGATGCCGTCGCATGCATGCCGGTTCGACTGCGCGATCTCCAGAACTTCGGTGGAAGCTGCATCCAACGCATCCGGCGTCACGATCATTTGCGGCGCGCGCGTTGCGGTCGCGCCGTCGATGTCGAAGCCGTCCACGGTGGCCGACCTCGCGATGGCGACCATCATCTCGGTGGTCGCCACGGAACTGTTTGGATTGATCAGGAGAATGCGCGCGCGCCGATAGGAAGTTTGGCCCATCCCCCTGCTATACTAAGCCGCCCGCACCCCTGCAACGAAAGCGCTGACCTCGTCTTCCAGCGATTGCAGCTTCTGCGATAGCCGGCCGCTCGATTGCAGCACGAGGCCGGCGGCCTGGCCGGTCTCCGCCGTCGCATCGGTCACACCCGAGATGTTCTGCGAAACCTGGTCGGTGCCGGAGGCGGCCTCCCTTACGCTGTTGGCGATCGCCGCGGTCGCGGCGCCCTGCTCTTCGACCGCTGCGGCGATCGACGAGGAGATCTCGTTGACCTCCATGATGGTGCTGCGGATGCTCTCGATGTTGCCGACGACCTGGTTGGTCTCGGCCTGGATCGCGGTGATCTGCGCGCCGATCTCGTCGGTCGCCTTCGCGGTCTGGCTCGCCAGCGACTTCACTTCGCTTGCCACCACCGCAAACCCCTTGCCGGCCTCGCCGGCGCGCGCTGCCTCGATGGTGGCATTGAGCGCGAGCAAATTGGTCTGCGAGGCGATCTGGTTGATGAGGTCGATGACCTCGCCGATCTTGTGCGCGGCGGCAGCCAGCCCCTGCACGGTGTCGTTGGTGCGCTGACCGTCGGCGGCGGCCTTGTCGGCGACCGTCGCGGCCTGCGCGACGCGCTGGCTGATCTCGGTGATCGAGGACGACAGCTGCGCGGCGGCGGAGGCCACCGTCTGCACGTTGCTCGAAGCCTGCTGACAGGCGGTGGCGACGAAGCTCGCGCGGTCGGTCGCCTTGTTGGCGGTTTCGGACATGCCCTGCGCGGCCTGCTGCATCGCGCGCGCCTCGTTGAAGACGTCGCGGACGACGGCCTGAACGTTCGCCTCGAACTTGCCGGCGAGATCGGTCATCGTCCTGCGCTTCTCCTCGTCGGCCTTCTGCTTCGTCTCCTGCTGTTCAGTGTGCATCCGGCCGACCTCCGCAGCATTGTCCTTGAACACGGCCAGCGCCTTGGCGAGCCCGCCGATCTCGTCGCGACGGTCGGTATGGGGCACGTCGAACGCGCTATCGCCGGAGGCGAGGCGCTCGGTGAGCGCGGTGATCTTCGCAAGCGGCCGCGTCACGCTGCGGCCGATCACGAAGGAGGCGCCGAGCACGAGCACGAACACGACCAGGCACACCAAGGCGAAGGTCATCGCATTCTGGCGGAAGACGGCGTCGACGTCGTCGAGATAGATCCCGGTGCCAATGATCCAGCCCCAGGGCGCAAAGCCCTTCACATAGGAGATTTTCCCGACCGGCTGGTCGAAGCCGGGCTTCGGCCAGAGATAGCTGTAGAAGCCCGCCCCCTGCTTCTTGACGACGTCAACGAAGCCGACGAACAGCGCGTTGCCGGACGGATCCTTCATCCCGGAGAGATCCTTGCCGTCGAGCTCCGGCTTGATCGGATGCATGACCATCTTGGGGGTCATGTCGTTCAGCCAAAAATACTCGACCTTGTCGTAGCGCAGGCTCTTGATCTCCGCGATCGCGGCGGCCTGCGCCTGCTCGCGTGGAAGCTTTCCTTCGCTCTCGAGCTTCTGGTAGTGCGCCAGGATGCCGTAGCCGACGTCGACCATGTGCTGCGTCTTGGCCTCACGGTCCGCGATCATCTGCGCGCGCAGCGTCGAGAGCGCGATCGGCGCCAGCGCGATCATGCCAAGGAGGCTGATGCCGACAATCAGGACCAGCTTGAAACTGATGCGGGAGAAAAACATCGGTGCTCGCAAGATTTGGAAGGGCTGATATGCCAGTTTATCCCGCGTCCCTTAGCAAAGCTTTAAGCATTCGGTTCCCGCAAAACCCCGCAAACTCCGTAGGATCCTACCGGCATGCCCCGGACGGCCTGGCAGGTTCACGAGGCGGGCTGCATCCGAGATGCGAACTCTTCAAAACTAGAAGACCTCGACATCGCCCCTCCGAGCGTTGACTTGCAGGGGGCTCCGACGGAACGATCGCGTAGATCATCAGCGCCAGCCCGGGGCGCGGGCGCAGCCGGAGGCCAGAGGCTCAATGCATCAATCGACATCGACAGGGTCCCTCGACCTTCCGGCGCTGAGCGCGGCGGAGCGGCTCTTCATCTGGGGATTTCGGGCCAAGGCACGCAGCGGAAGCGCTGTTCCCACCGCGGCCGACATCCAGCAAGTGTACGACCATTTTCGCGTGGGCGACGCCGTGCCGTCGCTGGAATCCATCATCGAGATCCTTGCCTGCACGGCGCATACGGCGATCGCGGTGCACTGCCCGACCTGCCCGCGCATGTCCGACAGCGAGCACGGGATGTTGCGGGCAATCGCCGCCGCGCAGAAAGAGCGCGATGATATCGCGCGCGAACAGTTCGAATGCTGGCTACCGCCGGTCAGCGCCGATTGGGCTCTCGCACCCGTGCGCGGGCTTGCAACGATCTTCCGCATGGCGGGTCTCATCCTGCCCGACCGACACGTTCCGTCTTTCGACCACGACCGGACAATGGCGATGAAGAGCTGGCTGGTCGGAAGCCCCACGTTGCACTGACGAGATCGCGCATGATGCAGGACAGTTGCGGCGCTGTGTCTGTCACGGAAGCCGGCCAGGCGCGGCTCTGTCCGCTTCGGGTCGCGCTTGCGACGCGGCCTGACTTCGAGAGCTACGATGATTTTGGCCGCGTCACGCTCTCGCTGTTCCGGTTCATCGCTGCCGCCTATGCGACCGGCGCGGCCGATTGCTGGGAGGCGGCCTATCGCTTTGCCGACGAGGCGCCTTGCATCGCCGACAGCCCGCTGCTGGTCGCACGCGTTGCCGCGCTCGTCAGAATCCTGCGCAGCGGTCGGCCCTGCCAATTGTGCTTCATGCCGCCGTCGTGCCGGCGCCTGTCGAAGGACGAGGCGGAATTGATGCGGCTGCTGGCGGTGGCGCGCGGCAACCAGCCAGGTGAGCTCGAATCTGCCGTTTGCCAGTTCGTCGGCGACGAGAACGGGATTGCGACAACCAGGGCGGTTAACGCGCTCGCGGTCTGCTGACACCTAGCCGCCCTTCTTGCCGAGCACGAGATCGATGGTGAGGGACGCGATCTTGCGCAGCTGCGGCTCGTCGCCGAAGGCGCGTTCGAGCACGGCGAGGCCGCGCGTCACGGTGATGATGTGCAGTGCCGCGGCCGCGGAATTGCCGCTGAACTCGCCGCGCGCCGCACCCGCCGACAACGTCTCCTGAACCAGAACAGTGATGCGCGAGATGAGATTCGCGAAGGCCTGCCGCGCCTCCTCGTCCAGCCCCTCGCCTTCGGCCGCGCCGAGCTCCATCAAGCCGCGCGTGGTCGGACATCCCCGCGGCGGCGAGCCCGCGCGGAAGTTGCTGATGGTCAGGTCGAAGAACGCGGTGAGGCGCTTTCGCAAGCTGCCCGCACCGAGCGCCTTTTGCAAAGCGACGAGATAGTCTCCCGCATAGCGCTCGTACGCCTGCAGGAATAGCGCCTCCTTGCTGCCGAAGGCGTTGTAGAGGCTGCCGCGCTGCACACCGGCGTCGCGCGCGATGTCCGACAGCGAGGTGCCGCGCACGCCCTTGCGCCAGAACTGGTCGAAGGCGATGCGCAGGACATCGTCATGGTCGAATTCGCGCGGCCTCAAGCTTTGCTCCCGCCAGGCATATTTGACACGATGTCAAAAACATGTTTTCTTGACGCCGCGTCAAAAACAAACTGGGGCCCACGCAGCCTTTCGTCAATGAGGAATTCGCGATGCCTCTCCTCCACATCTCGATGCGCGCCGGAAAGCCGGAAGCCTACCGGAAGGCGATCCTCGACGGCCTCTACCGCGCCATGCGCGAGGCGCTGAACGTCCCCGAAGGCGACGAGTTCATGACCATTAGCGAGCTTTCGCCCGCGAACTTCCGCTGCGGCAACGCCTCCGGCGTCACGCGCAGCGACGATGCCGTGCTGATCCAGATCACCGTATTCGCCTCGCGCACACCCGAGCAGAAGAAGGCCCTGTACCGGCGGATCGCGGATCTGCTCGGCGAAAACCCTGGCATCCGCCCCGAGGACGTGTTCGTCAACGTCCTCGATGCGCCCGCGGAGAACTGGTCCGTCGGCCACGGCGTTGCGCAATTCGCTTGAGCTTATAGCTTCACCGATCCAACGCACGTCTCCATGATCCCGTCGAGCTCCGCCTTCGAGAGCACCCCGAGCTCGGCGATGAAGACGATCCGCGCGCGCGGCAGAGCGGTGGCATCACCAACGGCGAGCCCGGCTTCACCCGGCGCCAGCGTGGCGCGGCCGGCGGCGAATTGAAACACCATCTGGCGCCCGGGCTGCTCGACGGTCTCGAACAGGCCTTTTGCCCGCGCGAGTTTTGGCGCAAGCCGGCCGATCGCCTGCTGCAGGCGGGGCAGCGAGATCGGCTGGTCCGAGGTCCAGCTCAGCGTTTCGAAGCGTTGCTCTGCCGGCCGTCGCGGTCCGGACTCGCGTCGCGCGGGGGCCCGATGGACGGTCGCGGGAAACAGCAGCGCGGACGGAATCTCGCCGTGCGGCGCATCGACCACCACGGCAGGAACGCGCTGCGCGCGGATGGCCTCGCGCATCCGCCCACCCGCACCCTCGTCCGCCAGATCCAGCTTGCTCAGCGCCACGATGTCGGCGACGCGCAGCTGCGAACGATGCAGCGCGTCGTCCAGGGCGGCGGGCGGTGTCGTCGCGTCCATCACGCAGAGCACGGTTTCGAGCGGCGCCTCACGCAGGATCACGGGGTCCATCAAATTGCGGACGATGTCGGCGGGATCAGCGACGCCACTGGTCTCGATGACGATGTACTCCGGTTTCGGATCACGCCGCAGCAGCGTCGCGAGCGTGCGCAGGAGGTCGCCCTCGAGCGTGCAGCAGATGCAGCCATTGGCGAGACTAACCACGCCGTCGCTCGCACCCGCGATCAGCTCGGCATCGATGTTGATCGCACCGAAATCGTTGACTACAGCGGCGATCCGCCGCCCCTCCGCATGCGCCAGCAGATGGTTCACGACAGTGGTCTTGCCGGCCCCCAAGAAACCCGTCACCAGGAGAACGGGGACCGGCATGTCTCAGCCTCCGACGACGGGGCGGCGCACGGGACGGCCGGGCCGCGCCGCCACGTCCAGCACACCATCGCTGATTAGTATCTCGCCGCTGACGATCAGATGCCGCACGCCTTCGGACGGGCGGTTCATCGCCGTGAAGGTCGCACGATCCGAGAGCTTCTCGTAATCGAACACGACGATGTCGGCATCGGCGTCCTTCGCGAGCCTGCCCTTGGCGCGCATCGCGGGCGTGCTCTGCGACAGGATCTCCGCCGGGATCAGCGCGCATTTGCGTACGCCTTCGAGCAGCGACACGGTCTTGCGCTCGCGCACCCATTCGCGGATGAATTTCGTGAAGCAGCCGGCCGATCGCGGATGCGAGGTGGCGTCATCCGGCAGCGGCCAGGCATCGCCGGTGTAGGTCTTGCCGTCCGACGTCGTCCACGGCATCGCGTCGGAGGCGATGGCGCCGCCGGGATAGAGCACCGACATGTCGAGGAGGTCGCGGTGATGCGCATTGTTCTCGGTGTCGAGGATGTGCCACAGCACCAGCGACGACGGCTCGTCAGCCTGCGCCTTCAGGAGCTCCTCGCGATCGCTGAAGCGATGGCCGTCGGTGACCCGCTGCACGGAATCATAACCGGTGCCGTTGCGCTCGACGAATTCGGGGTCGCCGAAGAACGCAGCCGCCAGCACGGTCGAGCCGGTGCCGTAGGGATAGGCCTCGACGGTGATGGGCAGGCCCTGCGCCTGCGCTTTCGCGATCAGCACGCGGCAGCGCTCGACGTCGGTCTTGCTCGACGAGTTGAAATGGCAGATGTGCATGCGCGCGCCGGTGGCGCCGGCATAGCCGATCAGGCGGATATAGGCTTCCGCCGCGCTCTCGGGGTCGACGCGCGACATGTAGGCGACATGCGTGAAGGTCGGCACGTCCTGCGTGGCCGCGAGCTGGCAGACCGCGGTCAGCTCCTGCACGCCGGCGCCCGGCGCATAGGCATTCAAGATGCCGATGCCGATGCCGCCCTCGTTCAGGCCGCGCGAAAGGCGCTCCAGAATGCCGGCGACCTCCGCATCGCTCGCCACGTTGTCCATCCAGCGGCGATCGCGCATGGCGTTGCCGAACGCCTCCAGCGAGCTCTCGGCGTTGGAGCCCGTCATCGCGCCGATGCGCGCGAAAGCCCAGTTGGTGGCGGCGCCGTAATTCAGCACGCGTCCCTTCCGCGCCTGGCGCTCATACCAGGACCCGACCGGGAGCACGCCGGCTTCGAGATCTAGCGTCGTCGTGACGCCGTCGAACGCCTGCATGCGATCCGCGGGGAGCGACTGGCCGTGCGCATGAAGGTCGATGAAGCCGGGCGCAACCACGAGCCCCGTCGCGTCGATCACCCGCTCGGCACTGCCGAGCCCCGTTCCGACCGCGGCGACCTTACCGTCCATCACCGCCACATCGCCAATCGCGTCCATTCCGCTGGCGGGATCCACCACCCGACCGCCAGAGATCACCAAGCCGCTCATATCGTCACTCCCTCACGCTGAATTCGCATCAAGGCAGATTCCCGGAGGGACGACCACCTCCACCGATGCCGACGCATCATGCTCGCAAGGGAGGCTCGAAAGGGAGGCTCGAAGGGAGGTCAATTCACATGCGGGTCGCGGATACGCGCTCACAGTCTCGCGGCAGGTTTGCCCGAGCTATGCTTCTCGCTTCACCCCTCGAGAAGAAAGGGCGCAGGGAAGACCGGGTGCCGGCTGGCACCCATAAAAACCCCCATGCGAACTGATTGCACACGCGATGCACAGGGGAGCCACAGGGCAGCCGAGACCAGGCCTTCCCTGCGCGATGCTTTGACGGTCTATGCCGTGCTCTCCCCGGAGACGAGTTCCTTCTTGCCTCGGTCACCTCCACGAAATGCTCAGCACCGCGCCGGTTGAGACGCGCTGACGCCTTCGCAAAGGCTTGACCGTAGCAACGACGGCCAGGACCACACGGTTTCGCCGTACGCGAGCTTCCTGCTTCGCCTCACGGCTTCGCAGGACATGCCTGCTTCGCCAAAAGCGCCGTCCGTCGATGCGGTTCGTGCCATGCTCACGAGGTTCATCTCGCCCTGCAAGCAAGCCCGCCTTTAACGCCGACCGCGTCCACCGCAATTCCCAACCCGCGTTCGTGACGACGTACGACCGCCCCTTTTGTGGGCTGGGATGGCCGACACATACGACATTTCCGAATTTCGGCAAAGTGGAATATTTTTGATATGACGGGTTGACTTGCGTTTGCGTCTGTTTCGCCCGGCCGTCGGAGACGACGGACGCCACGACCGTGCAATGGACCGCGAAGCAGCTCCGCCGTCTTCTCGCCCCCATTGTCATTCACGAAGTTAGATGGGGCGCTACGGTGGGCAAAGTTCCCAAAGGTTTTGTGTGATCGCTCGACCTCTTCTGCATCGCGACCCTCGTCATTCTATTTCGCGCCGCGCTCTCCTCGGCCGATTTATGTCGGCAGGGACCGCCCTCGCGCTCGGCGGATGCGCCGGCTTGGGTGCGACCGGGGCGCGTTTCGACGCGTCATCGCTATCCCTTGACCCCACATTGCTCGTCATCACCACGCGCAAGCCGGTGAACGGCGGTCGCACGAAGCCCTGGTTCGGGCCGGAGCGCGCGACGACCATGACAGTCGCGCGGGCGAAGCTGGGGGCGCCGGACGAGAGCCGCCTTTCTCTGGCCTCGGTTGGACTTGGCGATTGGCGCCTTGATCGGCTCGAACCGGTGTCGGCAGACGTTGGCGATCTCGTTGCGCAGGCCGGCGGAGGAGACGTGCTGATCTATGTGCACGGCTTCAAGCAGACCTTCGAGACGGCGGTGCTGGATGGCGCCCATCTCTCCGATGGAATCAAGTTCCGCGGCCGGACCATGGTGTTCTCCTGGCCCTCCAAGGCAGGACTGTTCGACTATGCCTATGACCGCGACAGTGCGATGTGGTCCCGCGACGAGTTCGAGCGCGTGCTCTCCGCCCTCGTGTCGGCGCCAGGCACCGGCCGCGTGAACATCGTTGCGCACAGCATGGGAACCATGCTGTCGCTCGAAAGCCTGCGTCAGCTCTATGCGCGATACGGCGACACAGTGACGAGCAAGATCGGCGCGGTGGTGTTTGCCGCGCCCGATATCGACATGGACGTGTTCTCGTCGGCGATCCACCGCATCGGTCCGCTTGCCGGCAAGATCACCGTGATCGCCTCCACGAACGATCGCGCCCTGGCCCTGTCGGGACAGATCGCAGGTGGAATGACCAGGGTCGGCGCCGCCGAGAAAGCCGTCATCGCGCAGCTCGGTGTGCGCGTGGTCGATGCTTCGCAGGAGGGCTGGGGCATCATCAACCACGATCTGTTTCTGTCGAATGCAGAAGTACAGCGGGTGATCCGCCGCTCGATCGACGGCACGATCGCTTAGGAGAGCGCCCGCGCCGAGCCGTGCGAACTGCGCACGCCGGTTGGGGCTACAAGCGGAAATGGCCGGTTTTCGAAGTGCCCAGTCTGGCAGGAAAAATGGCGCTCCCTAGGGGAATCGAACCCCTGTTTCAGCCTTGAGAGGGCCGCGTCCTAACCGCTAGACGAAGGGAGCGTGAGGGAGAGGACATAGCCTCGAATTTTGCCGGCGGCAAGCGGGGATCGAGGGGATTCAAACGCCCAATCGGCGTCGTCCTGGCGAAGTTCAGACCCATCGCCCCGTGTGGCGATGGTTAAGGCGAACCGAGTAACGATCTCGTTCACGCAACCGGGTTTCGGTGGTTATGGGTCCTGGCTTTCGCCAGGACGACGGCTGAGGCGGGTTCCGCGCCCCAGCCCCGCCTTACGGCTCATTGGCGAATTTCAGCTTTCCGGCCGGCCGCAAGGTGTGGGCATCGAAGGTGCGGATCTCGGTGACGCCGCCGACGTCGAGCGTGATCACGAGCCGGTCGCCGGCGACGCCGCTCGAGACAATTTTGGCGCCCTTCGGCAGGGTGGCAATGACGTCGCCTGCCGGCTCGGGCGCCCTTCCCTCCGACTTGAAAAGGCGGTAGCCCACCGCGATCAGCACGGCGCAGATTGCCAGCGCCGTGGTCAGCCCCGCGATCAGCATCATCCGCCGCACCCGCGCGAACAATGCGGCCTGCTCGGGGCTCGGTTCGGGAACAACGGTATCAGACGTCGTCATGGAAAATTCTGGCTCTGCGCAAAGGTTGGAGGTTGTCGTCGAAGGCTCCGAGGGATCGACCCGGCTCGACCGCGTGCTGGCGACGCACCTTGCCGAGCTGTCGCGATCGAGGCTGAAAGCCCTGATTCTGGCGGGCGCGGTGAGCCTCAGGGACGCCGCGATCCGGGACCCCGCTTATCACGTCGCCTCCGGCGATACGATCACAATCGACGTGCCGGAAGCGGCCCCGCCGGAGCCGAAAGGCGAGGATATCGCCCTCGACATCGTGTTCGAGGACGACGACATCGTCGTCCTCAACAAGCCGAAGGGGCTGGTGGTGCATCCCGCGGCGGGCCACGAGACCGGCACGTTGGTCAATGCGCTGATCGCCCATTGCGGCTCATCGCTGTCGGGTATCGGCGGGGTGCGCCGGCCCGGCATCGTGCACCGGCTGGACAAGGACACCACGGGGTTGATGGTGGTCGCCAAGAACGACCTCGCGCATGCCTCGCTCACCGCGCAATTCGCCGACCACGGCCGCACCGGGCCGATGCGGCGCGGCTACATGGCTTTCGCCTGGGGGCTGCCGGGCCGCCATCGCGGCACCGTGGACGCGCCGATCGACCGCCACCCGCATGCGCGCGAGAAGATGGCGGTGCGCCAGGGCGGCCGCGAGGCGGTGACGCATTGGGAGCTTCTGGAGAGTTTTGCCGGGCGCGACGGCAAGCCGATCGCGACGCTGCTCGCCTGCGAGCTCGAGACCGGGCGCACCCACCAGATCCGCGTCCATCTCGCCCATATCGGCCACCCCCTGATGGGCGACGCCGTCTACGGCCCGCACTTCAAGACCAAGGCAAGCCAGCTGAGCCCCGAGTCGCAGGCCGTCCTGGCTGCGCTGGGCCGGCAGGCCCTGCACGCTTACCTGCTGGTATTGGAGCACCCGAGGACTGGAGAATTACTTCACTGGGAGGCGCCTCTGCCGGAGGATTTGCTTCTCCTCCAGGGGGCCCTGAAAGCGGCGCTATGACGCAGGCCGCTTCAGAAATGCTTTACATTACAAAAAGTTATAGCTGCCACACGGGGACGTGACGTCAGCAATCCTTCCCTTTTTGCGTCCCGATGGAGTATATTGCGCTTGCGTTGAAGACCAACGCGGAACATCGCAGCACCGATCGGCTTTAACCAAGCGGTCGTCTGCCTGGCCCGCCGCTATCGGGGGCCTGAACCTGTTTGGAGGGCGCACTATGGCCCGTACAGCTACCCTGCCGGTCCTTAATGGCGAATCCGGCCTTTCCCGTTACCTCGGCGAAATCCGCAAGTTTCCGATGCTGGAACCCCAGCAGGAATACATGCTCGCCAAGCGTTGGCGCGAGCACGATGATCGTGACGCCGCGCACCAACTCGTCACCAGCCATCTCCGTCTCGTGGCCAAGATCGCCATGGGCTATCGCGGCTACGGCCTGCCGATCTCCGAGGTCGTCTCGGAAGGTAATGTCGGCCTGATGCAGGCAGTGAAGCGGTTCGAGCCCGAGAAGGGCTTCCGTCTCGCTACCTACGCGATGTGGTGGATCAAGGCGTCGATTCAAGAGTACATCCTGCGTTCGTGGTCGCTCGTGAAGATGGGCACCACCGCGAACCAGAAGAAGCTGTTCTTCAACCTGCGCAAGGCGAAGAGCAAGATTTCCGCACTGGACGAAGGTGATCTCCGCCCCGACCAGGTGGCCATCATTGCCAAGCGTCTCGGCGTCACGGCTCAGGACGTGGTCGACATGAACCGCCGCCTCGGTGGCGACGCGTCGCTCAACGCTCCGATCCGCGACGACGGCGAGGCCGGCGAATGGCAGGACTGGCTGGTCGACAATTCGCCCAACCAGGAAGCCATGCTGGCCGAGCACGAGGAGTATGATCATCGCCGTGACGCCCTGAACGGCGCCATGGGCGTGCTCAACCCGCGCGAACGCCGCATCTTCGAGGCGCGCCGCCTCGCCGATGAGCCGATGACGCTGGAAGACCTTGCTGCCGAGTTCGGCGTGTCGCGCGAGCGCGTCCGCCAGATCGAGGTCCGCGCCTTCGAGAAGGTGCAGTCCGCGGTCAAGGGCACGATCGCCAAGGCCGAACAGGCCGCGCTGGAAGCCGCGCTCTAAGCGCGAGGTTTTTAGCGCCAGAGATTGGCGGATCGACAAGAGACAAAAAGCCGGCGGCAACGCCGGCTTTTTTGTTTGCGTGTGAGGCGCAGCATGTTCGCGGGGACGCGGACCATGCATCTTGAACCCGCGCTGCCGGTCGACCGACCAAAAGCATCGGGCCGACAGCATCAAGAGAACGGACACCACCCGTGTCGATCATTCTGCAATCCACCGTCGGCGGCTTCTCCGCTCAGTTCATGCGCAAGCTGCCGCTGGTCGAGCAGGCCATGCGCGACCACGGGCTCGAGCCGTCGGAGTTCGTGATCTCGAAGGACTACGCCTCGACCGCGACGATCCCGCTCATGGGTCCGTTCTTCTTCAATTACAGCGTCTACTTCGGCGACGAGACATTCACGGTCACTGAGCCGAACGACATGGTGTTCCTGGACTACTTCTTCAAACGCGTGCTGGCGGTGGATGACCCACCGGAACTGCCGCGGCGACCGGGCTTGATCCGGCGGCTGTTCGGCTGGATGTCGCAACCGGTGTAGCTCGTCACTCCCCCCAAATCCGCGCCAGCGTCGCGAGCCAGCAGCCTTCGCAATAGCGGGCGTCCTTGTAGTCGATCCAATTGTGCGCATAGACGTGGTCGAGCGGGATGCCGTAGCGCGCGCGCAGGATCTGGACGAGGATCTTCCATGCCGCGACCTGCGCCGCGGTCGGTCCCGTCGTGACGTCGGGATAGTTGCCGGCGAACTCGACGCCGATCGAATTGTCGCGCACCACCTGGCGATAGGTCGGCTTGTTGTCGATGTATTTGTTGTCGTTGCGGTTGGCGCCGTCGCCATGGGTCGGCACCAGGTTTTCCGCGACCGCCCAATAGACGGTGCCGTCGGTCTCGACCCACAATGTGACGCCGCGACGCGTGGGATTCTTCGCTTGCACCTCGGCACCGCCCCGCGCCGAGCCGGCCGGTCCCTCGGTCTGGTGCACGATGATGTTACGCCACGGTTTTGCGTTGCCGACGTCGCCCCATGGCGCCAGCCACACCATCTTCAGGCCGGGAATGTCGGGCGTGCCGGAGGCGCGCGCGAGCTTAGCGAGCTCGGCGTCGGTCGCAGCGGCAGGTGCGATCAGAATGAGAGCGGCGAGAACGGCCGCGAGCAGGCGAGAGATCATCATGCGGGTCCAGTGCGGACCTGACGTTAGCACGCCCTTACGCGAATTTGCGCAAGGCCTCGCCGGGACCGACCGGGTCAGGCATGAGCGGCGGCGCCGGATCGTGGACGGCAAAGTCGTTCTTGCCGTTCTTCTTGGCGGCATAGAGCGCGTGGTCGGCATGCGCGATCAGGCGGTCCGGAAACTGGCCGACGCCGCGGTCCCACTGCGCCACCCCGATCGAGATCGCGATCGGAATGTCGATGCCGGTGCAGTTGACGGCATCCTGGCGGCAGACCTCGAGCACGCGGCGGGCGATCGCAGCCGCCTCGCGCAAGGTCGACGACGGCAGCACGACGCAGAATTCGTCGCCACCGGTGCGGGCGAGCATGTCGCCGGGCCTCAAGCGCGTCTGCGCCATCAGGGTGAAGTGCTGGAGGCAGGCATCGCCCGCGGCATGGCCGTGGGTGTCGTTGATGGTCTTGAAGCCGTCGAGATCGATCACCAGCAGCGAGAACGGCTCGCTGCTGCGCTCGGAGCGGGCGCATTCTTCACCCAGCCGCTGCAACAGGTGCCGCCGGTTGGCGACACCGGTGAGATCGTCGAGCAGCGCGAGGTCGGCAACCTCGTTGCGCAGGCGGTCCATCGCCATCAGCAGGAAGCCGAAATTGAGCGTCATCGAGAGGAACAGCAGGCCCAGCACCATGACGGCATGAGACTGCCCGCCGGCGACCGACGAGAAATCGCCGCCGAGCAGATTGCCGATCGCACGGGCCGCGAAGATCGCGATGATGGTGATGATCACGATGCCGGAGAGCCGGGCTCCCGGGCTGGCGCGGCCTTCCGGCGGCGACAGCAGCAAACGCAGCGACAGCGCCAGCGGCAGCCCCTGACCGAGCGAGTAGCTGAGCATGCGCAGCTGCATGTGATCGTATGCGACCATGAAGAACACGACGCCGCCAAGGCTGAGAATTCCGGTGGCGGCCATGACGCGCCAGGACACCGGTTGCCCGTAGAAGCGCTGAATGCCCATGGCGGCAAGGCAGCTCGCCGCGATGACGCCGGCGGCTCCGAGCAGAAGCGGGACAGGCGAGACGACGAAAAGGCGGATCAAGGCCGCCATCGTGCCGGTCGCGCCGACGAAGCACGATGCCATCCAGAACCGTGCGGCCGCGAATTTCGGATAGGAGCGCGTCACGTAGGCCCAGATCAGGCCGAGCGCCAGGAAGTTGACGACGAACACGGTCCAGAGTGTCGGCACGTTCAGCATGGCGCGCGCCACAAGCGCAGCATCGCGCCCTCTGTCCCTGCCAGCTGTCCGTCCATGACCCGTCCCCGTTTTCTTGCGGAGACAATGCGGCCGTCGCGCTTAACGGAGTCTCACTGCGATCCGCGAAAGCATGCCTTTGGTTTTGGATTCATGAACGGCCGGCGCATTGTCGGATCGTTAGGCATGCCGACGCCGCCGGATTCGCGAGCCAAAATCACCCGAAAATGCATCTGAGCTGTGGATAACGCGATGACACCGATGTGACAGCGCGGGGCAGAAGCGCGCGAATCTGCTGAGCTTGTCATCGAGGATGTTGCGAGGCTGGCCCTCCGCCGAGCATCCCTCGTGTCGCGTTTCACCATTAACCCTGAAGAGGATCCTATGGCTAAGAAAGCGAAGAAGGCGAAGAAGGCGACGAAGAAGAAGGCCAAGAAGGCAGCGAAGAAGAAGTAACGAGGCTTCTTATTCTTTGCCCGGGTGGAGCTCGCTCCGCCCGGGCGTCGGGTGAGGGTTCTGAGTTGGAAGATGGCGGGCGCAAGGCCCGCTTTTTTATTGGCTCCCGCGTTGATTGGCTGGAGAAGCTATCGCTCCGCGAAGGCCAGCTTGGCGCCGAGCGCGGCGAAGCCGGCGGCAAAACTCCGGCGCAGCCAGGCCATGACGCGCGGGCGGGAGATGACGCGCTCGCGCACCGAGGCTGCGCAGAGCCCGTAGACCACGAACACCGCAAACGTCATCGCCATGAAGGCGCCGCTCAATTCCAGCATCCGCGCCAGCACATGGCCCTCGTCCGCGGCGATGAACTGCGGCAGAAAGGCGAGGAAGAAGATCGACAGCTTCGGATTGAGGATGTTGATCAGAAAGCCGGTCACGATCACCCGGCCGGCCGAACGCTCGCGGATCTCGCCGTCCACCGCCAGCGCCCCGGTCTCGCGCAGCGCCTGCCAGGACATGTAGAGCAGATAGGCGACGCCGCACCATTTCAGCGCGGCGAAGGCGAGCGCGCTGGTGTGGAGCACGGCGGCGAGCCCCAGCATCGCGGCCGTCATGTGCGGCACGATCCCGAGGGTGCAGCCGAACGCGGCCGCGATGCTCGCGCGCGAGCCGCGGGTCAGCGCGGCCGCCAGCGTGTAGAGCATGCCGGTGCCGGGCGAGGCGACGACGATGAGCGAGGTGAGCAGGAAGGACAAGGTCATGGACCGACCTTATCACCGCGCCCCGGACCACGAAAGCCGGCCTGCCGGATCGACCGTCAGGACAGCTGCGCGATCTCGGCCTCGCGGAGCACGTCGAGCGGCGCCCAGGGCTTGGCCCAGAACTTTGCGCCGTTCGGCAAGGGCTGCATCAAGGGGCGGCCGGAGGTGACGACGATGTCGAGCTTCGGGTTGCGGTCCTTGGCGACATGCGCGAGCTCGACGCCGTTCATGCGGCCGGCGAGTTGCACGTCGGTCATCATCAGGCAGAGCGCGCCGGCGCTCTTCTCCAGCACAAGCTCGGCCGCCTCGGCGCTCTCGCACTGAATGACGTCGTAGCCGCTTTCTTCGAGAAGAAGACTGAGCATCTCCCTCTGCATGAGGTCGTCTTCCACGATCAGTGCGGTGGCGCGAAATGGCTGTGCTTGTCCCATCGGCGGCTCCCAATGCTGCCTGTCTTCATCAAGTAACGTAGGTTAAGGTGGGAACCGCCATGCGGTTCGGTTCCAATATGAAAAAATGTAAATCATAGTTCCGCTCGAGAGGCTCGACGGGGGGGATCATCATGACTGCAATCCGCGGCGCCGCCGCCATCACCGGAGCGGCAAGCGGCATCGGCCGCGCGCTGGCGATCGAGCTTGCGCGGCGGGGCTGCGATCTCGCGCTCGCCGATCGCGACGAGCCCGGGCTGAAGACGCTCGCGGCCGAGATCGGAGCCGCATGCAAGGTCAGCCTGCATCGCGTCGACGTCAGCGAGCCCGACGATATCGCGCAGTTCGCGCGGCAGGCGACCATCGCGCATCCCGCGCTCGGCATCGTCGTCAACAATGCCGGCGTGGCGCTGATGGGCTCGTTCGATGAGATCGACCAGGCGCAGATGGACTGGCTGTTCGACATCAATTTCTGGGGCGTCGTGCACGGCACGCGCGCCTTCCTGCCGCATCTGAAGACGCTGGGCGAGGCGCACATCGTCAACCTGTCCTCGATCTTCGGCATCATCGCCCCGCCCGGACAGTCGGCCTATGCTGCGGCGAAATTCGCGGTGCGCGGCTTTTCCGAGAGCGTGCGGCACGAGCTTGCAGTCGCGGGCAGCCCTGTCAGGCTGTCGGTCGTGCATCCCGGCGGCGTCGCCACCGCCATCGCCCGCAATTCTCGCACCGGGGTCGGCGTTACCGACAACGCACGCCGGTCGCAATCGATCGAGCGGTTCGAGAACGCGGCAAAGACCACGCCGAGAGATGCCGCGCTGCGCATCATCAAGGGCATCGAGAGAAACGAGCCGCGCATCCTGATCGGCAACGACGCCCGCTTCATGGATCTCCTGCAGCGCTTCCGCCCGGCAACGTACTGGGCACCGTTGCAGCGCAAGCTGGAGAGGATGGCGAAGGGGCTGGCGAAGTAGGTCAGGGGCGCGGCACTGTCTCCGCTCGTCATCGCGAGGAGCGCAGCGACGAAGCATTCCAGACCGTCTCCACGGAAAGATTCTGGATTGCTTCGCTGCGCTCGCAATGACGACTGTGGTTAGCTCCCCCTCACTGCCCCGCCAGCCGATCGGCAAAATACCCGATCGTCTTGCGATAGATCACCGCTCTATTCCATTCGCGCATGGCCTCGAAATTTGCGGTGCCTTCGCCGTAGGGCTGGCCCATCTTGAAGCCGCTGGTGTGGAGAAGGTTCGCAGTCGAGGCGAGCACGTCGGGGACGCTGTGGCGGAGATCGACGTGGCCGTCGCCGTCGAAATCGACGCCGTACTTGATGTAGGAGGACGGCAAGAACTGGGTCTGGCCGATTTCGCCGGCATAGGCGCCAATGAGGTCGCGCAGCGGCAGGTCACCGCGCTGCACGATCTTCAGCGCCGCAAGCAGCTCGCCCTGGAATAGCTCGGTGCGGCGGCAATCATGCGCCAGCGTCGCCAGCGTGCGGACCACCGGCAGCTTGCCGATGTCGCCCTTGCCGAAATCGCTCTCCAGGCCCCAGATCGCGACCAGGATATATCGGGGCACGCCGAACTGCTGCTCGATGCGCGACAGCAGCGCGGCATGGCGCTGCAACAGCGCCTTGCCGCCATTGATGCGGCCGGGGCCGACCCGGGTCGAGACGTACTGCTCAAAGCTCTTGTTGAAGGTGTAGCGCTGGCGTCGGTCGAAGGCGAGCACCGCGCCATCCTGCCGCACACCGCTGAGCGCCGCGCTGGTCACGCTCGCCGAGACGCCGGCAGCTTGCGCTTCCGCGGTCATGCTGGCGACAAAGCTGTTGAAGTCTCCGCCGCAGCGCGCGGCTTGCGCCGATCCGCCGGCCAGACAGGCGATGAAGGCGATGGCCAAGGCGTATTTCGACATTCGGATGAATCCTACAGGGAATGGGCGGGAGAGCAGCGCGCGATCATGCCCGGGAACCGGATTCGCGTCAAAGCGGCAAATCCTCGCCAGAACCGATCGCTGCCTGCCTGCGACAAATCAAATGCGCTCGCCCCCTCCCCAACCGATCGAGATGACCATGCCTATGCGGATCTCCATGCTCATGTCCATGTCGCGCCGGATCCTCGCCGTCCTCGCCTTGCTCTCCCTCACCCTGACTGCCGCTTCCGCGCAGACGCGCGATGTCGCCGGCAGCCGCGACTATCCCGGCATCGGCCGGTTCGCCGGCAGCGTCATCACCGGTTATGTGATGAAGGATTTTGACGCGGCGCGGATGCAGGCGGCTCCCTTCAAGGACGGCCAGCCCGTCGATGCGCGGCGGCTCGAGGGCCGCGTCTTTCGCATCGCCTATCGCACCAATCCCGGCCCCTCGATCCTGGAAGTGTCGCGCAATTTCGAGACGCAGCTTGCGAAAGCCGGCTTCGAGACCCTGCTCGCCTGCGACACCGATGCCTGCGGCGCCATTCCCTTTACCGAAGCCGTCGACACGCTGCCGGTCCCGCAGATGTGGGTCGATGGTTTCAACTATCGTTACTACGCCGGCCGCAAGACCGAGGGCGGGCGCTAGACCTTTGCCAGCGTCCTGGTAAGCCAGAACAATCAGGACATCACGGCGCAGGTCACCGTCGCCGAGCTCGGCGCCATCGCGAACAAGATGGTGGATGCCGCCGCAATGGCGAAAGGGCTTGGCGAGACCGGCCACATCGCGCTCTACGGCATCTATTTCGACACCGACAAGGCCGTGCTCAAACCGGAAAGCCGCCCGACGCTGGAGCAGATCGCAAAGCTGCTGACGAACCAGCCGCAGCTCAACGTCTTCATCGTCGGCCACACCGACAGCCAAGGCGCCTATGAGTACAATCTCGACCTGTCGAAGCGCCGCGCCGAAGCCGTCGCAGCCGAGCTGGTGAAGAACTTTCGCATCGCGCCGACGCGATTGCGCACAGCCGGCGTTGGATTGCTGGCGCCGGTCGGCCCGAATGCAACGGACACCGGCCGCGCGCTCAATCGGCGCGTGGAGCTGGTGGCGCCGTGAGATTGGTGCATGCTGCGCGCGCAGCATGATGGGAACAATGTGAAGGCGAAAACGGATTAACATATGTTAGTCAGCGCAACTTCTGCACGCGGAAATACGTGCAGGCAAACGCGTTTTCTAACAAGGCGCGCGCCGGTCTCATTGCGAGAGCAGGAAATATGAACAAAGTGATTTGGCCATCCAAGCAATTGCTTTGGCGCTGATCGAAACGCGATGTCGCGACCGCTGCATATCTGATGCGTTCGCTACGACATCGCAGCGCCAACGATTTGCCTTGCCACGGCATGGCGCCGGTTATAAACTTCTATTCTAGGTTGTCGCCCCGCCAGCCCCGGGCGACACTGAAGACCAAAATAAACGGCGGGCTTCGCGGCCCGCCGTTTGTTGAGGCAAGGGTGAGACAAGGGTCTCCTCGAAGGAGCGCATCGGGTTTTACGAAGCGCTGGACGTTCCACCCGACAGCCAGGCGCCTCGCAAACGGGCTCGTCGATCGATCGCAGGCGGTTCTGCCGCTGCAGGGCCGGGCACCGGCCTCCGGAAGCCTGCCAAAGTCATTTGACTATGGCCCCCTGATCGACGAAAAGCCGGCCATGGCCAAAAAACCCGGAACCAATCCCAAGGGCGAATTCGCCTTTTTCAACGTCTTCTATGAAGACGGCTCCCAACGCTCCAACCGGCGCGTCCCCGCCGAATTGCTCGGCGGCCTCGACGGCGACGAGCCGGCCCGCGCCTACATCATGGAGCAGGACCGCGAGATCGCCGAAAAATCCGGCCGTCCGGCGCTGGAGATCAAGAACCTCGAGCGGGTCGGCGCGAAGAAGAAGTAGGTTCAGCCCCATCCCCGCCATTGCGAGCGAAGCGAAGCAATCCACGTCTCCACATGCTGCGCGATGGATTGCTTCGCTTCGCTCGCAATGACGGGGCGAGAGCGGAAGCTAAAACAAAAACGGCGGGCCTTGGCCCGCCGTTTTGCTTTGAATCGATGTTCGCGATCAATTGTCCAAGAAGCTCCGCAGCTTCCGCGACCTTGACGGATGCTTCAGCTTGCGCAGCGCCTTCGCCTCGATCTGACGGATACGCTCTCTCGTCACCGAGAACTGCTGGCCGACTTCTTCCAGCGTGTGGTCGGTGTTCATGCCGATGCCGAAGCGCATGCGCAGCACGCGCTCTTCGCGCGGGGTGAGCGAGGCCAGCACGCGCGTGGTGGTTTCGCGCAGGTTGGACTGGATCGCGGCGTCGATCGGGAGGATCGCGTTCTTGTCCTCGATGAAATCGCCGAGGTGTGAATCCTCTTCGTCACCGACGGGCGTCTCCAGCGAGAGCGGCTCCTTGGCGATCTTGAGGACTTTTCGCACTTTCTCCAGCGGCATGCCGAGCTTTTCGGCCAATTCCTCAGGAGTGGGCTCGCGGCCGATCTCGTTGAGCATCTGGCGCGAGGTGCGCACGATCTTGTTGATCGTCTCGATCATGTGCACGGGGATGCGGATGGTGCGCGCCTGGTCGGCGATCGAGCGGGTGATCGCCTGCCGGATCCACCACGTGGCGTAGGTCGAGAACTTGTAGCCGCGGCGGTACTCGAACTTGTCGACGGCCTTCATCAGGCCGATGTTGCCTTCCTGGATCAGGTCGAGGAACTGCAGGCCGCGGTTGGTGTATTTCTTGGCGATCGAGATCACGAGACGGAGGTTGGCTTCCACCATCTCCTTCTTGGCCTGGCGGGCTTCGCGCTCGCCCTTCTGCACCGAGTGCACGATCTTGCGGAACTCGATGATCTCCAAGCCGGTCAGCGCCGCGAGCTGATGCACCTCGTGGCGGAGGTCCTTGATGCGGTCCTTCTCGTGATGGACGAAGTTCTTCCAGCCCTTGGCCGATAGCTTCGAGACACGGTTGAGCCAGCGCGGATCGAGCTCCGAGCCGGTGTAATTGCGCAGGAAGTCCTCGCGCGCGACGCCGTGGCTGTCGGCAAGGCGCATCAGGCGACCCTCATGCGAGACGAGGCGCTTGTTGATGTCGTAGAGCTGCTCGACGAGTGAGTCGATACGCGCCTGGTTCAGGCGCAGCGACTTCACCTCGACGATGATCTCGTCCTTGAGCTTGCGGTATTTGCGCTCCTGGTGCGGCGAGAGCGAGGGCCCATGCGAGGTGCTCTCGAGCTGGTTCTGGATGTCCTGTTCCTGAAGCTTGCGCAGCTTCTTGTAGCTATCGGCGATCTTGTCGAAGATCTCGACGACCTTCGGCTTGAGCTCGGCCTCGATCGCCGCAAGCGACATCTGGTTCTCGAACTCGTCGTCCTCGTCCATGTCGGCTTCGGCGGCGGACTCCGCGGGGTCCTTCGCGGCTTCGCCGGCATTGCCGGGCGCAGGCGCGGCGCGGAACGGGGTCGGCGCCGGCGGTGCGGCGGGCGGGGCGACATGCGCGGGCGCGGCGCCGGTGGCCTGGCCGCCTTCGGCCGGCGCTTCACCGGTCTCGCCGTTCGGACCGGCGATCATCGCGTTGTTCATGCCGGCCTTGGCGTCGGGCCCGGCATAGGTTGCTTCGAGATCGATGATGTCACGAAGGAAGATCTTGCCTTCGTTGAGCTCGTCGCGCCAGATGATGATAGCCTGGAAGGTCAGCGGGCTTTCGCACAGCCCTGCGATCATCGCCTCGCGGCCGGCCTCGATGCGCTTGGCAATCGCGATTTCGCCTTCGCGCGACAGCAGCTCGACGGTGCCCATTTCGCGCAGATACATGCGCACGGGATCGTCGGTGCGCTCGCCCGGCTCGCTCTTCTTGACCTCGGTGACGGCCTTCTGGGTGACTTCGACGAGTTCGTTGTCGGTCTCGTCCTCGCCGCCCTCGTCCTTGTCCTCCTCGCCTTCGCTATCGTCGGCTTCGGTGACGTTGATGCCCATGTCCGAGAGCATGGACATGATGTCCTCGATCTGCTCGGGAGAGGTCTGGTCGGACGGCAAAACTTCGTTGAGCTGATCGAAGGTCACGAAGCCGCGCTTCTTGGCCTGCTTGATCATCTTCTTCACGGCCGCGTCGGACAGATCGAGCAACGGCGAGGGCGCGTCCTGGGAGTCCTTCTCCGGCGCGTCCGCTGCCTTGTCGTCTTTTTCCTTGTCCTTCGCCTGCAGCGTCTTTGCCTTGGTGGCCATCCATTGCTCCTAAACGCGTTTCACACAGACGTTCGCCGCGCCCGCGTGAAATCACTTGAACCTGTTGCTCGATGCTCTCGCTTCGTCAGATCTCGACACGGAAAGGGCGGCGCGGACCTCTTGTCGCCACCCCCGACCTTTCACTCGCCGGATTTGCCTAACGCTTCGTAGAGCCTCTTTGTCGCAGCGGTTGCAGGTGTAGTGCCAACAGCAATTGCGCGGATTCATTCCTGACGCGTCTGTTCTGCCTGCGGCCGCCTGGTGGCCAAAGTGCTACAAGACCGTTAAGCCTCGATTAACCCTGTTTTTGCCGCCAAACCTCGGATTTGGCGAGTCTTTTAGCGGTTCAGGCCTCGGCCGTCCGCATGATTCTTTCATCACACGCTCTTCTGGAACCGGCCTGACAGCTCGCCAAAACCCTCGATCAGGGCCTCGGTGCCGTCGACTTCGCCTATCCGAGCCTTGACGTCGCGCAGCCACGCCATGTTGGCCTCGCTGGGATCATCCCCCAAGGCCAGCTCGGCGTCTTTCAGCTCTCTAAGTAGTGAATGGTACTGCCGATGCAAGGCGACCAGCTGATGCCAGGTGGAGAGAACGTCGTCCCGTGCGGCGCCCTCGCGGGCGCCCCACACCGCCGCCGTCGTGATGCCGCCCTCAACCCTTTGAAGAGCCTGCGAAAATCCACCCTTCTCGAGGTCGCTGCGCATCTTCTCGGCCAGCTCGCCGGGGTCCGGCGAATGGTGATGGTCGTTGGCAAAAGCGGCGATGATGCCGGCCCTGAGCTTATGGACCTCGGGATGGGCGAGCTCCAGGGCCGCGACTTCCTCGAGGTGATCGTGCAGCAGCCAGGGGTGGTTGATCAGGATCTGCAGGATCAGGGCCTCCCGGCGGGAGATGGCGCTGCGCTGGCCGCGCATGATCGGGCTTGCCGCGAGCTGCGCGCTCGCCGCCTGATAGGGCCCCGAGGGCAGCTGGATCGGACCGGGCGGGCCGCGGCGGCCGCCAAATCCCTGGCCGAATCCTTGGCCGCCGAATCGATTCGCGCCTCCCCCACCGCGGGGCTGGAACTGACGGCCAGCCGAGCCGGGGCGGAAATTGCCACGGCCGCCAAAGCCGCCGCGCCCGCCTTCGGGGGCAAAGGCGCGCTGAAGCCGCTCGGCAAGATCCTGCCGATAATAGCGCCGCACCACCTCGTCGCGGATGCCATTGGAGAGCTCCTTGATGCGCGCCTCCAGCGCGGCGCG
Organism: Bradyrhizobium sp. 40; assembly: GCF_023100925.1. Lineage (NCBI taxonomy): Bacteria > Pseudomonadati > Pseudomonadota > Alphaproteobacteria > Hyphomicrobiales > Nitrobacteraceae > Bradyrhizobium > Bradyrhizobium sp. 40. The sequence goes on from NZ_CP064688.1 coordinate 6,210,645, forward strand.
GCGCTCGGGCGTGGCGAAATTGCCGCCTTCGAGCTCGCGCGACCAGATCATCTCGGCGAGCGGACGCGCCGCCGCGATCACCTCCTCGATTGCGCCGCGACCGCCGGAGCGCACGAGATCGTCGGGGTCCTGCCCCTCCGGCAGCAGCGCGAAACGAAGACTCTTGCCGGGTGCGAGGAAGGGCAAGGCGAGATCCGCGGCACGATAAGCGGCCTTCTGGCCGGCGCGGTCGCCGTCGAAGCAGAGGATCGGCTCGTCCGCCATCTTCCAGAGCAGCGCGAGCTGGTTTTCGGTAAGCGCGGTGCCGAGGGGCGCCACGCTGCCGGCAAAGCCCGCGGTGACCATGGCAATGACGTCGACATAGCCCTCGACCACGACCAGGGCGCTGCCGTCATGGGTGGCTTTGCGCGCCGTCTGGTGGTTGTAGAGATTGTCGCCCTTGTGGAAGAGCGGCGTCTCCGGCGAATTCAGGTACTTGGCCGGAACGTCCTTCTCCAGCGCGCGGCCGCCGAAGGCGATGACGCGGCCGCGCAAATCCGTGATCGGAAACATCACGCGGTCGCGGAAGCGGTCATAGGGCACGGGGATGTCGTTGCCGGCCACCAGCATGCCGGTCTCGACCATGTCGTCGACGGAGACGCCGAGCTTACCGAGATGCTCTTTCAGCGCGAAACGATCTGGTGGCGCATAGCCCAGCCGAAACTGCAATTGCGTCGCCGGCGAGATCGCACGGTCGGCGAGATAGCCCCGCGCCTTGGCGCCGACGCGCGAGGCCAGCGTCTCGGCAAAGAACTTGGCCGCGAGATCCATCACGTCGTGCAGCGAGCGGCGCCGCTGCTCCTGACGCGCCGCATCCGGCGTCACCGCCGGCAGCGGCAGGCCCGCCATATTGGCGAGTCGCTCCACGGCCTCCGCGAACGGCAGGCCGTCGGTCTCCATCATGAAGCTGATGATGTCGCCGTGCTTGCCCGAGGAGAAGTCGTGGTAAAAGCCCTTCTGGTCGTTGACGTAGAAGGACGGCGTCTTTTCCTGCTGGAACGGCGACAGCCCCTTCCACTCCCGCCCCGCCTTCTTCAGCTTGACGCGCTTGCCCACGACTTCGGAGACCGAAAGCCGGGCACGCAGCTCGTCGAGGAATTGGGGCGTGAAGCGCATGGGCTCTGTGTAACGCGAAACCGTGTGAGTCGGGCGAAGGGATCAGGGATATAGGGACGACCCGTCCAGAAGTCAGGTTTGTCAGGCTTATACGCGCTGTTCACAGCCCTTCTCTCTTCCGGGGCGCGCGGAGCGTGAGCCCGACTGCCAGAGGCCTTGAACCCGCCTCGGTTCCACGCTTCCATGGGCGATGTTCAGGACCTTCCGAGGCGGCCAGAGTGGGGGTTGGCGCATCACCTCGATTTCGCCTGTGACGGGCGAACCCCTCCCCTTCATGCCGGCGCTGTCGGTCACCGACAGCGAGGCCATCGCATTGCCCCTGGTGCCCTCGCGCAATGCCTGGCGGCTGGTCGGCGCCGCGAGCAACTTGCGCTACACCGAGCGCGCCGAGAAGCAGCAGCTCGCGGCCGTGCAGGCCGGCCTCGGCCGGCTGGAAGCGACCAGCGCGGCGCTGATCCCGATCCGCAAGTCGCAGGCCTGGTGGGATCTGACCCAGGAAGAGCGCCGCAGGATCTTCGAGGACAAGTCGCACCACATCGCGAGCAGCCTGCGCTTCCTGCCTGCGATCGCGCGCCAGCTCTATCATTGCCGCGACCTCGGCGGGCCTTTCGATTTCCTGACCTGGTTCGAATTCGCGCCCGCGCACGCCTCGCTGTTCGAGGAGCTGGTTGCGATGCTCAGGCGGACCGAGGAGTGGAGTTATGTCGAGCGCGAGGTGGACGTGCGCGCGGTGAAGGAAGTGCTGTCGGCCTAGTGATCGAGGAAGCGGCCGGATTCGATGCGCGGCAGATCGGTGACGGGCCAGTTGTAGATGTAGGTCCAGGCCGGTGCCGTCACCCCGTCCGCGCCTGTCACGTCGACCAGTCTGCGCAGATATTCGGTCGGCTCCGGAAAGCCCTCGCCGCAGGCTTCGTACATGTCGAGCTCGCGCAACAGCTCGTCGGGCACGCCCAGGTGAAAGAGTTCGCCGTGGACGCGGTCGGACGGCACATCGGAGAGCAGCAGCCCCGGATAATGCTTCACCAGAACGAGCCGGCCGCGGCAAGTCGCTTCACCCAGAAAATCAGCGTGGCCCGCAAGCAACCGCGCCATCGGATGGTCGAAGCCGCGCATCAGCGTGCCGTAGACGAAAAGACGATCGGAGGTCATGGCCTTCTATAACCGTCAATCGGCAGCGTGCAAATCGCAGCAGATCTACGAAGCCTCAGCCTCGAGTTTCTCACCGCTGCGCTGCTCGTCCGACACCACCCTGATGGTGACGTCCATGGCGTCGAACGCGCCCGCAGCGCCGATATAGACGCCGTGCAGCGGGATCGCCTGGCGCGGATCGCGTGCGACCGCGACGCGGATGAGGTCGCGGGTGCCGACGATGCCGTTGGTCGGATCGAATTCAATCCAGCCCGCGCTCGGCAGGTAGACCTGCACCCAGGCATGCGTCGAACCACCGCCGACATGGCGCTGCTCGATATCCTCCGGCAGGAAGATATAGCCGGAGACGAATCGTGCGGCGATGCCGAGATGGCGTAGCGCCTCGATCATGAACAGCGCGTAGTCGCGGCAGGTTCCGCTACCGGACTGCAAGGTGTCGAGCGGATGCTGCGTGCCCAGCTCGTGGCGCTTGCGGTACTTGAACCGCTCGCGGATGCCGTGGGTCATGCCGCTCAGGATCTTGAAGGTCGGCGTCGGCGCGTCCTCGTCGAGAAAGCCGCGCGCCCATTCCGCGATCTCGCCGTCGGGATCGGTGTATTGCGGCGTGATGTAGTGGACGAGGTCGGGAAATTCCTCGTCATCATACGCGAACGGATAGAAATAGGCCGAGTCGTCCGGCGTCAGCGCGAACTCCTCGACCGGATTGTGCTCGACGGTGACGTGCCAATCGAAGACCAGCGTGTCCGCGCGCTCGTCGAAATTCGCGATCGCGACGGAATTGCCGAACACGTCGTGGATCCAGTGCAGCGACATCGGCTCGGGCGAGATCTCGAGCCTGGAGTCGAGCACGCGCAGATCATGCCCGTCGCGCGGACGCAGCATGATCCTGTGTTCGCCGAACGCCACCGGGCGGGTGTAGCGATATTCGGTCTTGTGATGAATCGTCAGCAGCGGCATCGTCAGGCAATCATGGTGAGGTCGGGCGGACCAATCTATAGCAATCCCGCCCGATTCTTCGGGGTGACTGCTGTTTCATTAGGCAATCAGGATGGCTTTAGACACAATCGAGGCGACCAATCAACTCCTCAGCGAGGGTGACGTCCCCCCAGTGCACGAGGTGAATGCGCAAGGGACATCGCCTTTTCTGCTCACCTCGGACCACTACGGACGGGTCCTGCCGCGTGCGCTCGGCGATCTCGGCGTCGCGGGAGGCGAGCTGACGCGGCATATCGCCTGGGACATCGGCATTGCGGGGGTCGCCGACCGGCTCGCAGAGATGCTGGGCGCACATCTGATCGCCCAGCGCTATTCGCGGCTGGTGATCGACTGCAACCGCCCGCCCGGCGCCGTGAGCTCTATCCCCCTGATTTCCGAAGCAACCGCGATCCCGCGCAACGAGGGAATTTCGGAGCAGGAGCGCAAAGCGCGCCGGCGCGAGATCTTCGAGCCCTACCACCGCCGTATCGAGGCCGCGATCGACCGCCGCGTGCACGACAAGTGGCCGACAGTGCTGGTTTCGCTGCACAGCTTCACCCCCGTTTACGCCGGCGTCGCGCGCCCCTGGCACATCGGCGCGCTCTACAATCGCGACACCGTGCTGCCGCAGCTGCTGCTCAGGCATCTGCGCAGAGAGAGCGATCTCGTCGTCGGCGACAACGAGCCCTACGCGGTCAACGACCTCACCGACTACACCATCCCCGTGCATGGCGAAGCCCGCGGCCTCGTCAACACCGGCATCGAGATCCGCCAGGATCTGATCGCGGACCAGTCCGGCCAGCAACAATGGGCCGAGCGGCTGGCGAGGATTTTTGCGGAGATCGAGCTGGAGCTGCGGGCAGAGAGGCTTATCGACTAGCCTGATGGCGGTTATTTTGCCCTGGTCAACGCCAGCCAGATGCCGCCGCCGATCATGAACCCGCCGGAGATGCGCGACATCATGCGGGTGCGGCGAGCTGAAAAGAACTTTCGGGCCCGCCCCGCGGCGATGGCGTAGAGCGCGTCCGTCATCACCGCAGTGACCATGAAGGTTGCGCCCAGCAGCGCGACCTGCGGGAAGTGGTCGCGATTCATGTCCATGAACTGCGGGATGAAGGCGCCGAAGAACACCAGCACCTTCGGGTTCGACAGCAGCACCAGGAAACCTTGCAGGAAGAATCCGCCGCGCGGCGGCGCCGGCGGCTGGTCGACATTGACGCCCTCGACCGGTGCCCAGATCAGCTTGATGCCGAGCCAGACCAGATAGGCGGCGCCGGCAAAGCGCACCCAGTCGAACCAGTAGCCCATGGTCGCCATCAGCGAGGTCAGGCCAACCGCGACGATGCCGATGACGATTGCGAGACCGGCCTGCGCACCGGCCACATTGGTCAGCGCCGCACGCGTGCCGTGGCGCAGCCCGTTGGCGATGACGAGAGTGACGATCGGCCCCGGCAGCAGCGCCAGCGCGATGCAGGCGGCAAGGAAGGCGAAATAGGCTTGCAGAGACATCATGGGGAGGACTCGCTGAGAGCGGTTTGGAGCATTAATGCATGACACTCAATGTCCGTCCAGCGCCGCAGCTCCCACGTCTTCATCTCCGGTGTCTGCCGGAACACGAGCCGCGCGCGATGCATCACCGTCTTGACAAGCAACCATTTGGTTGCATATTATCGTCGCCATGGATGAGGTCTTCAAAGCGCTCGCCGATGCGTCACGACGGTCGCTGCTCGACAGGCTTCACACCAGAAATGGCCAGACGCTGAACGAGCTCTGCGAAGGCCTCGCGATGACGCGCCAGGCGGTGACCAAGCACCTTGCGATTCTGGAACAGGCCAACCTGGTCACGACCATCAGGCACGGCCGCGAGAAGCTGCACTATCTCAATCCGGTTCCGATCCATCAGATCGGCGAGCGCTGGATCAAGAAATTCGAGCGCGGCAAGCTCGCCGCACTCGGCGAGTTGAAACGCCAGTTGGAGAAGCGTGATGAGTAAGCCGCAATTCGTCTATGTCACCTACATCGAGACCACGCCAACGAGGCTGTGGGAGGCGCTGACATCAAGCGAGTTCAGCAAGCAATACTGGTTTGGCACCGAGGTCAGGTCCGACTGGAAAATCGGCTCCCCTTTCGCGCTGCTGCTGGACGGCGAGACCACCGATTCCGGCGAAATCCTAGAAGCCGATCCACCGCGGCGGTTGTCCTACAGCTTCAAGCACCAGAAATACGAAGAGCTGCGCGGCGAACCGATCTCGCGCGTCGTGTTCACCATCGAACCGTTCGGCTCGCTCGTGCGTTTGACCGTGCTGCATGACGGCTTCGTCGAAGGCGGCAAATATCTCGGCGCCGTTTCCAACGGCTGGCCGGCGATCCTGTCCGGTCTCAAGAGCCTGCTGGAACGCGGCAAAGTGCTGGCCATTCCGCGCGCAGCCCTCAACAAGGGATTCGATGCAAGATGAACCTCGATCAGTTCAAGCCGCTCACCGTCTATACGATTTACATCGCCGCGACGCCGGAGCAGGTGTGGGAGGCGCTGACCTCCGCCGAGTTCAGCCGCAAATACTTTTCCGGCTTTGCGGTTGAGATGGAGCCAAGACTCGGCGGCAAATTCATCGTGCGCGCGCCTGATGGATCGGAACACATCTCGGGCGATGTGTTCGAATACGATCCACCGAACAGGCTGACGGTGACGTGGAACGTCAACTGGCCCGACCTCGTCGCGAAGCTCGGCACCACGCTTGTCACTTATGAGATCGAACAAGCCGGCGAGGCCGTCCGCCTCACCATGAGCGAACGTCACGACCGCCCGCTCAGCGACGACATCCTTTCCGGCGGCCGCACCGGCTGGCCCGCAATCCTGTCGGGGCTGAAGAGCCTGCTGGAAACGGGCAAGGCGCCGCAGATCAAGATGGCGCCGCCGGCGCAGATGCTGGAAGCGTTGAGGGCGATGGGGATCAAGACGCCGTAGCGGACGAACCCTGCGCCGTCACCGCTTCTTCTTCACCGGCGGATTGATTTCGTCGATCTTGCGACTGCAATCCGCTTCCGAAACGTGCGGGCCCGAGACAAAGGTCCCGCTGACCTTGATCGCGTACCAGCCCGACTCGACGCCGAGTCGGAGCGCTTCTTCTGTCTTGACGTGCCGTGGCGAGAGAGCTTGCATCGGTTGAGTTTGCATCGGGTGCTTTCGGTTGGCGTTCGATCTCATGATCGAATCGCGGTGAAACCTTCAGGCGTCCGCGGCACGGGCGTGCCGCGTCCGCCTCACCGCTGGAGCGGGCAATATACGCAACGACCGCTGTTGCGACGTCGCGATGAGTCGGCTCCGCCAGTGCGAGGGAATGAGGCGCTTCACGTCGCGCGAATAGTCGTGGCGCTGCATATGCGCAGAGACGACAGGTTCTTTCCGACGTTGTCGGCACCGTGCGCGCAATCGCCGCAATTAGCTATCGTTTTCTCGCCCGTGCCGCGCTTTTGAAGCGCTAATTGCCGTTCGCGACCGAATAAGCCGTCGAAGCCTTGTGATCGGCCGCTTCGTAGCCATGTTGGGAGCCTAGCCAAGGGAAAAACGTATGAAGCTCCGCGTCGGGTTTGAGATGCTGTACGAATTCCCGCAGCCCACGCCTATGATCATGGTGTTGGGCACGCACTTCACCCGCGCCTCCGATGTCATCGTGCCCGACCTGGTGACCACCAGACCCTCGGTGCCAATCACTCCCTATCGCGACCTCTTCGGCAATTGGTGCAGCCGTATCGTAGCGCCGGCCGGTACCTTTCGCCTTGCCGGCGATGGGGTCGTGAGCGACAGCGGCCTGCCCGACCCGGCGTTTCCGAACGCAGTTCAGCACGCCGTCGAGGCACTGCCGACCGACACGCTCGTCTATCTGCTCGGCAGTCGCTACTGCGAGACCGATCGCCTGTCGGATATCGCATGGAAATTGTTCGAGCACACGCCGCCCGGCTGGGCGCGGGTCCAGGCCATCTGCGATTTCGTTCATCGTCACATCGCCTTCGGCTATGAGCACGCGCGCGCAACCAAGACGGCGCGGGAAGTCTACGACGAAGGCAAGGGTGTGTGCCGCGACTATGCTCATCTTGCCATCGCGTTCTGCCGCTGCATGAACATCCCGGCGCGCTACTGCACCGGCTATCTCAGCGACATCGGCACGCCGAAGCCCTGGGCCGTGGGAGATTTCGCCGGCTGGTTCGAGGCTTATCTCGGCGGAAGCTGGCACATGTTCGATCCCCGCAACAACACGCCGCGGATCGGCCGCGTGCTGATCGCGCAAGGACGCGATGCCGCGGACGTCCCGATCACCCAGACCTTCGGTCCGAATAAGCTGCTCAATTTCAAAGTATGGACCGACGAAGTTGCCTGATGACAGACAGTAGCGTTGCGCTTAGCGCAGATGAATTTGCGTCGCTGGCCGAGATCGGCAAGGGCAAGGCGCAAGGCGAAATTCCGCAAGCGCACGGCGAGCGGCTGACCAACCTCGGTTATGCGGTCAGGCGCCTCGGTGAACTCGAACTGACCTCATCAGGCGAGCGCCGGCTGGCAACGGGCGAATAGTTCGCTGCCGTTGCGTCCGGCTCACTGTTACGCCACCGGCACCACGATCCGCCGATAAAGATGCCAGGTCGCGTGCCCGAGCACGGGCAGCGTCACCACCAGCCCCAGAAAATACGGCAGCGCCGAGACGATCAGGACCATCACGATCACCGCGGCCCAGCCAATCATCGGCAGCGGGCTGGCGACGACCGCGCGCACGCTTGTCACCATCGCCGTGACGAAATCGACCTCGCGGTCGAGCAGCAGCGGAAACGACAGCACGGTCAGCGAAAACAAGATCAGCGACAGCACCGCGCCGACCGCGTTGCCGATGCCGAGGAACAGCAAGCCCTCGTTCGTGGTCAGCACCACCGTCATGAACTCCTGCAGGCTCGAGAACGAGGCATGCAGGCCGAGCAGCAGCGCGATCAGAAGCCGCACCTGGTACATCCAGACCACGAAGACGAACAGCGTGACGAAGGCCATCCAGCCGATCTCGCTGCGCGCGCGCACGGCCGACCAGATCGCGCCGGGCGAGACGGGCTCGCCGCGCTCGCGGCGACGGCTGACTTCATAGAGCCCGATCGCCACGAATGGCCCGAGCAGCGCGAAGCCGGCGGCCAGCGGATAGACCAGATAGACCATGCCGAACGCGGTGAAGCACAGCATGATGGCGATGCCGCCGGTGGCGTAGAGCGCGCCGAAGCAAAGGCCGTAAAGCGGCAGCGCCTGGAAATCACGCAGGCCCTCGACCAGCGCCTCGGCGATGTCGGTCGCCGCGACGGGACGCACCACCGGATCGACCTTGCCCGAAATGGACATCAGCTCCCTCCTCCTTAGCCGGTGCGATCTCCGTCGCACGCGGATGACCTCGATCTTAGCGTCCCCGCGGCCGGCGCGCACGCGCGAGTTGACGGCCGGACGACGGTATCCCGAGGCCGCCGGCACAGACCCGAGAAAGCCATCGCGCCGTCGGCGGCGCTCCTTTCGAGAAGCTCATCCGTGCTGCAACTAGCTCGAAATCTTTCCCCGTCGAGGACTTTTTCGGCCCGTTGCCTATGGACTGAACGGAGCGTGGTGCCGCAAATTGGGTCCTTGAACGAGCGCGCGATGACCAGATTGGACCGTCCGACCGATGAGCTTGCGTACCCGGCTACTGATACTCGTCATCGCGGCCATGCTGGTGCCGGCGAGCCTCGTCGGGCTCCGTTTCGTGCAGAACCGGAGCAGTGAAATCAACGCCGCCCTGGCCAATCTGGCGGCCTCGGCCGACGACATTGCCAGCGATCTGAGTGAGAAGATTCAAGGAACCGCGCAGCTTCACTACGGTCTGGCCCGCGCGCGCGACCTCGACACGCGCGACAAGGCGGCGTGCTCGGCGTTTCTATCGGACGTGCGCGAGGAATACCCTCAGTTCACGGGAATCCTGACCATCGATCCGGACGGCAGCCTGTTCTGCGACTCGCTGCGGACCAACCGCACCCTCGATCTGAGGGATCGAGCCTATTTCAAGCAGGCCCTGGTCTCGCGCAGCGTCGTGGTTGAGCCGGTATTCGGCCGGCTGACCGGAATATCGGTGCTCCAGATTGCATATCCGGTGCGATCGGAGGCGGGCGCTCTGAAGCTGGTGCTGCTCGCCTCGTTCAACCTGCGCAAATTCGCCGAGTATCACCACAAGCGGCTGCTCGCCGAGAAGGATGTCCTGCTCATCGACGCCAAGGGCACCGTTCTCGTCGCCCCCTCGACAGCCGGCTGGACCGCGCCCGTGGGCGCGTCGATTGCGGGATCCGACCTGCTCCGCTTCGCGACGGCTCCCGATCAAAAGGCATTTCAGGAAGTGACCGATCGCGACGGCCGCACGCAGGTCTGGGCCGTCGCCCACTCGCCTTCGATCCGTGATGCCGGCCTCTTCATCCTGGTCGGACGGTCCAAGGACGGACTGGTCGCGGCGGCGAATCGCCGGCTCTACGAGGACATGGCGATCCTCGCGGTGGCCTTGCTGCTGCTGCTGGCCGGCGTATGGATCCTCGCAACCGTGAGCGTCGGGCGCCAGGTCGGGCGACTCGCCAGCATGGCGAAGCGACTCGGGCTCGGCGATCTCAGCGCGCGAATTCCTCCACCCCATCCGCGCGGCGAGCTGGGGGGATTGATGACCCTGCTCAATGGCACTGCCGAGTCGCTCGAGCAGCAACGCGCGGCCATCGCGGACCTCAACCAGAAGCTCAGCCAATCCCAGAAAATGGAGGCCATGGGTCAGCTCACCGGCGGCGTGGCGCATGACTTCAACAATCTCCTCACCGTCATTCTCGGCAATTCGGAACACCTTGCCGACAGGCTGGCGGGGAACAAGGAGTTGCACCGGATCGCCGGCGACATCGCAACAGCCGCCGAGCGCGGCTCCGACCTGACGCGGAGCCTGCTCGCCTTCGCGCGCAAGCAGCCCCTGAGGCCGCGAGACATCGACATTAGCGAGAAGATTCAGGAGATGGAGGCGTTGTTGCGCCGGCCGCTGGGCGAGCACATCGAATGCGCTTTCGTGCTCGAACCGGATGTGGGGTTGACCAGCGTCGATCCCGGCCAGCTGACGACGGCCCTGCTCAATCTCGTGCTCAACGCGCGCGATGTCATGCAGTTGGGCGGCAAGCTGACCATCGAGGCGCGCAACGTGTCGCTCGGTGAATCCGACTTGGACATCAACGCCGAACCGCGACCGGGCGACTATGTCATGGTGGCCGTGACCGACACCGGCAGCGGCATGACTGCCGAGGTGGCGAGCCGGGCGTTCGAGCCGTTCTTCACCACCAAGGAGGTCGGCAAGGGGACCGGGCTCGGCCTGAGCATGGTCTACGGGTTTGTTCGGCAGTCCGGCGGGCTGGTGCAGATGCAGTCCGCACCGAGACAAGGCAGCACCGTCAGGCTGTTCTTTCCCCGCCTAGCGGCACCGCCAAACGAGGACGCCTCACCCGCCGAAGGGATCGTCACGCGCGAAGGAAGCGAGACCATTCTCGTCGTCGAGGACGACGACATGGTTCGGACTTATGTCGAAAGCGAGCTGAAGGCGCTCGGCTACCGCGTCATCACGGCCGCAAGCGGCCCGGCGGCGCTCGACTTGTTGCGCCAGTCCGCGGACATCGACCTGCTGTTCACCGACGTCGTGATGCCCGGCGGCATGTTCGGGCCGGAGCTTGCCAGGCAAGCAATCCAGTTGCGGCCCGGGCTCAAGGTGCTCTTCACCTCCGGCTACAGCCAAAATCCGGTCAAGGCGCCCGACGGGATCGGCGATGCCCGCATCCTGACCAAGCCGTTCCGGCGGCGAGACCTCGCCGCGATGCTGCGATCCGCGCTGTCGACGCCGCAGCGGTGAGATGACGATGTGCTCTACCCGAGCGCTCGCAGCTCGCGCCGCAGCACCTTTCCGGTGGCGGTCATCGGCAGTGTCTCCGCGAACTCCACGAAGCGCGGGTATTCGTGGGCGGCGAGTTGCACCTTGACGAACTCCTGGATCTCGCGCGCGAGTGCGTCGCCGGCGGCGAAGCCCGGGCGCAGCACGATCCAGGCCTTGATCGATTCAGTGCGGATCGGATCGGGAATGCCGACCACCGCCGCCATCGCCACCGCCGGGTGCTTCATCAGCGTGTGCTCGATCTCGGACGGACCGACGCGATAACCGGCGGTGGTGATGACGTCGTCCTCGCGGCTCACGTACCAGAAGTAACCGTCCTCGTCCTGCACGCCGAGATCGCCGGTGAGCAGGAACTCGCCAGCATATTTCTTCGCCGTCGCCTCCGGATTGCGCCAGTATTCGAGCATCGTGCAAGGACAGGGTTGGCGCACGCCGATGATGCCGCGCTGGCCACGTGGCTGCTCCTCGCCTCTGTCGTTGACGATGCGAACATCGAAACCCGGCGTCGCCTTGCCCATCGAACCGGGGCGGATCGGAAACAGATTCGCGTTGCTGCCGATCACGAGATTGCATTCGGTCTGGCCAAACACCTCATGCGCGTCGACGCCGAAAGTCTCGCGCACCCAGCCGAGCAGCTCGCCGCCGAGGGACTCGCCGCCGGTAAAGATGCTGCGCAGCTTGACTCCGGAATGCGTCACGCCGGCCTGCCGCATCAGCTTCAGCGCGGTCGGCGGCAGGAAGACATTGCGCACGCCGAGATCGGCCATCATCTGCATCGCCGCTTGCGGCTCAAACTTTCGCGCGCGGTGGCCGACCAGGGGAATGCCGTGATACCAGAACGCGAACAGGCCGTTGATGAGGCCACCGATCCAGGCCCAATCCGCCGGCGTCCACATCAGATCGCCGGGGCGCGGCAGGAAGTTGTGGCACATCTCGACATTGGGGAGATGCCCGAGCACGACGCGGTGTGCGTGCAGCGCGCCCTTCGGATTGCCTGTCGTGCCCGAGGTGTAGATGATCAGCGCGGGATCGTCTGCAGACGTGTCCACCAGCGTGAAGTCGGGCGATGCCGCCTTGACAGAATCCCAGAACGATGTCGTGCCCGTCGGCGTTCGTTCGGCAACGATGTAGACATTCTTCAGCTCCGGCAGACGGTCGCGAATCTTCGAAAGCTTCTCCCAGCCCGCCTTGTCGGTGACGATCGCCTTGGCCTGCGAGTTCGACAGACGGAATTCCAGCGCGTCTTCGCCGAACAGCGCGAACAGCGGAATGGAGATCATCGCCGAACGGAACGCGGCCATGTGCGCGATCGGCAGCTCCAGCGACTGCGACAGGAACACCGCGACGCGGTCGCCGCGGGCAAGACCATCTGCCTTCAGCACATTGGCGAAGCGGCGCGACATCTCCGCAACTTCGTCAAAGGATGTGCGCGTGATGGCGCCGTTCTCGTCGAGATAGACCAGCGCCAGCCGGCCGGTGCCGTCGGCGTGGCGATCGCAGCAGGCCTCCGCCAGGTTGAAGCGCGCCGGGATCTCCCAGTGGAAATTGCTGTAGAGTTCGTCATAGGTGTTGGCTTCGGTGAGCATGGTCGTTTCCCGGCAGCGTCGTCTTGACCGGACTTGTCCCGGCCATCCACGTTCTTGTTTGACCCGAGTTTAAGGGCGTGGATGCCCGGGACAAGCCCGGGCCTGACGGAGAATGCGTCTCAGCGCACCGTCCGGAAGAACTTTCTGACCTCGCCGACATACAGCTCCGGCTGCTCGAATGCGGCGAAATGGCCTCCCTTCTCCATCTCGCTCCAATGCGTGATGTTGCGGAAGTTCGGCTCCATCCAGCGCCGCACCGGCGTGATGATCTCCTTGGGGAAGACTGCCACGCCCGTCGGCACCTTGACGACCGGCGAGGTCCGGCGCTTGCCGAAGCTTTCCCAATAGAGCCGCGCAGACGAGGTCGCCGTCTCCGTCGCCCAATAGAGCATGACGTTGTCGAGCAGTTCGTCCTTGGTGAAGATGTTTTCGGGATGACCGTTGCAATCGGTCCAGGCCCAGAATTTTTCCAAAATCCAGGCCGCCTGTCCGCTCGGCGAATCGGTCAGAGCGTAACCGAGTGTCTGCGGCCGCGTCGATTGCTGCTTCGAATAGCCGGAGTCGAGGTCGACATAATGCTTGAGGCCGGCGAGCGCGCGCTTCTCTTCCGGCGTCGGTTCGCCCTCGACTTTCGGCGCGGCGTTGAAGGCGAGCGTGACGTGGATGCCGGCGCAATGCTCGCCGTCCTGCATGCCAAGCGAGGTCGTCACCGCCGAGCCCCAGTCGCCGCCCTGCGCGCCATAACTGATATAGCCGAGCCGGTCCATCAGCTTGGCCCAGGTCGCGGCGATACGATCGACGCCCCAGCCGGTGGTGTTCGGCTTGCCGGAGAACCCAAAGCCCGGCAGCGACGGACAGACGACATGGAAAGCATCGGCGGGATTGCCGCCATGCGCGACAGGATCGACCAGCGGCGCGATCACCTTCTGGAATTCGACGATCGAGCCGGGCCAGCCATGGGTGATGATCAGCGGCAGCGCCGACGGCTCCTTCGAGCGCGCATGCAGGAAGTGGATGTCGAGCCCGTCGATCTCGGTGGTGAACTGCTCGAAGCGGTTGAGTTTTGCCTCGCGCGCGCGCCAGTCGTAGCCATCAGCCCAATAGGCGCAGATCTCCTGGATCCATTTCAGCGGCGCACCCTGGCTCCAGTCGTCGACCAGCTCCGCCTCCGGCCAGCGCGTGCGGGCGAGGCGCGATTTGAGGTCGGTGAGAATGTCGTCGCTGATGGCGATGCGAAACGGCTTGATGGCAGTCATCGGTTGCTCCCGATTTGTCTATCGGGAGAGAGTAGACCGAACGGGCGCCGCATCAAAGGTGCACCCTTCTTCCTTGTGGGAGAAGGTGGCGCGAAGCGCCGGATGAGGGGTTTCTGTCGGCAAATTCTTGTCGTGAGAGTGGCACACGCGCAGCGAGACCCCTCACCCGTCTCACCGCTACGCGGCGATCCCCCCTCTCCCACAAGGGGAGAGGGCAAGAACTAGCCCGTCAGAGCAGCCTTCACCAAACCGGACGCCTTGCCGAAATCCATCTGGCCGGCGTACTTCGTCTTCAGCACGGCGATCACCTTGCCCATGTCCTTCATGCCGGCGGCGCCGGTCTCGGCGATGGCATCCGAGATCGCCTTCTTGACGTCGTCGTCCGACATCTGCTTCGGCAGATACGCCGAGATCACCGCGATCTCCTCGCGCTCCTGCGCCGCGAGCTCGGCACGGCCGCCCTTCTCGTAGAGCTCGACCGATTCCTGGCGCTGCTTGATCATCTTCTGAAACACGCCGAGCAGGTCCGCGTCCGAGAGCGGCGGCTTGCCGCTGCCGCGCGCCTCGATGTCGGCGTTCTTGATGGTCGAATTGACCATGCGCAGCGTGGACAGCTTGCGCTCGTTCTTGGCCTTCATGGCCTCCTTGACCGCATTGTTGATGTCGTCGCGCAGCATGATCGTGCTCCCCTAGCATATCCGAGGCCTGATCTAGGCCGTTCGCGGCCCTGAGACAACCGGGGGTCCCAGCCATTCGACCAGCGCGCGCACCGTCGCCGCGGGCTGCTCCGGCTGCGGCAGGTGTCCGCAATCCTCCAAAACGACGAGCCTTGCACCGGCAATGCCCTCCGCCATCTCCTTCGAGAGTGCGTTGGGAATCGTGTTGTCCGCATCGCCCGTCAGCACCAATGTCGGGCATTTGATCGTCGCAAGCGTCGGCCGTGAATCCACCCGCGCGATGATCGCGGTCTGCTGTCGCAGATAGCCTTCGACGCCGACGTCCTCGCCCTGCTCGTGGACGAGCTGGCGAATTCCGGAATCGTCGCGGCGCGAGGGATGCACCAGTTCGGGAAACATTTCCTCGCGCGCGGCACGCAGCTCGCCGCGCCTGGCCCGCTCCATCAGACCGCGGCGGCGCGCGGTCGCCTCCTCCGTGTCGGGCCGCGCCTGGGTGTTGATCAGCGCCAGCTTTGCTACCCGCTCGGGTGCCTGGCGCATGATCTCGAGGGCGATGTAGCCGCCCATGGAATGACCGGCGAGCGCGAAGCGCGGCGGCGCCTCGCTCAGCACACGCCGGGCGATCGCTGCCATGCTGTCGTCGCGAATATGGTTGGCGACCATCACCGGGCCGAACCGCCAGAGCGACGGGATGACCGGCGCATAAATCCGGGCCGAGGAAGCTAATCCCGGAACCAGCAGAATCGGCATCGTCTGGTCCATTATTGCCTCCCAAGCCCCCGAATTTGCCGGAAATTGTGCCGCGGAGCTTAGGGACCCAAGGCGACCTGTCAAATATGCAAAAACGCATGTGAATCGGCGCATCTCCGCTTTGACGTCGGCGCCCGCGGGGACTATGAACCGGGCTCATGACACAACATGATAACGATCACGCTTGGCCGGACCACAAACCGACCGCGCTGTTGGTGCTTGCCGATGGCACGGTGCTGGAAGGCTTTGGCCTCGGCGCCGAAGGCCAAGCCGTCGGTGAGGTCTGCTTCAACACCGCGATGACCGGCTACGAGGAGATCCTCACCGATCCCTCCTATGCCGGCCAGCTCATCACCTTCACGTTCCCGCATATCGGCAATGTCGGCACCAATGACGACGACATCGAGACGGTGAACATGGCCGCGACGCCCGGCGCGCGCGGCGTGATCCTGCGCACCGCGATCACCGATCCCTCGAACTACCGCGCCACCAAGCACCTCGACCAGTGGCTGAAGGCCCGCGGCATCATCGGCCTGTCCGGCATCGACACCCGCGCGCTGACCGCGCTGATCCGCAACAAGGGCATGCCCAACGCCGTGATCGCACACGCCAGGGATGGCGAGTTCGACCTGCACGGCCTGAAGGAAGAAGCGCGCGAATGGCCCGGCCTCGAGGGCATGGACCTCGTGCCGATGGTCACCTCCGGCCAGCGCTTCACATGGGACGAAACGCCCTGGCTCTGGGACAAGGGCTTTGGCCGTCAGGACAAGCCTGAGTTCAACGTGGTCGCCATCGATTACGGCATCAAGCGCAACATTCTGCGCCTGCTCGCCGGCGTCGGCTGCAAGGTCACGGTGGTGCCGGCAACGACGTCATCCGAGGACATCCTGGCGATGAAACCGGACGGCGTGTTCCTGTCGAACGGTCCCGGCGATCCGGCCGCGACCGGCAAATATGCCGTGCCCGTGATCCAGGACGTGATCAAGTCGGGCACGCCGACATTCGGAATTTGTCTCGGCCATCAGATGCTCGGCCTCGCCGTCGGCGCCAAGACCAAGAAGATGCACCAGGGCCATCACGGCGCCAATCATCCCGTGAAGGACGAGACCACCGGCAAGGTCGAGATCACTTCGATGAACCACGGCTTTGCCGTGGACGAGAGCACCCTGCCGACGGGCGCGACGCAGACCCACATCTCGCTGTTCGACGGCTCCAATTGCGGCATCCAGCTCGACGGCAAGCCGGTGTTCTCGGTGCAGTACCACCCCGAGGCCTCGCCGGGTCCGCGCGACTCGCACTATCTGTTCCAGCGTTTTGCGGATCTGATGCGGCAGAAGAAGAGCGCGTAAGGCGCGCGCGCTCTTTCGCAACTAACGTCATGACAAAGAGCCCGGGCCTGGTCCTGGGCTTTTTTCGTCAAAGGAACGCTGCTTAGCTCCCTTCGTTGATCCCTGCTACGCTCACGCAGGAGCCCCTTATGTCCGTCGTCCGCGACAATGCCGAGCCGCTCGCCATCGTGTTTGAGGATGACGGGCTCGTGCCGAACAATATCCTCCCCTTCCTGGTCTACCAAGCCGCGGTGAAGCTCGATTCCAGACAGCCGGAAGAGACGATCGAACGCTTGTTCGAAGCGAACGGCTGGGGCGGCACGTGGCGCAATGGCGTCTTCGACTATCTGCATTATCACGCGACGGTGCACGAGGTGCTCGGCGTTGCGCGTGGCAGCGCGCGCGTCCGCTTCGGCGGCGACCATGGCCAGGAGCTGGAGATCAAGGCCGGCGACGTCGCGATCCTGCCCGCCGGCACAGGTCACCAACGCATCAAGGCGAGCGAGGATTTCTGCGTGATCGGCGCTTATCCGCCGGGTGCGAAGATGGAGGTCACCCGCGCAACGCCCGAGAACCACGCGAAAACGCTGAAGACGATTCCAAACGTCGCGCTGCCGCCGGCCGATCCGGTGACGGGGAAGGACGGAGCGTTGATGCGGTTGTGGCGGTAGCTACAAAGACGGTGCCGTAGGGTGGGCAAAGCGAAGCGTGCCCACCAAACAGTTTGAACTGCGGATAGATGGTGGGCACGGCGCGCGAAGAGCGTGCCTTTGCCCACCCTACGACAGCGTCACCTACGCCTCGTTCGCGCCCTCCTGTCTCGTAGCTTCGAACAGGAACCAGGTGCGGCGCTCGGTCTCGTCGATGAAGTTTTCGAGGATGCTGGCGCTGGCGACGTCACCGGCGTCGTCGCAGACCTCGTGTGCCTTGCGCATTGCCGCGGCGACATGCTTGTTGTCCTGCATCAGCTCGCGCAGCATCTCGCGCGGCGGGACATAGTCTTCGTTGTTGTCCTTGATGGTCTGAAGCTTGGCGATCTGCCCGATCGACTTCAGCGTGACGCCGCCGATCTTGCGGACGCGCTCGGCGAGCTGGTCGGTGGTGGCGAAGATCTGGTCGGACTGCTCGTCAAGCAGCAGATGATAATCGCGGAAATGCCGGCCGCTGATGTGCCAGTGGAAATTCTTGGTCTTCAGATACAGCGCGAACGCGTCTGCCAGAAGCACGTTGAGCGCCTCCGAAACCTTGTTGACCGCCTGGGACGACAGATCGGTGGGTGTATCGAGGTCGGGCGAGACCTTTTGTGGGGCTTTGCTCACGGGAAACCTTCCTGTTAGGACGCAGATATTGACGGCGCGCCGCCGCACCCCTAACGCAGGCGGGCAGCGCCGGTTCCTTCAGCGGAACCGTTTAGCCGGGGCCCTCGAATACCATGGACGATTGGATCGATTACTACGACTCGACGCACACGATCTATGTCAGCAAGCTGCATCGCGACTTGCACTTCCAGATCATCGCCCGGGACATCATCGGCTACATTTCTTCGCCCGAGGCGACCGTGCTCGACTATGCCTGCGGCGAGGCGCTGTCGGCGAGCCAGGTCGCGGCTGTCTGCGGCAAGCTGATCCTCGCCGAGCCCGCGCCCGGCGTGCGCGGCCGGTTGATCGCGCGGTTTGCCCCGAACACGAAAATCCGCGTCCGCTCGCTCGATGACGTCCACAACATGCAGGAGCAGTCGATCGATCTCGTCGTGATGAACTCGGTCGCGCAATACATGGCGCCGGACGAGCTCGACGCCGCGCTCCTCAACTTCCGCCGCATCCTGAAGCCCTCCGGCAAGCTGGTGCTCGGCGACATCCTCCAGCCCAATGTCGGCATGTTCAGGGACGTCACAGCGCTACTCAGCTTCGGCCTTCGTCACGGCTTTTTGAAAGATGCGCTGATCGGGCTGATCAGCACCGCGTTGTCGGATTACCGTCAGCTGCGCACGCGCATCGGGCTGCAGCGCTACAGTGAGGAGGAGATCACCGCCAAGCTCAAGACCGCCGGCTTCACGGTCCAGCGCGCTCACCGCAATATCGGCCACAATAGCTGGCGCATGACGTTCGTCGCGCGCCCACCATTAGTTCGGTAAACCTCTCGGATTCGGTAAGCTTCCTGAGTTCGTTAAGCATAACGTCTGCCTGAGGTGGCTTGTCGCACCCCGATCAGTAATGATCGCCGCGGCCCGGTGGCGGAAGTGTCTACGCGAGGGCGATGCATCGCTCTTTATCCTGGTTCAAATCCAGGCCGGGTCTCCACGCTTCGCCCTGCGGGGCTACGCGTGATGCAGCCACGCGAGACCCGAAGGGACGAAGCGTGTCCGGCGTAGCTTGAGCGAAGCGCAAGCGAAGACGGACTGGCCGCCCAATCCTCAATCAGCCTCAACCACATCGCGCTCCGACAGCAGCCGCAGCCGGTCGGCATCCTTTGCCGCGGACGTGATGACGGCATCAAGCAGGCCCGGAAAGCGTGCGTCCAGATCGTCGCGGCGCAGGCGCACGAACCGGTTGGTGCCGGCGACGCGGGTCTGCATCAGGCCGCATTCGCGTAGCTTGGCGAAGTGATAGGCGAGATTCGACTTGCCGCTGAGCGCGTTGAAGTCGCCGCAGCAGAGTTCGCTACTGACAGGTTCCTGCTGGGCGAGCTGGTACACGATCGCCAATCTGATCGGATCGCTCAGGCAATCCAGGACCATCGGCAGTTCGATCTGCTCGCGGGTAGGGTGAGGAGGCGTGCGGCTCATGGTCTGAAG
This sequence comes from Bradyrhizobium sp. 40, assembly GCF_023100925.1. NCBI lineage: Bacteria > Pseudomonadati > Pseudomonadota > Alphaproteobacteria > Hyphomicrobiales > Nitrobacteraceae > Bradyrhizobium > Bradyrhizobium sp. 40. The sequence goes on from NZ_CP064688.1 coordinate 6,230,264, forward strand.
AGCATAGCGAAATGGCCTCGATGTTCAATAGTTCTTGAACTAATTGACTCCCGACCCGGTCCCACCGATAGTTCAATAAACGTTGAACATAGGGACTTTCCTGATGAGCGTATTCTGGCTGGCCTTGGCGGCCTTTGCGATCGGCACGGAAGGCTTTGTCATTGCTGGGCTTTTGCCGTCGATCGCAACCGACCTGGCAATTTCCGTCCCCGCCGCCGGCCAGTTGGTCACGGCCTACGCCCTCGCCTACGCGGTCGGCTCGCCGATCCTGGCGGTGACGCTGAACAATATCGACCGCCGCACCGTGCTGGCCCTGGCGCTATCGACTTTCATTGCCGGAAACCTCGCGGCCATGGTGGCGTCGAATTACGCCCTGTTGCTGGCCTCGCGCATGCTGATGGCGTTGGGCTCCGGGCTGTGCATGCCGACCGCGCTGGCCGTATCCGTGGCCGTCGCCGCGCCGGAGCGGCGCGGCCGCGCAGTGGCACTCGTCACCTCGGGCCTCACGGTTGCGACCGTCATCGGCGTTCCGCTCGGCAATCTCGTCGGCAGCCTGCTCGGCTGGCGCGCGACCTTTGCCATGGTCGCCCTGATCGGCGCCGTTGCGCTCGCCGGCCTCCTGCTCGGCCTGCCCCGCGGCCTGCCGCGCAACACAGCCTCGCTCAGCGATCGGCTGGCGGTGGCGCGTCACCGCAATGTCCTGGTCGCGCTTCTGATCACGATTTTATGGGCGCTCGGCGGCTTCACCGTGTTTACCTATTTCGCGGTCCCGCTGCACGGCCTTGGATTCGACGCCTCGCAGATCAGCCTCGCGCTGCTGGTGTTCGGCGGCGCGGCCGCGATCGGCAACATGCTCGGCGGCGTCCTGGCCGACCGGCTCGGCACGCTCGCCACAGCAGGTCTCGGGCTTGCCGGCATGGCCAGCGCGCTGATCCTGCATTCGCTGGCCCTGAAGCTGATGCCGGGACAGGCGCATTATGCGGTGCTGGGCGCGATCTTCCTCTGGGGCATCTCGGGATGGGCGTTCTACCCGGCTCAGGTCGCCAGCATCATCCGGATCGAGCCGCAGGCCTCGATGATCGCGCTCTCGCTCAACGCCTCGGCCATGTATCTCGGCTTTGCGATCGGCGGAGCCTTGGGCGGCGCCGTGCTTGCGGCGTGGAGCCCGGCGGATCTGGGCTGGGTCGGCGGATTGAGCGTTTCGGCGGCTCTTCTGGTCCATCTCGCCCGCGGCTGGCAGGCCCGGCCAAAACCCGTCAAAATTGCCGGTTGATGGGCGTTTTTCGGGGTTTCGCCGCCCTGAAAACTGGTCTAAGACCCACCCCGCGCGCGAGGGGGACCAACGCGCTCTCGGCCAAAGGGACGCGCAGCAGGCGCGCCCTTTTTTTGTGCCCAAATTCCACTTCGGCGAGAGTTGATGCCCAAACGTACAGACATCACCACCATCCTGATCATCGGCGCCGGTCCCATCGTGATCGGCCAGGCCTGCGAGTTCGACTATTCGGGCACCCAGGCGGTGAAGACGCTGAAGGAAGAGGGCTATCGCATCGTCCTCGTCAATTCCAATCCGGCCACCATCATGACCGACCCGGAATTGGCCGATGCGACCTATATCGAGCCGATCACGCCCGAGATCGTCGCGAAAATCATCGAGAAAGAACGTCACGTCATTCCCGGCGGCTTCGCGCTGCTGCCGACCATGGGCGGACAGACCGCGCTGAACTGCGCGCTGTCGCTGCGCCAGCAAGGCACGCTCGACAAGTTCGACGTCGAGATGATCGGCGCCACCGCGGACGCGATCGACAAGGCCGAGGACCGCCAGTTGTTCCGCGAGGCCATGACCAAGATCGGGCTCGAGACGCCGAAGTCGCGGCTCGCCAACGCCTCCGCCCTGAAGAAGTCCTTCCGAGACAAGTACCAGGCCGATCGCGCAAAGGCATCGGGCGCTGCGCTCGAAGAACTCGAGCGGCAGTGGACGCTCGGCGAGAGCGACCGCCGCAAGCGCTATCAGGAATATGCGCTCGGCCAGGCGCTGATGGCGCTATCCGAGATCGGCCTGCCCGCGATCATCCGCCCCTCCTTCACCATGGGCGGCACCGGCGGCGGCATCGCCTACAACAAGGAAGAGTTCCTCGACATCATCGAGCGCGGCCTGGATGCGTCTCCCACCAACGAAGTGCTGATCGAAGAATCCGTGCTCGGCTGGAAAGAGTACGAGATGGAGGTGGTGCGCGACAAGAAGGACAATTGCATCATCGTCTGCTCGATCGAGAACCTCGATCCGATGGGCGTGCACACCGGCGATTCCATCACGGTGGCGCCGGCGCTGACGCTGACCGACAAGGAATACCAGATCATGCGCGACGCCTCGCTGGCGGTGCTGCGCGAGATCGGCGTCGAGACCGGCGGCTCCAACGTGCAGTTCGGCGTCAATCCCGAAGACGGCCGCATGGTCGTCATCGAGATGAATCCGCGCGTGTCGCGTTCCTCCGCCCTGGCTTCGAAAGCCACCGGCTTTCCGATCGCAAAGGTCGCCGCCAAGCTTGCGGTCGGCTACACGCTCGACGAAATCGCCAACGACATCACCGGCGGCGCCACGCCAGCCTCGTTCGAGCCGACGATCGACTACGTCGTCACCAAGGTGCCGCGTTTCGCGTTCGAGAAATTCCCCGGCGCCTCCACCACGCTGACCACGTCGATGAAGTCGGTCGGCGAAGTCATGGCGATCGGCCGCACCTTCCAGGAAAGCCTTCAGAAGGCCTTGCGCGGGCTCGAGACCGGCCTCACCGGACTCGACGAGATCGAGATCGAAGGTCTCGGCCGCGACGATGACAAGAATGCGATCCGCGCCGCGCTCGGCACGCCGACACCGAACCGGCTGCTCCAGGTCGCGCAGGCGATGCGGCTCGGCTGGTCGGACGAGGAGATCTTCAATTCCTGCAAGATCGATCCGTGGTTCCTCGGTGAGATGCGCGGCATCGTCGACATGGAAGCGAAGGTCCGCAAGAACGGCCTGCCGGGCAACGCCTTCGGCATGCGCACGCTCAAGGCCATGGGCTTCTCCGATGCCCGGCTTGCGGTGATCGCGGAGACGACGGAGGCGGAGGTCACGGCGAAGCGCCACGCGCTCGGCGTTCGCCCCGTCTACAAGCGCATCGACACCTGCGCGGCCGAGTTCGCTTCGCCCACGGCCTACATGTACTCGACCTATGAGGCGCCGTTCGCGGGCGCGCCTGCGGACGAGAGCTCGCCGTCCGACAAGAAGAAGGTCATCATCCTCGGCGGCGGCCCGAACCGCATCGGCCAGGGCATTGAATTCGACTATTGCTGCTGTCACGCCTGCTTCGCGCTGCACGACGCCGGCTACGAATCCATCATGGTCAACTGCAACCCGGAGACGGTGTCGACCGACTACGACACTGCCGACCGGCTCTATTTCGAGCCGCTCACCGCCGAGGACGTGCTGGAGATCATCGCAAAGGAACGCACGAACGGCACGCTGCATGGCGTGATCGTGCAGTTCGGCGGCCAGACCCCGCTCAAGCTCGCGCGCGCGCTGGAAGCCGCCGAAGTGCCGATCCTCGGCACCTCGCCCGACGCCATCGACCTTGCGGAAGACCGCGACCGCTTCAAGCGGGTGCTCGACAAGCTGCGGCTGAAGCAGCCGAAGAACGGCATCGCGTATTCGGTCGAGCAAGCGCGCCTGGTCGCAACCGATCTCGGCCTGCCGCTGGTGGTGCGCCCGTCCTACGTGCTCGGCGGCCGCGCGATGCAAATCATCCGCGAGGAGAACCAGCTCAGCGATTACCTGCTCGGCACGTTGCCGGAGCTGGTGCCGGGAGACGTCAAGGCGCGCTACCCGAACGACAAGACCGGCCAGATCAACACCGTGCTCGGCAAGAACCCGCTGCTGTTCGACCGCTATCTGTCCGATGCGACCGAGATCGACGTCGACTGCCTCTGCGACGGCAAGGACACCTTCATCGTCGGCATCATGGAGCACATCGAGGAAGCCGGCATCCATTCCGGCGACAGCGCCTGCTCGCTGCCGCCGCACTCGCTGGACGACAAGATGATCGAGGAGCTGGAGCGGCAGACCCGCGAGCTGGCGCTCGGCCTCGACGTCGTCGGCCTCATGAATGTGCAATACGCCATCAAGGACGGCGAGATCTACGTGCTCGAAGTCAATCCGCGCGCCTCGCGCACCGTGCCCTTTGTCGCCAAGGTGGTCGGTACGCCGGTCGCGAAGATCGCGGCGCGGATCATGGCCGGCGAGAAGCTTGCCGATTTCAAGCTGAAGAAGGCGAAATTCGACCATGTCGGCGTGAAGGAATCGGTGTTTCCGTTCGCCCGCTTCCCCGGCGTCGATACCGTGCTCGGCCCCGAGATGCGCTCGACCGGCGAGGTCATGGGCATCGATCGCTCCTTCGCGGTGGCGTTCGCCAAGAGCCAGCTCGGCGGCGGCACACGAGTGCCGCGCAAGGGCACGGTGTTCGTCTCGGTTCGCGAGAGCGACAAGACGCGCATCACCGAGGCCGTTCGCGAGCTGCATTCGCTCGGCTTCAAGGTGCTGGCGACATCGGGCACGGCCCGCTTCCTGACCGACCAGGGCATCCCGACCGAGAAGGTGAACAAGGTGCTGGAGGGCCGGCCGCACATCGTCGACGCCATCACCAATGGCGAGGTCCAGCTCGTCTTCAACACCACCGAAGGCCCGCAGGCGCTCGCCGACAGCCGTTCTCTGCGGCGCGCGGCCCTCTTGCATAAAGTGCCGTATTACACCACTCTTTCCGGGGCCGTGGCGGCCGCGCAGGGCATCCACGCCTATCTGGGCGGGGACCTTGAGGTTCGGACCCTGCAGAGCTACTTTTCGGAAACCTGATCGCGAGCGGGAGGCCCAACCTTCCGCTAAGTGATTGGCGATGAAGCCACTATGGCCGGAGGAACTGTCCGGCCATATGGTTGTTCTGTTCCGGCGCCAAGCCCATATGAACGTTCGGCGGCACGCGCGTTGAGCCCCCGGACAGACTGACGAATCAAGTTGCGTGCGCGTTGACATGTCAGGGCGCGCGCGACCGAAGGACGAGAGAAGAGATGGAAAAGGTACCGATGACTGCGGGCGGCTTTGCCGCGCTCGGGGAAGAACTGAAGAAGCGCCAGTCGGAGGACCGTCCGCGGATCATCGAGCATATCGCCGAGGCGCGCTCGCACGGAGACCTGTCGGAGAACGCGGAATACCACGCCGCGAAGGAAGAGCAGTCCCACAATGAAGGCCGCATCGCCGAGCTCGAGGACAAGCTCGCGCGCGCCGACATCATCGACATCTCGAAGCTGTCCGGCGACACCATCAAGTTCGGCGCGACCGTGACACTGGTCGACGAGGACACCGAAAAGAAGACGGTGTGGCAGATCGTCGGCGAGGTCGAGGCCGACGCCAAGAAGGGCCGCATCTCCATCACCTCGCCGCTCGCGCGCGCGCTGATCGGCAAGAAGAAGGGTTCAACCGTCGAGGTCAACGCACCCGGCGGCGCCAAGGCTTATGAGATTACCAAGGTGGAGTGGCGGTAACGATTTGCCGTTGCGTGTGATTTGAAAAAGGCCGCGCACTGCGCGGCCTTTTTTGTATCTGCGTGTTGCTCGCAATGACGGAGGAGACGCTACCTTCGTCCCCTCACATCGAGCGGCACGGCCGCCTCGTATTTCGAATTGTGCAGCACCAGCGAGGTCCGCACGTTGCGAACGTGCGGGGCGGCGGTCAAATGGGTGACGAAATCCTGGAAGGTGGCCATGTCGGGTGCGACGCATTTCAGGATGAAATCGACTTCACCCGACAGCATCCAGCACTCGCGCACCAGCGGCTCGGCGCGGACGAACTCCTCGAAGGCGCGCAAATCCGCCTCGGCCTGGCTGGAGAGGTGCACTGCGGCAAACACCGTGACGTCGAAGCCGAGCTTGCGCGCGTCCAAGAGCCCGCGATAGCCATGGATATACCCCTCCTCCTCCAGCGCCCGGACTCGGCGCAGGCAGGGCGGTGGCGAAATGCCGACGCGCTTGGCCAGCTCGACATTCGTGATTCGACCGTCGGCCTGAATCTCGGTGAGAATTTTCAGGTCGATCTCGTCTAGGTTCCGCGACACGTGATTGGAACTCCTGGCCTTTGCGGCGGTATTGGTGGCTCTGTCGCAATCCTCATAGCGCAGACCACGCACTCGGCGCAATTTTATTGCGCGTGCAGCGCAATCGACTTTTGTTCCCTGTTGGAAAAATCCGCCGACAGGGAATGCAATTCTTGCATAGCTCACCAGAAGGCTTAGATTACCTCTGATATTTCAGCGCCTCCGCGAGGCCTCCCGGCACGTTCCGCGCCCGCGCTGCAGTCCCCCTTGAAAGGCATCTGTCGAAATGTCCGCCGCTGTCCATGCAAAGGTCGTCATCATCGGCTCCGGCCCCGCCGGCTACACAGCGGCGATCTACGCCGCGCGCGCGATGCTTGAGCCGATCCTGATCCAGGGCATCCAGGCGGGCGGCCAGCTCACCATCACCACCGACGTCGAGAACTATCCGGGCTTCGCCGACGTGATCCAAGGCCCCTGGTTGATGGAGCAGATGGAGAAGCAGGCGCTGCATGTGGGCACCCAGATCAAGACCGATCTGGTGACCAAGCTCGACACCTCGCAACGCCCCTTTCGCCTGACCTGCGATAGCGGTGATGTCTATCTCGCCGACACCGTCATTCTCGCCACCGGCGCCCAGGCGCGCTGGCTCGGGCTGCCGTCCGAAGCGAAATTCCAGGGCGGCGGCGTGTCGGCCTGTGCCACCTGTGACGGCTTCTTCTACCGCAACAAGCAAGTCGTGGTGGTCGGCGGCGGCAATACCGCGGTCGAGGAAGCGCTGTACCTCACCAACCACGCCTCGCAGGTCACCATCGTGCATCGTCGCGATCACTTCCGCGCCGAACGCATCCTGCAGGAGCGCCTGTTCAAGCACCCGAAGATCAAGGTGATCTGGGACTCGGCCGTCGACGAGATCTGCGGTACCGAGAACCCGAACAAGGTCACCCATGTGCGACTGAAGAACGTCAAGACCGGCGCGTTGACCGATGTGCCGACCGACGGCGTCTTCGTCGCTATCGGGCATGCCCCGGCGACCGAGCTCGTGGCCGGGCAGATCAAGCTGAAACCGTCGGGCTATGTCGAGGTCGCCCCGAACTCCACCGCCACCTCGGTGCCCGGAATGTTCGCCGCCGGCGACGTCGCCGACGAAACCTATCGTCAAGCAGTCACGGCGGCCGGCCTGGGCTGCATGGCAGCGCTCGAGGCGGAACGATTTTTGGCCCTGCGCGCCAGCGAGCGCGCGGCAGCGGAATAGACATCATGGCAAGAACACGCGACGGATTTACGGATATGGATTGGGACAAGCTGAAGGTGTTTCACGCCGCGGCGGAAGCGGGCAGCTTCACGCACGCGGGCGAGCAGCTCGGCCTGTCGCAATCGGCAGTGTCACGCCAGGTCTCGGCACTGGAGCAGGAGCTCTCGGTCTCGCTGTTCCACCGCCACGCCCGCGGCCTGATCCTCACCGAACAGGGCGACCTCCTGTTCCGCACCGCCCATGACGTGTTCATGCAGCTGCAGGCGGCGCGCGCGAAGCTGACCGACAGCCGCGAGCGGCCGAGCGGCGATCTCAAGATCACCACCACGCCCGGCGTCGGCATCAACTGGCTGATCCCAAGGCTCGGCGAATTCACCGCGCTCTATCCGGAGATCCGGATCTCGCTGATCGTCACCGACGAGGAGCTTGATCTCTCGATGCGCGAGGCCGATGTCGCGATCCGCACTCGCAAGCCGACGCAGCCGGACCTCATCCAGCGCAAGCTGTTCGCGATGGGCTTCCACGCTTATTGCTCGCCCGATTATATCAAGCGCTTCGGCACGCCGCGCACGCTGGAGGAGCTCGACTCCCACCGCATCATCACGCTCTCCGACGGCAACTTCGCGCCGCATCTTCAGAACCGCAACTGGCTAGTGGAAGCGGGGCGCAACGGCTCGGGTCCGCGCGAAGCCTATTTCAGGGTCAACAACATTCTCGGCCTCGTCCGCGCCTGTCAGCAGGGCCTCGGCATCGCCGCGCTGCCGGACTATCTGATCGAAGAACAGAGCCGCCTCGTGCAGCTGTTCGGCGAATCGGATTCGATCCAGCTCGATACGTATTTTGTTTATCCGGAAGAGCTGAAGACGGTCGCGCGCGTGCAAGTGTTCCGCGACTTCGTGGTGAGCAAGGCGCAGCGCTGGCCGTCCTGATTTCCGCATGTCTGACATGCGGCTTGGACGCTTGATGCATGGCGCGAAGCTAGCCCATAATCTCTTCACGCTGAGCCTTCGCGTTGCGCATTTGTCCCCCTCCTCCAGTGGCGCGGGAGTTCAGTAATCCCTCTTGGAAGGTGATTGTGTCGGCCTCACGTGGCCAATACCTTAAGCCGGGCTCGATCGAGCCCGGCTTTTTTTTGCGGATCCGGCCATCGCCCTCCGCGTGTATTGACAGTTCCATGCTTACCCCGCATCATTTGCGAATGATCACGAAGTCGTGCGCAATCTCGTCGCAGGCAGTCGCCTCGAAAAAAGGCCCCCATCTGGGGACCTCGGATTTTTGCGCGCGCTAACAGCCTTCGTCATCGCGAGCCGAAACTTCGAAAACCCCGCCGCCTGGACGGGGTTTTTTCATGTGCCCCATCTCAGGGTTTTTCCCGAGAAGGAGATGGAACATGACCGGACTACAGGAACAATTGCACGGGCTCTGGCTGCCGCTGGTGACGCCGTTTCGCGACGGCGCCCTCGACGAGAGGTCGCTGCGGCGGCTGACACGGCATTACAGCGGACAGGCCGTCGACGGCTTCATCCTGGGGGCGACCTCCGGTGAAGGCATGACGCTGCGCGACGCCGAGCTCGAACGCCTCGTCGCCATCGTGCGCGACGAGCTGGCCATCGGCCACAGCAAGATTCCGATCTGGCTTGGACTTTCAGGTGCGGACACGTCGCGGCTGAAGGAGCGTCTCGACGCGACCGCGGACTGGCCGATCGATGGCTATCTGATCGCGAGCCCGTATTATGTGCGGCCGTCGCAGCGCGGGTTGCTGGCGCATTTCGAGGCGCTCGCCGATCACGCCGCCTGGCCACTCGCGCTCTACAACATCCCCTATCGCACCTCGGTCAACATCACCAACCAGACGCTGCTGCGGCTTGCCGGGCATCCGAACATCATCGGCCTGAAGGATTGCGGCGCGAGCCGCGAGCAATCCATCGCGTTGCTGCGCGACAGGCCCGCGGACTTTCGCGTGCTGACCGGCGAGGATGCGAATTATTTCGAGGCGCTCAGCGACGGTGCCGACGGCGGCATCGTGCTGTCAGCCCACCTCGAGACCGCGACGTTTGCGGCGGTCCATGCCGAGCTGAAGCGCGGCGACCATGATGCAGCGCTGGCGCGCTGGCAGGAGGTCGCGGACCTGACGCGCCTGTTGTTCACCGAGCCCAGTCCCGCGCCGGCAAAATACTGGCTGTGGCGCACGGGCCTGATCGACAGCCCCGAAGTGCGCCTGCCGATGGTGGAGGTCGGCAGCGAACTCGCCGTCCAGCTCGACCGCGAGATCGAGCGACGCATGCAAGTCGCGGCGTAGCTGATAGCCCCTCACCCCACCCTCTCCCCGTAAGAACGAGGAGAGGGAGTGGGAGAGCGGAGCGCGTGGTTAACCGCGCCCCAACGGCCTTCGCTGCTGCCGCATGGCGCGTCCACGGCTCGTTTACGCAATCGCGCCTATCGTCTTCATTCAAAGTCTTTTCAAATGGGGGAATGATCATGGGGCAGCGCATCCGTCCGACGGCGGCAGACATGTTCGCGTCGGCCGATTTCTTGCGGGGTATTGTTGTGGTGTCGTCGTTCGGTTTCTGGGCGGTGATGCTCGGCCTGATGCCGGTGCTGGTGTTTCGGGTCTGGCTGGCGTGATGTCAGCGCACGTCCGGATGGTTAATCCGTGGTAGCACCTATGTTCGAAAGCGCGCGAAACTGCGACCCGGAATTTTAAAATATCTCACGTAGCGTTCATGCCCATAAGCGAAGAAATCGCGGGGGCGTTTGTGAATAGTCATAACGAAGTGGCGTCGCATTACGACGCTGGACAGCAGGGCTTCACCACCGAGGACATTCTCTGGGCCGCCGGCATCTGGTCGGTGATCCTCACTTTGTCGCCGGTGATCGTGTTCTACATGCTGATGGTAGCCTAGCTTCCATAGCAATCTCCAGGAACGCAAAACGCGCGGAGGTCCGCGCGTTTTTCGTCCGGGGAATGATTTATGAAAATTACGCCGCCTGCTTGTGCATTGCGCCGGAAGCCGACGCCGTGCCGCGAATAGCCTTCACCGAACGTTCGATCGCCGCCCACAGCCTTGCGATTTCCTGAGCCGCACGACTCTCGGCCTGATATTCCCGCGCGCCCTCGCCGTGGCTCAACGCCATCAGCAGATCCGAACGGTTGGTGATCTGACCGCCCCACACCGGAGCACGGAACTTCGCCAACGCTTCGCGGGCGATGGTGACGATCGGGCTTTCGGACTCATCGCGGCGCGCCGGCGCACCGTTGAGCACGACCGCGTAGGGCTTGCGCGCCGCACGGCACATCTGGATGGTTTCCTGCACCGCGTTGACGTCGAACACGCCGGGACGGGCGGGTATCACCACCATGGTGGCATTGCGGATGGCGTCGTCGACGACGGCCGACAGGTTCGGCGGCGTGTCGATCAACACCCATTCATAACCGTCGCGCTTGGCAGCGGAGACGATGCCGCTGACCGAGTTCACCGCGGATTTGATCGGCGGCTCGTTGGTGCCACGCAGCTTGTGCCACAGCGTGAGCGAGCCTTGCGGATCCGCATCGACGAGCAGGATCGGCTTGGTCGCCTTGATCTGCGCGGCAAGATGCGCGGCCAGCGTACTCTTGCCCGAGCCACCTTTACGCGATGCAAAAACAATAACGTTCATACCTCTGCCTCCAGATTGACCCCAGGCAGCGAAAATGAATCACCGCGGTGATTCGGGAAAGAAAAATTTATCATAAGTTATGCTGGCGCCATGAAATAACAAAGCGCGTTGGCTTTTGAGTCACACTGCTGCGTGCGACGACGGCCTCACGCCAGCAATCGTGCGTTTTTTGAGCAGTGCGGCGGGAAAAAACGGAATGCAACCTCGCCGGGCAAACCGTTCCGCGACTCGTTTCCATCCCCGCGCGGTCGTAATTGTCGCAAGCATCCGCACGCGGAAGGCGAACAAAACGAGTCCGGTGGCTGGTGTGGGGCTGATGCCTGGGTCAGTTTGACTCAAGGGGACAGCAAACGAGAAGTCGGACACGCAGATGCCCGGGACTTCAAACGCACTGCGCGCTGTGGCCCGGGCATGGTCGAGTTTCAAAAAGGGAACGTCGTGCTCGCGCTCAGCCTTCGCTGGCTTTCTTCTTCTTGGCCGGCTTGGTGCTCTTCTTCGCCGTCCGGGCCGAGCTCTTGGGCGCGATGCTGGTCGGCTTGCCGGCGCGGGGCGCCGCCGCCATGCCCGGCTCCGGTCCCGGCCGGAAGAAGGCCCGGCACTGCGGCGAGAGCTGCGACTTCTTCTGGATCATGCAGGCGGTGATGGCGTCGACGTTCGGAACGAAGTCGCCGCACAGCCGCATCGCATCGGGCGTGCAGGCCTGCTGCTCCTCCTGGGAGTAGGCGAAGCCTTCACCCGGGTGGATCAGGACGGCCAGGGCCATCCCCGTGATCGCGGCAGCGAAAGATTTCTTGAAACGGAACGCCGGCATCGATCCCCCCAAATGTCGAGTCGGAGACGATAGTGGGTGAACGGGGGTTCGTTGGCAACCGAGGCGAGATGCGAAAGCCGGGACGTGTGCGGTCTCGGCAACAGGGCCCCCTAAAACAAAAACCGCGAAAACAACCCCATGCACAGTAGCCAAGTCCATGTTGGAATTGAACTTTGCGGATCGCGATTTGCGGATTTTACGAAATGAAGTTTGACTCGTCGGGCAAAACAGGGGCATCATGCCATCGTCACAGAACGTGCGTGGGGTGGTCGGCTTGTCTCCTGCGCTGGTCGAAAGCGTGAGCGGGACGGAGACGATTGCATGGAGCGGAATGAGGCGGAGCTGCCGCTGTCGGGGGTGACGGTGGTCTCGCTCGAGCAGGCGATTGCGGCTCCTCTTGCCAGCCGGCATCTTGCGGACTGGGGCGCACGCGTCATCAAGATCGAGCGGCCGGGCGATGGCGATTTCTGCCGCGACTACGATCACGTGATGAACGGGATGTCGAGCCAGTTCGTCTGGACCAACAGGTCGAAGGAAAGCCTCGCCATCGACATCAAGAGCCCTGAGGGCCAGAAGGTGCTCGAGGCCTTGCTGCCGCAGGCCGACGTCTTCATCCAGAACCTGGCGCCGGGCGCGGCGGAGCGGCTCGGCCTCGATGCCGCATCGCTGCTGCGAAAGTTTCCCCGGATCATCGCCTGCGACGTGTCGGGCTATGGTGCGGGCGGACCCTACAGCAACAAGAAGGCCTACGATCTCCTGGTGCAGTGCGAGGCCGGTGTCCTCGCCATCAACGGCACCGAGGCGGAGCCCGCCAAGGTCGGACTTTCCGTGGTCGATATCGCCACCGGCATGTACATCCTCAACGGCGTGCTGATGGCGCTGTATCGCCGCGAGCGCACCGGCAAGGGCACCGCCTTCCAGGCCTCGCTGTTTGATTCCATCACGGACTGGATGAGCTATCCCGCCTTCTACACGCAGAGTACGGGCCGGCCGCTGCCGCGCACTGGGGCAAGGCACGCAACGATAGCGCCGTATGGCCCTTTCCGCGTCGGCGACGGCAATACGATCTTCTTCGGCATCCAGAACGACCGGGAATGGCGATCGCTGTGCGCCATCGTGCTTGGCGAGGCCGCCTTTGCCGATCACCCCCGCTTCCGCACCAATCCGCTGAGGATGCAGAACAGGGACGATCTGCAGATCCATATCGAGCGGCGTTTTGCCGCGATGAGCAGCGACGAGGTGCTGCGGCTGCTCGACGAGGCCTCGATCGCCAACGCGCATCTGAATTCGGTCGAGGCGTTCCTGGAGCACGAACAGCTCCGCTCCCGGGTGCAAACGGTGGGCTCTCCATGCGGACCGGTGATGAGCTTCCTGCCGGCGCTCACCATTCCCGGCCTGTCGCCCCGGATGGATCCGGTGCCTGACGTCGGGCAGCACAACCCGTCCATCCTGCGCGAGCTCGGTCTCGCAAAGGAGACATGACGATGGCCCCTCAGCGGCCGACGCGGGTTTATCTGGCCGTTCCCGCGCATCGCTCCCGTCTCGTCGCCAAGGCGGCTGCCTCGGCCGCGGATGCAGTGTTCATGGACCTCGAGGACGCGGTGCCGCCGTCCGAGAAGAGCGCGGCGCTGGAGGAAGCGGCGCAGGCGCTGTCCTTGCTGGACTGGGGCAGCAAGGTCGTCGCGGTCAGGCTCAACGCCGTCGACAGCCCCTTCATCGCGCAGGAAATCCGCAAGCTCGCTGCGCTGCCCAGGCTGGATTCGGTCATCGTGCCGAAGGCGGAGCGGGCGAGCGACATCGCCGCCATTGCCGATCAGCTGCGCGCGGCCGCGCCGGATCGCTCCTCGCCTGTCGCGCTCGACCTGCTGATCGAGACCGCGCTGGGTCTCGTCAATGTCGACACGCTCGCCGCCGCGCATGACAGCGTCGCCGCCCTTCATCTCGGCGTCGGCGATTTCGCGGCGTCGATCGGCGCCCGTTCCTCCGAAATCGGCGCCTCGCCGGACGACTACCGCCACGTCGGCTCCGCTGAGAGCGGCTATGCCTCCGTCCCGCTCGATCTGTTCGCCTATCCGATGATGCGCCTGCTGGTGGCGGCGCGCGCGTTCGGCCTGCGCGCCATCGACGGTCCGTGCGGCGCGTTTCGGGATGCCAGACTGACTGAAAGCAGCGCGCTCAAGGCGGCCGCGATGGGTTTTGACGGCAAGCAGGTGATCCATCCCGACCAGATCGAACCGACGCTACGGGCGTTCGTCCCGTCGGAGACCGAACTCGCGCACGCGCGGCGGGTGGTCGAGGCGATGGAGCAGGCCGAGGCGCAGGGCCAAGGCGCGGTGACGCTCGACGGCAAGATGATCGACTATGCCAATGTCCGCATGGCGCGCAGGATCATTGAGATGGGGTCGTAGCGGCGCATGGCCACCGTGCTGATCGTCGCGCCGGTATTCGCGCTGATCGCGGCCGGCTATGCCGCGGTGCTGTTTCGCTTCGTCTCCGAGAGCGCGCACAAGGGCATCTCCGAATTCGCCTTCAGCATCGCCATTCCGGCGCTGCTGTTCCGCACCATCGTCGTGTCGGAATTCCCCGATGTCAGTCCCTACAGGATGTGGGGCGCCTATTACGGCGCGCTGGCGATCACCTGGCTCGCGGCGCTGGCGCTGTCGGCCCTGCTGCGCGCGCGGCGCGAAGACCGCGAGGACGGCGTCGTGTTCGCAATCGGCTCGGTCTACGGCAACATCGTGATGCTCGGCATTCCGCTGACGCTCTCGGCGCTGGGCAACGAAGCGGCGGGACCGATGGCGCTGATCCTGTCGGTGAACACGCCGCTGCTCTGGCTCTGCGGCATCCTGCAGATGGAGCTTGTCAGTCGCAAGCAAGCCGGCTCGCCTCTGGCGGTGATCCGTCCCGTGCTCGCGGATCTCGCGCGCAATCCGCTGATGCTGGGGATCGGTTTTGGCGTCGTCTGGCGTTTTACCGGCCTCGGTCTCAATCCCGTCGTCGACCGGACCATCGAACTGCTGGCGCAGGCGGGATCGCCAGCGGCGCTGATCGCGCTCGGCATCAATCTCTTTCGTTTCGAGGTCAAGGGCGAGATGGTGAGCGTCGTGGTGATGAGCGCGCTCAAGCTGCTGGCGATGCCGGCGGCGGCGTTCGTGCTGGCAAAGCTGCTCGGCCTTCCGCCGGTCGCGGCCGGCGTCGTCGTGCTGTTCGCGGCAATGCCGACCGGCGCCAACGCGTACATCTTCGCGGTTCAGTACCAGCGGCTGGTGAACCCGGTGTCGGGCGCGGTGGCGCTGGGCACGCTGCTGGCGGCGGTGACATTGCCGATGGTGGTGTGGGTGCTGACGAGGTGAGGCGTCAGAGGCTTGGAGCGCGCCGCACCACCTCCCGAATATCCAATCAGCGCAGGCCCACGAACGAGAGCACCGCACCAATCACGACGACGAGTCCGACCAGATAGATAATTCCGTTCATGTCTTGGCTCCTCAGCGTTGTCAGCCCTGCCGCAGGTACAAACACTCCAGGTCATGAAAAGGTTCGGCCTTGCTCGATGCCGATTTCTCCTGAAATGGGGGAACGAAAGCGACCGATCCTGCGTCGTGGCGTGCTGAGCCCTCGCCCCCATCCTGACTGCCGAAAGAGCTATTGAACACGCTGGCCCGCGCGCCAGGCCATCTCCCAGAAGTCTGCCTCGAGTCGGGTGGCTTCCTTGAAGATCGCCATCAGCTCCGCCTCGCGGGCCGGCGTGGCGTAGAGATCGGCGAGATGCTCCATATGCGTCCGCGCTTTGGCAGCGACCTCCTGGTACGGCGCGCCGGCGTACTCGGCGATCCAGACGCGGTAGGCATTCGTCGCGGCGTCCGCGAGGGGGAGCGAGGCGAGCCGCGTCGCGATCTCCGCGTACCCGATCACGCAGGGGGCAAGCGCCACCTTGAGTGCCAGCAGGTCGCCGCGCATTCCCGCGTCGAGCACGTAGCGTGTATAGGCCAGCATCTCGGCCGCCGGAGGGGCCTGCTCAAGGTCGGTCGGGGACAGACCCCAATCGGCACAGAGCTTCACATGCAGGTTCATCTCGACATCGAGGATGGCCGAAAGGCCGGCCGCCGCCTCGCGCATGTCGGCAAGTCTGGGCGACTTGTAGACCGCGAGCGCGTAGGCGCGAGCAAACTCGATGAGGAACAAATAGTCCTGAACGAGGTAGTGACGAAACGCCGCTTCGGGGAGCGAGCCGTCCGCCAATCCGTTCGTGAAGGGATGCTCGGTGTAAGCCCGCCACTCAACGGATGCTGCTGTCTTCAGACGCTCGAAGAAACTCACGATCTTTTTAGCCCGGCTTGCTTGTCGATGAACGCCCTTGGTTCGCTACCGATAGCGCATTGCGGTCCGAGGAGCTACGGTGACCGAAATTGGCTTTGAGTAGCGTCGCGGATGGGGCGCTCCCGCGTCGAGAGCTTTGCGCCTGTCACCGCAATTCCAAGGTTGCTTGGAACCGCTTTTCCAATGCTACGCATATCTGATCGGCATCTTCTTGGGCGCGGTCCATTAGTTGCCCGATTTCCGCGAGCTTCTTCCAGTACCCATCCCACAGCTCAGCGCCGGCGGCCTGGCGCATTTCGTCCGCTGTCAGCGACGGCTTGTCGACAGTTCCAGCGAACGCCGCTAGTAATGCGATCCGCTCGGCGGTGCCCGGCTTGTTCTTTCGAGTCGGTGAATTCTTGGCTGTAGTGCTCTCCATCCAAACTCGCCAGTCAGACGCACCTTTGGACTGATTGCACGGACCACATGAGGGCACAATGTTCTCTGCGGTGTGAAAGTAGCCGGAAGGTCGACTACCACTCACGATCGCTCGAAAATGATCTTGGTCGGTCGCCGCTTGTCCGCAGTAAACGCATGCCTTTGAATCAATGTTAAAGCGGTCGTAGAGCGCAGCCTGCGTATCCTTGTCTACTTTTCTCGGAATGATGGCTTGAACAAACACTGCCGCTAGGGACGACATTCGGTTGCGGATTTTTGGTCGGCCCATTCGCTGAATCTCCTCCTGTTAGCGCACTAGCTCTTCCTGTACCCTCATCGCACTCGCATCGACGCGTGCTTTCAGCTTGTCGGCATCGAGCCCGATGTTCTGCACCTGATCCATCGCGACCTCCTCAAGATCGTTCGCGAGTTTGCCGAAGAATTGCTGATCGGCGAGCAGGTCCTCGAACACGGCAGCGCGCCGCTTGACCGATATTGCCTCTTGCCCGCGCTCGCGCCAGAAATCGTGCGCGAGGTAGTTGCGCCGTCGCAGCGCGTCATCGACCCGCTTCTCTAGCGCTGGCTCGAGCGTGATGAAATCTTTGACGCCGCCCTTGGCCTTAAACAACTGGCCCATGGTCTTTTCGTGCTGCTCGGCAAGATACTCGTCGAGCATGCGCTCCATCGTGTACGCGTCGTACTTCGATCCCCCGTTTGCCTTCGTTTCCTCGCGCATCCGCTTTATGAAGTCGGCAGTCAGGATCAAATTGGACAGGACGCCCTCGACGTTAACGCCAAACGAGAACGTCTGCCCGAACTGGGCATAGACATCCTTCATTTCGAGCTCGTCATCCATCAGAGACCAGTCCATGTCGCCGGGCCATGAACGTAACCAACTCCAAAGGCGTCGGAGCCCTCAATCTTGGGGCGGCCAATCGGCAAATTGTGCTGAGATTTCAAGTGGTACAGTTGGGTGGGCTCGAACCACCGACCTCCTGTTCCACAGACAGGCGCTCTAACCAACTGAGCTACAACTGCATCCTTGCGAGCCGCGCCTCTGGGCGCCCTGAAAGGGCCTTGACCTAAGGGGGGCTGGACGGGGCGGAAACTAGGTGCAACGGCCGTTTTTGGCAAGGCCGCAAAACCCGATAATCGCGCCTCGGACAACGTTATTTCCAAAGCAAAACCCGGGCTCTAGGCCCGGGTTTCTTAATCTCAACAGCCCGATCCGCTCAGGCGGCAGGCGTGTAGAGCTTGGCGGCAGAGGCCTTGATCGGCTCGGCGGCGGCAGTGGCCGCGCGCTGGGTGATCTCGGCGAGCTCCCGGGCCTGGGCCTGGAAGGTCTCGAGCTGCGTCCTGGAATGGTTGGTCCACAGCGCGAACGCATCCTGCGGCGCCTTCACGCTGAACAGCTCCTGGGTGAAGTCGAGATGGGCCTTGGTGTTGGCCTTCGCGAACTCCATCAGCTTGGCGGTGTATTCGCTGACGCCTTTGTGGGCGGACGCGAACACGGCCTCGACCGTGCCGTTGTGGGTTTCGGCGGCGTCCTTAAACTTGGCATAGCTCTCGCGGGCTTGCGACACGCCCTTTTCGGCGAACGCACGCATCTGCTCCGGAACTTCGAACGGAATGACGGAGGCGGAGAATGGATCAGTCGTACCTGTCATTGGGTATCCCTCACACTAAATGGAAAAACGGAGTGAGCCTTTTCGGCAGCGCCCGCCGGCCAATTGGGTGACGGAAGCGAAGACTGGAAACATAAAACGAATGATGGCTCGCCCAGCGCGGCGACCATGCCTGCCTAAAATGTCAACATTGTGCAACGCAACGGGCTTTGGGGTGCATTGCGCAAATTTAATCGCGGCGAGGATGAGGTTCCGGGGCTGGGGAAC
Source organism: Bradyrhizobium sp. 40 (assembly GCF_023100925.1). Classification (NCBI taxonomy): domain Bacteria; kingdom Pseudomonadati; phylum Pseudomonadota; class Alphaproteobacteria; order Hyphomicrobiales; family Nitrobacteraceae; genus Bradyrhizobium; species Bradyrhizobium sp. 40. The sequence goes on from NZ_CP064688.1 coordinate 6,248,726, forward strand.
CGGTGGTTGAGGTAATAGGGTGGCCTTTGAGCACCCGCCTTGTCCTGGAGCCGACCGCTGCGCGGATTGGCTGGGCGGCATAGGTGCTGCCCGACGCGGGCATCTGAAGGATGGGGATGCGACCGGGCTACGGCTTGCGGGCCCCGCTACATTAAGGTTATCGCGGCTTTAGGCCTTGCCCCGTAGGCTGGGACCGTGGACCTGCCCGCGGCTGCGGGCGATACTAACCCTTTCTTAAGGCTGTCATTCCGGCAGCCTGATGCGCACAAGTGGGACGCGAAGCCGGTCGGATGACGAGTTCGGATTTCCAGTTGCGAGGCGTGGGCGATCCCCGGCTGGCCGTGCACGCGACCTCGCCGCTGCCCGTCTGGCTCTGGTCGATCGACGGCACCCGCGTGCTCTGGGCCAATCCGGTCGGCGCAAGGCTGTTTGGCGCGGCCCATGCCACGGCGCTGGCGGACAGGATTTTCGGGCCCACCGACAGCCACCGCCGCCAGATCATCCGGCTGGCCGGCCGGCTGCCTGCGAACGGCGCGATCCGGCTCGAACGGCTGCGCGGCTTCGGGGCGCGGCTCGGCACGCTGATGACCTGCGCCTGTGCCCGGCTCGACTTCGCCGACGGCGGCCAATTCTTCCAAGGATCTGCCGTGCTCGTCACCGCGATGGACCCGGGCTTGCGCACCATGCCGCTGGTCGAACGCCTGCTTCGTCTGGTCGACGGCGCCAAGACGCCGATGGCGGCGTTCGCGCCCGACGGCCTGTTCGTCGGCGCCAGCGAAACCGCCCGCACCCTGCTCGGCTTCCGCGATCTCGGCGAGGCCGGCCTCGAACAGGCGCGCAGCGATGCGCTTCGCCAGGGCCGCGCCGAGACGCCGATCGGCATCGGCCAGATGGTGCTGCAGCGGGTCGGCAGCGGCGCCGATGTCGGCCTGGTCGCGCTGATCGAGCCGGCCGCGCAGCAGGCGGCGCCTGCGACTGATCACGTCGAACCCCAGGCAGCTGAAGGCATCGCGCGCGAAGACATCGCTCAGTCCGAGCCTGCGCCGCCCCCTGCTCCAGCCGCCGTGCCGGAGCATGTGCAAGCAGCGCCGTCGCATGAGGCGCCATCCGAAATCGCGCTGTTCGACGCCTTTGCCGAGCCGGTCGACGCGCCGGAAGCAGAGATCGTGACGATCCAGCAGGCCGTCGAGGAAGCGGCCGAAGCCGTGCCCGCCGAGGTCGAACCGAAGACTCCGGTTGAGGAGAAAACTCCGGTTGAAAACTCGGCCGAAGCCATGGTGTCGCCGCAGGCCGCGCCGACCGTAACAGGCATGGTCGAGCCGCCGTCGGGCCATGAAGAGCCGCCCGCACCGCGTCAGCATCCGCTGCGCTTCCTCTGGAAGGCGGATGCAGAGGGCCGCTTTGTGCTGCTCTCCGACGAATTCATCCACCTGATCGGTCCGCGCACGGCCGCCGGCTTCGACCGCCCCTGGCGCGAGATCGCCGACGCATTCGCGCTCGACCCTGAAGGCCGCGTGGCGCAGGCGCTTGCCAGCAAGGACACCTGGGCCGGGATCACCGTGAACTGGCCGGCCGACGGCGGCGAGCATCTGCCGGTCGAGCTTGCCGGGCTTCCGGTTTATGATGGCGAACGCAATTTCGCGGGCTTCAGGGGTTTTGGCGTCTGCCGCGATCTCGATGGCCTCAACCGGCTCGATGCGCTCAGGCGTTTCGAGCTGTTGGCTGAACCGGCGGCACCGCAAAGCCTGCCGGCCGATGTGGTCGAGCCGGAGCCCGAACCCGAGCCCCAGCCAGTGCTAGAGGCGCCGCCGCCTCCGCCGATCGAGCCGCCCGCACCTGAGCCTGAGCCTGAGCCTGAGCCTGAGCCTGAGCCTGAAGCCGAACTGCCCGAACCCACAACCGACGCGAATTCACATCCAACCGATCCGGAAACGCCAGTGGAAACGCCTCCCAATGTCCTGCCGTTCCGCGCGCCCGGCGACACGCGATCGCCGACGCTGACGCCGGTCGAGAACAGCGCGTTCAACGAACTCGCCCGGCAATTGTCCGAGCGCCTCGAACGCGACAAGGAAACCATCGCGGCATCGGCCGAGCCGCCGGATGCGGAGATCGCGCCCGAGGCGCCGACGCCGGAGCCTGAGCCTGAGACGCCGCACGCGCCGGCCGAATGGCTGAGCGAGCCCGCGCCGCCCGCGCATGGCCACAGCACGCGCGACCGCGCGCTGCTCGACCTGCTGCCGACGGGCATCCTGATCTACCGGCTCGACCGCCTGCTCTACGCCAACCCGGCGTTTCTCGCGCGCATGGGCTATGCCAGCCTGAGCGCACTGGAGAATGCCGGCGGGCTGGACGCGCTCTATGTCGAGCCGGGCGTGTCCGCGGCCAGCAGCACGTCGCAAGCAGGCACGCCTGTCACGATCAGCGCGACGCTCGCCAATGGCGAAGCGCCGCTGCCGACCACCGAGGCGCATCTGCACGCGATCGACTGGGACGGCGAGAGCGCGCATGCGCTGATCTGCGCGCTGCCGCAGGCAGCACCCGCTGCGTCCGTCATCGCCGAGACCGTCGCCGCCGAGACCATTGTCCCCGAGATCTTGCCCACCGCGCCCGAGCCCGACGCCGGCGAGGCGGCGGCGGAAGATCTCGCTGCGATCCTCGACACCACGGCCGAGGGCATCGTCATGTTCGATGCCGAAGGCAACATCCACGCCTGCAACCGCAGCGCCGAGGCGCTGTTCGGCTATGACGGCGAGACGCTGATGCAGCAGAATCTGGTGACGCTGTTCGCGCCGGAGAGCCAGCATGTCGTCATCGACTATCTGGAAAACCTCAAGAGCCAGGACATCGCGAGCCTGCTCGACCACGGCCGCGAGGTGCTGGGACGCGAGAAGAAGGGCGGCGTCATTCCGCTCGCCATGATCATGGGCCGCACCAGGCCTGACGGCCCGAACTTCTTCGCCGTATTCCGCGACCTCTCGCACAGCAAGCAGGGCGAGAGCGAGCTGACGCAGGCGCGACGTCTGGTCGAAGGCACGGCGAACGCCAAGGCCGACATGCTGGCGCGGATCAGCCACGAGATCCGCACGCCGCTGAACGCCATCATCGGCTTCTCGGAGGTGATGATCTCGGAGCGCTTCGGCACGCTCGGCAACGAGCGCTACGGCGAGTACATGAAGGACATCCGCGCCTCCGGTGAGCGCGTCATCGCCATCATCGACGACCTGCTGGAGCTGTCGCGGATCGAGACCGGCAAGCTCGACCTCAACTTCGCCAACCTCAACCTCAACGACCTCGTCGAGGCCTGCGTGGTGGTGATGCAGCCGCAGGCCAATCGCGAGCGCATCATCATCCGCACCTCGCTCGGCCATGCGCTGCCGCAGGTGAGCGCGGATGCGCGCGCGATGCGGCAGATCACCATGAACCTGATCTCGAACTCGATCCGGCTCGCCAGCGCCGGCGGCCAGGTCATCGTCTCCACCGCGCTCACCGACCGCGGCGAGGTCGCACTTCGCATCCGCGACACCGGCCACGGCCTCAGCGAGCGCGAAGTCGCCGCCGCGATGGAGCCGTTCCGGACCCCGCCGCCCGGCGACGCCGAGGACAATTCGGCGCTGAGCCTGTCGCTGACCAAGGCCCTGGTCGAAGCCAACCGCGCCCGCTTCAACATCAAGAGCGCGGCGAACTCCGGCTCGCTGATCGAGGTGGTGTTCGCACCGGCGCTGGCGCAGGCTTAAGCGGCGAACGCGATTTCCTGCCCGCGGTGCACGCCCGCGGCCGCGCTGCGGGCGGCCTCGTGCCGGGCGGCTTCGGCCGAGCCGCGCCCGACGAAGGGCGCCACCTCACTGCAACTTCTTCCCGGGCGGAACTGAAGCCCCTTGTTGCGGCTTGAAGCCGGGACCCAGCGTTTCTCCTGCTGATCAGTTCGACACTGCAGCTCCCGCACCCCAGTGATCTCAAATGGCCGAACGAGCGAAATCCGTGGCACCGAAGCAGCGTTCGCCCAAGCGGAGCGACGCCGTGCGGAGCGAAGGCGGCCCGAACACGACCGAGCGAAAGCCGCTGCCCACGGGTGCGGGCGCACGCATGAACGCACGGGTCGTGCTTGCCCTCGCGCTCGTCGCACTGGCGTTGTGGACGGCGGCGGGATTTCTCCCCGCATTGATCTGGGCCGCGATTCTCGCAACCAGCCTGTGGCCGCTCTACACCAAGTTTGCGGCACGCGTGAGCTCCGGCCGGTCCAGCCTGGCCCCGCTGGTCTTCACGCTCGTCGTCGCCCTCATCCTGTTTACGCCGATGTCGCTTGCCGTCTATCAGATCGCGCAACAAGGCGATCTGCTCGTGGGCTGGATGAAACAGGCCGGAGAGAGCGGGATCGAAGTGCCCGATTGGCTCGCGCGGCTTCCGATCGCCGCAGGGAGCATGGCGCAGTGGTGGCGCAGCAATCTTTCCGATCCCAAAGCCGCGACCGCATGGCTGAAAAGCGTCAATGCAGACAACGCATCGGAACTGTTTCGAACGTTCGGCGGACAGCTGCTTCACCGCATGTTTCTTCTGTTCTTCTCGCTGGTGGCCTTGTTCGTCCTGCTGCGCAACGGCCGGTCGATCTCGGGCCGCGTGCTGGAAACCTGCGATCGGCTTTTCGGCGAGGCGGGAGAGGGTCTCGCGGAGCAAATGGTCGATGCGATCCGCGGCACGGTGAACGGCACGGTGCTGGTCGCCGCGGGCGAGGGATTATTGATCGGCGTGGCCTATTTCGTCGCGGGCGTGCCGCATGCCATCGTATTCACGATATTGACGACGGCGTTCGCCATGCTTCCGTTCGGCGCCTGGCTGGCCTTCACCGCCGCGGCGCTGGTCCTGATCTCCGGCGGAGGCAGCGGCTTCGCAGCCGCGGGCGTCTTCTTCTGGGGCGCGATCGTCATGTTAGCCGGCGATCATTTCGTATGGCCGACCCTGGTCGGCGACTCGGCGCGGCTACCGTTTCTGTTCGCGTTCGTCGGGATCTTTGGAGGCCTGGCTGCCTTCGGCCTCCTGGGCTTGTTTTTAGGCCCAGTGATCATGTCGGCGTTGCTGGTGGTCTGGCGCGAATGGGTGTTCCGACCTGTCGCAACCGAGAAGAACGGTTGAGTTGCCGCGGGCGAATCCCCAAGCACGCCAGAAAGCAAAAGGCACGGCGTTTGCGGCGCCGTGCCCTTCGCATTCAATGAGGCGATCGCCTCAGCTGTAGATCTCGAACAGTCCCGCGCCGCCCTGGCCGCCGCCGATGCACATCGTCACGACGCCCCACTTGGCCTTGCGGCGCTTGCCTTCCTGGAGGATGTGGCCGGTGAGGCGCGCGCCGGTCATGCCAAAGGGATGGCCGATCGCGATCGAGCCGCCGTTGACGTTGTACTTGGCGGGATCGATGCCGAGCTTGTCGCGCGAATAGAGACACTGGCTGGCGAAGGCTTCGTTGAGCTCCCACAGATCGATGTCGTCGATCTTCAGGCCGTGACGCTTCAACAGCTTCGGCACGGCAAAGATCGGGCCGATGCCCATCTCGTCCGGCTCGCAACCCGCCGCCGCCCAGGCGACGAAGCGGCCCATGGGATTGAGGCCGCGCTTCTCCGCGTCCTTGGCTTCCATCAGCACCACGGCCGCGGCACCGTCCGACAATTGGCTGGCGTTGCCCGCCGTGACGAACTTGCCGGGGCCCCTGACGGGCTCGAGCTTGGCGAGACCTTCAAGCGTGGTCTCGGGCCGGTTGCACTCGTCGCGGTCGACGACGTAGTCGACGATCGACTCGGCCTTGGTCGCCTTGTCGACCACTTTCATCTTGGTCTTCATCGGGACGATCTCGTCCTTGAACTTGCCCGCCTGCTGCGCCGCGGCCATGCGGCGCTGCGACTCCAGCGAATATTCGTCCTGATATTCACGGCTGAGGTTGTAGCGCTCGGCGACGATGTCGGCGGTGTCGATCATCGCCATGAAGATCGCCGGCGCCGTCTTGAGCAGCTCGGGATCGATCGATTCTTTCGGAGTTCCGCCGCCCGGCATCGAGATGCTCTCGACCCCGCCTGCAACGATGCAGTCGGAACCGTCCGAGCGGATCGAGTTGGCGGCCATCGCAATGGTCTGGAGACCGGACGAGCAGAACCGGTTCACCGAGACGCCGCCGGTCGATTTCGGCATTCCCGCCAGCAGCGCGGCCTGGCGGCCGATGTTCGGCGCGCCATGGGCGCAATTGCCGAGATAGCAATCCTCGACATAGTCCTTCTCGACGCCGGCGCGCTCGACCGCGTGCTTGATGGCGTGGGCCGCGAGCGACATCGGCGGGGTGATGTTGAACCCGCCGCGGCCGGATTTCGCGAGGCCCGTGCGTGCATAGGAAACGATGACGGCTTCACGCATTGTTTTCTCCCTTTTCGAACGATTTTGAACGGAGCGTCGGTCGACGTCTTCTCGGCGCCATTGGTACACAAAGTGCAGCGGTCGCGGGAGAAATAAAAACGCCGCCCTCGCGAGAGGGCGGCGTTGTTCCGCGGGTCGGAATATGTCGGCGTATCAGAACGTCAGCGCCTTGACCTGCTTGACCTGCGGCAGGGCCTGCACCTTGGCGAGCAGATCGGCCGGCACCGCGCCGTCGACCTCGATCAGCGCGATGGCATCGGAGCCCGGCGCGACGCGGCCGAGATGGAAGGTCGCGATGTTGATCTTGGCATCGCCGAGCAGGCTCGCGAACTTGCCGATGAAGCCCGGCTTGTCCTCGTTGGTCACGTAGATCATCGACTTGCCAAATTCAGCGTCGACGCGGATCCCCTTGATGTCGACCAGGCGCGGCTTGCCGTCGGCATAGACCGTGCCCGAGACTGACCGCTCCTGCCGCTCGGTGGTGACGGTGACGGTGATCAGGCTTTCATAGTCGCTCTGGGCGGCGCGCACGATCTCGTCCACCACCATGCCGCGCTCCTTGGCGACGACGGGCGCGGAGACGACGTTGACCTCGCCCAGCATCGGCCGCAGCAGGCCGGACAGCACGGCGGAGGTGATCGCCTTGATCTTCATCTCGGCGACGTGGCCCTCATAGGTGATCTCGACCTTGAGAATGCCGCTCTCGGTGAGCTGTCCCGCGAACGAGCCGAGCTTTTCGGCCAGCGCGATGAACGGCTTCAGCTTCGGCGCCTCTTCCGCCGTGATCGAGGGGAAGTTGACGGCATTCGAGATCGCGCCGGTGAGCAGGTAATCCGACATCTGCTCGGCGACCTGAAGCGCGACGTTCTCCTGCGCTTCCGTGGTGGACGCGCCGAGATGCGGTGTGCAGATCACGTTGGGATGACCGAACAGCACGTTCGCGTTGGCGGGCTCCTCGACAAAGACGTCGAAGGCGGCGCCTGCGATGTGCTTGGAATTCAAAGCGTCGACCACGGCCTGCTCGTCGACGAGGCCGCCGCGGGCGCAGTTGATCAGGCGCACGCCCTTCTTCATCTTGGCGATCGCGGCTGCGTCGATGATGTTCTTGGTCTTCTCGGTCAGCGGCGTATGCAGCGTGATGAAGTCGGCGCGCTTGAAGAGGTCGTCGAGCTCGACCTTCTCGACGCCGATGTCCCTGGCGCGCTCCGGCGACAGGAACGGATCGAACGCAATCACCTTCATGCGCAGGCCGAGCGCGCGGTCGGCGACGATCGAGCCGATGTTGCCGCAGCCGACGACGCCGAGCACCTTGCCGGTGATCTCGACGCCCATGAAGCGGTTCTTCTCCCATTTGCCGGCCTGGGTCGAAGCGTCCGCCTGCGGAATCTCGCGCGCCAGCGCCAGCATCAGGGTGATGGCGTGCTCGGCGGTCGTGATCGAATTGCCGAACGGTGTGTTCATCACGATGATGCCCTTGGCCGTGGCGGCGGGAATCTCGACGTTGTCGACGCCGATGCCAGCGCGGCCGATCACCTTGAGATTGGTCGCCTTCTCGAGGATCTTCGCGGTCGCCTTGGTCGCCGAGCGGATCGCGAGGCCGTCGTAATTGCCGATGATCTCGGCGAGCTTGTCCTTGTCCTTGCCGAGATTGGGCTGGAAGTCGACCTCGACACCGCGGTCCTTGAAGATCTGAACGGCGGCGGGAGAGAGCGCGTCGGAAATGAGAACTTTGGGTTTGGTCATGGGAATGATCCCTGATGGTCGATAAATCTGAGACCGTCATCCGCGGCTTGACCCGCAGAACCATTCTCTTCGATGGCTGGCCGGGTCAAGCCCGGCCATGACGAGATGAGATAACGCGACGAGCGAAGCCTGCTTACGCCGCCTTGGCGAGCGTGGCCTTGGTCTCGGCGAAGGCCCAGTCGATCCACTGGGTCAGCAGCGCGACATCGCTGGCTTCGACGGTGGCGCCGCACCAGATGCGCAGGCCGGCGGGCGCATCGCGGTAGTAGGCGAAGTCGTAGCCCGCGCCCTCTTTCTCGACCAGCGCCACCAGCTTCTTGGAGAAGTCGGCCTGCGTGTCCTCCGAGAGCGAGGTGATCGCGGGATCGGTGAACTTCAGGCACACCGAAGTGTTGGAGCGGATCGCGGCGTCCTTGGCGAGGAAGTCGATCCAGGGCGTCTTCGCCTTCCAGTCGGCGAGCACCTTGGTGTTGGCGTCGGCGCGCGCGATCAGCGCCTTGAGGCCACCGATCGACTTGGCCCAGTTCAGCGCGTCGAGATAATCCTCGACGCAGAGCATCGACGGCGTGTTGATGGTCTCGCCGACGAAAATGCCTTCGTTGATCTTGCCGCCCTTGGTCATGCGGAAAATCTTCGGCAGCGGCCAGGCCGGCTTGTAGGTTTCGAGCCGCTCCACGGCGCGGGGCGACAGGATCAGCATGCCGTGCGCGGCTTCGCCGCCGAGCGCCTTCTGCCAGGAGAAGGTGACGACGTCGAGCTTGGCCCAGTCGAGCGGTTGCGCGAACGCGGCCGAGGTGGCGTCGCAGATGGTCAGGCCTTCGCGAGTGGCGCTGATCCAGTCGGCGTTGGGCACGCGCACGCCCGAGGTGGTGCCGTTCCAGGTGAAGACGACGTCGGACTTCGGATCGACCTTGGAGAGGTCGGGGATCTCACCGTAAGCCGCGTTGAGCTTGGTGACGTCCTTGAGCTTCAATTCCTTGACGATGTCGCTGACCCAGCCCTCGCCGAAGGATTCCCAGGCGAGCGTGGTCACGGGCCGCGCCCCCAGCATCGACCACAGCGCCATCTCGACAGCGCCGGTATCGGAGGCCGGCACGATGCCGATGCGATAATCGGCGGGCACTTCGAGCACCTCGCGCGTCAAATCGATCGCGAGCTTGAGCTTGGTCTTTCCGACCTTCGCGCGATGCGAACGGCCGAGCGCTGCGTCCTTGAGATTTTGGGCATTCCATCCGGGGCGCTTGGCGCAGGGGCCGGAGGAAAAATGCGGCACGTTCGGCCGCGAAGCGGGCTTCGCTACAGTCATCGTCTACCCTTCCAGATAGTAAGCCTCCCGTTGGGGGGAGGTGTCCCGCCGCGGCAGATACGGGAATCGGGAAGACCAGTCAAGGAAGTTCCGGAGCCTCACGCGCGAGTGATGGCGCCTCCGGTGTGATTTTGGGGGATTCGACCACGGCCAGCGCGTTCAGCAAGTCCGTGGCATCGTTGATCAATTGCGCGGCGCGGCGGCGGCTGCCGACTTTCAAAATGCATTTGTCATTGGCCTGCACGACGTAGTCGTTGCCGACCTTGATCATCGAATAGCTTGTCATCGAAATCCCCGAACCGATCGAGCCCGGTTTCAGACGCTCGCGTAGCACCGTTCGTTCCTGGTTCCATGTGAACGTCGAACGGGTAGTTTATCAGCTCTTAACACGAACGTATGCGCGATCCGATTTCGCTGATTGCGCAAGGCTCATGGCGCGCTGCGTCAAAAGCGGACAGTCATGCCGACGTGACTCGCGGTGAACCCAAGCCGCTTGTAGAAGCGCTGCGCATCTGTTCGCGTCTGATGTGTGAGCAGTTCGACCAGATTGCAGCCGCGCGCTTTCGCTTCCGTCACCGCCCATTGCACCAATTGCTCGCCGATGCCGCGGCTGCGGCAATCGGAAGCAACGCGGACGTCTTCGAGCAGACCCCGCCGGCCGCCTTGCGAGCTGAGACCCGGCAGGATCGCGAGCTGCAGGCAGCCGACCACCCTGCCCTCGCTCTCCGCAACCACCAGCTGGAGATTTTGATCGCGCTCGACCCGCGCGAATGCCTCGTAATAGGACGCAGGCAACGGGTCTTCCACGCGCTCGCGTGCGCGCCCGAGATGATCGTCGGCGAGCATCGTCACAATCGCAGCAACGTCCTCGCGGCGCGCGGGACGAATGGAGACGGATTCGGCGTTCATGAAGTTACTCCTGCCTCAGCGCGCCTTAGCGCGCCTTGGGAAGCCCGAGAAAGGTCTCGGCTTCGCCGATCCAGCGGCGGATCGCGGCATAACGACCGAGATCGAAGCCGCCTTCATGCGCAACGCGGGTATAGGCGAGCAGTGACACCTCGGCGAGCGAGACCGCATCACCGGCGAGGAAACGGCTGCCGGCGAGATGCTGCTCCATGCGGTCAAGCGCCGCATAGCCGCGCTTGACCTTTTCAGGATCGAGCTCGGAGGCGTCCTTGCCGAGATAGACGAGCTGGAAGCGGCACACCGCGATGTAGGGCTCGTGGCTGTATTGTTCCCAGAACAGCCATTCGTCCATCTTGGCGGCGGTGAAAGCATCGCGCGGAATGAGCACGCTGTCGCGCGCGAGATAGCGGATGATGGCATTGGATTGCGCCAGCGTGCGGCCGTCGTCGAAAGCGACGGTGGGCACCTGGCCGGCACCATTCATCTCGAGGAATTGCGCCGTGCGGCTTTCGCCCTTGCGAGTGTCGATCTCGATCCACTGGTAGGGCAGTGCGAGCTTGTCGCAGACCCACTTCACCTTCAGACAATTGCCGGAATTGGTATCGCCGTAGATCCGCATCGCTGCCCCCCGCGCATTCGGCGACAGAGCATCAGGACGGAGGCGGCCTGTCAATCGGCGCCGCGCGCCGGCGCGTCAGAACTTGTAGCCGAGACCGGCGCGAACGGTGTTGATGCTGGTGTCGACCGCCGAGCTGAAGCGGATGTATTCGTATTCACCGCGGAAGAACAGGCCACCAACCAGATTGACGTCGACGCCAAGACCGGCGGTGTAGCCGTAGATCAAATGGTTATGCTGGGCATCCGTCGAGCTCAGCAGCACGAGTGGAGTATAGGTGCCGAGTTGGGTCGCGCTGATGCGGTCCTGCGCACTGACCGTGCGGATGATGTCGGCATTCCCAAGTGCGAGACCCGCGAACATGTAGGGCAGAAAGCATCCCCAGGCGTAAGCTGCGCGGCCGCGGAATGTCGCCATGTCGCTGATGTTGATCGATGACGTGGAGGTCGCCGTGACGTCGTGAAAATTGCCGTCGGACAGGGCGACGGGGCTCACGCGCCGCTCCGACGCTGACGCCGTTCCACCAAACTTGCCGTGCAGGTAGCTGAATTCAAGGCCGAGTACGACGTCGTCCCACTGGCCATTGTAGCCGACGAAAGCGCCGTAGCCGCTGGTACGCTGCGAAGCCTTGCCAAGTCCGAGGTTCCACTGCGATACACCCATCGAACTTTCGATCAAGGTATCGGCCAGCAACGCCGCCATCATGTTGCGCGTCGAGCCGTTGAAGTTCTCGTCCGACGAGCCATAGCCGCCCTGGGCGCCGATATAGCTGCCCTGCCAGTTGACGTTGGACTTGCTCAAGCCGTCGGTGAAGCCGCCGCGCAGGATGGGAAGATCGGAGAGATCGGCCGCATGCGCCGCAGAGACCGTCCCCAACATCGCCGCCGCCAACAAAAGCCTACGCATCGAACGCTCCATCGAACTCGAACTTTCAGCCGTGATCATGGCTCGTTAACCTTAACCAATGGTTGCGTCGCAGCCTTTCGTCGCCGCCCGCCATGAAAAATACGCAAAGCGAAACGGCGCGGGATGATCCCGCGCCGTTAAGAAGTCCTAACCGATCAGGCTGGCGATCAGCCCTTGGTGACGAGCGGCGGCATATAGGCCGGCGGGCTGTTGAGATCCCAGCGCACGCCGAGCTTGACGTCGTGCGAGGTGAGCTCCTTGATCTTGATCGTTGACGGACCCGAGGCGCTGTTGTCGAACAAGCGATAGTTGCCGGGCGCGGCGTCGCCGAGGTTCATGTAGCTGTAGGCCAGTTCGACGGTGAACCCGGGATTGACCTTGTAGGCGAGACCGGCGTGGGCGGCCCAGGCGAGGTTCCACTTTCCGTTGTCGGCGAAGTAAGCGACGCTGTTGTTGAGCCCCGGGCTGTACGACACGCCGTCATCGCGGAAGCCGCTGATCTTGTTGTAGGAGCCGCCGACACCGGCGCCGATGAACGGGGTGATGCACCACCAGGTGCCGAGATCGACATAGGCATTCGCCATGACGACCCATTCGGATTTGCTGCCGCTGTAATTGTTGACGCCGACGAAGCCGGGTCCAATGACGTTGTCGCTGCCGTGCAGATTGGCCCTGCCCCGGTACTGGCCGATCACGTCGCCACGGAACCAGTTGTTGAAGCGGTAGCCGACGCCGAGATCGAACAGCGTCGCCGAGTCGAAGCCGAGTCCCTCCGTCGTCTTCGTAAACCCAGGCGCTACGGCGCCCTCGATGCTCTTGGCGCGCTGGTTGGTCATGCCGACGTCGCCGCGCAGATACCAGCCGCCGAAGTCGGCGGGCGGTGCCGGGGGCGCGTACATCGGAGGGGGCGCCGCGATCGGCATGTCGGCGGCGAACGCCATCGAGGAGATCAGGGTTGCCGCACCCGCGGCAAGGAGAGACTTAACGCTACGCATTGGCTTCGTCCTTTTGGCCGGTGAGGCAATACGGCGCCTCACGTTCTGGAAACTCACGGCCCGGACGATGCCAGCAAATGTTTAAGCGCCACTTAACCCTAATTTTTAAGGTTGATTTTTTCTAACCGCTCACGCGCATGCGGGGCGAGCGTTGCAAAAATGCAGCGCAAATGCGACGCCGTCGCCGCATGTCCTAACGATGTATGAAGCCGCGCTGCGGCAAGACAGGATATGTTAACGCGCGTGCCGCGGTAGCTTGGGCAGGAACACCGCAAGCAGGCCGATCGCCGGCAGATAGGCGCAGACCTGGTAGACGAACGCGATCGAGGTGTGGTCGGCGAGCTTGCCGAGCACGGCGGCGCCCAAGCCGCCGATGCCGAACGCGACACCGAAGAACACGCCGGAGATCATGCCGAAGCGATGCGGGACCAACTCCTGCGCGAACACGATGATCGACGACGTCGTTGAGGAGATGATCAGGCCGATGATCACGGACAGCACCGCGCTCGCATAGAGCCCGGCATAGGGCAGCGCCAGCGTGAACGGCAGCGCCCCCAGGATCGAGATCCAGATCACGATCTTGCGGCCGAAGCGATCGCCCAGGGGACCACCGAGAAAAGCCCCGACCGCATTCGCCGCGAGGAAAATGAAGAGATACATCTGCGCGGCTTGCGTCGACACGCCGAACCGGTCGATCAGATAGAAGATGTAGTAGCTCGACAGGCTCGAGACGTAGAGCTGTTTCGAGAACAGCAGCGCGACCAGCACGAGGAGCGCAACGACGACGCGACGCGAGCTCGGCGCGTCGGAATGGGCTTGAGCCACCGCGGTCTTCTTCGCCTTGATCTGCGGTTCGTACCAGCGGCCGATGCGCCAGAGGATGAGGATCGCGAGGAAGGCGATCGAGGAGAACCAGGCGATGCTGCCCTGCCCGAACGGCACGACGATGAGCGCGGCCAGCACCGGTCCCATCGAGGTGCCAAAACTGCCGCCGAGCTGGAATACCGACTGCGCAAAGCCGTAGCGGCCGCCGGAGGCGAGCCGCGCGATGCGCGCCGACTCCGGATGAAACACCGCCGAGCCGAGACCGACCAGCGCGGCGGCGACGAGGATGACGAGATATTGGTGGGCGGCACTGAGCAGCAACAGACCGAAGAAGGTCGAGGCCATGCCGATCGACAGCGAATAAGGCTGCGCCTTCTTGTCGGTGTAGTGGCCGACCACCGGCTGGAGCAGCGAGGCCGTGAACTGGAAGGCCAGCGTGATCATGCCGATCTGCGCGAAGTCGAGCGCGTAGGTGTCCTTCAGGATCGGATACACCGAGGCGATCAGCGACTGCATGGTGTCGTTGAGGAAGTGCGAGAAGCTGATGCCGGCCAGCACGACATAGGCCGGCCCTGCGGCCTTGGCTGCTCGTGCCACGTCGCTGACGATGACGGGTTCGGTCAGCGCTTCCTCTGAGACGACGACAGGCTTGTTCACTGGAGCATCCCGGCGGGCGCGGCAGATTGCCGCGACAAGCTCATTACGATGCAGGGAGTGGTGGAACCACCGCCAATCGCAAATGGCTGCGATGCATCTCTTACCTCTCCGCGAGTCCGGAATCGTAGGGTGGGCAAAGGCGCACTTGCGCCGTGCCCACCATCGACCGACAGCGCACAGAAGCGGTGGGCACGCTTCGCTTTGCCCACCCTACGATACTGTGGTCGAGGAAGAGCTTACGCCGCGGCCTGCCCGAGCGCCGAGACGATGGTATCGACGACGTCCTCGACCAGGATGCGATCCTCGCCCTCGCCCATGACGCGGATCACCGGCTCGGTGCCGGAGGAGCGGATCAGCAGGCGGCCGTGGCCGTTGAGCCGCTGCTCGCCATCGGAGATCGCCGATTTGACATCGGAATTGTCGAGCGGCTTGCCGCCCTTGTGACGAACGTTCTTCAGGATCTGCGGCAGCGGATCGAAGCGGTGGCAAACTTCCGACACCGGGCGACGCAGCTTCTGCACCACGGCAAGCACCTGCAACGCGGCAACGAAGCCGTCGCCCGTGGTGGCGTAGTCGGACAGGATGATGTGGCCGGACTGCTCGCCGCCGAGATTGTAGCCGCCGTTCAGCATCTGCTCGAGCACGTAGCGATCGCCGACCGGCGTGCGCACGAGATCGAGGCCCTGCGCATTGAGGAAGCGCTCGAGCCCGAGGTTCGACATTACGGTGGCGACGATGCCCGATCGCGACAGCCGGCCGTCTTCCTTCCAGCTCTGCGCGATCACCGCGAGCAGCTGGTCGCCGTCGACGATGTGACCGCGCTCGTCGACCAGGATGACGCGATCGGCGTCACCGTCGAGCGCGATGCCGATGTCGGCGCGCATCTCGCGGACCTTCTTCGACAGCGCTTCCGGCGAGGTGGAGCCGCATTCCTTGTTGATGTTGAAGCCGTCGGGCTCGACCCCGATCGGAATCACGTCGGCGCCCAGCTCCCACAGCGCTTCCGGCACCACCTTGTAGGCGGCGCCATTGGCGCAATCGACCACGACGCGCAAGCCGTCGAGCGACAGATCGCGCGGCAGCGTGCGCTTGGCGAATTCGATGTAGCGGTCATGCACGCCGTCGATGCGGCGGGCGCGGCCGAGACTGGCGCTCTGAGCGAGACGCTTGTCGATGGGCTCGTCGAGCAGCTGCTCGATCTGCTTCTCGACGTCGTCGGAGAGCTTGAAGCCCTGCGGGCCGAACAACTTGATGCCGTTATCCTCGAACAGATTGTGCGAGGCGGAGATCATCACGCCGAGATCGGCGCGCATCGACTTGGTCAGCATCGCGACCGCCGGCGTCGGCATCGGGCCGACCAGCAGCACGTCCATGCCGACCGAGGTGAAGCCCGCCACCATGGCGTATTCGATCATGTAGCCGGACAGGCGGGTATCCTTGCCGATCACGACCCTGTGGCGGTGGTCACCGCGCTGAAACGCCAGGCCTGCGGCCTGGCCGACCTTGAGCGCGAGCTCCGGCGTGATCAGTCCGTTGGCGCGGCCCCGGATCCCGTCCGTCCCGAAATATTTGCGGCTCATATCGTCCCCCACGCGACAACCAAGGATCCCCAATACAACCTGCGGGTGCCCTGGCGGGACCCGCATCCCTGATTTGCTGAGGTCTTATAAAGCCATCGCGGCTAACTTGGCTTCAAAAAATATGATGAATCATTACGGAACCGGGCAGGCCCCGATGCTGATAACGTCTTGTTAACATTATATTTCCAGCGAGGACGCCGGAACAGGGCGGAATCGCGCCTAGTCCGAGCGCTTCACATGGCCGTCCCCGCGGCTCGGCGCCGGCTGGGTGACATTGACGGGATCGGAGCCCGGAAAGGTCTCTTCCAGACCTTCCTCCAGCGCTTCCTCGAGATCATGCTTCTCCTTGATCTCCTCCGGCGTCGGTCCGGTGTGCGGCCTGGTCATGGCGCCCTCCTCTCCACAAAGGATTTGCAAACGATTTGGCTGTGCATCCAACCATGCTAGATGACCCCTCGATCTTCCGATGCAAGACTCATCCGCTACTTCCGATGCAGACTCTTCCGATACAAGACGGGCCGGGGAAACGTTCATGAAGCACATCACCTGTATCGACGATCTTCGCACACTGCATCAGCGCCGCGTGCCGAAGGCGTTTTTCGATTATTGCGACCGCGGCTCTTACGCCGAGGAAACGCTGCGCGCCAACCGCGATGACATGCAGGCGATCAAGTTCCGCCAGCGTATCCTGGTCGACGTCTCCAAACGCGACACCGCCACCACGATCCTCGGCGAGCCCTCGACCATGCCGCTGATGCTCGCGCCGGTGGGCCTGCTCGGCATGCAGCATGGCGACGGCGAGATCCATGCCTGCCGCGCCGCGCAAGCCGCCGGTATCCCGTTCACGCAGTCGACGATGTCGATCTGCTCGATCGAGGACATCGCGGCCAGTGTCGAGAAGCCGTTCTGGTTCCAGCTCTACGTGATGAAGGACCGCGGCTTCATCAAGGAATTGATCCAGCGCGCGATCGCGGCGAAATGCTCCGCGCTGGTGCTGACCGTCGATCTCCAGGTGATCGGCCAGCGCCACCAGGACATCAAGAACGGCATGACGGTCCCGCCGGAATGGTCGCTCTCGAAGCTATTGGATTTCGCCAGCAAGCCCGCCTGGGTCTCCGGCGTGCTGCAAGGCAAGCGCCGCACCTTCGGTAACATCGCCGGCCATGTGAAGAACACCGGGGACCTCAATCGCCTCGCGGAGTGGACGGCGTCGCAATTCGATACGTCCCTGAACTGGAAGGACGTCGAGTGGGTCCGCAGCATCTGGCCGGGCAAGCTGATCATCAAGGGCATTCTGGACGTCGAGGACGCCGAGGAAGCCGCCAAGACCGGCGCGCAGGCGCTCGTCGTATCGAACCATGGCGGCCGTCAGCTCGACGGCGCGCCGTCATCGATCGAGGTGCTGCCCGAGATCGCCGAGGCGGTCGGTGACAGGATGGAGATCATGTTCGACGGCGGCATTCGTTCCGGCCAGGACGTGATGCGCGCGCTCGCGCTCGGCGCAAAGTCCTGCATGATCGGCCGCGCCTACGCCTATGGCCTCGGCGCCGGCGGCCAGGCGGGCGTCGCCAAGGCGATCGACATCATCCAGAAGGAGCTGCTCACCACCATGGGCCTGTGCGGCGTCAACAGGATTGACGAGATCGACGAGCATATCATCGCGATGTGAACCGCAGCGGTGTGGCAAAAAGCAACCGCTTCAAACTCAGCCGTCGTCCCGGCGAAGGCCGGGACCCATAGCCACAGCGAGTAGTTTGGCGAAGATTGGTAGTTATTCAACCTTCGCGCGGTACTGAGACCTGCGCCCAACGATAGATCACGCGGTATGGGTCCCGGCCTTCGCCGGGACGACACTGAAGATGTCGCCGCAGCAGCACCCTTACATCGGCGGCGTCACTCCGTCGCGGCCGACATTGACCCGGTTGGCTTCCAGCGAACCATCGTCCTTCTTCACCGCACCGAAAATGATCAGCTTGGCGCCGGGCTTGAGCTCGGATTTGTCGCTGGCCACGAAGGTGACGATCGGCGTGTCCGGGGGCACCACGACTTTCTTCTCGCCGTCCTTGTACTTGACCGTGATGTTCTGGCCGTCGGTGCCCTTCACCGTCTGCGCCACGGTGGCGTTGGTCATGGTCGAGTTGGCGCGCGCATCCCAGGGACGAAAACCTTCGGCCGCGCCGCGCTGGTTTTCAGGGAAGATGTGCACCGCGATCGCCTTCTGGGTGCCGTCGGGCTCGGGCATTCCGGTGACGCCGATATAGGAGCCGTCCTTGATCTCCGACAACGACGTCTTCACCACCGCGAAGACGGCGACGTTGTCGGTCATGCGCACCTTCACGTCGCTGCCTTCGCGGGTCTTGATTCCGAGCGTGTTGCCGTCGACGCTCTCGATGGTGCCGCGGATGCGGACCGTCGGCGTCTGCTGCGCCAGGGCGGATGACGTGACGATGCAGGCGGCGAATGCGGCCACGCCAACGCGTGATATCCAGCTTCTCTTCGACATGTTGTTATTCTCCATTTACATCGGCGGCGTCAGGCCGTCGCGGCCGACGCTGACGCGGTTGGTTTCGAACGAGCCGTCCGGCAGCTGCTTCATGAAGGCGATCACCTTGGCGCCGGCCTTCAGATCGGATTTGTCGCCGGGCACGAAGGTCACCACCGGGGTATTGTCGGCGACGAACACCTTCTTCTCGCCGTCCTTGTACTTGACCAGCAGCGTATGGCCGTCATTGCCGACCACCCTCTCCGACACGGTCGCATTGGTCATGCTGGAGTTGGGCTTGAGGTCATAGGGGCGCGAGCCCTCGCCGGTGCCGCGCATGCTCTCCGGAAACACGTGGACCTCGACCGCGTTCGCGCCGCCGTCCGGTCCCGGCACGGTGGTGGCGCCGACGAAGGAGCCGGGCTTGATGTCGGCAAGTGAAATCCTGGTAATGCCCGACACGTTCACGTCGGAGGCGATGTGCAGCTTGACGTCCTCGCCGCTGCGCGCCTTGACCTGCATCGTGTCACCATTGACGCTTTCGATCGTGCCGCGCACGCGCGTCGGCACCGGCGCCCTTTGCGCAAGTGCGGAGAGGGTCGAGACGGCCACCATCGCGACGGCGATGAGCGGACGTGTGAAAGTTGCACGGTGAACAGACATGATGGTCTCCGATTGCGCCCTATTGTCCCTACGGACATAGAACTCCGGAGGTTACGCGCTATTCTCTCAAGTCTTTGTGAGATCGGCCTCGACCAGCGCGCGCAGCTCGGCCGTGACCTGCGGCCGCTGGCCGAACCACAGCTCGAAGCCGCGGACCGCCTGATGCAGCAGCATGCCGAGCCCGTCGGCGGTTTTCAGCCCGCGCGCCTGTGCGGCCGCGAGCAGCGGCGTCGCCAGCGGGACATAGACGAGATCGGCGACCACGGCGCCATCCGGCAGGCGCGCCACGTCAATGTCGAGTGAAGGCTGGCCGTCCATGCCGAGCGAGGTCGTGTTCACGAGAAGGTTTGCACGCGGCAGAATGTCGTGGATGCTGTCCCACGCAACAGGATGCACGTTCGGCCCGAACTGCCTTGCAAGCATCTCGGCCCGGGCGATGGTGCGATTGGCGAGATGGACGCAGCTGATGCCGCGTTCGAGCAACCCGAACACGATGGCGCGCGAGGAGCCGCCGGCGCCCAGCACCAGCGCCTCTTCGGCTCCGTCCCAGCCGGGCGCGCTGGCATCGAGATTGCTGATAAAGCCCTCGACGTCGGTGTTGGTCGAGTGCAGCTCGCCGTCCGCAAACCACAGCGTGTTGGCCGCACCGACCGCCCGCGCGCGGGCATCGGGCGTCGAGAGCTCAAGCACGCCCTCCTTGTGCGGGATGGTGACGTTGGCGCCGACGAAGCCGCGCAGCGACAGCCGCAGCACGAAGTCGCGCAGATTATCGGGTGGAACCGCCTCGATGACATAGCCGCCCTCGATATCGAGCGTGCGCAGCCAGTAACGATGGATCAGCGGCGAGCGCGAATGCGCGGCCGGCCATCCGATCAGACAGGCTGCGGGAGCCTTGGTCACGGTCGTCCTCCCCTGGGGTCGTTTCGGAGGCGATCCATTTCGCGTCCCGCAAGCCCTGTCAAGCGCGGGCCGTCTCGGGAGAGGCTCGACGTCAGGTCGTGCCCGCCTCACCGGCCGCGGGCTGCGCCGCGCCACCCTTGATGTCGGCGACCGCACGCGCGATGGTCTCGCGATAGCGGGCGCGTGGCGGCGTGACGCCATGGGTGAGCAGCGCGCGGCGCACCGCAGGCGACGCCCCCGTGATGAACAGCCGGATGCCCTGGCGGTGGGCCTTGGCGGCGACGCGGCCGAGCACGTTGGCCGCGGTCGAATCCAAAAACGGCACCGCGGCGAAATCGACCACGAATCCCTTGCGCTTGTCGGCGATGCCGTCGAGCACGCTGCCGATCGCCGAGGCCGCGCCGAAGAAGAACGCGCCGGTGATGCGATAGACCAGCACGTCGCGATCGACCGCGAGCGCGGGGTCGTAAGGCACGCGCTCGCCATTTTCGTCGTCGGGACGATCGGCGGCCACCATCGGCGAACGTTCCTCGATGCCCGTCATTTCCGCCATGCGATGGATGAACAGCACCGCGCCAAGCGCGAAGCCGACCAGAATCCCCTCGGTCAGATCGCGGAAGATGGTGAGCAGGAAGGTTGCGAGCAGCACGACGGCATCGCCCCATGACGAGCGCAGCAGCGTCGCGAATTCGTGCTTCTCCGCCATGGTCCAGGCCACCACGACGAGCACGGCGGCGAGCGCGGCCAGCGGGATGTAGCTCGCGAGCGGCGCTGCGATCAGCATGAACAGCAGCAGGAAGATCGAATGCAGCATGCCCGCGAGCGGCCCCCGCGCGCCGGCGCGGATGTTGGTCGCGGTACGCGCGATCAGCCCGGTGACACAGATGCCACCGAACAGCGCCGCGCCGACATTGGCGGCGCCTTGCGCCACCAGCTCGCAATTGGAGCGGTGACGGCGACCGGTCATGCCGTCGGCCACCACCGCCGACAGCAGCGATTCGATGGCGGCGAGCAGCGCGAAGGAGATCGCATCGGGCAGCACGGCGGTCGCCTTCGCGAGCGAGAATGCAGGCAAGGCCGGCGAGGGCAGTTCGCGCGGAATGCCGCCGAAGCGCGAGCCGACGGTCTCGACCGGCAGCGACAGCACGGCACATGCGACCGCCGCGAGCACGACCGCGATCAGGATGCCCGGCCAGGACGGCAGCCAACGTCGCAGGCCCGCGATGATGGCAATGCTGACGATCGCGACCGCGACGGCCGACGGATTGACGGTGTGCAGGCCGCCGGCAAGCGCGATCAGTTTCGGAACGAACTCGCTCGGCTCCTTCGCGAGGAGCGTGATCCCGCCGAGATCGCGCAGCTGGCTGGCGAAGATGATGACGGCGATGCCGGCGGTGAAGCCGACCGTCACCGGATACGGAATGAACTTGATATAGGTGCCGATCCGCAGGAAGCCCGCCGCGATCAGGAACAGGCCCGCCATCAGCGTCGCCAGGATCACGCCGTCGACCCCGTGACGGTCGGCGGTCGCCGCAACCAGCACAATGAAGGCGCCGGCAGGACCGCCGATCTGGAACCGGCTGCCGCCGAGCAGTGAGGCAATGAAGCCGCCGACAACGGCGGTGTAGAGTCCGCGGTCCGGCGTCACACCCGAGGCGATCGCGATCGCCATCGACAGCGGCAGCGCGACGATCGCAACCGTGAGGCCCGCGAACACATCGGCGCGGAAATCCGATAGGCCATAGCCCTCGCGCCATACGGTGACGAGCTTTGGCAGATAGAGTTCGGTGAAGGTCGGCCGACGAAGCTGGTGCAGCTTGCCTGCGTGTTCGCCTGTGATGCTCATTTCAGCAAAATGCTCCGCTGCCCACGACGCTCCGATGCATCGTGCGGCCGCGTAACGGGGCGCGACGGTGCGTTAGTTAAGACTGCTTCCGAGCATGATCATTTGCGGGATCACGCCCCCACCCGACGCGGCGGCCCCGGCTCCTTGAGCCGAACGCCACGTCCGCCGCCTTCGCTGCGCGCCTGTTCGCCGATCAGCTCGACGCCGGCCCGATCAAAGGCTTCGACCACCTTCATCAAGGTCTCGACCACGCCACGGACGTTGCCGGTGCTCGCCTCCATCCGCTGAATGGTCGGCAGCGATACGCCTGCAAGCTCCGCCAAGGCCCTCTGGTCAATGCCGAGCAGCGCGCGCGCTGCCCGCATCTGGAACGACGTGATCACCTTGGCCTCACGTATGAACGATTATAAATGATGTCTGGAGCATGCACAATGATGTAAAATACATCAAGTTGAGCCGAACGCAAGAGGGCCCTCGCCGCCACGTGTTCCGCGTCGCCCTCTCCCCGTACGAACGGAGAGAGGGCGAGAGCAGTACGTGCCTCACTGCGAGAGGCAGCTCACGCCGCGTGCTGATGCGCAGCGATGATCTGGTCGGCGGCGCGCCCCGTGACTTCGGCCATGTGGTCGAACTGGCGGGTGAAGCTGCCGGCGCCTGCCGTGGCCGAGCGCAGCTCGACGATCAACTCGCCGATCTCGGCTTCCGGCATCATGGCGCGGACGCAGTCCCATCCGCTCCAGCCGTCGCGGGTGTCGAAGCCGAGGATCTGGCCGCGACGCGCCGACAGGATCGCGTTGATCTTGGCGGTGGCGTCGGTCGGGCAGACGATCTCGACCACGTGGACCGGCTCCAGCAGCACCGACTGGCATTGCGGCAGGCCTTCATTGAGCCCGACCCGCGCCGCCGTGCGAAAGGCGAGGTCGGAGGAATCGACGCTGTGATAGGAGCCGTCGGTCAGCGTCACCTGCAAATCGGTGACCGGGAAACCGAGCGGGCCACGCGCAAGCCCGTCGACGACGCCCTCTTCCACGGCGCCGATATAGTTGCGGGGCACCGCACCGCCGACCACCTTCTCGGCGAACCTGAAGCCCTCGCCGCGCGGCAGCGGCCTGATGTCGAGCACGACATCGCCGAACTGGCCATGGCCACCGGACTGCTTCTTGTGGCGGCCGCGCTGGACGATCGGCTTGCGGATGGTTTCCTGATAGCCGATCGCGGGTGGATGCGAGGCGACCTTGACGCCGAAACGGTCGCGTAGTCGCTCGCTCGCGACGCGCAGATGCATCTCGCCCTGCCCCCACAGCACGGTGTCGTGAGTCTGCGCGTTCATCACGAAGACGAGCGAGGGATCCTCCTCGTGCAGCCGCATCAGCGCCTGGCCGAGCTTGACGTCGTCCTTGCGGTCGGTGGCCGCAACCGAGATCGCGAGCACCGGCGGAGTGGGTTCGCTGGCGGCGAGCGCTGCCGGCTGGGTCTTGCCGTTCGAGACCGTGTCGCCGGTCTTGATCGGGTCGAGCTTGGCGAGCGCCACCGTGTCGCCGGCTTCCGCCGCGGCACGCTTGGTGTCGTAGGCTCCGGTGACGGCGAGGATGCCGGAGATGCGGCTGGCTCCGCCGGAGGAGGATTGCAGGGTGGCACCGTCGTCGAGGTGGCCGGCGAGTATCCGTGTCAGCGACAGCTTTCCGCCGTGCTGCGAGTGCAGCGTCTTAAAGACGAAGCCGAGGGCGTCCCTGGTCTCGGGAACGCCGAGTCGTTTTGCGGTCTCCGCGATACCTGGCGCCTCGTGGCGCAACGCTTTCATCAAGCGCAGCACGCCGTTTTCGCGGGCGGCGGCGCCGAGCAGCACGGGGCAGATCAGCCCGTCGCGCAGTTCGCGGGCGAGATCGTCGAACACGGCATCGCGCGGTGGCGGAATGTCCTCGAGCAGCTGCTCCATCAGCGCATCGTCGTGATCGGCGAGCTTCTCCAGCATCGAGAAGCGGGCCTCCTTCTCGCGATCGAGATCGCCGCCTTGAAGCGCGACCACTTCGGAGGCCTTGTGCTCGCGGTAAATGAACGCGCGCTCCAGCGCGAGATCGACGAAGCCCTCGATCAGCTCGTCCTTCCAGATCGGGATCTGGCGCAGCACAAGCGGCACGCGCGAGGCGGGCTGGAGCATCTCGAGCGTCTCGCGGATGCGCTTGTTGGCGCGGTCGATCTTGTTGAGGAACAGGAAACGCGGGATCTTCAGCTCCTCCAGCTCGCGCAGAATGATCTGAAGCTGCGGCAGCTTCTTCTCGTCGGCTTCGCAGACCACGATTGCGGCATCGACCGCGGGCAGCGCGGCGCGCATGTCGTGGGCAAATTCGACGGAACCGGGACAATCGAGGAAGGTGTAGCTGTCGCCCATGAAACTCGTGGTGACGGCAGTCAGCCCGACGGTCATCTTGTGATGACGGGCCTCTGGCGTGGCGTCGCCGACGGAGGTTCCGGCATCGACGCTGCCGGCGCGAGGGATTGCGCCGGTTCGTGCCATGATCGCTTCGAGAAGTGTGGTTTTACCGCTTTGGAAAGGGCCCACCAGCGCGATGCACCGTGGACCTCGGGGACTTCTGACGTCTTGTCCCATTCGCCGCCTCCTTGGTGTGGAGCTCGGCCCATGATTGGGTCGGCAAACGCCGATGCTCTGCCCGTCCCCGAGATTTGGCAAGCATCAAACGTCGCTGCGGTGCGTCGTCGGTGAGATCAGGTCTTAACGGCCAGCTCTTAACGACCGGGGCGAAGTTCCAGGCTCTCGAGCCCGGCCGCGACGTTGAGGCCGACCTGACCCTGCACGCTGAGCGGCTGGAGCGCGATTGAATTGTTGGAGCCGCCGACCAGCACGTTGCCGCCGAGGCCGACACCAACGGAGGCGCTTCCCTGCGCACCGGCGTAGTTGCCGGCGAGGTCGCCCGGTCCGAGTCGGTTCACCGGCGCGAACACGCCCCACGCCAAAGCCGTCTCCTGGGTGATGCCGATATCCAGACCGACCTTGCGGATGGTCGCGACGTAACGGTCGTCCGGCAAACCATCGACCCGCAGCACGCAACCGAGATGGGTCACCGATCCCACGATGAAGCCCACGCTGGCGCCGCCGCGGCATTCGAGCACGCCCACCTGCACCATCCGCGATTGCGCGCTGGCGCCCGCAACCGAGGCAACGAGGCTCGCAACGGCAAGCCCGGCGAGGAGGAGTGAACGGCGCATGAAAATCTCCGGCGATGAATGCGATGCGAGCATGGGGGCGCGGCACACGCCGCGCGATGGTCTATGCCACAACAGTTCCGGTGGCGCCAGATCGCGCAGACTTGAAAGAAAAAGGGCCCGCATTGCGCGGGCCCTTTGATGTTACTTCATGTCTGCGAGTTCAGCGCAGATTGCCGCAGAAGCGCTGGATGCGCTTGCAGGCGTCTTCGAGGTCCGAGGTCTTGGTTGCGTAGGAGATGCGGAACGCGGGTCCAAGGCCGAAGGCCGAACCCTGCACCACGGCGACGCCTTCGGTCTCGAGCAGCTCGGTCACGAACGTCTCGTCATTGTCGATCACCTTGCCCGACGGCGCGGTCTTGCCGATGGTGCCGGCGCAGGACGGATAGACGTAGAAGGCACCCTCGGGACGCGGGCACTCGATGCCCTTGGCCTGGTTGAGCATGGAGACGACGAGGTCGCGGCGCTCCTTGAAGACCTTGTTGTTGGCGGGAATGAAGTCCTGCGGACCGTTCAGCGCCTCAACCGCGGCCCATTGCGCAATCGACGACGGGTTCGAGGTCGACTGCGACTGGATCGTCGACATCGCCTTGATCAGCTGCGCCGGGCCGCCGGCATAGCCGATACGCCAGCCGGTCATGCAATAGGCCTTCGACACGCCGTTCACGGTGAGCGTGCGGTCGTAGAGTTTCGGCTCGACCTGCGCGACCGTGGTGAACTGGAAGTCGTCATAGACGAGATGCTCATACATGTCGTCGGTCATCACCCAGACGTGGGGATGCTTGACCAGCACGTCGGTGAGCGCCTTGAGCTCGGTCCTGGTGTAGGCAGCTCCCGTCGGATTCGACGGCGAGCACAGGATCACCCATTTGGTCTTCGGCGTGATCGCGCGCTCGAGCGCCTCGGCCTGGAGCTTGAAGCCGGTCGCGGCGGTGCAGACCACCGGCACCGGCTCGCCACCTGCCAGCGCCACCATCTCGGGATAGCTGACCCAGTACGGCGCGGGGATGATCACCTCGTCGCCCGGATTAATGGTTGCCATCAGCGCGTTGTAGAGCACCTGCTTGCCGCCGGTGCCGACGATGATCTGGTTCGCCTTGTAGACGACGCCGTTCTCGCGCTGAAACTTGGCGATGATGGCTTCCTTCAACTCGGGAATGCCGTCGACCGCGGTGTACTTGGTCTTGCCCGCTTCGATGGCGTGGATCGCGGCCAGCTTGATGTTGGCGGGCGTGTCGAAGTCGGGCTCGCCGGCACCTAAGCCGATGACGTTGCGGCCCGCCGCTTTCAGCGCACGTGCTTTATCCGTGACCGCGATGGTCGCGGACGGCTTCACACGGTCGAGCGCAGCGGCAAGGAAGGACATCGTCATCTCCTGACAAGCGTCGTGAACCCTTTGGCTTCACGACTCCGATTGTGGGAATGAGCCACCCTAAAACGAGTGCCGTTGCACCGCAAGAAACTTCGGTCCGATCCCGCAAAAGTTTACGTTTCTGGCGCGCATCAAGCCGTGATTTCCCGCAATTTTCCGCAACTTTGCCAGGCAAATCCCACATATCCGACAAGGCGTGTCCTCGGAGCAATTTTGGCGGGTTGATCGCCGCGAAATCCAGACCGTCGTCATGCCCGGGCCTTGTCCCGCCTGCGCGGCCGAAGCCGCTTCGGTGCGGCGAAGGCCCGGGCATCCGTTCTGCTGCTGCGTAGCTCAGACGTGGATGGCCGGGTCAAGCCCGGCCACGACGAAGCGCGAGCGCTTGCGCTACACCAATGCAGGCGCCTTGCATCCGCGTGGTGACGCAAGCGTGAACTGAGTTGGATGGTCGCACGGAAATGATCTTCCGCCGCATTGCAATGCGGTAGGGTTTTCGAGTTTTTCTATTGGCCGGGTCTTGCGGCGGATTCGCATCGGCATCATTGTTTAGCCGCGTTGCGAGGCAACAAGCGCCGCGCCCTCCCGTCTTCCGGAATCTCCTCAGAATGTACAAGCTCTATTCGATGCAGCGCTCGGGCAACAGTTACAAGGTCCGCCTTGCGCTGGCGCTGCTGAACTTGCCTTACGAAGCGGTCGAGGTGGACATTCTGCGCGGCGAGAGCCGCACCCCGGATTTCCTGGCCAAGAACCCATCCGGTCAGGTGCCGCTGCTCGAGGTCGGCGACGATCGCTATCTCGCCGAGTCCAACGCCATTCTCTGGTACGTCGCCGTCGGCACGCCGCTCGCGCCGGAGAACCGCATCGATCGCGCCGACGCGCTGCAATGGATGTTCTTCGAGCAGCACGCGCTGGAGCCGAACATCGGCGCGGCCTATTTCTGGCTGTCGCTGGTAAGGGGCGGCCGCGACCTGCAGACTCATTCGCTGGAGGACTGGATGGAGCGCGGCTATGGCGCGCTCCAGGTGATGGAGAATCACCTCAAGACCAACGCCTATTTTGCGGCCCGGCAGCTCACGGTCGCCGACATCGCGCTGTACGGCTATACCCATCTCGCCGACCGCTGCGACTTCGACCTCTCGACCTTCCCGGCGATCCGTGACTGGCTCAAGCGCGTGGAAGCGGCGCCCGGCTTCGTCGCAATGGACTGGCGGCCGGCCGACATCGAGGATCCCGCCAGCATCGCCGCTGGCGCCTGAGGGATCGCGCTCTGGCGAATAGCGGGCATAAGGGTCACCATTGCCGCAATCTCGCCATTTTCCCTCGATTGGCCGCCGCAATATTGCCGATTGCAACAGTGAAATTGTTCGATGTCGCGGGTGATTCGCTCGCGCGTTGAAGGATTTAGACCATGATTCGGGTGTCCGGCACGGCAGGCTTTCAGGGCCCACCCGCTACCGTTTCGTCTTCCCGGCTGACCAATGCGGTCGCGGCCTCGCTCGCCGTCGCCGCGCTCTCGCTATGCCTGATCGTCACCCTGACGGTGCTGTCGACCAAGGCGACCATGGCGATGGGCCTGCCGGTCTGATTCCCGCTTCATCCTGGACCCGCCTTCAAGGCGCCGCGTGGCCCGCACCGACCGGCATCGCGACAGGATTTCGATGAAATCACCTGTGGTCATCGTTGCAATCACCCTGACCGCGGCCATCCTCGTCGCGGCATCGCTGTTGATCTTCGTCGGCACACGCAAGGGCCAAGGGACGTCGACGCTGAATGCGCCTGCGCTGCAACAACGTCTCAGGCACGCGCATTTGGTCTAAAATCATCCGAAAGCTTTGCGCGTGAGCCAAAGCGCACCTTAAGCACACGGCGCGAAACCGCATCGCAACGGCGCAATGTTCGGTCAGTGTTGCCGCCTTACCTCGTTCAGGAAGGAGCGAGACAGGCCCATGCGGTTGGGATGGCGTGCGATCTCCGGTCCGGCGCTGACGGCAGCGACTTTGCTGCTGGCGATGTTTTTCGATCGCTTCGTCCCCATTCCCTCGCCCGCGCCGCTGCTCGTCTGCATCGTGGCGCTCGCCGGCGCGCTCTCGGGTCCCGCTTCCGCCGTCGCCAGCGCAGCTATCGCCGTCATCGGCGCGGCATTGCTGCTCCTCAGCCAGCACGGCGTTTCAGGCCTGACCACGGCGGATATGATCCGGCTCGGCCTCCTGGCGGCGGCCGCCGCGGGCACCGCAGGCATCACCGGCCTGATGCGCCAGCGGCTGCTCGGCACGTTTGCCGCCGAGCGTCGGAGCCACGCCATCGCCGCGCGGCTGTCGGCCGCGCTCGACCAAGTCGATATCGGCATCGTGCTGCTCGACGCCGAGACGCGCGCCGAATTCATCAACCGCGCGTTCCGCCATTATTTTGCGGTGCCGAACGACATCGCCGACGGCAAGCCGCCGTTCATCGCGCTGATGTATCACGGCCGCGACACCGGCGCGTTCGAATTGCCCGAGGACGAGCTCGGCACCTTCATCGCACAGCGCATGGAGATGGTGCGGATCGGCGATGCCACGCCGATCAACATCGCCTTGCGCAATGGCGAGGTTTTGCGCTTCGTCTGTGCCGCGCTGCCCGATGGCGGGCGCATGCTGAGCTACACGCCCGTGACCGACCTCGTGCGCCACACCGATGCGCCGTCCCGCGCCGACTATTACCGCTCACTGCGCGATCCCGCAGGCCGCAAGCTGATCCGTTATCTGCGCGTCGCGGAGTG
This sequence comes from Bradyrhizobium sp. 40, assembly GCF_023100925.1. Taxonomy (NCBI): domain Bacteria; kingdom Pseudomonadati; phylum Pseudomonadota; class Alphaproteobacteria; order Hyphomicrobiales; family Nitrobacteraceae; genus Bradyrhizobium; species Bradyrhizobium sp. 40. The sequence goes on from NZ_CP064688.1 coordinate 6,277,893, forward strand.
ATGCGCGATTGATCGACGCATCCATCATCACGTTTGAAGGACGCCTCATCGATTGCGGGAATTTCATATGTCGCTCACCATTCGCCCCGTCACCAGGCAGGACTACGATCAATGGGTGCCGCTCTGGGACGGCTACAACGCCTTCTACGGCCGCTCCGGCCCGACCGCGCTCTCGCCCGAAATCACGCGCGTGACGTGGCAGCGCTTTTTCGATGCCTATGAGCCGGTGCACGGATTGGTCGCCGAGAGCGACGGCCGCCTGCTCGGGATGACGAATTACCTGTTTCACCGCAGCACCACCGCGATCGAGCCGTCCTGCTATCTGCAGGACTTGTTCACGACCGAGGACGCACGCGGCAAAGGTGTCGGCTCGGCGCTGATCCACGGCGTCTACGAGCGCGCGAAGCTCGCAGGCTCCCCGCGCGTGTACTGGCAAACGCATGAGACCAACGTCACGGCGCAGGGTCTGTACGACAAGGTCGCCGAGCGTTCCGGGTTCATCGTCTATCGCAAGATCTTCTGATCGTCGCGACGCGGGGCCTGTGGATAACTTTGCCTGTCACCCGCGCGTAACATAGCGGGACTAGGCTGCAGCTGCGTCTGATCAGCCCCCCGTCACCGATCAAGCGCCCCAAAGCGGTCCCCGTCAGTCGCCGCGTCTGACAGGGGCCGCATTTTTTTGTCGGCAGTCGTTGTCCGCAGTTCCTTGTCAGCATGGCAGCAACGCGGCGCGCGGCTTGCTGCAGCGGCGCAGCGCAGTCACAATGCGCCCCTGCCTATCTCCGACAGGGATCTCCCATGGAAATTCGTAATCTCGGCGCCTCCGGCCTACGCGTGTCTGCGGTCGGGCTCGGCTGCAACAATTTCGGCCAGCGCACGGATTTGGAGACCTCGCGCAAGGTGATCCATCGCGCGCTCGATCTCGGCATCACGCTGTTCGACACTGCCGACATCTATGCCGGCATGGGCGGTTCGGAAACGGTGCTCGGCACCGTGCTCGGCGACCGCCGCAAGGAGATCGTGCTCGCCACCAAATACTCAAAACCGATGGCGACCGACGGAACCAAGCAGGGCGCTTCGCGCCGCTACATCATGAACGCAGTCGAGGCGAGCCTGACGCGGCTCAAGACCGACTATATCGATCTCTATCAACAGCACGATTACGACCCGCTGACGCCGATGGAGGAGACGCTGCGCGCGCTCGACGATCTCATCCGTCAGGGCAAGGTGCGCTACATCGGCAATTCCAACTTTCCGGCCTGGCGCATGGCGGAAGCCGAATTCACCGCGCGCGCGATGAATGTCAGCCGCTTCGTGTCCTGCCAGGATGAATACAGCCTGCTGGTGCGCGACATCGAAAAGGACCTGCTGCCGGCCGCACAAGAGTACAAGCTCGGCCTCCTGCCGTTCTTCCCGCTCGCAAGCGGGCTCCTCACCGGCAAGTACCAGCGCGGCGCGGCGGCCCCGACCGATACGCGCTTCGGCAAGGTACCGGCGTTACGCGACCGCTACGTCACGCCGCGCAACGAGGACATCGTCGAGAAGCTCACGGCATTCGCGAAAGCGCGCGGCCACAGCATGCTCGAGCTCGCCTTCTCCTGGCTCGCCGCGCGCCCGCAAGTGTCGAGCGTGATTGCCGGCGCCACCCGCGTCGCGCAGGTCGAGGAGAACGTGAAGGCGATTGCGTGGAAGCTCAGTGCGGAGGAGATGGCGGAGATCGACAAGATCACGCTGGGCTGATCGTTGCGAAGTGGCGCGCTACTTGGCGCCATGTCCGACCGTCTGGATCACCTCGAAGCCCTCGAACTGGGGATGGCCGAGATAGGTCGGCTTGGTGTCGCCGGCCCGCGCATGCGCGGCACGAAAAGCATCCGATTTGGTCCAGGCCTCGAACGCGGCGTGGTTGGCCCAGATCGTGTGCGAGGCGTACAGTGTGTGGTCCTCGAGCTCGGGGCCGCGCAGCAGATGAAACTCGACGAAGCCCGGCACCTTGTCCAAATGAGTATCGCGCGAAAGCCAGACCTGCTCGAAGGCGGCCTCGGAGCCCTTGACGACGCGGAAGCGGTTCATGGCGATGTACATGGGGATGGTCTCCTGATGTTCGGCTAATCATGTCGTCATTCCGGGACGCGCCGCAAGGCGCGAGCCCGGAATGGCAGTCAGGTAACCAGCCCCTTCATCGGACGTGCGCTTGCGCTATCCGGAAACACCGTCTCGGCCAGCACGCGATCCGACAGGCCGAACTGGCCCTGCAGCACGCCCTTGATCACCGAGCGCAGATCGGTGGTGGGCTTGAGGTCGCGGGCCTCAAAGAGGTTGGCGGGCTTGAGGCCGGGCCAGTCGGCAATGACGCGGCCGCCCTTCACCGCGCCGCCGGCGAGCAGCGCGATCGTTCCCGTGCCGTGATCGGTGCCGTCGGTGCCGTTGATGCGCGCGGTGCGGCCGAATTCAGTGGCGACCACCACGGCGGTGTCGCGCCAGCGTTCGCCGAGGCCGCCTTCGAATTCGGCGAGCGCACCGTCGAGCCCGCCGAGCAGGAAGGCGAGGCGACCGACCGGCCCGCCTTCATTGGCGTGCGTGTCCCAGCCGTCGAACGCGAGCGCTGCGATGCGCGGGCCGTCGTCGGACGCCATCAGTTTTGCGGCGCCGCGCGCGACTTGCCGCATCTGCGCGACCGCATTGCCGGGCTTCGGCTTCATGTCGTCGCCGCTTGCGGCCTTTTCCAGCGCAAGGCCCTGCGACAGCACGGCCGCCAGCGCGGGATCGCGGTGACGATAGAGCTCGACCAGACGCATCGCGGTGTCGTCATCGGCTTGCGGCAGCGCCACCGGCGCCCAGCCGACGGTCGGCGCATTGCCACGCAGCACCAGCGGCGTGGTCGGGCCGACGGCAAGAGCGCTCGACACCCGCTCGCCGCGCGGCAGCGCTTCCAGCGCGCGGTTGAGCCAGCCGGATTGCACGCGCCCCGGGCCGGCGTAGCCGCTTTCGAGCACGTCCTGACCGTCGAAATGCGAGCGGTCGCGATAGGGCGTCGCCACCGCGTGGATCACCGCGGCGTGCTTGTCGCGATACATGCGTGCGAACTCGGGCATCGCCGGATGCAGCGCAAAGAACGTATCGAGCATGATCGCGGGATGGGCGCCGTCCGCGGTGAGCGCGATCGCCCCGTGCAAGCCGGCATAATCGGGATCGCCGACCGGCGCGACGGTCGAAAGCCCGTCAAGCGCGCCGCGCAGGATCACCACGATCAGCCGGGGATCGCGACCATCAGCCGCGCGCGCGAATTTCGGCAAATACGCCCAGGCCGCGAAGGACGCGCCGCCGAGCAGGAGGCCACGGCGCGAGGTGAGGAGCCGGTTCTCGACGCAGTCGATCATCATCATCTCCTCTGCATTTCCGGCGACATCAACAGCAGCGCCAGCGCCTGCTGCCGCGACTCCGCCCGCTCGATGGTGCGGCGCGTTTCGATCGAGGCCGCATCTGCGGCCGCAAATTCCAACAAATCGAGCGGATCGATGTTGGGTCCAAGCCGCGCGCCCATTTGCGCGGCAATGTCGAGCCGGAGCTTGATGCCTTCGGGCGCCGCCCACGCGGCGCTGGTATCGGCGAAACCATTCGGGCCGGCCGGCGACCACAGCGGCTGGCCCAGCAGATTGAGGTTGTTGAGATAGGCGCCGGGATCCTCCGGCACGCGCGCGAGCAGCCGGCCGCTCGCGACCAGGAAATCATAGGGGCTCCGCATCTTCGTCAGCGGCGCCTTCCACGCCTCGTCGGACTCGACCAGTGCGGTTGCGAGCGCCTTGAGATCCCCGTCGGTCTTGATAAAGACATCGCGCAATCGCGCCACCAGCGCCGGCGGCGGATCGTCGGCGACGAAATGGCGAACGAATTTGGTGGCGATGAAATTCGCGGTCGAGGAATGGCGTGCGATGTCCGCAAGCGCGGCTTCGCCCTGCGCAAGGCCGGTCGGCTCGTAGGTCCTGCCGAGCAGCATTTGCGGCCCGGGCTGGTGCGCATTGACATTGAACACGAACGAACCGGGCACCCCCAGCTGTCCCTGCCGGCCGGCAAAGGTCCAGCCGGTGATGATGCGCGCGAGCGAGGTGACGTCGTCCTGCGTGTAGCCGCCGCCGACACCGAGCGTATGCAGCTCCATGATCTCGCGCGCGAGATTTTCGTTGAGCCCGCGCTTGCGGTTCTGGCCCGCGCGCGAGTCCGGTCCGAGCGATTGCTGGTTGTCGAGGAAGAACAGCATCGCCGGATGCTGCTCCACCGCCTTCAGCATGTCGGCGAAACGCCCGAGCACATGCGGCCTGATTGCCTCGCGCTCGAACGCGCCGGCCCATATCCGTGCCAGCTCGTCTTTGCTGGCGGAGATGCAGAAATGGTTGGACCAGAACACGACCAGACGTTCGGTGAAGCCGCATTCGACCAGGGTCGCGCGCTGCAACCGCGCCAACGCTTCGGCGCGAAAGGTCTTCTGGATGACGTTGAGCGGCTGCGGGGCGGGTTTTGCGGCAGCCGGCCCGGCCGCGTTGGGCTGCATGCTGTCCGGCTTGGCCATATTGTCCGCCGGCTTGTTGTCAGTCGGCTTATTGTCAGTAGGCTTGGACTCAGCCATCTGGCCGGCGATCTCGGTTGCCACGGCGTTCAGCGAGAGATTGCGGCGCGGTCCGAGCTTCTGATCGACCGGCGCTTGCGACGGCGCCTCGGCCGGCGCGCCGGCTTTGGCGGCGGCCTCGCGCGCCTGCTTGACCTGGTCCTGATAGGCGAACACGGCCTGCCCGAGCTGCGGCGTGGATTGCAGGCCCGGCGCCTCCAGCAGCACCGCGTTGGGGCGGGCGAGTTCCGCCTTCACAAAACCGCGAGGATCGGAGGCCGCGTTGATGAGATCGCCGGATGCACCACCACGGGCGCCGAAGCCGAAACGGTTGAGCGCGACGAGCGCGGCTTGCGAATCGCGGGCCATCGATGTGTCCTTCGCGCGTTGCCAACCGCTTTCCTGATACGTGCGCGAGGCCTAATATACCGCAGCGGGAGATGAACCCGGCATGAAAATGACAGCCCGGCTTTTGCGCAAATCATGACAAATCCGCAAGACATTCCAGTGCAGGAAGCGCGCCGCCTCGCCTGCTCCCGCTGCGGCACCGAGTTCGGCTGCGACCTCTCGGGCACCTGCTGGTGCGCGGAAGAAACGGCGCGATTGCCGATGCCGGTCAAGGGCGAGGATTGTTTGTGCCGGGCGTGCCTGCGCGAGGCGGCCGTCGGAGCTGGCAAGTGACCGAAGATAGCGCGTTTGGCTACCGTCATTGCGCGCGGTCACCTCACTCCGAAGGCCAACATTAGATTCAGGTCCGCAACGCCAGAGACGTTCCCGACCAAACATCCACGCTCTTTCCGCCGGCCGTTTGGGCGGAACCCCAAAATCGCATGATCTCTTTAGACTGCCTTTACCTTCTCGGGCTGGAACTCGCGGATTAACGCTAGCCTTAACCAGACACGGCTAGGTTGCGCGGCGTCAATTCGAGTACCCACATGAGCCGGTTCATTTTATTCACCTGCACGGCCTTCGTCACGACTTTCGTCGGCTTCTCGTGGGCGTTGCGTGGATTTCCCACCTATTCCTTTTCGCTGATCGGCGAGCTGAAGCCGACACTCAAAGCGACATTCGGTGACGACAGCGCCAAAGCCTATGAACGCAAGATGTGGGAGGCGGAGCACACCGCACAGAGCGACAAGGATCCAAAGCTCGACGCGCTGCGAATGGATGCTTTGCAGGCCGGCACCGCCTACGCCATGTCGCCTTGCGATGACACGATGAAAGCCAACCTCATTGCGGCCACGTCGGCCTATGCGCGTGGCTATATGAAGATCTACGACTGTCCGACCCCGGCCATGGGAATGTTCTGCAGCGAAAAGAAGCGCGACCAAGCCAACGCGGTGCATTCGACGCCGCTCGACGTACGCGTCAAGGCTGCGCTCGCGGAAGCCTTTGAACAGAAGGGTGTCGTTCAAGAGGATTTCCCAGCGGAAATCCGTCTTACAGTGCTGGCCTTCGCCGGTCCGGGCCTATGGTCCAATCCATCGCCCGTGTGCCTGCCACGGCAACTTGCGACGGCGAGCCGCAGATGAGCCGTATCTGGTTCGTCGTCTGGGCAATCATCATCTGGCAGGTCGCAGCGTGGGCGTTCGCGCCCGAGCCGAAGGCTCGGCAAGCCGCCCCGATGGACGGACCGGGGTATGGCACAAATGAAAAATACTCGGTGGACGGTAGGGCGAGACAGCGTGAGAGCGCAATCGCCACGCTGGAACGGCCCTATGGCGCACGTTGCACGGGCGAGGGCCGACAGCGGTTCATCAGCGGCCTCGACGAATACTATTATCAGCGGCAAAATCAGATGGAGCGCTATCCCGAAACATTCGGCAAACCCGGCGCCGATTACATCGCGAAGCAATGGACGACGGGGGAGGACCTGCGCATCGATCGCCTGACTCAAGAAGCGTATGCGCAAGGCTATCTGGCGCTCGCTGATTTGAACAACGTCGCGCGCAAGATGGTCGAAGCCGTGGTGAGGAATGAGCGCGTGACGGGGAACGCCTGCGCGGGATAAAAGCCTGCGCTCGCTCAGACAGCGTGCCCCGGTGACTTCCGCGCCGTGCCGTCGAACGCATCCAGCAGCTTTTCGCGCCAGGTGTAGACCGGGTCGTCCGCTTCCAGGAGCTTGAACGGGCTCGTCACGCGCGCCCACTGAAAACCACCGAACACGATGTAGTCGGCATAGTTCGGTGCGGCGCCGCCGATGAAGGGCTGCTTCTTCAGGGTCTGCCGCATCTCCTCGAGCGATTTGCGGAAGGCGACCACGGCGGCATCGCAGCTGGCCATGATCTCTTCCAGCGTCTTGCCGCCGAAACGCGCCTCGCGCGACTGGCGGAAATAGGCGGCGTCCACCTCGTCCAGATTCTTCGGGATGTCGGCGATGATCAGCGGAAAGATGCCGCCGACGATGGCGATGTCGCCCCAGGCGTTGAGCATGCGCGCCATGGCGCGGCCACCCTCGCCGCCGAACAGCGACGGACGGTCCGGAAACTTGTCTTCGAGATAGGTCGCGATCGCCCAGGAATCGACCACCGGCTGGTCGTGATGCAGCAGCACCGGCACCTTCTCCGAGCCGTGCGGCGCAATCGCGCTTTTCTCGGTGAAGCGCCAGGGCAGCGTTTCCGCCGAAAGGCCCTTGTGTGCCAGCGCCATCCGCGTGCGCCAGCAGAACGGGCTGAACGGTCGCGAGGCGTCGGTGCCGACGAGTTCGTAAAATTTGAGTGACATGGCTGGTCCCGTTGCTGCGGTTTGCGAACAGAGTAGCCGTCATAGCTACGAGCGCAAGAAAGCGGTCTTGCCGCCATGGCCTGGGTGTGACCGGCAACCAGTTACCTCGCCCGCGCCGGCGCCGAATCTGCTCGCGGCTTGTTGAGCTGGCACTGGATTGGACCTAAGCTCGGGCATTTCAAGCTTTGGGAGGCATTACATGACCACATCCATTCCACGGCGCGATTTCCTTCTCGGCTCGGCAGCGCTTGCCGGCGCCGCGGCCGCCAATGCCTTCACTTGTGTCGAGATCGCGAGCGCAGCGCCGATCACCGTCCCGACCGTCGACAAGCTTTCGATGCGCGTACTGGTGGATTCGAGCTTCGATCTGTTCTTCCGTCCCAAGCAAATCAACGGCGTCTCGATCACGCCGGCCGCGCGCGGCAGCGACTTCCGCAAATCGCTGCACAACGAATGGGGCCTGTCGCTCTGGTTGGAATCTGAAGGCGGCGGCAACCAGCGCACGCTGATGCTGGACTACGGATACACGCCCGAGGTGCTGCTCAATAACATGGCGTTGATCGGCGTCGATCCGGCCAAGCTCAACGCGCTGATCGTCAGCCACGGTCACTACGATCATTTCGGCGGTCTGAACGGCTTTCTCGATAAATTTCGCGACAAGCTGCCCGCCGACATCAAGCTCTATGCGGGCGGCGAGGATAATTTCTGCCATCGCGTCAATCCGACGCCGACGCAGGGGCAATTCGCCGATTTCGGCACCCTCGATCGCCGGTCGCTCGCGGCGCAGAAAGTGACGACCGTGCTATGCGAGACGCCAACAGTAGTCGCGGACCACGCTTTCACCACCGGCAAGATCACCCGCCGCAGCAGTGAACGCGTACTGCCAAACACCCTGGTCGAGTTTGGCATCAAGGATGGGCTGGGCTGCAACGTCGGGCATTACCTGCCGGCAGAGATGGAAGGCAAGATCGTGCCGGACGAGCACATCCACGAGCACGCCACCTGCTTCAATGTGCGGGATCTCGGTCTCGTCGTGATCTCGTCCTGCGGCCATGTCGGCATCGTTAACTCGGTGAAGCAGGCGCAGGAAGTGTCGGGCATCCAGAAAGTGCACGCCGTCGTCGGCGGGTTTCACCTCGGTCCCGCGCCCAAGGACTACCTCGCGCAGGTCGTGAGCGAGATCAAGGCGCTCAACCCTGACGTCGTAGTGCCCATGCATTGCAGCGGGCTCAACTTCGCACAGGAAGCCAATGCCCAGATGGAGGGCAAGGTGGTGGTGACGACGACAGGCAGCCGCCTCACCTTCGGGCTGTGATGCGACCTGCCGGCGCCTGGCTGTACGTGACGCTGGCGCTTGCCTGCGCGGGAGCGGCGCAGGCGCGCTCGGCCGCGGAGACCATGGACATCCTGATGTGGAATCGGGAGCCGGTCGGCGGCCCGTTCGAGCTGATCGACCAGACCGGCAAGCCGCGCAGCGACCGCGACTTCCGCGGACGACTGATGCTGGTCTATTTCGGCTTCACCTATTGCCCTGACGTCTGCCCCACCGACCTGATGGCGATCGGACAGGCGCTCGAGCAGCTCGGGCCGGACGCCGAAGCCGTCCAGCCGGTCTTCATCACCCTCGACCCCGAACGCGACACGGCTCAGCATCTTGCCGAATATGTGCCGCTATTCCATCCGCGGCTGCTCGGGCTGACGGGCAGCCTCGACGCGATCGGGGCAGCGGCAGAGGCCTACAAGGTCTATTTTGCCAAGATCCCGATCGGCAAGGACGCCGGCGACTACACAATCGACCACACTTCCTTCATCTACCTCATGGACGGCTACGGGAAATATCTCGGCTTCTTTCCGCCGGGCACCTCGGCCGAGCGTATGGTCGAGATCATCCGGCCACGCCTTGCGGCGCCTCCGCGGTAGCGCTCGGGTGAGAGCTAGCATGAAGCAACATGCTCACCGCCCGTTCGTGCGCAGCAGCTTCTCGCCGTCCTCCGTCACCGCGATGATCCGCCCCATTCCGGGGAGCGTCTCGCGCGCGACATAGCCGCGGTCGGCGGCGTCTTCCCAGATGGTGAGGCGCGGGCACGAGGTCTTCCAGGTCGCGATCACCTCGGCATAGGCGCGCGGCTCGCGCGCAACCCATTCGACGAAGTCCAGCACCAGCGGGTCGGCAGTCTCGCTCATTGCAAACCTCCCTTCTCGAAGGCCGCCAGCACGGGCGTGCGGACCAGCAGCCAGCTGCCATAGGCGACGTAGTAGCAGGCGATGGTGGTGATCAGCTTCATCGACCAGGCCACGAATTGCTGGTCGGTCATGGCTTCGAGGATGCGCCGCGCCAGCGTGGTGCCGAACATGGATGCTGCGATCGCGACGGCCGCGAGCACGGGATCGAGCGTCGCGGCCTGGTCGATCACGCCGCCGAAATAGATCAGCTTGGTGAAATGGCTGACGAGCTGGCACATCGCCTTGGTCGCCACCTTCTCGCGCCGGCCGAAATCGCCGCCGAGGAAGAAGGTGTCGAGCAGCGGTCCCGACACGCCGGTCATCAACATGAGGCCCATGCAGATCGTGCCGTAGACGGTGCCCTGCCAGAGACGGTCGGGATCCGGCTTGACGTTCGCGGGCAGCAGCCGCGCCATGAACGGGGTGATGCCGAGCAGCAGCAGCGCGACCGGCTTGTCGGGCACGTAGCGCGTGAGCGACCACGCCGCGAGCGCGACGGCCGCGCCGACCATGTAGTTTGCGACCGGCCGCCAGCGGATATGCGCGCGCCAGAGAAAGGCCCGCCAGCCGTTCGAGGCCATCTGCGTGATCGCATGCAACACCATCGCGGTCGGCAGCGGCATCAGGGCCAACAGCACGCCGATCAGGATCAGCCCGCCCGCCATCCCGAACAGCCTCGACAGGAACGCGGTGCCGACCATCAGCAATCCAAGGGCAGCGATCGTGATGGGCGTCACGTAAAAATCTCCGGCTGGCCTTCTCCCCGCTTGCGGCGCGAGCGAAGAGAAACGTGCCCCGCTTGCGCCGTCTACGCAAACTGAGTTATCTTAGCCTGGCATCAGCTTTCCTGAGGGTCGGTCATTTGCGGCGCTTGCTGTTTCTCAACGGCATCAAGGCATTCGAAGCCGCGGCGCGGGCCGGCAGCTTTGCCGCGGCCGGCCTCGAGCTGAGCGTATCGGCGGCGGCGGTCAGCCGCATGGTGCACATCCTGGAAGAACGGCTCGGCGTCGCGCTGTTCGAGCGCAAGGCCAACAAGCTGCTTCTCACGCAGGCGGGCCGCGCCTATCAGAGCGGGCTGACCCCGATCTTCGACGCGCTCGCAAGCCTCACCGCCCAGGTGACGGCGCCCTCGAGCGTCCGCGTGCTCACCATCGGCATCGGCCACACCTTCGCGATGCGCTGGCTGATCCCGCGCCTGTCGGAGTTTCGCAACGAGGAGCCCGACATCGAGGTGCGCTTCACCACAGGCGGCGCGTCGGTGCCGTTCGGCGAAGACTGGAGCTGTGGCATCCAGCTCGGTACCGGCGACTGGCCCGGGCTGGTCGCCGAGCCGCTGTTCGCCGGCGACCTCACGCCAGTCTGCGTGCCTCGCCTGGCTTCCTCGCTGAAGCGCCCGGCCGATCTTAGGGGATCGAGCCTGATCCGCGTCGCGCATTCGCCCGAGGACTGGCCGATCTGGCTCAAGGCCGCGAACCTCGCGCGCATCAACGCGCGGGGGCCGGAGTTCCAGTTCTACGGCCAGGCGCTTCAGGCTGCCGCCGACGGGCTCGGCATCGCCATGGGCATCCGGCCCTATATCGACGACGATCTCGCCGCCGGTCGGCTGGTCGCGCCATTCGACCTCTCCGTGCCCAAGGGCATGCGCTGGTACCTGCTCTATCGCAGCTTCCAGACCGAGCAGCGCGACTTTGCCGCGTTCCGCCGCTGGATCATGCGCGCCGCGTCGGAACCCGCCGCCCGTCCGGTCCGGCGGACCGGCCGCACCAGCGCGCGGAACTGACGCTGCAGCCGTCCTTGGGCAAAAAAGCCCGCCGCTTGTGAACGGCTTCACATCCTGAAATCCGCAAATGTGGTCCCCTGACCCTCCAACAAGGCGCTCGAACAAAACATTTTGGGGACTGCAATGACGACCCTCTACGACGGCTTTGACATCGAATCCTTCGAAGCGGGCAAGGGACTTTGGCACGCCCGGATCCGGCGTGCCGATTTCAGCCCGGTTGCCATCGACGGCGTGCTGTTTCCGGCCATGGAAGTCGGCTTCGCCTGGCCCGATCCCGATGCCGCGATTGCCCATGCCAAGCATCACATCGATCGCTTCCGCCGGCGGGCCGACGACAGCGAGGACGAATAGGCGAGCGGGACTGCAGGCGAACAAGGAACGGCGCAGGGTCAAAGGGGGAAACCGGTCATGTCAGTCATCGAATTCGAAGACACGCCGCGGCCGAGGATTTACACCCACAATGTGCTGTCGAATTGCCCGGAATGCGACGGCGATCTCACGGTGCTCCGCGTGATCGGCGGCCGTGCCGGGTGCGAGTATTGGGCCATGCGCTGCACCGATTGCGGCGGCATCCACCTCGACATCCTCGAGCCGCGTCAGGCGGCCGGGGACGACGAGGGACCGTCGCCGGCGGCCTGATCGCAAGATCCGGCGATCCAATCCTGCTGCCAACCTGCTGTCAGCAGTCTGATCCGGGAGGGGCATTCGCTCTTTATTGCGAGGCGGACTCGCCCCATATTCGGAGCATGGCGAAGAAAACTGCTTCCTCCGAAAAATCCGGAAAATCCCCCAAGACCAAGGCTCCGAACGCGAAGGCGCCCAATTCCAAGGCGTCTCGCCCCGACGTGCAGCCGATCGGGCCGGCGCTGGCCGAGTTGCTCAATCCCGCAATCAATCGCGGCGATGCCGGGCTCGGATCGGGCACCGGCCTGCAGCCGCCGCCGGACAATTCGCGCGACCGCCGCTCCGGGGGCGAGGCCGCCGCGCATCGCGCGCGGACCTCGACGCCGAAGGAGTTTCCGCAAGACAATACACGGCCGATGCCGCTGCGGCCCAATCCGCAGCCGCCCGGCGCCCGCGACGCGGGCTTCGACGAGGCACCGCAGGCCAATTACGGAACCGCGGCCACGATCCCGACGCTCGATCCGGAACTGGCCCGTCAGCTCGGCCTTCCCACGGAAGAGGACGATGCCGAAGCCCTGGCGCGTCCGCCGCGCAGCAAGATGGAGGCGCTCGGCGTCAAGGCGACCGCCGACGCGCTGGAATCGCTGATCCGCGAGGGCCGGCCGGAGTTCCGCAAGGACGACGGCTCCACCAGGGTGTGGACCCCGCATCGGCCGCCGCGTCCGGAAAAGTCCGAAGGCGGCGTGCGCTTCGAGATCAAGTCGCATTACGAGCCGCGCGGCGACCAGCCGACCGCGATCGCCGAGCTGGTCGAGGGCATCAATCGCAATGACCGCTCTCAGGTGCTGCTCGGCGTCACCGGCTCCGGCAAGACCTACACCATGGCCAAGGTGATCGAGGCCACGCAGCGCCCCGCCATCATCCTGGCGCCGAACAAGACGCTCGCCGCCCAGCTCTATGGCGAGTTCAAGAGCTTCTTCCCCGACAACGCGGTCGAGTATTTCGTCAGCTATTACGACTACTACCAGCCCGAAGCGTATGTCCCTCGCACCGACACCTACATAGAAAAGGACTCCTCGATCAACGAGCAGATCGACCGCATGCGCCACTCGGCGACGCGCGCGCTGCTCGAACGCGACGACGTCATCATCGTCGCCTCGGTGTCCTGCATCTACGGTATCGGCTCGGTCGAAACCTACACCGCGATGACCTTTGCCCTGAAGAAGGGCGAGCGCATCGACCAGCGCCAGCTCATCGCCGACCTCGTCGCGCTGCAATACAAGCGCACCCAGGCCGATTTTACCCGCGGCACCTTCCGTGTCAGGGGCGACGTCATCGACATCTTTCCGGCGCACTATGAAGACCGCGCCTGGCGCGTGAACCTGTTCGGCGACACCGTCGAGACCATCGAGGAGTTCGACCCGCTCACCGGCCACAAGCAGGACGAGCTCGAATTCATCAAGATCTACGCCAACTCGCACTATGTGACGCCGCGCCCGACGCTGGTGCAGGCGATCAAGTCGATCAAATCCGAATTGAAGATGCGGCTGGACCAGCTCCACGACCAGGGCCGCCTGCTTGAGGCCCAGCGGCTGGAGCAGCGCACCACCTTCGACCTCGAGATGATGGAGGCGACAGGAAGCTGCGCCGGCATCGAGAACTATTCGCGCTATCTCACCGGGCGCCTGCCCGGCGAGCCGCCGCCGACGCTGTTCGAATACGTGCCCGACAACGCGCTGGTGTTCGCCGACGAGAGCCATGTCACCGTTCCCCAGATCGGCGGCATGTTCCGCGGCGACTTCCGCCGCAAGGCGACGCTCGCCGAATACGGCTTCCGGCTGCCCTCCTGCATGGACAACCGTCCGCTGCGCTTCGAGGAATGGGACATGATGCGGCCGCAGACGGTCGCGGTCTCGGCCACGCCCAGCGCCTGGGAGATCAACGAGAGCGGCGGCGTGTTCGTCGAGCAGGTGATCCGCCCGACCGGCCTGATTGATCCCCCGGTCAACATCCGCCCGGCGCGCACCCAGGTCGACGATCTCGTCGGCGAGGTCCGCGCCACGGCCCAAGCCGGCTACCGCTCGCTGATCACGGTGCTGACCAAGCGCATGGCGGAGGATCTGACCGAATATCTGCACGAGCAGGGCATTCGCGTCCGCTACATGCACAGCGATATCGACACCATCGAACGCATCGAAATCATCCGCGATCTGCGCCTCGGCGCGTTCGACGCGCTGGTCGGCATCAATTTGCTGCGCGAAGGCCTCGACATTCCCGAATGCGCGCTGGTCGCGATCCTCGACGCCGACAAGGAAGGCTTCTTGCGCAGCGAGACCTCGCTGATCCAGACCATCGGCCGCGCCGCGCGCAACGTCGACGGCAAGGTGATCCTCTATGCCGACCAGATGACGGGCTCGATGGAGCGCGCCATCGCCGAGACCGATCGCCGTCGCGAGAAGCAGGTCGAGTACAACACGGCGCATGGCATCACGCCGGAGAGCATCAAGAAGTCGATCGGCGACATCATGAACAGCGTCTACGAGCGCGATCATGTGCTGGTGGAGATCGGCGGCCACGACATGACCGACGACGTCATCTCGATCGGCCACAATTTCGAAGCCGTGCTCGGCGATCTCGAGACCAGGATGCGCGAGGCCGCCGCCGATTTGAACTTCGAGGAAGCCGCGCGGCTGCGCGACGAGGTCAAGCGCCTGCGCGCCACCGAGCTCGCCGTGGTCGACGATCCCACCGTCAAGCAGCGCACGGTGCAGGGCAAGGCCGGCGCCTATGCGGGCGCGAAGAAATACGGCGACGCCGCCAATTTGCCGGTAAGCGCCATGAAGAAAAAGACCGTGAGCTCCGCGCTGAAGGCGAGCGGCGGCGGCAGCGGCTCGAAGGTGCACAAGCCGCATCTCGACGAGATGCACGGCCCGGAATCCCTGCCCTATCGCGCCGACCGCGCGCTGCCGTCAAAGCCGTTCGGCGGCGAAAGCCGCATCATCCAGCCGACGGACTCAAGGCAGTCGGGGCCGGAGTTCGGGCCATCGCCGCGGTCGAGCGGAGGGCGCCGGGGCATAGGGGTGGGTGGAAGAAGAGGTAGGGGGTGCAGAGCGCCGGCGCCGCCGATGGTTGTTCATGGCGGCGAGAATGATGAGAACGCGAGCTCACCCAACGCTTGCCGCCAGCAGCGACAACAGCAGCACTGAGGCCACTAATTGCATCGACGTCGCGGGCTTGGCGCGCCAGCGGGCGATCTTGTCGGAGAAGGACAGGCTGGCGTCGAAGAACAGCGGTTCGTAGGCGTTCTTTGCAAATCCCGGGAATGTCGATCCTGCCCAGATGGAGAGGAAGCTGTAGAAGGTCGTCGCCATGGTGATGGTGAGCATGGGATTGCCGCCATGATGGTTGCCCAGGAGCTTCACCATCAGGGACGCCGCGGCAAAGATTGGAAATCCCTGCAGGATCGCGGTGAGCGCAAAGCCTTCGAGCCAGTTTAGCGGGCCCGATTTCGACGCGGTAATGAAGGGCATGATGCGATCACCCCACGCTCGCCGTCACCACGGCCATCACGGACAGCAGCAGCACGATGGTCATGAGTTGCAACGAGGCGACCGGTTGGGTTCGCCATGCCGTGATCTTGTCGGTGAGCGACAGATGGGCCTCGAAGAACTTTGGTTCGTAGACGGTCTTGAAGAAGGTCGGGAAGCTCGGCCCGAAGGTCACCGCAAGCAGCGCATGGGCGAGCGAAGCGATGGCGACAAAGATGGCGACGCCGGGATCGCCGACCAGGTCGTGATTGCCGACCAGCTTGAGCAGGAAGGCGGCGGCGGCGAAGGTCGGGAAGCTTTGCAGCGTCGCGGTCAGCGCGAGGCCTTCGAGCGCGTTATGCAGGCTGGACTTTCTGACTCTAGCGATGGCGGCCATGGCACGTCTCCCTGAGGACATGCGGATGAATCTAGCCGCCATCAGGAGGGCCTGATGTGAGATGCGTCACGCCCATTTCCTCTGCGGGAACAAGGCGCGCGCGCCCCGAATGACCAGGGGTTACAGCTTGCCCTGCCCGTTCACCTGGCTCTGCTGTTGCTGCCGCCTCTCCTGCTCTTGCTGCTCCTTGGCATGGTGGCGGCCGTAGAGGCAGCCGGCGGCGGCGCCGAGGACGCCGTGATGGCCGGCATAGTGGCCGGCGACACCGCCGACGACGGCGCCCTTGATGCAGCCCTTGGCGTTGGCGGCGGAAGTCGCGCCACAGATGAGAAGTACGGCGGCGATGGCGGCGAGGGATTTCATGGATCGATGTCTCCGGATGCGGTCTTGCGACCTCAACAGGCACGGGCACGTCCCGGTTCCGCGTTCGCTTCCTGCGTCCACGCCAGCCACGCGAATTCGTGCAGGCGCCCGGTCGCTCAACCCTCAATTGCAGTCATGAACCTGGCATTGCGCTTGCGCGTCATACGTCTGCAATATTCCCTGTGGGTTTGCGGATTGCCGGTATCCGAGGCCGCGCATTAGCTCGGCGCAAGCTCCACACGGCCAATGAGGACGGGCGGAATGACGGTCGAGAAGCTCAATCGCCAGCGTGTGCTGCATCTGCTCGACGCGATCGCGCGCAGCGATCTCGAGGCGGCGCTGTCGTGCTGCACCGACGACGTCGACTTCCTCACCCACGCGCCGATCGACGTGCTGCCCCACATGGGCCCCTGCCACGGCAAGCAGGAGCTCGGCGAATTCTGGCGCACCGTGCAGGAGCGATACGCCGAGATCCGCTACGAGGTGCCGCAGATCATCGCCGAAGGCGACGCGGTCGCGGCCTATCTGCGCGTGTTCTTCAGGAAGCGCAGCAACGACCGCATCATTCAGGTCGACATGGCCATATTCTACACTTTCCGCAACGGCCAGGTGGCGCAGATCCGCGAGATCATCGATTCCTACGACCTGGTGCAGCAGGTGCTGGAACGTGAGATCGGCCCGCTGATCGTGGGCGAGCGGGTGGACGGGGCCTCTCTCCAAACCGGCCCGGACCGGGAAAATACGGGGTTCTATTGTAAATCTCACACGCCGCGATCAATTGTGCATTGCGAAAACGTGAATTGCGTTTTGGCCGAATTGGCGTATTTTGTTCGTATACAAATGAGTTGAGCGACCCCGCGGCACCTATCCTGTGCGCTTGGGGTTGTTTTTCGTTTTTTCGCAAGCCAGCTTCAGGACTGCCCAAAATGACAGAGCACAGCCTCTGGCGTTTCTCGCGAGCATTGCACCGCGCGATCAACGACCGGCATTTCGAGGACATCGAGGCCCTGATCGACGAGGACGTCGAGTGGGCGCTCTACGGCCCGATCGACATGTTTCCGTTCCTCGGCGCGCGCCAGGGCAAGGACGCCGTGCTCGACGTCATCCGCCAGTTCGCCGACAACTTCCAGGTCCGCCGCTTCGACCGCGAGAGCATCATGCTGGGCGTTGATTCCGCCGCCTCGATGCTGCGCTATTCGCTGACCGCGCTGGATTCCAGCAAGCCGATCAGCTTGCGGGTGGCGCAGTTCGCCCAGTTCAGGGCGGGCAAGCTCACCAGCATGCGCGTGCTGATCGACACGTTTGATCTGGTCGAGCAGGCACTCGGCCGCGCCATTCATCTGCCGAAGATGACCAGCGTCGGCTGAACGGAACACCAACGGGCCCCGCTGTTCGGGACCGATGGCTGATGCTCTCGGCGACGCGTCCTGGCCTCCAGCCCCGCCGGATGCAATCGTGGAGAAGCTCGCCATCGGGCGCGCGCCTTTCGCGCGGCCCGTTGGTTCGCGTTTGTTGGAACCGCCACAATTTCGCAACGATGGTTCCGCATCCTCGGCGGGACTGGGCTGACGGGCAGGACGATGGAATTCGCGACAGGGTTTGGCTGGACCAGGCTGCCGATGCTGGCGGCCGCTTTGATCTTGGGCTCGGTGCTGACGGTGTCGGCGCAGATCATTCCGCCCTTCTCCCCCGGCCCGGCCGCAGCGTCCGACGACGAGGCCGAGGGGGCGGAGGCCCCCGACGTCAACGACCCCGACGTGCTGAGCGGCATCGACGTCGACAAGCTCGACTGGGGCCAGCTCGCGATCGACGCCGGCACGCTCAACGACATCATCGCCGCCAAGAAGCGCGCCCAGGCCGCCGCCAAGGACGGGCTGAACTGGGCGACGAACGCCAACGCCAACGGCTCCTCGGCGGTGACTGTGAAGCAGTCGGTATCCTCATTCTGGGACGCCCGCATCGGCGCCGACATGACGGTGACGAGCGAGCCGCGGACGATGTCCGAGCTGCTGGCGCAGAAGGCCACCAATGGCGGCAGCGTGCCTCAGTCGTCCGGCAGCGCCTGGGCGGCCGCGACCGCGCCCGGCGCGGGCGCGATCTGGGACAAGACCGCTGTGGAGGCCCGCGTCGATCCCGGCGCCGAACAGAGCAAGCTCGGGGCCTCGCTGACCAAGTCGGTGCCGCTGACGGGCGACACGTCGCTGACGCTGCAGAACGGCTACAGCGTCAACCAGCAGGGCACCATGGCGCTCCCCGGCGTCGGCGGTCACATCACGCGCAATTACGAGACCGACCAGTCGGCCAAGGTTACCCTCACCGACACCGGCACCAGCATCACCGCAGGCCAGTCGCTGTCGACCACCGACGACAAATGGCTGCGCAAGGTCGGCGCCGAACAAAAGCTCTTCGACAACGTCACCGTCTCCGGCTCGGTCGGCGAAACCTCGCAAGGGGCGATCAACAAGAGCCTGACGGCGGGTTTCAAGAAGAGCTGGTAGGTCGGCGCGAATCTTTCTCCTCATCCTGAGGAGCGCGCTTGCGCGCGTCTCGAAGGATCGAGGCCCCCGCGGCGACAGCCGGGCCTGCATGGTTCTCGCGGCTGTGCGCAGCACCGTCCGCCGCGCGCTTCGCGCTCCTCACCATGAGGAGATTGGTTCCCTCTCCGCGGACAGCATTCAGACTCCCGTAACCATACGCCACGGCAAAGCCCACGAATGGACCGCCCTTGCCGCACCTCGGCCAAGTTGCGGCCAAAATCCGACGCCCTAGTCCCAGACTGACGTCGTCGTGCGGGGGACACTCGCGCTGCGCTCAACGCGAACAGGGGAACAACGATGAACGCCATGCGTCCGGAAAAGACCGAAGGCACCGAGACCGAGACCATCGACACCAACCTCGCCGCAGTGACGGAAGTCGAAGCAGGCATCCGTGACTTCGTCCGCAACGACATCGCCTATCTGCGCCGTCCGGCAGCGACCGCCACGGACGCGCCGCCGCTCGACCCGAGCGCGGAGGCCACCGTCACCAACGTCAACTCGCTGATCCAGCGCGTCGCCGGCACCTCCCTCGCCGAGATCGAGAATTTGATCTCCGAGCTCGAGAGCCTGCGCGACCTGCTCCACGCCGAAGGCCAGCGCGTCCAGCGCGAGATCTCCGGCTACGCCCAGCTCAGCCAGGCCGCGATGAAGTCGACCCGCATGATCGCCGACAACGTCTCGCAGTGGAAGCGCGCCGCCGACGGCCTGCGCAACAGCTGATCGCTGACATCACGCATCACCAGCCGCCGCGTTCCGAAAGGGGCGCGGCGGTTTGGATTCGTGGGTGTGCGACGGTGCGCACGCGCCCCATGAAAAGTGTCTTCACCCGCGAAAGCGGGTGATCCAGTATTCCAGAGGCAGCGAGGCTAGAACCGAGAGCCCCCGGCGTACTGGATGCCCTGCTTTCGCGGGGCACGACAGCGGAGGATTTTGAACTTCCCGCATCCACCCGGCGACTAACGCCAAGCGCTCTTGCCATCGCGGCCGGGCCTGGGGACATGTCATGGAAAGCATTCGGCCCGACACCACGGACCCGATACCGCTACGGCCCGCGCCGAACCAGTTCGGCACGATCATGTTGCGTTTTGTCGGATTGCTGGCGGTTGCGATCGCGATCTTGGCGTTCGTCTATAGCCGCTGAAGGCGGAGGCCGCGTTGCGGCCCCGCGGAGTTAACGAAGTCTTACCGGGCGGCTTCCACGGTCGAAGCTTCCAGGGTGTAGGCACCGTCGGCATAGCCCTTCACCACCATGCCCGCGACCAGCATCACGGCCAGCGTCGCGGTAGCAAAGATGAATCCGACCAGCTTGAGTGCGCCGCGGTCTGCCATGGTCCTCGTCCCCTGTACTCTGCCCAGTTCGTTCAAATAGACAGCGACAGGTTCATAATTGGTTAGCAACTCGATGGTTCCGCGAACTGCTTCGCGGGAAAACCATGTTGCGCAGGCTTATGGCAGCCACCCGGAATCGCGTCCATAGCGCGGGGGCAACACTCGCGCGCTGTTTTTGCCGTTCATCCTGGAACGAATCTAACCGCCGTTCGCACGCATCGGCACGAAAGCACTGGCGGTGATGGCGTAGACGTCCTCGCCGCGCTGGTTGGTGCCGGTGGTGCGCGCGGTCAGGATGCCCCAGCCGGGTCGCGAGGCGGAGCTGCGCTTGTCGATGACGACGTTGACGTAGGTGACGATGTCGCCGGCGAGCACCGGCCTGATCCAGCGCAGGTCGCGAAAGCCCGGCGACGGACCCCACACCGCGACCTCCTCGCCGCGCGAGGCGGCTTCCCGCGCCAGACGCTGGCCGTCGGCGACAAGCAGGCTCATGCAGGCTGAGCCGACATGCCAGCCCGAGGCCGCGAGCCCGCCAAACAGCGAGTTCTTGCCCTCCTCCTCGTCGAGGTGAAAACGCTGCGGATCGAACTTTGCGGCGAATGTCTTGATCGACTCGGCCGTGAACGTATAGGCGCCGATCTCGCGGCGATGCCCAGTCTCGATCTCCTCGAAAAACGGCATCAGACCGCTCCCTCGCGCCGCTTGATCAGGATCGGCGACGTCATCTCGCACAGCGCCTGCCCCGCCGCGTTACGCACGGTGCATTTGAACTTGACGATGCCGAGCTCCGGCCGGCTCTTCGAGGTGCGGGCCTCGACGACGTCGACGTCGAGCATGAGGTCGTCGCCGGGTCTGAGCGGCGACAGCCAGCGCACCTCATCGACGCCGGGAGGTCCCAGCGAAGCGGCGCGGGTAATGAAACCGTCGGCCATCATCCGCATCATCAGCGAACAGAGATGCCAGCCCGAGCCGGACAGGCCGCGCAGCATGCTTTTGCCGGCGGCCTCCTCGTCGAGGTGCATCGGCTGCGGATCGAACTCGGCGGCAAAGGCCACGATCTCGTCCCGCGTGACATGGCGCGGGCCGAACGTTCCGAACCGGCCGGGCGGGAAATCTTCGAAGGTCAGGGTCATCTTGGGAAAGGTTTGAGGGAATGACAGATTGTGGCCGCACTTTGCGGCAATCTCAACCCGCCGGCCCGCATGGCTCGTGCTACATTCGGCGCACGGCGTTGGTCTTGAGTCGGATCGAGCAGGGGCCGCGATCCATTTGCAAGGCCCGACAACACCTGAATTGCCCTGGGGAGAGCAATGTTTTCATTCAGCGACCTGTTTCAATGGGACCGCTTCATCACGCCGACGATCATCAAGACCTTCTACTGGCTGGTGATCGCGCTGATCTGCCTGTTCGGCCTCTCCGGCATCTTCTCCGGCCTCGCGATGATGGCGATCAGCCCGTTCGGCGGCTTCCTGATGCTGCTGTCGTCGATCGCGAGCGTCGTCGTCGGGATCGTGTTCTCGCGCATCATCGCGGAGCTGATCCTGATCATTTTCCGCATCAACGAGCATCTCGGCGCGATCAGGGATCAGGGCGGCGGGGTACGGTGAGGCTTCCGTGTCCCGGACGGTGCGTCCGGGGGACGAACTCCGGAATCTTACGTGTTGAACCTGAAATGCATCACGTCGCCGTCGGCGACGACGTATTCCTTGCCTTCGAGGCGGAGCTTGCCGGCATCGCGGGCGCCGGCTTCGCCGCCGAGCGTGATGTAGTCCTCATACGCGATGGTCTCGGCGCGGATAAACCCCTTCTCGAAGTCGGTGTGGATCACACCGGCCGCGCCCGGCGCCTTGGTGCCGCGATAGATGGTCCAGGCACGTGCTTCCTTCGGGCCCACCGTGAAATAGGTGATGAGGTCGAGCAGCGTGTAGCCGGCGCGGATCAGGCGATCGAGGCCGGCCTCCTCGAGACCCAGCGTCTCCAGGAAGTCGGCGCGTTCGTCACGTGAGATGGTGGCGATCTCGGACTCGATTTTTGCCGAGATGACGACGGCAATGGCGCCTTCCTTGGCAGCCTGGTCCTGCACCGCCTTCGAGAACGAATTGCCTGATGCGGCCGAGCCTTCCTCGACGTTGCAGACGTAGAGCACGGGCTTGGACGACAGCAGGCCGAGCATGCCGAAGGCGCGCTCCTCCTCCGCCTTGCGCTCGACGAGGCGCGCGGGCTTGCCCTCGCGCAGCAGCACCAGGGTGCGATTGACGAGGTCGAGCTGCTCCTTGGCGTCCTTGTCGTTGCCCTTGGCCTTCTTGGACAGATTGTCGACGCGCTTCTCGAGGCTGTCGAGATCGGCGAGCATCAGCTCGGTCTCGATGGTCTCGATGTCGGCGAGCGGGGCGATCTTGCCCTCGACATGGGTGATGTCGGAATCCTCGAAGCAGCGCACGACATGCGCGATGGCGTCGACCTCGCGGATGTTGGCGAGGAACTGGTTGCCGAGGCCTTCACCCTTGGACGCGCCGCGCACGAGGCCGGCGATATCCACGAAGGTCAGCCGGGTCGGGATGATCTGGCCCGACTTGGCGATCGCTGCGAGCTTGTCGAGCCGCGGATCCGGCACCGCGACCTCGCCGACATTCGGCTCGATGGTGCAGAACGGATAGTTCGCCGCCTGCGCCGCGGCCGTCTCGGTCAGCGCGTTGAACAAGGTCGATTTGCCGACATTGGGCAATCCGACGATCCCGCATTTAAATCCCACGAGCGTTATTCCTTGCCGTTGTCGTCCTTGGTCAAAAATCCCTTCGCCTGCATGGCGAGGTGCACCCTGTTGGCGAAAGTCGCGTCGGTGCCTTTGGCAACCAGTGCCGCGTGCTCGGCCACCGCGTCGCAGAGCGTCGCCACCCAGTCGTTGTCGGCTTTAGCGAAGTCCGACAGCACGTGGCCGTGCACCAATTCCTTGACGCCGGGGTGACCGATGCCGAGCCGCACCCGGCGGTACTCGTTGCCGATATGGGCGGAGATCGAACGCAGGCCGTTGTGGCCGGCGATGCCGCCGCCGATCTTCACCCGCACCTTGCCCGGCGGCAGTTCGAGCTCGTCATGGAATACGGTGACGTCGCCCGGCGCGATCTTGAAGAAGCTTGCCGCTTCCTGAACGCTGCGGCCGGAGTCATTCATGTAGGTCATCGGCTTGAGCAGGATCACGCGCTCGGTGCCGAGCGTGCCTTCCGAGGTCTCGCCCTGAAACCTGCGGCGCCAAGGCGCGAAACCATGACGCCGCGCGATCTCATCGACGGCCATGAAGCCGACATTGTGCCGGTTACGTGCGAATTTCGGGCCGGGATTGCCGAGCCCAACAAACAGTCGCATGACGCGGCGCGCCCCTCGCTCGGCGCGCGGTCAGGGACCGCGCGCCAGCTTTGAGAGATTACTTCTTCTTGTCGCCGCCGGCGGGAGCCTTGGCAGCCGGGGCCTTGGCAGCCGCTGCCGGAGCAGCAGCACCCGCAGCCGGAGCAGCACCAGCCGCCGGAGCAGCAGCACCCGCAGCCGGAGCAGCAGCCGCGGCCTTCTGCTCTTCGGCGTAGCCGGACGGCGGCACGATGGTGACGAGGGTCGCGTCCTCGGCGGTCAGCGCCTTCACGCCGGCCGGCAGCTTGATGTCGGAGAGATGCAGCGAGTGGCCGATTTCGAGCGACCCGACGTCGGCCTCGATGAACTGCGGGATGTTCTCCACGCCGCACTCGAGCTCGATCGCGTGCGCAACGATGTTCACGGCGCCGCCGCGCTTCACGCCGGGCGAACCTTCAGCCTTCACCACGTGCAAGGGAACGCTGATGCGGATGGTGGCGCCTTCGCCGAGCCGCATGAAGTCGACGTGGATCGGGAAGTCCTTGACCGGATCGAGGTGGTAGTCGCGCGGAATCACGCGGTGCTTGTTGCCTTCGAGGTCGATGTCGACCAGCGTGGTCAGGAACCGGCCGGCGAGGATGCGCGAGCGCAGTTCGCGATCGTCAACCGAGATGGTCAGCGGGGGCTGGTTGTTGCCGTAGATCACTCCGGGCACTCTCCCGGCGCGACGCTCAGCCCGGGCGGCCCCCTTGCCGCTCTTCGGACGTGCGGTCGCCTTCAATTCCTTGACGGTCGCCATAACGTTAAGTCCTTGTTTTTGCAAAAGTTAATGGGCCGCAACGCGGCCCATGGCATACGCCGCAGCAAGCCTCCAGGGGTGCGGGGGCTGCGGACGTGGCGGGCTTTTACCCGGAAGACGCGGAAATGACAAGGAGAATGGGCTGCCGGAAGGTGTCGGTAGCCCGGACGGAGCGCAGCGTGATCCGGGACGTACGCCGCTGGAACACCCCGGATTGCGCGAAGCCTGTCATCGGGCGGCGCTTCGCGCCGACCCGTTGGCTCCATCCGGGCTACGATTCCCTCCCTACCCGCCGAGCTTGGCCTCCAGCGCCGCGATGCGCGCCTTCAGAGCCTCGTTCTCCTCACGCGCCAGGCGCGCCATGTCCTTGACCGCCTCGAACTCCTCGCGCTTGACCAGGTCCATGTCGCGAAGGAATTTCTCGGCCTGGGTGCGCATCACCGTGTCGAACTCGCGCTTGACGCCCTGCGCGGCACCGGCGGCGTCGTTCATCAGGCGGCCGATCTCGTCGAAAAACCGGTTGTTGGTCTGGGTCATGTCGGTCTCCTGGCGGCTTTCGATGAACTCTGCGCGAACGCGCGGGAAGACAATGGCAATCCGTTTGGGCCGGTTCAAGGGCCGATCGGCGGTATCCTTGTCATGCCCCGGTTTCCTTGCAATCGTATTCAACGTCCCTGCATAAGAAGAATCACAAAAGGCGCTCGAGATGATCGACCAGCAGATCGCGATCCCCACCAAGGACGGTCACACCGCAACCTTCATCAGCCATCCCGAACGCGGCGGGCCGTTTCCGGTCATCCTGTTCTACATGGACGCGCCGGCGATCCGCGAAGAGCTGCGCGACATGGCGCGCCGGCTCGCGACATCGGGCTATTACGTGATGCTGCCGAACCTCTATTACCGTTCCGGGGTGATGGAGCTCGGCGCGCTGCCGGCCGATCCGAACGCGCCGGAGCGGAAGCGCATGTTCGCGCTGATGGGATCGCTCACGATCCCCATGATCATGGACGACACGCGCGCGCTGCTGACCTATGCCGAGGGCCAGGCGGCCGCGAACACCAAACTGATCGGCACCGTCGGCTACTGCATGAGCGGCCGCTACGCCGTCAACGCCGCCACGCATTTCCCCGATCGCGTCAAGGCCGCCGCCTCGGTCTACGGCACGCAGCTCGCAACCGACCAGGACGACAGCCCGCATCTCGCGGCAGCCAAGACCAAGGCCGAGCTCTACTTCGCCTGCGCCGAGACCGACATCTACGCGCCCGCCGAGATCATCGAGAAGGTGAAGCAGGGCATGAGCGGCGCCAAAGCCGAAGTCGAGATCTATCCCGGCACCCATCACGGCTTCGCCTTTCCCAAGCGTCCGGTCTATGACCGCGACGCCGCCGAGCGGCATTGGGAGCGTCTGCTGGCGCTCTATCGCCGCAATCTCGTCTAGACATAGAAGGCGCGATGCCCTTTCTGCTCATCGACTTTCCCGCCTTCAAGCCGATCGCGATGGAGATCGGCCCGTTCGCGATCCGCTGGTATGCGCTGGCCTATATCTGCGGCATCGTGTTCGGCTGGCTCTATGCGCGCTCGCTCCTGAAGAAGGAGCGGCTGTGGGGCGGCCCGGCGCCGATGTCGCTGCTGCAGATCGACGACTTCATCCTGTGGGTCACGCTCGGCATCATCCTCGGCGGCCGCACCGGCTATGTGCTGTTCTACAATCTGCCCTTCTTCATCGACCATCCCGCCGCGATCTTCAGGCTGTGGGAAGGCGGCATGTCCTTCCACGGCGGCTTCCTCGGCTGCGTCGTCGCGGTGATGTGGTTCGCCTATCGCAACCGCATCTCGATCCTGTCGCTCGGCGACATCACCACCGCCGTTGCTCCGGTCGGGCTGCTGCTCGGTCGCATCGCCAATTTCATCAACGGCGAATTGTGGGGCCGCGCCACCGACCCGGAGCTGCCCTGGGCGATGATCTTCCCCACTGATCCCACCCAGCTGCCGCGCCATCCGAGCCAGCTCTACGAAGCCGGCATGGAGGGCATTTTGCTGTTCACGGTGCTTGCAATCATGATCCGCTTCGGCGCCCTGAAGCGGCCGGGCATGATCCTCGGCGCCTTCATCCTGATCTATGGTCTGAGCCGGATCGCCGGCGAGCATTTCCGCGAACCGGACGTCCAGCTCGGCTTCCTCTGGGGCGGATTAACCATGGGCATGCTGTTGTCGATCCCGATGCTTATTGTCGGCCTCGTACTTATTGTATTGGCAGTGAGGCGCGGTGCGCCCGAGCCCGCAGGGGCTATTCGTTAATTCCTTTTGAGAAGATAGGCCGTGACCGACCAGCCGTTACTCGACGAGATCAAGGCGCTGATCAAATCCTCAGGCCCCATGCCGGTCTGGCGGTACATGGAACTGTGCCTGATGCATCCGCGCTATGGCTATTACGTCTCGCGCGATCCGTTGGGACGAGAAGGCGACTTCACCACCGCGCCGGAGGTCAGCCAGATGTTCGGCGAACTCCTGGGCCTGTGGACCGCCTCGGTGTGGAAGCAGATGGGCTCGCCGCAATTCCTGCGGCTGATCGAACTCGGTCCCGGCCGCGGCACCATGATGGCGGATGCGCTGCGTGCGCTCCGCGTGCTGCCGCCGCTCTATCAGGCGCTCCATATCCACATGGTCGAAGTCAATCCGGTCCTGCGCGAGCGGCAGAGTGCGACGCTGTCGGGCGTCCGCAACATCGCCTGGCACGACAGCATCGACGACGTGCCCGAGGGACCGAGCATCATCCTCGCCAACGAATATTTCGACGTGCTGCCGATCCACCAGATGGTCCGTCACGAGAACGGCTGGCACGAGCGCGTGATCGAGGTCGACGCCAACGGAAAACTTCAATTCGGCGCGGCGGCCGAGCCGACGCCGCGCTTCGAGGTGCTGCTGCCGCCTCTGGTGCGCGCCGCGCCCGTCGGGGCCGTGTTCGAATGGCGGCCAGATGCGGAGATCATGAAGCTCGCCAGCCGCGTGCGCGACCAGGACGGCGCCGCGCTGATCATCGATTACGGCCATCTGCGCAGCGATGCCGGCGACACCTTCCAGGCGATCGCGCGCCACACCTTCACCGATCCCCTGAAGGCGCCGGGCCAGGCCGACGTCACGGCCCATGTCGACTTCCAGGCGCTCGCGCGCGGGGCGGAGGACGTCGGCGCCCGCGTGCACGGGCCGGTGACCCAGGGCGATTTCCTCAAACGCGTCGGCATCGAGACCCGTGCAGGCGCGTTGATGCAGAAGGCGGCGCTCGACGTCGCCACCGACATTTCAATCGCGCTCAAGCGACTGACTGAAACCGGGCGCAGCGGCATGGGTTCGATGTTCAAGGTGCTCGGCATCTCCGAGCCGCGGTTGACGGGGCTTGCGGGCCTCAGCGATCTCGAACGCGCCGGAGACGGTTCATGACGGTTGCCTCCTCGCTGCTGTCGGCGGTGCCGGGCCTGCGCCACGCCTTCTTCACCCGGGAGGGCGGCGTCTCGGGCGGCATCTATTCCGCGCTGAACGGCGGGCTCGGCTCCAACGACGATCAGGCCCTTGTCGCGGAGAACCGCCGTCGCATGGCCGAGCATGTCGGCGTCGCGCCGGAACGCTTTCTCAGCCTGCACCAGATCCATTCGCCCGACGTGCTCGTGGCCGACGCTCCGTGGCCGAGCGGGCCGCGGCCCAAGGGCGATGCGCTGGTGACGAAGGTGCCCGGCATTGCGCTCGGCGTCTCCACCGCCGATTGCGGGCCGGTGCTGTTCGTCGATTCCGAGGCGGGCGTGATCGGGGGCGCTCATGCCGGCTGGAAGGGCGCGCTCACCGGCGTACTGGAGCAGACCATTTCAGCGATGGAAAAACTCGGCGCCTCGCGCAGCGGCATCATCGCCGCGATCGGCCCGCTGATCCGCCAGGACA
Source organism: Bradyrhizobium sp. 40 (assembly GCF_023100925.1). Classification (NCBI taxonomy): domain Bacteria; kingdom Pseudomonadati; phylum Pseudomonadota; class Alphaproteobacteria; order Hyphomicrobiales; family Nitrobacteraceae; genus Bradyrhizobium; species Bradyrhizobium sp. 40. The sequence continues at coordinate 6,306,068 of NZ_CP064688.1, forward strand.
GTTATGAAGTCGGCAACGAGTTCGTGGCGCGCTTCATCGAGGCGGATGCGGACAACGCCATGTTCTTCATCCCGTCGGTGCGCGAAAGCCACGCGATGTTCGACCTCGCCGGCTTTATCCGCAGGCGTCTGGAAGCCGCGGGCATCCTGATGATCGACGATCTCGGTCTGGACACCTACGCCGACGAACGCTTCTTCAGCTACCGCCGCTCGGTGCATCGCAAGGAGCCGGATTACGGCCGCCACGTTCACGCGATCGCGCTCGAAGCGTGAACACAAGGGCAACCCCGTGTCATTCCGGGGCGATGCCTGCGCGCGATGACAGTGGCCTGTGGCGCACCCGCCCTAGACCTTAATCGATTTTAACGATATCGCTGCCCTCCATAATGAGGGACGCGTCATTCATCTTGCGCCGCGCGGGTTCGCGCGTGCTGGCGGTCATGCTGCTGACGGCTGCGACCGCGCTTGGCGGCTGTGCCGGTGGCGGTGGTGCCGCGAACTCCTATGCGATGGCGCCGAGCGCCGGCTCCGGCGCGACAGTGGCGTTCGAATCGATCGACGGGCCGCCACCACAAGTGTTCGACCGCATGGTCGGCGTGCTCGACACCGAATCCAAGCTGCGCAGCCTGTCCGTGGTCTCCCGCGAGGGGACGGCTGCCTACCGCGTGCGCAGCTACCTCTCCGCCCAGATCGTGCGCGGCAAGACCGTGATCGCCTGGGTCTGGGACGTCTACGACGCCAACCAGCAGCGGGCGCTGCGCCTTTCCGGCGAGGAACCGACCGCGGCCAAGGGCGGCCGCGATCCTTGGAGCGCGGCCGACGACCTCGTGCTGCGGAAGATCGCCCAGGCCGGATTCAGCGGACTTTCCAACATGATCAACGGCACGCCGGATGCGCCGAACTCGGCTCCCGGCTTGCGCGGGCCGGCCGTGGCGAGCGTGATCCCGGAGGCTCCGGCGGCCGAGATGCCGGCCTCGGCGCTGGGCTATGCCGAGCGATAACCCCCGCGAAACCACGGCCCCAATTTCCGGCCAAACCGTTGGCCGGACTCGGGATTTCGCAGGGAAAACGTAGCGTCCCGGGTTGCCATTGCAGCCCCCGGCCTGATATTTCCTCGCCCGTCGTAACCGTGCTTCCAGTGGGTATTGTTTGATGTTGAACATCGTGTCCAGCAAAGCGCGGGAGGAAGCGTCCATGTCGGCCAAGAACGGCTCCATCAAGCTCGTCGCCGGCAACTCCAATCCGGCTCTCGCGCAGGCCATCGCGCAAGGTCTCGACCTGCCGCTGACCAAAGCGGTGGTACGGCGCTTCGCCGACATGGAGATCTTCGTCGAGATCCAGGAGAACGTGCGCGGCTCGGATGCCTTCGTCATCCAGTCGACCTCGTTCCCGGCGAACGACCATTTGATGGAATTGCTGATCATCACCGACGCACTGCGCCGCTCCTCGGCGCGCCGCATCACCGCTGTGCTGCCCTATTTCGGCTACGCCCGGCAGGACCGCAAATCGGGTTCGCGCACGCCGATCTCGGCAAAACTCGTCGCCAATCTGATCACGCAGGCCGGCGTCGACCGCGTCATGACGCTCGACCTGCATGCCGGCCAGATCCAGGGCTTCTTCGACATCCCGACCGACAACCTCTACGCCGCGCCGCTGATGGTGCGCGACATCAAGGACAAGTTCGACCTCTCCAGGACGATGGTGATCTCACCCGACGTCGGCGGCGTGGCGCGCGCACGCGGCCTCGCCAAGCGCATCAACACCCCGCTCGCGATCGTCGACAAGCGCCGCGAGAGGGCGGGTGAATCCGAGGTCATGAACGTGATCGGTGACGTCGCCGGCTACACCTGCATCCTGATCGACGACATCGTGGACTCCGGCGGCACGCTGGTGAACGCCGCCGACGCGCTGATCGCCAAGGGCGCCAAGGACGTCTACGCCTACATCACCCACGGCGTGCTCTCCGGCGGCGCGGCCGCCCGGATCACAAACTCCAGGCTGAAGGAGCTGGTGATCACCGACTCGATCCTGCCGACCGAGGCGGTGAGTAAGGCGCCGAACATCCGCACGCTGCCGATCGCCAGCCTGATCTCCGACGCGATCGCGCGCACCGCGGCGGAAGAGTCGGTGTCGAGCCTGTTCGACTGAGGTTTCTTACCTTGCCCCGCTTGCAGGGACAGGGAGTGCGAGCGTCTACGTCCCTTACGAGGCAGCCCCCGGGTTGTTGCCAACGACCGCCCATGACATCATCCGAATCCCGAGTCATCTCTGCCCTCTGGATGCCCGATGCCACGCCGGAAATTTGCCTGGGAGAAGCTGTCGGATGACGAGTTGCTCAAGCAACGCCTCTCCAGCCTGAGGGTTACGGTCGAAGGCACCTGGCTCGAGGATTGCGTCAGCACGCTCTATGAGGAGCTGGAAGAACGGGATATCCGGCTGCGGCCGCACACCTGGATGTCGAGCGAATGGTTCAGTCCGGGCGGCGTTCCCGGCATCGCCATTCCGTTCTATCTCGCTCATCCCCGCCTGATGAAGCTCGAGAAGAAGATGATGTTCGACGTCGAGGGCGGAACATGGCGCGAGTGCATGGCCATCCTCCGTCACGAAGCGGGCCACGCGATCCAGCACGGTTACCAGCTGCAGCGCCGGCGGCGCTGGCAACAGCTGTTCGGCCCGTCGTCGAAACACTACCCGCGCTACTACCGGCCCAATCCGGCGAGCAGGCGTTACGTCCAGCATCTGCGGCTGTGGTATGCGCAGAGCCATCCGGACGAGGATTTCGCCGAGACCTTTGCGGTGTGGCTGCGGCCCCGTTCGAACTGGCGGACGCGATATGCTGGTTGGCCGGCGCTGAAGAAGCTCGAATATGTCGACGAGCTGATGGGCGAGATCGCGGGAAAGCGGCCGCCGATCGCGACTCGGGAGCGTGTCGATACGCTGGGTCGGCTCAGCCAGACGCTCGAAGAGCACTACAAGAAGAAGCAGGCGTTCTACGCCTTCACACCCCCCAAGACCTACGACCGCGATCTCTCCCGGCTGTTTTCAGCCGATCCACGGCATCACCGCTCAAAGCCGGCTTCGGCCCTGATCAGGCGCCACCGCTCCCAGATCAGGCAATTGGTCTCGCGATGGACCGGCGAGAATCAGCTTACGCTCGATGCCGTGCTTGACGAGATGATCTCTCGCTGTCGCGAGCTCGATCTGCGTGCCGTCGGCCCTGAACAGAAGCTCGTTCTCGACTTCATCGTCCTCGTGACCGCCAAGACGATGCACACGATGTTTGGCCCGTCTCGACGAAAATGGATCGCGCTATGAGACGTCTGCGCATTCTGGTTCTCATGCATCCGGACTTCCTGCCTCCGGACTCCTCCGACGGATACAGCCCGCAGGAGATCAATGCGTGGAAAACCGAGTACGACGTGGTGAGCACCTTGCGTGCCGCCGGCCACGAGGTTCGACCGCTCGGCGCGCAGGAGGAAATCAGGCCGGTGCGCGAGGCGATCGAGGAGTTCAAGCCGCACGTGGTTTTCACGTTGCTGGAGGAATTCCACAACAACGTCGCCTTCGACCAGCACATCGCGAGCTATCTCGAACTGATGAAGGTCCCTTATACCGGGTGCAATCCGCGCGGCCTGACCCTGGCCCGCGGCAAGGATCTGTCCAAGACGCTGGTGCATCACCGCCGGATCGCCGCGCCGGCCTTCGCTGTCTTCCCGATGCGCCGCAAAGTGAAACGCCCGACGCGTCTTGCGCTGCCGCTGATCGTCAAGAGCCTGAACATGGATGGCTCGTTCGGCATCTCGCAAGCCTCGATCGTCGACACCGACGAAAAGCTGGCCGAGCGGGTTGCCTTCATCCACGAGCGGGTCGAATCCGCCGCCATCGCCGAGCAGTTCATCGAGGGGCGAGAGCTTTACGTCGGCGTGCTCGGCAACAACCGCTTACGTGTTCTGCCGATCTGGGAGTTGAAATTCGGCAGCATGGGCGGCCGCTCGTCACGGCATATCGCCACTGAGAAGGCCAAGCACGACACCGACTATCAGGAGAAGGTCGGCATCGTCGACGGGCCTGCGAAGGATCTGGCGCCGGAAGTGACCGCCAGGATCCAGCGAGCCGCGAAACGCATCTACCGGGCGCTTGGCCTCGACGGTTACGCGCGCATCGATTTTCGTCTCACCGCCGACGGCACGCCGTATTTCATCGAAGCCAATCCCAATCCCGAGATCGCCAAGAGCCAGGAGTTCGCGACGGCCGCTCTACATGACGGGCTCAAATATCCGGCTCTCCTGCAGCGCATCCTGGCCCTCGGGATCAGCCGCGCCAAGGCAGGAGTGTCACTGGGGTGATGACGCGACGATCGCCCCTCATCCTTCGAGACGCGCTTCGCGCCCCTCGGGATGAGGGATGGTCGTTGCGCTGCGTTACACGATTCCCGCGGCGACCTGGCCGCGCAGGCGTTCGAGCCCGAGCAACGTCTCCGCGCAGGCGGCCGCCACCTCGACGCCCTTGATCGCAAAATGCCTGCGGAAGAAATCGTAGTGCACCTCGGTCTCGTGGAATTGCTGCGGCGTCAGCACCGCGGAGAACACGGGCACCTCCGTGCGCAGCTGCACGTCCATCAACGCCTTGATCACGGTGTCGGCCACGAACTCATGGCGGTAGATGCCGCCGTCGACGACGAGGCCGGCCGCGACGATCGCGGTGTAGCGCCGTGTCTTGGCGAGGATCTGCGCATGCAGCGGGATCTCGAACGAGCCCGGCACCTCGAACACGTCGACGTGATTGAGGTGGCGCGCTTCTGCCTCCTTCACGAAGGCGATACGGGCCTCCTCGACCACGTCGCGGTGCCAGCAGGCCTGCACGAAGGCCACCCGCTGCGGTTTCGCGAAGCGCGGATGGTCGGGCGCCGGCTCGTGTGGAACCGGCGGTGGCGTTTGGGTTGGTTGGGATGTTTCGGCTTTGGAAGTTTGGACTTGGGTATCTTGCAACATCTGATTCATGGCTTTCCTCAGTTAAGGACCAGAATCAGGGCACACGGAACGACAAACAGCCGCATCCTGCGATGCGTCTGCCACCGACCGTTCTCTTTCATCCGGACTTTAACCGTCGGCCTCGGAGTTGCACCGAATCTGCTGACCCTTCCCCTCAGCAACAGACTTTGAGGAAGGCGCTCGCGGGCTTAGGCCTTACGGCCCTTACCGCCGGTGGGGACTTTCACCCCGCCCTGAGAACATCGGCCGCCCGGAATGAACGGCCTGACCGAAATATGACGCCGGTTGGGGGCCGCGGCAAGCGGGTTCCGCATGGGAAAACCGCATGGTCCCATGCCGCTATAGTGGTCCAGTCCGTACGGGGCGGAATTAACGATTGGAGGGCTATCGGCGAATCCGATTCCGGTTTGTTCTTTTCCGTCCGGCTCGGCCTCCCCCGCGTTAATAATTGTGGCGGAGATGAGCTGTGGACGAACGAGTCCTGACTTGTGGACGGACTCGGCAGCCAGTTGCGCAGATTCCGCAAATCACATCAGTTGATCCGCGACAAGCCCGCGCTGATCCGAACGGATCGCCTTACCAATATTAAGGGAGCGCGCGCCGGACCAACCGCGTGCGTATCAAAGACAACAAAAAGGCAAGAGGTCGAGACGGCATGTCCCTGCTCGAAGGCACTATCGATTCCAAAAACCATCCGCTCGCGGTGGTCGAGGATATCGCTGCCAGCAACAACTGGCCGTTCGAACGCTCCGGCGAAGACGAACTCACGATTGTCTCCAAGGGACAATGGACCGACTACCAGATCTCCTTCACCTGGATGGGCGAGATCGAGGCGCTGCATCTGGCCTGCGCGTTCGACATGAAGATTCCGGTTGCGCGGCGACCGGAGGTGCAGCGGCTCGTCGCCGCCGTCAACGAGCAGTTGTGGGTCGGGCACTTCGACCTGTGGACGACCACCGGCATGATCATGCACCGGCAGGCCCTCGTGCTGCCGGGCGGGCTCACCGCCTCCACCGGGCAATGCGAAGCCATGCTCGCCGGCGCCATCCACGCCTGCGAGCGCTATTTCCCGGCGTTCCAGTTCGTGGTGTGGGCGGGCAAGTCCACGTCGGAAGCCATGGACGCGGCGATGTTCGACACGGTGGGCGAGGCGTAGTTTTCTTGTCGTCCCGGCCTAGTGCGCATTGCGCACGGGGGGCCGGGACCCATACCGCGTGATTTCGCTTGTGGCACGCTGCTTGTTGCCAACACCTCCATCCACTAAAACCGGTTGTGGTTATGGGTCCCGGCCCTCCGTGCGCAATTGCGCACTAGGCCGGGACGACACTGAGTTTGTGGTAACGGCTATGACGAGCAACGGCACTCTCGAAAACATCACCGGCACTATCCTGCTCGCCGGCGCCGGCAAGATGGGCGGCGCGATGCTGACCGGATGGCTTTCGGGCGGGCTCGATCCGCGCCGCGTCGCGGTGATTGATCCACACATCTCGGCCGAGATCACCGCACTTGCCGCCAAGGGGGTTGCGCTCAATCCTGATGTGACGACGGCAGGCCAGGTCGAGACGCTGATCGTCGCGGTGAAGCCGCAAATGTTCCGCGAGGCCGGCGCCAAGCTGAAGCCATTCCTCTCCGACAAGACCTCGGTCGTGTCGATCATGGCGGGAACCACGATCGCCTCGCTCGAAGAGGTCTGCGGCGGCGCGGTGGTGCGCGCGATGCCGAACACGCCGGCCGCGATCGGTCGCGGCATCACGGTGGCTGTCGCCGCGAACAACGTCAGCGCACAGCAACGCGCTGTGGCCGATGCGCTGCTACGCGCCACCGGCTCGGTCGAATGGGTCGACGATGAGAGCCTGATGGACGCGGTGACCGCGGTGTCCGGCTCGGGCCCGGCCTATGTGTTCTTGCTGGCCGAAGAACTCGCGCGCGCCGGTGTCGAGGCGGGCTTGCCCGAGGCGCTGGCAACGAAACTCGCGCGCGAAACCGTCGCCGGCTCGGGTGAACTTCTCCACCAGTCGGAGCTTGCCTCCGGCACGCTACGCCAGAACGTCACCTCGCCCGGCGGCACCACGGCCGCGGCACTCGGCGTGCTGATGGGCGAACCAGGCCTGCGCGATCTGATGATCCGCGCGATCGCGGCGGCGACGCAGCGGTCGAAGGAATTGGCGAAGTAAGGAAGCTATCCCCTCATGGTGAGGAGCGCGAAGGGCCGTCTCGAACCATGCAGGCCCGGCTCTCGCCTGTGGCGATCCTTCGAGACGACCGCTGCGCGGTCTCCTCAGGATGAGGGCAGAGCAAGCGGCTGCTACGTCGTCCCCAGCCGCTTGTTGAACATCGCTACATTGACGAGCCCGCGCGCGTGGCGGCCTTCGCCGAGTTTTCGCGTGCCCTCGAAGGCCTCGACCTCGAAGCGGATGACGCGGCGCTCTACCGCAATGACCTTCGCGGTAGTCCGCACCGTCGCGCCGACAAGGGCTGCTGCAAGATGGCGGATATCGACCTCGGTGCCGACGGTGACCCAGCCGGGCTGAAGCGCCGCACGAATCGCATCGCACGACGTCATCTCCATTTCCAGAATCATCATCGGCGTCGCATAGACCATCGGCATGCCGGGCACGAAATGCCCGACCGTGCGCTCCACCGGCACCACCAGCGTGCGCTCGGCGCTCATGCCGACCTTGATGAAGTCGCGTGCGTCCATGGGGCCTCCCCCCGTCGTCCTGGACAAGCGCAGCGAAGCGAAGCGCCGATCCAGGACCCATTACCCGACTGAACATTGTCATGAGCGGCCTAAACCACGACCCGCCGTGACAACTGCCGCTTGGGGTAATGGGTCCTGGCTTTCGCCAGGACGACAGTTGCGTTTGCAGCTAGAGCGCGGGCTACTTCTTCGCAGCCGCCGCGCGCTCCACGAACGTCTTGCCGCCCTTCATCTTGTGGCGGAGCGGGGCTTCATTGATCTGGATGACGACGGCGTCGGCATCGACGCCGAGATTCTTCACCAGCGCCTGGGTGATGTCGCGCATCATGCCGGCCTTCTGCTCGTCGGTGCGGCCTTCGGCCATGCTGACAGTGATCTCAGGCATTTTTCTCTCCCTTGGGCCGAACACCGGCCATTGACGGGCGCCATCAAACAGGAGGCGGATGCCCGGGACAAGCCCGGGCATGGCGGCGTCAGCGAATAGCTAGCCCCAGCTCACGTCATGGCGCGCTAGCACCTCGCGAACTTTGGCGACAAGATCGGCCTCGCTGCACGAGAACTGCGCCGGGCGGCTCTCACGCCATTCCTGGTTGGAAGCGATCGCGGCTGCCGCCTTCGCGCCCTCGATCAGATCCTTGATCTGCACCTCGCCACGCGCTCTTTCATCCGAGCCCTGGATGATGACGCAGGGCGCATTGCGGCGATCGGCATATTTGAGCTGGTTGCCCATGTTCTTGGGATTGCCGAGATAGAGCTCGGCGCGGATGCCGGCGGTTCGCAACGATGCGACCATCTTCTGATAGTCGGCGACGCGGTCGCGGTCGAACACGGTGACGACGACGGGGCCGAACCCGGGCTTCGTGTCGAGCTTGCCGAGCAGCGTCAGCGCGGCCTGAAGCCGCGACACGCCGATCGAGAAACCGGTCGCCGGCACGGGCTCGCCGCGGAAGCGCGAGACCAGGCCATCGTAGCGTCCGCCGCCGCCGACCGAGCCGAATCGCACCGGTCGGCCCTTGTCGTCCCTGGTCTCGAGCAGCAGTTCGACCTCGTAGACGGGGCCGGTGTAATATTCGAGGCCGCGCACGACAGAGGGGTCGATCTTGATGCGATCCGCACCGTAACCCGACGCCGTCACCAGTTTCGCGATCTCTTCCAGCTCGCTTACGCCGGCCTGACCGACTTCGCTCTTGGCGAGATAGGTTTCCGCCGCGGCAATGGCCTCTTTCCAATCGTCGCGCGGTTTGGTGATGGCGAGAACGACGTCAGCTTCCGACGCGCTTAGATTGGCGCCCTTCGTGAAGTCGCCCTTGCCTTCTTCGCCTCCATCCCATCTGCCGGGACCGAGGAGCTTGCGAACTTCCTCGGCGGGAAACTTATCGAGCTTGTCGATTGCGCGCAGCACGGTGAGCCTGCGCGCTGCGTTCTCTTCGCCGCCGAGCCCGATGGCTTCCAGAACGCCGTCGAGCACCTTGCGGTTGTTCACCTTCACGACATACGAGCCGCGCGCAATGCCCAGCGCCTCCATCGTGTCGGCCGCCATCATGCAGATCTCGGCATCGGCCGCCGGCGTTGCCGAGCCCACCGTGTCCGCATCGAACTGCATGAACTGGCGGAAGCGACCGGGACCCGGCTTTTCATTGCGGAAGACGTAGCCGACCCGGTAGCTGCGGTAGGGCAACACGAGAGCGTCGGTGCCGTATCGCTCGCCGACGTAGCGGGCGAGCGGCGCGGTCAAATCGTAGCGCAGCGAGATCCACTGCTCGTCGTCGTCCTGGAACGAGAACACGCCCTCGTTCGGACGATCCTGGTCGGGCAGGAACTTGCCGAGCGCATCGGTGTATTCCATCGCCGGCGTTTCCACAGGCTCGAACCCGTAGAGCTCGTAGACGGTGCGGATCTTTTCCACCATCTCGCGCGTCGCCCGGATCGCGGCGGGATCGCGATCCTCGAGCCCGCGCGGCAGGCGCGCCTTCAGTTTCTGGGGTTTTTTGGATTTTTCGGCCATGCGCGGCATTTACCAGCCGACGCGCGAAGCGGCAACTGCCGGGTAGGCCCTTACGGCTGCTCCATCCGTGCCCGCAGCGCATCGGCATCCGCTTTCGGCAGCGACTTCAGCGTTGGCTTGATGGTTTCGCCGCCGACGATCTTGCCGTTGCGCATGAACATCCAGTCCGAGATGTCGGCTTCAGTGAATTCGACCTTGTCGCCTGCCCGCTTGCCCGGCAGATCGCGTGGCTCGTTGGCGAAGAGGCCGGAATAGCCCCCATTGGGTAGCTTCTTCACCTCGGCCATCCAGATGTGCTCACCGCCTTTGCGGGTCGAAAAGTGCACCTTCAGGGCGTGCCCCGTTTCCGACGGTTTCGGCGCCTCGTAGGAGGCCCAGAAGGTCGGTAGCGTGCCGCGGGCGCGCGCGATCGCGGTGTTCATCTCCGGATCGGTGTTGCGCACGTCGACGACGGGCGAACGGCCCTCAGCGGAGACGTCCGGCTTGGGGCCGATGGTCAGGATGCCAAAGACGGTGACGCCGGTGATTGCGGCGAGAACGACCCATTTCAGGGACTGGGGAAGAGTGGATGTCATGATCGCAATGTCCGGAAAACTCGATGTCCAGGTATTCGAGGTCTCGGACTTTGTCGCACGATCATCGTGTCGCGTTCATTGCGCCTCTCTCTCCCCGCGAGCGGAGAGAGAGAGGGCAAAAATCAAGACAGATTGCGGATCCAGTTATGCGGATCGTTGGTGCGGCCGTACTGGATGTCGACGAGCTGCTTGCGCAGGCCCATGGCGACGGGGCCGGCGGCGCCGCCGCTGATCTCGAAATCGCCGCTCACTGAGCGCACCGTGCCGATCGGCGAGATCACGGCGGCCGTGCCGCAGGCAAACGCCTCCTTCAGCTTGCCGCTTGCCGCATCCTTGCGCCACTGGTCGAGCGAATACGGCTCCTCGCGCACGGTTTTGCCGGCGTCTTTGGCCAGCGCAATGATGGAATCGCGGGTGATGCCGGGCAGGATCGTGCCGAGCGGCGGCGTCGAGAGCGAGCCGTCGTCGAACACGAAGAACACGTTCATGCCGCCGAGCTCTTCGATGTAGCGGCGCTCGATCGCATCGAGAAACACGACTTGGTCGCAGCCGTGCTGGATCGCTTCGGCCTGGGCGCGCAGGCTTGCGGCATAGTTGCCGCCGCATTTGACGGCGCCGGTGCCGCCGACGGCAGCGCGCGTGTAGTTCTCGGACACCCAGATCGAGACTGGCGCGGGGCCGCCCTTGAAGTAGGAGCCGACCGGCGAGGCGATCACCGCGAAGATGTATTCGGACGACGGCTTGACGCCGAGGAAGGTCTCGCTCGCGATCATGAACGGGCGCAGGTAAAGGCTGCCCTCGCCGCCCGGCATCCAGGCGCGGTCGATGCGCACGATTTGCTCGACGGCCTCGATGAAGACGTCTTCGGGAAGCTGCGCCATCGCCATGCGGTCCGCCGAGTCCTTGAAGCGCCGCGCATTGGCGTCGGGGCGGAACAGGTTCACGCCGCCGTCGTCGCGCTTGTAGGCCTTGAGGCCTTCAAAAATTTCCTGGGCGTAGTGCAGGACGGCGCCGGCCGGATCGAGCTGGAAATTGGCGCGGGCCTCGACACGCGCCTCGTACCAGCCGCCCTTGGCCTGGTTGTAGCGGACCACCGCCATGTGATCGGTGAAGACCCGCCCGAAGCCGGGGTCCACCAGCTTGGCGACCCGATCCTTCTCGGGGGTCGGATTGGATGCGGGCTGGATGTCGAATTTCATGCTCATGTCCTTGCCTCCCGCTGCCGGTAGCGGCGCCGTTGTGGCACCCACCTGCCCCGATTTGGGCCCGGCTGGCTCAATTGGTTTCTGGCCGGACCGCCGCCAGCCTTGTTACGGCCGGTTTCCGTGGCCAGCATGTCACCGAGGACATGCTTTTGCGGAAGACGGAAGTCCAGTATGTTTTGCCGAAATGCCGTTCGACAATCGCACGGTTGATCTGCTCCGGCCGTCGCCGCCTGTCTGGCCCACTGGGGCCGCCTTGCTTCGATGCCCACCCGACGCGAAACGATCTAAAATTTCGTACGGGCCGATCGTTTTGTAACATTGAGACCAAGATACGTCAATATGCCTGACATAAATTTCGCGACTCCTTCTCAAGACGCTGCCGGGCCGCGGCCGGCCGCAGACGACGGAGGCAATTTGCGCTGGGATATCATCGAACTGCTGTTCTTCGCCTATCGCGATTTCGTCGGCGATCCCGACCAGGAACTGGAGGCGTTCGGCTTCGGCCGGGCCCATCACCGCGTCATGCACTTTGTTTATCGTTATCCCGGCCTCAAGGTCGCCGACCTCCTCAACGTCCTGCGCATCACCAAGCAATCGCTCGGCCGGGTGCTCAAGCAGCTCCTGGACGAGGGCTATATCGTCCAGAAGACCGGCGACAATGATCGCCGCCAACGCCTGCTGTTTGCGACACCGAAAGGCGAGGCGCTGGTGCAGAAGCTCGCCGGTCTCCAGACCACGCGCATCACCAAGGCGCTCGCCGAGATGGCGCCGCAGGATGCCGAAACCGTCAAGCGCTTCCTGCGCGCAATGATCGACCGCGACGATCCCGACAAGGTGCTCGAAACGATCTTCGCCACCGTCAATCAGGACAAGGAGTGACCGTGCCGCTCGCTGCCACGCTCGCACGCCCGCCGGCACGCCCCGCCGACGATGCTCCGCATCTCCTGCTGGTTGACGACGACCGCCGCATCCGCGACCTGCTCTCGCGCTTCCTTGCCGGCGAAGGCTATCGCGTCTCGACCGCCGCCAGCGCCAGCGACGCCCGTTCCAAGCTTTTGGGCCTGCACTTCGACCTCTTGATCCTGGATGTCATGATGCCCGGCGAGACCGGCTTCGATCTCGCCCGTTTCATCCGGACTTCGTCCTCGGTGCCGATCGTGATGCTGACAGCGCGGCATGAAGCCGAAGCGCGCATCGAGGGCCTGCAGATCGGCGCCGACGATTACGTCGCAAAGCCGTTCGAGCCGCGCGAGCTTGCGCTGCGCATCAACAACATCCTCAAGCGCGCTGCGCCGCCGCCGCAGGCCGCTGCAGTGGAGAAGATCGCGTTTGGCCCGTACATCTATCACCTGGACCGCGGCGAACTGCGCCAAGGCGAAGACGTCATTCACCTGACCGACCGCGAGCGCGAGATGCTGCGGATCCTGTCGGAGACACCGGGCGAGACCGTGCCGCGCAGCGCGCTAACCGGCAATGGCAGCGTCAACGAGCGCGCCGTCGACGTGCAGATCAACCGCTTGCGGCGCAAGATCGAGACCGATCCCGCCAATCCGCTGTTCCTCCAGGCCGTGCGCGGCATCGGCTACCGGCTGGTAGCCTCTCCATAAAGAGTGAAGCGCCACCGATGAGCACGATCGATAGCGGCCTGACGCTTTTGAAGAGCGCCGCCGGCCGCGTCTCCGCCGCCAATGGCTGGATGGGCAACGCCTTCAAGGGCTGGATGCCGACCGGCCTTTATGCGCGTGCGCTGCTGATCATGATCGTGCCGATGGTGATCCTGCAATCGGTCGTCGCCTTCGTGTTCATGGAGCGGCACTGGAACACGGTGACACGGCGCCTGTCGGCCGCGGTGGTGCAGGACATCGCCGCGCTGATCGACGTCTACAAGGGCTATCCGCAAGACAAGGATCGCGACCAGATCCGCCGCATCGCGCAGCAGCGCCTGGGCCTCGTCGTCGATTTCCTCCCGGCCGGCGACATGCCGCCGCCGGGACCCAAGCCGTTCTTCTCGCTGCTCGACCAGACGCTGTCGGTGCAGCTCGGCCGCCAGATCGGGCGCTCCTTCTGGATCGACACGGTCGGCCGCTCCAATCTGGTCGAGATCCGGATCCAGCTCGACGACGCCGTGATGCGCGTGTTCGCGCAGCGCAGCGCCGCCTATGCCTCGAACTCGGAGATCTTCCTGTTCTGGATGGTCGGAACGTCCTCGATCCTGCTGATCGTCGCGGTGCTATTCCTGCGCAACCAGATCAAGCCGATCCTGCGACTTGCCGACGCCGCCGAGAGTTTTGGCAAGGGCCGCGAGGCGCCGAATTTCCGCCCGCGCGGCGCGCGCGAGGTGCGGCGCGCGTCGGTCGCCTTCCTCGAAATGAAGTCGCGCATCGAGCGGACGATGGAGCAGCGCACCGCGATGCTCGCCGGCGTCAGCCACGATCTGCGCACGATCCTGACGCGGTTCAAGCTCGAGCTGGCGCTGATCGGCGACAGCCCCGAAATGGAGGGCATGCGCAAGGACGTCGACGAGATGTCGATGATGCTCGAGGACTACCTCGCGTTTGCTCGCGGCGATTCCGGCGAGCAGTCGCAGCCGACCGACATGGCCCAGGCGCTCGAGGAGCTGCGCAGCGACGCCGAACGCCACGGCCACACGGCGACAGTCGCATTCAACGGGCTGCCCGTGGTCACGGTGAAGCCGGCCTCGTTCAAGCGCTGCCTTGCCAACCTCGTCACCAACGCCGCCCGCTACGGCAAGAGCATCGCCATCACCGGCCAGCGCGATCACCGTTATTTGACCGTGACGGTTGACGACGACGGGCCGGGCATTCCCGCCCATTTGCGCGAAGAGGTGTTCAAGCCGTTCCTGCGGCTGGACAACGCCCGCAACCAGGATGAAGGCGGCACGGGCCTCGGCCTCGCGATCGCCCGCGACATCGCCCGTTCGCATGGCGGCGACATCACCCTTGGCGACAGCCCGATGGGCGGATTAAGAGCGAGCGTGCGGATACCGGTGTAACCGGTGATGTAGCCCGGATGGAGCGTAGCGAATCCGGGATTCTTTCTTCGCGATCGATGCACCGGTCCCGGATTTCGCTTCGCTCCATCCGGGCTACGATCTTCCTTACTTCGGCAACAGCGCTTTCAGCTTGTCCATGTCACGCACGTTCATCTTGAAGCCGCCGGGCATCACGATGTCGCCGGGCTTCTGGTCCGGCTTGCAGGCGCCCAGCCATTTCGCTTCGAGCTGCATGGTCGTGTCGCGGCCTGCCGCGCCGGCGGCGCCACCTTGCGCGTGCGACGACGTCTTCACCGTATAGGCCGAATTGAAATCGCCGGTGATCTCAGCATGCGAGGTCGTGCTGATGCCGGCGACATTGCACTCGGAATCGCTGACATAGCCGGTCGCGGTCTTCTTGATATCCTGCTTGGCGCAGATCTGCTTCGCCATCGGGGAGATGTTGTTGTTCATCTCCTTGTCGACGGTCTCGTCGGTGCAGTGCTGCATGGTCATCTCGGGCACCGGCGTGCCGGTCCTGACCATCTTCAATTCCCACAGGCCCGCCTTGCGCACCGGCAGGTCGTCAGCGCGGGCGCTGGCTGCCGACAAGACGAGGCAAAGTGCGGAGCCGAGCAAAGCGAGTTTGCGCGTCATGTCGGAAGCTCCCGGCTGCGATGGCGGCGTTGCGAAAGCGCCTCAGTAGAGTGTGCGGATCGGCTGGTCGGCCGCGCCATAGGGCACCCAGCGGCAGGAGAACGAGATGTAGCCGCCCTCATAGGCCTGCACCGCCAGGAATTTGGCGACCTTGCCATAGCGCGCGCAGTGATCGACCGCGACCTGCCGCGCATCGACCTGGGTTGCCATCGAATAGGCGATGATGCCGCCAGTGTCGTTGCCCTTGAACGGGGGCACCGGAAGCAGATCGGCGCGCGCCGACTGGCTCGCCATCATACCCAAGGCAAGTAGGCCCGCGGCCGCAATGATTCGCATTCCCGTCACTCCGATTGGTTGGCGGCAGTTTACGGTGTCGGCGCGGCGGTGGAAAGAACGGATGGTCGGTCCAACGCAGCATTGCGGTCAACTCGTCGGCAAGTGTTGCCGCGCTGCACTTGACCTCCCCCGGCCTTCGCGGCACCGTCCGACCCTTGCAGATCATGCTGTCTGGATCATCCATGCGCGCCTCGACCTTCCTGAAATCGCTCCGCTTTGCCGCCGTGCTCGGCCTCCTGTTCGGGGCGCTGTCGCTCGGTGAGGCCAGGGCCGCCAATCCGCTGGAGCTGAATTTCTGGCTGAGCGGGCCGCGTTATGACGGCAACGTCTCCGAATGCGACCGGGCGCTGCCGACGATCGCCAGCCAGTTCTGGGAGAAAGAAAGCTCGTTCTGGAATTCCTCGTTGAAGATCACCGGCTTCGCCGCGGTTCACGAGACCGCGTTCCGGCCTTGGGCATCGGATAACATCCCCCGCCGCTATTGCACCGGCGAGGCCATGCTCACGGACGGCAAGATGCGCAAGGTGCACTTCTCCATCGTCGAGGATGGCGGCTTCGCCGGCTACGGCCAGGGCGTCGAATGGTGCGTGGTCGGGCTCGACCGCAACTGGGCCTACAACCCGGCCTGCCGCGCCGCCAAGCAATAATTGCTCTGATCCGGACCCATCAGGCGGCCCAACGATGGTCGCCCGAAATTTGTTCTTGAAATGTTCCTATCGCCTGCTAGGCTCGTCTGCACAGTCTAGTTGAGGGGCGTCGCCATGTTTCATTCCAGATTGCACTCGTTCTCCCGCCTGATGATCTCGCTGACGCTTGCGGCCGGGCTGGCTGCACTGGCCGGCGGCGCAAAGGCCCAGGACAAGCGGCAGAACACGCCCGGCGAATTCGATTTTTATGTGCTGTCGCTGTCGTGGTCGCCCTCCTTCTGCGAAGAGGCGGCGGAGCGCGGCGGCCGCTCGCAGACCCAGTGCAGCGGACGGCCCTACGCTTTCGTGGTGCACGGTTTGTGGCCGCAATATGAGAACGGTTTTCCGGAATATTGCCAGCGGCCGTCGCCGCGGCTGAACCGCAGCATCGTCTCCTCCATGCTCGATCTGATGCCGGCGCCGGGGCTGATCTTCAACGAATGGGACAAGCACGGCACCTGCTCGGGGCTCGCCGACCGCAGCTATTTCGAGACGATCCGGAAGGCGCGCGCCGCGATCAAGATTCCGGCCGAATATCTCGATCTATCGCAGGCCAAGGCCGTGGCGCCGGCGGAAGTGGAGGAGGCCTTCATCAAGGCCAATCCGGGCCTCAGCAATGCCGCCGTCTCGATCACCTGCAACCGGACGCGGCTATCGGAAGTCCGCATCTGCCTCAGCAAGGACTTGCAATTCCGCGCCTGCGAGGAGATCGACCGCCGCGCCTGCCGTCGCGACCAGGTGGCGATGCCGCCGATCCGGGGTGGGTAGCCCAGGCGTCGTGCCTCTTTGCTCAGGGCCTCACGTGGCGTAGTGCTCTTGCATGAATTATCGCCACGCCTTCCATGCCGGCAGCTTCGCCGATGTCATCAAGCACATCGTGCTGGCGCGCATCATCACCTATCTCCAGGACAAGCCGGGTGCGTTCCGCGTCATCGACACCCATGCCGGCGCCGGCCTCTACGATCTCGAAAGCGACGAGGCGCGTCGCGGCGGCGAGTGGCTGACGGGCATTGCGCGGCTGATGCAGGCGCGGCTGTCGAACGACGCCATGGCGCTGACCAAGCCCTATCTGGACATCGTCCGCGCCTTCAATCCGAAGGGCGAGCTCAAGGCTTACCCGGGCTCGCCGCTGATCGCACGCGGCCTGCTGAGGCCGCAGGATCGCCTCTTGCTCTGCGAGCTCGAGCCGAAGGCGCGCAAGGCGCTGATCGGTGTGCTGCGCCACGACGAACAGGCCCGCGTGGTCGACCTCGACGGCTGGATGGCGCTGCCGGCTTTCGTGCCGCCGAAGGAACGGCGTGGGCTCGTGCTGATCGATCCCCCGTTCGAGGCGAAGGACGAGTTCGAAAAGCTCGAAGAGGCCTTCTCGACGGCTTTCGCGAAATGGCCGACCGGTATCTATGTAATCTGGTATCCCGCCAAGAGCCGGCGCGCCACCGACGCGCTGGTGCAATCAGTGGCGCGGCTCGCAGCCGCAGCAAAACCGCCGGGAAAATGCCTGCGCCTCGAATTCAGCGTGGCGCCACAAGCCGACGGCGCAGCCCTCACCTCCAGCGGGCTCTTGATCGTCAATCCCCCTTACACACTGCACGGCGAGCTCAAGACGATCCTGCCCGAGTTGGAAATGCCGCTCGGCCAGGGGGGCGCTGCCAGATTCCGATTAGAGGTGCCAAGGCCGTAACACTCCGGCATCTTGGGAAAAATATGCAGGAGCGGTGGTCAATCTGCAGAGAACCGTATTATGCTGTTGCGGTGACTGGCTTTACGTTCCGCTTCCGCGAATGGTTGCGGCGGAGTGAAGGCCTAAGAAAGATCCAGTCGGACCGAATGGTCTGCCCAAGGATGGCCAGCTCCCGGGCTTCGTAAGGCCCGGTCATGTCGTGACGTGCGTCTGCGTCACGACGGAGGAGCAATGAGGGGGAGTTTCCCGATGGCCATGACGGGAACGGTCAAGTTTTTCAACGGTGAGCGCGGCTACGGATTCATCAAACCGGACGACGGGGGCCGCGACGTCTTCGTGCATATTACTGCTGTGGAGCGGGCCGGACTGAAGGACCTTGCCGAAGGACAGCGTATTACTTTCGAAGTCGAACCGGACAAGAAGGGCAAGGGGCCGAAGGCGGTCGATTTGGTCATCCTTCCCTAGCGAGTCCGACGCGAAACACCGGCGCAAAAAAAATCCCGGCCGCGAGCGGCCGGGAGGCTGTAGTCCGGTATTTTCTTCTTTGGGTATCAGAAGTGATAGTTCACGCCTGCGCGCACAACGCTGGCGCTATAGCCGTTTGACACGCCTGTAATCGCGAACTGACTCGTCGACAGATCGATGTAGAGATATTCGAGCTTGGCGCTCCAGTTCGGCGCGAAACCAACTTCCGCGCCGGCACCGATGGTCCAGCCGGCGCTGGTATGCGACTCCGTCCAGCCGAACGTCTGCGCGCGCAGCTCGCCGAAGGCGAGGCCCGCCGTGCCGTAGAACAGCACGTTGCTGAGGGCATAGCCCGCGCGGCCGCGCAGGGTGCCGAACCACGGATTGGAGAACTTCCACGGCGCGAAGGTGTCGTCGGCACCAGCGGCCTGGATGTCGCCCTCGACGCCGAACACCCACGGGCCGTTCTGGAAATTGTAGCCGGCCTGAACCCCGCCGACGAAGCCCGACGGTTTTGCGGGATTGTTGTTCACCGAGCCCCATTCGTAGCCGAGATTGGCACCGAGATACGGACCGGCCCAGCTATAGGCGTTGAGCGGCTGATTGACCGTGTAGGGCGCACGCTGCCCGTAATTGAGATCGGCGGCCCCTGCCGAAGCCGTCCAGCCGACTGCAGCCAACGCGGCTGCGCCCACAACGAGCCTCTTCATCACATACTCCAACGCAACTGCCGTCACCGGCGCGATGCCTGCGCCGCCGCGCGAGGCAAAACCGCATGGTTACGGAACCACCACTATTTCGCGTAACATTTATCGAGAGTTTTAAGTTAAAGGCCTGTTAAGCCGGGTTACCGCGCTGTTAACAGGCTTAAGCAAGCGTTACCGGGAACTGCGCCGCCATCCTGTGCGTGCTGCACGGCCGGAACTTCAAATCGGCACCCGCAACGCCTAAATTCGCACCATGGTTCACGATTCCACCGACAATCCGGACGACGCACGCGCGCGCAAACCCGTGCGCGGCAACGCGCCCGACGTCCCGCCCCAGGAGACGGAAGCGGCGCCGCCCGACCTCGATCCCGCCACAGCAAACGGGGACGACGAGGACGACGCACGGCTGCCGGACATCCTGGAAGAGAGCGGCACGGTCGGCGAAGAGCCGCTGGCGACCGGCCACGAGGCGATCGAACGCGCGGTCCGCCTCGCCCCCACCTCGCCCGGCGTCTACCGCATGCTCAATGGGAATGCCGACGTGCTCTATGTCGGCAAGGCCAAGAACGTCAAAAAGCGCCTGTCGAACTATGCGCGCCAGAGTGCGCCGCAGCCGGCGCGCATCCTGCGCATGATCGCCGCCACAGTTACCGTGGAAATCATCTCGACCCACACCGAGACCGAAGCGCTGCTGCTGGAGGCCAACCTCATCAAGCAGCTTCGGCCGCGCTTCAACGTGCAGCTGCGCGACGACAAGTCGTTTCCCTATATCCTGATCACGGGCGACCATTGGGCGCCGCAGATCCTGAAGCATCGCGGCGCGCAGACGCGGCCCGGTCGCTATTTCGGCCCGTTCGCCTCGGCCGGCGCCGTCAATCGCACCATCACCGCGTTGCAGCGCGCATTCCTGATCCGCTCCTGCACGGATTCCTTCTTCGAGAGCCGCTCGCGGCCCTGCCTGCTCTACCAGATCCGCCGTTGCGCCGGCCCCTGCACCCGCGAGATCGACTTCCCCGGCTACACGACCCTGGTGCGCGAGGCGAGCGACTTCCTGTCCGGCAGGAGCCATGCGGTGAAACAGGAGCTTGCCGCCGAGATGGAGAAGGCCTCCGGTGAGCTCGAATTCGAGAGCGCCGCGCTCTACCGCGACCGCCTCGCTGCGTTGTCCGCGATCCAGTCGCAGCAGGGCATCAATCCGCGCACGGTGGAAGAAGCCGACGTGTTCGCCATCCACCAGGAGGGCGGCTTCTCATGTGTCGAGGTGTTCTTCTTCCGCACCGGGCAGAACTGGGGCAACCGCGCCTATTTCCCGCGCGCGGAGAAGACGTATACGCCGGAAGAGGTGCTCGGCTCCTTCCTCGCCCAGTTCTATGACGACAAGCCGCCGCCGAGGAACATCCTGCTCTCGCACGAGATCGAGGAGAGCGAGCTGCTCGCCAACGCGCTGTCGATCAAGGCCGGCCGCAAGGTCGAGGTGTCCACGCCGAAGCGCGGCGAGAAGAAGGAGCTCGTCACCCACGCGCTCACCAACGCGCGCGAGGCCCTGGGCCGCAAGCTCGCGGACACCGCGACGCAGAGCCGCCTGCTGGACGCCATGGCCACGACCCTGAGCCTGCCGCATGCGCCGAAGCGGATCGAAGTCTACGACAACAGCCATATCCAGGGCACCAACGCGGTCGGCGCCATGATCGTCGCCGGCCCCGATGGCTTCGTCAAAAACCAGTACCGCAAGTTCAACATCAAGTCGGAAGGGATCACGCCGGGCGACGACTTCGCCATGATGCGCGAAGTGCTGGAGCGCCGCTTCAAGCGCCTGATCAATCCGCCCGAAGAGGGCGCAGCCAAAACCAAGGACGACGACTTCCCGCAATGGCCCGATCTCGTAATCATCGACGGCGGCCGCGGCCAGCTCAACGCGGTCCGGGAGATCTTTGCAAATCTCGGCCTGACCCAGGTGGCGCTGATGTCCGTGGCCAAGGGGCCGGACCGGGATGCCGGCCGCGAGACCCTGTTCATGCCGGAGCGCGAGGCGATCAAGCTGGAGCCGCGCGACCCCGTGCTCTATTTCATCCAGCGCCTGCGGGACGAGGCGCACCGCTTCGTCATCGGCTCGCACCGCAAGCTGCGCAAGAAGGACATCCGCGAGGCCGGCTTGCAGGAGATTCCGGGCATCGGCCCGTCACGCAAACGTGCCTTGCTGCATCATTTCGGAACCCTGAAGGAGATCGAACGGGCCTCGATCACCGATCTCGGCAAGGTTCCGGGGGTGAGCGCCGAGAGCGCCCGCAGGATTTTCGAGTATTTCCACCCTCAGCCGAGATGAAATAAAAGGGGGCCGCGGTCATATGGTCGTCGCATCCCGCACCCCATTTGGGAGCGGAACGGTTGACCTTGAGGCTGCAGCGGTATTGGTAGGACGGATGAACATCGCCACGACACGAGGGACCACCAGCCGCGCGATGTCCCTCCCGAACATCCTGACCTACGGCCGGATCGCCGCGATCCCGGTCGTGGTCGGGTGCATCTACGCACAGTCGATCATGGACGGTCCGCTGTGGCTGCGATGGGTTGCCGTCGCCATTTTCATCGCGGCTGCGGTCACTGATTACCTCGACGGCTATTACGCGCGGATCTGGAATCAGCAATCGGCGTTCGGCCGCATGCTCGATCCGATCGCCGACAAGCTTCTGGTCGCCTCGTGCCTGCTGATGCTGGCCGCCGACGGCATCATTCACGGCTGGTCGCTGTGGGCCGCCATCGTGATCCTGTGCCGCGAGATCCTGGTCTCGGGCCTGCGCGAATATCTTGCCGCGCTGCGCGTCAGCGTGCCCGTGACCAAGCTTGCGAAGTGGAAGACGACGGTTCAGCTCATCGCCATCGGCTTCCTGCTGGCCGGTCCCGCCGGCGATGAGGTGGTGCCCATGGTCTCGATGACCGGGCTGGCGCTGCTCTGGGCCTCGGCGATCCTCACCATGTACACCGGCTACGACTATTTCGGCGCCGGCATCCATCACCTCATCAAGGAGGATGAGGGATGAAAGTGAAGTACTTCGCCTGGGTGCGCGAGCGCGTCGGCAAGGCCGAGGAGACCATCGAGCCGCCCGCGACCGTGCACACGGTGGAAGAGCTGATCGCCTGGCTGTCTGGCCAAGGCGAAGCCTACGCCTACGCGTTCGAGAAGCCGAAGGTGATCCGCACCGCGATCGACCATGCCCACGTCAAGTCGGACGCCGCGATCGCGGGCGCTCGCGAGATCGCGTTCTTCCCGCCGATGACCGGCGGCTAGACCATGCCCGCCACCACCTGTCCCGTCACCATTCGTATCCAGCAAGACGATTTCGACATCGCGCGCGAGATCGCGGTGCTGACCGGGAACCGCACCGACATCGGTGCAGTCGTGAGCTTTTCCGGCATCTGCCGCGGTGACGAGGACAGCGCCAAGATCGCCGCGCTCTCGCTCGAGCATTATCCGGGTATGGTCGAGGAAGAGATCAGGCGCCATGCCGACGAGGCCACCTCGCGCTGGCCGCTCAACGGCGTCACGGTGATCCATCGCGTCGGCCGTTTCATGCCCGGCCAGAACATCGTGCTGGTGCTGACCGCCTCGCAGCACCGCCAGGCAGCGTTCCAGGCAGCCGAGTTCCTGATGGATTATCTGAAGACCAACGCGCCGTTCTGGAAGAAGGAAGAGAGCGCCACCGGCACCGGCTGGGTCGAGGCCCAGGCCCGCGACGATGAAGCCGCCGCACGCTGGACCCGATCCTGATGGCAACGACATCCAAAAAGACCGTGCGCGGCCGCGCCGCGCCAAAGCTCGCGAAAGTGGGGCGCGGCGAGCTTCTCACGCTGATCGATTTCGTCCGCTATGCGGTGAGCCGCTTCAACGAGGCCAAGCTCGCCTTTGCCCATGGCACACCCGATCCGGTCGCGGAAGCGGCCTTCCTGGTCTGTGAAGCCCTGCATCTGCATCCCGAGCAGTTCGAGATTTTTGCCAACGCGCGAGTCGCGGACGCCGAGAGCAGGACCATCATCGATCTCATCCATCAGCGCGTCACCACCCGCAAACCGGCCGCCTATCTCGTCAACAAGATCTACATGCGCGGCCTGCCGTTCTATGTCGACGAGCGCGTCATCGTTCCCCGCTCCTTTATCGGCGAGCTCTTGGAATCGCATTTCGGCGGCGACGGCGAAGCCGGCTCGCTGATCGACGACCCCAGCGCGGTCGAACGCGTGCTCGATCTCTGCACTGGGTCGGGATGCCTCGCGATCCTCGCAGCGCATCATTTTCCGAATGCCACGATCGACGCCGTCGATATCTCCAAGGGCGCGATCGACGTCGCCAGACGAAATGTCGGCGAATACGGGCTCGATGACCGGATCAGCCTGCATCGCGGCGACCTGTTCACCCCGCTCGGTGACGCCAAATACGACCTGATCATCACCAACCCGCCTTATGTCGATGCCGAAGGCATGGCGGCGCTGCCGCCGGAGTGCCGGGCCGAGCCGAAGCTCGCCTTTGACGGCGGCGCCGACGGTCTCGACGTGGTGCGCCGGATCCTGCGCGACGCGCCCGGCCATTTGACGCCGGATGGCGGGCTGATCTGCGAGATCGGCCGCGGCCGCGAGCTCGTCGACGAGGCCTTTCCTGAACTACCGCTGCTCTGGCTCGACACCGAGGACTCCGAGGGCGAAGTGTTCTGGATCGCGGCAGCCGATCTCGGCTGATCGATCACGACGGGCAGACCTCGTCGGAACAAGTCAAATACCGCCACGTTCATCCCCCGACGAATTTTCTCGCACTCGGAGGATCACCGCATGCTTGCGCCATCGGGCGAATTGCTGCGCGCCGGCGTCGCGCTCAAGCTCAACCATCTCAAGCGCGCCGCCCAATCCTATGCCCGCGACCGGAGCAATCAAGCCACGGGGCGCATGACGTCTTACGCGACTGCGGCCGGACTGCTCGCCGTTGCGGGCTTGTTCGTCGTCGCAGCCTTCTTTGTCGGATTGATCGCCCTGTACCGCTGGGTTGCGATCCATTACGGGCAATTCTGGGGATTCGGCGCCGCCGGCGGTGTCCTCCTGGTCCTGGCCGCCGCCTGCGCCGGCGTGGCCATGGCTCAGATGAAGCGCAAGACCAAGCCGATCTTGCCGCTTGCCAGCCGCCTACGGGTGGCGATCGCCACCCCGCGCATCCCGCGCGGAACGGTGAAGCAGGCCGTGAAAGAGGTCGCGACGACAATTCCCCTCGCGCCGCTCGCGCCGGGCGAACGGGGACAAGACCGAGCACATGGCGGCAGCACGTGGCCGGCTCGGTCCAACCGGCCCGTGCAACTCGGGCTGATGCTCGCGGCCGTTGGGCTGGTCGGGCTGACGGCCGCGCGCCGGCGGCGTCACGGCCACGGAGCGGATACCTGAAAATGCCTCTGCGGCGCGCCGAGCAATTCGACAGCTGGCTGTTAGTGGCAGCCACGACCGTGTTCGTGCTCACCGCGGAACGGTATTTCCAGGATTCTGGCCTGATCCGGCCGGGACCTCCGCAAGACCACCGCAACGGCGAGGCGAATTCGCCGGAAACGAGCCCGACGGGCGCAGCCTCGCAGCCCGGCCGCGGCCGCCGTGCGAAAAGCCCGTTCGCGATCCCGTGGGCAGGCTGGAAGGACATCCTCTGGCGCACCTATCAGCGCATCGACGAGGATCGCCTGCTCGCGACCGCCGGCGGCGTCGTCTTTTTCGGGCTGCTCGCGATCTTTCCCGCCATCACAGCTCTGGTTTCATTCTATGGCCTGTTCGCCGATCCCTCGACGATCAGTTCCAACCTGCATTCGCTCGCGATGATGCTGCCCGAGGGCGCGTTCCAGATCGTCGAGGACCAGGTGGCGCGCGTCGTGTCGAACGGCGGCGCCACCCTTGGTGTCACTTTCCTGTTTGGACTCGTGCTCGCGATCTGGAGCGCCAATGCCGGCGTCAAAGCCATCTTCGACGCCCTCAACGTCGCCTATGAGGAGCGTGAAAAGCGCAGCTTCATCCGGCTGAACACGGTTTCGCTGGCCTTCACGGTCGGTGGCATCGTTGCCCTGCTGCTGATGGTGGGCACCGTCGTCGCCTTCCCGCTTGCGCTCAACCACCTCGGCATGGCGCCCGAAAGCAAGCTGATCGTGGCGCTGGCGCGATGGCCGGTGCTGTTCGTCATTCTCCTTGCGGCGCTCGCCATCCTCTACCGCTTCGCGCCCAGCCGCGACGCCCCGCGCTGGCAATGGCTGAGCCCTGGAGCGGTAACGGCGGCGATCCTCTGGATCGCCGGCTCGGCGCTGCTGTCCTGGTATCTCTCGGAATTCGCCAATTACAATGCGACCTACGGCTCGCTCGGCGCTGCGATCGGCTTGATGATGTGGATGTGGATGTCGGCCATCGTCATCATGTTCGGGGCCGAACTGAATTCGGAGATCGAACGGCAGACCCTGCGCGACACGACCGCCGGGGCGCCCAAGCCGCTTGGCACCCGCGAGGCGGTCTCAGCCGACACGGTCGGCGCTGCGGCGCCATCCTGACTCCGAGATCGGGCCGCTATCCCCTCGAATCAACAATGATGTTAAGCTCATGCCGCTTGGGGGAGCATG
Source organism: Bradyrhizobium sp. 40 (assembly GCF_023100925.1). NCBI lineage: Bacteria > Pseudomonadati > Pseudomonadota > Alphaproteobacteria > Hyphomicrobiales > Nitrobacteraceae > Bradyrhizobium > Bradyrhizobium sp. 40. The sequence continues at coordinate 6,331,685 of NZ_CP064688.1, forward strand.
CGGCGTGACGGGATCGAGACGCCACCCGTGTTTTCCCGGTCAGGCAGTCAGCTCTTGAGGCGTAGCGCGCGGCATGATTCGTATTTCGACGATCTTCATCGCCATCTGCATGGTTCTGGTCGCCGCCTCGCTTGGGCTCGTGCTCTACGCGGTCGCCGGCATCAGCGGAACCGAATCCGCGATCGTGGCGCTGACGGCGCTGACCTTCCTGATCCTCTACAATGCAGTGTCGATGCGACTGCGCGACCGCAGCGACGTCGGTGGCCAGATCGCCGATCTTTCGCGCGGCACCGCCGACCTCGCCCGCCAGGTCGCCGAGTTCGGCCGCCGGCTCGCCACGATCGAAGCACGCATCGCCTCTTCCAATTCGGCCAACTCCGACCGCATCCAGTCGGTGGTCGGCGAGATCAACGAGCTCGGCGGACTGGTCAGGCAACTCGCCACCACCGTGTCGGCCCACGAGGATCTGATAGCCGGCAACGCGCCGGTGCCGGCCCCCGCGCCGGTCGCAAGGCAGGAGCCGGAGGCGCCGCTCGACCTAATGGCCACGCTTGAGGAGGAGCGGCCGGCTGCTCTTCCCCCGCTTCCCGCGCCGCCGCCGTTGCGGCCGGCAGCACCGGCGATCCAGACCCAGACCGTCAATCCGGTTCAGACCTCCAACGGCCGCAACCAGACCCAATTGCTGGCGACGCTCCGCAACGCGATCGACGAGAACCGCATCGACATCTTTCTCCAGCCGATGGTGTCGCTACCGCAGCGCAAGGTCCGCTTCTACGAGGCGGTGACGCGCCTGCGCGACGAGCGTGACCAGCTGGTCGCGGCGGAGGAGTTCATCAGCATCGCGGAGGCCTCCGGCCTGATCGGGCGCATCGACAACATGGTGATGCTGCGCTGCGTCCAGGTGCTGCGGCGCCTGATGGTACGCAACAAGGAGGTCGGCGTGTTCTGCAACGTCGCGGCTTCCACGCTCGGCAATTCCACGACCTTCGCGCAATACCTCGATTTCCTCGAAGCCAACCGGGCGCTGGCGCCGTCGCTGGTGCTGGAATTCAAGCAATCGACCTTCCGCAATCTCGGTCCGGCCGAGACCGAAAATCTCGCCGCGCTCGCCCAGCGCGGCTTCCGTTTCTCGATCGACCATGTCACCGATTTGCGCATCGAACCGCGCGAGCTCGCCGATCGCGGCGTGCGCTTCATCAAGGTGCCGGCTTCGCTGCTGCTCGACCCCAGGCAGGCTTCGGCCTCGGACATCCACCCTTCCGACCTTTCCGACCTGCTCGGCCGCTTCGGCATTGACCTGATCGCCGAGCGGATCGAGGGCGAGCGCGCCGTGATCGACCTGCTCGATTATGACGTGCGGTTCGGCCAGGGGTTCCTGTTCGCGCCGCCCCGGCCATTGCGGCCGGAGGGGCCATCTGCTACCGCCGCGCCGAACCAGGCACAGGACACTCAGGGATCCAATGGCTCCGGCACACCCAGCTCAAGCGCAACGTCGGCTGCGTCTGCGCCACAGCGCGTCACCGGCAACGCCGCGCTCGCGCGCCGCATCTGATCGGCCGCACGTATCATGACCACGCTGCATTTCGCTGAAAGCCTGCGTGAACTCGTGGCGGGCGTGGATGTCGTGCTCAGCGATATCTGGGGCGTGGTCCATAACGGCCTCGAATCCTTCCCCGAAGCCTGCGAGGCGCTGCATACCTATCGCAGCCGCGGCGGTACGGTCATCCTGATCACCAACGCGCCGCGCCCGGCCGACTCCGTGCAGCGGCAATTGCGCAAGCTTGGCGTGGCCGACGAGACCTATGATGCGATCGTGTCTTCAGGCGACCTGACGCGGCTCTATGTCGCCGACCATCCCGGCCGCAAGATGTTCTGGCTCGGCCCGGAGCGCGACAACTCGATCTACCGCGGCCTCGATGCGGTAATCGCGCCGCTGGAGGAGGCGGATTACATCGTCTGCACCGGTCTCTACGACGACGAGACCGAGACGGCAGAAGACTATCGCGGCATGATGCTCAAGGCGCGCGAGCGCAAGCTGACGCTGGTCTGCGCCAACCCCGACATCGTGGTGGAAAAGGGCGACCGCCTGATCTATTGCGCCGGTGCGATCGCGGAGCTCTATCGCGAGCTCGGCGGCGAGGTGATCTTCTACGGCAAGCCGCACCGGCCGATTTACGAGCGCGCGATGGCGCTCGCCGGCGAACGCCAGGGCCACCAGATCGACCGCAAAAAGGTGCTCGCGATCGGCGATTCCGTCCGGACCGACCTCACCGGCGCGCGCGAGTTCGGCATCGATTGCCTGTTCGTGACCCGCGGCATCCATGCCGAGGAGTTCGAGGGTCTCGACCAGCTCGACCCGGCTTCGGTGCTGGAATTGTTCGGCCATCCGCCGAAGGCGCTGATGCGTGAACTGAAGTGGTAGCGAGTTGATCGTCATTCCCGCTTGATATGGGGCATCGATTCCGGAACGACGAACCCGACGCAGAAAGCCCGGGACAATCGCCCGGGCCTTCCGAATTCAACCGATGGCTTCGATCGCGCCTTACGCGCTTGCCATGTCCGGGAAGACCGCCTCGATCTTGGTCTTCAGCGTCGCCGCGTTGAACGGCTTGACGATGTAGTTGTTCACGCCGGCCTTCTTGGCCGCGATCACGTTCTCGGTCTTTGATTCGGCCGTGATCATGATGAAGGGCGTGGTGGCGAGGTTCGGATCTGCGCGCACTTCGCGCAGCAGGTCGTAACCCGTCATCGGCTCCATGTTCCAGTCGGAAATCACGAGCCCGTACTTCTTGCCGCGCATCTTGTTCAGCGCTGCCGAACCGTCGCTTGCATCATCGATATTCTCGAAGCCAAGCTGCTTCAGGAGGTTCCTGATGATACGGATCATGGTGCTGTAGTCGTCAACCACCAGAACCGACATCGACAAATCAACCGCCATCTCGACTCCCCCAACGCAAACCCAGGAAATATTTACGATCGGACCTGCCGGGCCGGAGCCCCGCGGTTCCACGCCCAAGGACTAGCACCAAGGCGTTAAACAGCGCGTTAACTGGGAACGCCCCCGGTGGACTGAAATCGCTTTCGATGCGGCTGCCCCTCCCGCTTGACTTCATCCGGCCCGTCGCGCCACGGTCCCGGCCGGTCCCGCCGGTTTGAGAATTCCCCTGATGGCTCCGCATTTTACCGTTATCCGCGACACCACGCCGGACTCTGCCATTGCAAGGGGTGCCGTGGTCGCGATGGGCAATTTCGACGGCGTTCATCTCGGCCATCGCGCCGTGATCGCCGCAGCCATGGAAATGGGCAGGATCCATGGCCGCCCGGCGCTGGCATTGACCTTCGAGCCGCATCCGCGCCGGTTTTTCAGCCCCAACACCCCGCAATTCCGCCTGACCGACGAGCGGGCCAAGCTGCGGCTTCTGGCCGGCACCGGACTTGACGGCGCCGTGGTCATGACCTTCGACAAGTCCCGCGCCGGGACCAGCGCGCAAGACTTCATTCACCATGACCTGATCGGGCGCCTGGGCATCGGCGGGATCGCCGTCGGCTACGACTTCCACTTCGGCAAGGGTCGGGTCGGCTCGCCGAGCCTCCTCGTCAACGAGGCGCCCCGGCTCGGCATCGAGGTCGACGTGCAGCCGCATGTCGATATCGACGAGCGGCCGGTCTCGTCCAGCGCGATCCGGATCGCGCTCGCCGAAGGCCAACTCGACGAGGCCACGGCCATGCTCGGCGCGCCCTGGTTCATCACCGGCGAGGTCATCCACGGCGAGAAGCGCGGCCGCGACCTCGGTTATCCCACCGCCAACATCCGTCTCGATGCCAATTGCGGCCTCAAGCACGGCATCTATGCGGTGCGGGTCGGCCGCGGCGCGGAGCGGCTGGACGGGGTGGCAAGCTTCGGTCGCCGCCCGACGTTTGATAATGGCACGCCGCTGCTGGAAATCTTCCTGTTCGACTTCAAGGGCGATCTTTACGGACAGACACTCGACTGCGCCTTTATCGGCTTCATCCGCGAGGAGCTGAAATTCGACGGCCTAGAGGCCCTGATCCGCCAGATGGACGACGATTCCGCCCGCGCCCGCGCCATGCTCGCCGCCGCCCCGGACGCGTTTCCGAGGCTTGGCGTCATCGATTGAGGTCGGAAACCGGCCCGCCGAACCTTTTGCGCTTCCCCCGCCCCCCTGCTATGGAGAGCCCATGTTTGCGCGGCGCATCATAGGGATTAGCGGCCCGGCTTCCGCCTGAGCTTTCGGCTCGGCGCAAGACCGGGATGTTGTCGTTTCACCCGCGATTCCGCATCGCCATCCGTTCCCGCGCCCTTCCGAGCCAGTCAGCCTCATGTCCGACAAGCCACAAAAGTCCCAAAAATCCGAAGCCAAAGACTATTCGAAAACCCTGTTCCTGCCGCAGACCGAATTCCCGATGCGCGCCGGCCTGCCGCAGCGCGAGCCGGAGCTGCTGAAATACTGGAACGACATCGGCCTTTACGACAGACTGCGCCAGGAAGCCCAGGGCCGCGCCAAATTCGTGCTGCATGACGGCCCGCCCTACGCCAATGGCAACATCCATATCGGGCACGCGCTGAACAAGATCCTCAAGGACGTCGTGACCAAGAGCCAGCAGATGCTCGGCTTCGACTCCAACTACGTGCCCGGCTGGGACTGCCACGGCCTGCCGATCGAATGGAAGATCGAGGAAGAGAACTACCGCTCCAAGGGCAAGCAGAAGCCCGACTTCCGCGACTCCGCCGCGATGGTGGCGTTCCGGAAAGAGTGTCGCGCCTATGCGACACACTGGATCAACGTGCAGCGCGAGGAATTCAAGCGCCTCGGCATCATCGGCGACTGGGATCATCCCTATCAGACGATGAGCTATCCCGCGGAGGCGCAGATCGCCCGCGAGCTGATGAAGTTCGCCGCCAACGGCACGCTGTATCGCGGCTCCAAGCCGGTGATGTGGAGCGTGGTCGAGAAGACCGCGCTCGCCGAGGCCGAGGTCGAGTACGAGGACTACACCTCCGACATGGTGTGGGTGAAGTTTCCCGTCACGTCCCCGGCACATGGTGCGCTCGCCAATGCTTCGGTCGTGATCTGGACGACCACGCCCTGGACACTGCCCGGCAACCGCGCGATCTCGTTCTCGCCGAAGATCGCCTACGGCCTCTACAAGGTCACGGATGCCGCAGCGGACAATTGGGCGAAGACCGGCGATCTCGTGATCCTGGCTGATGCGCTTGCCGCAGAGGTGTTCAAGCAGGCGCGCGTCACGGCCTATGAGAAGGTGCGCGACATTCCCGGCGACACGCTGGACGCCGTGGAGTGTGCCCATCCCTTGCGCGGCCTCGATGGCGGTTACGAGTTTATCGTGCCGCTGCTCGCCGGCGAGCATGTCACCGACGATACCGGCACCGGCTTCGTGCACACCGCGCCGAGCCACGGCCGCGAGGATTTCGACGTCTGGATGGCCAATACCCGCGAGCTCGATGAGCGCGGCATCTCGACCGCGATCCCCTACACTGTCGACGAGAACGGCGCCTATACCGCGCAGGCCCCCGGCTTCACCGGCAAGCGCGTGCTCAACGACAAGGGCGAGAAGGGCGATGCCAACGAGGCCGTGATCAAGGCGTTGATCGAGGCCGGCAAGCTGCTCGCGCGCGGCCGCCTCAAGCACCAATATCCGCATTCATGGCGCTCGAAGAAGCCGGTGATCTTCCGCAATACGCCGCAATGGTTCATCGCGATGGACAAGGATGTCAGCGAGAATGGCCACGCCAGGAAGGGCGATACGCTGCGGGCCCGCGCGCTGCAGGCGATCTCGGTCACGCAATGGGTGCCGCCGTCGGGTGAGAACCGCATCAACGGCATGATCGCCAATCGTCCGGACTGGGTGATCTCGCGCCAGCGCGCCTGGGGCGTTCCGATCGCCGTGTTCGTGCGCGAGAAGAGCGACGGCTCGGCCGAGATCCTGCAGGACGAGATCGTCAATCAGCGCATCGCCGAGGCCTTCATGGAGGAAGGCGCCGACGCCTGGTACATGGACGGCGCCCGCGAGCGCTTCCTCGGACCGCGCGCGAAGGAAGACTGGAAGAAGATCGACGACATCTGCGACGTCTGGTTCGATTCCGGCTCCACACATGCTTTCGTGCTCGAGGATCGCCAGAACTTCCCGCAGCTCGGCAACATCGTCCGCAAGGTCGATGGCGGCGACGACACCGTGATGTACCTGGAAGGCAGCGACCAGCATCGCGGCTGGTTTCATTCCTCGTTGCTGGAAAGCGCCGGCACGCGCGGCCGCGCGCCATATGACATCGTGCTCACCCACGGCTTCACGCTCGACGAGAACGGCCGCAAGATGTCGAAGTCGATCGGCAACACCGTTGAGCCTCAGAAGGTGATCAAGGATTCGGGCGCGGATATCCTGCGTCTGTGGGTCTGCGCCACCGACTATGCCGACGACCAACGCATCGGCCCGGAGATCCTGAAGAACACCATCGAGACCTATCGCAAACTGCGCAACACTGTGCGCTGGATGCTGGGAACGCTGGATCACTACAAGCCGGCCGACGCAGTCGCGCCCGCCGACATGCCTGAGCTCGAACGGCTGATGCTGCACGAGCTCGCGGTCCGTGCTGCCGCCGTCCGCAAGGCCTATCAGGAGTTCGACTACAAGACCGTGGTCGCAACCTTGTCCGCCTTCCTGAACAGTGAGCTCTCCGCGTTCTATTTCGACATCCGCAAGGACACGCTGTATTGCGATCCGCCGTCCTCGCCGACGCGCAAGGCGGCGCTGACCACGATCGACCTGTTGTGCAGCTCGATCCTGAAGTGGCTGGCGCCGATCCTCAGCTTCACCGCGGAGGAGGCCTGGCGCATGTACAGGCCTGACGCCGAGCCCTCGGTGCACCTGACGCAGTTTCCCGACGACCTCGAAGGCTTGCGCGACGACAAGCTCGCCGCGAAGTGGGAAGCGATCCGCAACGTCCGCCGTGTCGTCACTGGGGCGCTTGAGCTCGAACGCGCCGCCAAGAACATCGGCTCGTCGCTGGAGGCCTCGCCGGTGATCTATGTCGCCGACCGCGACATGCTGGCGACGCTCTTCGACACCGACCTCGCCGAGATCTGCATCACCTCGAACTACGAGGTGCGCGAGGGCGAGGCGCCAGCGTCTGCGTTCCGACTCGATACCGTGCCCGGCGTCGCCGTCGTGGTGGAGAAGGCTGTCGGCACCAAATGCGCCCGTTCCTGGAAGATTTCGCCGACGGTGGGTGAAGACCCCGAATACCCCGACGTCACCCCGCGAGATGCCCAGGCGCTACGCGAATGGAAGGCGCTGGGGGTCAGCATTTAGGTCTCACCGTCGTCCTGGCGAAAGCCAGGACCCATTTCCACCGTCGCCAATTGCGCCGAAGGCTGATGACCACAAGTCTTTCAAACAACGACCGCCTCGGCGTATGGATCCTGGCTTTCGCCAGGACGACGACGGAGCGTGTTGTGGCCGACTGCCCATGACCCCGCTCCGCGCCGGCATCCTCGCGGCCCTGGTCACGCTCGTGGCCGACCAGGCCTCAAAGCTCTGGCTGCTGAACGTGTTCGACCTTGCCCGTCGCGGCGCGGTCGAGGTGACCCCGTTCTTCGACCTGGTGCTGGCCTGGAACATCGGCATCAGCTTCGGCTGGCTCCAGAACGACGGTCAGGCTGCGCAAATGGCGCTGATGGCCGTGAAGGTCCTCGCGGTGGTTGCGCTGGCGATCTGGATGGCCCGCTCCCACACCCTGCTGGCAACCATCGCGCTCGGCCTGATTATTGGCGGCGCCATCGGCAACGGCATCGACCGCCTCGCCTATGGCGCGGTGGTCGATTTCGCCCTGTTTCACATCAATATTGGCGGAAATACCTATAATTGGTATGTGTTCAACCTTGCGGACGTGGCCATCGTTGCTGGCGTGGCGGCGCTATTGTATGATTCCTTCCTGGGGGTACCCGCCGCAAAAGCGCCCTGATCCCGGCCGATACGGACCGGCAGGCGGAACCTTGCTTTTGCGAGGGATTATGCCGCGCGAGAGCGGCAAACTGCCACATTTTGGAACAGGTACAGTGATGCGCAGCTCGAAGACCAGCGGTTCGATGGTTGAAGACCCCCGGCAGGGGTTCTGGCGGGCGTTGAAATTGTCCGCTGTCGCGCTCGGCATCGGTCTCGTCATGTCGGCTGGCGCCGCCCGCGCCGGTGACGACGGCGAGGACGACGACGACATGACCTTCGAAGAGAAGCTCATCGACAATCTGATGTCGGGCATCGGCGCCAAGAGCATGGAGAAGAAGGGTATCGAATACCGCGAGCGGTCGCCGCTGGTGGTGCCGCCCAAGCTCGACCTGCCGCCGCCCGCCGGCGTTGAAGCCAAGAACGCGCCGAACTGGCCGAAGGACCCTGACGAGAGACGCCGCAAGGAGGCCATCGCGCAGCGGAAGAAGGCCGTCAAGGCCACCGAGAGCTGGCAGGCAGGCCGGGCGTTGTCGCCCGCCGAGATGGAGGTCGGCAGGACAGCCGCACCCGAGCGCACCAGCAATGATCCTATTCAGCCGGGCACCAACGGCAATCCGTCGCTCAGCCCCGCCCAGCTCGGTTTCACCGGCGGTCTGTGGGGCATGATGTCGAACAACAAAGGCGAGGCCAAGCAATTCACGACCGAGCCGCCGCGCCAGTCGCTGGTCGAGCCGCCGCCGGGCTACCAGACGCCGTCGCCGAGCTACGCCTATGGCGCCGGCGAGGACAAGACACGGCGGACCTATTTCGACATCATGTCCGGCAAGGACAAGGAACAATAACCTCCTGCCCGTTTGCGACATCCCGACAGACGTGGTCCCGCGCCGGCGGCTCGTGCGCGCCGGACGCGGTCCTTAATTGCTTATCAGTAACTTGCGCCCGAGTTGAGTTCTCTGCTTCGTGACGCGAAGCGTTTGCCGCACGGTGTACCATGCCGGGCCTCCGAGCCGGACATCCGGGCTCGGCCTTTCATAAGGATCATAATGTCCTCTTACCGATCGGCTGCCCGCCTCCTTGCCGCGCTGCTTTCGACGAGTGTCCTCACGGCCGGCGCATCCCTTGCGCAGACCACGGTGACATCGGCTCCGCCCGCCAGCTTCACGCTCGGAAACGGCATGCAGGTCGTGGTGATTCCCGACCACCGCACGCCCGTCGTCACGGAAATGATCTGGTACAAGGTCGGCTCGGCGGACGAGACGCCGGGCAAGTCCGGGCTCGCGCACTTCCTCGAGCACCTGATGTTCAAGGGCACATCGAAGCATCCGGTCGGCGAATTCTCCCAGACCGTGCTCCGCGTCGGCGGCAACGAGAACGCCTCGACTTCGGTCGACTACACCAACTACTACCAGCGCGTGCCGCGCGAGCAGTTGCCGACCATGATGGAGTTCGAGGCCGACCGTATGACCGGCCTGATCCTCAAGGACGAGAACGTGTTGCCCGAGCGCGACGTCGTGCTCGAAGAATACAACATGCGCGTCGCCAACAATCCAGACGCACGGCTGAACGAACAGATCATGGCCGCGCTTTATCTCAACCATCCCTACGGCCGACCGGTGATCGGCTGGCACCAGGAGATCGAGAAGCTCGATCGCGAGGATGCGCTCGCCTTCTACCGCCGCTTCTACGCGCCGAACAACGCGATCTTGGTGATCGCCGGCGACGTCGAGCCCGCCGACATCCGCCCGCTGGTCGAGCGTAATTTCGGCTCCATCCCGGCTCAACCCGCGATCCCGGCACGCCGCGTCCGCCCGCAGGAGCCGGAGCCCGCGGCGCCGCGCACCGTGACCCTGGCCGATCCGCGCGTCGAGCAACCCGGCCTGCGACGCTATTACCTGGTGCCCTCGGCGACCACGGCCGCGGCCGGCGAAAGCGCGGCCCTCGACGTGCTGGCGCAACTGATGGGCAGCGGCAGCAATTCCTATCTCTACCGCGCGCTCGTGGTCGACAAGCCGCTCGCGGTCTCCGCCAGTGCCAGCTATTCGAGCATCTCGCTCGACCCGACCCAGTTCGCGATCTCGGCTTCGCCCAAATCCGGCGTCAGCTTCGCCGAGGTCGAGCAGGTGGTCGACGGCGTCATCGCCGACATCGCGCAGAACCCGATCCGCGCCGAGGATCTCGAGCGGGTCAAGACCCAGCTCATCGCCGAGGCGATCTACGCCCAGGACAACCAGGCGGTGCTGGCGCGCTGGTATGGCGGCGCATTGACCACAGGCCTGTCGATCGAGGACATCCGGAGCTGGCCAGATCGCATCCGCGCCGTTACCGCCGAGCAGGTCCGCACCGTCGCGCAGAAATGGCTCGAGAAGAAGCGCTCGGTGACGGGCTATCTGATCAAGGACACCGGCGCCGCCAAGCGCGAGGAGAAGCGTTCGTGACCTATCCCTTCCTTCGACGTGTCTCATTCTCCCTCGTCACCGGCGCGGCACTCGCGCTTGCTACCGTCTCGCCGTCGCAGGCGGCGGCAAAGATCCAGCATTTGACCTCGCCGGGCGGCATCGAGGCCTGGTTCGTGCAGGATGCGACCGTGCCGTTGATCGCCATGGAATACTCCTTTGCCGGCGGCTCGGCACAGGATCCCAAGGACAAGTCGGGCGTCGCCAATCTGGTCGGCGATCTCCTCGACGAAGGCTCCGGCGATCTCGATTCCAAGACTTTCCATGAGCGGCTCGACCGCCGCGCCATCGAGCTCTCCTTCAGCGCCACCCGCGACACCTTCCGCGGCAGCCTGCGCATGCTGCGCGACAACAAGGACGAAGCCTTCGACCTGCTGCGAAGCGCGCTGACCTCGCCGCATTTCGAAACCGCCGATGTCGAGCGCATCCGTTCGCAGGTGATCTCGGGCCTGCGCCGCGAGACCACCAACCCGACCTCGCTGGCGAGCCGCAAATTCCTGGAGGTCGCCTTCGGCGATCATCCCTACGGTAGGCAGTCCAACGGCAACCTCGACAGCGTTCCGACCATCACGGTCGCCGACATGAAGGATTATGTCGGCCGCGTGCTCGCCAAGGACACGCTGAAGATTGCAGTGGTTGGCGACGTGGATGCCGATACGCTCGGCAAGCTGCTCGACCACACGTTTGGCAGCCTGCCCGCCAAGGCCAATCTCGTGCCGGTCCCCGACGTCGAGGCCGCCAAGCCGCCGCAACGCGCTTTCGTGACGCTCGACGTGCCCCAGACCGTGATCACCTTCGGCGGCCCCGGAGTGAAGCGCAGCGATCCGAACTTCATGGCGGCCTATGTTGTCAACCACATCCTCGGCGGCGGCGGGTTGTCCTCGCGGCTCTATCGCGAGGTGCGCGAGAAGCGCGGACTGGCCTATTCGGTGTTCGAATCGCTGCTCTGGATGGAGCATTCGGCGGTCTTCATCGGCAATACCGGCACCCGCGCCGACCGTGCCGGTGACACCATCGACGCCATCGATAAGGAAGTGCGCCGGATCGCCGAGGAAGGCCCGACGCAGAAGGAGCTCGACGAGGCCAAGTCCTACCTCAAGGGCTCGCAGATGCTGGCGCTCGACACCTCCTCGAAGCTCGCGCAGGCGCTGCTGCAATATCAGCAGGACAAGCTGCCGATCGACTATATCGAGAAGCGCAACGCCGTCGTGGATGCGGTCACCATGGACGACGCCAAGGCGGCCGCAAAGCGCCTCTGGGGCCAGGGCCTGCTGACCGTCGTCGTCGGCCGCGCTCCGCAGGCCGCGGCGCAACCCGCAGCCGCACCGGCGACGAAGTCGAACTGACGTCTTCCATACGCTTCCTGAAATGGCCGGGCTCGCCCGGCCATTTGCATTTCGGGGCGCCATTGCCGAACTTGGGCGTCCGGGATATGTCCGGGCATCACGAATGGTGCCACCATGCTGCGGATATCCCGCGATCTCGTCATCGACGAGGACGACATCGAGATCGGCTTCGTCCGCGCCTCCGGCCCGGGCGGGCAGAACGTCAACAAGGTGGCGACCTCGGCGCAATTGCGCTTCGACACCCGCAAGCTGACGCTTCCGGAGGATGCCGCGCTGCGCCTCGCCCGGCTCGCAGGGCAGCGCATGACCAAGGAAGGCGTCATCGTGATCCAGGCCCAACGCTTCCGCACCCAGGAGCGCAACCGCCAGGACGCCATCGACCGCCTTACGGAGATGCTCGGAGAAGCCATGATCCGGCCGAAGCCCCGGCGCGCGACAAAGCCGACCTTTGGCTCCAAGCAGCGCCGGCTCGAGGGCAAGAAACACCGCAGCGACATCAAGTCGAAGCGCGGGCGCGGTTTCGACGACTAGCAGAGACTGCAAAAGAACTCCGGCCGCAGGGCGACCGGAGTTCTGCCGTCTCACTCCATTGGCTAGTAGCGCTTGCCCGTGGCTGCACCGCCCGGCGCGGAATCGTCGGCGGTCCCTTTGTGTGCAGCACTGCCCGTGGTGCCAACCGTGCCCCTGGTGCCCTTCGTCGGCTTCATGCCCGTCGTCTCGCCCGCCGTGCCCGGCTGGGCATTCATCTCCTCGTCGCCGCTGCCCATCGTGCTACCTTGCATGGGTTTGCTTTGCACGGTGCCGCTAGGCTTGGCGCCAGACGACGTACCTTGCGCGAGAACAGGTGTCACAATGAGGGCCGAGACGGCGCATGCGATTGCGGAGGTCTTCACCAACTTCATCCATTTCTCCTGGATTTTCGCGATGATCGGTTCGGCGGCTTGATGCGCCGTCCGCCTGAGCCGAACCAATCCATCGCGTTACGAGCTCGAACGGCGCGACCGCAATGCAACCTGTCTCGTGTGGTGATCGTTTAGGGATTTGACGGCGGTTTCGCGGAATTGTCCTCCGCATATACGGCAGCGCGGAACAACGCACCCGCGTGCACCTCCGCACGCAGCGAAACAGCCCGCTACTACCACCGCATGTTTTGCCGCGCCTAGAGTTTGCGCACGCTGAATTGACGTGGACGGGCGGACTTTTGACGATGCGCGCGATCGTGCTGGGATTGTGCACCGCGATGGTGCTGGTGGTGCGGGTGGCCGAGGCGCAGATGCCCTTGCCGGCTGCAAAGCCGCCGGATGGCGCAACACTGTTCAAGCAGCAATGCGCGGTGTGCCACACCACGAACCTGTCAGAACCGGTGCGGCAGGGTCCGCCGCTGGTCGGGATCGTCGGGCGGCCCGCCGGCAAGCTCGAAGGCTTTCACTATTCAGAGCCCCTCGCAAAAGCAGCCTTCGCCTGGGACGAGACGAAGCTCGACGCATGGCTGACCAATCCGCAAGCCATGATTCCCGGCGTGGTCATGGTCTACCGGCAGGCGAAGCCGGAGACGCGCGCCGCCATCATCGCCTTTCTTAAGGAGCAGAACTGAATGGCAAAGCCGGTCCATTCCATGATCCGCGCACTCGACGAGGCGCGCTCACTCGACTTCTACAGACGGGCCTTTAGCCTGGAAGTCACCGAGCGTCTGAAGTTCGCAGACTTTGCCCTGATCTATCTGCGTCACCCCTCCTCACCCTTCGAGTTGGAGCTGACGGTCAATTTCGATCGCAAGGAGCCGTATGCGCTCGGCGACGGCTACGGACATCTCGCCGTGGTGGTCGAGGATCTCGATGCCGAACATGCCCGCTTCGAGCGCGAGAAGCTCGCACCGGGTCAGCTGCGCGACTTCAAGCACGACGGCAAAACGCTGGCGCGCTTCTTCTTCGTCAGCGATCCCGACGGCTACAAGATCGAGGTGATCCAGCGCGGCGGACGTTTCAACTGATCGAATCACAAGAATTCAAATCCCAAAAAAATCGAAGGAGGAATGCCATGAGAGAAGTCGATCGTCGAAGCAAGCACAGCCGCCGCGTCTTTCTCAAGGGCGCCGCGACCGCCGTGCCGGTCGCGGCAGTCGCGACCAGCATCGCCGTCAGCATCGAGGGCGCATGGGCTGACGAGACAAGCGCGCTTTCGCCCGCGACGATGAAGACGCTGCTGAAGGTAGCACGCGATATCTATCCGCACGACGTCCTCGGCGACAGCTATTACATCACCGCGATCAAGCCGTGGGACGGCAAGGCGGCGAAGGATCCCGCCGTCAAGTCGCTGATCAGCGACGGCATCACACGGCTCGATCAGAATGCGCGTGATCGCCACAAGGTGGCTTACGCTGAAGTGCCCTGGGAAGCCGATCGCGTGGTGCTGTTGAAGGAGATCGAGCAGAGCGACTTCTTCCAGAAGGTGCGCGGCGACCTCATCGTCTCTCTCTACAACCAGAAGGAGGTCTGGCCGCGGTTCGGCTACGAGGGCTCCTCCGCCGAGCACGGCGGCTACATCAACCGCGGCTTCGCAGACATCGACTGGCTGCCGAAGGCTTAAGGCCCACCCAACGGTTCAGGAGAACGCATATGGCAAAATTCGATCTGAACGACTCCGGCGTTGTGGTGATCGTCGGCTCCGGTGCCGGCGGCGGCACGCTGGGCAACGAGCTTGCGCAGAAGGGCGTCAAGGTGGTCATCCTCGAAGCTGGCCCCCGCATCGAAAATCAGGACTTCGTCAACGACGAGTGGGAGAGCTTCTCTCAGCTCGCCTGGACCGATGCGCGCACCACATCCGGAACATGGCGCGTCGCAAAAGACTTCTCGGGTCTTCCCGCCTGGATCGTCAAGGCGGTCGGCGGCTCGACCACACATTGGGCCGGCGCATCGCTGCGGTTCGACGAGCACGAGTTCAAGGTGAAGAGCACCTACGGCAACCTTCCCGGCGCCAACCTGCTGGACTGGCCGGTCACGCTTGCCGAGATGGAGCCGTGGTATGCCAAGGCCGAGAACAAGATGGGCGTAACTCGCACCAATGGCATTCCCGGACTTCCCGGCAACAATAACTTCAAGGTGATGGAGGCCGGCGCGAAGAAGCTCGGATACAAAACCGTGCACACCGGCAACATGGCGATCAACAGCCAGCCACGCGACGGCCGCGGCGCCTGTCAGCAGATCGGCTTCTGCTTCCAGGGCTGCAAGTCCGGCGCGAAATGGTCGACGCTTTACACCGAGATACCCAAAGGCGAGGCGACCGGCAATCTCGAGGTCCGTCCCGCGAGCATGGCGGTCAAGATCGAGCATGACGCAGGCGGCAAGGTCACCGGCGTGGTGTACGCCGACGAGACGGGCGCGATGCAGCGCCAGAAGGCCCGCATCGTTGCGGTGGCCGGCAATTCGATCGAAAGCCCGCGGCTGCTGTTGAACAGCGCATCCACGATGTTTCCCGACGGCCTCGGCAACTCATCGGGCCAGGTCGGTCGCAACTACATGCGCCACATGACCGGCAGCGTCTACGCCGTCTTCGAGAAATCGGTGCACATGTATCGCGGCACCACCATGGCCGGCATCATCCGCGACGAGGCCGCAAATAATCCGAAGCGCGGCTTCGTCGGCGGCTACGAGATGGAGACACTGTCGATCGGCCTGCCCTTCATGGCGGCGTTCCTCAACCCCGGCGCCTGGGGACGTCCGTTCACCGCAGCGCTCGACGGTTATCCCAGGATGGCCGGCATGTGGCTGGTCGGCGAGGACATGGCGCAGGAGACCAACCGCATCACGCTCGATCCGACCGTGAAGGACAAGTTCGGCCAGCCGGTCGCAAGCGTGCACTTCGACGATCATCCCAACGATCTCGCGATGCGCGCGCACGCGTACAAGCAGGGCGCTGCGGTCTACGATGCCGTCGGAGCCACCGTGAGTTATCCGACACCGCCCTATCCCAGCACGCACAATCTCGGTACCAACCGGATGAGCGAGAAGCCCAGAGATGGCGTGGTCAACAAGTTCGGGCAAAGCCACGACGTCAAGAACCTGTTCGTCTCCGACGGCAGCCAATTCACCAGCGGCGCAGCCTGCAATCCGACGCTGACCATCGTTTCGCTGGCGATCCGGCAGGCGGATTACATTGCCGGCGCGATGCAGAAGAAAGAGATCTGACGCCCGACGTCCATCGGCTCGGAATGGAGCACACCGTTCCCTCCCCGCCATTGCGAGCGACGCGAAGCAATCCAGAATCCCACCGCGGTGACGGTCTGGATTGCTTCGTCGCAAGAGCTCCTCGCAATGACGGAGGGGCTATTCAGCCGCATCAAGAATGGGTGCGACGGCGACCTTGAAATCCCGTACCGGCGCCAAGCTCCGGGAGCGATAGATCAGGCAGGAGCAGCGCAGCAACGAGGCAAAATTGTTGACCTCGCCGTGATGGTCGAGCACCTCGTTGTAGAGCGTCGTCAGGAATTTGCCGACGCTCATGTTCTCCTTGGCCGCGATCTCCTCCAGCGTGTCCCAGAACGCCATTTCCAGACGGATCGAGGTGCAATGCCCACCGATCCGCAAGGAGCGGGTCTGGGATTCATAGTCGCGTTGGGGCTGATGCGCGAAGAGATGGCACATGGCGTCCTCCCGTCCTGTTGCCGTTTTTTCGCGATGCTACACCGCAGCCCGGTACCCCACAATCGGGACGGCAGCCGGAGATCGATCCATCCCGGTTGCGCGATTTTCTCGAACGTCCAATCCCATCAATGCGATAGACAGCCCTTTTCCCCAGGCCGCCACGTTCCTGTTGCCCAATACATGCTTTTGACGCAACACGGCTAAGAATAGCGTCCCGAATCTGAAATCGAACTCATGCCCGTCCGCCAATTACCCGAACAGGTCGTCAACCGCATCGCCGCCGGCGAGGTGGTCGAACGTCCCGCTAGCGTGGTCAAGGAACTGGTCGAGAACGCGATCGATGCCGGCGCGAGCCGGATCGACGTCTTTACCGATGGCGGCGGGCGCCGGCGGATCGGCATCACCGACGACGGCGGCGGCATGACCGCCAAGGACCTGTCACTGGCGGTCGAGCGTCACGCCACCTCCAAGCTCGACGACGAGGACTTGCTGCAGATCCGCACGCTCGGATTCCGCGGCGAGGCGCTGCCCTCGATCGGCTCTGTGGCGCGGCTCGCCATCACCACGCGGCACGCCGGCGAGCCGCACGCCTGGGCGCTCAATGTCGAGGGCGGCGAGAAGTCCGAGATCATGCCGGCCGCGCTCGCGCATGGCACGCGGGTCGAGGTCAACGACCTCTTCTACGCGACGCCGGCGCGGCTGAAGTTCTTGAAGACCGACCGGACCGAGGCGGAAGCGATCCGTGAGGTGGTGCGGCGCTTGGCGATGGCGCGCCCCGAAATCGCCTTCACGCTCGCGGGCGAAGAGCGCGCGCCGGTGACCTGGGCTGCGGCGCTGCCCGGCGTCGCCGGTCGCCTGACGCGTCTCGGCGACATCCTGGGGGCAGAGTTCCGCAGCCATGCCATCGAGGTCCATGCCGAGCGCGAGGGCGTGGTGGTCGCCGGCTATGCCGCAGCGCCCGCGCTGACCAAAGCCAACGCGCTCGGGCAGTATCTCTTCGTCAACGGCCGCCCGGTGCGCGACAAGCTGATCCTAGGGGCAGTCCGCGGGGCCTATGCCGACTACCTGCCACGCGACCGCCATCCGGTGCTGGCGCTGTTCGTCACGCTCGATCCGCGCGAGGTCGACGCCAACGTGCATCCGGCCAAGACCGAGGTGCGGTTTCGCAACGCCGGCCTCGTCCGCGCGCTGATCGTGCACGGATTGAAGGAAGGGCTTGCACGGGAGGGCCGGCGTACGGCGGCTAACAGCGGCGAGAGCGCGCTGTCGTCGTTCCGCCCCGCATTCACGCCGCGCCCGGCAAGCTGGGACTGGCGGGCGTCGCCATCCGCCCCGGTCGCGCCGATGCCGTCATTCGACGGCTCCGCCGTGCCGGCATTTACCGAACGCGCCCAAGCGGCGTTCGACGTCGGCGCACCCAGCGCGGACGTGCGGATCGAATCCCAGCCGGTCAGTGACCTGGTCGACCGCCCGCTCGGCGCTGCGCGCACCCAGATCCACGAGACCTATATCGTCTCGCAGACCCGCGATGGCTTAATCATCGTCGACCAGCACGCCGCGCATGAACGCATCGTCTACGAGCGGCTGAAAGCCTCGCTGGCGGAGAACGGCGTGCAGCGGCAGATCCTGCTGATCCCGGAAATCGTCGAGATGGATGAGGCCACGGTGGAGCGCCTGCTCGAGCGCAGCGAGGAGCTGGGGTCGTTCGGCCTTGCAATCGAATCCTTCGGCCCCGGCGCGGTGGCGGTGCGCGAGACGCCGTCGCTGCTGGGCAAGGCCAACGCGGGCGGGCTCTTGCGCGATCTTTCCGAGCACATGGCCGAGTGGGACGAGGCGCTGCCTCTGGAGCGCCGCCTGATGCACGTCGCCGCCACCATGGCCTGCCACGGCTCGGTGCGCGCCGGCCGAAGGCTGCGGCCGGAGGAGATGAACGCCCTGCTCCGCGAGATGGAGGACACCCCGAACTCCGGCCAGTGCAATCACGGCCGCCCGACCTATGTCGAGCTGAAGCTGTCGGATGTCGAGAAGCTGTTCGGGCGAAGGTAATCTTGGAAGTTACGGCCGCTTCAAAAACACGAACTCCGTGTCGTCATAAGCGCGCCGCTCCAATTCCTCGAAGCCCTCCGGCGTGACGAACTGCGCAACCTTTGCCTCTTCCACGACGAGCAGCGCGCCCGGCGTCAGCCAGCCGCCGTCGCGCAAGCTCGCAAGCGCCTTCTCCGCAAACCCTTTGCCATAGGGCGGATCGAGAAACACCAGCGAGAACGGCTCGACCGGATGCGCAGGACCAAGATCGGTCGCATCGCGGCGATAGACTTTTGTCACGCCACCCAAGCCCAGCGTCTCGACATTATTCCGCAGCAGGGCGCGCGCTTCCGCGCCATTGTCGACGAACAGCACGAATTTCGCGCCGCGTGACGACGCCTCGATGCCAAGCGCGCCGGTGCCGGCAAAGAGATCGAGCACGCGCGCATCCGCAATCGGATCGTCATAGGCGTGCACGAGGATGTTGAACACGGACTCGCGCAGGCGGTCCGCCGTGGGGCGAATGTCGCGCGAGGACGGTGAGGCCAGATTGCGCCCCTTCAAGCGACCGCCGACGACGCGCAACGTCAGTCCTCCTTCGGCGCCAGATCGCGTTTGCCGTGGTAGCCGCGCTTGGGACGGCGCGGCGGGCCGTAGCCGCTCGCCTCAGCCTCGTTGCGCTCGCGCGCTTCCTCGCTCCCGGTGCGTTGCACCAGCACGCGGCGGCCCTTGCGGTCGTTGATCACGCCGCGCTTGGTCGCCGGCTTCTTCTCGCGCGGCGCGTCGTCTCCCTCATGCGAGGCAGATTTCTGCGGCACGTCGAACTGCGCGCCCGATTTCTCGATGATCTTTTCGCCGAGCTGGTCGCGCAGCACGCGGGACTTGATCTCCTCGACCTGGCCTTCGGGGACCTCGCCGAGCTGGAACGGGCCGTAGGAAACCCGGATCAACCGGTTCACCTCGAGTCCCAGATGAGCGCAGACGTTGCGCACTTCGCGGTTCTTGCCCTCGCGGATCGCAAAAACCAGCCAGACATTGGCGCCCTGATCACGCTCCAGCGTGGCGTCGATCGGACCGTATTTGATGCCCTCGATCTCGATGCCGTTCTTCAGCTCGTCGAGCTGCGCCTGCGTGACGTCGCCATGGGCGCGGACACGGTAGCGGCGCAGCCAGCCGGTGTCCGGCAGTTCGAGCGTGCGCGCGAGCCCGCCATCATTGGTGAGCAGCAGCAGGCCCTCGGTGTTGAAGTCGAGCCGGCCGATCGAGATCAGCCGCGGCAGACCTTCGGGCAAATTGTCGAACACGGTCGGACGCCCCTCGGGATCGTCATGGGTCGTCATCAGGCCGCGCGGCTTGTGATAGAGGAACAGCCGCGTGCGCTCGCGCTCCGGCAACGGCTTGCCGTCGATGGTGACGACATCGTTCGAGGTGATGTCGAGCGCAGGCGAATTGATCACCCGGCCGTTGACGCTGACGCGGCCCTGCGTGACCATCTCCTCGGCGTCGCGGCGCGAGGCGAGGCCCGCGCGCGACAGCACCTTGGCGATACGCTCGCCGGCCTTCTTCGGCTTGACCTCTTCCTCGCGGCGCGGCCGCCGCTCGGAATCACGATCGCGCTCGCGATAGGCGCCGCGACCACCGAAGGCCGGACGCTTCTCGAAGATCCTGCTCTCGTCTTCGTTTTCGCGGCGTGGACGATCGCCGGAACGCTCTTCGCTGCGGGGATGCTCATGCCAGTCGGAGCGGCCCTCGGAACGCTCGCGCGGACGATCGAATTTCGGGCGATCACCGCCGCGATCGAACCTCGGACGATCATCGCGCGGACGATCGAACTTGGGACGATCGAATTTGGGGCGCTCGCGGAACGGACGGTCACCCGATGTGCGATCGTCGCGCGAACGCGAAAAGCGCGGACGGTCGTCGCCGCCGCCTTGCCGATCGTCGCGCTTCTGCCAGGGCTTGTCCTGACCACGGTCGCTGCCGCCGAAATCCTTGCGCGGACCCTTGCTGAAGTCCTTGCGCGGCGGCCGGTCGCCGCGCGGGGCCGCATCGCGCTTCTGCCAAGGTTTCGAATCGCTGCGCTCGCTGCGATTGCGGTCCGGTGCGCCGCGCGAAAACTTCCGCTCGCCGTCGAACTTGCGTTCCGGACGGTCGCCACGCGGCGCGTAAGGTCGTTTGTCGCCAAACTTCGCGTCACCGGTTCGGCCGGCCGGACGGGAATCGTCGCGATCCCTGCGCGGCGGACGGTCATCACGCCCATAGGACGGGCGATCACCGCGCGGCTTGAACGGCCGCTTGTCGCCATCGCGCGAGGGGCGATCAGAAAATGGGCGGTCGCCACGGGGCTTGAACGGGCGCTTCTCGCCGTCGCGCGACGGACGATCGGAAAACGGACGGTCTTCACGCGGCTTGAAGGGACGATCGCCACGCGGCTTGAAGCTGCGCTCGCCACGATCTTCGCCGCGCGGCCGGTCTTCACGCGGCCGGTCTTGGCGCGGCCGGTCTTCGCGATTGAACTTCGGGCGGTCGCTGAAGTCGCGGCGCGGGGCATCGCCCTCCTCGCGGCGGCGGAAGGGACGGCTGTCGCGGTCGCCGCGGGGCGGGCGGGCGTCGCCTTTGTCCCCGGGAGGGCCGCGCTTGGCGAACTTCTTGTCCGGTCCGCGTGGCTTGCCGGAGCGGCCCTTGGCGGGGCCGCCCTTGGCCGGGCCGCGATCACGCCGGCCGCGGGAATCGTTGTCTTTGTCGCTGTCGCGAGGCATGAATAATCTCACTCAGGGGGTGGCCAGAAAGCATTGTGCGCGCTCGTCTCGAGCCGCATGCTCAGGCAAATTCGGTAAGCACTTCTGCTGAAGGCGCAGCTACTAGCAGGTTTCTCGCGATGATACGAGGCTTGAAAGCCCCCTCTTTCATGGATTTGGCGCTCAAAACGGCCGAAAACGCCGGAAAGGCGGGCGAAGTTCCGATCGGATGCGTCGTGGTCCGCGATTACGAGGTCATCGCCACCGCGGCGAACCGGACGCTGACCGACTACGACCCCACGGCTCATGCCGAGATCGTTGCGCTGCGCGAGGCGGCCAAAAAGATCGGCAGCGAGCGCCTGGTCGACTGCGACCTCTACGTGACGCTAGAGCCGTGCACCATGTGTGCGGGCGCGATCTCGTTTGCAAGGGTGAGGCGGCTTTATTACGGCGCCGCCGACCCCAAGGGCGGCGCGGTTGAATCAGGCGTGCGGTTCTTCACCTCGCCGACCTGCCATCACGTCCCGGATGTTTATTCCGGGGTCGGCGAAAGCGAGGCGGCGCGGATGCTCAAGGACTTCTTCCGGGAGCGGCGCTAGGTCGCCGCACACCGCTGTCATGCCCCGCGAAGGCGGGCATCCAGTACGCCGCAGCTTATCGATTCAACAAGCACCGTCTCGGAATACGGGATCGCCCGGTCAAGCCGAGCGATGACAGTTGGGCCTAAACAGCAAAGAACTCGCGCAACGCCTTGGCGGTCACGTCGGGGTTTTCCTCGGTGAGGAAGTGTCCGGAATCCACCGGCATGCCCGCGACGTTGGTCGCCCATTGCTTCCAGATGTCGAGCGGGGTGGCGGCGGCTTGCGCCACGCCGGCATTGCCCCACAGCGCCAGCATGGGAATCGTGATCTTCTTGCCGGCCTCGAAATCGGCCTTGTCGAGATCGTAGTCGAAATAGGCGCCGGCGCGATAATCCTCGCACATCGCGTGGACGCGGGCGGGATCGCGGAACGGGGCGATGTAGTGTTCGAGCGCACGCGCGTCGATGGCGTCCAGCGTCTTCGACCTGGTCTGGCTCGCCATCTTGAAGCGCAGGAAGAACTCGCCATTGCTCGAGATCAGTGTCTCCGGCAGCGGATAGGGCTGCGCCAGGAACGTCCAGTGATAGATCTTCAGCGCGTAGGCGCGGTTCATCCGCTCCCAGTAATTATAGGTCGGCAGGATATCGAGCACGGCAAGCTTCGACAGCCGGCCGGGATGATCGAGCGCCAGCCGATACGAGACGCGGCCGCCGCGATCGTGGCCGGCGAGCGCGAAGTGCACATGGCCGAGGCGCTCCATCGCCTCCACCATCGCTTTCGCCATCGCGCGCTTGCTGTAGGGGATGTGCAGCGCATCGCTCTCGGGCATGTCGGACCAGCCGTAGCCGGGCAGATCGGCGATGATCAGCGTGAACCGGTCGGCCAGTTGCGGCGCCACGCGGTGCCACATCACGTTGGTCTCGGAGAAGCCGTGCAGCAGCAGCAGCGGCGGTCCCTTGCCGCCGACGCGGGCGAAGTTGCGCCCGAAGGAGGTGTTGATCCATTCGGAGGCAAAGCCTGGATAGAGGTCGGCGAGATCGGACATCTTCTGCATCCTTATCTGTCAGTGCTGGATTTGCTCAGTCTTGAGAATGCCCCAAAACAAAAAAGTCGAAAAACAACCCCATGCACAGTAGCTAAGTTCAACAGCCGCCTACACAATTTCGGAGTGCCGTCGGGCGGGGCCGCTCATTGCGCGCGCGTGCGAAAAAAGCCTGTCAGCGCTCGCTCAGATCTTGGCCTTCTCGGCATCCACCGCCTGCCAGCCGATGTCGCGGCGGCAAAAACCTTCCGGCCAGTTGATGCGGTCGACGGCCTGATAGGCGCGCACCTGCGCTTCCGTCACGGTCTTGCCGAGCGCGCAGACATCGAGCACGCGGCCGCCATTGGCGAGGATGGCGCCGTCCTTCTCGACCGTGCCGGCGTGGAAGATCTCGGCGGTCTCGACCTCTGCGGCGTCATCGAGCCCCTCGATCCGCGTGCCTTTCTGATAGTCGCCGGGATATCCCTTCGCCGCCATCACCACCGTGAGCGCGGCCTCCGGATGCCAGCGCAGATCGAAATTCTTCAGCTGCCCGTCGCAGGCGGCGAGGAAGGCCGGCACGATGTCCGACATCATCCGCAGCATCAGCACCTGGCACTCGGGATCGCCGAAGCGCACGTTGAACTCGAATAGCTTTGGGCCCTGCGTCGTCAGCATGATCCCGGCGTAGAGGATGCCGCGGAACGGCGTGCCGCGCTGCTTCATGCCTGATACCGTCGGCAGAATGATCTTGGCCATGATCGCGTCGTGGATCGCAGGCGTCACCAGCGGCGTCGGCGAATAGGCGCCCATGCCGCCGGTGTTCGGGCCGACGTCGTGGTCGAACACGCGCTTGTGGTCCTGGGCGGACGCCAGCGGAATGGCGGTCTCGCCGTCGCACAGCGCGAAGAAGCTGATCTCGCGGCCCGGCAGAAACTCCTCGATCACGACCTCCGTGCCGGCCTCGCCGAAGGCGCCCTCGAACATCATGGCGATGGCGTCCTCGGCCTCGCGCACGGTCTTGGCGACGACGACGCCCTTGCCGGCGGCAAGGCCGTCGGCCTTCACCACGATCGGCGCGCCCGTGCTCTGGACGTAGGCACGCGCATCATCAGCATTGGTGAAGCGCTTGTAGGCGCCGGTCGGAATGCCGAATTCGGTGCAGAGCGCCTTGGTAAAGCCCTTCGAGCTTTCGAGCTGGGCGGGGATCCTGTTCGGCCCGAACGCCTTGATGCCGGCGGCGGTGAGGTCATCGACGATGCCGGCGGCCAGCGGCGTCTCCGGGCCGACCACCACGAGGTCGACCTTGTTGGTCTTGCAGAAGTCGATCACGGCGGCATGGTCGGCGATTTCGAGTGCCACGCATTCCGCCTCGCGCGCGATCCCGGCATTGCCCGGCGCGCACCAGAGTTTGGTCACCAGGGGAGAGGCTGCGATCTTCCACGCCAGGGCATGTTCGCGGCCGCCGGAACCAAGCAGGAGAATGTGCATCGATGGCTCGGATTGAGGGGTTTGCTGGGGGCGGAGGTCGCACGAATCGGGGCGGGTGTGAAGGGGGCTGGCCCCGAACTCCCCGCCATTCCGGGGCTCGCCGCTCAGGCGCGAGCCCGAATTCATCGGGACTACATGCGCAGACGACCGGCGATGATGCGAAATTTATCTTCGCTTAGCCACGATGGGCTGTTGATCCCCGATATGCGTCTGCGAGTGCGGCCAGCCTCGTCATGTATCCCAATCAGCAGGACGTCGACTACGAACTCCGGTTGGAAGGCACGGAGGTGATCTTCGATCCAGCTCAGGAGTAGTCCTCCTCCCAACCCGCACTAAGGTATCAGGTATCGCCCCCGCGGGATTGACCGGCCCGCCGAGGTGTAGGACAGCAGCGTTGCGCGTGTTAGTAGAGGCTGCCCCAAATTTCACGAGACGGCTTAACCGATATGTACTCGCCGAAGTTTTCTCTAAAAATAGCCGACCTCCGCAAAGTAATCGGCGCAACGCAGCTTAAGATAGTTTGGAAGGCGCAAGTACGGGACGCAATGCGCAGGCAACCAATTCCCGATCCGCTCGAAAATCTCGACTTTCACGTCCGACTAGATGCAAACTGTGCGGCAATAGAAGCTGAAATTTGTTCGGCCTCATACGCTCCGCGTCAGCCCTTGCGTTTCTTAGCTGAGAAGTCGAAGGGGCTGTGTCGGCAGCTTGTTGTGCCGACTGCCAAGGACGCCTTGGTTCTTCAGGCTTTATCAAATGCTATCTGGAACGAAGTCAAGCTGCAGGCGCCGAGCAAGAAGTCCTTCTATGCACCAGCGGACCACAGCTTCTCGAAAATCATCAAGGGGCAAACCGCAGAATACGGCTCACTATCAGCGTGGCTAGCTTTCCAGCAGACGATTTTTGGTTTCACCGATACTAAGAAATTCTTGGTAGTTACCGACATAGCGAACTACTACGACTTCATCTCGTACGAGCATCTAAGGAACGTACTGGCGAGCCTTTCGGTCGTGAAAGAGCATGCGCTCGATCTGCTGATTTACACTCTCTCGAGCATGCTTTGGCAGCCGGACTATATGCCCCGTGTTCCCATTGGCTTGCCCCAGATGAACCTTGATGCTCCGCGTCTCTTAGCGCACTGTTTTCTGTTTGAAATTGATAGGCTGCTAGAAAGCATTCCGAATGCGGACTTCGCAAGATTTATGGATGATATTGATATCGGAGTTGACTCGATCTCGGAGGCCCGTGAGATCATAAGAAATCTGGACCTCGCGCTACAAACTCGTCAGCTTCGATTGAACTCGGGCAAGACCAGAATTTTGACGGAGATCGAAGCGCGTAAACACTTCAAGATCAGGGAAAATGAGTGGTTAAGCGCCTTATCTGACCGTATTGCAGCTAAAAGAAAGACGAAGAGTTCGATATTCAACGAGCGTCGAAAGATTGAGATTAGTATTCGAGTTGGCCTGAAGCGTGGCGCCTTCTCGTCGGGCAACGGGGACAAGGTGCTTAAGCGTCTTCTCAACTTGGCTCGCGACACATCGGCGCAAATCTCCGACGAAAATTTTTCGCTCATTTTGGCGAATTGGCCGTCGTTGAGACATGCACTTCTACAGTGGTGGCAGGCACATGTATCTCCTGCTCTCAAGCTCAACTTGCTTACGCAAATCCTTCAAGATGGCCATCTCGTAGATGACGCGTCCCTTGTCGAAATCGCCAGTGCCATTGTGGCGGCACGTTTGCCGGACAATAGTTGGGTACGTGGACACATCAAACAAACGCTAAGTGGTCTCGGTTCTTCGTCTATATGGAGCTTGTATGCCCAAATCTGGCTTGCTTCGAAGTACTCATCGAACGATGAACTCATGGCAATAATTGAGACGAAGGCCTCCATGTGGGGAAGCAACGAGCATCTCACCCGACTAGTCGCGGGGATGTTTTGCAGATTTGTTGGCTCTCCGCTTCAACCAAAGTTTGAGGCAATACTTCGCAAGGCAGGGGGCTTTGCTACCTCAAGTGTAACGCTGTTTCACTATGAGCTTGCTAATACCGTTGCAGGCTTCACAGCCATCAGAAAATTCATCGTTGCTCACAACACTTCACTTCCAAATCGCATTTCGCACGCAAAATTTTTGATGCTCCTCTCGCTCCTTCGGAACGCGGGCATTGCGCCGGTGGCAGTAACCCAATTGAAAACCATCCACGCAGTCGCTCTAACGGACCCATTTTACGCTCACCTTGTACCGTAAGCAGCCTTGCCAATGGGCTAAATCTGCTTTCCGCAGAAACTCTGACAGGCGACCGATTTCTTTTACCCCTGCCGCCCCGCAATTATCTCCTGCAACGTCGAAACATGCCGCGCAAACGCGCCTCGGCCGGCGGCGGTGGCGGTCACCGTGGTCTGCGGCTTCTTTCCCACAAAAGCCTTCTCCACCGACACATACCCCGCCTTCGCCAGCGTCTCGATATGCGCGCCGAGATTGCCGTCGGTCGCGCCGGTGAGCTTTTTCAGCCGGGAAAACTCCAACCCTGCGGCGGCTGGCAGCGCGTTCAGCGCTGCCATGATCTTCAGCCGCAACGGCTGGTGGATGATGTCGTCGAGTTCGGCCATCAGATCCGCCGCATCCAGAGCCCGCCGAGGATCAGGCCACCGCCGTTGACAAAGGCCATCCAGAGCGGAAACCCCTCGCCGGTGTAGAAATAGCCGATCAGCGTCAGCGCGGAGATGCCTAGACCGATCGCAATGAAGGCATAGCCGAACCAGAGACCCGCCAGCGTATAGAACAGCATGAAGTAGAGCGGCCAGAACGTACCCAGCTGGCGCGGACCGAAATGACCGAGCACGCTGGTGCAGAGATAACCGAAGGCGAAGAACAGCACGAACACCAGAAGCAGTCTGACGTTGAAGGCGGTGCCATGGGGGTGATGCGGCGGATTGAAAATGCGGAGCGCAACCAGACCGCCGGCGCCCAGAACGTCCACGGCAACCCAGGCGTAGACCGCATAGACCGGCCAGAGCCAGGTCACGAGATTGCCCGCGAACACCAGGACGCCCCACCAGACGGCAGCATGGCTCGCCAGCTCGTAGAGCTGCGATTGCTTCACGCGCTGGACGATGTCGTCGATATCGGCCAGCGCTGCGGACGCCTCCTTGCTGTCGATCATGACTGCCCCGCCCCGCGCGTTGCCACATCCTCGGCGACGATCGAGATCGCCTTCGGGTTGGTGACGATACCCATGTGGTTGATGCCGTCGATGATCTTGACATCGACCGACGGCTTGATGGCCTGCACGGTCTCCGCGTATTTATCCGAGATCATCATCTCGTCGTCGGCGCCGCCGAAGATCGTGATCGGATGCGTTACCGCCGCAAGATCGACGCGATAGCCGCGCGTCGCGAAATTGCGCGTCAGGCGGTCGGAATAGGTGGAGACGAGATACTTTGCCGAACTCGCCGGCACGGCGAGAGCGAGCACCGGAAGCTGCGCGCAGCAGTCGATGCCGAGCTTGCGCAGGGTGGCGAGCCCAAGAAAGCGCGGCAGGTCGAAGTTGGCCCAGCCGCCGGCACGCGGCTTGTTGGTCGGCGCGTCATAGCCGAGGTAGGGCGCCAGCAGCACCGTGCGCACGAACATGTCCTGCATGATCGGCGTCGCGGCGACGCGCAGCGAGAAGCCGGCGCCGGCGGAGTGGCCGATCAAGGTGAGCGGCAGATCCGGCGCGCTCTTGCGCAGCTCGGCGACGAAATCGACGAGGTCGTCCTCGAGCTGGCCGACATAACCGATGTCGCCGCGCGTGCCGGAGCCGCCATGGCCGCGGGTGTCGAGCGCCCAGGTCTCCACCCCGCGCGAGGCGATCGCATGGGTCAGCGCATGATTGACGGTGCCGCTGGAGCCGGAGGAGCCGTGGATGAAGATCGCGCCACGGCCCGTTACGGCTCCAATGGGGGCGTAGTGGCGGAAACCGATCCAGGTGCCGTCGCGGGCCTGAAAGCGTTCCAGGGCCGGCAGCGTGGACCAGTCGATGCCCTTGGCGGAGTCGGAGACCGATCGCATCTCCGGCGGTCGTTCCAGTGGCGTTGCAATCATCGCGGCCAGAATCAGCGCGACACCGCCGGCCGCACACAAGACCCATTTCAGTCCGCTCAAAACGCCGCGCAGCAATCGAATGGCCATGATCAATTCTCCTCAAATCGGTTCAATATAGAGTACTCTATAGTATAGAGTACTCTTCTGGTCAATCCCCGGATTGGCGCCGCGCGGCGAAAATCCTTAACGTCGGGTCTGACCCCAAAATGCCGAATCGTTTGCCGATGCCGACTGCAGAGCCTCTGCTCAACACCCCCGAATTCACCGTTTCCGAGCTCTCGCAGTCCCTGAAACGGACGGTGGAGGACACCTATGGCCATGTCCGGGTCCGCGGCGAGATCTCCGGATTCCGCGGCGCGCATTCCTCCGGCCATTGCTATTTTGCGCTCAAGGACGAGAGCGCCAAGATCGAGGCGGTGATCTGGAAGGGCGTGCACGGCCGCATGCGCTTCAAGCCCCAGGAGGGGCTCGAGGTCATCGCCACCGGCAAGCTCACGACCTATCCGGGCTCCTCGAAATACCAGATCGTGATCGAGGCGCTGGAGCCGGCCGGCATCGGCGCCCTGATGGCGCTGATGGAGGAGCGCAAGCGGAAGCTCGCCGCCGAAGGCCTGTTCGACGAGGCGCGCAAGCAGCTTCTGCCGTGGCTGCCGGAAGTCATCGGCGTGGTGACCTCGCCGACCGGCGCCGTGATCCGCGACATCCTGCATCGCCTGGAGGACCGCTTTCCCCGCCACGTGCTGGTGTGGCCGGTGAAAGTTCAGGGCGAAGGTTCGGCCGAGCAGGTCGCGGCCGCGATCCGCGGCTTCAATGCGCTGCCGGAGGGCGGCAAGATTCCGCGCCCCGACGTGCTGATCGTCGCGCGCGGCGGCGGCTCGCTGGAGGATCTGTGGTCGTTCAACGAGGAGATCGTGGTCCGTGCCGCTTCCGAGAGCATGATCCCGCTGATCTCGGCCGTGGGGCATGAGACCGACATCACGCTGATCGATTTCGTCGCCGACAAGCGCGCGCCGACGCCGACGGCGGCGGCCGAGATGGCGGTGCCGGTGCGCAGCGATCTCTTTGTCGAGGTCGGCGATCTCGGGCGACGCACCCGGTCCTGCTGGCAACGCGGCCATGAGAGCCGTCGCAGCGAGCTGCGTGCCGCCGCGCGCGCGCTGCCGGCCGCCGGCGATTTGCTGGCGATCCCGCGGCAGCGGCTGGATTCGGCGGGCGCGTCCCTGCCCCGCTGCCTCAAGGCCAACACCCACGCGCATTTCCGCCGGTTCACCGCGGCCGGCGCCAAGCTGACGCTGCGGGTGCTGCACGGCCAGATCTCGCAGGCCGATCATCGCCTCACCGTGTGCGGCGAGCGGCTCGGACTATCCGCGCGCTCGCTGTTGCGGCGGCGGCGCGACCGCTTTGCCGGACTTGAAGTGCGCCTGCGCGCCTCAAAGCTCTCCAATGCGCAGGCGCAGCGCAACGCGATTCACCGCCAGCGCGAGCGCACACATCGTCTTGCCGAGCGCGCGGGCCGCGCGCTGGTGACGCTGTTGCAGCGGCTCGATGCCCGCGTCGAGAACAGCGGCAAGCTGCTCTCCGCGTTGTCCTATCGCGGCGTGCTCGCGCGCGGCTTTGCGCTGGTGCGCGACGAGGCCGGCCATCCCCTGCATTCGGCCGACAGCGTCGGGCCCGGCGCAAGGGTCGAGATCGAGTTTGCGGATGGCCGCGTGGGTGCGACCGCGGATGCGGATCGTGCAGCACCGACGGCAAAGCGCTCGCCATCGCAAGCGAAGCCGGCGGCGCAGGACGCCAAGCCTGCGCCGAAGCGCGTGGGCAAGCCGGTGGATCAGGGGAATTTGTTTTAGAGGCGCGAGGGCGTCGCGCCACCCTCAGTGTCATTCCCCGCGCAGGCGGGGAATCCAGTACGCCGCAGCCTCTCGATGAGCCACTGACGTCTCGGAGTACTGGATCGCCCGGTCAAGCCGGGCGATGACAGCGAGAGTGTGGCACGGGCACGCAATCCCAAGCTCGTCATTGCGAGGAGCCCTTGCGACGAAGCAATCCAAGAACCCCTCACCGGAAAGTCTGGATTGCTTCGCTGCGCTCGCAATGACGGTGTGGCAGCAGCCCGCCCTACCGGCAGGACAAGCCCGCGTCGATCGTGGTCCAGAAGCCGCAATGTTCCGGCGCACGCATTGGCGCGCCGGCATGGGCTTCGAACAGATGGGCTTCGAACAGGAAGACCGCGACGGTGAAGACGATCAGGGCGGAGGAGAACAGGACGAAGCGATTGCGCATGGGATTGCGTTTAATTGACATCGTGGTCGAATGATGGCGTCGTCACGGGCTGAAACCGCATTGAAGCGCGATCCGTAGAGTCACGGTCGGCCATTTCCGTGCAGGGCGGTGGTCGATGCGGGGCTGTCCGCTGTTGTTCCCAAGGGCGGCCCCGCCTTCGCTTCTCACGAGCTACGGCGCGGCGAGCCCTCATCCCGAGCCTACCGCGCCAGCCACTCCGCGACTTCCTTCTGCGACTCCGCGCGCGCTGCCGCATCGGTGCCGAGATGGCCGTGCTCGGGCGCGGCGGCATCAAGGCTGCCGGCGGCGGCGTGCAGCGGCGTGTTGGCGCGGTCGAAGTCGTGATAGGCGCCGGGATAGACCACGATGCGCGCGAGCGCGCTGCGGCCATGCGCACCCTCGACCATCTGGCGGCAGGCCGGCGGCGACGAGACGTCGTCATTGCCGCCGATCAGCACCAGCGTCGGCACCCGTGTGCTCCACCCTAGCCCTGCGGAAATCCTGCAGTCCGGATAGAACGCGATCGCGGCGCGGAAATCAGGGCCCACATCGCGCGCCAAGCTCTGCGGACGCACGGCCCAGAGCAGCGCGCTGGCGCCATTGGCCCATCCCATCAGGCTGACGCGGTCGCGCGCAACCCAACTCTGCCGCATCAACCAGGCGCGCGACGCCGCGATGTCGGTGACGCGTTCGCGCCGCGCCTTGACGTGGATCTCCTTGACGCGGCATTGCGGCCCGAGTTCGCGCGAGCCGTAGCTGTCGGGAAAGAGTACGGCGTTGCCGGACTTGAGCAGCCGCTCGGCCCAGTCGCGATAGCGCGGCAGCACGGAATCGGAATGGCCACCGAGCCCGCCGCAGCCGTGCAGCGCGATCACGGTCGGAAACGGCCCCGTGCCCTCGGGCTTGTAGAGCTGCGCATGCAGCACGCCGGACGCCAGCGGAATCTCGACCGGCTGCGGCGCCGGCGACGCTTGCGCGGCCGACATCAGCAACGTCAGGAACAGGGCGGTGAACGGAAGGCGCATCGAACTTTGCCGTTGGATCCTTCGCTCAAGCACTATCACGCGGAAACGGCGCCAAAACATCACAAACCGGTGGGTTTACCGGGCGGACAAGCCACCCTATCTATGCTACATCCCGTCCAACACATCGTGCCCTCCAAGGTGATCCCGGAGCGGCCTTCCACGGAGACTTTCGACCGTGCTGAACAAGTTCGGCCCCTCGGGCCATGGCGAAGCGCAGGTGCAGTATCTCGACGGCGATTTCCGCGTGATCTCGCCGGGGACCTTCGTGCGGTGCGCAATCACCGATACGCGCATCCCGCTCGACGAGTTGAAATACTGGAGCGTGGACCTGCAGGAAGCCTACGCCACGCCGGCCGCCGTGCTCGAGCGGCATTACCCGGGCGCGCCCAAGCCGCAAGCGTGAGGCGGCGGACAGCAACTTCATCGAATTCTCCTGATCGTCTGAAAAGATAGGAGCTTGCGATGAATGGCGCCTGAATGTCCTCGTCGCCCTGACAGGACGACAGTGGGTTTCAGCGCCTTGAAAAGCGCCGCTCGCGCGCCTTGTAGAGATGATCGCTGATCAATTGCCGGAGCGCAGCCGGGTCGTCGAACTCGAGCTGGACGGCGAACGGCACGATGCCATCCGGCACGCCTTCGCGGCCGTGCAGACGGGCGAGATCCTTTTCCGTCGTCACCAGCGTCAGCTGCTCGCGCCGCGCTTCCGCAGCGAGGGCCGCGATCTCGTCGTTCGAAAACATGTGATGATCGGCGAAGGCCCGCGTAGCCGCGACCTCGATGCCGCTGGCGCGCAACGTGCGAAAAAACCGTTCGGGATCGCCGATGCCGGCGAACGCGAACACCGGCTTGCCCAACAGTCTTGCGATCGATCCGGCGTCGGGTTTCAGCCGCGCGCGCAGCTCCGGCTTGTTGCGCCTGGCAAGCTCGGCGGCGACATCGTCGGCGGCGCGGCCGCCGCCGATCACGACCAGCGCGTCGGTGCGCGCGAGCTGCGCCTTCAGCGGCGCACGCAGGGGACCGGCCGGAAACACTTTGCCGTTGCCGAGGCCGCGCTCGCTGTCGATCACGATCAGCGAGGTGTCCTTCAACAGACGCGGGTTCTGGAAACCGTCATCCATCAGGATCACGGTGGCGCCTTGCGACTTCGCCAGCACGACGCCGTCGAGGCGGTCGCGCGCAACTGCAACAGGGACGTCGCGCGCCATCATCAGCGGCTCGTCGCCGATGTCGGATGCGGTGTGACGCATCCGGTCGACCATCACCGGACCCTTGAGGCTGCCGCCATAGCCGCGACTGAGCACCACCGGCGTCTCGCCGAGCTCGCGCAGGAGCTTCGTCAGCGCCAGCACGGTCGGCGTCTTGCCGGCGCCGCCGACATGGTAGTTGCCGACGCAGATCACGGGGATGCCGGCGTCGACGCCCTCGCGCAGCATCCGCCGTTCGGTGATCGCGCCATAGAGCGCACCCAGCGGCCCCAATGCGTACGATTCGAGGGAACGTGGCCGGTACCAGAAGGCCGGCTCACGCATTGGCGGCCCCCATCTCGATCCGCAACTGCAGAAGATAAGGCTCGAGCGCGGTCATGGTGCGGTTGAGTGCGCCGCCGAGATCCTCGACCACGCCGGCGCCCGACTGCTGGATCTTCTGGCGCAAGGCAGGATCGGCGAGCAGCTGGCCGAGTTGCTTGATCAGCAGCTCCTGCGTGTCGGCCTGGCGCGCGCCGCCGCTGTGATCGAGCGCCTCGTAGACATCGGCAAAATTGAAGACGTGCGGACCATGGACGATGGCCGCGCCGAGCTTGATCGCTTCGATCGGATTCTGGCCGCCATGGTGGATCAGCGATCCCCCCATGAACACGATGTCCGAGAGGCGATAGAACAGGCCGAGCTCGCCCATGGTGTCGGCGATATAAACGTCGGTGGCCGCCGTCGGCAGCTCGTCGCGCGAGCGCAGGGCCGGCTTCAGGCCGGACGCCGTGATCAGGCCCGTGATCGAGGAGCCGCGATCCGGATGGCGCGGCACGATCACGCTCAGGAGCTGCGGGAAGAAACCGCTGAGGCTGCGATGCGCCGCCACCAGCATCTCCTCCTCGCCCGGATGGGTCGAGGCCGCCACGATGATCGGACGCCCGCGCGTCATCGCCAGCAGCCGTTCGAGCTTGGCGGGATCGGCCGGCGGCGCGGGAACGTCGAGCTTGAGATTGCCCGTGGTGACGACGTCGCGGCCGCCGAGCGCCGAGAAGCGCTCGGCATCGGTCTTGGACTGCGACAGACAAATGTCGAACCGCGACAGCAGCGCCGAGATGGTGCCCTGCATGCGGCGCCAGCGCGGGAACGAGCGCGGCGACATCCGCCCGTTGATCAGCACCATCGGCACGCGACGCGCGGCGCCGGCCAGGATCAGGTTCGGCCACAGATCGGATTCGATGAACAGCGCCAGCGACGGCTTCCAATGGTCGAGGAAGCGCGCGACATAACGCGGGGAATCATACGGCACGTATTGATGGATGACGTCGGGCGGAAAGCGCTTTGCGACAATGGCAGCCGACGTGACCGTGCCGGAGGTGAGCAGAATGCGCAGGTTCAGATCGCGCAAGCGCTCGATCAGGGCCGCCGCGGCGAGGACCTCGCCGACGCTGGCGCCGTGAATCCAGACCAGCGGACCGTGCGGCCGTACGTCCCGGGACAGGCCCCGCCGTTCGCCGACGCGCGCGGGATCTTCCTTGCCCTGCTTCAGGCGCCGCTTGATCAGCACAGGCGCGAGCGGCACCAGGCCGCGCGCCAGGCGCCGGTACATCCGCAGCGTCAACGGCAGCGAGCCGGGCAGCGATTTAGGCATCTGCAGGTCCCGGCCGGCCGAGTTGCGCATAGGCGCGGCGGGTCGCCTCGTTCAAGGTCTCCTCCAGCTCGAGCCGCAGCGCTTCCATGGTGGCGGCGTTCGCATCCGGCGGAACGTGGATTTCCTTGATGCCGACCAACGCGCCCCGCCCGAACGGCAGGTTGATGGTGGTGCGGTCCCAGTTCTTGAGCCGGACGAAGCGGCTGGTCGCCATCGCAAAAGGCATGATCGGCCGCCCCGATTCCCGTGCGAGCATGATGATGCCGAGCCCGGCCACGCGCGAGCGCTTGGGGACGTCGGCGGTCAGCGCGACATTACAACCGTCCTGGAGCGTCCGCACCATTTCCTTGAAGGCACCGACCCCGCCTTTGCGGTGAAACGCGCCGCCATGGTCGCCGGACCCGCGGATGGTGCCGATGCCGAGCCGCTCGGCGGCAATCGCGTTGAACTCGCCGTCGCGGTGACGGGAGATCAGGACCCTGGCCTTGTACCAGTCCTTGTTCTTGATGAAGGGGGTGAGGAAATGCTGGCCGTGCCAAAACGCGAAGATCGCCGGGATCTGCGGTTCGACGCGGTCATAGACGTCAGGCGGATCGAACGTGAATTTGTTCGTCCGCCAGACCAGACGCAGATATTCGGCCGCCAGGATTCCGACGGCACGCTGGACGAAGCTGCTCCTCAGCGTATTGCGAAGCAGCTTTTTCAACGCGCCGGTTCTTGATTCGGGTCGAGCAGCCGGTGGAGATGGACGATGAAATAGCGCATCTGCGCGTTGTCGACCGTGCTCTGCGCCTTGGCGCGCCAGGCGGCGTGGGCGGTCGCATAGTTCGGATAGAGGCCGACGATCTCGACGTCGTCGAGGTTCTTGAAGGTGTTGTGCTCGAGATCGACGAGCTCGCCGCCGACGACGAGGTGGAGCAGTTGTTGCGGGGCACTATCTGGCATCGGTTCTGTTCCTAACGGGCTGCCCGGCAAAGCAGTGTTCGACAAGCACGAGAAAGCGCTTCACGGCAAGGGGCGGTTTCGAAAATGCGAGACAATGTTCGCATGACGATCGCGACCCGCTGCCACCAGCACCCCATGCGTGACTTGCCGGCGGTTATAGAGGATGGGATCTCCGGAGAGATCACTCATCCTACCATCGGCTTCCTGCACGATCAAATCCGCCGCCGCAAGGTCCCAATCATGACTGTTGCCGCCGGCAAAAGCCGCATCCAGCGCGCCGTGGGAGACCCGGCACAGCCGCAGCGCGAGCGAACCGATTCGCGGATGCAGCTTGATCTCGCCCAGTGACGGCTTCAGGCGCTCAACAAGGGGCTTCGGACCCGCGACCCGCGAGAAGTCGAGCTCGGATCCCGCCGTCGCCCGCACCGGCACCTCATTGAGGGTCGTGCCCCCGCCGCGGGCGGCGAAGAAGAACTCATCGCTCGTCGGTGCGAACACCGCAGCCAGCACCGGCGAGGCATCCTCGACCAGCGCGACGCTGACGCACCATTCGTCATGGCCATTGAGGTAGTTGCGGGTGCC
Organism: Bradyrhizobium sp. 40; assembly: GCF_023100925.1. Lineage (NCBI taxonomy): Bacteria > Pseudomonadati > Pseudomonadota > Alphaproteobacteria > Hyphomicrobiales > Nitrobacteraceae > Bradyrhizobium > Bradyrhizobium sp. 40. Next base: position 6,367,718 of record NZ_CP064688.1, read on the forward strand.
GTCGATGGGATCGACGATCCAGGTCAGTCGCCGCGACAGCCGCACCTCGTCGTCGGCGCTCTCCTCCGACAGCCAGCCATAGTCGGGCGTCGCCGCGCGCAGGCGAGCTTCCAGGAGATCGTTGACGGCAATGTCGGCTTCCGAGACCGGCGAGGACGCGCCCTTGGTCCACTTCTTCAGCTCGGTGCGGAACATCGACTGCGCGAGTGCGCCCGCCTCCCGCACCGTCTCTTGCAGCAGCGCCGCGTCGCGCGTCAGGATGGCTTCGCCTGTTGCGTTCGCGTCAACGTCCGCCAAGCGTCAAACCCTCGATGCGCACCGTCGGCGCATTGACGCCGTAGCGGAACTCGAGATTGTTCGCCGGCTGCATCGACTTGAAGATCTCGAATAGATGGCCGGCGATCGTCACCTCGCTCACGGGATAAGTGAGTTCGCCGTTCTCGATCCAGAAGCCGGAGGCGCCGCGACTGTAATCGCCGGTGACGCCGTTGACGCCCGAGCCGATCAAATCGGTGACGTAGAAACCCTGCTTGATGTCGGAGATCAGCTCGGCCGGCGTCGGCGTGCCGGGTTCAAGGTGCAGATTATACGGCCCCGGCGACGGCGAGGAGGAGACGCCGCGATGGGCGTGGCCGGTGGTGGTGAGACCGAGCTCACGCGCGGTGGCGCAATCGAGCAGCCAGGTCGTCAGCACGCCTTCGTCGATCAGCGCGATCTTCTTCACGGCGACGCCTTCGGCATCGAACGTCTGCGAGCGCAGGCCGCGTTTGCGCAGGGGATCGTCGATGATGCGGATGTTCTTGGCGAACAGCTGCTGGCCGAGCTTGTCCTTCAGGAAGCTGGTCTTGCGCGCGATCGAAGCACCATTGATGGCGCCGACGACATGACCGACCAGCGAGCCCGCGACGCGCGGATCGAACACCACAGGCACCTTGCAGGTCTCGACCTTGCGCGGATTGGCGCGCGCCACGGTGCGCTCGCCCGCGGAACGGCCGACGATCTCCGGCGAAAGCAGATCGGCACCATGCGGCGCCGAGGTGAAATCGTAGTCGCGCTCCATGCCGGTGCCGTCGCCGACAATGGCGGTGGCGGAGATGCCCTGGCTGGAACGCAGATAAGAGCCATGGAAGCCGGTGCTGGTGACGAGCACCATGCCGCCCATGCCGGCGGAGGCCGAGGCGCCGCCGGATTTGGTCACGCCCTTCACACCGAGCGCCGCAGCCTCGGCTTCGAGCGCGCGGCGCTCGAGTTCCGAGGTCGCGGGCACGTCGGGGTCGAGCAGATCGAGATCGGGGAAGTCGCGCGCGAGCAGTGCGGGATCGGCAAGGCCGACATATTTGTCGTCGGGTGCAACACGCGCCATCGCAACCGCTCGCTCGGCAAGCTTGGTCACCGCATCGCCGCTGGCGTCGTTTGTCGAGACCACCGCCTGGCGCCGGCCGACCAGCACGCGCAAGCCGACATCGTCACCCTCGGAACGTTCAGATTCCTCGACCCGGCCGTCGCGGACCTCGACGCCTTGCGAGACGCCGCGCACGGCGACCGCATCGGCCGCATCCGCGCCGGCGCGCCGGGCAGCCTCCACCAGCCGCTGCGCGAGATCGGAGAGCGCAGACTGATCGAACAGGTCGCGACCGGCTGTGGACGAATCCTTGGGCGAAAGCGTCGAGCTTGGTGAAGGGTTCACAAACGAAATCCTGTTGGGGCGGGCTGCGGGACCGGAACCCACAGATGTGCCCTGATCGCGCGGACTTCAAGCATTTTCAGCCCACCAAAAGCTCAGATTCGCAGCTTGCGCGCAACGTCTCGTCAATCATGCGTGCCAAGGTCTTGTCAATCATGAGCGGCGGTGAGGTTGGATTAACCAGCCTTTTTAAGCGGTTTCGGAAAGGCTCGCGCTAAGGTCCTCACATCGACCGGGAACATAATCCCGGCGGGGAGAACGAAAGCCGTGAGGCGTCAAACAGCAACAAGCGGGATCGCTCCCGCCGGGTCGAGCCGCTCCCTGCGGCTCGACCCCCTTTCCCTTCCGGTCCGCTTCGATGCGCATGATCCGCGCGCCGACGGTTATGTCCGGCAGATCGAGCTTCATCGCGAACGTGTCGTGCTGCGCCGTGCAGTCCGCGGCATGCAGATGGCGATCAACGTCCGCGTCAGCGACTTCATCGGCGTCGCGCTGCGCGGCAACGACGAGGCCCAGAGCCTCGTCCTGGTGCATCGCGATCCCTCGCTCTCCATTCCGCTGCTGGTCAGCGCCGATGGCGACGAACTCGTTGAGGCCTGGGCGATCTGGAGCGAGCTGTTTGCGCTTCCGCAGCTCGACGAAGGCGCACGCAAACCCGCGCCACGCCGCCGCCGCGCCAACGCGATCTGCGACCGCCGTCCAAAATTTCTGATGCGCCGCCGCACCGGTGTCGCACGGGAATTGTCGGTGCATCGCGATGAGCGCGAGATCATCGCGCGGAGTTAAGCCGCCCGCATCACCGCGTCGGCCAATAACCCCGCAAACAACAACAGCCCCGCATCGCGGTTCGAATAGAACAGGCGCTTGCAGAGTTCGCCGTCGCTGATATTCAGCCGCGCGATCTGCGAGGCCAGATGCACGGCGAAGGCTCCAAGACCGAGCCAGGCCGGCCAGCGCGCATCGCCCGACGCCAGCGCCACGCCGATCAGCAGCACGGCCAGGCCGTAGAACAGGATCAGCGCCTGGTGCGTATGCGCACCGAACAGGCGCGCGGTGGACTTGATGCCGATCAGCGCATCGTCCTCGGCGTCCTGATGCGCATAGATCGTGTCATAGCCGATCACCCAGGAAATCGCGCCGGCATAGAGCACGAGCGCGGTGACGTCGATGCGCCCGAAGGTGACGGCAAATCCCATCAAGGCGCCCCAGGAGAACGCGAGCCCAAGCACGATCTGCGGCCACCAGGTGATGCGCTTCATGAACGGGTAGATCGCGACGATCAGCAATGAGGCGATGCCGGTCAGGATCGCGAAGCGGTTGAACTGCAGCAACACCACGAGCCCGATCAGCGCCTGCGCGACCATGAAGGCCAGCGCCTGCTTCGCGCTCACCTGGCCCGACGGCAGCGGCCGCGAGCGGGTGCGCTCGACCTTGTCGTCGAGGTCACGGTCGGTGATGTCGTTCCAGGTACAGCCTGCCCCCCGCATCACGAAGGCGCCGATGAAGAACAGGACGATGGTGAGCGGCAGGCCGCGGACGTCATGCGCCATGCCGGCGGCGAGCGCCGCCGACCACCAGCACGGCATCAAGAGGAGCCAGGAGCCGATCGGACGATCGAAGCGGGACAAGCGCAGATAAGGCCGCGCCCATTGCGGTGCGCGCGTATCGACCCAGTTGCCGGTGGAATCGGCAACGCGGGCGGATGTGTCGCTCATCGGGTCAGGACGTTGCCGTTGAGTGTGTCGAAGGTGCTGCCGCCCTTCTTGCCCGCATTGGCCTCGGGCGCCGAGGCCGAACCCAGCACTTCGCTCAGCGACGGACCGGCCGGACCGCGCGGCTGGTTCTGCATCTGCTGCGCAACATTGCAGACCTTCGCCGCCATGGCCTCGGTGTTCTTGTGGCCGTCCTTCATCTGCGCGCCGACCTGCGCCGGAATCCCGCACTTCGAGGCGTTGGCCTCGATGTACTTGATCATCTTGGTCTCGGCCTGGCTGAAGTTGCGGATCAGCTTGCAGGCCTCGTCAGGCGGGGCGTGACGGTCGCTCGCGGCCTTGATCAGCTTGCCGCGCTTTTCGGCATCCTCGCGCAGAGGCATGAAGGCCTTCATGCAGTCCTCGCCGGGACCGGCTTGCGTCGGCGGGGCCGCGCTGAAGGCGCCGGCGCCACCGACGGGCGCGGCGCCGTTCACGGGGAAGGACGATTGCGGCGCGCCGCCGACGGAGGCGACGGGCGCCGACCCGTTCACGGGCGGAAACGCGGAACTGGTTGGGGCCTGGCCCGGCAGCGGCGCGGGGAAACCCTGCGCATAGGCACAAACGGCGCCCATCGTGACCATGGCGGCAGTGATCGGAACCATCAAATGACGGATCATCAAGGCAGTTTCTCCGGCAGGAGCTTGCGGGGTTCGGCGTCTTCCCAATTGAAGCGCAACCAGCGTGCTCGCGATTTTACGATTCCCGCCGGCCCTTAACAACCCGTTGAATAGGGCAGGAGCGCGGCGCGCCGACGCACCATTTTGGCAAAATTTACCCCGAAAGTACTGCTTTCGGCTAAGAACGGCGCCAAATCGGACCTTTGAACCATGCCCTCCCACGATTTCCGCGGCCCTCGCCTGTTCGTCGATGCCCCCCTCGCCCAGGACGGCAGGATCGAGCTCGACCGCGACCAGAGCAATTATCTCGGCAATGTGCTGCGGCTTGCCGCCGGGGCCGAGGTCTTGGCGTTCAACGGCCGCGACGGCGAGTGGCAGGCCGCCATCGAAGGCCGCAAGCGGCCGGATGGCCTCGTCATCCTCCAGCAGACCCGGCCGCAGGACCGGCTGCCCGACCTCGCCTACGTCTTCGCCCCGCTCAAGCATGCCCGGCTCGACTACATGGTGCAGAAGGCCATCGAGATGGGGGCGGCCTCGCTTCAGCCGGTGCTGACCCGGTTCACCCAGGCTTCCCGCGTCAACACCGAGCGGATGCGCGCCAATGTCGTCGAGGCGGCCGAGCAATGCGGCATTCTCAGCATCGCCACTGTTGCCGAGCCGATGCCGCTGGAGCGCTTCCTCAGCCAGCGCGCCGCGGGCCGCCTGCTGATCTTCTGCGACGAGGCGGCGGAGCTCGAAAACCCCATTCAGAGCCTGCAAGGCGCAGGCGCGGCGGAGGGAATCGACGTGCTGATCGGCCCCGAAGGCGGCTTTGCCGAGGAAGAGCGGGCGCTGCTGCTGCGGCAGCCGAAAATCCTGCGGCTGGCGCTGGGACCCCGGATCATGCGGGCCGACACGGCCGCAGTGGCCGCGCTGGCGCTCGTGCAGGCGGTGCTGGGCGACTGGGCTGGCGAACGCGGCTAAGGCACGTTGCTATTCGCCTCGTAGCGATCGGTTCAGGGTCTCCGAAGGCAACTCTCCGAAAGCCTCTCTGTAGCTCGCTGCGAACTCGCTGAGATGCCAGAAACCATGCGCAAGCGCACAGGACTTCACACTCCGGCCCGCTCGACCGGTGCGCAGTTGCTTGCGCACCGACCAAAGGCGCAAGACCCGGCTATAGCGATGTGGGCTCATGCCGCAGATGGCCCGTGTCGCACTCTGGAGAGTCCGGACCGACACGCCCGCCTGCTCCGCAAGTTCGGTCGTCTTGTGCCAGATCATCAGATCGCGCCGAATCAGTTTCTCCATATCAGCTACGATCCGGCGATAATGCTCGGTGGTGGATGAGACAGGTCCGCTTGCGACGCTGGACCAGATCGCCGCGTCCATCGTGCTGAGCAGTGACTGTTCGACAAATTTTTGCGAAGCTGGCTCGTTCAAGAAGTCTGGGTCATTTGCTGCGGTTTCAAGCGAGATCGAGATCAGACGGCGCAGCGAGGCAAGCACGTCCGGCGCCGGATTCAGCAAATGGCATCCATCGCCCAATTCAGGCAATGGCTCCCGCCCGGATGGACTGAAGTAGACCACTGCCAGCAGACGCCCCTCCGGCTCATGCACCAGGCAATCTGAATCACCTTTCAATACGAGGACAGAACCGCCCATCGATTGTCCGTTGATGCGGGCAGAGGTCACGTGATCCATCGGTACCGCCACTGCGGCAGCATTGGTGAACTGATAGCCTCGAATGATCCGGGGGAAGGTTTTCAACAGCGACAGGGTCAGGGTCGGCAAGGTGAGCCGGGCACGCATGATCGCTGTCACCCCGGCCGACAACGGCATGCTCGATGCGCCGGCGTATTTCTCGGTCTCGCCGAAATGATCGATGTCATACGAATTGAGCTCGAGCGCCGAGGACGGCTTGAGATCCTGGAACGACATCAAGCGATCCGCCGCTCTCTTTTGCATTCCCTCGCGAGCAGGGACTAGACGGCTTTGATCCATGTTCTGCTGCTTACTTGGCCTTCTTCTTGGAAACGGCGATTTAGCGCCACGCAAATCATCCGGCCCGTTGACGCCGGCGCGCCGCAGTCGCGGAGCATTGAGATGGCATGAACGATCAGAAGGTCGAGTGGATCGAATTCGTCTTAGTGCCGGAACATGTCGCAGATCGAAAACAGCATATAGGCCAGCGTGTGTCGCGCGACCGGATACCATCGGTTGCGTTGCACATGAATCGGAAACCAACTCGCATTGTAAACGAAGGCTCTGCGAACGGATCGTCCCCCTACCCAAATTGAGTATGCTACCGGTGGAGCATTCTCGAACTGGCTGAGCAGCTCGCGGATGGATTGAGTCCCAGGAGGCCGGAGCTTCCCGCCCCAGGCGACCCATTCCTCGTGGAAGCGCCCCGGAGACGTCCTTGGCCCGAAATGAATGGGGGTGAGGTGAGCCTCCCTACCTACCTGGGTCGATTGCAGCGGGATGAACAGGTGCTATGTTACCCTAGTTGGCGCCGGGACCTGATTAGGCCGCCGCCTCCTCTGATCACCGCGCCTCGCTCCGACGCTGTTGAGCGATTGATCCTTTGGAGGTCGAAACCGCTTTCGGGCCATGCTAAGGCCTGCGGCAATTCGCTCCCTTGCTTGCCCTGCCCGGTTCCACCGGGACGATGGACCCCTGAGATGACCGCGACTGCCACCTCACATGCTGCCGGTTCCGCCGCCTGGGCGGATACGCTGCTGCTGTCGTTCGCGCAGGCCGGCTATGTCAGGGCCGAGCCCGCGATCCTGCAGCCGGCCGAACCGTTCCTGGATCTCTCCGGCGAGGACATCCGCAAGAGCCTGTACCTGACCACGGACCTTTCCGGCGAGGAGCTCTGCCTGCGCCCGGACCTGACGATTCCGGTGGCTCGCGATTACCTCAGCTCTGGCCGAGCCGGCCAGCCGGCCGGGTTCAGCTATCTCGGTCCGGTGTTCCGCTACCGCAATGGCCAGAGCAGCGAATTCCTGCAGGCCGGCATCGAATCGTTCGGCCGCCAGGACCGCGCCGCAGCCGACGCCGAGATGCTGGCGCTGGCGCTGGAGGCGACCGCCGCGTTCGGCGTCCGCGACGTCGAGATCCGCACCGGCGACGTGGCGCTGTTCAACGCGCTGCTCGACGCGCTCGACCTCTATCCGGTCTGGCGCCGCCGCCTGGTCAAGGATTTCAACCGCAAGATCAGCCTGGAGCAGGATCTGGAGCGGCTGGCGGCCGCAACCACCGCGACCCGCAGCGAATATGAGGGCGTGCTCGCGGCGCTCGCCGGCTCCGACCGCAAGGCGGCACTCGCTTTCGTCACCGATCTGATGTCGATCGCCGGCACCACCAATGTCGGCGGCCGCACCACCGCCGAGATTGCCGACCGCTTCCTCGAGCAGTCGACACTGAAAGGCGGCGCGCTGCCGCGAGAGGCCATCGCCGTGCTCAAGCGTTTCCTGTCGATATCGGGTAACCCCGACGACGCCGTCGCCGAGCTGCGCGCACTCACCAATGATGCAAAACTCGACCTCAGTGCTGCGATCGACCAGTTCGAAAGCCGGGTCGGCTTCATGGCGGCGCGCGGCATCGATGTGAAGGGGACGCGGTTTTCGACCGCGTTCGGGCGCGGGCTCGACTACTACACCGGCTTCGAATTCGAGCTGCATCACCGCGGCAACGGCGCCGAGCCGCTGGTTGCCGGCGGCCGCTATGACGGGCTGATGACCCAGCTTGGATCGGCCGAGCCAATCCCCGCGGTCGGTTTCTCGGTCTGGGTGGATGCGCTGACCCGGATCGGCCGCAAGGTGGGAGCTTAAGTCATGAGCGCGCCATTCGTTCTGGCCGTTCCCTCCAAGGGCCGCCTGCAGGAAAACACCGAGGCCTTCTTCGCCCGCGCCGGGCTCAAGCTGTCGAAGGCGGGCGGCGCCCGCGACTATCGCGGCACGCTCGCAGGTCTCGACAATGTCGAGGTCGCCTATCTCTCGGCGAGCGAGATCGCCTCGCAACTGTCCCGCGGCTCGGCGCATCTCGGCGTCACCGGAGAGGATCTGGTGCGCGAGACCATCGCGGACGCCGACAAGCGCGTCTCCCTGATCGAAGGCCTCGGCTTCGGCTATGCCGACGTCGTCGTCGCGGTGCCGCAGGCGTGGATCGACGTCCGCACCATGGCCGACCTCGACGACGTCACCACCGGCTTCCGCGAGCAGCATCACATGCGCATGCGGGTCGCGACCAAGTTCGTCAACCTCACCCGCGCCTTCTTCCAGAGCCAGGGCATCACCGATTACCGCATCGTCGAAAGCACGGGCGCGACCGAAGGCGCGCCGGCCGCCGGCAGCGCCGAGTTGATCGTCGACATCACCACGACCGGCGCGACCCTCGCCGCCAACGGATTGCGGGTGCTCGACGACGGCGTGATCCTGCGCAGCCAGGCCAATCTGGTCGCCTCAAGAGACGCCGATTGGTCGCCGCAGGCGCGGGAGACCGCGCGAATCATCCTCGATCACATCGCGGCGCGGGCGCGGGCCAACAAATACCGCGAAGTCCGCACCCGCTTCCGCCAGTGCGACGCGGCCATGCTCACCGAGGCCCACGAGCGCTTCGGCGTCGAAGCCCCGTTCGGCGGGCCGACCTCGTCAGGCATGCTCACACTGCACTGCCCGCCGGGCCAGCTCTATGCACTCGCGAGCTTCCTGCGCACCCATGGCGCCGAGACCGTCTCGGTGGTTTCGCTGGATTATGTTTTCGACCGGGACAACCCGCTGTTCGCCAGGCTCGAGGCGTTCCTGCGGCAGTGAGCCCAAAGTTTGTTGAGCAATTCCGTTCAGCGTAGCGACAGCAAACGGCAGCTACCATATGCTGTTGAGATGACCTTGAACGCCTCTGGAACCTTGATCGATGACGCTGGGCTCTGACGTTTCCGGCATGACGACCATCGCGGCAAGCACCGCCGCGAACGGACTGTCGATTGTCGTCCCGCTCTACAACGAAGCGGCGGGCCTCGCCGCCCTGCACCAGCGCATCTGCGATCTCGCAAAGACCTTGCGTCAGCGCTATCGCTTGGCTTGCGAAGTCGTCTATGTCGACGACGGCAGCGCGGACGCGACGCTGTCGATCGCCCGCTCGCTGCCGGCCGACGCGGTCGACGTCCAGGTGGTGTCGCTGTCGCGCAATTTCGGCAAGGAGGCCGCGCTGATGGCCGGCCTCGACCATGCCCGGCTCGGCGCGGTGCTGTTCATGGACGGCGACGGCCAGCATCCGCCGTCGCTGGTCGAGCGACTGGTGCGGCACTGGATCGAGGACGGCTACGACGTCGTCTATACCGCCAAGGCGCATCGCGACAACGAGCCGTTCCTGCGGCGGCTCGCCGGACGGGGCTTCTATGCGCTGATCAATTGGGGCGCGCGCCAGAAGATTCCCGAAGACGCCGGCGACTTCCGCCTGCTGTCGCCGCGCGCGGTGGCAGCACTGAGGCAGCTGCCGGAGCGCAACCGCTTCTTTAAGGGCCTCGCGAGCTGGATCGGCTTCCGCCAGATCCGCGTCGATTACGAGCCCGCGCCGCGCACCCATGGCGTGACAACCTTCAGCGCCGCGCGTCTTCTTGGTCTTTCGATCGAAGGCGTCACCTCGTTCTCGGTGGCGCCGTTGCGCTTCGCCAGCCTGCTCGGCGTGATCCTCGCCGGCGGAGCGTTCCTGTTCGGTCTGTCGATCCTGTGGGAGGTCTTGACCACCGGCAAGCAGGTGCCCGGCTATCCCTCACTCGTGATCGGCCTGATGACGATCGGCGGCGTGCAGCTCATCATGATCGGCATCGTCGGCGAATATATCGGCAAGATCCTCTCCGAGCTGAAGGCGCGCCCGATCTACTTCGTCGCCGAGCACAGTGAAAAGCATTTCGAGACCGACAAGGCTGACGACGCCTCGAAGAGGACGGCGGCCGAATGAACGCGGCCGCGCCGCCGCGGCGGATCTGGCTCTGCGCCGACGATTACGGCATCAGCCCGGGTGTCAATCGCGCCATCCGCGACCTGATCGAACGCGGCCGTCTCAACGCCACCTCGGTTATGATGGTGGGACCTGCGGTCGAGCGCAGCGAGATCGAAGCCCTCCAGACGGCAGCGCAAGCGAGCCCGCGCTGCGCGATCGGATTGCACGTGACATTGTCGGCACCGTTCCGGCCGCTCACCATGCATTTCCGCCCACTCGACGGCGACATGTTTCTCCCGTTTCCGAAGCTGCTGCGCGCGGGTCTTGCGCGAAGGCTCGACCGCGAATTCTTTCGCAACGAAGTGAAGGCGCAGCTGGCAGCCTTCGCGGAAGGGTTCGGGCGCGCGCCTGACTTCGTCGACGGCCATCAGCATGTGCAGCTCTACCCGCAGGTGCGCGACGGCTTTATCGACGCAGTCGCCGAAGTCGCGCCAAAAGCCTGGGTGCGCCAAGGCGGCCGCGACCTGCCGCTGATGCAGCGGCTGGCTTCACCGAAAGCCATGGTGCTCGATATCCTCAGCGCGCAATTCCGCCGCCGTGCCGGCAGCGCGGGCCTCAGCTTCAATCCCGGCTTCGCCGGCGCCTATGATTTCACGCAGGCGGCCGATTTCGGCGAGCTGATGCGGCAATTTCTCGAAGGCCTGCCGGATGGCGGCCTCATCATGTGTCATCCCGGCTTCGTCGACGACATCCTCACTGGGCTCGACCCGATGACGGATGTCCGCGAACGCGAGCACGCCTATCTCGCCGGCGATGCTTTCGCGCGCCTGCTGACGGACAGCGGCGTCACGCTGGGGTGAAACCGACAGTTTGCGAGAAAGCCGCCCTCCGGGCAGCTTGTCGCATACCGAAATTTAATCCAGCCGGCACTGTTGGGGCCACAATGGAACCCTACATCTTCCTCGCGCTTGTTTTGCGCGAGGGAGACTGACCATGACGCCGCAGGAACGCCAGCTCGTCGACGAGCTTTTCGACCGGCTTTCGAAACTGGAAAATGCACCGCGCGATCCCGACGCGATCGCTGCGATCTCCGACGGCCTGCGCAAGGCGCCTGGCGCGATCTATGCGCTGGTGCAGACCGTGCTGTTGCAGGACGAAGCGCTGAAGCGCGCCCATGCCCGCATCCAGGAGCTGGAGGCGGCGCAGGCGCCCGAACAGGCGCAGTCCGGCGGTTTCCTGGACACCATGCGCGACACGCTGTTCGGCGGGGGTCCGTCGCGCGGCTCGGTTCCGAACGTGCCGCCGCGTGACTCGCGGCCGGTGTGGAACAGCGGCCAGGCGATGCAGCAAAGCCAGCCCGGTTATGGCCAGCCGCCCTACGGGCAGGCTTACGGTCAAGGTCCAGGTCAGGGCCCCGGTCAGGGCTATGGCGCGCCGCCGGTCGGCGGTGGCGGCGGTTCGTTCCTCGGAACGGCGGCGGCAGCCGCGGCCGGCGTCGTTGGCGGCTCGCTGCTGCTCTCCAGCATCCGCGGCATGATGGGCGGATCGCATCAGCAGGCCTTCGGCGACACCAATGCCCTGGGCGACCGCAGCGCTGGTGGAAGTCCCTGGAGCGGCAGCGATCAGTCCGGCGGCTCGCTCGCGCGTGATGCCGGCCTCGACGACATCGGCGCGAACCGCGGTGATGCGTCCCGGCAGGGCTTCGCCGACCACGCTTCGAACGACGACCAGAACTACAACGATCAGAACGACAATGACGGCGGCAATGTCGACCTCGCCGACGACAGCGATTTCGGCGGCGGAGATGATGGCGGCAGCGATTACGCCTGACGCTTTTTATCCTTGCTCCAAACCAGAACGGCCGCCGATGAGGCGGCCGTTTTGGTTCCGAGCGCTATGCGCCTACATCACGATGACCTTGGTGCCGACATTGACGCGGCCGTAGAGATCGATGACGTCCTCGTTGCGCATGCGGATGCAGCCCGAGGAGACGTTGGTGCCGATGGTCCAGGGCTCGTTGGAGCCGTGGATACGGTAAAGCGTCGAGCCGAGATACATCGCGCGCGCGCCGAGCGGATTTTCCGGGCCGCCTTCCATGTGCCTGGGCAGATCGGGGCGGCGCGCGATCATTTCCGCCGGCGGCGTCCAGGCCGGCCATTCGCGCTTGGCCGTGATCGACTTCACGCCGGACCAGGTGAAGCCGGGACGGCCGACGCCGATGCCGTAGCGCATCGCCCGGCCGTTGCCCTCGACAAGATAGAGGAATTTGTTCGGCGTATCGACCACAATCGTGCCGGCGCCTTCATTGCCGCTATAGTCAACGAGTTGTTTCTCGAATCTCGGGTCGAACTGACGCTGCCGCGGATCGACCGCCTCCTGCTGAAGACCTGCGCCCTGCGTCTGCGGCTCGCCCATCGGCGGCAGGCGGCGCTGGTCATAATAACCAGGCTGCTGCTGATACATCGGCTGCTGCGGAGCGTAGGCCGGACCGCGACCGGGCCCGTCACCGAACATGAACTCGATGAAGCCGCCGCCCATGTTCGCATTGGAGGCGACACGCACCGGCGCAGGCGGCACTTGCGGCTGATAGAGCACCGCGGGCGGATCGTTCGGCACGCTATTGTCGAAGGCGCTGGCGCTGTTGGCGCCGGCAATGAAGGTGCAAGCGCTGCCAAGCAGCGCGACAGACATTTTCTTGAACATCGACGTACTCTGTACTGTTTCGTCTAGATCACATGCGTCGTGGCGAGCTGACCGCTGATCCGCATCCGCGACGTGGTCAATAAAGAGCAAAAGCCGTTTTGTTTGGTAAACGGAAACGCCATTTCGATTCACCACGTCGTCGGCAGCGGTGCAATTTGGCGATCAGCGTTTATTTTCGATGAACGCCTTGCACGCATGGTTAATCGCCCGTTTGCAAGCCGTCGCACACAACCGAGACGACAGTTCCGGCTGTGAACTTCGTGTTAAATCGCTTCTGCCTACAAAGACGCGTGAGTGAGGTGGGGGGAGTTCTTGATGGCTATTCACCGCAAACGTTTTCGTGTCGAGGAGGCTATTGTCGGCGAGATGCCCAGCCCCGAAATGATTGAGGAGGCTGCGCCGATGCATAGCGAGATCATGGCCGAGTTGCGTGCGATCCGTGCACAGATGGCGAAGGGCACCGCGCCCTTGTCCGGCAGCGCCGCCATGGCGGCGATCGACGCCTCCACTGCCCACGAGCTCTCCGAAGCCCGTACCATGCTCGATACTTACCGGGCGCAGATCGAGCAGTGCGAGAAGCTGAAGGTCGAGCTCGACCTCATCCACGACGCCATCGACCGCACCAAGCGCGAGATCGCGACACTGCACGGCAAGAGCTTCGACGGCGGCGAAATGGCCAAGGTCAATGGCGAGCTCGGCGCGGTCGTCGGCGGCACCGAACAGGCGACCCAGCAGATCCTCGAAGCCGCCGAGTCGATCGACCAGGCGGCCAGCGCGATGGCCAAGGTGCAATCGGCCGATCAGCAGAAGCGGCTGGCCGACGATATCCAGGAACGCGTCATCTCGATTTTCGAAGCCTGCAACTTCCAGGACCTGACCGGCCAGCGCATCAGCAAGGTCATGAGCACGATGAAGTTCATCGAGCAGCACATCAATTCCATGATGGAGATCTGGGGCGGCGTCGACGCGATCAAGTCCCACGTCGTGCCGCAGGTCGACACCCGCAGCGATGACGACAAGCTTCTCAACGGCCCGAAGCTCGCCGGCGACGTCGGCCACGCCTCGCAGGACGACATCGACGCGCTGTTCGACTGAGCGGACGCGACACTACGGAAAAACAAAACGCCGGCGCAAGCCGGCGTTTTTTGTTTTGGACGTCATTGCGAGCGAAGCGAAGCAATCCAGACTGTGTCCGCGGAGGCAGCCTGGTTGCTTCGTCGCTTCGCTCCTCGCAATGACGAGTGGCTAGGCCGGCGCCGCGACTACGCCCTCGGCGCGCAGCGGACGTAGACCATGTTGCCGTAGCGGGTGGCAGCGTCCTTGTCGATGAAGCGGGTGATGAGGACGCGGCCGTCGAAGGAGACGATCTCGCGGTCCTGCTCGCCGGGCGTCGGACCCGCCGGCCCGATATAGTTCTTGCCGCTGGGCGAACCCTTCAGCCGCAGCTCCTGCGGTGTTGCCTGGTCCGCCAGATGCATGATCACGCCGCCGGAGGAGCCGGCGGTGATCACATAAGGATTTTTGCATTGAGCCCGGGCGGCAGCCTCGGTGCGGGCGCGGTCGGCCGGGTTCTGGAACGAGGCGAGGCCCCAGCGCCCGACGATCTCGTCGGCGCGGATCGAGGCGGGCATTTCCGGACCGGTGCCGGGCTCGGCCTCGGGGGGCGGTGAGGAGGAAGAAAAGGACGGCAGGCTCATGCCGCCGCCGCAGGCGCCAAGCAGCAGCGCCAGGCAAGAAGCCGCCGCCAGATTGGCGACCGTGCGCGCGTGAGCTGAACTGATCATGGCATTCCCCCGGACAAAACCATGGCCGCACCCCTTCCGCAGCCAAGCGCAAAACCGCTGCCGGAGCAATGACGTCCTTTAATACGCCGGCGCCCCGAACAAGTTTCCAATGTCACCATCCTATATCCGTCTCACCAATCGCTTAACCACCTTTGCTTGACAGGATCGCGGCCAAGCCATATTCCCGGGCGGACCATTAGCACTCTGAAAGATGGATTGCTAACGCGCGCCGATCGATCCTCAAGAAGGGTGGACGGCAGCGCCGCCCGCCCACTTTCACTCCTTCCGAAGCGAGCCTCCAAAGGGAAACGTCATGACTAAATCCAAATTTCGTCCGCTGCATGACCGTGTCGTGGTCAAACGTATCGACGCCGAGTCAAAGACCAAGGGCGGCATCATCATTCCGGACACGGCCAAGGAAAAGCCGTCCCAGGGCGAAGTCGTCGCCGTCGGCCCCGGTGGCCGCGACGAGGCCGGCAAGCTGATCCCGATCGACCTCAAGGTCGGCGACCGTGTGCTGTTTGGCAAGTGGTCGGGCACCGAGGTCAAGATCGACAACGATGAGCTCCTGATCATGAAGGAGTCGGACATCATGGGTGTGATGGCCTAAGGCCAGACGCCTGAACGGCCGCTGAATGCATGCCCGGGTCACTCGATCCGGGCATGCATCATTCCGCCGGGTTCGATCGCGGACCCCGGGAATGAGGCGACCCAATAAGCAAGACACATCACGAAAAAAGAAGAGGAATTGCAGACCATGGCTGCCAAAGACGTCAAGTTTTCCGGAGACGCGCGCGATCGCATGCTGCGCGGCGTCGACATTCTCGCCAATGCCGTCAAGGTGACGCTCGGCCCGAAGGGCCGCAACGTGCTCATCGAGAAGTCGTTCGGCGCGCCCCGCATCACCAAGGACGGCGTCACCGTCGCCAAGGAGATCGAGCTCGAGGACAAGTTCGAGAACATGGGCGCCCAGATGGTGCGTGAGGTCGCCTCCAAGACCAACGACCTCGCCGGCGACGGCACCACCACCGCGACCGTGCTGGCCCAGTCCATCGTGCGCGAAGGCGCCAAGTCGGTTGCCGCCGGCATGAACCCGATGGACCTCAAGCGCGGCATCGACATCGCGGTCGCCGCCGTCGTCAAGGACATCGAGAAGCGCGCCAAGCCGGTCGCCGCCTCCTCCGAGGTCGCCCAGGTCGGCACCATCTCGGCCAACGGCGATGCCGCCATCGGCAAGATGATCGCGCAGGCGATGCAGAAGGTCGGCAACGAGGGCGTCATCACCGTCGAGGAGAACAAGTCGCTCGACACCGAGGTGGACATCGTCGAGGGCATGAAGTTCGACCGCGGCTATCTGTCACCCTACTTCGTCACCAACCCCGAGAAGATGACCGCCGAGCTCGAGGATGCCTACATCCTCCTGCACGAGAAGAAGCTGTCCGGCCTGCAGGCGATGCTGCCGGTGCTGGAAGCCGTGGTGCAGTCTGGCAAGCCGCTCGTCATCATCGCCGAGGACGTCGAGGGCGAGGCTCTGGCTACCCTGGTCGTCAACCGCCTCCGTGGCGGCCTGAAGGTCGCCGCCGTCAAGGCGCCGGGCTTCGGCGACCGCCGCAAGGCCATGCTCGAGGACCTCGCGATCCTCACCGGTGGCCAACTGATCTCCGAAGACCTCGGCATGAAGCTCGAAAACGTCACGGTGAAGATGCTTGGGCGCGCGGGCAAGGTGGTGATCGACAAGGAGAACACCACGATCGTCAAGGGCGCCGGCAAGAAGCCGGAGATCGAGGCCCGCGTCGGCCAGATCAAGGCCCAGATCGAGGAAACCACCTCGGATTACGACCGTGAGAAGCTCCAGGAGCGCCTCGCTAAGCTCGCAGGCGGCGTCGCGGTGATCCGCGTCGGCGGTGCCACCGAGATCGAGGTCAAGGAGAAGAAGGACCGCGTCGAGGACGCGCTCAACGCCACCCGCGCCGCGGTGCAGGAGGGCATCGTTCCCGGCGGCGGCGTCGCGCTGCTCCGCGCCAAGAAGGCGGTTGGCCGTCTCACCAACGCCAATGCCGACGTCCAGGCCGGCATCAACATCGTGCTGAAGGCGCTGGAAGCCCCGATCCGCCAGATCTCCGAGAACGCGGGCGTGGAAGGCTCGATCGTCGTCGGCAAGATCCTGGAGAACAAGTCCGAGACCTTCGGCTTCGACGCCCAGACCGAGGAGTATGTCGACATGGTCGAGAAGGGCATCATCGACCCCGCCAAGGTGGTGCGCACCGCGCTCCAGGACGCCGCCTCGATCGCCGGCCTGCTGGTGACCACCGAGGCCATGGTCGCCGAGTCGCCGAAGAAGGACGCCGCGCCCGGCATGCCGGCCGGTGGCGGCATGGGCGGCTTCTAAGACCGATCCTTAGCCCACAGTGTTGCGAAGGCCGCCTCCGGGCGGCCTTCTTTTTTGGCAATCATGGCCCGTGCTTTCCAATTCAACCGGCGGCCAAAACCCACTACGGTGACGCCCGATTCGAATTGTTTGGGCCTGATCTCAACGGAAAACCACTTCACACTTTCCGGATCATGCCCCATTGCCCCGGGGATTTCGTCGATGCGCGCGCTTGTGTTTTGCTCCACGGCCGTTCTGGCGGCTCTGCTTGCAGGTTCGCCTGAGGTCGCATCCGCCCAGATGAAGCTGGCGCCGAAGGCCACGGCGCCCGGCGGCGTCGAGACGCGCTATTTCACCTCGATCGACGGGCTGATGGATGGCAATGCCGACGTGATCCTGAAGGAGACACGCCAGGGCAAGACCGTCACCGCAGCCGTGCTCGACGTCTGCTATCCCGTCGCGAAGAATTCCGACCGCAAGGACCGCTTCGTCGTCAATCTCCAGGTCGCGGGCCAGAACCTGACGGGTACGACGCAGAGCCTCGGCGCGAAGGCGCCGGTCACCGTCAAGCTGCTGCGCAAACAGGCCGGAGACACGTTCGAATTCCGCGGCCAGATCAGCATTGGCCAGGCCGTGACCGAGGTCACCTCGCCCGACAATTCCGATCTCAGCGAGAAGGAATTCCTCGACAACCAGACCTCCGACGACGGTATCACGCCGCAGCCGAAGGATTTCACCGACGTCTCGCCGGAAGCGATCGCGGTCAAGGTCAAGCTGGATGCCGCGACCGAGTTCCTGAAGAGCCTGAAGGGCCAGGACGTCGAGGTGACGCTGGCGAGCCTCACCGTCGGCTGCGACGCGTTGCGCGCGGGCGAGCAGACCATCAACATGTCGGTCGATCCGGAGCGCGCCGGTGCGCTGCTGGCAAAATTCAAGGCGACGCCCGGCGTCACCGCCGCGGGCTGGACCGCGGGCATGACCGAGATGGACCGCACCATCCGCATTGCCGCCGCCGACTGGCGCGAGGGCGACAAGATCAACCGCGACAAGCTCGCGGCCGCGGTGGCTGGCGTGCTGAGCAGGACGCTCGCGGCAAAGCCGGTCTCGCAAAGCTTCAACCCGGCGACCGGCAAGCTCAAGCTGGTGTTCAAGCGGCCGAACCAGGACTTTCCCGCGCTCGAGCTCACCGACACGATCGAGGTTGCGGGTCTCGTCTCGCCCGACAAGCCGGGCACGACCGACAAGCTCATGCTCTGGGTCGGGAGTCCAGCGACCACGACCACCGACGAGAGCAGCGGCGCCAAGCTCAATCTCTCAGACGAAGCGACGGCCGACGAGGAAGGCGATCAGCCCGACGACAACGGTTCGGTCGAGGCGCTCGCCAAGGAGCTGAAGGGCCAGCGATGGGACGCCGACAAGTCGGTGTGGAAGTAGACGCAGACACCCCCTGTCAGTCATCGCCCGCGAAGGCGGGCGATCCAGTACTCCGAGACGGCCGTGGTTGAATCGATAGGCCGCGGCGTACTGGATTCCCCGCTTTCGCGGGGAATGACAGCGGTGGCTAATTTCCGTTGACCCGAAAGCGCAGCGGCTTGGGGCCGACGAGCGTCAGCACGTCGCCCTGGCGCTTCCAGGTCTCGACGCTGCCCAGCGCTGCAACGAGATCGTCGTCGGCCTGGGCCCTTGCGGGCGGGCAGGAGCGGTCCTGGATCTGGCCGGGGACGAAGATCACGGTGTTGCCGGCGACCGAGAACTGGCCCTTGCCGCCCTTGCACCAGAGCTCCAGCACGACCTCGCCATTGTCGCCGATCTCGATGTTCGGAATCCGCTTCGAGCCCGGCTGCGGCAGCGCCTCCAGCGTCATCTCGGTGCCGAACGGAAAACCGTCCTCCGCACGCGCGAGCGTGGACATCGCGAGCATTGCAACCGCCGCACACACCGTCTGCCTGAACGAAACCATGAAACCTCTCGACCGACCTGATTTGCGGCACCTTCTATAAGACGGCGGCGCCGTTGAGAAGGTTCGCGCATACGCGACGCAAAAATCCCCGCGGGGACGAATCCGCGGGGATTTGCTTCGAAGCGAATTGTGACCTGCTACTTCAGCACCATCGCCGTGAACGGCCAGACATAGGCCTGCAACGTCACGAACACGCCGACCAACGAGGCCAGCACGATCGAGTGCCAGAACACGAAGCGCAGGATCGTGCCTTCGTGCCCGTACCAATTCGTCGCAGTGGACGCGACCACGATCGACTGGGCGTCGATCATCTTGCCCATCACGCCGCCGGACGAGTTCGCCGCGGCCATCAGGATCGGCGACAGGCCAAGCTGCTCGGAGGTGATCTTCTGAAGATTTCCGAACAGCACGTTGGAGGCGGTATCCGATCCCGTCAGCGCCACGCCCAACCAGCCGAGCAGCGTGCCGAAGAAGGGATAGAGCACGCCGGTTGCAGCAAAGGCGAGGCCGAGCGTCGCGTCCACGCCGGAGAGCCGCGTCAGCGTGCCGATCGCGAGCATCGCCGAGATCGTGATCAGCGAGATCGCGCACAGCCGGATGGTGCGGCCGTACTGAATCACGAGCTTGCCGGGTCCGACGCCCATCAGGAAGCCGGAGATGATCGCGGCAATCAGCATGCCTGTGCCGGTGAACGAGAGATAGGTGAAGCCGAACACCGCACTCTCTTTCGTCGGCCCTGGTGCGACCGGCGGCATCTTGTTGATCATCTGATGCAGCTCGGGAACGGGGTAGTTCCAGGTGAAGATCGAGTTCGCCCAGGTCTTGAAGGCACCGTTGCCCCAGATCAGCATCACGATACAGACGATGATCCAAGGCAGCAGCGCGCTGAACATCTCGCTCTGCGTGAGCGGCGTCTTGTCGAGCGGTTTTGCGGCCGCCATGGTGGAGGTCGATTCATCACGGCTGCGCAGCGCCGGCGACAGCCAGAGCTGCCTGGGCTGCCACACCTTCAGGAACAGGATCAGCGCGCCCATCGAGATCAGCGACGCACCGATGTCGACGATCCAGGGGTTGACGAAGTTCGAGATCACGAATTGCGGGACTGCGAACGACACGCCGGTGACGAGAATCGCTGGCCAGACGTCCTTCATGCCCTTCCAGCCCGCGAACGCCCACACCACCCAGAACGGCACGATCAGCGAGAAGATCGGCAACTGCCGTCCGACCATCGCGCCGAGGATGTAGGGATCGAGCCCGGTGACCGAAGCGAGGCCCTGGATCGGCGTACCCAGCGCGCCAAAGGCGACCGGTGCTGTGTTGGCGATCAGCGACAGGCCGGAGGCCGCGAGCGGCGAGAAGCCGAGGCCGATCAGGACGGCACCGGTGATCGCGACCGGCGTGCCGAAGCCCGAAGCACCCTCGAAGAAGGCGCCGAACGAGAACGCGATCAGCAGCAATTGCAGCCGCCGGTCCTCGGTGACGCCGCCGACCGCGCGCTTGAGCAATTCGAAGCGTCCAGTGGTCACCGTCACCTGGTAAAGGAAGATGACGTTGAGAACGATCCAGCCGATCGGAAAGAAACCGGTGACGATGCCCAGCACCGAAGCGCGGATCGACATGTTGGCCGGCATGGTGAAGACGAAGATCGTGATCAAATTGGCCACGATCACGGCGATGACCGCCGCGATATGAGCCTGGACGCGGCCGCTCGCGATCAGGACCAGCAATGTGACGACAGGGACTGCCGCCGCGATCGTCGACAGCACAGGGCTGTGCAACGGGTCATAAACTTGATTCCACATGATCTTCCTCCCCCACGCATGTGTGCTGCAGGCGGCCCGCGTGGACAGCCGATCCTGCTTGACGCTGGAAGCGATAACCCCCGAGCTGGACGCGAATTCCTCGCGAATGCAGCGGTTCCCGTCCGCTCACAAGCTCGCGAAATCCCGAAGGCCCCCACCCCGCGCCGATGCGCCCCATGCTAGGGTTGCAAGCTGCGACAAGCCAACGCAAATTGCAGGACTTGCGACTTTAGTCTAAGCGCGCCGATTTTCGCCATCGTCCCAAGTCTTTGGCCCCGGGCAGTTGTGCACATCCCCTCAGGAGACAGAGCTCTGTGAAGAACATCAGCGCCACGCTCGCGATCGTCTGGCGAATCGCCGCCCCGTATTTCCGGTCGGAGGACAAATGGGCCGGCCGCGGCCTGCTCGCCGCTGTCATCGCGATGGAGCTGGCGCTGGTCGCGATCGACGTCCTGGTCAATCAATGGCAGAACCGGTTCTACAGCTCACTGCAGGCAAGTGACTGGGATAGTTTCGTCAGGGAGATCTGGATCTTCATCGGCCTCGCCTCCGCCTTCATCGCGCTGGCCGTCTACAAGCTGTATCTGAACCAGTGGCTTCAGATCCGCTGGCGGCAATGGCTGACCCGGCACTATCTGGGCGAATGGCTGCAAGGCGCCACCCACTACCGCATGCAGCTCAAGGGCGATGCGGCCGACAACCCGGACCAGCGCATCACCGAGGACGTCAAGAATTTCGTCGAGCAGACCCTGACCATCGGTCTCGGCCTGCTCTCGTCGATCGTGACGCTGTTCTCGTTCGTGATCATCCTTTGGGGGCTTTCCAACGCCGCGCCGTTGCACCTGTTCGGCGCCGATCTCATGATCCCCGGCTATCTGTGCTGGGGCGCGCTGGTCTACGCGATCTTCGGCACGGCGCTGACGCACTGGATCGGCGCCCCGCTGGTCAATCTCAATTTCGAGCAGCAGCGCTATGAAGCCGACTTCCGCTTCAATCTCGTCCGTGTCCGCGAAAATTCCGAGCAGATCGCGCTGCTCAAGGGCGAAGGCGCCGAGCGCGGCCGGCTGCTGGAGCGCTTCGGCTTCGTGATCGGCAATTGGTACGCCATCATGAGCCGCACCAAGCGCCTCACCGCGTTCACCGCGAGCTATCAGCAGGCCGCCGTGATCTTTCCCTACGTGCTGGTGGCGCCGGCCTTCTTCGCCAAGAAGATCCAGCTTGGCGACATGATGCAAACCGCGTCCGCCTTCTCCAGCGTACAGGGCGCATTGTCGTTCTTCGTCACGGCGTACCGATCGCTGGCGGAATGGCGCTCGATCGTCGCCCGCCTCGACGGCTTCGAGATGTCGGTCGATGCGGCCGCGCACCTGCCGCCGCACGAGCCTGCGATTGCCCTCAAGGCCGCCGGCGGCAATCGCAATATCTCTCTCGAACAGCTCTGCGTGAACCTGCCGAGCGGCACGCCGCTGGTCGCCGCCGACGCGTTCTCCGTCCAGACGCCGGAGCGCGTGCTGGTGACCGGACCGTCGGGCTCCGGCAAGTCGACGCTGTTCCGGGCCATCGCCGGCATCTGGCCGTTCGGCACCGGCAGCATCTTCGTGCCGGAAAAGGCGAAGCTGATGATGCTGCCCCAGCGCCCCTATTTCCCGGTCGGCGTGCTGCGCGACGCGGTGGTCTACCCGGCCGCGCCGGGCGCGTTCGAAACCTCACGCGTCAGGGACGCGCTGATCGCGGTCGGGCTGCCCGACCTCGCCGAGCGGCTTGAGGAGGACGGTCATTGGAACCGGATGCTGTCGCTGGGCGAGCAGCAGCGCCTCGGGCTCGCCCGCGCGCTGCTGCACGCGCCGGACTATCTGTTCCTGGACGAGGCCACGGCCTCGCTCGACGAACCGTCCGAGGCCCGCCTGTACCGGTTGCTGGCGGAGAAGCTGCCACAGGCCACCCTCGTCTCGATTGGCCACCGCTCGACGCTGGAAGCCTTCCATACCCGCAAGGTGACGATGGTGAAGCACGGCGCGATCCACGTCCTCGGTGACGGTGGTGTGCCGGTCGAGAAGGAGCCGAGCGCGGCACGCTGAGACGGTCCGACCAACCCTGAGGCTATGGCCCTTCGTTGCGGCCATTCTTCGACACGCCCGCCTTTGGCGGGCCCTCAGGATGAGGTCTGTCCTCGCGGTGAAATCCGTGCCCCCTCATGGTGAGGAGCCCGCCGGAGGCGGGCGTCTCCAACTATGCAGGCGCCCCGGCCTGCGCCCAAAAGCAAAAGGGCGGCAGGCTTGCCCTGCCGCCCTCATCAAGTCGCTTCGGGAAGAAGCTTACTTCAGGTTGCTCATCGCCGTCAGGTCGAACGACAGCTTGGCAATGCCGGCCGCGCCGCACCAGTTGGAGCCAGCGCCGCCCGGATTGATCGCGGTGACGTTGGTGGTGCCGGTGGCGTTGAAGGCGCTGGTGAAGGCGTTGCAATCACCCTTGTTCAGGTCGGTGTCGGAGTAACGCAGGTCCAGCGTGAACACCTTGTAGGTGAAGCCGATGCCGATGTTCCAAGTGTTGTAATCCTTGTAGGGGATGCCGTTGGCGAAAACGGTGCCGACGCCGGTGCCGTAGAAGGCGTCCGAAGTACCGAACCACTGCCGGCCGAACTCACCCGACACGTACATGCCCATGCCGGAGGGACCAAAGGCCGTGCTGGGCGCCGTGTATTTGGCGGTCAACGAAGCGTAGTTGCCCCAGGCACCCGAGTTCAGGAAGTTCGGCGAGTAGTACTCGGTCGCGCCGACCGTGAAGCTGTCGTTGATGGTGTAGTTCACCTTGCCGTAGACTTCGACGAAGCTGACGTCCTTCTTCATGACGTTGCCGTCGGCGAGGAAGATCGTGGTCGTGCTGACGCCGCAGACGTTGCCGCCGGGAATGCCGCCGGTGAGCACGTTGTCGGCGCAGCTTCCACCCGGATACAGGTAGCCCCAGACGCCGATGTCGAACGCGAAGGCGCCGAAGGTCGGGCGGATACCGCCGTAGATGTCGACTTCAGCAGCGGCACGATTGGCGAAGGAGATGCTCTCGGCGGACACGCCGACGTAGAGCTGGAGGTCCTTGTTGATGTTGTAGCGCGGCTCGAAATAGGCCGCGACCGACGGCTTGTGGTTCGACTGCGTGACGCCGCGGAAGATGTAGTCGCTCATGATGGCGCCGCCGAAGGCGATATCCCAAGGGTCAAACGCGACCACCGGCGGGGCCTTCAGTGCCTTCACTCGCATGTCTGCCGCGAAAGCCGAGCCCGTCACCATTGCCAGCGCCGTTGCCAACAAAGCCACTTTTTTCATTTCGATCCCCATCACCAGTTCTAAGACCCCAGCCGGATCCCGGAAGCCCCGGAACGCACGACCTGATTGCAAATTTCGTAACTGCGGCAATCTGGATGGAGCGGCGTAAACCGAGAAGCAAAAAACGCGGGCATCTGCCGACTTTTTGGGCGTTCTGACGATTCCACGAAAGGTTGTCAGCCTGTGTGTCTTCTCGACCACATTATTTGCATTGCAAAGTGCACTGGCAGGCCCGGGTTAGTACGGGCCCGGCGGTACCGTGCTGGCCGCGCCACGAATCAGGCTGCTCCAGGACAAACACGCCGTCACGCCGATGCAAAAAGGCCGCAGCATCACCGCTGCGGCCTTCCTGTCGTCGATCATGGTCGTCGGATTGGATCCAGCCTTTGGCCTAATCTTGGGCCTAACTTTGGGCCTAACCTTGTCCTTCGGCCGGCGTCGTTTCCGCAGAAGACGAAGGCATCGCCCAGCTTGTCTCGGCGGCGGGCTCGGGAGCCGGAGCTGCCGGCGTTGACGGCTTCGGCGCGGGAGCTGCCTTCGCCTTCTTCGGCGCCGCTTTTTTCGCAGCCTTCTTGGCGGCCTTCTTAGGGGCAGCCTTCTTAGGGGCAGCCTTCTTAGGGGCAGCCTTCTTAGCGGCTTTCTTGGCCGACTTCTTGGCGGCCTTCTTCGGCGCGGCCTTCTTGGCAGATTTCTTTGTGGCTTTCTTGGCAGACTTCTTCGCGGACTTCTTGGCTGCCTTCTTTGAGGTCTTCTTCGCCGCTACCGCCTTCTTGGCTTTTTTGGCCTTCTTGCTTTTTTTCTTCTTCGCTTTCGCCATCGTGGTCCTCCTGTTGCCGCCGAACAATGGTCGATCCGGGCGTCTTCAGCCGTCACCTCCGGACGAAAGCTCAGCCCTCGAAAGCTCAGTCTTCGAAAGCTCAGTCTTGCGCGTTCAATGCCGGCCGCGACCCGCCCGTAGCCCAATCGAGAAGCTCAATCGTGTGTACGACCGGAACTGACGTGCCACTGGCAATCTGCACCATGCAGCCGATATTGCCTGCGGCAATCATGTCCGGCTTGACGCTCGCGATGTTGGCGACCTTGCGATCACGCAACCGGCCCGCAAGCTCGGGCTGGAGAATGTTGTAGGTCCCCGCCGAACCGCAACACAAATGGCTCTCCGGCACATCTTTCACCACGAATCCATTATTGGAAAGCAATTCTTTCGGAAGGCCCGTGATTTTCTGTCCGTGCTGCAACGAACACGCAGAGTGATAGGCGACGACGATGTTGTCCTGTCGCGCGGTGGCCACGAGTCCAAGGCCGGCGACGTATTCAGTTATGTCCTTGGCGAGCGCGGAGACCTTCGCCGCATCGGCGGCAAACGCAGCGTCCTCGCGCAGAAGATAGCCGTAGTCCTTGATCACGGTGCCGCAGCCTGACGCCGTCACCAGGATGGCGTCGAGCCCCTCGCCGGCCGCTTCCGCGCGCCACGCCGCGACATTGGCGCGAGCCCGCCCCAATGCGTCCTGGTCGTTGCCGAGGTGATGGGTCAGCGCGCCGCAGCACTGCTCGTCCCTGACGAGGACGACCTCGATGCCGTGGCGCGTGAGGAGACTGATGGCGGCCTGGTTGATGCGCGGGGCCAGCACCTGCTGGGCGCAGCCCTGGAGCAGCGCGACCCGGCCGCGCTTCTTGCCGAGTGCCGCGAACACACTGCCGGCGGCGGGCCCCGGTGGCGGCAGCCGGTCCGGCGCCAGCGCCAGCATCGCCTTGAGGCGCAGGATCAGGCCGGGTGTCGCCGACGGCCGGGGCGTCGGCAGGAACGCGGCCAGCGGGCGGGCGAGCCGCGCCAGCCACATGCTGGCGCGGAAACGCTGCGGGTGCGGCAGGACGAAGGCCAGCACCCGGCGCAGCAGCCGCTCGGCGAGCGGCCGCTCGTAACGCTGCTCGATCCTGACCCGGGCCTGATCGACCAGATGCATATAATTCACCCCCGAGGGGCAGGTCGTCATGCAGGCCAGGCACGACAAGCAGCGGTCGACATGTTTGACCACTTCGGCCGTCGGCGTCTGGTCCTTCTCCAGCATCTCCTTGATCAGATAGATGCGGCCGCGCGGGCTATCGAGCTCGTCGCCAAGCAGCACATAAGTCGGACAGGTTGCGGTGCAGAAGCCGCAATGGACGCAGGCGCGCAGGATCTTGTCGGCTTCCGCGATGTCGGGATCGGCGAGCTGCGCGAGTGAGAATTCGGTCTTCATTCAGCAAGCGTCCCGCGTCAGCCGGCCCCGGTTGAGGATGGTCTTCGGATCGAAACTGGCGCGGACCCGCTCGCTCAACGCGGCAAGGCCAGGGGCCTGCGGGTGGAATACATCGATCGCGCGCCTGATGTCCTCGGCCGCCCGGATCAGCGTGGCGTGCCCGCCGGCCGCATTCACACGTTCGCGCACGGCCGTGGCATGCGCGTCCGGCTTCGGTGGCAACGCCGCCCAGATCAGTCCACCACCCCAATCGTAGATCACGTCGCCGCCGGTCTCGCGCGCCAGCAGCGTCCCGAGCGCCGCGCCCGACGCGGGCGGACAGACGATCCGCCAAACCGGCCAAGCCCCCAACGTGCCGTCAGCCGCGAACGGCAGGACGTCGCGGATCGTGGTCCATAGCGCCGCTGACACCGTGTCCTCGACGAGCGTTGCGGTTCCGAACGGCGCCAGCAATTCGCGCAGCGAGCCGGCACGGTGGGCGGTCGAGGCGGTAATGCCCTCAAGCCGCAGCACGGTCAGCGCCTCGCTTTGGCCTGCGATAGCGCCGAGACCTTCGATCTTGGTCCGGAACGCCGATGTCGGCAGATGCGCGGCCCCCGAGACGTCGAAGGGCGAGCCGAGCGCCGCCGTCATCGCCTTGTTGGCCGCGGCATCGTCGAGGCCGCGCAGCAACAGCGTCCGCTCGGCCTCCGGCTTCGGCATCACCTTCAGCGTGACCTCGGTCATGACCGACAGCGTGCCCCAGGAACCGGCGAGAAGCTTGCAGAGGTCGTAGCCGGTGACGTTCTTCACCACCTTGCCGCCGGTCTTGAAGCTATCGCCGAAACCGGAGACGGCATGCGCCCCGAGCAGATGGTCGCGCGCCCCGCCCGCCTTGATCCGGCGCGGACCGGCCAGGCCAGACGCAATCATGCCGCCGATGGTGCCGAGCGCGGGCGTGCCGAGCAGCGGCGCGGTGTTCATCGGCTCGAAGGCGAATTGCTGGTTCTTGGCATCGATCAGCGACAGCACGTCGGCCAGCGGCGCCCCGGCCTGGAGCGTGACAATGAGTTCGTTGGGCTCGTAGGCGGTGATGGCATTCAGCGCGGAGACGTCCAGCACGGCGTTGGTCGCCATCGCATGGCCGATGCCGCGCTTGGAGCCATGGCCGATGATCTCGAGCGGCTGCTCATTGGCAATCGCCGCGCGCACCACCTCTTCGACGTCGTTGGCGTCTCTGACCTTGAGCGTATCCACGCCTGTAGCGGGTAACGAAGTTTGCAGCGAAAATCAAATTTGGCGCGTTGCAGCGAGGCGACTCTAGAACCGCGGAATGTCCGGGAATGCCAGCTTCCCGGCGTGGACATGCATGCGGCCGAGCTCGGCGCATCGGTGCAGGGTCGGAAACACCTTTCCGGGATTGAGCAGGCCTTGCGCATCGAAGGCGCATTTCAGGCGCTGCTGCTGGTTGAGGTCGATCTCACTGAACATCTCAGGCATCAGATCGCGCTTCTCGATGCCGACGCCGTGCTCGCCGGTGAGCACGCCGCCGAACTCGACGCAGGCGCGCAGGATGTCGGCGCCGAAGGCTTCGGCGCGCTCGATCTCGCCGGGCTTGTTGGCGTCATAGAGGATCAGCGGATGCAGGTTGCCGTCGCCGGCATGGAACACGTTGGCGCAACCGAGCTGGTATTTTTCCGATAGCTCGCGGATGCGCGCCAGCGCTTTCGGCAGCGCACCGCGTGGGATGGTGCCGTCCATGCAGAGATAGTCCGGCGAGATGCGGCCGACGGCGGGGAACGCGGCTTTCCGGCCGGCCCAGAACAGATTGCGCTCGGCCTCGGAGGTCGAGATCTGGCAGGTGGTCGAGCCGCAAGCGTTCGCAATCGTCTCGACCCGCGTGATCAGCTCGTCGACCTCGATCTTGGGACCGTCGAGCTCGATGATGAGGAGGGCCTCGACATCAAGCGGATAGCCGGCATGGACGAAGGCCTCCGCGGCGTGGATCGCGGGCTTGTCCATCATCTCCATGCCGCCGGGAATGATGCCGGCGCCGATGATGCGCGCCACGCATTCGCCGGCCGCCTCGACTTGCGCGAATCCGACCATAAGCGCGCGCGCCGTCTCCGGCTTTTGCAGGATGCGCACCGTGATCTCGGTGATGACACCGAGCAGGCCCTCCGAGCCGGTGATGACGCCCATCAGGTCGTAGCCTGTGTTCTCCGCCGATTTGCCGCCGATGCGCAGGATCTCCCCGCTCATCAGCACGATCTCGCAGCCGAGCACGTTGTTGGTGGTCATGCCGTATTTCAGGCAGTGCACGCCGCCGGAATTCTCCGCGACATTGCCGCCGATCGAGCAGGCGATCTGCGAGGACGGATCCGGCGCGTAGTAGAACCCGGCATGAGCGACGGCCTGGCTGATCGCGAGGTTGGTGACGCCGGGCTCGGTGACGACGGCGCGGTTGTCGAAATCGATCTCGCGGATGCGCTTGAACTTGCCGAGGCCCAGGAGCACGCCGTCTTCCAGTGGCAGCGCGCCGCCGGACAGCGAGGTGCCGGAGCCACGCGGGACCACCTTGATGCCCTGCCCTGCACAATATTTCAGGACCAGCGAAACCTGCTCGGTCGTGTCGGGCAGCACCACGACCATGGGCGGCTGCCGATAGGCCGTTAATCCGTCGGATTCATAGGCTCGCATCTCGGCGGCGCTATCGATCACGCCTTCGCCCGGTACGATTGCGCGCAATGCAGCCACGATTTCGGCGCGGCGCGCGAGCACGGCCTGGTCACTCGCGGGCATCATGATGGCCATAACATTTCCTTCATGGCATATCGTTCCGGCCGAGGCCGCACGATCGATTTGTCGCGGTAAATCAACCACGTCCGCGGTGGTTTGGGTAGGCCATCCGAAAGTCAGATCGACGATCTTGCGCGAGTTCGCTCTGGGACAAGTAGGAAATCGTGAAACCTGCCATGGTTTGGCGGCTTGTCCAATCTGAGCAGGCCTGCCAAAACCGGCAGGTCCGACCATTGCCGATCAGGCATGCAACTGACCAGCCCCAGGGAAGAAACGAAGAGCACCCGATGACAAAACTGATTTTTGGCGCATTGACCATCCTCACCGCGATTGCCACCGCACCCAGCGCGATGGCGCAGGACGTCGCGGCCGGCAAATCTTCGTTCAACAAATGCCTGGCCTGTCACGCGATCGGCGAAGGCGCCAAGAACAAGGTCGGCCCCGAGCTCAACGGCCTCGACGGCCGCAAGTCCGGCACCGCGCCGGACTACAATTACTCCGACGCCAACAAGAATTCCGGCATCACCTGGAACGAGGCCGTGTTCAAGGAATACATCAAGGACCCCAAGGCCAAGATCCCCGGCACCAAGATGGCTTTCGCCGGCATCAAGAACGAAAACGAGATCAACAATCTCTGGGCCTATGTGTCGCAGTTCGACAAGGACGGGAAGATCAAGCAGTAAGCGCGTGCGAGGCGGTCGCTGGAGCTTCGGTTCTGAACCGAAGCTCCAGCTTCTTGTTTTGACGCGTTTTCTTCACGCAAACCGGCATCCACTTCGCTCGAAAACGCTCTAATCGGCGGCCGCCTGCGCCGGGACGATTTTCCCGATCAGCGTCTCGATCTCGGTCTTCACGAGATCGGGCACCGCGTTCTGCACCATGTGGCCGAGATCGGGCAGCACGATCAGCTTGGCGTTCTGCACGGTGGCGGCGAACGGCCGCGCGTGAATGTCGGTCTTCACTGTCTTGTCGGGTTCGCCGGCGATGATCGTGACCGGCGCCGATATCTCGCCGTAGCGCGCGACCTGCGCGGCGACCGCTTCCTTCAGCGTCACCAGATCATACGCATTGGCGATGAACTCGCGCGGGCGCAGCAGCAGCGGCGTCGCGGAGTCCTGCACGAAACCATCCGGCATCATTTGCGGCAGGAAGACGTTGCGCGCGCCGGGCTCGCTCAGGAAATAGCCCAGCGGCAGGGTTATGGTGTAGGCGAGCAGCGGGCCGATCACGGGCGTTGCGATGATCTCGTTGTAGCGGCCGACGCCGCCGCGCCAGGGATGTGTGACGGGCGCGAGCATTACAAGGCCCGCGACGCGGCCGGGATAATCGAGCGCCAACCGCGCGCCGAGCGCGCCGCTCCAGGAATGCACCACGAAGACCGCGCGATCGATCCCGAGCTTGCCGAGCGCCTCATCGATCATCCGCGCCTGGACCTCCGGGGTCGAATCCTGCCGCCGCGCCCGCGTGCTCCAGCCGTGGCCGGGACGGTCGATCAGGATGACGCGGTGGTTCCTGGCGAGGAGATCGCCGAGCGGCCGCCGCATCGCTTCGAGGTTTGAGCTCGCGCCGTGCAGCATCACGACCGGCAGGCCCGAATCGCGCGGGCCGATATCGACGAGGTGAAGCACGGCACCATCGACCTCGATCATTCGGCCCTGCGGTGGAAACGCGCGCTGCACGGCGAGGACGCCGGCCTGCGTGACCAGCGCCAGCACAAGCAGCGCGGTCACGACTGACATCACGATCATGGATGGAATCCGGGCGATCCAGGGCACAGGGCAGTTACGTGGCTTGCGGGCGGCAGTTTCGCCCGGGGAGCCCCCGCGCTCCACTTGAAATGCCGGGGCTGTGGATATGTGCATAATTCAAGCGGGAAAAACGCAATCAAATCAATGCTGCTCCCCGGAGCACGCAGGCTTCGAAAGGCTTCATGCCGTCGTCATCGCGGCTTCCTTATAATCGCCACGGTCGGTTCCGCCATTTAGACGCGGGTGGGCGCCGATCGTGCTCGCAACCCTCGGGGATGCGGGAAAGACCGGCAGGATTTATCCTGATTTGAACCGGAGAATTTCGATGAGCCTGAGGTCCAAAGATACTGCGATCGACGAGATCGTGGCAAGCTGCCACGGCGACCTGCGCGGTGCCGTGCGCGCGCTGCTGCTGATCAACGAGCACCTCGAGACGGAGCTTGCAAAGGCTTACGCCGCAGCGGTCGATCGCGGCCTCGCCGAGCGCGAAGGCAGCGTTTTGCACTAGGTTGCTGTCGACTTAGTTCGTGCCGTCCTCGTCCTTTTCCTCGTCAGGCGTGGGTGCGGGACAGGCGCGGATGGTCGAACGGGCAAGCTTGGCGTCGGCCTTCGATTTGTAAGGACCGTCACCGAACCAGACATCGCCGATGATCACGGGATTGCTGGTCACGATGTTGCATTTTCCGGTGGCGCGATTGCCGACCACCCAGAACAGTCCGTCGGCGAGGCTCACCGTGCCCGGCGCCAGCAGCAATATACCTGCAAAGATCAAACGCTTCATGGCTGTGCTCCCGCCATGAAGGTAGGCCTGCGGCGGGGCAACCCAAACCCTCGTAACGCGGCGCGTGTCATCGTGGTTAATCGGCTTACGCCGCATTCGCTCGAGCAATGATCGACTTGTCCGCTAAATATCGCGGCCTTCGACCTTCTCCGTCAGCGCCTTGACCTGGTCGGGGATCTTCTCGAGGTGCGGATTGACGGCGAGCGCTTTGCGGTAGGCCTCGAGTGCGCGTTTTTCGTCGCCGACCTCCTGCATGATCATGCCGAGGCCTGCGAGCGCGCCGAAATGGCGGGGCTCGCGGATCAACACCTCGCGAATATCGGCGAGCGAGCGGCCGTAATCGTTCTGCATGTAGTAGAGCGTCGCGCGACGATTCCAGGCCTCGATGTAGTCGGGCCTGAGCTTGACGACCGAATCCAGCAGCTTGATCGCAACCTCGATCTTCTTTGCGTCGACCGCGGTCTTGGCCCGCGCCATCAGCAGCGCCGCGGTGTCGCTCGGGGTCTGGATCCAGATCGCCCAGATCCGCGCCTCGACGTGCTTGGCGCTGGCCTCGTCGGGCGCGGCTTTCAGCGCGCCGAATAGGAAATCGAGATTCTTGGTGCGATCGACCTTGGGCAGCTTGGCCGGCGCTTCCGGAAGTTTCTTCTGCTTGCCGGGCGGAGTCGGTGGATCAATCTGCTGTGCCAGCGCCGGAGCGAGTCCGGCGGCTCCCAGTACGAGAGCCAGACACAGGGTGCGCGCGATGAAGAATCTCACTGCCATGGTCGAAGTCTAAACGCGCAAAGCCGCCCTTGCAAAGCAGGGGCGGCGTCAAACTCGTGTGAGACCGTGGTCTTGCGGGGCGCGCGCGGGCGTCCGGCAGGGCGAAATCAGCCCTGGCGAGCCTTGAAGCGGCGCTGCACCTTGTTGATCACATAGACCCGGCCCTTGCGGCGGACCAGGCGGTTGGCGCGATGGCGACCGCGCAGCGATTTCAGCGAGTTACGGACCTTCATGGCAGAATCCTGAACGTTCGAAAGGCCGTGTTCGGCACTACCGTTTCGGCACGCGCGAATGAGGCAAAATGAGATTTTCCCGCTGGCGGACCGACCGCCCGGGACGGGGCGGTTCTTAAGGCATGGGAGGACCGGATGTCAATGTTAACTGCCCCGATCCCACCCACCAAATTCTGGAAAACAACCCCATGCAAAGTAGAAGCGGCCGGATCGGCCCAATCTGGCGCGGACGACGCCTGTCCTACAACGCCTGGTCCCACAATGCCTTGTCCCACAATGTCTTGCCAAGTTCGTTATATCATATAATCAATTCGGCAACCCGTCGGGAGGAAACCCATGCCGAAGCTGAAGCTGCCGAACATTGACGACGTCGTCGCCATCGACATCCACACCCACGCCGAGGAGCCCTGCGGCACCCATCCCGACGACGGCTATGACGATTTTCAGGCGCAGATGGCGGACTATTTCAAGTCGCCGCACAAGCATCCGCCGACCGTGCCGGAGACCGCCGCCTACTACCGCTCCAAGAACATCGCCGCGGTGATCTTCCCGGTCGACGCCGAGCGCGAAACCGGCTTCCGCCGCTACAAGAACGAGGAGATGCTGGAGATCGCCTCCGACCATCTCGACGTTCTCATCCCCTTCGTCTCGATCGACCCGCACAAGGGCAAGCTCGGGGTCCGCGAGGCGCGCAAGCTGATCGAGGAATACGGGGTGCGCGGCTTCAAATTCCATCCGACCATGCAGGGCTTCTACGCCAACGACCGCATGGCCTATCCGCTCTATGAAGAGATCAACAATGGCGGCGCGATCGCGCTGTTCCACACCGGCCAGACCGGCGTCGGCTCCGGCATGCCCGGCGGCATGGGGATGCGGCTGAAATATTCCAACCCGATGTACATGGACGACGTCGCGGCCGATTTCCCCGACCTCAAGATCATCCTCGCCCATCCCTCCTTCCCCTGGCAGGAGGAAGCACTGTCGGTCGCGACCCACAAGCCCAACGTCTACATCGACCTCTCGGGCTGGTCGCCGAAATATTTCCCGCCGATCCTGGTGCGCTACATCAACTCGATCCTGCAGGACAAGATGCTGTTCGGTTCGGACTGGCCGGTGATCACGCCCGACCGCTGGCTGTCGGATTTCGCCAAGATCGAGATCCGCGACGAGATCCGGCCGAAGGTGCTGAAGGCCAACGCGCGCAAGCTGCTGGGGATCTAGGCGCGTACTCGTCAGCGCGTCGAGGGCTTCGACGCTGCTATCGAAGCCCTCATGCTCAGGCCCTCAAGGCCTAAGACTTTGGCGCGGTGAATCCGATAGCCGTTGCGTGCGATCAATTCACGCTTGCCAGATAGCCCGCCAAAATTGTCCGGCTTTGGCTGAGCGTCTCGATACGTTCGTCGATCAGGCCGACCTGCTGCTTGAGTATTTTTCGCAGCTCGTTGCACGGCGTGAAAGCCGGATCGTTGTTCCGCACGCAGGGGAGCAACCGCTTGATGGTTTCGAGCGTCATCCCGGCGCCGCCGAGCATCTTGATGCGCCGCACCGTTTCCTCTTCGGCCTGGCCGTAATCGCGATAGCCGGAGTTCGTCCGCAGCGGCGCAAGCAGTCCCTCGCCTTCGTAGTAGCGCAGCATTCGGACGCTGACCCCCGTCCGCCGGGAGAGTTCGCCGATCTTCATCTGAAGCCTCTTGACCCTGACAGCACTGTCAGACCCTACAGACTTTGCTCGTCCAAGTGAATGCCACTTGTGAAGGGAGCAACGATGAAAGCCTACCATTTGAATAGCCATGCTGGTGCTGGCCGCCTTGCGCGCGTCGAAATCAGCAAACCCGAACCCGCCAATGGCGAGGTCCGCATTCGGGTCGAAGCGGCAAGTCTGAATTACCGCGACCTCCTGATCCTCGACCGTGCAGGCCAAGGCGAGCTCAAGGGCCGCGTGCCACTCTCCGATGGTGCGGGTGTCGTTGACGCCATCGGCGCCGACGTCGCGCAATGGCGACTCGGAGACCACGTCGCCGGATCTTTCTTCCGCGATTGGATCTCGGGGCCGTTCAAGTCCAGCTATATTCCGTCATCCCTCGGTGGCAACACGATGGACGGAATGCTGGCTGAGTATGTCGTGCTGCCGGCGACCGCGCTGGTCTCAGTGCCGGCGCATCTGTCCGCGGTGGAGGCAGCGACCCTGCCCTGTGCCGGCGTCACGGCTTTCCATGGCCTCATCGCACGCGGCGGGATGCGCAAAGGCGACACGCTGTTGGTCCAGGGAACAGGCGGCGTCGCGCTGTTCGGGCTTCAATTCGCGGTGGCGCTGGGGGCGCGTGCGATCGTGATATCCTCCTCGGATGAAAAACTCGCCCGCGCCAAGGCGCTGGGCGGCTCGATCCTCATCAACTATCGCGAGACGCCTGACTGGGATGTCGCCCTGATGAAGGCGACGAATGACGCCGGGGCCAGTCATATCCTCGAACTCGGCGGTCCCGGCACCTATGATCGATCGCTGCGATCGGTCGCTTCGGGTGGCAAGATCGTCCAGATTGGTGTCTTGACGGGGTTCGGTCCCAAGCCCGACCTCGCGCGCCTTCAGTGGGAGAATGCCGACATCATCGGTGTCACCGTCGGATCGGTCGAACACTTTGCCGCGATGAATCGCTTCCTGACCGAACACGCTATCCACCCGATCGTCGATCGGATCTATGGTTTCGATGAGGCACCCGAAGCGTATGCGCACCTGCGGACCGGCTCACATTTCGGCAAGGTCGTGATCAGGCTTTAGAAACCAGGGCCCAAGTCGCGATTCCGTCTTGGACCGATTTCGGGGCGCCTTGTATAGTCCGTGGACCGCAACGATCCCGGAGGACAGGTCAATTGAGCCTCAAAGCCGTTGTCTTCGATGCCTACGGAACGCTCTACGACATCCAGTCGGTCGCCGAGATCACTGAGGATGCGTTTCCGGGCTACGGTGAGATCATCACGCAGGTCTGGCGGATCAAGCAGCTCGAATACACCTGGTTGCGCTCGCTGATGCGGCGCTACCAGGACTTTGCAGCCATCACGCGCGACTCGCTTGCCTATACGCTACGCGTGCTCGGGCTCGCTTACGAGAACGAGGCATTCGAGCGCGTGATCGAGAAATATCTGCATCTCGATCTCTATGCAGATGCGACGGCCGCGCTCACGACTCTAAAACCGCGAAAACTCGCCATCCTCTCCAACGGCAGTCCGGATATGCTGAATGCGCTCGTGCGCAACTCCGGCCTCGACGCTCTGCTCGACGCCACGATCAGCGTCGACGCGAAGAAGATCTTCAAGCCGAGTCCGGAAGCCTATGAGCTGATCGGCGAGGTGCTCGGCACCGCGCCGGATGAGGCGCTGTTCGTCTCCTCCAACCCCTGGGACGTCGCGGGCGCGAAAGCGTTCGGACTGAACGTTGCCTGGATCGAACGGGTGACGCCCGAAGCGATGGCGCTGGCTTGCGTCGAGAACGAACTCGTGGCACCGCTGACGATGTTCAAGGCGATCCGCACCCAAATGGACGAACTCGGATTTGCGCCCGATTATCGCGTCCGGGCGCTCTCGGAGCTGCCAAGGATTGCTTAGGCATCGCCGCCCG
Source organism: Bradyrhizobium sp. 40 (assembly GCF_023100925.1). Taxonomy (NCBI): domain Bacteria; kingdom Pseudomonadati; phylum Pseudomonadota; class Alphaproteobacteria; order Hyphomicrobiales; family Nitrobacteraceae; genus Bradyrhizobium; species Bradyrhizobium sp. 40. Next base: position 6,403,790 of record NZ_CP064688.1, read on the forward strand.
CCCATAAGTCTGGAATGAGCCGACCTGAATGAGCCTACAATCCGTTCGCGCCTTCTTCGCTGAAAAAGCCCCCCGACATATCAGTCATCGAATCCCCGATCAGCTCCGCGACAGTGGCGCTGGCCGCCGAAGCCTATGGCGTCGAACCCGGAATGATCGCCAAGACGCTGTCGTTGCGGATCGGCGAGCGCGTGATCCTGATCGTCGCGGCCGGCACCTCGCGCATGGACAACAAGAAGGTGAAGGCCGCGTTCGGCGGCAAGCCGAAGATGCTGGGACTGGAAGAGGTCGCGGAGGTCACCGGCCACGAGGTCGGCGGCGTCTGCCCGTTCGGACTGAAGGCGCCGCTGCCGGTCTATTGCGACGTCTCGCTGAAAGCGTTCGACGTGGTGGTGCCGGCCGCTGGCTCGACCCACAGCGCGGTGCGCATCACGCCGGAGCGGATGGCCGAGCTGACTGCGGCGGAATGGGTCGATGTCTGCGAAGTCAGGTCCGAAGCGCCCTAATCATCCTCGTCGTAAGGCCGGGGCTGGGTCGCCGGAGGCGGTGGCGCATTGTTATATCGAGGCGCCGGCGCGGCGCGATTGCCCGGAACTTGCTGCTGCGGCGGCATCTGGTTGTTGGACTGGAACACCGCGCGACAACCGCTGGAGAGCTGGGGCGTGTTCTGCCGCAAGCAGGCCGTAATGCGGCTCACATCAGGGATCTGGTCGCTGCACAGCCGCCACACATCCGGCGTGCAGGCCATCTGCTGCTCCATGGTTCCGCGATACTCTTCAGCGGATGCAGCGCCCTGCGCGACGATGCCGCCGATCGCAAGCGCCACACCCAGCGCAATCCGCTCTGTTCGCATGTCCGATTCCTTCGCGAGTCTCTCGAATTCTCTTCAATCAATGAGACGCGGAGAGGTTCTGGACCACAAAAAATTGTGAAAACGGGCCAGGAACCTATTCTACCTTGCCGATCTTCTTCACTGCCGTAATCAGCCGCGCGCTATCGGCCGCCACGAACTCGGCAAACGCCGGCGCGTCCTGATAGGCAACGAGGCTGCCCGACGTTTCGAAGGCCTTGAGCACGTCCGGGCTCGTCATCACCTGCGCCATCGCCTCGCGCAGGCGGGTCGCGATCGGCGCCGGCAGCGCGCTCTGCGCAAACAGCCCGGCCCAGATGTACATCTCGACGTCCTTGTAGCCGAGCTCCTGGAAGGTCGGTACATCGGGGAAGCTTGCGATGCGCTTGGCGCCGCAATTGCCGAGCACGCGCAGCTTGCCGTCCTCCACTTGCGGCTTCAGCGTTCCCGGTGCGGCGGCGATCGCCTGCACGGTGCCGCTGAGCAGCGCGGTGAGCGCCGGACCGGCGCCGCGAAACGGCACATGCAGCAGCTTGATGTCGGCGCTGTTTGCGAACATTTCCATCGCCACATGCAGCGTGCCGTAAGGTCCCGACGAGCCATAGGTGATCTGGCCGGGACGCTTCCTGGCATCCTCGACGAAATCCTGCGCCGTCTTCCACGGTGCCGAAGCCGGCACGGCGAGCAGGGTGGGATCGGCCAGCACCCGCGCGATCGGCAAGAACTGCGAGATCTCATAGGCGACCGGACGGTCGAACAGCCGGTCGGCTTCGGGCAGCACCGCGAGCGAGGACAGTGTCATCAGCAACGTGTAGCCGTCGGGCTCGGCGCGCGCCGCCGCGGCGTTGCCGACGGATCCACCGCCACCGCCGGCGCGGTTGTCGACGATGACCGCCTTGCCGAGGATTCGCTCCAGCGCCTGTGCTACCGGGCGCGCCGCGAGGTCCGCCTGGCCGCCGGCCGGAAACGGCACGATCATGGTGACGTTGCGCGCGGGATAGGCTTGCGCGAAAGCCGCGCTCGACAACGCAGGCAACAACGGCAATGCGGCAGCGGCGCGCAGGACATCGCGTCGATCCATGGCAGATTTCCCCCTGTTTTCTTATTTCGGTGCCAGCCTAGCGTGACCGCCCGCAAGAACAAGCCGTGCGGCGGGATTAACGAAGCATTATCCATGTTCCGCCCGGTCAGGAACGCCCCCCGGACTCTACCGTTGCCTCGCAGGGAGTGGAGCGATGAATAGACTTCAGACCATTGACGTGGCGCTGGACGAGATGCTGGTGAATCTCGCCGCTATCGTTTTGCGGCTTTCAAAGCCCGACGTGACGCGGACGCCGGAAGCGCGACGCGCCTTGGCGCAATCCGTGCATCAATACGCAGTCTGCGCGAAGCGCTCGCGCGATCCGCGTGTCCATGATTTGAAGTCGCAGTTGGAAGAAACGTTGAAGCCGAACTTGCGCGTGGTCGCGCGTAATGATGTGACGGTGTCTTAGTCCAACTTCGTTCATTGCGAGCGAAGCGGAGCAGTCCAGAACGCCTCCGCGGAGACATTCTGGATTGCTTCGTCGCTACGCTCCTCGCAATGACGAGGTCGCTGAAGCCGCTCGTTCTACGATAACTTTGCTACGACGACTTTGCCTTTCCGCGCACTTGCCGCTTGCACGTACCCGGCAGCTTCGCCGCGAGAAAATCGCCGAGCGCCTCGACGCGTGCAGGGCGCGGGCCGCCAGGTGGCGTCACCAGATGCACGGCGCCTTCAACCTGCTTCCAGTCCTTCAGGACCACCTCGACCTCGCCGGAGGAAATGGCCTCGCCGACGATGAATTCCGGAAGGTCGGCGATGCCGAGGCCGGCGATCAGCGCCGGCATTACCGCTTCGCCGTTGTTGACGCGGAGCTGACCGCCCGGACGCACGCTGGCCTGCTCGCCGGCCGAATTGGTGTAGTGCCAGACGTTGGGCGTCGAGAGATAGGCGTAGCTGAAACATTTGTGCTCGGCCAGATGCATCGGATGCGTCGGCCGTCCGTATTGCTTAAGATAGGACGGCGCCGCCACCGTAAAGCGCGGCATCGTGAAGAGCCGCCGCGCAATCAGCGAGGAATCCGGCAGCCGCGCGATCCGCACCGCCATGTCAAAGCCCTCGCCGATCAAATCGATGGTCGCATCGCTCAGGTGCAGATCGACCGAGACCTCCGGATAAGCCTCGAAGAACTCCGGCAGCAATGGCGCCACCGCCTTGATCCCGAATGTCATGGGGACGGCGAGCCGCACCAGGCCCCGCGGCGCTACCGACTGCGCCAGTGCTTCGTTCTCCGCCGCCTCGCCGTCGGACAGCAGGCGCGTCGCACGCTCGGCGAGCTTATGCCCGGCATCGGTCAGCGCGAGCCGGCGTGAGGTACGGTTGAACAGCCGGGCGCCGAGCCGCTCTTCGAGGCGCGTGACCGCCTTGGACACCGTCGCCTTGGACATCGCGAGTTCGCCCGCGGCCCCCGCAAACGACCGTAATTCCACGACTTTTGCGAAAATCGCGAGTGCCTCGAAATCGGGGAGTTTGGCCATAGAAGGGGATCCAACCGGGCTGTTTAAGGAAACAATGCGTTTCAACAGTTTCTATTTCTATACCACAGGCGGAGGCTTATCCAAGGGTCATCAGAAATTCAGGAATGGAGAAGTCCAATGACCAAGAAGCTCTCAGGCAAGGTTGCCCTCGTCACCGGCGGCTCGCGCGGTATCGGCGCGGCCTCTGCCCGCGCACTCGCCGATCTAGGTGCGGACGTCGCCATCAGCTATGTCGCCTCGCCCGAAAAGGCGGAAGCGGTCGTCACCGAGTTGAAGGCCCGGGGCGTCAAGGCGCGCGCCTTCCGGGCGGACCAGGCCTCGGCCAAGGACGTGACGCAGCTCGTCAACGACGTCGCGAAGGAGTTCGGCCATCTCGACATCCTCGTCAATAATGCGGGCGTCGCGAGCGGCGGCGCGATCGACGATGCCAATGCCGACACGGAAGCGCTCGCCCGCCAGGATGCCATCAACGTGCATGGCGTGATCGCGGCGATCCGCGCCGCTTCGCAATTGATGGGGGAAGGCGGCCGCATCGTCACCGTCGGCTCGATGCTTGCCGACCGCGCCTCGTTCCCGGGTCTTGCAGACTACGTCGCCACCAAGGCCGCCGTTGTCGGTTACACCAAGGGCGCAGCCCGCGACCTCGGCCCGCGCGGCATCACCGTGAACGTGGTGCAGCCCGGCTCGATCGACACCGACATGAATCCGAAGGACGGTGGTGAGTTCGCCGAGACCCAGCGCAAGCAGCACGCGCTGCAACGCTTCGGCCGCCCCGAGGAAGTCGCGGCCGGAATCGTCTTCCTCGCAAGTCCGGAAGCCTCCTTCGTCACCGGCACGGTGCTCAACGTCGACGGCGGTTTCGGCGCCTGATCAAGGCGCCGCCCGCTCAACAAGGAATTACGCAGATGATCGAACTCAGACCCTTCGCAAAGCTCGGCGGCGCCGATCACGGCTGGCTCAATGCCAAGCATCATTTCTCCTTCGCAAGCCATTATGACCCCGACAACATGGGTCACGGCGCCCTGCGGGTGTGGAACGATGACGAGATCGCGCCCAACACCGGCTTTCCCGCCCATCCCCACGCCAACATGGAAATCATCACCTATGTGCGCGAGGGCGCGATCACTCATCAAGACAGCCTCGGCAACGAAGGCCGCACCGAAGCGGGCGACGTGCAGGTGATGAGCGCCGGCAGCGGCATCCGCCACTCCGAATACAATCTCGAGCCGACCAGGACACGCATCTTTCAGATCTGGATCGAGCCGACCGCGCGCGGTGGCCAGCCGACCTGGGGCTCGAAGCCGTTTCCGAAAGGAGACCGCTCGGGCAAGCTCGTCACCATCGCGAGCGGCTTCGAGAATGACACGGACGCTCTGCCGATCCGCGCCGATGCGCGGGTGCTCGCCACCACGCTGAAGGCGGGCGAGAGCGCGGAGTACGCGCCGGACAAGTCACGGCACCTTTATCTCGTGCCCGCGGCGGGGTCAGTCGAGATCAACGGCGTGCGCGTCAACGCCCGCGACGGTGCGGCGATCCGCGACGAGGACAGGCTGAAGATCACGGCACTGGAAGATTCCGAGATCGTGCTCGTCGACGCGGTTTAGCAACGCCTTCGTCATGCAGGCTTTGTCCCGGCATGACGCTCCCGACACCGACGCATCAAATCTGCATCCAACGGAGACCATCATGACCAAAGTTCTCGTCCTTTATTATTCCGCCTATGGCCACATCGAAGCGATGGCCAATGCCGTTGCGGAAGGCGCGCGCGAAGCCGGTGCCACCGTCGACATCAAGCGCGTGCCCGAGCTGGTGCCGGCCGAGGTCGCCAAGGCGTCCTATTACAAGCTCGACCAGACCGCCCCCGTCGCGACGATCGAGGACCTCGCAAACTACGACGCAATCATCGTCGGCACCGGCACCCGCTTCGGCCGCATGGCCTCGCAGATGGCGAACTTCCTCGACCAGGCCGGCGGTCTCTGGGCCAAGGGCGCGCTGCACGGCAAGGTCGGCGGCGCCTTCACGGCGACCGCGACCCAGCATGGCGGCCAGGAGACGACGCTGTTCTCGATCATCACCAACCTCTTGCATTTCGGCATGGTCGTGGTCGGCCTGAACTACGGCTTCGCCGGCCAGATGAAGCTCGACGAGGTCACCGGCGGCGCACCTTACGGCGCCACCACGATCACCGGCGGCGACGGCAGCCGCCAGCCCAGCGCCAACGAGCTCGGCGGTGCGCGCTATCAGGGCCGCCAGATCGCGGAGACAGCCAGGAAGCTGCACGGCTGAGCTACATGGCTAAGCTGCACGTCTGATGGAGGGAGCGCCCGTCAGCGCGTCCCCTTGCCAATCGCCTTCGCCGCAAGGGCAGCGAGCCTGGGATGACGGCGCAGGGCCTGGGCGGCGTGGTCACGCCACGCGAAGGGCACGCCGCGCCAGGAAAGCGCGGAGCTGACATCAGTCAGCGGCACCGGCTCGGCGCCGAAGCGGCGCTTGTAATCCTGGTTGCCGATGCTGAGGTCGAAACGCCGCACGCCATCTGCATGCAGCGCCGCCATGGTGCGCTCGGTCACGAGCAGCCCCGGCGAGCAGTTCGACCAGGAATCGCCGGCATGGCTGATGCGCAGCAGGAAATAGGCCGCACCGAACCTGACGCCGAACGTGGTGGCGACGACGGCCTCGTCGCAGACCAGGGCCGAGATGACGGCATAACCGTCCGCGACGCCCTGACGCGCGACCTCGCGATAGAACTGCGCATGGGTTTCGTCATTGAGGACGAAGCGCGATCCAAGCTTTCGCATGCGCGCCTGCTGCTGGGCATCCATCACGTCCAGCAGCTCGCGCGCACGCGCGACATCGGTAGCGATCTCGAATCGCGCGCCGGCGTGACGGTTGAAGACGCGCCAGCAGCGCGGCATCTGCATGCGCTTGATCGAGGCCTGGTAATCTTCATAGTCGTCGCCGGTCAGCACGACGTTGCCGTTGAGCGAGCAGGACCCGACCCGGCCGAGCGACACCAGCGGGTTCGGGTTGCCGCCGATCTGGGCCGGCATCTTCTTCAGGCGCAGCAAATCGAAGCGGTCCGGCAATGCGCGCAATGCGTCGATCAGCGCCTTGCCGATCACCTCCGTCGCCGCCGCGTCCAACGCGGCATCGAGCGCCAGGATTGGCGCGTTGTTGTCGGAGACGCCGAGATCGGCGAATTCGACGATGCGGATGCCGCGCCTGAGGTGGCTGATCATCGGCACCATTGCGATGTCCCTGCCGGTCGTGGCATCGGAGATGAATGCAATCAGCGGCGAGAGATCGTGGAACGCCTCGTACCAGGCGCCGAGCCAGTAGCCATGCTGGAATGCAGTGCGATGGCCTGCGTTCAGGCGCGATGCGGCCCGCGGCCAATCACGCACGAAATCGACCGCGATTCCCGACGCGCTGGACACAAGATCATCTGGTTGCTCGACGCTGAGGATCGTCATCCGCGGGACATGCGATTACTGGGTGTTTCCAGATAGATTATGTTTTGTCGCGGCCACAAGTGACCTCACGGCTTATCGTTAAGCCGATGCAACTGCGGCGGCACCGGCTGCGACAAGTCGTCCGGTTCCGTTTCCGCGACGCATTGGAACCTGGCCAGGAAGTGCAGGCCGGCCACGGCAACTGCGAACATGAACCAGATCGGATTTTGCCGTTCGAGCAGGAAGGTCTCGGTGGCCCCGTAGTACAGGCCGAACAGCCACACGGTCAGGAACAGCTTTGCCAACGCACCGCTGCGGTTGTGAGTTCGGGCCGTCTGGAAATTGCCTAGCGGCGCGAGCACGAAGACGAGGATCACCAGCAATAGCCCCGGCAGGCCGATCGTGACAGCGAGGTCGAGATAGCTGTTGTGGCTGTGCGCCGCGCTCGTCGCCCATTCGGCGCCCTGGGCGGTCTGCCGCGCGGTCACGTCGTCCCAGAACGCGGCGTAGCCGTGACCGATGATCGGCTTCTCGGCGACGGCTGCGAGCGCGAACTCCCAGATGGCGGAACGGCCGGTGAAGGTGGGATCGAGTGGAAGCAGCCGCGTCATCGCCCCGAGCGCCGGGCTCAGGACGCTGCCGACCGTCAACAGGTTCATCACGATCAGCGGCACGAAGCAAATGATCCGCTTCAGCCACAGGCTCGGTGTGACGCAGACCAGCGAGGCGAGCGCGTAGATCGCAAGACACAGCACCGACGACGTCTTGCCGCCGGTGAAGATCAGGAAGAGTCCTGCCAGCGCGGCGATGGCCGGCCCCATCACGAACGAACCAATGGCAGACAAGTAAATGCCGACATAGATCAGGATGGTCATCACGGGCGAAGCGATGTTCTTGTGGCCGAAGCTTCCGCGCCAGTCGCCGGCCAACTGCGGCTCGGTGACGTCCATTGCGGTGTGCATCGAGTATTGCGGCGCGAGGAAGACGCCGAGATAGCAGAGCGTAAGCAGTGCGAGCGCGGCGCCGCCAAGACACAGATTGAAGCTACGCTGCGTCGGCGGCAACAGCGGCAACAACACCGCGAGCGACATCACGCTGGCCGCGAGCACGAAGCGCTGCATCGAGACTCCGCGATTCTCGGAGAAGACGATGTTGATCACCAGCCAGCCGACCAGGCAGAGATGCAGTGGCGTCACCAAGGTCTTCAGCGCGGGCGCATCCGTTGCGGCGACGAACAATACCGCGACCACGGCCAATAAACCCCAGGAGACATAGGTGAGCGCCATTCGCCCGCCGACCACGGTGGTGACATCCTCATTGCGCAGGTCAGGAAACGGATCGAGCGTCACCAGCACGAGGAGCAGGGCTGCGACTGCGACAAGGCAGCGCGCCGCCCGCGCGGCGTTGACCCCCGCAAGCCCAACGCGCAGGACGTCGCCGAACGATCGGGCCTCGACGTCGGTCATGTCAGTGGCGCTGCGATCCATGGCTCGAGGTTGGTGGTGAAGCCGGGGGAAGCTCGAAGTCCTAGCCGATCCCTGTTAAGCATCCGTCAACCAGTCCGCCGGAGCTCTGCGGCGCCTGCTGCCGCACGATGCTCCGCGCGATCTCGTAATATTGCAGGGCACGCTGTTCCAGCGTGAGGTTGTCGAGCACGAAGCCGCGCGGATCGAACGTATCGGCGGCGCACCCGGCCCAGAAATCATCCCAGCCCGCCTCAAACCCGGCGATGTCGACGAACTTGGCGCCGCAACGATCGTCCCAGTACGGCACCGACGACACCGGCGCGAACTGAACGCGATGCGGATAATAATCGGGGTCCCGCCAGGGGCCGCCGGGATCCCAGGCCAGCACCGGCACGCCGCAAGACAATGCCTGCTGGTAGGCAATGCCCTGGCTCTCATTCTGGCAGAGGAAGATCATCGCACGCGATTGCGCGAGCGCGGCCCGATAGTCTTCTTCCTTGTAGCTGCCGTAACGCAGCTCGGTGAACGAGCGGCCTTCCCTCGTGAGCCGGGCGCGGACGGGTTCGATCAGCTCCGCCGCGTAGCGCTCGCGATCCCAATGCACCTTGTCGTAGATCAGGACATCGACGCTCTTTTGCGGCGTCGGCGACGGCGCCCAGAGATCCGTGTCGATGCCGATCGGCCAAGCCTCCGTGTCGGGCCAATGCGGTCGATACATGTCGGCGTACCACGGGCCGGGCACCACGACCTTCTTGACCGGCAGGCGCTTGAACAGGTCGGGATCGTCGAGTGGATGATTGTGGGCGGCGACGCCGAGCAGGATCGGATTTTTCCAGGCGAACTTGTCGAGCAGGAAGGTGCGGCCGATGATGCAGGCGAGTTCGCCCGGATGCCGCGCGATGTAGCCATAGTCGTTGACGCGATAGCGGATACCGAGCCGGTCGAGCCCCGCACAGAGATTGAGGAACACGCGGAGCTGCCCGCTCATGCGCGGCTCGCCGAGCAGCATGCGACGCGCCATGCGCCGCAAATGCCGATCGCCGGGAAACCAGCGATCGTCCTTGTCCTCGTAGAACAGGTTGAGGACCATGTCGTCGGGATCGTAGTCGAATGTCTTTGCGGGCACTGGGGTCCATCCGCGGCGGCCTGATGCGCATTCTCGCATGGGACCGGCTGCCGCACTCTTCCAAATTTGCCACAGGCTTAATGCCGGCGGCTTAACGCTAATTGACGAAACCAGCGCGGCGTTAGCCTTCACGGCGACGTTTTTTTCCCAATGCGAGTATCATTCGCGACGGCCAAGGTTGCGATCGATCGCATTGCCAACGCGCCAAAGCGCCCTGGTTAACAGACGGTTAAAGGCGAGACGTATCTTGATCACCGCGGAAGAAATTCTCGAGTTGCCCGCCACATCGCGCGTCGTTCCGGCGGCGCGCCTCCCGCTGCAAGTCGGCTCAACCACATCGGTTTCCGTCGTCATTCCGGCCAAGAACGTTGCGGCCTATGTCGGCGAAACCCTCGCCAGCGCACTGGCTCAGGCTGAGGTCAGCGAAGTGATCGTCGTGGACGACGGCTCGACCGACGACACTACCGCCATCGTCCGCGCCATTCGTGACCCGCGACTGCGCCTGATCACCAACGGCGCCGCCGGCGTATCGGCAGCGCGCAATCTCGGCGCGCACCATGCGAGCAGCCAATGGCTGCTCTTCCTCGATGCCGACGATCGCCTGCGGCCCGGCGCCGTCGCGGCGCTGCTGGCGGCTGCGCGTGGCGCGCCACGAGCGGTTCTCGTCTACGGCGACTACAACACGATCGACAGCGAGGGACGGCAGATCGGCCGACGGGATCTGCTGAAAGGACGCCGCAAACCGTCCGGCGACGTGCTGGCGCGGCTCGCGGCCGGCAACTTCATCGTCAATGGCGGCATTGCGCTGGCACGTGCAGAGGCTTTCCGCGCCATCGGCGGCTTCGACGTCTCGCTCAGATATTGCGAGGACTGGCACTGCTGGTGCCGTCTTGCCGCGATCGGCGAATTCGAATTTGCGCCGAACCTGCTGCTCGACTACCGCCTGCACACGGCCAACACCATGAACGCGGCGGTGCGGACGCCACAGGATTTCTTTCCGGCGATCGCGCGGGTGTTCGACGACGGGCTGATCATGGCGCGATTGCCAGCGGGCATGGCAGCCGGGCTGCGCCAGGCCGCCGAGGTTCATCTCGTCACGTATTCGGCGATGCAGGCGGTCCGCTTCGGCAGATATCGCCAAGCCTTCGCCTGTCTCGGGATGGTCGGGCGCCGCTCGCTCAAGTCGCTGCCACGCTCCGCAGTCAGGGTCGCCCTCGCCTGCTTTGGTATTTAGCCCGCCGGCTCGGCGTCAGGACACGATCTTGGAGGCCTCGTAGGGCTTCGGCTCGATGCCGAACGCGGCGAGCAGCGAGCCGAGCGCGACCATCACGGGATGCATCGCGACGACGGCCTTCGACGATTTCAGCAAAGCGGCCGCGCGCACCAGCGACAGCGGCAACCTCCCGAGCATCTGCGCAAACACCCACACGTGCGCCGCCGCGCCCTGCGCGGCCTTGGCCTGCACGCGATAATTGATCGCGCCGATGCGCAGGCCTCGCTTCACGATCCAGCCGAAACTGGTGCGGCTTTGCGGCACCGTCTCGGTGATGACTGCCTCCGCCGTCCAGTGGAACGTCATGCCGGCATCGCGGCACCGCACGAAGAAATCGCAGTCACCGCCCCCGAGGAAGTTGAAGCGGGGGTCGAAGGCGGGACGGGCGAACCTCTCGAACGCCGCACGCGTGATCAGGCAATTGCCACAGCCGTAGATCAGGGGCACAGCGCCGCTGTAATCATAGGCGGGACAGAAAACGGGGTGGCGCGAAAGCCAGGGCATGCTGCGGTCCTCGAAGACCGGCAGCACCGGCCCGCCGACCACATCGGCGCCGGTCGCCTCCGCGGTGCGGACCATCAGCTCGAGCCAATCGGGCGAGGCGATCTCGTCGTCGTCGATCATCAGGAACCGGGCGGCGGCGGGAAACATCGCCAGCGCCGTCTCGAACGCGGCATTGATCGCCTGGACGTTGCCTTGCCGTTTCTCGACCAGGCAGACACCCTGAAGCCTGCCATCGGCGAGATATTCCGCTGCCACCGGCGCGCTTTCGCGCCGGCCCGCATCGTTCTCGACCATGACGACGGCGAAGGAGCGCGGGGTGCGCTGGCTGGCGAGCGAGTCCAGCGTCAACCGCAGATGCTGCGGGCGGCGGAAGCAGGGGATGCAGACGACGATACCAACCGACAGGTCGATAATCCGGGAGCTGGCCGCGATCTCCCGGTTGGGATCGCGCACGGCATCCGAGATACGCGTGGCGGACAGGTCTGTCGGGATCAATGTCATGACGTTCTAGATGTCCGAGATAGATTGAAAAAGCCCTGCTTCGATCCAGAGGATCAGCGCCGTCCCACGACGGCACATCGCCGCGGGACAGGCACGTCCCAAAATGAACGGCCGGTTTGAGCCTCGCGACGGCGCCACGCCGCCGATTTTCCGCCATCCATGCACTTAACTGCTTCCGGGTGTTTCTGCTGCGAAACCTTGCGCGCGTAATACTGCAATTCGCGGTCCGCCGTGCCGATGGCGGCTGGCGCGGACGATACCGTAGTTAACGCACATGCTCATTAACCTGACCGTAAGCACTGCGACGGGTGAAGCGTCGCGGCATCGGATTTGCTCTACGGGTACACGAGATTTTTCCTGTAAATTTAAGTCGAACAAGCGCGGTCGAAAAAAAGAATGAACAAGCCAGCCACGATCGATTTCGCGACAGCCACGGCGGTCCAAATTCCCGCGGCCATTGCACACACTCAGGCGCTGCACGATCTCGTCCCCGGTGAAGCCCGCGATAGCCTGCTCGCCGTTCACGACGTGCTGCGCCGCGAACTGCCGCAGGGCCAGCTCGCCACCTACGAAGCCGGAGGCGGCTCGTGCAGCGTACTGCCACCGGAATTGCTGAGCCGCAGCAAGGTCACCGTCGTCGACATCGACGAGGACCAGGTTCGCAACAACAGCTACGCGGACGAAGCGATCCTCGGCGACGTCCAGACCTACCGCTTCGGGCGCGAGACCTTCGATCTGGTGATCTGCTACAACGTGATCGAACATCTTCCCAACGTCGACGCCGCACTCCTGAATTTCCGCGATGCGCTCAAGCGCGGCGGGATGATCCTGATCGGCGCGCCCAATCCGCGTTCGCTGTCCGGGGTCGTCACCAAATACTCGCCGCACTGGTTCCACGTCTGGTTCTACCGGCACATTCGCGGCATCAAGGATGCCGGCTTGCCGGGCGAGCCGCCGTTCCCGACCTTCTTTCATCCCTTGGTGTCGCTGCCGGCGCTCGAAGCGTTCGCCGCCGCCAACGGCCTCGAGATGATCTACCGCCGTGAGGTCGAGAGCCCGCGCTATCCCGAGATGCGCCGGCGCAAGCCGCTGTTCGCGGCCCTGGTCGACGCCGGCGCCGCCGTGCTCAACGCCGTGCTCCCGCGCGGGACCGACGTCCGCCGCGGCGATTATCACGTCATCCTGCGGAAAAGCTGACGGCCATGGTGCGCGCGCGGCCGATGGCAAGACCAGCGAACCCTCGCGGCCACGACGCACGCGGTAACGAACCGTTAATCTCTGAAGGACCGCGTCATCGCACGCGTCACGACGACGCGTCGAAGAGTGGCATGCGCTTAAACGCTTTGTTTGCCATTTCGGTGAATAGTCCCTCAATGAGTATGGTTAATTTTCCCTGTTGCGTTGAGTGGGCACCTATATCTGAGGTGCGTGGCGTAGAGCGAAGAGTACCCCCTCAGCACGCGGCACTTGGAATGAAAGCTGGGGATCATGCTTGACTATAACCAGCCGGTAGACCGGGCCAGACCGGAGGCCTCGCAGCAGCGGCCTCGGGCCAGTTTCAACGTGCTGGAGCTGGTCAATCTGCTCTGGCGGCGGAAGATCGCGATTGCCGTTGCCGCACTGCTCGGTGCGACGCTTGCCGTCACCGTGGGCAAGAGCCTGGCGCCCCGCTACACCGCCACCGCCCAGCTCTATGTCGACCCGCGCGAGCTTCAGCTCGTCGATCGCGAGCTAACGCCTCGCGCGCAGGACGTCTCCGGCATGTCGATGGTGGTCGAGAGCCAGGCGCGCCTGATCACCTCCAACAGCGTGCTGCTCCAGGTGATCCAGCAGGCCGATCTGGACAAGGACCCTGAATTCGGCGGGGCCGATGGCAAAGGCGTGATGTCGTCGCTGCTCGGCCTGATCGGCCTTCAGCCCCACGCGCCCTCCGCCACGGAGAAAAAGGAAGTGCAGCTCGCCGCCCTCGAGGCGCTGAACCGGCACATCACGATCCGCAAGACCGAGAAGAGCTTCATCGTCGACATCGAGGTCTGGTCGACCGATCCGGCGAAAGCGGCGATGCTCGCCAACACGCTGACCAGCGCCTACCTCGCGGAATCCCGCAACTCGCAGGCGTCGGCCGCACGGCGCGCCACCAACGATCTCTCCGGCCGCCTGAAGGAGCTGCGCGAGCGGCTGCGCAACGCCGAGACCGTGCTTGCGACCTACAAGGCCCAGAACAATTTCGTCGGCACCCAGGATGCGCTGATCAGCGACCAGCAGCTTTCCGCCAGCAACCAGCGGCTTTCCGCCGCCCGCGCCGCGACGATGGACACGCAGGCGCGCCTCGACCAGATCGAGGCGAGCCGACGCACCACGGCAGATGCAGGCGCAAACTCCGAGGCGCTGCAATCGCCGACCATTGCCAACCTGCGCGCGCAATATGCCGACGCGCGCAAGAAATATGCGGAGCAAGCCGGCGAGCTCGGCCCGCGTCATCCGGCGCTGCGCCAGACCGAGAAGCAGGTCGAGGATCTCAAGCGCACCATCAACGAAGAGATCGACCGCTTCGCCCAGTCCGCCAAGAACGATTTGACGCGCGCCCGCGACTTTGAAGCCTCGCTCAGCCGCGCGCTGGAGGCGCAGAAGCGGCAGAGCGTCCAGCTCAGCCAGGCCGCCGTGCGCCTGCGCGAGCTCGAGCGCGAGGCCGATGCCAGCCGTGACGTCTATCAATCCTTCCTCAAGCGGTCGCGCGAGACCGAGGAGCAGGAGACGCTGAACACCTCGGCGGCCCGCATCATCGGCGAAGCGACGGTGCCGCAGCGGCGCTCGTTCCCGCCGGCGATGAGCCTGTTCGCCATGATCGGTTTCATCTTCGGCGCAATCGCTGCATCAAGCTGGTTCGTCGCGGCCGAACTGGTGTTCGCCGGTGCGTTCGTGCCGGCACCGGCGCCGGCCCGCCCCAATCGTACTCCGTTGCCGCAAGCTCCGCGAGCTCCAGAGCCTTCGCGGGCGCCGGAGACTGCCCGGGCCCAGCCGGTCTCGCGAGCCCCGGAAGTCGCGGACGCACTGCCGGAACTCGCCGCCCCGCCGCTGCAACCTTCGATGGTCGAGAAGCCCCTGATCGAAAAGCCGCTGATCGCGCGCCTGCAGGAGGCCGACGTCATCCACACGCTTGGTGCCATTCTCGCCACCGGCGGCGGCATCGACCTCACCCGGCTGGGCTGGCCGACGCTGCGCCCCGGCTTTCCACTGACGACGCTGCTCAACGCCTGGCGCGACATGCGCGCTACGGCGGCCCGGCGCGCCGGCGGAAAGACAATGCCGGTCATCGCGCTCGTCGGTGCCAGCGAGACCACCGGGCGCAGCGTGACGGCGCTCAATTTCGCGCTCGCGGCCGCGCGCGACGGCGCCCGGGTGCTGATGATCGACGCCGACCATCAGGCGCACTCGCTCTCGAACAAGGTCAACCGTCCCCGCAAGAGCGAGCCGAGCAAGGTCGGATGGCTTTCGATCGGCAGTAAGGCCGCACGCGAGATCAAGACACTCAACGGCATCTCGGTATTGCCGGCCGTCGAAGGCGACGCTGGCAAGGCCACTGACGCCATCCGCAAGGCCATCGAGCAGGCGCGCTCCGCCGGCGGCTATGACCTCGTGATCCTCGACGGCCCCACGGCGCCACTCACGGCCGGCAGCCGTAAGCTGCTCGATGATGCCGACGCGCTGGTGGCGGTGTTGCCGACCAGCCTCGACATCAACGACGGCCTGGAAGAGATATTGAGCACGCTCGGCCGCGCCGAGCGCAAGCTCGTCGGCGTCGTGCTCGACGAACTCACCCCTATGGCCCAAGCTCGCCAACGAGGCAGACAATATGCTTGAGCGCCGCATCAATCTCGATGGCCGGGCCGCAACCGCCGACGTGCCGCGGATCACCATCGGCGGCCTTCGCATGGCCGCGCTCGACCTGGAAGCGACCGCAGATTTCATGATCGAGGCGACCGATCCGCGCCATCGCATCGGCCGTCCGCTGCACCTGACCTCGGCCAATGGCGAGGTCCTGGCGCGATGCTCGACCGAACCGGAGACCGAGCGCCTGTTCCGCGGCGCCGACCTCATCAACGCCGATGGTCAGCCGCTGGTGGCGGCGTCAAGGCTGCAATCCTGGTTTCCGCTGCCCGAGCGCGTCGCCACGACGGATCTGTTTCACGTCGTCGCGCGCAAGGCGGAAGCGGTCGGCCGCACCTTTTACATGTTCGGCGCGAGCGAGGACGAGAACGCCGCGGCGGTCGAGAACGTCCGGAAGATGTATCCAAACCTCAAGATCGTCGGCCATAGCCACGGGTATCTCCGTGGCGATGCACTGCGCGCGAAGGTCGACGAGATCAACGCGCTAGCGCCGGATTATCTCTGGGTTGCGCTGGGCGTGCCAAACGAGCAGGCCTTCGTCGAGGAATTCACGCCGCATCTCACCAATGTCGGCGTCATCAAGACATCCGGCGGCCTGTTCAACTTCTTGTCGGGAAGCCGCGCCCGCGCGCCGCGATGGATGCAGAAGATCGGGCTGGAATGGGCCTGGCGCACCTTGCTCGAGCCCCGCCGGCTGTTCTGGCGCTATCTGACCACCAACCCTCGCGCGATCTATCTGCTGTTCAGCCGCAACGGGCCCTTCAATCGCTGAGTTGACAACGACATGACCGCAGCCGGTTATCAGCCCCGCCTGCGCTATTTCAACGCCAGCGGCGCCGGTATTGCGCCTTGCGGGTCGGGCTCATAAGCGGCTAAAGAGACTGTCACAGTCGGCGTCGGCAACTTTCCCGGGCGCCGCATGTTTTTGTATGGCCGTCGACACAAGCGGCACAATCGGCTCAGCCAATAGTGCGAGCCAGCTTTTCAAAGCGAAGGCCACGATCGAGTCCGCGCATCGGCCTGCTTTCAGGCGCGACCCAAGGGAGCACGGAACGAATGCATCAGGCCGCAAGCCTGCAATTCGAGCGCATGATGGACGAGCTCGTCCTCTGGCATGCCGTGCCGGAGGCCGAACGATCGCCGGCGCCGGCCTGGTGGTGGGGTCCGGCGATGGCGGTGCTCGATACGCACGAGCCGATGCGACAGGTGTGGTGTCGTGAGCTCGGCCTTGGCGACGGCTCGAGCGTTGCCGAAGGCGCGCATGTCCTTATCACGCTCTTCGCCGAACAAACCTCACTTCCGTGGCCGGATGATTTTCCACGCAAGGCGGAGATCAGGGACGAGGACGTCCGCGAGCTGCACCCACAGCCATCAGACGACAGCGCTTTTCAACCGTAGCGCCGCGGCCGCGGTGGCGGCATGGTCCCGCTCCGGCTGGAGCGGCGGCGCGCCGGGCAGCTCCATCGGCCGCAGCAGCTCGGCCATCTGCCGCGCCGGAACGGGCTTGGAGATCAGGAAGCCCTGCATCTCGTCGCAGCCATGGGCGCGCAGGAACGCCTCCTGCTCGGCGTTCTCGACGCCTTCCGCCACCACGGTCATGCCGAGCGCCTTGCCCATGCTGATGATCGCCTGCGCGATCGCCTGATCCTCCGCATCCTGCGGCAAGTCGCGCACGAAGGAGCGGTCGATCTTGATGGTGTCGATCGGGAAATGCTTCATCAGCGACATCGACGAATAGCCGGTGCCGAAATCGTCGATCGCCAGGCGAATGCCGCGGCTCTGGATGGCGTCGAGCACCTTGAGCGCGCGCCCGACGTTGCGCATCATCATGCTCTCGGTGACTTCCAACTGGAGCAGCACGGGCGACATGCCGCTGGCGGCCAGCGCCTCGTCGACGTCCTGCAACAAATGCTCGTCGACAAACTGCCGCGGTGACAGGTTGACCGCCATCGACACCGGCAACAGGCCGAGGCGCTGCCAGGCCATGGCCTGCGCGCAGGCCTCCTTCACCACCCACCGGCCGATCGGCACGATCAGTCCGGTCTCTTCCGCAAGCGGAATGAACTGCGCCGGCGAGATGCTGCCGAGATCGGGGTGCGTCCAGCGCAGCAGGGCTTCCACGCCCGTGATCTGGCCGGTCTCCATGTCCACCTTGGGCTGGTAGTTCAAAGTGAACTGATTCCGCTCCAGCGCCCGGCGCAGCGCGCTCTCCAGCGACAGCCGCTCGATCGACTGCGTGTTCACTTCCTTGGAGAAGAAGCGATAGCCGTTCTTGCCGTCCTCCTTGGCGAGATACATCGCCATGTCGGCGTTCTTTGTCAGCGTCAGCGCGTCGGCACCGTTGGCCGGATACATCGCAATGCCGATGGAGGCGGTGGTGTGGCACTCGTGGCCGGCCAGCTCCATCGGCTTCGCGAGCACGCTGAGCAGTTCCGTCGCGATACGCTGGACGTCGTCGATCTCGCCGCACTGGTCCAGGATCACCACGAACTCGTCGCCTCCGAGGCGCGCCACCACGTCGCTCGCTCGCAGCGCGCCGCGCAATCGGTCGGCGACCTCGAGCAGGAGCAAATCACCCGCCTCGTGGCCGAGCGAATCGTTGATGACCTTGAACCGGTCGAGATCGATGAACAGCACCGCGAAACGATGGTCATGGCGCTCCGCCGCATCGATTGCCGCGCGCAACATGGCGCTGAATGTCTCGCGGTTAGGCAAATTGGTCAGGCTGTCATAGGAGGCGAGATGCTCGATCCGTTCGTCGGCCTTGTTCTTCTCGTCGGCGCGATCGAAATTCTCCATCGCGAAGGAGACGTTTTCGGCGAGACGCTGCAGCAGTTCGACGAACTCGTCGGTAAAGGCGGCAGGCTCCGTCGACATGTAGATCATGACGCCAACCGCCTGGTCGTGGGCGACCAGCGGGAATGCCGCGCCCGAGCGCGCGCCGTCGTCGCGGACGATGGCGTGGAAGGCGCGGACGCGATCGTCGTTGAGATAGTCGTTGCTGATGCATGGCTGGCGCGTGCGGAAAGCCGTGCCGCTCATCCCGCGGCCTTCCGGGCGATCGGGATCGATGGAGAGGCGGACGGTGCGGGTGGTGTCGGACGAAGGCCCGGCGCTGGCGACGATTTCCAGCTGGTCGCTGTCGGCGCTCGCGAGCGCGATGGTGGTCGAGGTGAATTTTGCGCCATTGGAGGCGGCAAGGCAGACGAGGTCGAACAGTTCGGCGCGCGACTTCGCTCGCATGATCGCCTCGTTGGTGGCGCTCAGCGCCGCAAACATGCGCGTCAGGCGTTCCTTCTGCGCCTCGGTGCGGGCCTTCTCCTCGGCACGATCGAAATTATCGAGGGCGAAAGAGACGTTTTCAGCCAGGCGACCAAGCAGCTCGACCAGATCGGGTGTAAACGTATTCTCTTCCGGTGCGAGGAAAAGCAGGATGCCAATAGGCTCCTGGCCGCCCCGCAGCAGTGGGAAGCTGGCAGCAGCCCGGGTTCCATCCTCGACCGCCTTGGTATGCCAGTGCACCGATCGCGGATCATTCAGATAATCGTTGATGACGCTGGCCCGGCGGGTCCGCAGCGACATCCCTATGATCCCTTGGCCCTCAGGATGGTCGGCTGAAACACAGCAGGTGCGTCCCACCATTCGTTCCTGAAGGCGTCCCTTGACGGCGACCACCCGGACAAGTTCACGTCTGTCGTCCATAATCCCGATTGTCGCGGAGGCGAACACCCCGCCCAGCACGGCGGCCTGGCACGCGACCTCGAACAGCTCCTCGCGCGTCTTGGCGCGCATGATGGCTTCGTTGGTCGCGCTCAGCGCCTCAAACATGCCACTCAGGCGATCACGCTGCTTGTCGGCCCGCGCTTTTTCGTCGGCCCGGTCGAAATTCTCGAGCGCGAAGGCGACGTTGGCCTGGAGCTTGCGCAGCAGCTCGACGAATTCGTCCGTGAAAGTGCCGCGCTCGCGCGAGTTGAACAGGAATACGCCTTCGACCCTATCGCCGTTGAACA
Source organism: Bradyrhizobium sp. 40 (assembly GCF_023100925.1). NCBI lineage: Bacteria > Pseudomonadati > Pseudomonadota > Alphaproteobacteria > Hyphomicrobiales > Nitrobacteraceae > Bradyrhizobium > Bradyrhizobium sp. 40. The sequence continues at coordinate 6,423,419 of NZ_CP064688.1, forward strand.
GTGGCAGCGCGGTCGAAGACGCAATGCCGTTACGACGCGCGCTGGCGTGCCAGGGCTCGAGGCGGGCGTCGGCCAGGATGTCGTTGCTGATGCAAGGCTGCCGCGTCCGGAACGCAGTGCCGGTCAGCCCACGTCCCTCCGGCACGTTGTCGCTGACCGGCAATCTGAAGGTTCGTACCTCAGCGGCGTTCGGTCCAAAGGATGCGACAACGCGAAGCAGTCCCGCGTCGGCGTCGAGCAACGCGATCGAGGTCGAGGCGAACTTCGCGCCCTGCACCGTGGCTTCGCAAACCAGATCAAACAGTTCGCTGCGGGACCTTGCCCGCAGAATGGCCTCGTTCGTCGCGCTTAGCGCCGCGTACATGCGCGCCAGCCGTTCCTCCTCCAGGGCGATCTGGGCCTTCTCCTTGTCGCGGTCAAAGTTCTCGAGCGCAAAGCATACGGTTTCGGTCATGCGTAGCAACAGTGCGACGATGCCTTCGTCTTTCGCCCAGGCTTTGCTCACGAAGAAAAACAGCACGCCGATGCTGGTGCCGCGCTTGATCAAGGGAGCAGCCACGCAGGCGACGGCGCCGGCATTGACGTTGGCCTGCTCCCAGGTCGTCCCCTTGGTACGATTGACGAGGTCCTCCTCGACGATCGCTTTCTGGGTCCGGAACACCTCACCGGAGATGCCCTTGCCGTAGGGACTCTCCGGATCAATCGAGTAGCGCGACTGTCTGATCAGATCCAGATTACGTCCGGTCGCTGCCACCGGCGTCAGCCATTCGGACTCCGGCTCGTGCAGCAGAACGAAAGTGCCAAGCGACTTGCCGCTATACACAGCGGCGTCGCAGACTCGCTGGTACAGATCCTGCTCGGTGCTGGCGTGAAGAATTGCTTCATTCGTCGCAGTGAGGGCGCCGAACATGCGGTTGAGTCGCCGCACTGCCCGCTCGCCATCCAGCCGCGCCGTCTCGCGCGCGAAATTCTCCAGCGCATGTGAGATATTGGTCGACATCCGCTCGAACAGCGAGACCATCGCCTCGTCGAGCGTACCTGCCCCCGAGCGCGTCACGTACAACACCCCGATACTGCGACCGCCGCAGATCAGGGGAAGCGCCGCGGCTGCGCCGACACCCGCCCCGGCCGCGCCCTCGCGCCACGCGAGCGAGCGAGGATCGTTCAGGTAATCGTTGCTGATGCAGATCCCCTGGCTGCGAAAGGCTTCGCCGCCGACGCCCGATCCCTCCGGCGTGCCGGCCACCGTGGTGATCTCGATCGCACGCAGCCGCGCAACGTCGTCGCCGCAGCCGGCCGCAAACCGCATCCGCTGGCCATCCGGCTCCGCCAGGAACACCGCGACGGCCATGAAGTCCCCACTCGAAAACCCGGCGTCGCAGACCTTCTGGTACAGCTCGTCCGGCGACTTCGCGTAAAGGATGGCTTCGTTGATGTCGCTCAACGCTGCGAGTGTGCGCGCGAGGGTCGTCTGCACGATCTCAACTCCCCGGCATTTCTGCCATTTTCTCCCGGGTAGCTTTATGAAGGCGATGGCCTAAGTGGGGGTTATTGGTTCCCGCAAACCGTCGATCAAAGTGAACGAGCTGCAAACAGCTGTCGCGAAACTGTCAAAAGTCGCTGTACTGGATGGCGGTTTCGGCCAAAGACGCGCTCCCTTTACGAATTTGCAGCCCTGTATTGGTTTACGGGAGATTGATATCGCATCTGTGCTTTGAGACGATGCCCTCAAGAACCAGAGCCCCCCAAGGGCGAGACCTGAGGAAACGCCATGCCGATCGTTCGGGCCGACCGCCTCACGCGAATCAGCGCCGCGCTGCTTCGTGCCGCCGGGGCTTCCGAGGAAGAGGCCGACGCGGTCGCAGGCGGCTGCGTCAAAGCCAATCTCGCCGGCCACGATTCCCACGGCGTGATCGCCATTCCCACCTATGTCGACCGGATCAAGGCCGGCCACATCGTGCCCGGCGCCAAATGGACCATCGTGCAGGAATCGCCGACGACGACCGTAATCGACGGTCAGTGGGGGTTTGGCTTCCACGTCAACGCCAAGGCGATGGCGTTGACGATCGAGAAAGCGAAGACGGCGAATGTCGCCGCCTGCACCGTGTTCCGGCAAAGCCATGTCGGCCGCCTCGCCGCCTATCCGTTGATGGCGATGCGCGAAGGGATGATCGGGATTGCAACGGCGGATTCCGGCCGTTCGCCGAAGCATGTGGCGCCGTTCGGCGGCAAGGAGGCACGGCTCGGCACCAATCCGATCTCGATCGCGGTGCCGTCCGATCTCGATGCGCCGTTCTACCTGGACATGGCGACCTCTGCGGTCGCGGCCGGCAAGATCCAGCTCGCGGTCGCCCGCGACGAGGAGATTCCGCCGGGATGGATCATCGACGCCGAAGGACGACACACCACCGATCCGACCCAATACCGCAAGGGCGGCGCGCTGCTGCCGCTCGGCGGCACCGAGGGCTACAAGGGCAGCGGTCTCGCCGCCATGGTCGAGGTCCTGTGCGGCCTGCTCACCGGCCTCGGTTTCGGCGTCGAGCCCACGGGCCGGCACAATGACGGCTGCTTCATGGCCGTGTTCAACGTCGCCGCGTTTCGCCCGCTGCAGGAGTTCAAGCGCGAGGTCGCCGAGTTCGCACACTATCTCAAATCAACCCCGCCCTCCGAGGGCAGCAAGGGCGTGTTCTATCCCGGTGAGATCGAGGGCGTGCGCGAGCAGCAGCGCCTGCGCGACGGCATCGAGATCGAGGATGCGACCTGGGAAAAGCTGCGCGCGCTGGCGCGCGAGTACAGGCTCGATACGGTCCTCGACCTGGCCTGACGGATTTCGGCCTGACGCAATTCGGAGAACAGCAGCATGACGCGGCAGATGGTACTGGTCGGCTTCCTTCAAGCCCAGAACTGCACGAATTTGCCGAGCTCGTGGCGTCATCCGGACTCGCGCGACGATTCGATGTCGGCGGACTATTATCAGGAGATCGCCAAAATCCTCGAAGCCGGCAAGTTCCACATGGCCTTCTTCGACGACCGGCTGGCGATGCCGGACCGCTACGGCAACGATCACGCCCACACCGTCGAATACGGCATCCGCTGCGTGAAGATGGATCCGCTGATCGTGCTGACGACGATGGGCATGGTTACGGAGAAGCTCGGGTTGGGGGCGACTGGTTCGACGACTTATTTCGAGCCCTTCGACATCGCCCGCCGCTTCGCAACGCTCGACCTGATGTCGGGCGGACGCGCCGGGTGGAACGTCGTCACCTCGCTCAATGACGGCGAGGCACACAACATGGGGCGGGACTCTCATCCCGAACATGATTCTCGCTACGACCGCGCCGACGAATTCATGGAGATCGTGCTCGGCCACTGGGATACCTGGGAAGACGGCGCGCTCATCATGGACAAAAAGAGCGGCCGCTTCGCCGATCCAGCCAAGGTGAAGCGGCTCGATCACAAGGGCCCATTCTACAAGTCGCGCGGTCCCTTCACGGTGCCGCGCTCTGATCAGGGCCATCCCGTGATCATCCAGGCCGGCGCGTCCGGCCGCGGCCAGCGCTTTGCAGGACGGTGGGGCGAGGTGATCTTCACCGCTGCACGCAATCTCGCCGCCGCCAAGGAAGGCTATGCGTCGGTGCGTAACGAGGCCGCGAAAGCTGGCCGCGATCCGGAGGCGATGTTTCTCTGCAACCTGACGACACCGGTTTGCGCCGCGACCAAAGCCGAGGCCGAAGACAAGATGGCGCTGATCAACAAGCTGCCGCTGCAGATCGACGCGCTGTCGCTGCTGGCCGAAGCGCTCAACTACGATTTCGCCTCCAAGGATCTCGACGAGCCGCTGACGACGGAAGAATTGAAGAGCATGCAGGGCATTCTGGGCATCCGCGACGGCGTGCTCAAGAACTCCGGCAAGAGCAATCCGAGCGCGCGCGACTTCGTCACCTTCTCCGGCCGCGGTCAGGTCCAGGATGCGATGGTTGGCGGCCCCAAGGAGATCGCAGACAAGCTCGAAGAAATGTTCGTCGAGCGCGGCTGCGACGGCTTTGTCATCGCCGCGACCTATGTGCCCGGCTCCTATGCCGATTTCGTGCAACATATCGTCCCGGAATTGCAGCGGCGCGGATTGTTCCAGAAGGAATATCGCGGCAAGACGCTGCGGGAAAATCTCGGGCTCAAGCGGCCGGCTGCCGGCGACTGGAAAGTGCAGCCGCGCGATGCCGCGGAATAACAACGGAGACACGGCATGCGCTGGCTGAAATTCACCGCCACGGACAAGACGTCCTGGGGGATCGTCGAGGGTGACCAGGTGATCGCGATCGAGGGCGATCCCTTCGGCGAATGGCAACGCACCTCGCGCACGCACCCGCTGTCGCAGGTTAAAATCGAGATGCCGCTGATTCCGCGCACCTTCTACTGCGTCGGCTTGAACTATCTGAAGCATCTGAAAGAGGCCGCCGACAAGCGCGGCGAGGTGCCAGCGGTGCCGGACAGACCCGAGATCGGCTATCGCGCCCAGAATGCGCTGATCGCACATGACGAGGAGGTCATGATCCCGTCCTTCGCGACGGACAAGATCCATTATGAAGGCGAGCTCGTCGTCGTCATCGGCAAGAAGGTCAAGCATCTCACCAAACAGAATGCCATGGATTGCGTGTTCGGCTACACCATCGGCAACGACGTCAGCGAGCGGAGCTGGCAGAAGGCCGACCGCAGCCTGTGGCGCTCGAAGAACGCCGACACGTTCAAGCCGATGGGCCCGTGGATCGAGACCGAAGCCGACCTCGACAAGATGGAAACGATCGTCTGGGTCAGCGGCAAGGAGACCAACCGCTTCCACACCAACGACATGATCTTTGGCGTGGTGCCGTTCCTGGTCGAGCTGACCAAATACTTTACGTTATGGCCCGGCGACGTGATCTGGATGGGAACGGATGGAGCCTCACCTGATATCAAGCATGGCGACGTCGTGGAGATCGACATCACCGGCATCGGGACGCTGCGGAACAGGTTCGTGCGGGAGGAGCGGTGATCCTCATCCTGAGGAGCTTGCGAAGCAAGCGTCTCGAAGGATGAAGGCCCGGTTGTGGTGTCGCGCTTCGAGACGGCCGCTACGCAGCCTCCTCAGCGCAAGCTCAAAACGGCAGCGCCACGCCCGTCTTGATCTCTTTCAGCACCACGTTGCTTCTGACATAGCGAATGCCGGGAATGCGGAACATGAAGTCGTCGAGGAATCTGTTGTAGGCCGCCATGTCCTGCACGACGACGCGCAAATGGTAATCGGCATCGCCCGTGGTCGCAAAGCACTCCAACACCTCACGCCGCGTGGTCACCCGCGCGACGAACTCGTCGACGAATTTTGCGTCGTGCCGTTCCAACGAGACGTGGAGGATCGCGGACATCGCAAAGCCGGCCTGCTCGCGCGCCACCAGCGCCGCATAGCCCTGGATGGCACCGCTCTCCTCCAACGCGCGCACCCGGCGCCAGCAGGCCGAGGTCGACATGCCGACCGCGTCGGCGAGTTGCTGGTTGGTCGCGCGGCCGTCCTTCTGGAGATAGGCGAGAATCCGCGCGTCTTGGTCTTCGATCATGGAACGCCAAAATGGATTAATCTACCGCTCTGTAAACTAAATCGGGCAATTCTACCACAATGTATGTTCTATTCGGGAAAATAGGTAGGACCTACCAGTCGTCCAGGCCTACCCTTCTCCCATGGCAAGGAGATGCCGCGGGAGGTCCGCATGGACGCCATTTCGTCACTCGACGCCTACGAGCTTTCCGACCGCTACGATCGCGAAGTGGGCCGCGTCTTCCTTACAGGCACGCAGGCCATCGTCCGCATTGCGCTCGACCAGGTGCGGCGCGACCGTGCCGCGGGGCTGAACACGGCGGGCTTCATTTCGGGCTATCGCGGTTCGCCGCTCGGCGGCATCGACCTCGAACTGTGGCGCATCCAGGAGCGACTGAAGCGGGACCGCATCGAATTCCTCCCGGCAGTGAACGAAGACCTTGCCGCAACCGCCGTGCTCGGCTCGCAACAGGTCGAAACGCAAGCCGACCGCGAGGTCGATGGCGTGTTCGGGCTCTGGTACGGCAAGGGCCCCGGCGTCGATCGCTCCGGCGATGCGCTGAAACACGGCAACGCCTACGGCTCCTCGCCGCATGGCGGCGTGCTCGTGGTCGCCGGCGACGACCATGGCTGCGTCTCGTCCTCGATGCCGCACCAGTCCGACGTGGCTTTCATGAGCTGGTTCATGCCGACGCTCCACCCCGCAAGCGTCAGCGAATATCTGGAATTCGGCGAATATGGCTACGCTCTGAGCCGCTTCACCGGCATGTGGGTGGGCTTCAAGGCAATCTCGGAGATCGTGGAATCCGGCGCCTCCGTCGCGCTGCGCCCGCCGCGCGCCTTCCACACGCCGGACTTCACGCCGCCGCCCGGCGGCTTGCACTATCGCTGGCCCGATCTACCCGGCCCACAGATCGAGGAGCGGCTGGAGGCGAAGAAGCATGCGGTCTACGCCTTCGCCAAGGCCAATCCGATCGATCGTCACATCTACGACATCCCGGGCGCCACCTACGGCATCGTCACCACGGGCAAGGCGCATCTCGATCTGATGGAAGCGCTGCGGCTGATGGGTCTCGAGGAAGCAGCCTGCCGCAGCATCGGCATCGACATCTACAAGGTCGGAATGGTCTGGCCGCTGGCGCTGCATGACGCGATGGCGTTCGTGAAGGGCAAGCGCGAGATCCTCGTGGTCGAGGAGAAGCGCGGCATCATCGAAAGCCAGTTCAAGGAATATTTTTACGATTATCCGGGCGAAAAACCCGAGCGCATGGTCGGAAAGCACGACGAAACCGGCGCGCGGCTGATCTCCTGGATCGGCGAATTGTCGCCGCGAGCGCTCGCTGGGGTGCTCGCACGCCGTCTCGATCCGATCTTCCCGGGCCTCAATCTCGCCGCGCGCGCAGCCGGCTTGATGCCTGAGGCCGCGCGCACGATCAACGTCTCTGGTGCGACGCGCACGCCCTATTTCTGCTCGGGATGCCCGCACAATACATCGACAAAGGTGCCCGAGGGATCGAAGGCGCTAGCCGGCATCGGCTGTCATTTCATGGCGAGCTGGATGGACCGCGAGACCTCGTCCCTGATCCAGATGGGCGGCGAAGGCGTGAACTGGGCGGCCTCGTCACGCTTCACCGGCAACAAGCACATTTTCCAGAATCTCGGCGAAGGCACCTATTATCATTCGGGCTCGATGGCGATCCGGCAGGCGATCGCGGCCAAAGCCAACATCACCTACAAGATCTTGTTCAACGATGCCGTCGCGATGACCGGCGGCCAACCGGTCGACGGCCCGATCAGCGTCCACGCCATCGCGCACAGCGTCCGCGCCGAGGGCGTCGCGCGCGTCGCGCTGGTGTCGGACGATCCTGCGCAATTTTCACCGGGAGACCTGCCGGTCGGCGCGTCCATCCATCCGCGCGAAGAGATGGACAGCGTGCAGCGCGAGCTGCGCGAAATCTCGGGCGTATCGGTACTGATCTATCAGCAGACCTGCGCGACAGAGAAACGGCGTCGCCGCAAGCGTGGACAGATGGCCGATCCCAAACGCTTCACCTATATCAACGATCTCGTCTGCGAGGGCTGCGGCGACTGCTCGGTTGAATCCAACTGCCTCAGCGTGGAGCCCAAGGAGACGCCGTTCGGCCGGAAGCGCCGGATCAATCTCTCATCCTGCAACAAGGACTTCTCCTGCCTCAACGGGTTCTGCCCGAGCTTCGTCACCGTCGAGGGCGCGACGCGCCGGAAGAAGGGCGCGAGCCGGATCAACCCGGTCGGCCACGCGGCCGCGCTTCCGCTGCCCGCGCCCGCACCGCTCGACCGTCCCTATGATCTGCTCGTCACCGGCGTCGGTGGCACCGGCGTGATCACGGTCGGCGCGCTGATCGGCATGGCGGCGCATCTCGAACGAAACGGCGTCTCGGTGCTGGATTTTACCGGCTTTGCGCAGAAATTCGGGCCGGTGCTGAGCTACATCCGATTGGCTGCATCCCCCGACGCGTTGCATCAGGTCCGCATCGACCAGGGCGCGGCCGATGCGCTGATCGGCTGCGACCTCGTCGTCAGCTCCTCGCCAAAGGCATCCGGCACCTATCGGAAAGGCACGCGCGCCGCGGTCAACACCGCGGAGATGCCGACCGGCGACGTCGTCCGCTTCCGCGACGCAGATCTCGCCTCACCTGCCCGCCTGCGCGCGATCGGCCAGGTGATCGGCGACGGCAATCTCGACACCATCAACGCCAACGCGCTGGCCGAGCGCCTGCTCGGCGATGCCGTCTATGCCAACATCGTCATGCTGGGCTTTGCCTGGCAGCACGGACTGCTGCCGGTCTCGCTGTCGGCGCTGTTGCGAGCAATCGAGCTCAACGGGGTCGCGGTAGAACGCAACAAGCAGGCTTTCGCCTGGGGCCGGATTGCAGCGGCCGATCCCAACTTCTTGCCGAAGATGGACGACGCGCCCAAAGCAGAGACGCTCGACCAGCTGATCGACCGCCGCGCCGAATTCCTCACGGCCTATCAGAACGATGCGTATGCAACGCGCTATCGAGCACTCGTTGCAAACGTTCGCAAGGCCGAAGCCAAACTGAATAGCGGAGCATTGACCGAAGCGGTCGCGCGCGCGCTGTTCAAGCTGATGGCCTACAAGGACGAATACGAGGTGGCACGGCTGCACATGCAGAGCGGCTTCCTCGACGTGTTGAAAGGCGAATTCGAAGGCGAATTCAGCATCCAATATCACTTCGCCCCGCCGTTCCTGCCGTCGAAGCGCGACGCCCGCGGACGTCCGCGCAAGCGCGCCTTCGGGCAGTGGATCCAGATGCCGCTTGCCATGCTGGCGCGATTGAAAGGATTGCGCGGGACGCCGTTCGATCCGTTCGGCTACACGGCGGAACGGCGCGCGGAGCGGGAACTGATCACCTGGTACGACGGCGTCATCAGACGGCTGCTCGGCGGGCTCGACGCGGCGCATCTGCCAAGTCTGGTCGCCATTGCAAAAGCGCCGATGGATATCCGGGGCTACGGGCCGGTTAAGGACGCCGCGATCGGGAAGGTAAAGGCCGAGGTCGAGCGGCTGTTCGCCGAGCTCGACGCGCCATCACCTGCAAAGATGCGCGCCTACGGTTGACGGGGCGCCGACGAAGCTTCAGCCTCTGGAGCCGAGGCGCGCCCTGATGGCGCTCCTGCAACGGGGTGACGCCTCATGGATTTCGACCAGTTGACCCTGACCCAGGCTGTGGCCGACCTCCGCGCCGGAAAAATCACGAGCACCGCACTCACGACGGAAGCTCTCGCCCGCGCCACGGCCAATGCCGATCTGAATGCCTTCGTCACCCTGGACGAGGCCGGCGCCCTGAAAGCTGCGGCCGCATTCGACGCGAACGACAACAAGGACAAGCCGCTCGGCGGCGTTCCCATCGTGATCAAGGACAATATCGAGGTCGCGGGACTCCCCTGCAGCGCGGGAACGCCAGCGCTAAAAAATTACGTTCCGAGGGCCGACGCGCCGGTGGTCGCAAAGCTGCGCGCGGCGGGCGCGATCATCATCGGCAAAACCAGCATGCACGAGCTCGCCTTCGGCATCTCGGGCTACAACACCGCATTCAAGACCGGCGCGGAGTTCGGCGTGCGCAACGCCTATGACCGCGCCCTGATCGCCGGCGGCTCCTCCTCCGGAACGGGCGCCGCGATCGGCGCACGGATCGTCGCGGGCGGGCTCGGCACCGACACTGGCGGATCGGTCAGGGTTCCCGCCGCGCTGAATGGATGTGCCTCGCTCCGCCCGACGGTCGGACGCTATCCGCAGGCTGGCATCGCGCCAATCTCGCACACCCGCGACACCGCGGGTCCGATGGCAGCGACCGCGGCGGATGTCGCGCTGCTCGACCGCGTCATTGCAGGTGGCGATGCCGTTCAGGCGGCCGATCTGAGGCTGGTGCGGATCGGCATCGTAAAGACGATGCTGAGCAATCTCGACGCCGACACCGACGCCGCATTCCAGGCAGCCCTCACGAAAATGAAGACGCAGGGCATCACGATCGTTGAGATCGAGATGCCGCATCTGGCCGAACTCAACGTCCAGGTCGGCTTTCCCGTCGCGCTGTACGAGGCCTATGACGACATGGTGGCCTATCTGGCGCATAGCGGCACCGGCATCACCATTGACGCACTGGCGCGGGAGATCGCGAGCCCCGACGTCAAGGGCACCTATGACGGCCTCGTGATCCCGCGCAAGCTGCCAGGTCCAGACAATACGCTGGTCGATGCCGAGCCGATCTATGACGCGGCCATCAGGTCCGCGCGACCCGCCCTGCAGGCGCTCTACGGCAAGACCTTTGCGGACAACCGGCTCGATGCCATCGCCTTCCCGACCACGCCGCGTATCGCCATTGCCTCCAATCCCGATTCCAGCAGCCTGGAGAATTTCGCCCTGTTCATCCAGAACACCGATCCCGGCAGCAATGCCGGCATTCCCGGCATCCAGATTCCGATCGCGCTCGGCGCCCGGAGCAAACTGCCGATCGGGCTTGAATTGGACGGCCCCGCGGGCAGCGATCGCGGCCTGCTTGCGATCGGCATGGCACTCGACGCCGTGTTCGAGCGATTGCCGCCGCCGCGCCAATCATGAATACGGATTGATCAGCTTCTGCTGCTCGGCGCTGTGATGCACGAGCATGTCGATGAAAGTCCTGACCTTCGCCGACAGATGATGCCGGTGCGGATAGACGGCGTTCATCGACATCTCGACCGGCCGGTACTCGGGCAGCAGGCGAACGAGCCGACCGGCTTCGAGATCGTCCCGAACGAGAAAACCCGCCATCAGGCAGACGGCACCGCCTTCCAGCGCCACCTTCCGCAAGGCCTCACCGCTGTTGGTGATGAAGCTGCCGGAAATCCGTACCGATGCCGGCGCGCCCTTGCGATCGAAAAAGCGCCAATCGTCGCCGAAGGGATAGTTCAAATGGCGCCCGCAATTGTGCGCCGTGAGCTCATCGAGCTTCTGCACGCGACCGTGCTTGTCGAGATAATCGTGCGAGCAGCACAGCACGTGACGCCAGGTGGCAAGGCTGCGGACGATCAGGCTCGAATCCGGCGGCGCGGTCATGCGCAGGGCAACGTCGTAGCCTTCTTCGATGAGGTCGATGTCCGCTTCGCCCATGCGCAGATCGATCTTGAGCTCTGGATAGGCCGACAGGAGCTTCGCCAACACGGGCGCGACGAACGGCACCATGTGCGTGGCGACGTGGATCCGCAGCGTCCCGCGCGGTACCGACTGCAATTCGCTCGCAATGTCGTCGGCCTGTTCGATATCGGCGAGGATCTGGATGCAGCGGTCGTAGTAGGCCTTGCCGATCTCGGTGAGATTGACCTTACGCGTGGTGCGCTGAAGCAGCCTCACCCCGAGCCGGTCTTCCAGCGCCTGAACGTGATTGCTCACCATCGTGGTCGACATGTTGAGCTTGCGGGCTGCTGCAGAGAAGCCGCCGGTCTCGACCACCCGGCTAAAGACTTCGAGGCTCGTCAATCGGTCCATGCCGACTGATTATCCGCTGTTGGTCGATAATCGCAAGGAATTCTGTCCGATTATCCGTCAGATTAGCTCGCGCGGGATGGCGGAGGGGTTAGCCGCAATCCTGCGACAGAGGCGGCAATCGCTCTGGGGCAGTCGCACCTCCGGCTCGGTAGACCATACGCGAAGGCGGGATTCCCGGACTATCCACTCTCAGCGGATAATCCTTCCGGTATTTCGCCGATTATCGATCGCGCGAAAAAGACCGATGGTCTCAGCCACCCGACAGGAGACTGCCATGTCCGAGATGCCCCGCACCGAAAACTTCCAGCAAGCGACTGAGGTACTGCAAGCTTCACCGCCGGTGCCGGTTCGTGGTCCGACCCGGAATATGGTTCGACGGGCGGCGTTGGCGCTCGCGTTCCTCGCGGGCACAGCAGCGATTGTCCATTACGGACACGACTACTGGGTCAACGGCCGTTATCTCGAGACAACCGACGACGCCTATGTGAAGGCCGACTCCACGATCGTCGCGCCAAAAGTCTCGGGCTACATCGCCAAGGTGCTGGTCAGCGACAACGAAAAGGTCAAAGCGGGCCAGCTGCTGGCGAAGATCGACGACCGTGACTTCAAGGCGGCGCTCGACCAGGCCCGCGCCGATGTCGCTGCGGCGGAAGCGTCGGTGCGCAACCTCGACGCCCAGCTCGAACTCCAGCAGCCGATCATCGAGCAGAGCACGGCCGATGTCGCTGCTGCGGACGCGAATCTGAAATTTGCGCAGGAGGAGCGCGCCCGCTACGACGATTTGATGAAGTCGGGCTCAGGCACGATTCAGCGCGCACAACAGACTGACGCCGCGTTGCGCGCCAGCAACGCGCAACTGCAACATGCCAGGTCGGGCCTCGTGGCCGCGCAACGCAAGATCGACGTGCTCACCACCCAGCGCGCGCAGGCGACAGCCCAGCTCGAGCACGCGCGCGCGGTCGCGGAGCAGGCGACCCTGAATCTCTCCTACACCGAGATTACCGCGCCGGTCGACGGCACGGTTGGCGCCCGCTCACTGCGCGCGGGACAGTTCGTGCAAGCCGGCACGCAATTGATGGCGGTGGTGCCGCTCGATGCAGTCTATGTCGTGGCGAATTTCAAGGAGACGCAGCTCACTCATGTCCGCGCCGGCCAACCGGTCGAGCTGCACGTCGACAGTTTTCGCAATCAGACCCTGCGCGGCCATGTCGACAGCCTGTCGCCGGCGAGCGGCCTTGAATTCGCACTGCTGCCGCCCGACAACGCCACCGGCAATTTCACCAAGATCGTGCAACGGGTGCCGGTGAAGATCGTGCTCGACGACCACAGCCTGACCGGGCTGCTGCGCCCCGGCATGTCCGCGGCGCCGACTATCGACACCAAACAGGCCGTCATGGCCGAGCGCGAGACGGCCAAGCGCCTCGCCGATAATGCGGCGCGACCCAACGGAGGCTAAAGGCCGGCTCCGGCAGCAATATCAAGTCCTGCCGGATGATCCTTCCCACGCTTCCCGATGATCGAAGCCATCCGCCCGATGCATCCTGTCTCCGTACCCGAGACGAGGCCCTTCATGAGCACGCTCCAACCCGCCCTGAACGCCGCTTCCGCCGCCAGCCTTCCTGCTCCGACCGCGGCCGCCACGCCGGTGGTTTCCACCAAGACCTGGATTGCCGTGATCGGCGCGACACTCGGCGCCTTCATGGCGGTGCTGAACATCCAGATCGTCAATGCCTCGCTCGCCGACATCCAGGGCGCGATCGGCGCCGGCATCGACGATGGCGGCTGGATCTCGACCTCTTATCTGATCGCGGAGATCGTTGTCATCCCGCTCTCGGGCTGGCTGGCGCAGGTGTTCTCGATCCGCATTTATCTGCTCACCAACGCGGTCCTGTTCCTGATCCTGTCGGCCGCCTGTGCGCTGGCGCAGGACCTGCCGCAGATGATCGTGCTGCGGGCAGTGCAAGGTTTTACCGGCGGCGTGCTGATTCCGATGGCGTTCACGCTCATCATCACATTGCTGCCGCGCGGAAAGCAGCCGGTCGGCCTTGCACTGTTCGCGCTGTCGGCGACGTTCGCGCCCGCGATCGGCCCGACCATCGGCGGCTATCTCACCGAAAATTTTGGCTGGCAGTACATCTTCTACGTCAATGTCGTCCCGGGCGGGATCATGGTCGGCATGCTCTGGTACGCGCTCGATGCAAAGCCCATGAAGCTTGCGCTGCTGCGCGACGGCGACTGGGCCGGCATCATCGCCATGGCGATCGGACTGTCGGCGCTGCAGACCGTGCTTGAGGAAGGCAACAAGGACGACTGGTTCGGCTCGCCCGTCATCGTCAAGCTGTCCGTCATCGCGGCCGTGGCGCTGACCGCCTTCCTGATCATCGAGCTGACCGTGAAGAAGCCGCTCCTCAACCTGCGCCTGCTGGTCCGCCGCAATTTCGGCTTCGGCATGCTCGCGAATTTCCTGCTGGGAATCGCGCTCTACGGCTCGGTGTTCATCCTGCCGCAATATCTGGCTCGCATCCAAGGCTATAATGCCGAGCAGATCGGCATGGTGCTGGCATGGACCGGCCTGCCGCAGCTCTTGCTGATCCCGCTGGTGCCGCGCTTGATGCAGAAGCTCGATGCGCGGCTCATCATCGGCGTCGGCTTCGTCCTGTTCGCGGCCTCCAACTTCATGAACATCTACATGACCGGCAACTATGCCGCCGATCAATTGCTCTGGCCCAATGTGGTTCGTGCGATCGGCCAGGCGCTGGTGATGGCGCCGCTGTCTGCGGTGGCGACCTCGGGCATCGAACCGGAGAACGCGGGCTCGGCCTCCGGCCTGTTCAACATGATGCGCAATCTCGGTGGCGCCGTCGGCATCGCGCTGTTGCAGACCCTGCTGACCAAGCGCGAGCAGTATCACTCCAACGTGCTGGTGCAGTCGGTCTCGCTGTTCGAGCAGGCGACGCGGACGCGGCTGGAACAGCTCACCCAATACTTCGTCAATCACGGCATTCTCGACCGGGCGGACGCGTTGCATCGCGCCTATGTTGCGATCGGCCATATCGTGCAGAAGCAGGCCTATATCCTCGCCTTCAGCGACACCTTTTATCTGCTCGGCGTGGCACTGATCGTCGCGCTGATCGCCACCCTCTTCCTGAAGAAGGCCGGCCCCGCCTCGGCCGGCGGCGCCCACTGACATCACCCCAGCAAGCAAGGAGAACGACCATGAAACCCCGCATGAATTTCTACCAGGCCGCACCCGACACGATGAAGGCGCTGATGGCGCTGGAAGAGCAGATCCAGTCGACCGGCCTCGAGAAATCGCTGATCGAGCTCGTCAAGATCCGCGCGTCGCAGATCAACGGCTGTGCCTTCTGCATCAACATGCACACCGAGGACGCCCGCAAGCGCGGCGAGACCGAGCAACGCATCTATCTACTCAACGCCTGGCGCGAATCGCCGCTCTACACCGACCGCGAGCGCGCGGCGCTGGCCTGGACCGAATCAGTGACGCTGATCTCCGAGACGCACGCGCCTGATGACGTCTACGAGCAGGTCCGCGCGCAATTCTCCGATGCGGAGACGGTGAACCTGACCATGCTGATCGGCGCCATCAATGCCTGGAACAGAATCGCGATCGCGTTCCGTGCGGTTCACCCGGTGAAGGTGAAGGCGTCGGTGGCGTAAGATGTTCTCAGCTGTCATGCCCCGCGCAGGCGGGGCATCCAGTATTCCAGAGACAGCGAGATTAATCACCGCCCGCGCGGCGGACTGGATCGCCCGCCTTCGCGGGCGGTGACACCGAGTGCGCCGCTTAAACCGCCGTCGCTTTGGCGAACTCCACGTAGATCTCGCGCAGCCGCGCGGCAAGCGGGCCGGGCTTGCCGTCGCCAACCTTCTTGCCGTCGATCGCAACCACCGGCTGGACGAACAGCGACGCCGAGGTGGCGAAGGCTTCCTTGGCGGCGAGCGCCTCGGCGACCGTGAAGGAACGCTCCTCGACGCGGAGCTGACGCTCTTCCGCCAGCGCCACCACCGCCTTGCGGGTGCAGCCCGGCAGGATCGCGTTGGAGTTCTTGCGGGTCACGATGACGTCGTCCTGGGTCAGGATGAACGCCGAGGACGAGCCGCCTTCGGTGACGTAGCCGTCTTCCAGCATCCAGGCCTCGCCCGCACCGGCTTCGGCCGCGGCCTGCTTTGCCAGCACTTGCGCGAGGAGTGCCACGCTCTTGATGTCGCGCCGCTCCCAGCGGATGTCGGGCACGGTGATCACGTTGATGCCGGTCTTGGCCGAGGCGGCGTTGATGATGTCCTTCTCCGACGTGAACATTACCAGGCTCGACTTGACGTCGCCCTTGGGGAAGGCGAAGTCGCGGCCCTTGTCGGCGCCGCGGGTGACCTGGAGATAGACGAGGCCGTTCTCGACCTTGTTGCGCGCGATCAGCTCCTTCTGGAGCTCGGTAATGCGCTCGACCGTCTCGGGCAGCTTCAGCTGGATCTCGCCGACCGAGCGCTCCAGCCGCGTCAGATGCGAGGCATTGTCGATCAGCTTGCCGTCGAGCACGGCCGAGACCTCGTAGATGCCGTCGGCAAACAGGAAGCCGCGATCGAGCACCGAAATTTTGGCGTCCGAGAGCGGGACGAATGAGCCGTTGACATAGGCGATCGGATCCAAGGCAGGTCTCCTGGCGGGAAGAGAGATTTGGTGCGGTTATACGGGATTTAGCGACGCCCTGAAACCCGCCTTCGGCGCATCCCGGAATAACGCGAGAATTAGTGCGACAGGATCTTCGACAAGAACTTCTGCGCGCGGTCGCTGCGGGGCTTGCCGAAGAAATCGTCCTTCGGAGCGTCCTCGACGATCTCGCCGCGATCCATGAAGATCACGCGGTTGGCGACCTTGCGGGCAAAGCCCATCTCGTGGGTGACGACCATCATGGTCATGCCCTCATGGGCAAGGTCCACCATGACGTCGAGCACCTCGCTCACCATTTCGGGGTCGAGCGCCGAGGTCGGCTCGTCGAACAGCATGACAATGGGATCCATTGCGAGCGCGCGAGCGATCGCCACTCGCTGCTGCTGGCCACCGGACAGGTTCGCGGGATACTTTTGCGCCTGCTCCTTCAGGCCGACGCGCTCCAGCAGCTGCATGCCTTTTGCCATCGCCTTGTCGCGCGACCGGTCGAGCACCTTCTGCTGTGCGAGACAGAGATTGTCGATGATCTTCAGATGCGGAAACAGCTCGAAATGCTGAAACACCATGCCGACACGCGAGCGCAGCTTGGGCAGATTGGTCTTGGGATCGTTGACCTTGGTACCATCGACGCTGATGTCGCCTTTCTGGAACGGCTCCAGCGCGTTGACGCATTTGATCAGCGTCGACTTGCCTGATCCCGACGGACCGCAGACCACGACCACCTCGCCCTTGGTGACGCTGGTGGTGCAGTCGGTCAGCACCTGGAAGCTCGGGCTGTACCATTTGTCGACGTGGCTGATCTCGATCATGACAAACTCTATCGAATGATGGCGATGCGCGCCTGCAGGCGGCGAACGCCGAAGGACGCAACACAGGAAATGGTGAAGTAGACGATCGCTGCGAACAGATACATTTCGACCAGACGGCCGTCGCGCTGCGCGACCTTGCTCGCGGCACCGAGGAAATCGGTGATCGACAGCACGTAAACCAGTGAGGTGTCCTGGAACAGCACGATGGTCTGCGTGATCAGCACCGGCAGCATGTTACGGAAGGCCTGCGGCAGCACGACGTAGCGCATGGTCTGGGCGTAGGTCAGGCCAAGCGCGTTGGCTGCGGCCGGCTGACCGCGCGAGATCGACTGGATGCCGGCACGCATGATCTCGGAGAAGTACGCGGCCTCGAACAAGATGAAGGTGATGAGCGAGGACGCGAACGCGCCGACACTGATCGGGCGCGACGCGCCGGTCACCCACTGCCCGATATAGGGCACCAGGAAGTAGAACCAGAAGATCACCAGCACCAGCGGCAGCGAGCGCATGAAGTCGACATAGACCCCGGCGATGCGGCCCAGGATCTTGAAGCCAGACAGCCGCATCAGCGCGATTGCCGTGCCGAAGATCAGGCCGCCGAGCGCCGCAAGTCCCGTGAGCATCAGCGTGAACGTCATGCCCTCGTAGAACAGATAAGGCAGCGTGCGGCGGATCACGTCGAAATCGAAATTGCTGAACATGGTGCTATTTCCCCGTGATGTAGCCGGGGATCGCGACGTAGCGCTCGAGGAAGCGCATTGCGGTCACGACGACGGCGTTGACGAGGAGATAGAGAAGGGTCGCGGCGGTGAAGGCCTCGAACACCTGGAACGAGAATTCCTGCATCGAGCGCGCCTGTCCGGTCAACTCAAGCAAGCCGATGGTGATGGCCACAGCCGTGTTCTTGATGGTGTTGAGGAACTCGGACGTCAGCGGCGGCAGGATGATGCGAAACGCCATCGGCAGCAAGATGTAGCGATAAGCCTGCAAGGTCGTCAGGCCGAGCGCGGTCGCCGCCATCTTCTGGCCGCGTGGGAGCGATCCGATGCCCGCCTGCAACTGCACGGCGACGCGCGCCGACATGAAGAACCCGATGCCGATCGCCGCCGTCCAGAACGGCGCATTCGGCAGCTGCTTCAGCCAGAGGCCGGCAGATTTCGGCAGCAGTTCCGGCAGCACGAAGAACCACAGGAAGAGCTGCACCAGCAGCGGCATGTTGCGGAAGAATTCGACATAGGCAAAGCCGAACCAATACGCTCCCTTCGACGGCAGCGTGCGCATCACGCCGACGATCGAGCCCATGATCAGCGCGATGATCCATGCGAGCGCGCCCGTCTTGAGGGTCAGCACCAGGCCCGACAACAGCATGTCGAGATAGGTGCCGGTCCCCATCGGGTTCGGCTCGAAGAAAATTCCCCAGTTCCAGTGGTAGTTCACGTGTCCCCCGCGCGAACGCGCCAGTCATGGATGTCCTGGCGCCTATGCAAATGTCCGGCCACCTTGGAGTCAAGATGGCCGGACACGATCCGGATCGAAAGATCGCGGTTATAGCTTACTTATAATCGTCCGGGTTCGGCGAGTCGGTCGGCTTGGCGAACTCGTTCTTCAGCTCGGCCGAGATCGGGGTGTTGAGGTTCAGACCCTTCGGCGGGATCTTCTGAGTGAACCACTTCTCGTAGATCTTCTGGCCTTCCCCCGAAGTATAGAGCGCTGCGGTCGCCGCATCGACCACCTTCTTGAACGCCGCGTCGTCCTTGCGCAGCATGATGCCGTAGGGCTCAGGCTTGGAGAACGCGTCCTTGGAGATGACGTAGTCGTCGGGCGACTTCGAGCCGGCAACGAGGCTCGCGAGCAGGATGTCGTCCATCACGAAGGCGACGGCGCGGTCGGTCTCGACCATCAGGAAGGATTCGGCGTGGTCCTTGGCCGGGATAATGTTGGCGCCGAGGCTTTTCGC
Source organism: Bradyrhizobium sp. 40 (assembly GCF_023100925.1). Taxonomy (NCBI): domain Bacteria; kingdom Pseudomonadati; phylum Pseudomonadota; class Alphaproteobacteria; order Hyphomicrobiales; family Nitrobacteraceae; genus Bradyrhizobium; species Bradyrhizobium sp. 40. The sequence continues at coordinate 6,442,466 of NZ_CP064688.1, forward strand.
AACATTGGCTTCGGTGAGCTGCTTGATGTTGGTGGTGCCGGCGGTCGAGACCACCGTCTTGCCCTTGAGATCGTCGATCGACTTCAGGCCGCTCGACTTCTTGAAGACGTAGCGGCTGGCGGTCAGGTAATGGGTATTGGTGAAGGCAACCTGCTTCTGCCGCTCGGCATTGTTGGTTGTCGAGCCGCATTCGAGGTCGATGGTGCCGTTGGCCATCAGCGGAATACGCGTCGCCGAGGTCACGGGATTGAGCTTGACCTCGAGCTTGTCGAGCTTGAGCTCCTTCTTCACGGCGTCGACGATCTTGTAGCAGATGTCCATCGCGAACCCGATGGGCTTCTGGTTGTCATCGAGATAGGAGAACGGGATCGAGGAGTCGCGGAAGCCGAGCGTAATGGCGCCGGTGTCCTTGATGTTCTTCAGCGTGCCGGTCAGCTCCTCGGCCCCGGCCTGGCTGACAGCGAAGGTCGCGGCGAGCGCGAGGCCGATGCTACGGAAATGTTTCACTTTTGGGTCCCCTTTCAGGATGATGCCGGCGGGATGCAAGCACAAATTGGATTGGAATAGAATGTGACTTTTGGCTGGATCGCGGCTCCGGTTAACGGCTCAGGTCGGCGGGCGCGTTAGCGGGCTTGTTAGCGGGCTTGGCAATTCCCCGAGATCCCAGAACAGGCCGGCCATCACCGTCAAGGCCTCTTCGGTCAATGGCAGCAGGATGTGCTCATTGGGCGCATGCTGGGAGCAGCCTGGATAGGAGTGCGGCACCCAGATCGTCGGCAGGCCCAGGATCTCGGAGAACACGTCGTTGGGCAACGAGCCGCCGAAATTGGGCAGCACCGCCGGGACCTTGCCGGTGGTCTGACGAACCGAATCCGCCGCCCATGTGATCCAGGGGCTGTCGAAATCCGTGCGCGAGGCGGCAAAGCTCTGCGCCGCCCGCACCTCGACCATCGGAAAGCCCTTCTGTGCCAGATGCGCGCGGATCGCCTCGATCAGCCCATCGATCCTGGTGCCGACCACGAAACGCAGTTGCAGCACGGCATTGGCGTGGCCGGGAATGGCGTTGGCCGGCTTCTCGATATTGCCCGACGACATCGCCAGCACTTCGAGCGTGTTCCAGGCGTAGAGCCGCTCGGCCGCCGAAAGACCCTCCTCGCCCCAGCCTTCGGCCAACGCCGGCTCGTCCTCGGTCGGCACCACCTGCACGTCCGCAAGATAACTGCGGATCTGGTTGGTGAGGCGCGGCGGCTTCAGCGCATCCAGCTGAAGGCGGCCGTGGCCGTCGACCAGCGTCGAGATCGCGTTGACCAGAATGGTCGCGGGGTTGGCGAGCACACCGCCCCAATTGCCGGAGTGATGGCCGCCGTCGCGAAGGTTCACATCGAGATGAATGCGGATGCCGCCGCGGCAGCCGAGGAACAGGGTGGGACGGTCGGCGGACAGGCGCGGCCCGTCGGAGGCCATGAACAGATCGGCCTTGAGCGCATCGCGATTGAGATCGCAGATCTTGCCGAGATCCGGCGAACCGATCTCCTCGCCCATCTCGACGATGAACTTGGCGTTGAAGCCGAGCTTGCCGCCGCGGGCCTCGCGTACCGCGCGGAGTGCGGCCATGTTGATGCTGTGCTGGCCCTTGTTGTCGGCCGTGCCGCGACCGTAAAGACGCGTGCCCGAAACCGTGGTGCGCCAGGGATCGCGGCCGTCGCGCCACTCGCCTTCCATGCCGTCGACGACGTCGCCATGGCCGTAGATCAGCACGGTCGGCGCCGTCTCGCTCTCGTGGTGTTCTGCGAACAGGAACGGCGCCTTGCCGCTGGGAGATTCGATCATCCGGCTTTGGAAATCGAGCGCGGCGAAAGCGGGCACCATCTCCTGTTCCAGATAGGCGCGCAGCTCGACGCTCCGGTTCGGATTCTGGCTCTCGGTCCGGTAGGCGACGCGACGGTCGAGTTCAGCGAGGAACGCGCCGGATTTGAAATCGTCACGGGCGCGGGCGATGGCATCGGCTCTGGTCATTATTTTCTTTTTTAGGTTGCGAGGCGAAGAAGCATACCCGATACGGGCAGGCCTCCGAAAGTGGCGGGGACTTCGATAGTCTTGGGATTTCGTTCTTGCTCTCTTGAGATTGGCTTGCCAAGCGCGGCAGCGCCGCTGATTTTGGCCTTGCCAACGTCGCGCTATATGCAAGAACTTCGCCAAGTTCGGGCGCAGCTCTATCATTCGAAGAGCGCCCGGTACAGGGCGCCGGGGGACCATCATGGCCAAGCAGATCAGGCTCAATGCATTTGCGATGAATTGCGTCGCACACCAGTCACCGGGCTTGTGGACCCATCCGCGCGACCGCACTGCCGAATATAACCGCCTGCCCTACTGGATCGATCTTGCCAAAACGCTGGAGCGCGGCCGTTTCGACGGGCTGTTCCTGGCCGACGTGCTCGGCGTCTATGACGTCTACGGCAACAGTCCTGACGCAGCCTTGCGCAATGCAGCCCAGTCGCCCTCGAACGATCCGCTGCTGCTGCTGTCGGCAATGGCGGCGGTCACGCAGAATCTCGGCTTCGGCGTCACCAGCAATCTTTCCTTCGAGCCGCCCTATCCGTTCGCGCGGCGGATGTCGACGCTCGATCATCTTACCGAGGGGCGTATCGGCTGGAATGTCGTCACCGGCTATCTCGACAGCGCCGCGCGCGGCGCCGGCAAGGACAAGCAGATCGGGCACGACGACCGCTACGAGATCGCCGACGAATATATGGAGGTCGTCTACAAGCTCTGGGAAGGAAGCTGGGAGGACGACGCCGTGCTGCGCGACCGTACGCGCGGCATCTTCACCGATCCCACAAAAGTTCATCGCGTCAACCACGAGGGCGCCAACTACCGCATCAACAACACGATCCATCTGAGCGAGCCGTCGCCGCAGCGGACGCCCGTGCTGTACCAGGCCGGCACCTCGCCGCGCGGACGGAGGTTCGCGGCACAGCACGCCGAATGCGTGTTCATGTCGGGACCGTCGGCCAAGGTGATCGCGCCGCGGGTGTCGGCGATCCGTCAGGAGGCCGCCGCGTTCGGCCGCAATCCGGCGGAAATCCTGATGTTCTCGATGATGACGATCATCCTCGGGCGGACGGAGGCCGAGGCGAACGAAAAATACGCCGACCATCGCCGCCACATCAGCCCCGAGGGCGCGCTCGCGCTGATGTCGGGATGGACCGGAATCGACTTCTCCGGCTACGAGCTCGATCAGCAGGTGCGCCATGTTCAGAACGATGCCGGCCGCAGCGCACTCGATAACGTCACTCGGGCCGATCCCGATCGCGTCTGGACCGTGCGCGACGTCATCGAGCATGTCGGCGTCGGCGGCGCCGGTCCCGTCGTGGTCGGCACGCCGGAGATGGTCGCGGACAAGATCGAGGCGTGGTTCGAGGCGACCGATGTCGACGGCCTCAACGTCGCCTTCGCGATCTCACCCGGCGATTTCGAGGACATCGCCGACATGCTGGTGCCGGAGCTGACGCGGCGTGGGCGGTACAAGGCCGAGTACGCGCGGGGCACGCTGCGGGAGAAGCTGTTCGGTGACGGGCGTGCAAGGCTGGGTGCGCCGCATCCGGCGGCGGGGTACCGGGTGGGGAGGAAGGGATAGAGCCACCGCTCTCCCCGTCATTGCGAGCGAAGCGAAGCAATCCAGAATTGCTCCACGGAGACAGTCTGGATTGCTTCGTCGCAAGTGCTCCTCGCAATGACGGTGGAGGCACCTGCCCTACACCTTCCCGTCCACCATCACCTCGATCAGCTTCGTGCCCGGCCGATTGAATGCCGACGCCATCGTCGCCTTCAACTCTCGGGGATCGCTGACCTTGATCGCCTCGCATCCCAACGCCTTCGCCACGCCCGCGAAATCCACCGGGGGATCGACGAAATCCATGCCGACGTAATTATCGTCGCCATGGAAGGCGAGCAGGCGCTGCTTGATGATGCGGTAGCCGCCATTGTTGGCAATGACCACATTGAGCGGCAGCTTGTGATGCGCCGCCGTCCACAGCGACTGGATCGAATACATCGCGCTGCCGTCGCCGGAGAAGCAGACGACGGGGCGATCGGGATTGGCGATGCTGGCGCCGACGGAGGCCGGCAGGCCCCAGCCGATGCCGCCGGAGGCAAGGCCGTGATAGCCGAAGCGGTCGCGGTGCGCACGCAGTGCCGTGATCTGGCGGCTCGAGGTGAGGCCTTCGTCGACGAGGATGGCATTGGCTGGCATGGCCTCGACCATCTGCAGCACCAGCCAGTCCGGATCGATGGGGCTGCGGTCGGCGGCTTTGCCGATCTGCTCGACCAGCGCGGTACGCCTTGCGGTCCAGTTCTTGGGCGCGAGCTCGGCGAGACGTTGCCTCGCACGTTGCGCCAGGGCAGCACCGCCCATCTCCTTCAGCACCGGGATCAGCGCGCGCAGCGTTTCCTTCAAATCCGCCTTCAGCGCGATCTCGGCGCCGTAGTTCTTGGCGATCTCCCAATCGCCGAGGCCGATCTGCACGATGCCAAGGCCCTCCGGCAGCGCATCGACCTCGCTATAGACCGACATCCGCAGGGGATCGCCGCCGAGCGCGATCAAGAGGTCGTACGGCGCAAGCGTGTCGCGCGCGACTTTCTGAACCCGTGCCAGCGTGCCGACGAAGCTCGGGCTCTCCGAGAGGAAGTGCGAGCCGTAGGGCGTCGAGGATTGGTACGCAGCCGCGCCCAAAAGCTCGGCGAGTTCGGCGGCCTCCTTCAGCGCATCGCTCTTCACTACCTCGTCCATGGTGACGATCACGGGACGCTCGGCCCTCAGTAGTCGCGCGGCGAACGCCTTGAGTGCCTCATCCGATGGCCTTGTGCGAGCGTCGATGCGGGTGGAGCGACCGAGATCTATTCCGGCCTCGCTGTTGAGGATGTCGCCGGGCAACGAAATGAACACCGGCCCGGTCGGCGGCGTGGTCGCGACTTTTGCGGCGCGGCGCACGATGCGCGGCAGATCCTCGAGCCGGGTCACCTCGACCGCCCATTTCACCAGCGGCTCGGCCATGCGCACCAGCGGGCCGTAGAGCACCGGCTCCATCAGTCCGTGGCCCTGCTCCTGCTGGCCCGCGGTGAGGATCATCGGCGTGCCCGTGAACTGGGCGTTGTAGAGCGAGCCCATCGCGTTGCCGAGGCCGGGCGCGACATGGACGTTGCATGCGACGAGCTTTCCGGAGGCGCGGCTATAGCCATCCGCGATCGCCACCACCAGGCTCTCCTGCATCGCCATCACATAGGTGAGATCGGGATGGTCCTTCAGCGCGTGCATGATCGGCAGTTCGGTCGTGCCGGGATTGCCGAACAGATGCGTGATGCCCTCGTCCTTGAGCAGCGCGAGAAAGGCGGAGCGGCCGGTGATCTTGTTCTTCATGTTTCCTCCAGAGGCGGACGTTGCCGCAAGGCAGGAAGCATGATGGCCGAAATCGCGGGAGGCGCGCAAGGAAGCGCGGTCATGGCTGCGTTGCGTGGGCGCAGCACGCTACATCTCCTCGCGCCCCAGCTCGAACGGATCCTCGCCGCCCGCCCGCTTCTTCTTTTTCGAGCGCTGCCAGACCACACCGGGAAAGCCCTTCAACGGTACCAGCGGCTCGCCGGTATAGGTCCATTCCTGCAGCTCCTCGATCGCAATGTGATAGAGCGGCTGGCGGCCGGTGCGTCCCCTAAACAGCGCACGGGGGATGTTGACCATGTGCGGCCCGCGCGGGCGCTCATATGCGATCGGCGTGCCGCAATGCGCGCAGAAGCTGCGCGCGGTCTTCGTTGCCTTGTCCTCGTAGCGCGTCAGCGCCGTCTTGCCTGCGGTGATGCGAAACCGTTTCTTCCAGCTTCCGACATAGGTTGCATAGGCGGCGCCGTGGGCGCGACGGCTGGCGGCGGAGTGATCGTGCCAGGCCCAGCGTGCGGGAACGTCAATCTCGAAGGTGACCTTGCCGCAGAGGCATTGGCCGGTGGCAACTCCTGCGGCGGCTGCGGCTTTGGCCATGGGTGCTTCCCTCATCGCTCGCAATGACGGAATTCGTGGTGTCCGTCGGGGCAACACAATAACTCCGTAGCCCGGATGAGCGAAGCGACATCCGGGAAGACCAGAGCTTAGGTGAAGACCCCGGATATCGCTTCGCTCAACTGGGCTACAGCAGTGTCAGACCGGCGTCAGCTCGTCATACACCGGATAGTCCGTATAGCCCTTCTCCTCGCCGCCGTAGAACGTCGCACGGTTATACGGCGTGAGAGGGTAGTCGTGCTGCAGGCGGCGCGGCAGATCGGGGTTGGAGATGAAGATGCGGCCGAAGGCGATGAGGTCGGCGTGTCCCTCTGCGATAGCGGCGTTCGCCGTCTCGGCCGTAAACCCGCCTGCCGTCATCAGCACGCCGCTGTAGAGCGGGCGGAATAGCAGCATTGCCGACGGCACGTTCTGCCAGTTGACTTCGGCACGCCCGGAGCCGCTGGAGCGCGGTTCGATGAAATGCAGATAGGCAAGACCGAGCTTGTCGAGCGCCTTGACCACGTGCGTGTAGAGCGGCATCGGATCGGGCTCGCCGGAATCATTGGCGATGCCGTGGGGCGACAGCCGCACGCCGACGCGGCCCGCGCCCCAGACGTCGATCGCCGCCTGGGTCACTTCGAGCAGAAGCCGCGCGCGGTTCTCGATCGAACCGCCATATTGATCGGTGCGCTGGTTGCTGCGTGATTGCAGGAATTGCTCGAGCAGATAGCCGTTGGCGCCGTGGATCTCGACGCCGTCGAAGCCCGCGGCCAGCGCGTTCTTCGCACCCTGCCTGAAGGCCTCGACGATGCCCATGACCTCGTTCGTCTCCAGCGCGCGCGGCGTCTCATAGTCGGAGATCTTGCCGTCGGCGGTCATTGCCTTCATGCCTTCGGCCTTGATCGCGATCGCCGATGCCGAGACCGGCAGCTCCCCGCCGTGGAAGGAAGAATGCGAGACGCGGCCCACGTGCCAGAGCTGGAGAAAGATGATGCCGCCCTTGGCGTGCACGGCGTCGACAACCTTGCGCCAGCCCGCGATCTGCGTCTCCGAATAGATGCCGGGCGTCGCCGGATTACCGCGACCATGCGAGAGCACAGGCGAGGCCTCGGCAATGAGCAGGCCGCCTTGGGTGGCGCGCTGACCGTAATATTCGGCATTGAGCGGCCGCGGCGAAAAGCTCTCGCGCTCGGCTCGCATGCGCGTCAACGGCGCCATCGCGACGCGGTGCGCGAGCTTGTACGGACCGACCTGCAACGGTTGAAACAACGCCTCGAATTTCATTCCGGCCCCAAAATGATTGGATGAGAGGACGGGGATCATAAGAGAAAGGTCCGCAGCTCGGAAGCTGCACGGGGGAATGGCTGGCCAGCCAAAAGAGGCGGCGAATAAAAGAAGCCCCGGGGCCGGGCCCGGGGCTTTCGTCTATTCGGATTGCAGGTCAGTATTTCGCAACGACCGCGCCTGGGCCGAACTTGTAGTTCAAGCCAACACGCGCGATGTGGCCCGTGAAATTCGCGGTAGAGTCAAAGCCACGCGCCGGGCCGGGCGTGAACGGGAACAGCGGATTGAAGATGGTGTATTTCTCGCTGCCGAGATCGTAGTAGAGATATTCGAGCTTGACGCTCCAGTTCGACGCAATGCGGTACTCGCCGCCGCCGCCGACCGTCCAGCCCACGCGCCAGCTTTCCACCGCGCCTGCGCTACAGATCACATTGAGGCAGGGTGTGCCGCTCCCACCCGTGGGATCCACGATCGACGTCGACGCCTTGACATGCCCATAGGCAAGACCGCCGGTCGCGTACAGCATCAGGTCGGGCACGACGGTGGCACCGATCCGGCCGCGCACGGTCCCCAGCCAGTCGACCTTCTGATCTTGCGTGGTCATGATCGTCGGGAAGACCGGCAAGGTTCGGGTCACCGTTGAGCTACCCTTGATGTCGGCCGCCGCAATATCGGCTTCGACGCCCCACACCAACGAGCCCGTCTGCACATTGTAGCCGGCCTGCAAGCCGCCCAGCACACCACGCGCGTCTGTTGCCAGCGAAGCCGGGACAAGGCCGCCCGCCAGTGCGACGTCGAGCACGCCCGCAGTGAAGACCGGATCATGGGGCGCGAGATTGTTCGCACCATCGCCCCACCCATACCCGACATTCACGCCGGCGTAGAAGCCCGACCAGTTGTAGGCAACGGGCAGTGGCGGCGCCTTGTACGCAGGCGCACGTGCGGTCATATCGGCCGCAAGAGCGGGCTGCGCCGAGGCGACGCCCAAAGCCACAAACACGATCGGAGCAAAGCGAAGCATTATCGAGATTCCAATTCCGAAGATTGAAGTTGACCAGAACTAACCGGCCGACATTCGAAATGGGATAGCAAGCCTTGCAAAATCGCGGACAACGCGAGCTTTCAAAATCGCATGTAGCGTCCGGGCAACAACCTTTGGTCGCCGCAAGCGGACTCGCGTCGCCGCAGGCAAGACCGATCGCTGAAGTCCGGACGCGATGGCGCGTCAGGCCGTCTTGATCCAGACGGCCTTCACGTTGAGATATTCCTCGACGTGCTGCTTGCCGGATTCGCGGCCGTAGCCGCTCATCTTGTAGCCGCCGAAGGGCACAGCCGGGTCCATCGCCTGGTAGCAGTTCACCCACACCGAACCGGCACGGAGCCTCTTCGCGACCGCATGCGCCTTGCTGACGTCCCGCGTCCAAAGGCCCGAGCCGAGACCGAACGTGGTGGCGTTGGCGCGCTTGACCAGCTCGTCCATGTCCTTGAACGCGATTGCCGAGATGACGGGACCAAAGATCTCCTCTTGCGCGATGCGCATATTGTCCTGGACGCCAGCGAACACCGTCGGCGACACGAAGAAGCCTTTTGCAAGCGCGCCTTCGGTAACGCGGCCACCGCCGGCGAGCGCCTTGGCGCCTTCCTTCTGTCCGATGTCGAGATAGCTGGTGACGCGCTCGAGCTGCTGCTCGGACACCAGCGGTCCGATCTGGGTGTTGGGATCGAGGCCGTTGCCGACCTGCAGCTTCTTGCCGAACTCGGCAACGCGGCTGACGAATTCCTCGTAGATCGGCTGCTCGACGAACAGCCGGGTGCCGGCGCTGCAGATTTGCCCCGAATTGGCGAACACCGCCATCGCGGCGCCCGGCACGGCCGCATCGAGATCGGCATCCGCGAACACGATGTCCGGCGACTTGCCGCCGAGCTCAAGCGAGACGCGCTTGAGGTTGCCGGCCGAGGCGCGGATGATCGACTGGCCCGTGACATGCGAGCCGGTGAAAGCAACCTTGTCGACGTCGTGGTGCGAGGCAAGCGCGGCGCCCGCGGTCTCGCCGTAGCCGGGCACGACGTTGATGACGCCGGCCGGAACGCCCGCCTCCATCGCGAGCTCGGCGATGCGCAGCGAGGTCAGCGGCGCCTCCTCGGCGGGCTTGAGCACGACGGTGCAGCCGGTCGCGATCGCCGGACCGATCTTCCAGATCGTCGCAGTCAGGGGACCGTTCCAGGGAATGATGGCGCCGACGACGCCGATCGGCTCCTTCAGCGTGTAGGAAAAGATCTCGCCGGGCAGCGAGTTCTCGATGGTCTCGCCATGAATCGCGGTGGTCTGGCCGGCATAATAGCGCAGCATGCCGACAGCGCGCAGGCGATAGGCACGGGTACGGCTGAGCGGCGCGCCCATGTCGAGCGTGTCGAGCTGCGACAATTCGTCGAAATTCTTCTCGACGAGGTCGGCAAGCTTCAGGAGAAGGTTCTGCCGCTCGAACGGCTTGACCTTGCTCCAGGGACCTTCGAAGGCGCGGCGGGCGGCAGCGACCGCGCGATCGATGTCTTCCTTGTCGCCCTCCGCCACTGTTGCAAGCAGTTCGCCGGTCGCGGGGTTGTGGGTCTCGAAGCGCTTGCCGGAGGCAGCATCGACCCACTTCCCGTCGATCAGCATCTGCTTGTAGGACCCGTTGGCGAACGGATGGCGCGTGATCGGAATAGCCTGCGACACAGCCATGGCTGAACTCCCTGTCGAATGATTGATTGGTTCGATCTGGGCGGGATCGTCAAGTCGATAGAATACTGCGATGCCGGACAGGCGTAAAGGAGAGGCGTAAAGTCGGCGCGGAACGAAGACCTCCCATGCCGACTTGTGCAGGGTCGCGCGAGTGCCATGTTATGGCACGACCGAGCCCCTCCCCGGAGACAATCCATGCCCCACCCCGCCATCGTCAAAGACAATGTTGCCGTGATCACCGGCGGTGCGTCCGGCATCGGATTCGCCGCCGCCGCAGCCTTCGCGCGCGACGGCATGAAGGTGTGTATCGCCGATGTGGATCAGGCGGGACTGGCGGATGCCGCGACAAGACTCTCATCCCTGACGTCCGCCACACACGTGATGACCTTCGCGATTGACGTCAGCAAGGCCGAGGGCGTGACGGAACTGGAGCGCGCCGTGCGCGAGCGCTTCGGCGGCACCGACATCCTCATGAACAACGCGGGCATCCAGCCCGGCAGCACGCTGTTCGGCGAACCCGACAACTGGCAGCGCATCATCGGCGTCAACATGTGGGGCATCATCAACGGCTCGCGCATCTTCGCGCCCAACATGGTCGCGCGCGGCAGGGCGGGGCTCATCATCAACACCGGCTCGAAGCAGGGCATCACCACCCCGCCCGGCGATCCCGCCTACAACGTCTCCAAGGCCGGCGTGAAAGCTTTTACGGAAGCGCTCCAACATGAGCTGCGCAACACTGCGGGTTGCCGCATCACCGCGCATCTGCTGATTCCCGGTTTCGTCTTTACGGGCCTTACCGCGAAGGGCCGGACGGAGAAGCCGGCCGGCGCATGGACTGCCGAGCAGACCGTGAATTTCATGCTGGCTCGGCTGGAGGCCGGCGATTTCTACATCCTGTGCCCGGACAACGACGTCCCGCGCGCGCTCGACGAAAAGCGCATGCTGTGGGCCGCCGGCGATATCGTGGAGAACCGCCCGCCGCTGTCACGCTGGCATCCGGACCATGCGGATGCATTCGCGAAATTCGTGGAGGGGGATTAGGCTGTTTGATCCTCATGGTGAGGAGCGCGGAACGCGCGTCTCGAACCATGCAGGTCCGGTGGGCCTCGATCCTCCGAGACGCCCGCTCCCAGCGGGCTCCTCAGGATGAGGGTTTACACAGGGGGCGCTCTACAGCGTCTCTTGCTGATGCCCGCAATTCTTGCAGGCGAACTTGATGCGGGTTTGCCCCTTTGGCGCCTGCACACGGTTCGGGGCGCCGCATTTGCCACAGACGGCCTCGATGCGGGTATCGCCCTGCTTGACGACGACGGTTTTCTTTTCCATCGATTCGCGGATCAGGCGCTCGGCCTCCTCACGCAGGGATTGTTTCGACAAAGCTCGTCTCCGCCATAAATGCGGGCGAGGCTTATCCCACCTGCGGCGAAATCACAATCCGAAACGGCTGCTCAGACCTCGACAATCACGTAGCTGTCCTCGACATGCACCGGAAACGTCTCGGCGACATACGGACCTTTCTGGAGTTCCTCGCCCCGCTCCACCGCGACCGGATATGACCTAATCTTGACGCGCTTCGGGTCGAACCAGGATTGGCCGTTGCGCATGTCGAACTCCCAGCCATGCCAGGGACAGCGCAGCATCTCGCCGACGCGCGAGCGCTGATAGATGCCGGGCTCGGGCGAGGTCAGTCGCGCGACACAGGCCGCTTTCTCCAGCGGCGCGCCTTCGTGCGGACAGCGGTTCAGCAAAGCGAAGAACTCGCCATTGACGTGGAACACGACAATGTCGCGGCCGGCGACATCGACGACCTTGTTGCCACCGGGTGGGATCTCCGAGGTGGACGCGACGATGTGACGGGCCATACCGTGCAGACCTCCTCAGAACTTGTAGACCGCGCGGGCATTGGTGCTGAAGATCTTCTTTCGCTCGACTTCCGTCAGCGGCGTCTTGAAGACGAAGCGCGGATCGTCGAAATCCCAGTGGGGGTAGTCCGACGAGAACAAGAGACGATCGATGCCGACCCATTCGATCAGCGAGCGCAGGTGCCGGGCTTCGTCAGGTTCGTCGATCGGTTGCGTCGTGAACCAGAAATGCTCGCGGACATATTCTGACGGCTTGCGCTTGAGATGCGGCACCTCGCTGCGGAAGCGCTCGAAATGCTGGTCCATCCGCCACACCGCGGACGGGATCCAACCGAAGCCGCCCTCGATGAAGACGAACTTCAATTTTGGAAAGCGCTCCGGAACGCCCTCGATCACGAGGCTGGCAAGCTGCGCCGCAATCGTGTGCGCGTTGGACTGGTGCTCCTCGACATAATAGGACGGCCAGCCGCCACCGGTCGGCGCATGCCCGCCATAGCCGCCGACATGGATGCCGAGCGGCAAGCCCAGCGCCTGCGCACGTTCGTAGATGGGCCAATAGCGGCGGCGGCCGAGCGGCTCGTTGGCGCGCGGCGAGACGTTGATCTGGACGTACTCGCCGATTTTCGCGCAGCGTTCGATCTCGGCAATGCCGAGATCAACGCCGTCCTGGCCGACCAGGATCGAAGCTTTCAGACGCGGGTCGCGATGCGACCAGAACGCCAGTTGCCAATCGTTGATGGCGCGCTGGATCGCGGCGCCGAATTCGAGGTTCTGCTGCGAGAAGATGAAGAGATCGAGCACCTGCAAAATCCCGAACTCGACGTCGAGCGGATCGAGATGCTGCTTCTGCATGAAGGCGAGATCCGAGCCGGGCGGTCCGCCGGTCGGCGGCCAGGCATCGCGGCGCGCGATCAGCGGCGAGGAGCGCGGATAGGGCGTGGTGAACAGATAGGGCGTGCGCAAATGGCTGCCATATTCCTTCAGATGCTGCTGCCAGCGTTTGGGCAAGAACTCGTTGAGGTCGTCGGGCGAATGCAGGCTCGGATGGACGTCGCAATCGACGATGCGCAGCCGCGAAGCGGCGGGCTTCTCGTCTTCCCGCAGCGGGCGGTCGATGACCTCCTCCATGCGAACCTCCAAAGTCAGTTGGCGAGCGACAGCCGCGGAAACGTCTCCAGCGGGTTGTCGACGCACATCTTCGAGATAATGCTATTCGGCAGGTTCGGCGGGATCGGATCGTCGCCGTCGAACTGCCAGTGCGGATAGTCGGACGCGAACAGGAACATCTTTTCCGAGCCGATCTGGTCGATGATCTCCTCGACGCTTCTGGCGTCGCCCGGCGCATCAAACGGCTGCATGGTGACGCGGAAATTCTCGCGAATGATCTCAGCCGGCTCGCGCTCGACCCAGGGCACCTCGACGCGCACTCCGCGCCAGGTCTTGTTGGCGCGCCACATGAAGGCCGGCAGCCAGCTTACGCCGGATTCCATCAGCACGACCTTGAGGTTCGGAAACTTGCCGAACACGCCCTCATAGATCAGGCTCAAGATCTGCGCCTGAAACGCCTGCGCCTCGATGAAGTAATATTCGTAGCGGTGCGACGGCCAGCCAGCCGAACTCGGCGCCTGCCGATATTGCGTGCCGGCGTGGATCGCGAGCGGCAGCTTGTACTTTTCCGCGAGCCGATAGACCGGCCAGAAATGCCGCCGTCCCAGCAGCGTCTCGCCCTGCGCCAGCACGAGGATCGAGACGAAGCGGTGATCGCCGGCGCGGCGCTCGATCTCCTCGACCGCCAGATCCGGGTCCTGCATCGGCACCACGATCGAGGCACGCAAGCGCGGATCGCGCGACAGCCACTCAGTCGCGATCCAGTCGTTGATGGCCTTGCAGAAGTCGGCCGCCATGTAGGGATCGAACACGGCCTGCGCGCCATAGAGCACGTTGAGGATCGCGTGACTGGCACCCAACTGCTCGAATGCGCCCTTCTGCACCATCGCAAGATCGGAACCGGGCTTGGCGCCGTTCACCGGGCGCCAGTCGGCGCGGCCCGCCAGCGGCATGCTCGGCGGATAGGAGGTGAGATCGAGTCCATCGATGGCGCGGCTCACCACCTGCTCTTTCCAGTGATCGCTGAGATAGGGCAGTAGCGTCGTGCGCGTGCCACCAACCGCCGGGTGGATGTCGCAGTCGATCCGCGTCGCTGCCATGAGGTTCCTCGCCGAGATCTTGTAAGCACATCTTATTGGCGGCGTTCTTGTGCGCCGCCTGTGAAGACTGCCCCTGCCCGTGCGGTTGCGCAAGAGCGCACGCCCGCGCGATCGTCATGGCTCTGTTGCATTTCGCAGGCGCGATATGAGGTGTGGCGAAATGCGTTCCGGCGCGCAAGGCAGCGGAGCGACTTGCTCCGCTGCTTCCTTGCGCAATGGCCATGCCTATCAAGCCGCCTTGGAGACTTCCATCAGCAGACGTTCCGCCTTGGCATCCTCGATGCGGTTCACCATCCGGCTGCTTTCATGATTGTCGCGGACCGTCTTGGTCAGGGTGATGCAAGTCTGGATCAGCATGACGATGCCCATGGTGAGATAACCCTTCATCCAGAGGTCGATCGGGAGGAAGAAGATGCCGATCGCGATGAGGAAGGCGGAGGCTGCGAAGGACACGTAAGTGAAAGTCACCCAGGCGCCGCTGTGGGGCTGGCCATTCTGGTTCACGATGGTCTCCTGTCGGTTCGAATGATGATGAGGTTTGGGATCAGGCAGTCGGCGTGCGCTTGGACTTCAACCGCGCCAGCACGTCGTCCGCGGTCGTCTTGAGCCGGGGGCCAAAACCCTGCTCGGCGAGTTTTTCGGCGATGGCGAGCGGACCGGTGGCCGCATCGAGCTCGACCAGCGCGTCGTCGGCGGCCTGGGCTTCCATCTGCCGCTCACGAAGACGCCTCAAAGTGCTCTCCGCCTCCGGCAGTGTGGATTCGTAGGGGCGTGCCGCCTCGATGCCGCTGCGGCGAAGCGAGCGCACCGCCTCCGAGGCACGGGCGACGCGGCGGCCGCGGTCGAGCTCGGTGATGCGGGCCTGCGCGCTTGCGACGTGCCGCTTCAGCCGCGCGATTTCGGTTGCGAACAGCGCACGTGCCGTCAGTGCCGCATCGCGATCGGCCTCCAGGCCTGCGATGGCTTCGGCGGCATCGTTGGCGAGATCCTCGCGGCCGCCATCGAGCGCCGCTACCGCGCGCGTCTCGATATCGGCGATGCGGGCGACGGTCGCCTCGAGCTTGCGGCCTTCCTGCTGGTCCTGGGCGATCGCCAGCGCCAGCGTCCGTTTGCCACGCTCGACGGCGGCGGCCGCGTCGCGCATCTGTTGATCGAGGATCAGAAGGGCCGTCCGGTCCTCCAGCTCCTCGCCGGCGGCGGCCACGCTGCCGCGGAAAAGTGTCACTACGGTCTTGAACATCTGAAGCTCCCTGTTATGAGCGTTGCTCACAGACGGTTTGTAGCAAGAAACTTGAACATCGTTCAATAAATATTTGAGCAATGCTCAGAAATTTGATCGCGGATGACTAAGGCATTGGAACGCCGAGAGAAACTTCGATTCGATCTGATCCTGGCGGCGGAACGAATGATCGCCGAGAGGGGATTGGCGGGCCTAAAAACCCGCGATCTCGCCCGCGAGATCGGCTGCGCCAACGGCGCGGTCTACAATCTCGTCGCCGATGTGGATGAGCTGATCCTGCGCGTGGGCTCGCGCACTTTGCGTCGGCTCGACCAAGCGCTGAGCACAGCGGAAAGCGCGGGCGAGCCGTCGCCACAGGCGACCCTGGTCCGCATCGCCCTCGCCTATTGCGGTTTCGCCGCGGAAAATCTCGAACTGTGGCGCGCGCTGTTCGAGCACCGCATGGAAGCCGACAAGCCCCTCCCCGACTGGTCCATCGACGACCAGCTGCAGCTGTTTCGCCACGTCTACGAGCCGCTGGCCGCGCTGTTTCTACAACGCAGTCGGGAGGAGCTCGGCATCACCGCGCGCAGCCTGTTCTCGGCGGTGCATGGCATGGTGGCGCTGGGCCTGGAGCAGAAGCTGGTCGCGGTACCGCTGCCGGCGCTCCGGAAGGAAATCGCGGGCCTGGTGCGCGCGATGATTGACGGACTGATCGCGGTGTAGAGGCCGGGACAGCACAGCTCAACTGTCGGCCACGCCTGACTAAAATTTCACCTGTCGCGGCGCATGCAGCGCGCCTAGCTTCGCGAGGTTCACGCCTCTCTCGGGAGCCTCCCATGCCCCTCCTCATCCGCGGCGGCACCGTCGTCAATCATGATCATTCGCGCCGTGCGGACGTGCTGATCGACGGCGCGACCGTCGTCGCGGTCGGGCAATCGCTCGATGCGCCGACGGGGTGCGAGATCATCGATGCGGGCGGCGCTTACGTCATCCCGGGCGGCATCGATCCGCACACCCATCTCGAAATGCCGTTCATGGGCACGGTCACCGCGGACGATTTCGAATCGGGAACCAAGGCGGCGCTGGCCGGTGGCACCACCATGGTGGTGGATTTCTGTCTGCCCGATCCAGGCCAGTCGTTGCTCGCGGCCTATCAGGAGTGGCGGCACAAATCCGAGAAGGCGGCCTCCGACTACGGCTTCCACATGGCGGTCACGTCGTGGTCGAAGCAGATCCATGACGAGATGGAGACCGTGGTCAAAACCTACGGCATCAACACCTTCAAGCACTTCATGGCCTACAAGGGCGCGCTGATGGTGAACGACGACGAGCTCTACAACTCGTTTGCTCGCTGCGCCCATCTCGGCGCCACGCCCGTCGTGCATGCGGAGAACGGCGACGTCGTCGCCCTGATGCAGGAGGCGCTGATCGCGCACGGTGTCACCGGGCCCGAGGGACACGCTTATTCACGACCGCCGGAGGTCGAGGGCGAAGCCACCAACCGCGCCATCATGATTGCCGACATGACGGGGACGCCGGTCTACATCGTGCACACGAGCTGCCGCGAAGCGCATGAGGCGATCGCGCGCGCACGTGCGGCGGGCAAGCGCGTCTATGGCGAGCCGCTGATCCAGCACTTGCTGCTCGACGCGGGTGAATATCAAAACAAGGATTGGGATCATTCCGCGCAGCGCGTGATGTCGCCGCCGTTCCGCGACAGGTCGCATCAGGATAGTCTTTGGGCCGGCCTGCAAGCCGGCTCGCTGCAGGTGGTCGCGACCGACCACTGCGCCTTCACCACCGAGCAGAAGCGGTTCGGGCTCGGCGACTTCAGGAAGATCCCGAACGGCACCGGCGGCCTCGAAGATCGCCTCGCGCTGCTGTGGACCGCGGGCGTCACGACGGGGCGGCTGACGAAGGAAGAATTCGTCGCAGTGACCTCTGCGAACATCGCCCGCATCCTCAACATCTATCCGCGCAAAGGCGCGGTCGCCATCGGCTCGGACGCGGATATCGTGGTTTGGGATCCCAAGGCGAGCAGGACCATCAGCGCGAAGCGGCAGATGAGCCGGATCGATTACAACGTGTTCGAGGGCTTTTCATGCACCGGCGGACCGGCGGCGACACTGTCGCGCGGCCGCATCGTCTGGAAAGATGGCGATCTGCGCGCCGAGGCCGGCGACGGCCATTATGTCGAACGCCCGGCGTTCTCGCCCGTGCATGTCGCCAATTCCACCTGGAAAGAGCTGACCGCCCCGCGCGCCGTGAGCCGCGGCGCGGTGACGCCGTAGGATCGAAGATCCGCGCAGCATGCGACGCCGTGAAGCGCGGCTGATGGCATGCGCCTTGCCTCTTTAGGGTGCAAATCTCTCAAGAGTGAGGCTCCCATGAGCGCATCATCTTTCAACCTAAACCGCCGCGGCGTGCTCGGCGGTCTCGGCCTTGCCGGAATGACCGCCCTCGCTCCGCGCTTTGCCTCGGCGCAGGGGCGCAGCGAGACGCTGCTGGTGGTGCAGGAGCTCGGGCCGAACTCGCTCGACATGCAGGGCGTCGGCTCCAACCAGACCGTGAACGGGCTGTCCTGGAATTGCTACGATCGCCTGCTGAGCTACGCCTCCAAGAACTTCCCCGACGGTACGCTGTCTTATGACCGCGAAAAGCTCGCGCCTGAACTCGCCGAGAGTTGGGAGGTTGCAGCCGACGGCATGTCCTGCACGTTCAAGCTACGGAAGGACGCCAAATTCCACGACGGTACGCCGGTCACGGCGAAAGACGTCAAATGGTCGTTCGACCGCGCGGTGAAGGTCGGCGGCTTTCCGACCTTCCAGATGTCGGCGGGATCGCTGGAAAAGTCCGAGCAGTTCATCGTGGTCGACGACCACACCTTCCGCATCGACTATGTGCGCAAGGACAAGATGCTGCTGTTCAACGTCGCGGTGGTCGTGCCCTTCATCATCAACTCGGAGCTCGCGAAAAAGAACGCGACGTCGGAAGACCCGTGGGCACTGGCATGGCTCAGGAACAACGAGGCCGGCGGCGGCGCTTACAGGATCGAAAGCTGGAAGCCGGGCAGTGAGACCGTGCTGGCGCGCTTCGACGATTGGAAGAGCGGACCTCTCCCGAAGCTCAAGCGCGTGATCGCGCGCGACGTCCCCTCCGCCGGCACTCGCCGCGCCATGCTGGAACGGGGCGATGCGGATATCTCTAGCGGCTTTGCGCCGCGTGACTTCGAGCAGATCATCAAGGAAGGCAAGGTCAAGGTCTCCGGCGTGCCGATCCCGAACGCGCTCTGGTCGGTCGCGCTCAACACCGCAAAGCCGCCGTTCGACAATGTGAAGCTGCGCCAAGCGGTCGCCTGGGCGATGCCTTATGAGCAGATCCAGAGCAGCGCGTTCTTCGGACGTGCCGTTCCCATGTATGGCGGAGTAGCAGACGTCTCAAAGCCGGTCTGGCCGCAGGCGTTTCCCTACGTCACCGATCTCGACAAGGCCAAGGCGTTGATGAAGGAGGCGGGATTCGAAACCGGCTTGGAGACGACGTTGTCGCTCGACACCGGCACCGCCACGGTCGGCGAGCCGACCGCGATCCTGATCCAGGAAAGCCTGGCCAAGATCGGAATCAAGGCGGCGATCGAAAAGATTCCCGGCGCGAACTGGCGCACCACGCTGAACAAGAAGGAACTGCCGCTCGCGCTGAATCGTTTCAGCGGCTGGCTCGATTATCCCGAATATTACTTCTACTGGAATTTCCACGGCAACAACTCGATCTTCAACATCTCCTCCTACCAGAACAAGGAAATGGACGCGCTGATCGACAAGGCGCGGTTCACCACGGATGCCGCCGAGTACGACAAGGCCGTGAAGGATTTCATCGCGCTCTGCATGCGCGATGTTCCCGTCGTCCCGCTCAACCAGCCGATCCACGATGTCGCCATGCAGAAGGGCATCACCGGCTACGAATTCTGGTTTCATCGCGAGCCTGACTACAGGCAGTTCGTAAAGGGCTAGTTTTGGCGGGCGACGCTGACGGTGCTTGAGACGGCTCGCGCCTGCTCGGACGGGAAACCCCGCGCGAGCCGCGCCTCGCTCGCGCGCAGCATCGCCGTATCGAGCTTGCCGTGCCGCGATCCATCCAGGGCGCAAGCGAAAATCCGGTAGAACTGCGCGCCGTCATAGGCGACCAGCAGCAGATCGACGCCCGCGTTGATGGCCTCGACCACGGCCTGGCAGACGTCGTGCTGGTAGATCGCGCCCATCACGAGATCGTCGGTCATGACGACGCCCTGATAGCCCCATTTGTCGCGAATAATCCCCTCGACGACACGCTTCGAATGCGAGGCGGCGCGATCGGGATCGACGGCCGTGAGCGTGACGTGGCCGACTATGAGCGCGCTGCGCGAATGCGACAGCACCTCGCGGAACGGAAGCCAGTCGGTTGCTTCCAACTCCTTCACCGGCGTATCGAGATTGGCGCTGAAATGATGCGTGTCGGTGCGCACGCGCCCGATGCCGGGAAAATGCTTGAGCGTGGCGCCGACGCCGGATTGTTCCAGCCCGCGCACATAGGCGCTCGCGATCGCGCCAACGACGGTCGGATCGGTCGCAATCGCGCGCTGACCGATCAACGTGTGAAAATCGAGGCGATTGCGCCGGCCCGGCGGCTTGAGATCGAGCACCGGTGCGAGATTGAGGTTGACGCCGAGCCCGGCGAGGTCACGACCGTGGATGCGGCCGAACTCTGCCGCTTTGGCCTGCTGGTCATCGGGGGCAAGCCCGGCAAGCGTCGCCAGCGCCGGCAGCTTCGTCAGCGGCGGCGCAAGATGCCCGACGATGCCGCCCTCCTGGTCCGCGGCGACGACCAGCGGCGGCAGGCCGGCGGCGCGCCGCTTGTCCTGTAGCGCCGCGATCTCGGCACGCAGCGCCTCGACTGTCCGGCCCCGGATGTTGTGCCGGGTGACGTAGACACCGCCGATCAAGCCTTGCTCGGCGAGGCGCGCGACCTCCGGGAGGGAGGAATAGCCGACCATGAAGTGAGGTCCGAGCTGACCCGCCTCGGCCGCACTGGCGGCAAGAACATCGTGCTTGCGCAGTTCGAATTTCAGGTGCGCCGCCGACATCAGGAGCGGCGGAACGCACCAGAGCATGACGAGCAGCTTGCCGGCGGTTGTGCACCAACGTCCCCTGCGCAGCAGCACGATGACGATCACGATGCTTGTGACGACAAGCGCGATGTTTCCGGCGCCGCGCAGCACGAGCAGATAGGGATCGTTCTTGTTAGCGGCCGCAAATGCGACGAGAGGGGCGGCCAGCCAGAGCAGGATGAGACCGGTGCGGTTGAGGAGCTGCATGATGCGTCACGCCCAAGGTGATGTATGCATCGCACCTATCAAAGCGATTTGCGCCGCGTAAGGACTAAAACCGCGCCTGCACATAATCTGCAAAAGACTCCTGAAGCCGTGCAGACGACGATCCCGCCTTCTGCACAAACGACGTTCAGACTTCGTGATGCCACCATTCACGAAAGGCCATTTGGACATGACGAGCCTGGCTACGACGTCGACGACGGAAATCAAACCGATCAGGCCTTCGGCGCTGTCGGCAAAGCTCGCGTTGGCATTGGTGCTCGCCGCGCTCGCCGACTTTCTGCTCTACGGGCAGCGATTGGGGCTGTCACTGGTGATCATGGCCATCGCGATCGCCTGCGCCTCGCTGCTCGCCAACCACGCGACGCTGGATCATCGGCGTGCTGCGATTGGCGGCGCGATCGTTGCGCTTGGTCTCGTTCCGGCCGCGGAAGAGCTCAACACGCTCTCGTTTCCAATCCTCGTGGCAGCGCTGGTCGTCGCCCTCCTGCTCGCGACCAATCCGGAGACGACCGGGCTCGCCGACCGCACCCGCGCGCTGCGAAACTTTGTCCTGATCAATCCCTTCAGGGTCTTCCCCGATGCACTTCAAATCTTCAACATGTCGGCACTCACCCGGAGCATCGCACTCTGGTTTCTGCCTGCAGCGCTGAGCACGGTCTTCATCGCACTGTTCGCCGCGGCCAATCCATTGATCGAGCAGTGGGTGTTCCTGCTCAATCCAAAGTGCATCCTCGACTATGTCAGCTTCCCGCGCGTGCTGTTCTGGACCATGATGCTGGCGCTGGTCTGGCCGTTCATCCACGTTCGCTGGCGGCGCAGGACGATTGCCACCACGACGGTCGTCGATGGCCCCGTGCACCCGCCGCTGCCGTCCCAAGTCTCGGCTCAGTTCCTGGGCCCCTCCACCATCCTGCGCTCGCTGATCCTGTTCAATCTGCTGTTCGCGGCGCAGTCCATTCTCGACGGCATCTATCTCTGGGGTCATGTCGCGCTGCCGGCCAACATGACTTATGCCGCCTATGCCCATCGCGGCGCCTACCCGCTGATCGCCACCGCCCTGCTCGCCGCCGCCTTCGTGCTGGTGGCGATGCGCCCAGGTGGACCGGCCGAAAAATCAAAGGTGATCCGGCTGCTGGTCTACTTCTGGGTCGGGCAGAATGTACTTCTGGTCGCGTCCTCCATCCTCCGCCTCGACCTCTACGTCGACAGGTACATGCTGACCTATTGGCGCATCGCCGCTTTCATCTGGATGGGGCTGGTGGCACTCGGGCTGATCCTGATCGTGGCCCGCATCGCGCTCGACCACACCAACCGGTGGCTTGTCGGCGCCAATCTGATCGCGTTAGCGATCGTGCTCTATACTGTCTCGCTGGTGAACTTCGACGCGTTCATTTCCGACTACAATCTGGCGCACAGCAGTGAAATGTCGGGCAAGGGCATGATGATCGATACCGACTACCTCCTCACACTCGGACCGCAGGCGCTGCCCGCGCTCGACAAGGTAATAGCCCATCGCAAGGGCGACGACTGCCTTGCGCGGCGCCGCGATCGGCTTGTAGAAGCTCAGCGGCTGAACATGGTCTGGCGGGCCTGGAGCTTTCGGAGCTGGCGGCTGCAGCGCCGGCTCGATGCTGGGGCCAAAAGCCAGCCCGGCAATCAGCCGGCAGGCTGAGCGGAGAGATTCTTGGCGCATCGCATTCTCATCGTCGACGACGAGGGCCACATCCGCGAGGTCATCCGCGTTGCGCTAAAGAAGGCCGGCATGGACGTGATCGAAGCGCGCGACGGCAAGGAGGCGCTGAGCCGCTTTGCCACCGACAAGCCCGATCTCATCGTGCTCGACATCGGCATGCCCGAATTCGACGGCCTCGACGTCTGCCGCGAGGTGCGCAAAGGCTCCGACGTGCCGATCCTGTTCCTGTCGGCGCGCGACGAGGAGATCGACCGCATCCTCGGCCTCGAGATCGGCGGCGACGACTACGTGACGAAGCCGTTCAGCCCGCGCGAGCTGGTGGCGCGGGTCAACGTCATCCTGCGCCGTCTCGGCCCGCGCAATGGCGAGGCCAAGGCGGGGCCGTCTGCACTCGCGCAAGGCGGCCTGTTGATCGATCCCGAGCAGCATGTCGCGTCGTTCGCCGGCACGCCGCTAAAGCTGACCGCGATCGAGTTCGGCATCTTGCGCGCGTTCCTGACCCGGCCGAGCTCGGTGTTCAATCGCGAGCAGCTGATGCGGGCCGCCTACCAGCTCAACATCCAGGTCTCCGACCGCACCATCGACAGCCACATCCGCAACATCCGCGCCAAGCTCGCGGCGCTGGCCTGCGACAATGTCATCGAGACCATCCACGGCGTGGGCTTCAAGCTCGGCCGCTGCGAGAAAGAGGCATGAGCGCGGCGCCGGACAAATGGCGGCCGTCGCTCACCCTGGTGATCTTCACGGTGCTGGCGACCGTCGGCGTGCTGCCGCTGGTCGGCCTGTTCTTCTTCCGTCTCTACGACAACCAGCTGATCCGCCAGACCCAGGCCGAGCTGATCGCGCAGAGCCGCGTGCTCGCGACGATCTACGCGCAGGAGATCACGGCGCGGCTCGACAGCGGCCTGACGCTCGGCGCCGAGGTGCCGACGAACGTGCTGCCTGATCCAGGCGACCAGGTCACCCCGATCCGTCCCGCGCTTGACCTCACCGCCAACGACCTGCTGCGGCGGCGGCCAGAGGCGCAAACCGCTCCACAGCCGCCGCAGCCCGTCTATGTCGAGATCGGCGCAAAGCTGACGCCGATCATCCGCGAGACCCAAAAGGTGACGCTGGCAGGCTTTCGCATCCTCGATCCCCAAGGCGTGGTGATCGCCGGGCGGCAGGAGGTCGGGCAGTCGCTCGCCCACATCGAGGAGGTCGCGGACGCGCTGCATGGGCAATACCGCGCCACCCTGCGCAACCGCGTGCCCGACAAGCCGCCGCCGTCGATCTATTCCTTCAGCCGCGGCCTCGGCGTCCACGTGTTCTCGGCAATGCCTGTCATCGTCAACAACCGCGTCGCGGGGGTGATCTACACGACGCGGACGCCGAGCAACATCTTCGACCATCTCTATCAGGAGCGGGCGAAGTTCGTGCTGGCGGGGCTCGCCGTGGTTCTCGGCACGATCGCGATCGGCCTCGTATTCTCGCGCACCATCACGCTGCCGATGCGCGAACTGATCGATCGCGCCACCAGAATAGGCCGCGGCGACCGTGAGGCGTTCAGGCCGCTCCGACACTACGGTACGCGCGAGTTCGCGCAGCTCTCACACAGCTTCCTCGGCATGGCCGAACAGCTGGCGCGGCGCTCGGACTATATCGCGACCTTCTCGGCCCACCTCACCCACGAGCTGAAATCGCCGCTGACCTCGATCAAGGGCGCCGCCGAGCTGTTGCAGGATTCGGTTCAGGGCAAAGCGGGCAGCCTGACGCCGGCCGAGCAGGAGACGTTCATCGCCAACATCCTGTCCGACACAAAGCGGCTGGAAGCGATGGCGCAGCGGCTGCGCGAACTCGCGCGTGCCGAAAGCCTGCCGCAAAACGAGCGCACGGAATTGGCGCCGGTGATTGCCGACCTCAGGAGCCGATTTCCGGCGAGCTCGATCGAGGCCAGCGGCAGCCTCGACCTGATGATCGGCATGTCGGCCGAGAAGGCGCTGATCGTGCTGTCGCATCTCGCCGACAATGCGATGCGGCACAAGGCTGGGGCCATCAGGCTGGAGGCGATCGACGAGCGCACGACCCTGCGTCTGACCGTGACCAATGACGGCGAGGCGATTTCGGCGCCGAACCGCGACAGGATCTTCGACGCGTTCTTCACCACCCGCCGCGACCAAGGCGGCACCGGGATGGGGCTCGCGATCGCGCGCGCGGTGATGGCGAGCCATGGTGGCTCGATCAGGCTCAAGCCGACCGATCAGGGCGCGGCGTTCGAGCTCCAGTTTCCAATGGGCTAGATCGCGAACACCCAGGCGGCGACGATGGTGCCGATGGTGACCAGACCGGCGATGGTCCAGCCGGCGGCGTATTCCAGCTCAGGATGACCGGTCGCCCGCATGATTTCTGCCGGATCGGCGGTATGCTTCTCTGCCATGACAGCCTCGCACGTTACTTTCCGCGTCATATGTAAGTCGCATCAGCCACCATTAGGTTCCATCACGGAAATGCGAGGAATGACGCAGCTTGGTTTGTTCGCCGATCCGCAAGCAGGGCCTGCCGGCCTTCGCTATGCCGACGACTTCGTCGAGGCCGCCGTCGAGCAGGCGCTCATCTGCCGCATCGCAGCATTGCCGCTCCAGCGCTTCCAGTTCGGCGCCTTCGAGGGCAACCGCCGGGTGGCGTCCTTCGGCTATCGCTATGACTACACAGAGCAGCGGCTGGCCGAGGCCGAGCCGATCCCGGACTGGGTCGTCCCCGTCACGCGGCATGTCGAGGCATGGGCGGGGCTTGCCGGCGGCAGCGTGCGGCAGGTGCTCTGCACCGAATACGACGCCGGCGTCGGCATCGGCTGGCACCGCGACAAGCCGCATTTCGACAAAATCCTCGGCCTGTCGCTGGGCTCGTCCTGCAAATTCCGCTTCCGCCGCCGTAGCGGCGACAAATGGGAGCGTCACACGCTCGAAGCCTTGCCGCGCTCGCTTTACATGATGGACGGCGAGGCGCGGTCGCAATGGGAGCACAGCATCCCGCCGGTCGAGGCGCGCCGCTATTCCATCACCTTCCGGACGATGAAGCAGGCCTGACCGGCCGGCCAAACAAAAAAACGCGAAAACAACCCCATGCACAGTAGAACGGCCGTGTCGGCGCGAGGCTTGGCCCCGCGGCGTAACCGTTTGACACCTCGGGGCAAAACAGCCGCACCGCGCAAAGGCCCAAGGCCCGGCGAACTTGCCTTCCAATTCGCGTTTACATGCTAAACTGGTTCTACGCGCCGCCCGGAAGGGAAGCCGCGATGGCAGGCCCAGGGAGGCAAAATGAAAGCCGGTCGATTGATCCTCGCCTGCGCCCTCGTTGTCGGAACTGCCTCCGGCGTCGCCGATGCATCCGACGCGACGCCCGCAAAAGTCTCGGGCTCGACGGCGCTGGCGCTCGCGGGGGTGATCGCGCCGCTGTCATCGGTGCTGTCCGGCGCCGAGAAGAAGGCAATGGCGATGCTGTTCGCCGCCAACAGCGACATTCCCTACAAGAAGCCGATCGTGGTGACCGCCGATCGAATCGTCTGTCGCGCCGGCAATGTCGACATCACCATCCGGAACTGCGAGGTCACCTTCGGCAAGAAGACCAGGACGGTGAACGGCTCCACGGCCGGCGAGATCTTCGCCACCGAAGCCCTGGCCGGCATTCCGTCCGACGGCGCCGCAGGATCGAATTTCGAGAGCCTGACCAAGCTGAGCTGCACGATCGACCCCAACGCCATCCGCCGGAAGGACGGCAGCGGCGCGGAGTGCACGTTCCAGCCGGGGAATTGAACCACGCGTGGAGGACGTGCCGAGAGAACCATGGGTGCCGTGAAATCGCCTCATGACCAGCTAACTAATAAGGCGAATTGAAAAGACGGGCCAAACGCGCGAGCCCATATCGGGCACGCAGGGCCAACACCGACATGAAGAATTTTCTCGCATTTTTTCTGATTCTGGGCGTGACGGCAGCCTCCGCACACGGCCCCTTGCCGGCGCGGCCGGCCGCGCCGTCCGATCTCGTCCGGGTCGGCCTCACCGACAACGACACCACCGCGGGCGGCACCGCGCGGCTGTGCGAGCAGGTCACCTTCTCGCGCGGCCTGCGCTACGGCGAGAGCGAAGCCAATGTGCTCGATGTCGCCACCGCCACGACCAAGGCGGATACGCCGCGGCCGGTGCTGCTGTTCGTGACCGGCGACACCTTCACCGGCGACCGCGCCGCGCCGGAGCTGTCGCGCCAGATCCAGGACCAGGCCATGTGCTTTGCCGCCCGCAACGACATGATCGGCGTGCGCGTCAACTACCGGCTGGCGCCCTCGGCGACGTGGCCAGCGGGTGCGACCGACGTGGCGGCGGCGCTGTCCTGGGTCCACGGCAATATCGACCTGTTCAACGGCGATGCCCGCGAGATTGTCGCGGTCGGCTACGGCGCCGGCGCCTTCCATGTCGCTACCCTGCTGGCCCATCCCGAACTCCAGACCGACCGCGCCGATGTCGCGGCGGTCGTGCTGGTGTCCGGGGTCTACCGCGCCGGCAAGGACGCGAGCGACAGCGAGAAGGCCTATCTCGGCAGCGACGCCAGCCAGTACAACAAGCGCTCGGTCTTCCCTGGCATCCTCAATGTCGACGTCCCGATCGTGCTGGCCTGGGCTGCGGATGATTCCGCCGGCATCACGGCGCAGGGCGAAACCTTGAAGAAGACGCTCTGCGGCGCCGGCCATTGTCCGCGTAGCGCGCTGCTGCGCAGCCGCGACGGCATCGCGAGCGCCTTCGGCCTCGACGGCACCGGCGACAGCCTCGCCGAGCCGACGCTGCTGCTGGCGCATCAGCTCGAGGCGCGCGGGCTGCCGTAGCGGTGTTGCGGACGCAGCTCCTGCAACGTCATGGCCGGGCTTGTCCCGGCCATCCACGCCTTCCTCGCGGCACAAAGCACGTGGATGCCCGGGACAAGCCCGGGCATGACGACCTCTTGCAGCCCGTCAGCACGCCTGTCGCTTTCGCCCGGGCTGCGACGCGCCGCATCGCGGCGCGCCAACCGGCCACAGCTTTGACAAACGCTTGACGTAGATCAACTCGCCTTGCTGCGGACTGAGCCGACCTCGTTGGGGGCCAACGACAAGGTGTTGAGCATGCGCGTCACCGGCAGGATGCTGTTCGTCTCGATGATCGCCTTGGCCTCGCTCGGAGCGATGTCGCAGCAACAACACTCGGATCAACCCATCGCCGACAACGAAATCCGCATCGGCAATGTCATGCCGTATTCGGGACCGCTCTCGGAGTTCGGCGCTATTGGCCAGGCGGAAGCGGCCTATTTCGACATGGTCAACGCGCGCGGCGGAATCAACGGCCGCAAGATCCGCTTCATCACGCGCGACGACAATTCCGATCCGATGACGGCGCTGGAGCTGACGCGCAATCTGGTCGAGACGGACGACGTGCATTTGATGTTCGGATCGTTCGGCACACCGGGTAATCTCGCCACGCGCTGGTATCTGAACGCAAAGAAGATCCCACAACTGTTCGTCGCCTCCGGCGACGAGGAGCTGAGCCAGGCCAAGGCGTTTCCCTGGACCATGGGCTGGCAGCCGTCGTTCCGGTCGGAGGGGCGCATCTACGCCAACTATCTCCAGGCCTATTATCCCAGGAAGAAGATCGTGGTGCTCTGGCAGAACGACCAGTTCGGGCGTGCGCTTCTCAAGGGCATGGAGGAAGGACTTGGCGAACTGAACCGTCTCGTCCTCGTCGACATCGCCTTCGACATTGCCGATGAGCATCTCGACGGACACGTCTCGATCCTCAAGCGCGCCGGCGCCGATATTTTCGTCTTTCTCGGTGTACCGTCGACGGCGTCCAAGGTGATCAAGCTGGCGGCGGCAATGAAATGGCGCCCGGTCTTCATCGTCAACGACGCCTCGGCCTCGATCGCAAATGCGATGGCGCCCGCAGGCCTGGAGAATTCCTCCGGCGTGATCTCGGCGGCTTTCCTCAAGGATCCGAGCGATCCCGCGTGGAAAGACGATCCCGCCATGAAGGACTGGTTCGCCTTCATGGACAAATACCATCACGACGAAAGCACCAACAACAGCGCCGCGCTCTATGGCTACGCCGCGGCCGAGGCGCTGACGCAGGTGCTGAAGCAATGCGGCGACGATTTATCGCGCGAGAACATCATGCGTCAGGCGGCTTCGCTGAGGAATTATCAGCCCTCGGTCGCCCTGCCCAACATCAGGATGAACACCTCGCCGACCAGCTACCTGCCGATCAGGCAGATGCGGTTGGTCCAGTTCGACGGCCGTTCCTGGCAACCCTTCGGCGACGTGATCGAGACGGCGTTTACGGAAGGCGCGGCGCGGTGAGTTGCTTCACGCTGGCAGCGGTAGCGCACGGAGAAAACGTGACTAGGAGCTCGCCCGCGGCCATCCTTCGAGACGCCCGCCTAGGCAGGCCCTCAGGATGAGGTCGCGTTTTCGCAGCGAGAAATCCGACCCTCATGGTGAGGAGCCCGCCAGAGCGGGCGTCTCGAACCATGCAGGCCGAGCACGTTCGACAACCTCAACTGCGACTGCGACAGCCCTGCCTCACACCGGCTTCAGCGAGGCCAGCGCGTTCTCCAGCAGCGAGCGCACCCGCGCTGCGTCGCCGGATTTCACTACCGCGGGGTCGAGATAGAGCTCCAGCCCGGGGGCACGCTCGGTAATGATGCCGCTTGTCTCCACTGAAGCGTCGTTCAGCGCATCCACGGAGTACGGAATCACTTCGCGGCTGATGCCTTTCATCGTGATCGCGGGCAGCGCGTGGGCGCGGACGATGTCGCTGACCAGCGCAAAGGTTTCATAGCTCAGCACGATGCCGCCGGGCTCGGCGATCGATTGCAGGCGCGCGGCGAGGTTCGCCTCCGCACCGATGATGGTGTAGTCCATGCGATCGCTGCTGCCGAAATTGCCGACATTGCAATAGCCGGAATTGATGCCCATGCGCGCCTTGAACGGCAGCTCGATGCCGGAGGCGCGCCATTTCGCATTGAGCTCGGTGAGGCGGTGCTGCATGCGCCAGGCCATCTGGAGGCAGGCCTGAGCGTCGGCGCGGTCGCCCTTGGTCTCGGGATCGCCGAAGAAGATCAGCATGGCATCGCCGATGAACTTGTCGATGGTGCCGCCAAATTCGTGGGCGACCGCCGACATCTCGGTGAAATATTCGTTGAGGAGCTGGGTCAGCAACTCCGGCTGGAGCCGCTCCGCCGTCGCGGTGAAGTTCTGGATGTCCGAGAAGAAGATGGTGAGCTTCTTGCGTTCGGTGTGGATGGTGACGTCCTTCTGGCCAGAGAAGATGCTTCGGTAGACCTGCGGCGGAATGTAACGCGAGATCTTCATCGAGAGCGAAGCCAGGAAGTCGTTGGCGGATTCGAGCTCCCTGTTCATGCCCTTGATGCGGCTCGCCTGGCGGCGCTGCAGCGAGAGAAACGACAAGCCGCTGCCGGCCGCGATCAGGAAATAGGCCAAGAGGAATTTGAACGAGAAGATGTTGGCGGCGATCGGCTGGGCGATGATCACCTCCTGGATGCCCCTGACGTCACCCACCTTCCAATCCTTCTTCGGACTTTCAGGGTGGCTGTTGTGGCAGCTGACGCAGGCCGGGCCCATCGTCACCGGAGCGATCAAGCGGACCTTGTCGTTGAACAGCGAGGTCTCGGTCTCGACGATCTTCTGCTCGGGATCGTTGCGAAGCGATTCGAGCGCATCCTTCTCGAACTTGTCGAGCTGGTGCGGGGCGCGATTCTGGAACGGGAAGTCCGAAACGAAACGGTAGGTGATGTTTTCCTGCTGCGCTCCGATTACCCGCCCGAGCTCCAGCGACAGCGTGGCCGGGATCGGGACCCCGCCGGGGACGGATTCGTAGTTGTGAACCACCCTGGTCGTGCCGTTCGGATTGGCGATGATGCGCCCGACCACGTTGGTCGCGTAATAGCTGCGCACGCTCGTGATCACCGAATTCAGGTCGATCGCCTGCCGGCGCAGCGCGGTCTTGCTGAGTTCGGTCAGGTCCAGCCACACTGCGAGCGGCAAAGCGAGCAGGAGGAAGGCGACCGCGGCACCGGTCAGGATGCCACTCTTGCGCTGTTCTTCGGAGATCTCTTGCTTCACTCTTTGGCTCCGTGATGAGCGTTCTTGTCTCGAACTCGGGGGATGCGGAACAGAGCCAATAAACGCGCTCCCGCGCAACCCCATTTTATGGTGGTCGCGCCAAGCGGCTTTTCGTTTCATGGCGAATGTTTAAGATCGGCATTAATCTGCATTCACTCCACCGGGAGATCCATCAAATGACCGAGACCATCCGTATCAAGCGCTTCAATGCGCGCCCCGTGATCGTGCCGATGAACCTCCCGCTCAAAACCTCGACCGGGGCTGTCGCAAAGGCGCCGCTGGTGCTGATCGACTGTGAGACCGACCTGGGCGCGCGGGGGCACGCCTATCTGTTCTCGATCACCCCCTCGGCCTTGAAGCCGCTGACGGCGATGGTCGCGGAAATGTCAGAGCTCGTCGCGGGCGACGAGCTGCTGCCCTTCGAGATCGAGCGCAAGCTGACCCAGCGCTTCACGCTCTTGGGTCTGGCCGGCCTGCAGCGGCTGGCGCAATCCGGCATCGACATGGCGGCATGGGACGCGCTGGCCCGCGCTCGAAGCCTGCCGCTGGCGCGCCTGCTCGGCGGCGCGCCGAAACCGGTTCCGGCCTACAATTCGAAGGGGCTCGGCATCATGCCGGCGGGTGCCGCGGTGGAGGAGGCCCACAAGCTGCTGGCCGAGGGCTTCCAGGCCGCAAAGATCCGCGTCGGCCGTCCCGATGCGCGGGAAGACCTGAAGGTGGTGCGCGCGGTGCGCAAGGCCGTCGGCGACGAGGTGACCTTGATGTGCGACTACAATCAGGCGCTGACGGTCAGCGAGGCCATCCGCCGCGGCGAGATGCTCGACGACGAGGGGCTCACCTGGATCGAGGAGCCGATCCGTCACGACGACTATTCCGGCTGCGCCCGCATCGCGGATGCGCTGCGCACCCCGGTCCAGATCGGCGAGAACTTTGACAGCGCGTTCGCGATGCAATCCGCGCTGTCGGCGGAAGCCTGCGACTACGTGATGCCCGACGTGCAGCGCATCGGCGGCGTCACCGGCTGGCTGCGCGCCGCCGCGCTGGCGCATGCCGCAGGCATCGAGATGTCGACGCATCTGTTCTCGGAAGTCAGCGCGCATCTTCTCTGCGTGACGCCCACCGCGCACTGGCTGGAATATGTCGATTGGGCCGACGCGGTGCTGGCGACCCGTTTGCAGATCAAGGACGGCTTTGCCCTGCCAAGCGAGGAGCCCGGCAACGGCATTGCGTGGGACGAGGCCGCGGTGAAGAAGTATCTGGTCGAATAGGCCGCGTTCGTCGCGGCGCATCACATCGCGGACTTCGGAACCTGACGATCACCGAGCGAACATGCCATCTACGACCGAACAGTGGCAATCATACTCAGCTCGACCGGTGCGCCCCGCGGCAACTCGGCGACGCCAACAGATGTACGCGTATGACGGCCGCGATCACCTAGGCGCTCGATCAGCCGGTCGGAGGCGCCGTTCATGACTTGCGATTGCTGCGTAAATCCAGGCGCCGAGGCGATGTATCCAACGAGCTGCAAGACCTGGACGATCTTGTCCTCTCCGCCTGTTGCGTGGTTGATGGCCGAAATGCAGAGATCAGCGCAGAGTGCAGCAGCTTCCTGTGCTGCGGCGACATCGACACCTGCGCCGACTTTGCCTGAGTACAGCAGGTCTTCGCCGCGACGCGGCAGCTGACCACTGACATACGCAATTCCACCATGGATGATCACCGGCAGGTAGTTGCCGCCGGGCTTGTTCACGCTGCTCATTTCGGTAACCTGCCTTCTTTCCACATCCGCGGTGAGCGATACAGTTTCGCCGAATGCCAGGTTCGCCGCCGCGAAGGATCGGACAATGGCAGGCGGCGAGTCACGGATCAAGGCAGCGCCAGGCGGCACGTTCGGGCCAGCATCAAGCCGCTATCCGACCGGATTGAAGGACCTGCTAGGCGGGCCGAAGAAGGCGTCCCCCTGAGAGGCGCCCGCGTTACCACGTCTCCGCGCCCGGAATCTTCCTTCGTACCGCCATGCGCTGGATCCATATGCAGCGACGCACGGATCTGTTGGAACGGCCGACCGCCGAGATCCCCTCGCCGGCCTGAAGCAACGGCGCCACGTTTTCGCGCAGCACACGACAGCGCTGGAGCTCGGCCTGCCAGTCGATGGCGGCTGCGTCGGCCCGCGACGCAATCAGCGACAATACAGCTAGGGCAAGACAGCCCGTTCGCATGGGTCGGAGTTCCTTCACCGTGATCCGCCCGGATCGCGCCGGTAGCGGAAGTCGCAATGCGGAGCGCCTTGCATGATGGTCTGCGTTCGCGTCAGCGCGACGTCGGGGCCGAAACCTTCGGCGGTCGCAAAGTCGGCGGTGCAGACCAGGAGAAAGCCGAGCTTGGGCTCGCCCAGCGCCTTGTAGAACTCGGCATAGGCGCATCGCTTCACATCAAGCGCGAAGACGTCCTCGGTCTGCTCGACAATATTGTAAGCGAGCGCGTCGTCACGGGCATAGGTCTGGAAGGCGGAGGACACCGCCTTGCCGAGATTGTTCTCGTTCTTGGCTTTCCAGAATTCCTCGCCGAAACCGCGATAGAGATCGCCG
Organism: Bradyrhizobium sp. 40; assembly: GCF_023100925.1. Taxonomy (NCBI): domain Bacteria; kingdom Pseudomonadati; phylum Pseudomonadota; class Alphaproteobacteria; order Hyphomicrobiales; family Nitrobacteraceae; genus Bradyrhizobium; species Bradyrhizobium sp. 40. Next base: position 6,475,580 of record NZ_CP064688.1, read on the forward strand.
AGCGCCTTGCGCACCAGCGCATTGGCATGCGTCTCGCCGAGCTCGGCCTGGAGCGCCTTGACCAAGGGCACCAACACCTGCGCCTGGATTCTGACCTGTTCGAGCACGGAAATGCTCATGGCAAACTCACGTCGCGGACCAAGAGGATCATAGATCCTATGGGTGACGGGTAGCGATAACCCACTCCCCCAGAGGATCACGGACTGCAGCAATCATAGCCGCGAATAGCACGATTTGCTAACTTTCCGCGGGATAAACCAAGCGGCCGTCAGCCATCATGTGCGCCGCCGGATTCATCTCGGCCAGTTTGACCTCCCCGGGTCCCGTAATGTGAAACACGCTCTCGCCGCCGGCGAGCAGGTAATCGGTGATGATCCGCCGGTGGCAGCGCCACCATACCGTCTCGGCACACATGATGGCGCATCGCTGCGCCTGCCCGAGTTCGCGCAGATGCGCGAGCCCCTCGCGAAAGCTCTCGCTCACCGCATAGTCGGCATAGTTGTGAAAGCTGTCGTTCTGCCAGAAAGCATTGGTCTCGCGCGGTATCTCCCGCTTGCGGCTGCGCAGGCCGCCGAGCGAGGCGATATGCTCATAGTCGACCGAAACGGCCCCGAGTGCTTGCGACAGGGCCTCGCGATTGTATTGGGGATTGGTGCGCGAGCGGGGCACGGTGCGGACGTCGACGAGATGCGTGACGGACACGCTCTGCAACAGGACAACGAATTCACCGATTGGACGTGTGCCGTGGCCGATCGTGAAGAATGGGTGAGCCATCGCCCGTCAGCTCCGGAGCAAGTGCAACGCCCGGCCCTTATGCAAGGCGACGTGATCGGTCTTGTCGCTTTTGATCTCGTATTGCGGATCGTCGGGGCTGGCATGGTGGACGTAGCCCTTGTACTCGACGTCCTTTGGTGTGCACGCGGAGGATGTGGCCGCGCACCCGGCCGGCCTCGGAATTCCAGCTGACATGGTCGCCACGCTTGAACACTTTCGGCATGGCGAACCAATGCGGGAGCGCGTCTGGACGTTCCAGGCTGCGGAGCAGAACGCCCCAGTCCGTCTACGCTCTTCGAGCTACGCCGGACACGCTTCGCCCGAGAGGTCTTGGCTGTGCCACGCGAAGCCGAAGGCGAAGCGTGGTGGGCGCGACAGGGATCGAACCTGTGACCCCTACCATGTCAAGGTAGTGCTCTCCCGCTGAGCTACGCGCCCTAGATGTCGTCTAGATCGGGTCGGGTCCCTATAACGGCTCACGGGAGCCGGTGCAAGGACGGAAGGGGGCCGATTTAGGCCGCCAGCATCTTGTTCACTTCGCTGACCAATTCGCGCAAATGCACGGGCTTGGACAGCACCTTGGCGTTCTTGGGGGCGTCCGAATCCGAGTTCAGGGCGACCGCGGCGAAGCCGGTGATGAACATGATCTTGATGTCGGGGTCGAGTTCCGAGGCCCGGCGGGCGAGCTCGATGCCGTCCATCTCCGGCATCACGATGTCGGTGAGCAGCATCTCGAACGGCTCTTCCCGCAGCCGCTGATAGGCGGCCATGCCGTTATCGTGGGACGAGACCTGAAAACCGGCGTTTTCCAGCGCCTTGACCAGGAAACGGCGCATGTCGTTGTCGTCTTCGGCGAGCAGGATCTTTGGCATGGCGGAAATGTCGAATCCCCAGAGGATATCAGCGGAGGTCACTAAGCCCGACGGAGGGTAAATTTGGGGTGAAAATCTTTACCGTCCGCAGCTCGCGCTGCCGGACTCTTGTGAACCGGAATACGGCATGAAGCAATCGAGCCGTACCTGCCGGTCCCCACCTCGCTGCCCGCAGGGTTAAGACATGTTCCAGCGCAGATCTCATCTTTTCGCTTGGCAGGATGGTTGCGATTCCGGACAATGACGACACATAAGAGCCGCCTGATCGGCCGAATCAATGCGTTAAGGCCGGTGCTGGGCTTGTTGGATCGTGCGGCGCCAAGGGCGAAGCCTGATACGGAGAGGCGAAGCCTGATACCAAGGGGCGAAGCCTGATTGCCAAGGGATGAAGCCTGACACCAAGGGACGAAGCCTGAGAAGATGACCCGGTTTGACGGCGACAAGTCGCCCGCCTTCGAGATCGTTGAGCCCGCGCAATGGCGCGCGCCGATTATCTTCAACTCGCCCCATTCCGGCTCGACCTATCCGGACGAATTCCTCAGCGCCTCCAGGATCGACCTGCCGACGCTGCGGCGTTCCGAAGATTCCTTCATGGACGAGCTGATCGGCCATCTCAGCGAGCGCGGCTTTCCGACCGTGCGGGTCAACTTTCCGCGCTCCTATGTCGACGTCAATCGTGAACCCTATGAGCTCGATCCCCGGATGTTCACCGGGCGCCTGCCGAGCTTTGCCAACACCCGCTCGATGCGGGTCGCCGGCGGGCTCGGCACCATTCCGCGCGTGGTCGGCGACGGCCAGGAGATCTATCGCGAGCGCATCCTGGTCGACGACGCGCTGGGGCGGATCGAGACGCTGTACAAGCCCTATCATCGCGCGCTGCGCCGGCTGATCAACAAGGTGCACCAGATGTTCGGCACCGTCGTGCTGGTCGACTGCCATTCGATGCCCTCGGTCGGCGTCTCCCGCGACGAGCCGCGGCGGCCCGACATCGTGATCGGCGACCGCTACGGCACCAGCTGCACGCCGCTATTGCCCGACCGGGTCGAGGAGACCATGGCCGGGCTCGGCTATTCGATCGGCCGCAACAAGCCCTATGCCGGCGGCTTCATCACCGAGCATTACGGTAACCCGGCGAGCGGCCTCCACGCCGTGCAGCTCGAACTCAACCGCGCGATCTACATGGACGAGCGGCGGCGCGAGCGCAGTCCGCGCTTTGCGCAAGTGGCGTCGGACTTCGGCGTGCTCGCCGACGTGCTGGCGACCACGGTCCCGTTCGGCGATCTCGGCCCGTTCCAGGCCGCGGCGGAATAAGCGCGACGTTTTCTGCGAATGATTGTGTTGGGTGCGATCAGCGCGAACGCGTTTCGCGGCGCGCATTGAAATGAAAGCCCACGCTGAAAGAAATGAGAGGCTGAAAGAAAAAAGGGCCGCTTCTAATGAAGAAGCGGCCCAAGTCTAGGGAGGAAACGCCCAAGGAGGGCAGCAGTAACGCGAGAAGCGCTACCGCACCGCAACAATATGCGGCCGCGACGCACAAAGTGCAAGGGCTTTCGAGCAGTTTCCCATGCAATGAGGACATAGCTCGGTTGCTTCCAGAGAAACCCGGATTCAGTTCCTTTGATAAGTAAATTCAATGGGTTGATAATCATTTGCATACCAACGAGGCAGATCCGGAACTAAGGTTTCAACTCAATGATCGATATTTGCCCAGCGGGTGTCTTGACGAGGCGAACGCTTCCCGCATCCAAAATACCAGCGTGCAAAAGCAAGACAGCGCTGCACGATCCTTCCGATTTGAGCTAGGCAGGAGTGAGCTTCACCCGACTTTCGCTTTTTGAGGATACGCCGTGACGGTGATCGATTTCTCCGCCTTCATCGGACGGCTCGCCACCGCCTCCGGCGAAACCATCCTGCCGTTCTTCCGCACCTCGCTGTCGATCGAGGACAAGAGCAAGACCAAGGATTTCGACCCCGTAACCGAGGCCGACCGCGCCGCGGAGGCGGTGATGCGGCGTCTGATCAAGGCCAACTTTCCCCAGCACGGCATCGTCGGCGAGGAATTCGGCAACGAGCGCGAGGATTCGGATTACGTCTGGGTGCTCGACCCCATCGACGGCACCAAATCCTTCATCGGCGGCTTTCCGATCTGGGGCACGCTGATCGCGCTCCTGCACAAGGGCACGCCGGTCTACGGCATGATGCACCAGCCCTTCATCGGCGAACGCTTTTCCGGTGACAGCGGCTCGGCTCATTATAATGGCCCCTCCGGCGAGCGCCGGCTCCAGGTCCGGCGCTGTGCTTCGCTGTCGGAGGCGACGACCTACACCACCAGCCCGCTGCTGATGAACGAGCGCGACCGCGCCATCTTCGGCCGCATCGAGAAGGGCGCGCGGCTGTCGCGCTATGGCGGCGACTGCTACTCCTATTGCATGCTGGCGGCGGGTCACGTCGATCTCGTGGTCGAGACCGAGCTGAAGCCTTACGACATCGCAGCCCTGATCCCCATCGTGACCGGCGCCGGCGGCGTCGTCACCACCTGGGAAGGCAAGCCGGCGCAGGGCGGCGGCCGCATCGTCGCGGCCGGCGACGCCAGGGTTCACGAAGAAGCACTGAAACTGCTCAACGGATAGGCGATTTATTGTTTGCGCATGATCCTCTCGGAAAACCGCTGCACACTTTTCCGGATCATGCTTCAGGGAGCCTGCATGACCAACCGGCGCACGCTCCTTCTCGCGGCCTTGCTTCTGTTTCCGACACTGGCCTGCGCCCAGAATTTCCCGGCCAAGCCAATCAAGCTGATCGTGCCGTTCCCGGCCGGCGGCCCCAACGACATCATCGCGCGGGTGATCGGCCAGCGCATGTCGGAGCTGTCAGGGCAGCCGGTGCTGATCGACAATCGCGGCGGCCAGGGTGGCGTCCTCGGCACCGATGCCGTCTCCAAGGCTGCCCCTGACGGCTATACCATCGCGATCTCCTCGGCCGGCGCGCTCGCCATCAGCCCGAGCATGGAGCGGGTCGCCTACGATACGCTCAACGACCTCACGCCGGTGACGCTGGTCGCAACCGTGCCGGAAATGTTGGTGGTGGCGACCAATGTGCCCGCAAAGGACATCGGCGAATTGATCGCGCTCGCCAAGGCGCAGCCGGGAAAACTCAACTTCGCCTCCTCCGGCCCCGGCAGCCTGCCGCATCTCGCCGGTGAATTGTTCAAGCTGACGGCCAGGATCGACATCGTGCACGTGCCCTATCGCGGCGCGGCGCCGGCCGTGAACGATCTGCTGGGCCAGCAGGTGCAGATGACGTTCCTGGATCTCCCCGTGCTGCTGCCGCAGGTCAAGGCGGGCGCCCTGCGACCGATCGCAGTTGGCTCCGCCGAGCGTTCGCCGACGGCGCCTGATGTGCCGACCACCGCGGAAGCCGGCTTTGCCGATCTGCGCATCGAGAACTGGTACGGCATGGTCGCGCCGAAGGGCACGCCGAAGGAGATCGTCACCGCGCTGCATGGTCTGGCCACGAAGGCGATGGCGGATCCCGCGGTGAAGGAAAAGCTCGCCGCCCAGGGCGCAGCGCTGGTCGGCGACGAGCCGGAGCACTTTCGCACATTCATCGCGGAGGAGACCAGGAAATGGGCAAAGGTGATCAAGGAAGCTGGCGTGGAGACGGCGAAGTAACTGTGTCTTGCCCCTCCTGAAGGGGCGGAAAAATCTTGGAGCTCACACCGCCGCAGCCCGCAAATGCTCCACCAGCATCTTGGCCGGGCGCGGCAGGGTCTTGAAGCTTCGCGCGCAGATCACGAGTTTGCGGTTGGCCCAGCTATCGCGCAGGCGGACCATGGCGAGCGGCATCAGTTTTGCGCAGCGGCGGGCTGCGGCTTCGGGCACCAGCGCGACGCCGACATCGGCGGCGACCATCTGGCAGATCGCATCGAAGTCGCGCAGGCGCGCGCGGTAATGCGGCCGCATGCCGAGCCGGGCGGCGTGCTTCGAAATATGCACCTGAAGCGCGGTGGCGCTGGTCAGCCCGACGAACTCGCAAGCACCCGCCTCCTGGAAATCGATCGCGCGGCGGCCCGCGAACGGGCCGCGCCTGGACGTCACCAGCGTCAGGCGATCCTCGCTGAAGGCGAATCGCTCGATATGATCGGGCAGCGCGTGCTCGGCGGCGAAGCCGAGATCGGCCGCGCCCGCAGTGATCGCGGCCGCGATGTCGGTGCTCTCGCGCTCCTCGATGTCGATGGCGACGTCGCGGTGCTCGCGCAGGAAGCCGGCAAGCGCCTTCGGCAGATGCTCCGAGAGGCCGGAGGTATTGGCGAGGAAATGCACGCTCGCGCGCACGCCGCTGGCAAAGCCGGCGAGATCGCCGCGCATGGCGTCGATCTGGTGGATGACGAGACGGGCGTGATCGAGCAGGCTCTCGCCGGCCGCGGTCAATTCGACGCCGCGGCGCCCGCGCTTGAGCAGCGCGACGCCGAGTGCATCCTCCAGCCCCTTGATGCGCGCGCTGGCCGAGGCCAGGGCCAGATGCGACCGCTCCGCGCCGCGGGTGATGCTGCGCTGGTCGGCGACCGCGATGAACAGCTGGAGGTCGACGAGGTCGAAGCGCATCCCGGGTCCCTTCAGCCTTCGTTTCAGACGAAGGTTTTCTCCGTAAGCTACAGATTGTGCCGAAGCGCGGCATCGGTCAATGTGCAGATATGATCGACCCGCTCCTCGTTCTCATCGCCGCCGTTTTCCTGATTGCCGGATTCGTCAAGGGCGTGGTCGGACTCGGCCTGCCGACGGTGTCCATGGGCCTGCTCGCGGTGAGCATGGCGCCGAGCCGCGCGATCGCCATCGTGATCGTGCCCGCCATCCTCACCAACATTTGGCAGACTTTCGTCGGCCCCCATTTGCGCGATATCCTGAGGCGGCTGTGGCCGCTGATGATCGGCACCGTGATCGGGTGCTGGCTCAATGCCGGCGCGCTCACCGGTCCGCATGCGCGCTACGGCACGATCGTGCTCGGCATCCTGCTCGTCATCTACGCGATCATCGGGCTGAACAAATTCCAGTTTCACGTTGCGCCAAAGAACGAGAAATGGGTCGGCGGCGTGGTCGGCTTGGTCACCGGCGTGATCTCGGCCTCGACCGGCGTGCAGGTGATCCCCTCGATGCCGTTCATGCAGGCGATCGGCATGGAAAAGGACGAGCTGGTGCAGGCGCTCGGCGTGTTTTTCACGACAGCGACACTGGCGCTCGCCTTCAACCTCACCGCCGGCGGATTGCTGACGCCGGCCAACGCGGTGCCGGGCGCCGTCGGCATGGCCTGCGCGTTTGCCGGCATGTATATCGGCCAAACGGTGCGGGCGCGGATGCCGGCGGAAGCGTTTCGCCGCTGGTTCCTGATCGCGATGATCCTGCTCGGCCTCTATCTCGCCGGCAGCGCGCTGCTGAAGGAATTCGCGTAGAGGACGTTACCGCGTCTCCAGCATGGCGACGCGAATGCCGAGATAGATGAAGAGGCCGCCGAGGGCACGGTTGACCCAGGCGACCGCGCCTTCGGAGCTCCGCAAGCGGTGGGCGGCCTTTGCCGCGAACGCCGCCAGCACCAGGCACCACAGCGTTCCCGTGCAGATGAAGATCAGGCCGAGCGTCAGGAAGGCGAGCGGCTTGTGCGCCGAGTCGGCTGCGACGAATTGCGGCAGGAAGGCCAGGAAGAACAGCGCGACCTTGGGATTGAGCGCGTTGGTGAAGACGCCCTGGAGGAAAACCCGCCGCAGCGAGCTCTGCACCGGCTCGTCGATGGCCGAGGCCAGCACCGGGCGCGACCACAGCATCTGAAGCCCGGTCACGACGAGATAGGCCGCTCCGGCCAGCTTCAGGATCGAGAACGCGGTCGACGAGGCCATCAGCAGGGCCGAAAGGCCGATTGCCGCGCCCGCGACGTGGAAAAAGCAGCCGCAACTGATGCCCAGCGCGGCCGCGGCGCCACCTCGCCAGCCCAGCTGCATGCTGCGGCCGATCACATAGACCGTATCAGGCCCCGGCGTGATGTTGAGCAGCACGCCTGACAGGACGAAGAGCCAGATTTCGTGAATGCCCAGCATGTGTGACGTGCCTCCGTCGCCCAACCATGGCCCAAGAGGCCGGCTTAGTGGGTTCGCTCGTCCCCGTCCACTGCCGGGATTGCCGAGGATTTACCTCGAATTTGCAATGCGGTTCGTACTTTCGCTCAGCCTCATCTGCTCTATAAGGAACGGGTTCTTTGAACGCGGGATTCGAGGCGACTGCCACGCCGTGGCCGGTCCTCGATTTCTTCCAAGTCTCTTGCAAGTCTCTTGGAGCTCCGGAATATGGAAAGACGTCTGGCTGCCATTGTCTGCGCCGATGTCGCCGGCTATTCGCGCATGATGGGCACCGATGAGGCCGGCACCCATGCCGCCTTCAAGGCCCATCGCAGCGCGATCCACCCCATCATCCTCAATCACGGCGGCCGCGTCGTCAAAAACACCGGCGACGGCTTCCTGCTGGAATTCCCCTCGATCGTCGGCGCCACCGAGGCCGCGATCGCGATGCAGACGCTGATGGCGGAGCGCAATCACCATCTGCCCGCCGATCGCGCCATGCAATTCCGCCTCGGGATCCATATGGGTGACGTCATCGCCGACGAGGACGAGGTGTTCGGTGACGATGTCAACATTGCCGTCCGCCTCGAAGCCGTGGCGAGCCCCGGCGGCTTCGCGATCTCGGCCAAGGCCTACAAGGAGGCCAGCAAGCATCTCACCGTGCCGCTGGTCGATGCCGGCAACCACCGCTTCAAGAACATCAAGGATCCGATCGGGGTCTGGACCTGGACACCTGAGGGTGCACCGGCGCTTGCGCCCGCGCTGAGGGAGGCATCCGCCCTCTCGCAGCAGTACCGCACCGCGATCGTCGGCGTGCTGCCCTTTGCCAATCTCAGCGACGCACAGGACGAGTATTTCTCCGACGGCCTGACCGAGGATCTGATCCACGCGCTGTCGCTGCAATCCTTTTACCGCGTGCTGAGCCGCAACTCGACTTTCGTGTTCAAGGGCAACAACGTCAGCACCCGCCTGATCGCGCGGGAGATCGACGCTAGCTATCTGATCCAGGGTTCGGTGCGGCGTGCCGGAGCCAAGATCCGCGTCACCGCCGAGCTGATCGCGCCGGAGACCGGCGAGCAGCTCTGGACTGGCCGCTACGACCGCGACATCGGCGATCTCTTCGCGATGCAGGACGAGATCACCACCAACCTGTCCGCCGCCATCGCCACCGAGATTGTCCGGGCCGAGGCCTCGGCGCCGGCCCGGCTCTCGACCGATGTCACCGCCTGGGACCGCTTCCTCAAAGGGCTGTCGCACTATTATCGGCAAACCAAGGAAGACCTGGCCATCGCCGTCGACCTGTTCCGGGAGGCCATCAGGCTCGAGCCCAAGCTGTCGATTGCGCACGCCTATCTCGCCACGATCCAGATCCAGAGCATCCAGTTCGGCTGGGTCAAGGGCACGCGCGAGATGTGGGCCGAAGCGATGAAGCTTGCCGAAACCAGCGTCCGGCTCGATCCGCGCTCGTCATTTGCGTTCTCGATCCTGTCCTGGACCCACGCGCTGGAGGGCCATTACGAGGCCGCGATGGACGCCGCCAAGCGCGCCGTCGCGCTCAACCCCTACGACAACGGCGCGCGCGGCGTGCTCGGCATCTGCCATTTCGCCATCGGCGAGCACCGCGAGGCGATCGAGCTGTTCTCGCTGGCCGCACAGCGCGACAACAGCGATCCGCGCTACCAATGGGCCGCGCTGAACGCCTTCAGCCATTATCTGCTGGGCCAATATGACGCGACCCTGTCATGGGCTCGAGAACAGCTCTACATCAACCCGAACCATTTGCAGGCGCTGGCAATCCGCGCCGCGGCGCTGGCGCAATTGGGGCGGGGCGACGAGGCGGTCGAGGCGACCCGCGTGCTCATGGCGAACTACCCGACTCTCAATGTCGACCGCCATTTGCGCAATTTCCACTGGAAGCGGCCCGAGGACCTCGCCCATTACCGCGCCGGACTCTTGAATGCGGGTGTGCCGTTCGGCAAACTGACCCTGGTCTCGAGCGACGTCAAACGCGTCGCCGAATCCTGAGGGCCAGCCGCGGCCACGCGGCAGTGTCCCCTCCGCCTTTATTGACACGACAGTGAATTCAGCCACACTCCGCTACACGCTGAAGTAGTATAATGTGTTGTCGGTTTGTCAGGACTTTCCGCGCTCTATCGCCGCGTCTGTATTTCACGATTCGCCGTTTTCAGGATTTTGGGCCATGCATGACTCTGCTCCGAAGCCCCCCTTCGACCCCTCGATCCAGGTCTCGCCGAACAATCCCTGTCCATTCCTCCGCGGCCTCGTCGGCGAGGGGTTTGTTGACGGCGGAACCGTCCCGCTCGGCACGCTGTCGCAAACGATCGCGAATGCGAGCGGCGAGACCGGGCTGAAGAAGGTCTCGGCCCGCATCCAGGTCCGCGGCGTCGCGCTTATCGCCAACGGTCTGGGTCACATCCTGAAGAGCATATTTTCCGGCGCGCAGCTCGACGCGTTGCGTGGCGGCCCCCTCGACAAGCGCGGTGCCGGCTCGCGCGTCCTCGGCGTCGACGGCAACGTCGATGAGGGCGAGCTTGCGCGGTTTGCGAGCTTCGGCCGGACCTACCAGGATCCGAACGGCGGCGACTCCGAGCCGGGTCTCAACGCCTCGGAAATCGGCGTCTTCATGCACGACAACCTCAAGCGCGCCGGCAGCGCCGCGCGCTGGTACTACCCTCTGCTGATGAAGTTCGAGTGGCCGATCCTCCTGAAGATCGCGGGCAAGGGCGCGGGTGAGGACCGCTATCTCAGCGTGGCCGACGTGCGCACTCTGTTCAACGAGCGGCAATTCCCTGCTCGCATCAACCAGCGGCTCGTATCGCAGCCGGTGCTGTCGACCTGCCAGCGCGTAGTGCGGGGCGCTCTCAAGGTTGCGGCCCTGCTCATCGCCCTCGGTCTCGCCTTGCTCGTTGCGGTCGCCGAATTCCCCGACCAGGTGCGCGCCATGCTGCCGCAAAAGGGAATTCTCGTGAATCTCCTGCCGCCGCCCTTGCCCACGGTCCCCGAGACGAAGGCGGCCTTTTGGCTCGAACAGAACTGGTCGCTGAAGGACAGGCACTGGTTTCACCACGCCAGTCAGGGCACCGCGACTTTCCCGGTGCCTTACGAATGGTTCATGGCGCTGGAGCAGCCGCGCCTGCATTTGTTCTCGCGGCCAGGCATGATGACGGACAGCGCCTATCTCGAGCGCTTCGGGTTCATCCCGAGCCCGCAGTCGATCCAGACCGATGCGACGTCACTGCGCCGCTTTGGCTACGCCAATGTCTACGAGACGACGCAGGCGCCGGACTGGTCGACTAGGTGGACGCCGGCGGAGAACGTCGACGGCCTGCCGGTCGGCTTCGCACGGATGACCGGTGTCATCGATCCCGCGACGGGCCGTCGCGAAGAGGACAAGATCGGACTGACCTGCGCGGGCTGCCATACCGGCCAGATCCACTACCAGGGCGTGGACGTGCGTTTCGACGGCGGTCCGGCCATGACCGATCTGAAGAAGCTCGAACTCTCCACCGGCCTGTCGATCGCCTACACGCTTTACGTGCCGTTCCGCTTCCAACGCTTCGCCGATCGCGTGCTCGGCCCCGATGCCAGCAAGGCTGACCGCGCCGCGCTCAAGCAGAAGCTCAGCGCGATCGGCAACTTCCTGATCGACTGGGCGAAAACCCAGCAAAAGACGATTGAAGGCAAGAAGACCTGGAACGGCCGGCAGCAGAGTGACACCGAGGAAGGGTTCGGTCGCCTCGACGCTCTCAATCGCATCGGCAATCAGGTTTTTTCGCAGGATCTCGCGCTGAGCGGGATCAAGGGATTCGAGAAGAACCTGCACGCCCAGGACGCCCCGGTCAGCTATCCCCCGATCTGGACCGTGCCCTGGTTCAAGTTCGCCCAGTACGACGCCTCGATCGAGCAGCCGCTGATCCGCAACGCCGGCGAAGCCCTCGGCGTGACGGCGCTGCTCAATCTGTCCGACGCCTACCCTGAGGACAGGCTGTGGCGGTCCTCCGTTCATATCAACACGCTCGGCTGGATCGAGGACATGCTCAGGGGGCCCGATCCGTTCAAGACGGCCGATCCCTCCACCGGTCCGAAGTTCGGCGGCCTGCTGGCGCCGAAATGGCCCTCGCAGATCCTCGGCGACAATTGGAGGCTCGATCAGAAGAAGGTCGACAACGGCCGCAAGATCTACGCCGAGATGTGTTCCGGATGCCATCTGCCGGCGATCGACACCCCGGCTTTCTGGTCTTCGGGACATTGGGAGCCCAGCGGCGACAGCAAGGTGCTGAACGCGGTGACGATCCCCCTCGACGAGATCAAGACGGATCCCGAACAGTCGCTCGTGCTCAGCAACAGGATCGTCGATCTGCCCGGCTTCCTGAAGGTGAATACGGCCGACCTCCAGAAATGGTGGCAATGCGACGTCTCGACCGCAAGCTCGCCGACCGAGATGGTGTATGCGCTCGGGCTGATGACGGTGGTGGATCTCGTCGCCCGCAAATGGATGGACGACGAGAAGACTCCGGACGCCGAGCGGGCGAAATTGTGGAATCTCGCGCGCAAGAACTGCCTCAATCCGGTGGGGGGAGCACGCTATCGGGCACGGCCGCTGAACGGCATCTGGGCCACGGCGCCCTATCTGCACAACGGCTCGGTGCCGTCTCTCTACTGGTTGCTCAAGCCTGCAAGCGAGCGCCCGCAAAAATTCTGCATGGGCCGCCGCGACTATGATCCCGTGACCGTCGGCTTTGCGGTCACCGCCAACGAGAAGTGCAAGACGGGTGAAACCGAGTTCTCGGCCGGGTCGGACAAGGATCCGATCCAGGGCAACAGCGTGCTCGGCCATTCCTTCGAGCGCAAGCCGGGCGAGCAAAAACGTCCCGGCGTGATCGGCCGCGTGTTCAAGGACGACAACGAGCGCTACGATCTGATCGAGTATCTGAAGACGCTGTAGCGAGTGATTCTACTTCCTCGTCATGGCCGGGCTTGTCCCGGCCATCCATGATCTGCCTCACGGCGCTAAGAACGTGGATGCCCGGGACAAGCCCGGGCATGACGTCGTGTGGTCGCAGGGAAGCATCGCTCCCCCCTCACTTGAACAGCGGCGTGCCCGGCACGAAGGCGTCGAAGGCCGCCCAGAATTGGGAACGGTAGCGGTCTTGCTCCTGGAGTATCTCGTGCTTGGCACCGGCGATCACGAGATGGGAGCCGGCGCGCAAATGATAGGCGAACTCCTCGATCGCCGCGATCGAGACCACGGTGTCGCTGGAGGCCGCCAGCATCAGGATCGGTTGACGGATATCGGACGGGTAGTTCTTGCCCTTGAAGGTGTTCATCGCGCGGAAGGCGGTATCGGCCCAGGCGACCGTCGGTGACGCGAGCCCGAGGGTCGGATCCTCCTCCAGGATCGCGGCATTGCGCGCATAGCGCACGGGATCGCTGGTCAGCGGATTGTTGATGAAGGGATTGAGCCCGGTGATCTGGTCGGTGCCGCCGGGGACATAACGGCCGCCCATCCCCAACACGCGCATCGTCTTCAGCAGCGCCCGCGCCGGAAACGAGGTGGCGCGGCCGGGCAGGTCGATCATCGGCGCCGACAGCACCATGCGGTCGAACCAGCGCTTGCCCGCATGCGCCACCCGCAGCATCACCGTGCCGCCCATGGAGTGGGCGAGCGCGAAGAAGGGCGGCGGGCAATCCGGCAGCACCACCTGCTGCACGAAGGTCTCGACGTCGATCTCGAAATCGGCGAAGTCGCGGACATATCCCTTGCGCGGATCGCGCAGGCGGCGCGAGGAGTGGCCCTGCCCGCGCCAGTCGATCATCGCCACCGCAAAGCCGCGGTCGCGCAAATCGCGCACGGTCTCGAAATATTTTTCGATCTGCTCGCTGCGTCCGGTGAAGACGCAGACGGTGCCCTTGCGGTTCGCCGGCGGCGCCCAGCGCGCAAAGCGCAGCTCGACCCCATCAGGGGTTTTGATGGTGCCGCTGACGACGTCTTCGGGAACGGGATTGGAGGGTATCGAGACCAGCGTCATGATGGGGAGGGCTTGGGCACGAAGTGCTGCAAATCAGGGGGCGGGAGCGCCGAAAAGGCTAAGTATCCGCCCTCTTGAACGCCGTTCTCGTCAACCCATATCACCTTGGTGCAGGCCGCTACCAGTGTTTCGGAACCGGAACATCAGGCTGCACACAGACGAAAGCCCGGCCCGATTGGCGGGCGGGTTACTCAACAGTCGCTCAATGGAGGACTTGACCATGCGTACGTACGACCTGACGCCCTTCTACCGTTCGACCGTCGGCTTCGACCGCCTCTTCAACCTGCTCGACCAGGCCGGTTCGGACGGCAGCCCCGGTTATCCCCCCTACAACATCGAGCGCACCGGCGAGAACGACTACCGCATCACCGTTGCGGTCTCGGGCTTTGCCAAGGATGAGCTCTCCATCGTCGCGAAGGAAAACACGCTGACGATCAAGGGCGAAAAAGTCGCCAACGAGAACTCGAAGGCCGAAGTGCTGTACCGCGGCATCGCCGCGCGTGCTTTCGAGCGCGCATTCCAGCTTGCCGATTTCGTGCAGGTGAAGAACGCCTCGCTCGAGAACGGGCTGCTTCACGTCGACCTCGTCCGCGAGATTCCCGAGGCGAAGAAGCCGCGCCAGATCGCGATCAACACCGGTGCGCAGGGCGCACAGGTGATCGAGAACTCGGTAGCCGCGTAAATCACGGACGCCACTTCCAGGTTGCGAAAACGCCCCGGTGCCCCGGGGCGTTTTTTTTGCGTGTTCAGTCGTTGGCTCGCGAAAGCTGCAAGTAGCCGCAAATCCTGCGGCCGGCAGCTGGTTTTCGGTTGAAATCGAAATACAGGTTTGGGTCTGTTGTTCTACGTTACCCACACACCGCATGAGCTCGCCTGCGTGTCTCGTACGCGCCCGACCAAGGCGGTTGTCACAGGTGAGTGACCAAGCGTAACGCCGCCGCTCCGCACACCGTCCTTTGAATATCGAACACAAAATGAGACGGAGAACGATCATGACACTTTGGCGCAGCCTTTTCGTCGCCGCGAGCCTGCTGGCGGCCCCCATCAGCCTTGCTCACGCACAGACCCCGCAAACGGTGAAGGCCAAGAACATCGTGCTGGTACACGGCGCCTGGGCCGACGGCTCGAGCTGGTCGGAGGTGATCCCGATCCTCCAGGCCGCAGGCCTCAACGTAACTGCCGTGCAGAATCCGCTGTCGTCGCTGTCGGACTCCGTCGAGGCGACCAAGCGCGCGCTGGCCGAGCAGGATGGTCCAACCGTGCTGGTCGCGCATTCCTGGGGCGGCACCGTCATCAGCCAGGTCGGCAACGACCCGAAGGTCACTGGCCTCGTCTATGTCGCCGCCCGCGCACCCGATGCCAACGAGGATTTCGTCGCCCTGTCCAAGCAATTCCCCGCGGGACCGGTGCGCACCGGCGTCGTCGAGCGCGACGGTTACACCAGGCTCTCGGAAGACGCCTTCCTGAAGTATTTCGCCAACGGCGTGAAGCCGGAGCAGGCGAAGGCGCTCTACGCGGTGCAATGGCCGACGGCCGCCTCGATCTTCGCCGGTCGCACCACAGAGGCGGCATGGCATTCCAAGCCGAGCTGGTACGCGGTGTCGAAGAGCGACGACACCATCAATCCCGATTTCGAACGCTTCCTCGCCAAGCGCATGAACGCCACCACGATCGAGCTCGACGCCGGCCACCTCTCGCTGGTGTCTCATCCGAAGGAGGTGGCGAATTTGATCCTGGAAGCGGCGGGGTATGGGCGGAGCTGAGCGGCGCTTGTCATGGTGCAAGGGCGCCTGAGTGCTCAGGCGCCTTTTGTTTTGCTCCGCTCTCTCCCCAACGTCGTCCTGGCGAAAGCCAGGACCCATTACCCCAAGGGGATGTTTGGCGAAGACTCCTCGTCCGGTACTCACACCACGAACAATCGACAGACCTCGCGGTATGGGTCCTGGCTTTCGCCAGGACGACACCGTTGGTGTGATGCGTAGCGTCCTAATCCAGCCCCTGCGCTGCCGGCATGTCCTGTGTCGGCAGGATGGTTGGAGCAGGTTTGGCCAGACCGACGGTTGGAGCAATGACCTGCGGCGCGGCCTCGGCGGGCTTTGCCGGCACGGCCGCCACGGTCTGCGTGGCAGGTTGAGCCTGCGCTGCCGGCTGCGTGGCCGGCTCGGCCGGCTTCGCCGCTGTGACCGGCATCTCGCCGCGCGGCGGAGCCGCCTTGGGCAGCGGCACGGAGCGGCTGGCGACATGCGGGATCGGGGCCGGTGGGCGGGGCGGACCACTGCGGATCATCGTCGGCGGCGGCAGCGCGCTTTGCGGCCGGTAAGGCGCAACCGCAGGCTGCTCGTAGCCGGGCGCCATGCCGTAGGCGTCGGCAGCCGGCATGAAGCGCAAAATCCTTCCGTCGCGGGCATCGATCACGAGCCGGCCGTCCTCCCCGCGGCGGTCGATCACTGCGATGGTGTAGACACCGCCGCGCAGGCGCGGGATGCCCAGTGGAGAGAAGCCGTTCTCGCGCAGCACCGCGTAGACCTCGGTCGACGGCAGTAGCACCGGGGCCGGCCCGCGTTCTTCGTAGCCATAGCTGTAGCGCGGCGGCGGCGGCGCGGCCTCCGGCGACGCATAGGGGCCGTCGAAATCCGAGACCGCGATCATCGCCCCTCGCGCTGGAACCTGCGCTTGAGCCGCGGTCGCGGCCAGCGCCAGCGTGGCGGCGGCCACACATCCTGTGAAAAACTTCATGGTCAAGACGCTCCTGTCAGGCCCCGGATGGATCGCGCTCTTTCGCTTCTTGCGGCGTGGCGCGTCTTCCAGAGGGTTGATCCGAAGTTTCATTGGGGATTCCGGCGTCGGCGGGGCCGGATCAGGGCGTGTTTGCTTCTAAACCGGGGCCGCGCAACTTTTGGAAAGCGATCGATTGATCTATGGGGAATCGGGACTTGCGCGCGCTTGTGTGATAGACAAAAATTTGGCAAGGTGACGGTTAGGACAGGAAGACTGTCTCAATTTTGCTTGCGGTTCCGGCATAGGGATTGCAACGAAAGTCGGTGCTTTCGAGCGCCAAGAAGGCAACAGGCAAAGCCGTTCTCGGGGACGAAGAACGCCTTGGCCTGAATTTAAGAAAATGCGGCTCGCGAGCGGACGAGCGGTGACCCAGAAGCGGGTGCCGCGGGACGCCCAAGGTGCGCCGAAGATGGCGGTGAGGCAGCTTGCCGCATGGAGAGGACGAGAACATGAACGGGTCGCAAGTCGAGCGCGGAAACATCGTGGCAGAACAACTGTCGGCGACGATCGCCTCGAAAACGGCCGATCCGATTCAGGAACACAATTCACGGCCGCCGGCCGTAGGCCTCTACGATCCCAGCCTGGAAAAAGATTCCTGCGGCGTCGGCTTCATCGCCAACATCAAGGGCCAGAAGTCGCACGAGATCGTTGCGGACGCGCTCAGCATCCTCTGCAACCTCGAGCACCGCGGCGCCGTCGGCGCCGACCCGCGCGCCGGTGACGGCGCCGGCATTCTGGTGCAGATCCCGCATGCTTTCTTCAGCCGCAAGGCGAAGGAGCTCGGCTTCGCGCTGCCCAATCCGGGCGAATACGCCATCGGCGCCTTGTTCATGCCGCGCGACACCGCGTGGCGCAACGTCATCAAAAGCATCATCGCCGACCAGATCAAGGAAGAGGGCCTGACGCTGCTCGGCTGGCGCGACGTGCCGACCGACAATTCCTCGCTCGGCGTCACCGTGAAGCCGACCGAACCCGCCTGCATGCAGGTGTTCATCGGCCGCAACGGGACCGCCAAGACCGAGGACGATTTCGAACGCCGGCTCTACATCCTGCGCAAATCGATCTCGCAGGCGATCTATCAGCGCCGCGA
This sequence comes from Bradyrhizobium sp. 40, assembly GCF_023100925.1. Taxonomy (NCBI): domain Bacteria; kingdom Pseudomonadati; phylum Pseudomonadota; class Alphaproteobacteria; order Hyphomicrobiales; family Nitrobacteraceae; genus Bradyrhizobium; species Bradyrhizobium sp. 40. The sequence goes on from NZ_CP064688.1 coordinate 6,493,247, forward strand.
CCGCGGCCTCGCCGGCTATTATCCCTGCTCGATGTCCTGCCGCACCGTGATCTACAAGGGCATGTTCCTCGCCGACCAGCTCGGCAAGTACTATCCCGATTTGCACGAGAAGGATTTCGAGAGCGCGCTGGCGCTCGTGCACCAGCGTTTCTCGACCAACACCTTCCCGGCGTGGTCGCTGGCGCATCCCTACCGCATGATCGCGCATAACGGCGAGATCAACACGCTGCGCGGCAACGTCAACTGGATGGCGGCGCGCCAGGCCTCGGTGAGCTCCGAGCTGTACGGCAAGGACATCAACCGGCTCTGGCCGATCTCCTACGAAGGCCAGTCGGACACCGCCTGCTTCGACAACGCGCTCGAATTCCTGGTGCAGGGCGGCTACTCGCTGCCGCACGCCGTCATGATGATGATTCCGGAGGCGTGGGCCGGCAATCCCTTGATGGATGAGAAGCGCCGCGCCTTCTACGAATATCACGCAGCCCTGATGGAGCCGTGGGACGGCCCCGCCGCGATCGCCTTCACCGACGGCCGCCAGATCGGTGCCACGCTCGACCGCAACGGCCTTCGGCCGGCGCGCTATCTCGTCACCAAGGACGACCGCATCGTGATGGCGTCCGAGATGGGCGTGCTGACGATTCCCGAGGACCAGATCATCACCAAGTGGCGCTTGCAGCCCGGCAAGATGCTGCTGGTCGATCTCGAGCAGGGCCGCCTGATCCCCGACGACGAGATCAAGGCCGAGCTCGCCAGAAGCCATCCCTACACGGAGTGGCTGGAGCGGACCCAGATCGTGCTGGAAGATCTGCCGAAGGTGCCGACCACCGGCGTGCGCTCCAACCTGTCGCTGCTCGATCGCCAACAGGCGTTCGGCTACAGCCAGGAAGATATCACCATCCTGATGACGCCGATGGCCTCCACCGGCGAGGAAGCCGCAGGTTCGATGGGCAACGACACGCCGATCTCGGCGCTGTCGGCCAAGGCCAAGCCGCTGTTCACCTACTTCAAGCAGAACTTTGCGCAGGTCACCAATCCGCCGATCGACCCGATCCGAGAGGAGCTGGTGATGAGCCTCGTCTCCATCATCGGACCGCGGCCGAACCTGTTCGACCTGCAAGGCCTAGCCACCACCAAGCGCCTCGAAGCGCGCCAGCCGATCCTGACCGACGCGGACCTCGAAAAGATCCGCTCGATCTCCGAGGTCGCTGAGTCGCACTTCAAGTCGCGCACGCTGGACACCACCTTCCACGCCGGCCTCGGCGCTGCAGGCATGGACCAGGTGCTGGACGAGCTCTGCGCACGCGCGGAGAGCGCGGTGCGCGAGGGCGTCAACATCATCATCCTGTCCGACCGCATGGTCGGCACCGACCGGGTTCCGATCCCGTCGCTGCTGGCCTGCGCCGCCGTGCATCATCATTTGATCCGCACGGGATTGCGCACTTCGGTCGGCCTCGTCGTCGAATCCGGCGAGCCGCGCGAAGTGCATCACTTCGCCTGTCTCGCCGGCTACGGCGCGGAAGCGATCAATCCTTATCTGGCGTTCGAGACCATCATCGCGATGAAGGACCGCCTGCCCGGCTCGCTCGACGACTACGAGATCGTCAAGCGCTACATCAAGTCGATCGGCAAGGGCCTGCTCAAGGTGATGTCCAAGATGGGCATCTCGACCTACCAATCCTATTGCGGGGCGCAGATCTTTGACGCCATCGGCCTCAAGGCGGAATTCGTCGGCAAATTCTTCGCCGGCACCCACACCCGCGTCGAGGGCGTCGGTCTTGGCGAGATCGCCGAAGAGGCGGTGCGCCGTCATGCCGACGCGTTCGGCGATGCCCTCGTTTACAAGACTTCGCTCGATGTCGGCGGCGAATACGCCTATCGCAGCCGAGGCGAGGACCATGCATGGACCGCCGAGTCGGTGGGGCTGCTGCAGCACGCCGCGCGCGGCAATTCGCTGGAACGCTACCGCGCTTTCGCGAAGATCCTCAACGAGCAGTCGGAGCGTCTCCTGACGCTGCGCGGCCTGTTCCGGATCAAGAACGCGGACGAAGAGAAGCGCAAGCCGATACCGCTCGACCAGGTCGAGCCGGCCAAGGACATCGTCAAGCGTTTCGCCACTGGCGCGATGAGCTTCGGCTCGATCTCGCGCGAGGCGCACACCACGCTCGCGATTGCCATGAACCGGATCGGCGGCAAGTCGAACACCGGCGAAGGCGGCGAGGAAGCGGACCGTTTCAAGCCGCTGCCGAACGGCGACAGCATGCGCTCGGCGATCAAGCAGGTCGCCTCGGGCCGCTTCGGCGTCACCACGGAGTATCTCGTCAACTCCGACATGATGCAGATCAAGATGGCGCAGGGCGCAAAGCCCGGCGAAGGCGGCCAATTGCCCGGCCACAAGGTCGACGCGACCATCGCCAAGGTCCGGCATTCGACGCCGGGCGTCGGCCTGATCTCGCCGCCGCCGCACCACGATATCTACTCGATCGAGGATCTGGCGCAGCTCATCTACGACCTCAAGAACGTCAACCCGGATGGCGCAGTCTCGGTCAAGCTCGTCTCCGAGATCGGCGTCGGCACCGTGGCCGCGGGCGTCGCCAAAGCGCGCGCCGACCATGTCACCATCGCGGGCTTCGAGGGCGGCACCGGCGCTTCGCCGCTGACCTCGATCAAGCACGCCGGCTCGCCGTGGGAGATCGGTCTCGCCGAAACCCACCAGACGCTGGTGCGCGAGCGGCTGCGCAGCCGCATCGTGGTGCAGGTCGACGGCGGCTTCCGCACCGGGCGTGACGTCGTGATCGGCGCGCTGCTGGGCGCCGACGAGTTCGGCTTCGCCACCGCGCCCTTGATCGCGGCCGGCTGCATCATGATGCGCAAGTGCCATCTCAACACCTGCCCGGTCGGCGTCGCGACCCAGGACCCCGTCCTGCGCAAGCGCTTCACCGGCCAGCCCGAGCATGTGATCAACTACTTCTTCTTCGTCGCCGAAGAGGTCCGCGAGATCATGGCCTCGCTCGGCTTCCGCAGCTTCAACGAGATGATCGGCCAGGTGCAGCTGCTCGACCAGACCAAGCTGGTCGCGCACTGGAAGGCCAAGGGGCTCGACTTCTCCAAGCTCTTCGTCAAGCAGAAGGAAGAGAAGGGCCAGAAGATCTATCACTCCGAGCGCCAGAACCATCATCTGGAAGCGGTGCTCGATCGCACGCTGATCGAGCAGGCGACGCCTGCGCTCGACCGCGGTGCGCCGGTGAAGATCGAGGCCAAGATCAACAGCACCAACCGCTCCGCGGGCGCGATGCTGTCGGGTGCGGTCGCCAAGATCTACGGCCATGCGGGCCTGCCGCATGAGACCATCCATGTCAGCCTCAAGGGCACCGCGGGCCAGGCCTTCGGCGCGTGGCTGGCGCAAGGCGTCACCTTCGAGCTCGAAGGCGAAGCCAACGACTATGTCGGCAAGGGCCTCTCGGGCGGCAAGATCATCGTCAAGCCGCCGGCCAACAGCGGCATCGTGCCGGAAGAGAGCATCATCGTCGGCAACACCGTGATGTACGGCGCCATTCAAGGCGAGTGCTACTTCCGCGGCATCGCCGGCGAGCGTTTTGCCGTGCGCAATTCCGGCGCCGTGGCGGTGGTCGAGGGCGCGGGCGACCATTGCTGCGAATACATGACAGGCGGCATCGTGGTCGTGCTCGGCAAGACCGGGCGCAACTTCGCGGCCGGCATGTCGGGCGGCATCGCCTATGTGCTGGACGAGACCGGCGACTTCGACAGGCTGTGCAACATGGCGATGGTCGAGCTCGAGCCGGTGCTGTCGGAAGAGCTGATCAACGCCGGCACCTATCATCACTCCGGTGACCTCGAGGCGCACGGCCGGGTGGACGTGTTCAAGGACCTGCTCGCCTCCGACGTCGAGCGGCTCCACGTCCTGATCACGCGCCATGCCAAGGCAACCGGCTCCAGGCGTGCCGCCGACATCCTGGCCAATTGGAAGGACTGGCTGCCCAAATTCCGCAAGGTGATGCCGGTCGAATACCGGCGCGCGCTGCGCGAGATGGCCGCCAACGCGGACGCCGAGCCGAAAATCGCGATCGGGGCCTGAGCATCACACCCCGTCATTGCGAGCGTAGCGAAGCAATCCAGACTTTCTCCTCCGATGCGGACTGGATTGCTTCGAAGCTCACGCTCCTCGCAATGACGACGAGAGAGAAACACAACGAATTTAAGCGGCAGGGACTTCGGGTTTAATGGGCAAGATCACGGGTTTTCTCGAAATCGAACGGCATGACCGCAAGTACACCCCGGTCGCCGAGCGCGTGAAGCATTTCCACGAGTTCGTCGTTCCCCTCTCCGAGAAGGAAACGCGCGACCAGGCCGCGCGCTGCATGAATTGCGGCATCCCCTATTGCCACGGCACCGGCTCGGTCTCGCCCGGCACGCCCGGCTGCCCCGTCAACAACCAGATCCCGGACTGGAACGACCTCGTCTATCAGGGCAACTGGGAAGAAGCCTCGCGCAATCTGCACTCGACCAATAATTTCCCGGAGTTCACGGGGCGCATCTGTCCGGCGCCGTGTGAAGCCTCCTGCACGCTCAACATCGACGACAACCCCGTCACCATCAAGACAATCGAATGCGCGATCGTCGACCGCGCCTGGGACAATGGCTGGCTGAAGCCGGAAGTGGCGGCCGTGAAGACCGGCAAGAAGGTCGCGGTGATCGGCTCGGGTCCGGCCGGCATGGCCTGCGCACAGCAGCTCGCGCGCGCCGGCCACGACGTGCATCTGTTCGAGAAGTTCGCCAAGGCCGGCGGCCTGCTCCGCTATGGCATTCCCGACTTCAAGATGGAAAAGAACGTCATCGACCGCCGGGTCACGCAGATGGAGGGCGAAGGCGTCACCTTCCACTACAACAGCCATGTCGGCGTCGACGGCAATGTCGACCCCCGCGAAATGCTCAACGAGTACGACGCCGTGGCCCTGACCGGCGGCGCCGAAGCGCCGCGCGACCTGCCGATCCCCGGCCGCGACCTCGCCGGCATCCACTACGCCATGGACTTCCTGCCGCAGCAGAACCGCCGCGTGTCCGAGGAACCGTTGAACGGCGTCCAGGAGATCCTGGCCGGTGGCAAGCATGTCGTCGTCATCGGCGGCGGCGACACCGGATCCGACTGCATCGGCACCTCGCTGCGCCAGGGCGCGCTCTCGGTGACCCAGCTCGAGATCATGCCGGCCCCGCCCGAGCACGAAAACAAGGGCCTGACCTGGCCGAACTGGCCGCTGAAGATGCGGACGTCCTCCAGCCAGGCCGAAGGCGCGGTCCGCGAATTCGCCGTGCTGACGCAGAAGTTCACCGGCGAGAACGGCAAGGTCAAGAAGCTGCATTGCGTGCGCGTCGACGACAAGTTCAAGCCGATCGCCGGCACCGAGTTCGAACTCGACGCCGATCTCGTCCTGCTCGCGATGGGCTTCGTCCATCCCGTGCACGAGGGCCTGCTCAAGATGCTCTCGGTCGAGCTCGACCCCCGCGGCAACGTCAAGGCCAATACGCTCGACTACCAGACCTCGCGTCCGAACGTGTTCACGGCCGGCGACATGCGCCGCGGCCAATCGCTGGTGGTCTGGGCCATCCGCGAGGGTCGGCTGTGCGCCCGGTCGATCGACACGTTCCTGATGGGGAAGACGGATCTGCCGCGGTAGCTGCTCGGCTCGCTGCCAGATTCACAAAACGGTGTCATCGCCCGCGAAAGCGGGCGATCCAGTATTCCGAGACAGTTGTGATCTACCGAGAAGCCGCGGCGTACTGGATGCCCCGCATTCGCGGGGCATGACAGCGGAGTGGGTGGCGAGGGCGGCGGGCCTCAGCCCAAGACGTGCGGAAAGTGCTGCGCGTCCCACTCGTCAAGCCGGAACAGCACCTTTCCGTATTCGAGAAGCTTGTCGTTCGGTCGATAGGGACGCGTCGAAACTTCAACGTCCGATGCTACTTCACTTGGCATTAAGTGAAAATGTTCGTTGGTCTCACTCAGGGCGAGCAGTTTTTTGACGAGAAGGTCGCGACCTTCGGGATTGAGCCATAGCTCGAATTCACCAACCGAATTGATGTCTAGAGTAATTCGAGCTGCCACGGCGGCCTCCTTCTAGTTCTGCAGCCTCACCCCGACCATCACCACGGTCCCCTGCGAACTCGAACCCGGCTGGTTCGAATCCAGGATGTCGTGGCGGAGCGTGCCCTTGATCCAGATGTTGCGGTTGAGCTTGTAGATCAGATTGCTTTCGAACGAGTAGGTCTTGTCGTTGCGATTCTGGCCCTGGTAGTCGTAGGTGCCGTAGGTGAACTTGCCCACTGCCGTAAGCCAGCGGCGGAAGTCGTGATCGACTTCGGCGGCGTAGGTGTGCACCAGCACGCCGGAGGAGCCGGGGATGGTGGTCTCGGCGATCTGCGTGTCGGTGGCGAATTTCACCGTGGTCAGGCCGCTTGCATTCCAGATCAGCGAGCCCGAGGTCAGGAAGCCCGCGAGCTGGCTCAGGCGCGGATCGACATAGTTGCGCGCGGAATAGCCGACCGAGACCTCGCCGGTGAGGATCCGCGAGAACTCGAAGGACGTGCCGACCTTGGCGTAGCCGCCGTTCGAATCGCGGAAGAAGCCGTTGCGATCGGCGGCCCGGTCGTGGACACGGGTGTCGCCCTGGATCTCGACGAACGGCTTCAGGCCCGGCTTGAGATCGTAGGAGAAGCGCCCCACGCCGCCATATTGGTTGAAGTCGCGGTCATCGTTGCTGAAGGTCGAGCCGTCGGTGAGTTTTGAGTTGGTGTAGGCGGTGCGATCCGCGGTGGCGCCGGCCGCGACCTGGAAGCGGTTGAAGGTCTGGTCGAAGCCGACGGTCGTGCCATAGGTCGCGTAAACAGGATATTTCTGCAGACCGGCCTGCACGTTCGGGCTGCCGGGATTATCGGTGGCGAGCCGCAGGCGCAGTTGCGTGGTCAGCTTGAGATCGCGATTGACGTCGATGCGGCCGTCGACATGGCCGTTGAAGTCGGGGCGGTCCACCTCGACCGGCGAGGGCGAGGCAAAGCCGTCGATCGTCGCCGGCATGTTGTTGGTGTAGCCCGAGAACGAGCCGCGCAGATCCGCGACCAGCGCGTGGCGCTCCCAGTCGGACGCCACGAGGAGATCGGGCGCGACCACATAAACCGGCGAGCCGACCGGCTTGCTCAGACGCGCCGGATTGGTGTCGTAGCCGGTGGAGAGCTCGAGCCCGCCCTTGATCAAGAAGCTGCCGGCATAGTCGCCGACCGCGCCGAATGCATCGTCATCGATCTTGAGGCGGCGGCGCAGCGGCTGGCCGGGCACGTTGCCGGCCATCGCCGGGGCGACCGGAGTCTTGTGCGCCGTCTCGGAGGGCGGCGGCGCGATGCGTGGCGGGCCGAGCGTTCGCTCCGGCGTCGCCGGCGGCACCGGCGAGCCGGGGCCGACCGGACGCTTCGGCTTCGCCTGTCCGGGATAGAGCTTGGGCTGCTGTCGCTTGCGGTTGAGCGAGTCGTAGCCGGAAGCGCTGGCGCCATTGGCGGCGGGCAAGCCGTAGATCGGGACCTGACCGGTCGGGCTTTGGTTGGTCGGGTTTTGGCCCACGCGCGCCGGCGTCTGTTGGCGTTTGCGCAAATCGGCGTTGGGATCGGGCAGTGTCGGCAGCGCATCCGACGGTGCCTGCGGCACGCCCGCGGTACGGCGCGTCGGCAGCGTGTCGGGCGAGGCGAAGCCACCGCGGTTGGGACTGAACAGGTCTGGGGTGAGGCTCTGGGCGGCCACTGGGGCGCTTCCAAGGACCGTCAGCGCAAAGCACGGCAAAGCCGCGCGCAGGAAATGCGCGCGTTTGCTCCGGCTCGTGCCTGGAGACGACCCCACGATGGAAGAACTCCAACGAAATCAAACACTTTCGCGATCGCCCCCACCGATCGGCGGGAACCATCGTTAATGGAGTTAAAACAATTATGGTTAACGACCGGTTGAGGGCTGGGGAGCCCTCGTCGCCTCGAAGGCCCTGGCGTGCTAAGCAGACGCCAACGGGCAAACGCCCCTCCTCCCTGGACCAGAACATGCCGAGTTCGAAACCGCTGATGACCCAATCATCCGGCCCCATTCCCGACAGCGTCGAATCCGCACTCCGCACCCTGGAAACGGAGAGCGGCGGTATCAACGCGCTCGCCGCCGCCCTGCGCGGCCCGCTTGGCGCGAGCTTCGCCAACGCGGTCGATCTGATCCGCAACGCAAAGGGCCGCGTCATCGTCACCGGGCTCGGCAAGTCGGGCCATATGGGTCGCAAGATCGCGGCAACGCTGGCCTCGACCGGCACGCCCGCCTTCTTCGTCCATGCCGCCGAAGCCGGTCATGGCGACCTCGGCATGATCACGCCCGACGATGTCATCATGGCGCTGTCCTGGTCCGGCGAGCAGCCGGAGATGAAGACGCTGGTGAACTATTCGGCACGGTTCGCCATTCCCATGATCGCGGTGACGTCGAACGCGGCGTCCTCGCTGGGACAAGCCGCCGACATCGTGATCGAGCTGCCGAAGGCGCGCGAGGCCTGCCCGCACAATCTGGCGCCGACCACCTCGACCCTGATGCAGGCCGCGATCGGCGATGCCATTGCGATCGCGCTGCTCGAAGGCCGCGGTTTCACCGCGCTGGAGTTCGCGCATTTCCACCCCGGCGGCAAGTTAGGGGCGATGCTGAAATTCGTCCGCGACTACATGCGCACCGGTGCGGAGATCCCGGTCAAGCCGCTCGGCACCAAGATGTCGGACGCGGTGATGGAGATGTCGGCCAAGGGTCTCGGCTGCGTCTGCATCGTCAACGATGCGGCAGAGGCCGTCGGCATCATCACTGACGGCGATCTACGCCGCCAGATGCGGCCGGACCTGCTGGCGGCGTCGGTCGACGACATCATGACCAGGCAGCCAAAGACCGTGCCGCCCTCGATGCTCGCCACCGAGATGATCGAGGTGCTTAACACCCGCAAGATCACGACGCTGGTCGTGACCGAGGCGGACAAGGTGGTGGGCATCGTGCACCTGCACGATCTGCTGCGGGCGGGCGTGGCTTAAGACACGCTTTCTCCGCTCGTCATTGAGAGCGCCGCGAAGCAATCCAGACTGTCACCGCGGAAAGACTCTGGATTGCTTCGCTACGCTCGCAATGACGGTGGTTAGAGCAACGCCGGAAATCTTGCCGCCGTGTCCTCCAGCGGCAGCCGCAGCCCATTCGCCAGATACGACACTGTGCGGTAGAAGCCGCACAGCAGCATGATCTCCAGGATCTGCGCCTCGTCGTAATGCGCCGACAGCGCGGCGAACTCGGCGTCGTTAAAGGTCGCGCGGTGATGCAGCGCGTCGACGGCGGCGATCAGCGCCTGCTCGGCCGGGGACCAGCACGGCGACCTCGCATCGCCTCGCACGGTGGCGTGCACTTCCTCCTCGGTGAGTTTCGCTGGCCCGGCAAAGACCGCGGCGTGCACGCCCCATTCATATTCGCATTGGTTCAGCGCGCAGGTGCGGTCGATCACAACCTCGCGCTGCCGCAACGAGAGCGGGCCGGGATCGAGCAGGCCGCCGGCGCGAAACTTGTCCCAGGCGCGGGTGTGGCCCGCCATCACCCGGAACAGCAGCAGCGGCGGCGCACCGCGCATGATGCGGTCGAACTGCGCCTGGATCTCCGGGGGATAAGGCGGGGTGAGCGGGGCAATGCGCGGTGTGGCCTGGGACATCGGCCGCCTCTCTTGCTACATTTACTGTAGCAGTACGCTACACTATTTGTAGCATCACGCAAGAGGGCGGCGATGGCGAAACAGACCACTTCGAGATCGCGCGGCGTCCGTAGCTCGCGCACCCGGCCTGTCATGGTGCTGCTCGACCTCCTGGGACGACGCTGGAGCCTGCGAATCCTGTGGGAGTTGCGCGACGCCCCCCTCACCTCGCGCGCATTGCGAGCGGCCTGCGACGAGGCCTCGCCGACGGTGCTGCAGGCGCGGCTGGACGATTTGCGCGAAGCGGGGTTCGTGGAGCTCGGCGAAGCCAGCGGTTACGGGCTGACGGCGCTGGGGCGGGAATTGTGCGAGACGTTCATGCCGCTGCATAGGTTTGCGGAGCGGTGGCGAAGCAAGAGCGGCGCGTAAGTCTGGCCATGCCGTCCCGACAAGCTTGTCATTGCGAGCGAAGCGAAGCAATCCAGACTGTCGCCGCGGAAAGATTCTGGATTGCTTCGCTTCGCTCGCAATGACGGCGACCTAAGCCGCCGCCACCGTCAGATTCGCACCGTCGACCTGCACCACCTTCACACGCGTGCCCGCCGGCGTATCAGGACCTGCGACGCGCCAGACGGTGTCGCCGATGCGCATGGTGCCGTTGCCGTCGACGATCGGCTTCTCCAGCGTGAACTCGCGGCCGAGGAGCGCATCCGCGCGCTTGTTGAGGAAGGGGCTGGCGGCAATTGCATCCGGCTTCGGCCGGGCGAGCCGGCGCCAGACCGGCACGGCGGCGGCGGCGAAGATCGCGAACATCACGAGCTGGATCTGCCAGGATATCGCTACTCCGAACGAGATCAGCCCGACCAGCAGCGCGGCGAGCCCGAGCCAGAACAGGAACACGCCCGGCGCCAGCACCTCCAGCGCCATCAGGACGAAGCCGAAGATCAGCCAATTCCAGGTGCCGAGCGATACGAACATGTCGGTCATGACACGACCTCTTTGCAATGGCGCATGCCCTCGTCGGAAAACCGGTGTCCACTTTTCCGGGGCATGCGCTTTACCCCTGCCGCGGCGGCACCGCCGGCGGCGTGCTGCCGGTCGTCGGCACCGCCCCGCGACGAGCGGCGGCAGCCGCGGATGCCGCACTCTCGCCGAACGTCGCCTTGGCGATCTCGCCGATGCCGGCGAGCGAGCCGAGCATGCTGGTGGCTTCGATCGGCAGCATGATGATCTTCTGGTTCGGAGAGTCCGCGAACTGGCCGAACGCCTTGATATACTTGTCGGCGATAAAATAGTTCAGCGCCGCGACGTCGCCCTTGGCGATGGCTTCACTGACCATCTGCGTCGCCTTGGCCTCGGCTTCCGCCGACCGCTCGCGTGCTTCTGCGTCGCGGAAGGCGGCCTCGCGGCGACCTTCCGCCTGGAGGATCTGGCCCTGCTTGGCACCCTCTGCGCGCAGGATCTCGGACTGGCGCGCACCTTCAGCCTGAAGGATGTCGGCGCGTTTGACGCGCTCGGCCTTCATCTGTCGGCCCATGGCTTCGACGAGGTCCGCCGGTGGCACGATGTCCTTGATCTCGATACGATTGACCTTGAGGCCCCAGGGCGAGACGGCGGCATCGACCACACGCAGCAGGCGCTCGTTGATTTCGTCACGGTGCGACAACACCTGGTCGAGATCCATCGAACCCATCACCGAGCGGATGTTGGTCATGGTCAGCACGGTGACGGCCTGGGTCAGGTTGGAAACCTCGTAGCTCGCCTTGGCGGCATCGAACACCTGAAAGAAGGCGACGCCGTCGACCGTCACGGTGGCGTTGTCCTTGGTGATCACCTCCTGCTCGGGGATGTCGATCACCTGCTCCATCATGTTGATCTTGCGTCCGACGCGATCGAAATAGGGCACGATCAGATTGAGCCCGGGGCTCAGTGTCTGGGTGTATTTGCCGAACCGCTCGATGGTCCAGTCATAGCCCTGCGGTACCGTTTTCACGCCGGCAATCAGCGTGACGATGACCAGCAAGACCAGCACAATTGCGAAAATGTCGAAACCGCTCATATTTCCTCCAAGGCGGGAAAGATTGTCGGGAAAAGGCCTTTTCCGCGCTGTCATTGGTCGGGATCACGACCCCAAGGGTTCAGTAAAGCGTTCAGTAAAGAGTTCAGAAGATTCAAGGCTCAGCGGTCGTGCCTGATTTCGGCATCGGCAGGATTCTACACAAGACGCCGGGAGAGGGAATGGTCGCGATTATGTATTTGCGAGGCGCTCTTGAAAGCGTGCTGGCGTAGACCTAGCGCCGACGTTAACGAATCCGGCCATGCCGGCCGTCGCAGCCGAATCCTACTCGATGACCTCGTTCGCGGTTGCGAGCAGGCTTGGCGGAAGCGTGACGCCGATCGCCTTCGCAGTCTTCAAGTTGATCGCGAGCTCGAACGTGGTGGGATTCTGGACCGGCAAGTCGGCCGCTCGCGCACCCTTCAGGATGCGATCGATATAGGAGGCGGCGCGGCGGAGCTGCTCGGCGCTATCGGTACTGTAGGACATCAAGCCACCCTCGTCGACGAAGGTGCGGCTCCAGAACACCGCCGGCACGCGCGCTTCATTGATCGCCGCCAGCAGAAGCGCACGGTTGGACATGGTGAAGAAGTCCGGCAGCACCAGTAGGCCGCCGTCTTTCCGTAGGGCCAGGGCGGCGATCGAGGCCGTGTCATGGACCGGCACGGGCTCCACCGTCACATCGAGCGCGCGGCCGGCGTCCTCGATCGTACGCAGCATCAGCGGCGCGAACGGCGCGGTGGCGGGATTGTAGACGACCAAGACACGGGACGGTTTTGGCGTGACCTGCGTCAGCATCTCCAGCCATTTGCCGGCCAGCGGGCCGTCGTAATCGGTGAAGCCGGTGACATTGCCGCCGGGATGGGCGAGATTCTGGACAAAGCCCTGGCTGACAGGATCTGTGACGACGGCGAAAACGATCGGGATGGTCGTCGTGCGCCGGCGCAGCTCCTCGACCGAGGGCGTGCCGACCGCAAGCAGGATGTCGGGCTTGAGCGCCACGAGTTCGTCGGCGAATTGCGCGATCCGTGCGCGGTCGCCGCCGCCGTTGCGCCAATCAATCTTGAGGCTGTCGTGCTCCTTCCAGCCATGGCCGGCAAGCGCCTCGACCAGGACCGCGCTACGCGTCTGACCGATCGCATCGTCGGCCGCAGTGACCGAGAGCACGCCAAGCCGGCGCGCCGCATTCGTTTGCGCCAGCACCGAGGCCGGCAGCGCCGCAATCACCCCAAGAAGCGCCAGAACCTCGCGGCGGTTCATGGGGCGCTCCTCGGATCCAGGCTCACTAGATCCAGCCCTGGAGCTCGCGCAGCACCAGCGTTCGGATCACATCCATGCCGGGGTCGCTGTCGTTGAGACAGGGGATCGCGGAAAACTGCTCGCCGCCATTGTGCTTGAAGATCTCGGCATTCTCCTGCGCGATCTCCTCCAGCGTCTCGAGGCAGTCGGCGGAAAAACCCGGCGTGATCACCGCGATGCGGCGCACGCCCTCTTTCGCCAGACGCTCCATGGTCTTGTCGGTGTAGGGCTGCAGCCACTCGTCGAATCCGAACCGCGACTGGAAGGTCAGCAGCAGCTTTGTCTCATCCATGCCCAGCCGGCGGCGCAGCGCCTCTGTGGTCGCGACGCATTGGCTCTGATAGGGATCGCCCTTGTCGACATAGGCCTTCGGCATGCCGTGGAATGAGGCGACGATCAGCTCCGGCTTGAAGGGCAGGCTCGCCAGATGCGTCTCGATCGAGGTGGCGAGCGCCTCGATATAGGCTTCGTCCTCGTAATAAGGCGGCGTCACCCGCAGCGTCGGCTGCGCGCGCAGCCGCGCAAGCACGCGAAACACCTCGTCGCAGACGGTGGCGGATGTCGCAGCCGAATATTGCGGATAGAGCGGTACGGCAAGGATGCGATCGCAGCCCTTCGCAATCAGGGCATCGATGCCCGACTTGATCGAAGGATTACCATAGCGCATCGCCCACTCCACCGTGACCTGGTCGCGGTCCGAAAGCATGGCCGCGAGCCTGTCGCTCTGCGAGCGCGTGATGGTCTTGAGCGGCGACTCGTTCTTCTCGGTGTTCCAGATCTTGAGATAGTCGCGCGCCTTGGCGCGGGGGCGGGTGCGCAGGATGATGCCGTTCAGCACCACCTTCCAGATCAAGCCTTGATTCTCGATGACGCGGGCGTCCGAGAGGAACTCCTTCAGATAGACCCGCACGCCGCGCGCGTCGGCGGTATCGGGCGTGCCGAGATTGACCAGGAGTACGCCGACGCGCGAGGGGGCGGGCCGCGTGGCCGGCATCGCGGTCTGGCTGGGGGCGATTGTCATCATGATCCGTTGCGTCGCGCGTTGTTCCGAACTTGTCAAGATTGGGGCGGTTTCGCTAGGGTCAGTACACAGGGGGAGAACCATGACGCTGGCGGAATGGTGCATTTTCGGGGCGCTACTGCTCTATCTCTTAACGATCGTCTCGATCAAATGGATCAGATTTCGCGGCTTCGACAATTCGCGGCCGCGCGATCCAGCTTTCTTCGAGGACGCCATCGCTCAGCGCGCGCTCGGCGCGCATCAGAACGGGATCGAGACCTTTCCGTTCTTCGCCTTTGCGGTGCTGCTCGCCGAATACAGGGATTCGCCGCAGCGCCTGATCGACGAGCTCGCGGTGCTGTTCCTGATCGTACGGATCGCCTATGTGCTGACCTATCTCGGCAACCGCCCGACGCTGCGCTCCATTCTCTGGAGCATCGGCTTTGCGATCAATCTCGGGATCTTCTTCATGCCAGCGTTGAAGCAGTTCTTGCCGGTGTGACACCTTTCCTTCCTTCTCCCCTTGTGGGAGAAGGTGGCGCGAAGCGCCGGATGAGGGGTTCTGTCCGCGGCGCGGCGAGCCACCCTCTCCACAAGGGGCGAGGGAAAAACTCAGAAACACGTCGTCCGTTCGGCCGCGACGTAGCCCAACAACAGACCCGCGCCGAACAGCAGCACGACGCCGGCGGCGGCGAATTCGATGCCGCGCATGAACAGTGCGCCGCCGCCGTCGCGTCCGGCGCTCAGGCGGGCGGCGATGTCCTTGGCGGAGACGGCGACCACAGCGATGGCCGCGACCGTGATCGCGGTGCCGAGCCCCATCAGCAGGGTCGCGGCAATGCCGGCCCAGAACAGGCCCTGGGCCAGCGCGAACACCAGCACCAGGATCGCGCCCGAACAGGGGCGGATGCCGACGGTCAGGATCGCGGCAAAGCCGCGTCCCCAGCCACCGGGGCCGGCGAGTTCGCTCGGCGTGGGGCCGTGGGAATGGCCGCAATGCTCGTCGTGAACGTGGTCATGCTCGTGGTGATGATGGGCCTGGGCGTGATCGTGGCCATGATGATCGTGCGCATCGTGATGGTGGTGATCATGCGGCACGCCCGCGATCGCCGGCACCGGCTGAACCGCCTGCAGCGTACGGATGAAAGTGCGGCCCTTGACCCAGACCAGGCGCAGGCCGAACAGCGCGATCAGCGCGTAGCTTGCGATCTCGATCGCGCCTTCCGCCCTGCACATGGTCTTGGCGGTCGCATTCAGCACGCAGGCCGAGATGCCGACGATCAGGATGGCCACCAGCGACTGCATCAACGCGGAGGCAAACGACAGCACGATGCCGCGCCGGGCGGTCTCGCGATTGGCGACGAGATAGGAGGCGATCACCGCCTTGCCGTGCCCGGGACCAGCCGCGTGGAAGATGCCATAGGCAAACGAGATGAAGAGCAGCGTCCACACCGCGGAGCCATCGGACTTCGCGGCGCGGATGGTCGCCGACATCTGGCGATAGAATTCCGACTGTTTTGCCAACAGCCAGCCGATCAAGCCGCCGGCCTCGGGCTGGGCAGCTTGTGGCGAACGCGGCGCGCCGAACGGGTTCTGCGCGAGGAGATCGTGGAGCGCCGCATCGGTCACGCCCACGACGAGAAGAACGCCGGCGCAGACAGCGAGCCCGCGTGCCATGGGCGTGAGTTGCGGCTTCAAGGGCAATCCACCGTGATCTTGTTGGCGAACATCATGCCGAAATTGGAATTCTCGCCGTTCATAAAAGTCTGCTCGTTGAGCTTCTGAGCACTCGCGGTGCCGTCGCTCGGCCGGTCAAGTTTCATCTGGCAGCCGCCGGGCGCGCCGACCAGCTTGACCGGATTGTCCTTGGCCATCTGGAAGTCGATGAAGAAGGAGCGGTCGAAAACTTCGAGCACCAATTGCCTGGACTTGACCGGGTTCTTCAGGGGCAGCGTGAAGTGCAGGGTCAGGACCGTATCCTTGTAGTCGAGGAAGTAGTCGACCGGCTCCTGAAATCGCTCCTTCTTGCCGTCGGCTCGCGCGAAGGTGAAGTAGGCATATTCCTTCAGCGACTCGACATTGGTCTGCGCCAGTGAACCCAGCTCCTCGCGCGTATAGGCACCCTTGGCCTTG
Source organism: Bradyrhizobium sp. 40 (assembly GCF_023100925.1). Lineage (NCBI taxonomy): Bacteria > Pseudomonadati > Pseudomonadota > Alphaproteobacteria > Hyphomicrobiales > Nitrobacteraceae > Bradyrhizobium > Bradyrhizobium sp. 40. The sequence continues at coordinate 6,509,469 of NZ_CP064688.1, forward strand.
CTCTCCAACCCCTGCACGGCATAGGCCGAGAACATGTCGTCAAACGTCCAGGCGTGGCGCACGCCGGTGATGGTGCCGTCCTCGGCGTAGAGCAGTTCACTGGTCGCGGTGATCCAGACATGCGGATGCGCCTGCGCCGCGCCTGCCGCGAGCGACAGGGCGACGGCGAGCAGCAGCCCGAACAGGGCGCGCATGCCCATCAGGCCGCCTTCGGAGCGTCGAGCAGGCCGCGGCGGCGCAGCAGCGCGTCCGGCTCCGGCGGCCGGCCGCGGAAGGCCTCATAGGCGGCTTCTGGATCAACCGATCCGCCGCTCGAGTAGATGTCGTCGTGCAGGCGCTTTGCGACGGCGGGATCGAAGATGTCGCCGGCTTCCTCGAATGCACCGAAGGCGTCGGCGTCCATCACCTCAGACCACATGTAGCTGTAATAGCCGGCGGCATAATGATCGCCGGTGAAGATGTGACCGAATTGCGTCGGCCGATGACGCAGCGAGATTTCCTCGGGCATGCCGATCTTTTCCAGCTCGCGTCTCTCGAAGGCGCGGACATCCTGCGCGGCGGAGGCCGGCTGGGTGTGGAACTCGAGATCGACCAGCGCCGAGGAGACGAACTCGACGGTAGCAAAACCCTGGTTGAATTTTCGCGCGGCGAGGAAGCGTTGCAGGAGGTCGTCCGGCAGCGGCTCGCCGGTCTGGTAATGGCGCGCGAACTGCTGCAGCACCTCCGGCCGCTCCTGCCAGTGCTCGTACAGCTGCGAGGGTAGCTCGACGAAGTCGGTGAATACTGAGGTGCCCGACAGCGACGGATAGGTCACGTTGGAGAGCATGCCGTGCAGGCCGTGGCCGAACTCGTGGAACAGGGTGCGGGCGTCGTCAGGCGACAGCAGCGAGGGTTCCCCATCCGCGCCCTTGGAGAAGTTGCAGATGTTGAGGATCAGCGGCGCGACCTCGCCGTCGAGCTTCTGCTGGTCGCGCAGCGATGTCATCCAGGCGCCGGAGCGCTTCGACGGCCGGGCGAAGTAGTCGCCATAGAACAGCGCCTTGTGCTTGCCGTCCCGCCCCTTCATCTCCCAGACCCGGACGTCCGGATGCCAGACCGGCACGTCCTTGCGCTCCTCGAAGGTGACGCCGAACAGGCGCGTGGCGCAGTCGAAGGCGGCGGCGATCATGTGGTCGAGCGCGAGATACGGCTTGATCGCCGCGTCGTCGAAATTGGCGCGCTGAAGACGCAGCTTTTCGGCGTAGAAGCGCCAGTCCCAGGGCGCGAGCTTGAAATTGCCGCCTTCCTCCGTGATCAGCACCTGCATGTCGTCGCGGTCGGCGAGCGCCCGCGCCCGCGCCGGCTTCCAGACCCGCTCCAGAAGGCCGCGCACCGCTTCCGGTGTCTTGGCCATGGAATCCTCGAGCCGGTAGGCCGCGAAGGTCGGGTAGCCCAGGAGATTGGCGCTCTCCTCGCGCAGCTTCAGGACCTCGACGATGGTCGCGTTGTTGTCGTTGGCATTGCCGTTGTCGCCCCGCGCGGTGAAGGCCTTGTAGACCTTCTCGCGCAAGTCACGCCGGGCCGAGCTCTTCAGGAACTGTTCGACCGAGGAGCGCGACAGCGTGACGATGGCCTTGCCGGCCATGCCGCGTTCTTCTGCCGCAGCCTTGGCGCTGGCGACAAAACTCTCCGGCAGGCCCTGGCGGTCGGCTTCGCCGAGCTCCATGAACCATTCCTGCTCGTCGCCGAGCAGATGATGACTGAAGCTGGTGCCGAGCTGGGCGAGCTTCTCGTTGATCTCCGCCATCCGGGTCTTGGCCTCTTCGGAGAGGCCGGCGCCGGAGCGGTGGAAGCGGGTGTAGGTGCGCTCGAGCAGGCGGAGCTGTTCCGGCGTCAGACCGAGATTGGCGCGGTTCTCGTGCAGTTGGGCGATGCGGCCAAACAGCACGGCGTTCATCATGATCGGATTCCAGTGCCGCGCCATCCGCAAGGAAACCTCCTTGTCGATCTCCAGGATGGCTGGGTTGGAATGCGCCGAGACGAGGTCGTAGAAGACCGACGCGACCTTGCTGAGCAGCTTGCCCGAGCGCTCCAGCGCCGTGATGGTGTTGGCGAAGTCGGCCGCGGTCGGGTCGCTGGTGATCGCTGCGATCTCGGCGGAGTGGTCGGCGAAGGCCTGCTCGAAGGCCGGGAGGAAGTGCTCCGGCTTGATCTCGTCGAAGGGCGGGGTCGCAAACGGCGTCACCCAGGCCTTCAGCAGCGGGTTGGTCTCGGAGTCCGTAGTTTGGCGGGGTTCTGACATTACAAGTCCCGATTTGTGGCTCGATTGTTGCGGCCAGCTATAGCACGCGATGGGGCTTTTTTGGGCCATTTGCCCTTGCTCCCGGCTGCCTTTTCGGGGAGATTGCGGCCCTCCAAGCCTAGGACCCCTGAGCTCATGAACGCGACCTCCTCGTCTTCCCGTCGGATCGTCTGGCCGAGCGTCATCACCGTCATCAGCGCCGCCATCCTGATCGGCGCCGAGGTGTTCGGCGCGGCGTTTGCCGGCGGCTGGGCGCTCGCGATCCTGTTCGGGCTGGGCGAGCAGGGCACGCACATCCTTCAGGCCGCGCTGTTTGCACTCGGCGTGCTCGTGATGACTGCCTTCATCCGCGCCGCTCAGCGCGTCGAGCCGTTCACGAAGCGCGGCTGAAGCGGGTAGGCGTGCGAGAGACACGCGCGCAGAAAACTTAACGCGCGTTCATCTTCCGCGTCGCTCGCGCAACACTGCGCAAGCAGATGTTAGGCAATTCTGTTCGCAGTCTAAAAAATCTCTTGCGAAGCAGAGTCAAAACACTTATGTGCGGATTGCCCAATTTCGCACGTGCCTGTGGTCGTGTGTCAGTCGGTAGGTATCCGGACAAGAGGCCGGACAGCCGCCAAGGGGTGAAGAAGCCGAGGGGCTCTTCGGAAGTGTGGAAGTCGGAAGGCTCATAGCCGGAAGACGAAAGCAAACCCGGAGCGTCCAGCATCTCTCTCAAAGAGATGCCTTGTCGAAGGTGACTTTGCTCTTTGCAACCGTGACTGGCAGCCGGAGGCGAACCGGCGCACCCCGCTCTCAACGGGGGACGCGACTTAAAGCAACGACGGATCGGGCTTTTTTGGTCTCTACCGGCAGTCCAACGCCGGCGCGGGCTACTGAAAAGGCTTGTCCTTCATTGCCAGGTGTGCGGGCGGGAACATTCCCAACCAATCCACGGCAGCACAGTCTGATGTGAGTCTTTGGCTCGTCGCGCCTCCATCGCGCGATCTGGCCGGAGCGCTCTTATCCGACGTCATTTTTTGAACGGATCCCCGTCGCTGGGCCGTTTGGGAGAGTGCTATGACCGACCGTATCCAGGAATTCCTGCGCAACCGCCGCAGCGAGGGCCTCGACACCGAACCGTGCCTCGTCGTCGACCTCGAAGTCGTGCGCGACAATTACCAGACCTTTGCCAAGGCGCTGCCCGACAGCCGCGTGTTCTATGCCGTCAAGGCGAACCCGGCGCCGGAAGTGCTGACTTTGCTCGCCTCCATGGGCTCCTGCTTCGACACCGCGACTGTCGCCGAGATCGAGATGGCGCTGGCCGCCGGTGCGACGCCCGACCGCATCTCCTTCGGCAACACGATCAAGAAGGAGCGCGACATCGCGCGCGCCTTCGCGCTCGGCATTCGGCTGTTCGCGGTCGATTGCACCGCCGAGGTCGAGAAGGTCGCCCGTGCCGCGCCCGGCGCAAAGGTGTTCTGCCGCATCCTCTACGACTGCGCCGGCGCCGAATGGCCGCTGTCGCGCAAGTTCGGCTGCGACCCGGAGATGGCCGTCGACGTGCTCGACGTTGCCAAGCGTCTGGGCCTGGAGCCGTGCGGCATCTCCTTCCATGTCGGCTCGCAGCAGCGCAAGGTGAAGGCGTGGGACCGTGCGCTGGCGATGGCCTCGCAGGTGTTCCGCGACTGCGCCGAGCGCGGCATCAACCTGACCATGGTCAACATGGGCGGCGGTTTCCCGACCAAGTACCTGAAGGACGTGCCGCCGGTGGTGACCTACGGGCGCTCGATCTTCCGCGCGCTGCGCAAGCACTTCGGCAACCAGATTCCGGAGACCATCATCGAGCCGGGCCGCGGCATGGTGGGCAACGCCGGCATCATCGAGTCCGAGGTCGTGCTCATCTCGAAGAAGAGCGACGAGGACGAGGTGCGCTGGGTCTATCTGGACATCGGCAAGTTCGGCGGTCTCGCCGAGACCATGGACGAGTCGATCCGTTACGCCATCCGCACCCCGCATGACGGCGCGGACATGACGCCGTGCGTGCTCGCTGGGCCAACCTGCGATAGCGCCGACGTGCTGTACGAGAAGAACCCGTATCCGCTTCCGGTGACGCTCGAGATCGGCGACAAGCTGCTGATCGAAGGCACCGGGGCCTATACGTCGACCTACTCGGCGGTGGCGTTCAACGGCATCCCGCCGCTGAAGACCTACCATATCTGATCGCCTCTCTTTCCGAGGCCTGACGAACCCGGGAGCCGGCTTGCCGGCTCCCTCCCTGACATTTCGATTTCTGACGACGCCTTGGACCGGCGTGCTTTGGGCACGTCCGTTTCAAGCGGGGACTGACGCGCCATGACTGCTCTTCGGAAGACACAGGTTGATCCCACTTCGAAAGCCGCTCCGTTCGCGATCCGTGCGGAGCGTGCGGCCGACGTTGCGATGCGTGAAGCGCTGCTCGATGCGTCCTTTGGCGAGAACCGCCATGGCCGCACCTGCCAGCGCCTGCGTGACGGACGCGCACCCGCAGCCGGCCTCGCGCTGACCGCGATGCGCGAGGGGAAGCTCGTGGGAACCGTGCGGCTGTGGCACGTCAGCGCCGGAGGCAGGCCCGCTCTGGTCCTCGGACCGCTGGCGGTGGACCCTGCCTGCCGCGAGCTCGGGATCGGCGCCGCGCTGATGCAACAAGCGCTGGCTGCCGCCCGGGCGCGCGGGCATGCCGCCGTGATCCTGCTCGGCGATGCCCCTTATTACGCCCGCTTCGGCTTCTCCGCCGCCAACACCGGCGAGCTGTCGCTGCCTGGTCCGTTCGAGCGCGACCGCCTGCTGGCGATCGAATTCCATGCCGGTGCGCTGGATGGCGCCGAGGGGATGATCGTCCCGACTGGCGCGGCCCTACCCAAACGGAGGGTAGTTCGCGGCCTCGAGGCGCGCGCGGCGTAAGGGATTGCCATGATGGCGCCGACCCCGCCGCGTTAAGCGGCAACGCCCGGCTGTGCCTGCGTTAGGCTTCGTTCCTTTGGGGTTGCGCAGGCCGGCAAATTGCCCCTAAACCCCACGAAATTCCTCTTCAGTCGAGGCCCACGACCAATGTCCCGCCGCCTGATTTCCACCGGCTCCCCGTTCGAGAAGACCGCCGGCTACAGCCGCGCCGTGATCGACGGCGAGTTCGCCTTCGTCGCGGGGACCACCGGTTACGACTACTCCACGATGACAATGCCGGCCGATGTCACGAGCCAGTCACGCAACTGCTTCAAGACCATCGAAGCTGCCCTGAAGGAGGGCGGCTTCGAGATGGCCGACATCGTCCGCGTGACCTACTACATCACCGACATCAAGGATGCGGACGCGCATTTCGCGGTCTGCGGCGAAGTCCTCGGCGAGATCCGCCCGGCCGCCACGCTTCTCGTCGTCTCGGCGCTCTACAAGCCCGAGATGAAGGTCGAAATCGAAGCCACTGCCAAGCGCCGCAGCGCCTGAGCCATCCCCCACCATTTGTTCGCCAGCATGTTCCGGAGAAACCATCCCATGAGCCCCGCCTCGCAGATCTACGCGAAGATCACTGGTCCCATCGTCATGGTCGGCTTCGGCTCCATCGGCAAAGGCACGTTGCCGCTGATCGAGCGGCATCTCGATTACGACAAGTCGCGCGTTACCGTGATCGATCCGAAGGACGAGGGTCGCAAGGCTCATTGCGAGAAGCACAATGTGCGCTTCATCCAGAAGGGCGTGACCAAGGACAATTATCGGGAGTTGCTGACCCCGCTGCTCACTGAGGGCGGCGGCCAGGGCTTTTGCGTCAATCTCTCGGTCGACACCGGCTCCACCGACATCATGGAGCTCTGCAACGAGCTCGGCGCGCTCTACATCGACACCGTCAACGAGCCCTGGCTCGGCTTCTATTTCGATTCGTCGAAGGGCCCGGAGGCGCGCTCCAACTACGCCCTTCGCGAAGCGACGCTGGCTGCCAAGAAGGCGCGCCCCGCGGGCTCGACCACGGCCGTCTCCTGCTGTGGCGCCAATCCCGGCATGGTCTCGTTTTTCGTCAAGCAGGCGCTGCTCAACGTCGCCGCTGACCTGAAGCTCAATGCGCCCAAGCCGAAGACCAAAGCCGAATGGGCGGACTTGATGCGACAGGCCGGCATCAAGGGCATCCACATCGCCGAACGCGACACCCAGCGCTCCAAGAAGCCGAAAGAGCCCGATGTCTTCGTCAACACCTGGTCGGTGGAAGGTTTCCTGTCGGAAGGCGTGCAGCCATCAGAACTCGGCTGGGGCACCCACGAAAAATGGATGCCCGAGAATGCGCGCACCCACGAATCCGGCTGCGGCGCCGCCATCTATCTGATGCAGCCCGGCGCCAATACCCGCGTGCGCACCTGGTGCCCGACCCGCGGCGCGCAGTATGGCTTCCTTGTCACCCACAACGAGTCGATCTCGATCGCGGACTATTTCACCGTGCGCGACGCATCGGGCACGGCGGTCTATCGGCCGACCTGCCACTATGCCTATCATCCGGCTGACGATGCCGTGCTGTCGCTGCATGAAATGTTCGGCCGCGCCGCTAAGATGCAGGAAAAGCACCATATCCTCGACGAGAACGAGATCGTCGACGGCATCGACGAGCTCGGCGTGCTGCTGTTCGGCCATGACAACAATGCCTATTGGTACGGCTCGCAGCTCTCCATTGAAGAGACCCGCAAGCTCGCGCCCTACCAGAACGCCACTGGCCTGCAAGTGACCTCCGCCGTGCTCGGCGGCATGGTGTGGGCGCTGGAAAACCCGAACGAGGGCATTGTCGAAGCCGACGAGATGGATTTCGACCGTCTGCTGGAAATCCAGCTGCCCTATCTCGGCCCGGTGAAGGGTTTTTATACCGACTGGACGCCGCTGACGGATCGTCCGGGACTGTTTCCGGAAGACATCGACACCAGCGATCCCTGGCAGTTCCGGAACGTTCTGGTGCGGTGATTATGCCGTCATGCCAGGACTTGTCCCGGGCATCCACGCACTTTCTTTCTCGCGACTCCAAGAACGTGGATGGCCGGGACAAGCCCGGCCATGACGCCACAACTGGCAGCTAGCTACTTCCTCTCGATCGGAGGCGCGATCTTCTCGGCTGGCGCCGGCGGCAATGCTGGTTTAGCCGCGCCCGCAGCGCCCTGCGTCTGCGGGTCGGGTCGCGCCGGCTCTGGGGCGGGCGTGGTCGGCCGGTCGCCGCCGGGCTTGGCTTCCGCGGGCTTGTTCTGATCGTCGGACGGCGTGCCCTGAAGGGGCTGCGTCGCCTGGGCCGTCTGCATCCGAGTCTCGGCGCGGATTTGCGCCAGCGACATGCCCGAGACCACAACTCCTGCTGCGAACAGCGAGCAGGCAACCATCAGGTCGAGCTTCAGTCTGCGCTTGTCATATTGGCCGGGCATGTCGATCACCGCCTTTGTCCGTGGGATCAACGAAATCGCCGGTCCGCGGTTCCCTGCCCGCGGGGGCGGGAACTCGGCGGCTGCGCGCCCAATTGCCGCGCTCAGTCCGTGGTGCTGACTTCCCAGGTGGCGTGGCGGACGCCGGGCAGGTGCTGGAGATCGGTGGCCACTGCATTCAGCTCGTTTGGATCGACGGCGCTCGCGACCAGCTTTGCCTCGATCTCGATCAGATCATCCCCGGTTTCGACCATTTCGATATCGGCCACCAGATATTTTGCGCTCTCGAGTTTCTCAACGAGCCGGTCACGCATGTCGGGCAAGGCGTCCGATGCGACCGCGAGCTTGAAGTAATAGGTCGCCTCGGAGGTCTTCTCGTTGAGAGGGATGCGGTTGATGGCGTTGACCAGCGGCCGCAGCATGGTGTTGCCGGCAATGACGAAGACGGTGAGCGCCGCGGCCTGCGCGACCATGTCGGCGCCGGCGCAGGAGCCGACCGCGGCCGAAGCCCACAGCGTCGCCGCGGTATTGAGCCCGCGCACGTCCATGCCCTGCTTCATGATGACGCCGGCGCCGAGGAAGCCGATGCCCGAGACGACGTAGGAGATCACCCGCACCGCGCCGTCGGCGCCGGTCAGGTGCATGGCGAGATCGACGAAGGCGGCGGCGCCGACCGCGACCAGCACGTTGGTACGCAGGCCCGCGGTGCGCTGCCGGTACTGCCGCTCAGCCCCAATCAGCGTGCCCAGCACGAACGCCGTGAACAGGCTGACCAGCGTGTCCGCGAAGTCAGCGATCTGGAAGGTCGTCAGAAACCGCATGGCCCCATCTACGGTCGGAACGATGACAGATTAAAGCTCCAGCAGGCCGCCGTCGCCATTTTCGTCGGCGAACGCCAGCAGCGTCCCCTTGGCGTTCCAGGCGAGCGCGGCCACCGGCGGGGTGCCATTGCGGCGGACGAGGATCTCGGCGCCGTCCTCCAGACGCACCATCAGCACGGTGCCGTCGCTGTAGCCGGCGGCGAAGATGTCGTTCCTGGGATGGCAGGCAACGACCGACACGCGCGCCTGGAGCGGCGCGAGCATCGCAGGCTCCTTGCCCATCGGGCCGTCCTTGCTGGCGAACGGCCATATGATGACGGTGTCGGCGCCCGAAGTCGCGAGCCCCTTGCCGCCCGCGCTCCACGACATCGAGCGGACGCGGCCGGGATAGCCGGTCATGCGCATGTGCCTGTTGTCGGCAAGCCGCCAGCCGTGCAGCGCCGATTCGTGCATCGTGGTGACCAGGAATTTGTTGTCCGGGCTGAAGGTGACGCCGAGATGCGAGCCGGCCCAGGGAAGGAATTCCGCCGATCCCGCCATGTTGGGAAACCACAGCGTCGCGCCGTTGTAATGAGCAATCGCGAGACGCTGGCCCTTCGGCGCAAACGCGAGGCCGCCGACGGTCGAGGGCACCTCGAGCGACTTCTCCTCGCTCGTGCCGCTCTTGAAGAAAGCAGTCTTGCCGGCCGACCAGGCGTAGGCACCGTCCGGATGCAGCGCCACCGCGTCGATCCAGCGCCGCTTCGGGTCGGAGGCAAGCAGCGTCACCTCGCCCTTGGCGTCGAGCGATAGGACTTTTCCATCGTCGCCGCCCATCACGAGGCGCTTGCCGTCGGAGGCGACCGAGAGAATGCCGCCGCTGTGCGCGGCGACCTTGCTGATCTCGCCCTGGCCATCCACGAACGCGACAGTCTCCTCGCCGCCGACGAAGGCAGCGCGGGGCCCAAGGAAATGCACGGAGGTCACGACCATCCCGAGCGCGAGCGGTTTGACGCGCTCGGTGACGGAGACGATCGAGGCGGAATCGGCGGGCGGCGTAAACTCTTTCATCACGAGACGATGCAGCTCTCAAAACCTTGGCGAATGAGATCTTGCGGCAATTCGCGGCCGATGAAGACGAGGCGGCTCTCGCGCGGTTCGCCGTCCTTCCACTTCCGCTGGTGGTTGCCCTCCAGCATCATGTGGACGCCCTGGAAGACGTAGCGGTCGTCGTCGTCGTGGAAAGCGAGGATGCCCTTGGAGCGCAGGATCTTGCCGCCCTCGACCTGCACCAGGTTCTGGAGCCAGGGCATGAACACGTTCGGATCAAGCGGCTTGTCGGTCTTGAGCGACAGCGATTGCATGTCCTCGTCGTGATAGTGCTTCAGGCCGTGGCCGTGATCATGATCGTGATGATGGTCGTGACCGTGGTGATGATGATCATGGTCGTGGTCCTCGGCATTCAGGAAGTCCGGCTCGATGTCGAGGATGCGGTCGAGATCGAAGGCGCCGCGGTCGAGCACGTCCGCCAAAGCCACCGAGCAGCGCTCGGTGCGGTGCAGCTTCGCATAGGGGTTGATGGCGCGGATGCGGGCCTCGACCTCGGCAAGCTCGCCCTTGGTTACGAGATCGGTCTTGTTCAGCACGATGACGTCGGCAAAGGCGATCTGGTTCTTGGCCTCGGGCGCGTCCTTGAGACGGTCGGACAGCCACTTGGCATCCGCGACCGTCACGACCGCGTCAAGGCGCGCGTTCTTCTGCACGTCCTCGTCGACGAAGAAGGTCTGGGCCACCGGTGCCGGATCGGCAAGACCGGTGGTCTCGACGATGATGGCGTCGAACTTGCCCTTGCGCTTCATCAGGCCTTCCATGATGCGCACGAGATCGCCGCGCACGGTGCAGCAGATGCAGCCGTTGTTCATCTCGAACACTTCCTCATCGGCGCCGATGATGAGGTCGTTGTCGATGCCGATCTCGCCGAATTCGTTGACGATGACGGCGTACTTCTTGCCGTGGTTTTCCGACAGGATGCGGTTCAACAGCGTGGTCTTGCCGGCACCGAGATAGCCGGTCAGGACGGTCACGGGAATTTTTGGGGCGGTCGCTTCAGACATAACAACTCCGGACTTCGGGCTTTTCGCGCGACGCGAGGCGGGGTGGCCCCTGCCCTAATGGTCAAGCGCGCTGGTCAGGGCCTTTATATTGTGCCTGACCATATCAATGTAAGTGGGTGCAGGCCCCTTTTCGCCGGTCAAACCGTCCGAAATCAGGGTCCCACCGACTTTTGAGCCGGTCTCCGCCGCGATCCGCCGGATCAACCGGTCGTCGCTGATATTTTCCAGGAACACGGCGGGGATTTTTTGGGCCTTGATCTGGCCGATGATGGTGGCGATGTCCCGCGCGCTGGGCTCGGTTTCCGTGGAGACGCCGAGTGGCGCGATGAACTGGACGCCGTATTCGGCGGCGAAATACCCGAAAGCGTCATGGGTCGAGATCACCTTGCGCCGCTCTTGCGGGATTTTGGCCACGGCTTCGCGGACCTCGCGGTCAAGCGTTTCGAGCTTTTCCAGATAGGCCTTGGCCTGGGCGCGGAAGAACTCCGCATCATCGGGGTCGGCCGCAGCCAGCGCATTGGCGATGTCGGTGACATAGATTTTGGCGTTGGGGACGGACTGCCAGCCATGCGGGTCTGCTGCAGAGCCGAGCTTAAGCGGCGCGATGCCGGCGCTCGCGTTGACCACCTGCGCCTTGCTGCCCGAGGACTGCACGAGGCGCGGCAGCCAACCCTCGAGACCAAGTCCGTTGACGACAACGAGCTTTGCGTCCGCGATCCGCTTCGCATCGCTTGGCGCGGGCGTGTAGACATGGACGTCGCTGTCGGCCCCGACCAGCATCGTCAGATTGATCCGGTCGCCCCCGACATTGCGGACGAAATCGGCGAGGATCGAGAAGCTCGCGACGACCTTCAGTTGCTCCGCGGCGTGCAGCGGCGAGGCAATCAGCAGAAGCACACAAAGCAGGATGCGCCGCATCGCTATCACGCTTCCAGATGCCGGCCGGGAAACAGCTGCCTGACGACGCCGCCGACCCGGCCGAACAGGACGGAGACGGTGTAAAGCGCGCTCGCCACCAGAATGATCGCCGGGCCCGAGGGCACACGGGTCTGGAACGACAGCACGAGGCCGGCATAGCCGGAGACGGCGGCAGCGACGACCGCGATGCAGATCATGACGGTGAGATCGCGCGACCAGAACCGCGCGATGCCGGCCGGCAGGATCATCAGACCGACCGCGAGCAGCGTGCCGAGCGCCTGAAAGCCGTTGACGAGGTTGATCACGACCAGCGCGAGGAAAGCGAGATGCGCAGGCCCGCCAGCCCGGCTCACGGTGCGCAAGAACAAGGGGTCGACACTTTCGATCACCAGCGGCCGGTAGATCACCGCGAGCACCAGCAGCGTCACCGTGGCGTTGAAGGCGACGACCAGCAGCGTCTGGTCGTCCATCGCGAGAATATTGCCGAACAGCACGTGCAGCAGGTCGATATTGGTGCCCTTGATCGAGACGATCGTCACGCCCAGCGCCAGCGATGCCAGATAGAAGGTCGCGAGCGAGGCATCCTCCTTCAACCCGGTCGAGCGCGCGACGAGGCCTGCGAGGATTGCGACGGCAAAACCTGCGATCAGGCCTCCGGCCGTCATCGCGAACAGATTGAGACCTGAGAGCAGAAAACCGACAGCGGCGCCGGGAAGGATTGCATGTGCCATGGCGTCGCCGACCAGGCTCATCCGCCGCAACATCAGGAACACGCCGATCGGCGCACCCGCGAGCGACAGCGCGATGACGGCCGCAAGCGCACGTCGCATGAACTCGAATTCGGTGAACGGGCCGATCAGCGCATCATAGAGCATCGGATATCAAGCCGCCCGTGAGCGGGCATCATCGGCCGAGCAGGCGGCGGCGCTGTCGTCGAAGGCTTCGCACATCCGCATCGCGACCATCAGGTTTTCCGGCGTCAGCACCTCCGCCGTCGGCCCCCACGCCACGGGACCGCGCGCCAGCACCAGCGTCTCGCTGAAATGGGTGCGCACCATCTCCATGTCGTGCAGCGCGGCGAGCACTGTGCGGCCCTCGCCATGCCAGTGCTTCACCAGCGTCAGCAGATCAGCCGTGGTCTTGCTGTCGATGGCGTTGAAGGGCTCGTCCAGCACGATCAGCCGCGCGTCCTGGAGCAGTACGCGCGCGAACAGCACGCGCTGCATCTGGCCGCCCGAGAGTGTGCCGATCGGGCGGTTTTCGAAGCCGTTGAGGCCAACGGAAGCGATGGCGCGGAGGATCTTTTCCCGCGCCGCCTTGCCGATGCCGCCGAACAGCCCGGTCCCACGCCACAGCCCGGTGGCAACGAAGTCCAGCACCGAGATCGGGAAGCTGCGGTCGATCTCCGCGCTCTGCGGCAGATAGGCGATATCGCGGCTGTCGAGCCCGCCGAGATGGATGCTGCCGTCGAGCGGCCTGAGGATGCCGACGATGCCGCGCAGCAGCGTCGACTTGCCGGCGCCGTTCGGGCCGATCACGGCCAGCAACGCACCCGGCGCGACCTCACCATTGAGGTGGTGCACGGCCGGATGGCGGTCATAGCCGAGCGTAACGTTGTGGAAATGCAGCGCCGCCATGGTCACCTCATCGCCAGGAAGACCACGCCCCAGAGCACGGCGCAGACCGCGAGCGCGGCCGCGAGGCGGGCGGCCATCGTCATGCGCAGGATCGACCAGTGCGCCGCCTGAGCCGGATGCGGAGAGGCCGCATCGTGGACATGGGCGTGGGTGTTAAGCGGGTGGCTGTGATCGTGTCCGTGCGAATGCCCGTGATCATGGGAATGGCCATGAGCATGGTCGTGATGATGGGCTGGGGACGCGGCGGGAACCATGCCGAAACGTTATATTATAACATTACCCCTGTCCACGCCGGGCTCAAGGCTTGCCAATCACCATGGAAATGGCGGCGGCGACGAACGGGAACGGCAGCGAGACCGCACAGCGGAACCAGACGAAACGGGCCGGCATGAAGGGAATTTCCCACAAAATCACCCGCTGGAAGGCAAACAGCGCCCAGGCGACGACATAGGCGACCACCTGCGGCACCCCACCGCCCGATTTCAGCGCCACCGTACCGATGGAGAACCCGATCACCGGGCCGCCGGGCGTCGCGGCCCCGGCGACCACGGCAGTCGCGACCCCGAGCCAGCCGCTGTCCGGGCCTAGCCAGCCGCTGATCACCTCCTGCGGGATGATGGCGGCGATGTAGCCGGAGCCGATCACCCCCAGCGCGATCCGTGGCACGATGTTGATGAAGTCCATCGAGCCTTCGCGCAGCGAGGCCTTGAACACCGGTGGGCCGCGGCGATAGGCGATCAGGCCAACGCCGAACACCGAGCCCCACAACAGGATGTCGATCAGAAGCGCGGCGCTCAATTCTCGTCGTCCTTGGTGGCCGGCTTCGGATAGAGCCGGACATAGACGAAGCGGCCGAGCGCGCCTGCGAGCACCGGCAACGGCAGCGAGATGACAATGCGCCATAGCGTGAAGTCGGTGCCCATGATCGGGATTTCCCAGGCCACGGCCCGGCCATAGCCGATCAAGGTCCAGCTCACGACCATGGCGATGGTGGCACCGAAATCGGCGCCGACCGCGAGCAGCGCACTCGCCACGGGATAGGCGGTGAAGGGACCGCCGGGCAGGATCGCGCCGAAGGCGGTGCCGATCAGAAGGCCTTTCAGGCCCGATTTCGGCCCGAGCGCGCGCGACACTTTTTCGTGCGGCAGGATCTCGGAGATGAACGCACCGAGCAGGCAGCCGGCCAGCACGCGCGGCAGGATGCCGCTGAACAGCGAGAGATCGTGGGTCAGTATGTCGAGAACACCGTCGGTGCCGTCACGCCGCCAGACCAGACCCGCGCTCACCGCCACCAGCGCTGCGATGATGATGGTCGACCAGCCGATCGGCTTGCGCACGCGGCCCGGCCGCGGCTCGGATTCCGCGTCCTCGGCGGGCGCCGGGTCTTTCGGGGAGGGTTCTGACAACGGGCGCGTTCGGCTCGAGGGTGATGCCCGTCCTGATTAAGGGCGCCGCGGATGCGATGCAAACAGTACGATGACGGGAGCGATGCGCACCTCGCGCAGAGCCATGCGAGGCGAAGTGCGAATTCCGCACAGCAAAAAGGCGGCCGCGCCTGCGACCGCCTTTTCAATTCCGTCATTCCGGAGCGGCAAAGCCGACCCTGGAATGCGTGAAGCCCCGGGCCCTGTCGAGCTCAGGCCTTGTCGAGCTCAGGCCTTGTCGAACAGGGACTCGACGTATTCCCAGTTCACGAGGTTCTCGACAAACGCCTTCAGATAATCGGGACGGCGGTTGCGATAGTCGATGTAGTAGGAGTGCTCCCAGACGTCGCAGCCGAGGATCGGGGTGGCGCCGTGCACCAGCGGATTCTCGCCGTTCGGGGTCTTGGCAATCTCGAGCTTGCCGTTCTTGACCTGGAGCCAGCACCAGCCGGAGCCGAACTGGCCGACGCCGGCCGCCTGGAAGTCGGTCTTGAACTTTTCGAAGCCGCCGAGGTCCTCGTTGATCTTCTTCTCGATCTTGCCCGGCAGCTTGGTGCCGCCGCCATTCGGCTTCATCCAGCTCCAGAAATGGATGTGGTTGTAGTGCTGGCCGGCATTGTTGAACACCGCGGGGTTCTTGCCGAACGAGCCCTTGACGATCTCCTCAAGGGACTTGCCTTCCCATTCGGTGCCCTTGAGCGCGTTGTTGCCATTGGTGACATAGGCCTGATGATGCTTGTCGTGGTGGAATTCGAGCGTTTCCTTCGACATGAATTGTCCGAGGGCGTCATAGGCGTAGGGGAGTGGGGGCAGCGTAAAGGTCATGGGTGTTGTCCGCGACTGATGGGGGAACGAGACTTAACGGTCACCCCTTATAGAAGGTTCCGTGGCCGTTAAATACCGCGATTTTTCCAAAAGGCGCAGTGCGGCGGCTTGGCCGGATTGCATAAAATCGTCGCAAGGATGTCGGGCGTTTCAACCAGGCCGTAAAATATCATTGCCTTTGAGGTGCTTATGGCAGAACGAAACGCACCGACGGCGCGGAGATGCGAAAGAGAGAGCGATGAGCATCGAGATCGACATTTTGAACGGCGACGCCTCGTGGCGGATGGCGGAGCCGCTGCATCAGGCGGTCTTCGGACCTGATATCGTCGGGAAGCAGCCCTGGGCTCACGTCAAATGGGCCAATGCCGACCTACGCGTGCTGATCGAGACGCCCGAGGATGGTCTCGTCTGCCACGTCGGCATCTACTTCCGCACCGTCACCTGGAATGGGCAGAAGGTTCACATCGGCGGCATCGGCGGCGTCTGCACGCGGGAGGACCGGCGCGGCCGCGGCTATGCGACCATGGCGATCGATGCCGCGGTGCATACCATGCGCGCCAACGAGGCGGTCCGGTTCGCGCTGCTGTTCTGCGAGCCGCACAATGTCGGCTTCTACGAGGCCCGCAGCTGGCTCCCCTTCAAGGGCGAGGTCTATTGCGAGCAGCCGGAGGGGCGGATCCGCTTCACTCACATGGCGCCCTATGTCTGCAACATCGTCAGCGCGCCGACACTTGGCACTATCGACCTCTGCGGCCTGCCCTGGTGAGCCCTGCGTGAGGCGCGGCTGGTGCCGGGGCTGCGCGCCATATAATATGTCGGCCATCATCTAATATTCCGCGCGGTGACACATGACGATCGACGCCTCCCTGGACGCCGTGCCGCCGCCTGCCCCGGTCGCCTCCCCCATCGCCAGTCTTTTGACGGCACCGATCCTGCCGACGCTGCTGCGGCTTGCGATCCCCAACATGATCGCGATGGTCGGCAGCACGTTGGTTGCGATCGCCGAGACCTCCTATATCGGCCGGCTCGGCACCATCCCGCTCGCAGCGATCGCACTGGTGTTTCCGTTCGCCATGCTGACGCAGATGATGAGCGCGGGCGCGATGGGCGGCGGCGTCTCGTCTGCGATCAGCCGCGCGCTCGGCGCAGGCGATCGGACCCGTGCGGCGACGCTGGCGCTGCATGCCGCCATCATCGGCCTCTGCGGCGGGCTTTTCTTCACGGTGACGATGCTCGTCTTCGGCCGCTCGTTCTTCACGCTGCTGGGCGGGCGCGAGCGCGTGCTCGAGGAAGCCAGCGGCTATTCGCAAATGCTGTTCTCCGGCGCGGTCGCGATCTGGCTCGTCAACACGCTGGCCTCGGTGATCCGCGGCACTGGCGACATGCGCCTGCCCTCGATGGCGCTGATCGGGACGAGCGTGCTCCAGATCGCGCTCGGCGGCACGCTGGGGCTCGGCCTGTTCGGTATGCCGCAATTCGGCATGCCCGGTGTCGCCGCCGGTCAGTTGATCGCGTTCACCTGTGCCGCGATCTTCTTCCTCTGGTATCTCTGGTCCGGCCGCAGCCGGCTGCCGCTGGATTTCCGCGCCTTCCATTTCGATCGCGCGTTGTTCTTCGACATCCTCAAGGTCGGCGCGGTGGCCTGCCTGTCGCCGCTCCAGACGGTACTCACCATTTTGATCTTCACCAAGATCCTGGCGACCTTCGGCACCGAGATGCTGGCCGGTTATGGCATCGGCTCGCGGCTGGAATTCTTGCTGATCCCGATCACCTTCGCCTTCGGCATCGCATCGGTGCCGATGGTCGGCATGGCGATGGGCGCCGGACAGGTGAAGCGCGCGCGGCGCGTGGCCTGGACCGCGGCCGCGGCCTCGGGAATCACGGTCGGCCTGATCGGTGTCGTCATCGCGCTCGATCCGTCACTGTGGGTTTCGCTCTTCACCAGGGATCCCGGCGTTGCCGCCGCCGCGCACAGCTATTTCCATTGGGCCGGCCCGACCTTCGTGTTCTTCGGCATGGGCGTGTCGCTTTATTTCTCCTCGCAAGGCGCGGCGCGCGTCGGCGGTCCCGTGCTCGCCTCCACCGCGCGGCTTCTGATCGTCGCGATCGGTGGCGGCGGCCTCATGATGGCGCAGGCTCCGGCCTGGACCCTGTTCGCGCTGGTCGGCGGCGCCATGGCGGTGTTCGGCCTATCGACCGCGGCCTCGGTCGCCTTGGTGCGCTGGGGCAAATGAGCACAGGTCAATGCACGCAGGCAAATAAACGCGGGAATGTGATTCCATCCAGCGTTGCACTATCCTGCTAGGCTGCTATGGAGGCGCTCCACTTTGGGGCTCTCCATGACTTCCAGATTCGCTGCTCTCATCGTCCTTCTGGCTGCGCTCCTTGGCGCGACTGCCGCCCATGCGCAGAGCGCCGACGGGACCTGGCTGACCCAGGCCGGCGACGCCCGCGTCAAGATCAGCAAATGCGGCGGCGGCATCTGCGGCAATGTCGTCTGGCTGCGTGAACCCCACGACACCGCGACCGGCCAGCCCGCCACCGACAGCAAGAATCCCAATCCCGCCCTCGCCAGGCGCCCGATGATCGGCTTGCCATTGTTCAGCGGCATGCAGCCGTCAGGGCCGAGCAAATGGTCGGGTCAGATCTACAATGCCGACGACGGCAGCACCTACGCGAGCAGCGTTACCGTGACCTCAGCGGATTCGCTGCGGGTTGAGGGTTGCGTTGGCGCGCTCTGCGGCGGCGAAACGTGGACGCGCGCGGGGCGCTAGCGCTTCACGCCATCATCGCCTTCAGCGCCGTCGCCGCCGAAGCGTAGCCGCCCCGCGCACCGTCGATGAAATGGACGTGGTCACTGCGCAGCGCGGACGGGGTGAAGCAGGTCATCATCGCTGCGTCCTGCTGGTGGAGGCCGTAACGCACGATGCCGTCGCGCGCGGCAGTCGCGAGGCGATCGCTGAGGGCGCGTTCGAGCTCCGGCGTACAGTCGAGGATCATGCGCAGGCCGTCGTCATATTTGCGGAAGTCGGAGTTCTCCACGACCTGCCGCTTATAAAGCTTCGGCACGAAGCCGCCGACCTTGAGATTGAAGCGCATGATCAGATAGACGAAAAGCGTATAGGCCAGCACGCTGGCGCGGCGTGCGAGCAGCGGACCTCCGCGCTTGGTGCGCGCCTCATAGTCCAGCCCCTGCGGCGGCCATGTCAGCGGCGGACCTTGCGGCGGCACGGGCCGACCGGCATCCGGACTGCGCTCGACGAGATGGATGATGTCCTCGATCACCTTGCGGAATGCCGAGGGATCGGCGCCCTGGGTCGGCATCACCAACACGGACAGGATCAGGCCGCGCGCCGCCGGAATGACCTCGAAGCGGCAGGACAGGCCGGAGAGATCGGGCTGCGTGCCCGCGGGCGCTTCGGTGATCGCAAACTCGCCGCGCTTCATCGCGGCGTCGGCCCAGGCGAGCCCGCCGCCCGAGAACATCGCATATGACAAATTGGCCGAGGGACCAAAGCGCGCGACGCGCACGTCGAGGCCCTGCGCGCGGATGGCGCTCACCGGCACCAGCGCGACGCGCATCCCCAAATCGAGATCTTCCCGCACCCAGGTCGCGGTCGCAGCCAAAGCCTCGCGGGCCGGCTCGAGATCGCCGGGCGCGACCGCAAAACTCGCGCCGTCGCCGCCGAACACGAAGGGAAATTCGCGTCCCTCCAATGCGTTCGTCACCGCCGCGATCACGGCGGCACCGGCCATGTTCACCGCCTTGTAACGCTGCGCCGCGATGGCCTTGGTCGAATCCACGATGTCGGCAACGCCGACGCTCCAGTCGTCGGGCAGCGGCGAATACAAAGCGGGGTCCATCAGGCTGGTGAAGCCGCGAAAGACCGGAATGCCGCTATAAAAGGCTGATGTCATCGGATGATGCCGGATGGTTGGGACGCGCGTCCAAAAGACATACGTAGCAGGATCGATCCGGGTTCGCCGGGGGGCGCGCCCTTGCAACCATTGGCCGAAATGGACCCGGACAACAAGATGAGGGCGCGCTGCAATGCCACAGAAGGTCATTGATCGGCATCAAACAGCGGGCCGCAAATGGCGTCTAGTCTCGATGATCTGACATGATTGCGCGGGAACATCGACGTGTCCGACTTCAACGAGAAGGACTCCATCGCTCCGGTACGCCGGCGCACCGGGCGTGATCCCATCAGCGCGGTGAAGATGCCGGAAAGCCTGACCGCGGCCGTCGATAATTGGGCCGAAGCCCATCACCTGTCGCGCTCGGATGCTATCCGCATGCTGGTCGAACTGGGCCTGAAGGTCGCGCCCCCGGCACTCCCGCCAAGGCACCCGCTCGCCTCGGATGCCACCAGGATCGAAGAGCTCGCAGTGCATGAACTCGAGGGGTTGCTCGATCCTGCCCTCTCTGAGGACGAACGCGAGCGCCGGATCCGCCGTCTGACCGATGGCCCGCCGGAGTTCTCACACGAACGGATTGACCTGCCGAAGCACCGGACCTGAATGTCTAGTGCAGCTTCTCGTCCTGACGCTTGCGCAGCACAGAGGCGGGAACGTCATGGCAGCCGACAAGGCGCACGAATTTCTGCGGATACATTTCGTAACCGTGATCACCGGAATTCTGATGAGACATCGGCTCGCAGTGAACAGGCTGGCCGTGAACGTCGCTTTGCTGTGCGGAAGATAGCTTTGCCGACGCCTTGCCCAGGTTCGAAGCGGTCATGGACTGCTCCCTATCGATTAGGGCAGATCGATATCGATTGCGCGGCATCTTACGACCAAATCCGGATGATGTCATTGCGCCGGATCAATGCAATTGTGGCGATGGAGTTCCGCCTACGCCGTGTTGCCCGCGTCGACCGTGAACACGCTACCCGTCACATTGCGACCGCCCTCGCCCAGCAGATATTCCACCATGCGCGCGACGTCGTCGGTCTCCGGCAGGCGCCGCAGCGCGCTGCGGCCGGCGATGCGCTTGCGGCTATCGTCGGAGAGATTGTGCGTCAGCTCGGTGTCGATGAAACCGGGCGCGATCGCGTTCACGGTGATGCCGAGCTTGCCGACCTCGCGCGCGAGCGAACGGGTGAAGCCGGTGGCGGCGGCCTTGGTCGCACCGTAAACCGAGAGGCCGTTATAGCCGGTGGTCGCGATGATTGAGGAGATGTTGATGATACGGCCGGCACCGTCGGCCATCATCTGGCGCGCGACATATTTGGTGAGAATGATCGGCGACAGCACGTTGAGCTGCACCAGCGCCTCGATCTCGGAATTGTGCATGGTCGCGAGCAGGCCTTCGGTGCCGAGGCCGGCATTGTTGACGAGGCCGTAGATCGGGCCGAATTCATCGCGCACGAGTTTGGCATAGGCCGGGATCGCGTCGATCACGGCGAGGTCACAGGCGCGGAAATGCAGGCGCCCTTCCGACCCGGCGATCGCCGCCGTGAGCTCGTCGCTCTCGCGCCGCGCGGCCGCGATCACGTTGTAGCCGGCATCGACAAGCCGCTTGCCGATCGCAAGGCCGATACCGCGGCTACCACCCGTGACGAGAACATTATGCATCGGTGCGCGCCAGTTTGCCGGCCGGGGTGACGTCGAGCGCCTCGACGAAGCGGATCACCGCCGGCACCTTATGGGACGCGAGCTGCGCGCGGCACTGATCCAGGATCTGGGCGCGGATCTCTTTCGCGCGCGCCGGATCGGTGCCGTCGGCGAGGATCACGTCGGCAACGACGATACCGCCGGTGATCGGGCTCTTGCGTGACTTCGCCCGCGACATCCGCACGTCGGGATGACGGTTGATCACCGCCTCGATCTCTTCGGGGTGAACCTTCAGCCCACCGATATTGATGATGCCGCCGCGGCGGCCGACGAAATAGTAGCGGTCGCCACGCAATTCGACGATATCGCCGCTGTCGACAAATCCGTCTGCATCGGTGAGCGCAGCCGCGTGGCGGCCGATGTAGGCGTGCGCCGTGCGCGTCGAGCGGATGCGGAGCGAGCCGTCGATGACCTTCATTTCGACGCCATTGCGGTTGCCGAGATAGTCCGCCGGAAAGCCTTCCAGCCCGTCATTGACGGCAAAGCCGACGCCCCCCTCGGTCGATGCATAGGCATGGCCGACGGAGGAATTCGGGAACGCCGCTTTGAGGCCGTCCAGCACCGCCTGGTCGGCGATCTCGCCGGAGAGGCGGACATAGCGCGGCGCGAACTGCGCGGCCGAGCCGCTCATCAACAGCTTGCGCCAGTGCGAGGGCGTGCCGGAGATGTGGGAGACGCCACGCGCGTTCAGCCGCGTGACGTGATCGCCGAGCGCCTCATGGGGATCGGACAGCACCATCGAGCCGCCGGAGAGGACGGCGCGGAGGAATATCTGCAGGCCGCCATAGCGGCGGATGTCGTAGAACGTCGCCCATACCGGCGCGGGTCCGCGCGCCGGGCCTTCGGCGACGATGGCGCCGGTGAGTGCTTCCAGCGTATGGCCGACGATTTTCGGCACGCCCGACGTGCCCGAAGTGAGCATCAGCCATTCCGTGGCGCGTTCGGTCCTGGCCGGCGTGGTAGCCTGAGGCGGCAATTGTGCGGTGACGACGAGCGGCACGCCGGTCTCGGCCAAGCGATCGGGCTCGTCGGTGACGACGGCATCGATCCCGGCATCCGCCATCAGCGCATCGAGATGCGCGGGGTTGAGATCGGGCGGGCACAGCAGCATGCGGCGCGCAATACCGTCGAGCTCGATCATGGCAAGGCCCGATCGGAGCTGGTCGGATACTTTCAGCAGCACCGCGCGGCCGGACAGCTCGCCCAGGCGGCCACCCAGGACCGTCTGCGACAGGATATCCGTCAGCGACACGACATCGTGCGCGTCCGACAGCGTGCGGCCGGTCAGCTCCGCGCCGAGATGGTCGCGAAGCGCAAAGATCTCACGCGGGGACATTTTCGTAGGCCCGCACGAAATCGCCCACGGTGGCGGGGAACGCTGCGTCCTCGGAGATGGTGAAGGGGTCGACGCCGGTCTCGTCCTCGAGGCGCGCCACCAGGATGGCGAAGGCGAGCGAGTCGAAGCCCGTCTCGTGCAGCGACAGATCGTCCGAGAGCGCGGGAAGCGCGACGTGCTGCTCCTTGGCGATCTGCTGGATCGCTTCAATGACCTTAGACCGTACCGACATGGCTGGCTCGCTTCTGTTGTCGTTCGTGTTGCGGCGGCTCTTGATGACCGCCTCCCTTGGCCGTTTGTTTACCCGACAGAAGTAAATGGCTTCTTGGACAATTCGGATAAAATTGGACCTATCTCCGAATTTTCGGGCGGCTAAATCCGGATCGCCCCCTTGTTGATTTGTGTATAGAGCTCCGAATCGAGCGCAACATAGGCGCAGGTCTTCGGGTCCAGCATGAACAGCGGATCGGAGACCGCGCCCGGATCAAATCCCTCGCGCGCGAGCTCGCCCTTTTTCTGCTTGAACGTCTCGGTCGCATCGAGCTCGCGCGAGATGCGTATGAAGACGGGGTGAGCATAGGCCGGCAGGCGCTGAGCGAGATGGGCGGGCAACGCCTCGACGTCAAAGCCCTCGTTCACCACGACCGCGCTCATGCCGGCGCGGCCATCGGTGCCGGGGATGTTGACGCCGTAGGTGGTGGCATCGATCACGCCGGTGAAATCGCGTACGGCGTCGTTGACCTCCGAGGTCGCGACGTTCTCGCCCTTCCAGCGAAAGGTGTCGCCGATGCGATCGACGAAGTGGAAGAAGCCCTTCTCGTCGAGCCGCATCAGATCGCCGGTGCGGAACCAGGAGTCGCCCTTGGTAAAGACATCGCGCAGGATCTTCTTCTCGGTCTCGCTCGCCTCGGTGTAGCCCTCGAAGCGGCCGCCGCCCTCATCCGCCGTGCCGATGCGGCCTATGGCTTCGCCGGGCTCGCCGCGCGCGCAGGCGATGCAAAATCCCTCTGCATCGCGCAGCGGCGCACCATTATCGGGATCGAGCTTGACGAGACCGGCAGGGAAACGATGCGCGAGCAGCGGCGGGACGCGGCCGATCGCGCCGGGCTGGCCCTCGACGTTGAACAGCGAGAAATTGCCTTCCGTCGCCGCGTAGAATTCGAGGATACGCGGAATGGCGAAACGCGCCTGAAAATCGTCCCAGATGTCACCGCGCAGGCCGTTGCCGCAGACGAGCCGCAGGCGATGCCGGTTCTCGTATTCCGACGGCGGCGCCTTGAGCAGATAGCGGCAGAGCTCACCTATATACTGGAACAGCGTACAGTCGTGGCGCACGATGTCGGGCCAGAAATTCGACGCTGAGAATTTTTGCGCGATCACCACCGAGCCGCCGGCGGCGAGCATGCTGCATGGCGCAACGATGCCGCCGACCGAGTGGAACAGCGGCAGGCAATCGTAGAGCCGATCCTGCGGCGTCGCGCCGGTGAGGCCGGCGAACCAAAAGCCCCAATTGAGGATGCGGCGATGGCTGATGCTGGCGGCTTTCGGCAGGCCGGTCGTCCCGGACGTGTAGATCAGCAGGGCCCGGTCGTGGATGGTGACGTCGCCACGCTCGTCCGGCGAAAGCGGCCCGTCATCGAGCGCGGCAAGCGCGACATCGATCGCACGTTCGCTGCGGGCATCGCCATGGGTCCAGACCTTTGCTTCCGTCTTCAGGTGGGGCGACGCGCCATCCAGTGCATCCTTGAGCTCGTGCGCGACGATGATCTGGGCGGGTTTTGCGACTCCGATGCAATGCGCGAGCGACCGGCCGACGAGCTTGGTGTTGATCAGCGCGACCACACCCCCGACGCGGCTGATGCCGAGCCAGGCCGCGACATAATCGATGCCGTTCGGCATGATCAGCGCGACAGTGTCGCCCTTGGCCACACCGACCGAGCGTGCCCACCGCGCATAACGATTGATGCGTCTTGAAAGCCCCTCATAGTCGAGGCTTGCGTCATCGGTGGCCAGCGCAATGCGATCGGGCTGGCGCTGCGCCCAATCATCGACGACGTCGGCGAACAGCCGGCCCGGCAACGTCTCGATCCGTGCGGTGAGCTCGATCGCCTTCAGCCAGATTTTCGAAGCCGAAGGTGCGCGCGCGGCTTTCGGTTGCTCGATGACGCCGGTTGTCATGCCGTTCATTCTTTCGGAACGTGTCTGCTGGTGCCCGGCAGCTTAGCTCGCACGCCCTGCCCAGGTGTTAAGAGACAGGGTAAAACCGGGTTAGTGCGCGATTAACTCTAGTCATCCTTTACCAAACCGGATGCGATCGACGTGCGCGCGGCCTGGCAATTCTTGCGACAGCAGAGCCGGGGCGCGCTGCGCGGGAGGCTATGCGGCTCCGGGCAAACGGGTTAGGCTTTTTGACCCTGCATTGTCCGGATTGCGAAAGGGAGACGACCTGTGGCTCTCGACTCGTCTGAGTTTCCTGTCCAGGTCGCGCCGTTCGAGCAGCCGCTGACCCATTTTGCCAGTCGCCTGAAGGACAGGCAGGTCAAGGTGGTCGCGATCGGCTCGTCGAGCACGGCGGGCGAAGGAGGCATCGCTCCCTATCCGCAGCGGCTGCTGGCCGACCTTCGGATACGATTTCCAAATGCCATGATCGAAGTGGTCAACCGGGGCGTTGGCGGCGAAGAGGCCCCTTTGGAGCTGAAGCGGTTCGATCATGACGTCTTCGATCTCAACCCCGATCTCGTCATCTGGCAGGTCGGAACCAATTCAGTGTGGCAATCCACCGATCCGCCCTCGTTCAAGGACACCACGCACGCCATCCGTGAGGGTGTTGACCGACTGCTCGGCGCCAAGCGGATCGACGTGATCCTGATGGACCTGCAATATGTGCCGGCGCTGCTGACACCGGCCAAGGCCGACAAGGCGGACGCGATGGTCGCAGCGATCAGCGAGATCGCACATGCAAAAGGGGTCAACGTCTTTCGTCGCTTCGCGCTGATGAAGGGCTGGCACGATGTTGCAGGAATTTCGTTCGACCGCATGGTCGACCCGGGCGACGATAGCAGGCTGCACGCAAGCGACTGGACCACGGACAAGATGACCTGGCAGTTGACCGACGCGATCGTCACCGCGGCCAACAAGGCGCCTCACGGCAGCTAGTCCTGCATGCTCCGTCGGATTGATGGCCGAACGGGCGGTGAGCGCTAGCCGCCTCGCTTATGTCGCAAGCGCGGCGGCGGTGCGTTGAACGGATAATACGGATTGAGATCGCAGCTGGCGGAGCGGCCTGAAGCGGTAGCTTGGCACTGCGGCACTGAGGTGAAGGAGCAATCGTACCACTCTCCGCCACCGCCGTTCGCACCGGAATAGACGTGCATGCAGACGGGATAGCGCGGATCGAAGGTCTGCGCATGCGACGGCGCGGCCGTGAGCAGGGCACCGACGGTCATGATCAGGCCGAATAAGCGACGCATAAGAATTCCCCCTGAAAGCCGCATTGCGGATCGCTAGTGCACGTTCTTGTGGCGCCGGCGCGGCGGCGGCGGCGGGGGTTGGTCGAACGCATAGTAGGGATTGACGTCGCAGCTTGCAGAGCGGCCCGAGGCCGTGGCGCGGCACTGCGGCAGCGAGGTGAAGGAGCAATCGAAATAATCGCCGCCGCCCCCGCCGAAGCCGCCGGGCGTATAGACGTGCATGCACACCGGATAACGCGGATCGTAGGTCTGGGCGCTGGCATCTGCCGCCACGAACAGCATGACAATTGCGGTGAGGGTCAGGATCGGCAAACGCATGGAGAAATCCTCGAATCTGTCATGTCGGCGGCCCGGATGCCGGCCACCTCGTATGGCATAACACCACAGCAGAGGCGACCGTTCCTGCGCGTAAATGACGGCAAGGTGAGTGCGGTGCACTGCGCCCGCTACCCGCCGAGCCCTTGCAACACCAGCCGGTTCAATCTTGCCGCAAACGCCGCAGGGTCTTCCGGCAGTTCGCCGTCCAGGATCTGCGCCTGTTCGAGCAGGAGCAGGCTGAGATCGTCGACCGCCTTCGAGCCGGCCCGAGCCTTCGTGATCGCCGTGACCAGCGGATGGCGCAGATTGATCTCGAGGATCGGCTTGGTGCGCATGCCACGGTTCTGCTGCGCCAGAATGCGCTCGAGCTCGCGGCTCGGGCCCTGGCTGTCGGCAACGAGGCAGGAAGCGGAGCTGGTAAGGCGCGTCGAGGCCTTGACATCGCTGACGCGCTCGCCGAGCGCGGCCTTGATCACCGCAATGGTGGCGGCCTCGTCGGCGGCAGGCTCGTCCTTTTTCGTCTCGTCCGCCTCGTCGACGCGTGGGATCAGGTCGAGGTTGAGATCGCCCTGGCTCAGCGACTTCAGCGGCTTGCCGTCGAATTCCGATGGCATCGACGTCCAGAAGGCGTCGACGGGATCGGACAGCAGCAGCACTTCGATGCCGCGCGCAGTCGCCGCCTCGAGCCGGGGGTTCGACTTCAGCCGATCGATGCTGTCGCCGACCAGATAATAGATCTCGGTCTGGTTCGGCTTGAAATCGGCGATGACGTCCTTCAGCGAACGCTTCTCGCCCGAGGTCGTGGTGAAACGCGACAGCGCGAGCAGCTTTTCGCGGCGTTCGAAATCTTCGTAGATGCCTTCCTTCAGCACCGCGCCGAAGGCCTCCCAGATCTTCGCGAAGTTCTCCGGATCCTTCTCCGCAAGGCTTTCGAGCTCGGACAATACGCGGGTCGCCACGGCCTTGCGGATCTGTGCGAGCTGCGGATTGTTCTGAAGCATCTCGCGCGAGATGTTGAGCGGGAGATCCTCGCTGTCGACGACGCCGCGGATGAAGCGGAGGTAGCCCGGCAGAAGATCGGCATCGTCGGTGATGAAGACGCGGCGGACATAGAGCTTGACGCGTCCCTTGCGGTTCGGCTCGAACAGATCGAACGGCTTGGTCGAGGGCGCGAACAGCAGCACGGCATAGGAGTAACGCCCCTCCGCGCGATAATGCAGCGTCATCGCGGGATCGTCGAAGGCGGAGGCGATCTGCTGATAGGCCTTCTTGTAGTCTTCCGGCGTGAGCTCGGATTTCGAGCGCTGCCACAGCGCGCTTGCAGAATTGATCTGGCGCGGTTCGCCCTCTTCAGGCACGAGCTCGATCGGGAAGAGGATGTTGTCGGAATACGCGCCGACGATACGCTCGATCTCGTAGGCTTCGAGATATTTCTTCGCATCATCCTTGAGGTGCAGGACGATCTCGGTGCCGCGCTGCACGCGGGTCGCATCCTCCTCGCTGGCACGCGCGATCTCGAAGCCCGACCCGCCTGTGGACGTCCAGGTCCAGACGTCGCTCTCGCCGGCGCGGCGGCTGACCACGACGATCTTGTCGGCAACCATGAAGGCGGAATAGAAGCCGACGCCGAACTGGCCAATCAGGCCGAGACCATCCTTGGCCTCCTTGAGCTTCGACACGAAGGCCTTGGTGCCCGAGCGGGCGATTGTGCCGAGGTGGTCGATCAGCTCCTGCCGCTCCATGCCGATGCCATTGTCAGCGATCGCAAGCGTTCCGGCCGTCTTGTTCGGAATGATCCGGATCTTGGGCGCGTCGCCCTCGCCCAGCAGCGCCGGACTCGCGATCGCCTCATAGCGCAGCTTGTCGCAGGCGTCCGATGCGTTGGAGACGAGCTCGCGCAGGAAGATATCCGTCTCGGAATAGACGGAGTGCACCATCAGGTGCAGAAGCTCGGAAACCTCGGCCTGGAAGGGCTGCGTATGCACAGCCGTGTCTGACGTCGTCATGCGTTTACCCGGTCAATCGAAAGGGAAAGAAACCCGGGATATAACGCGAGGGGGCAGGGGATCAAGTGACGTCAGCAACCGCCCTCCGGGGCGGAGGCCGACGTGTCCGTGGCAAAATGCCGATCAGGTCACACAGCGACCGGGCTGGAGCAGCTTTGCGACCTCGGTCAGGGAGCTGACCATCGGCTCGCAGGCGATGGTCGGCTTTTTGCGGCCCTGCTTCTGGTCCGGTAGCAACACCGGCGGCTTGGCGTTACCGGTCTCGATCGCCGCGGGGACCCGCAGCAGCACCGACGTGTCGGCGAGATCGTTCAGCCGCATCGACACGGTACGGGTTGGAACCTCCGCCTGCTTGATATCGGTTAACCGGTCGGCTTTGCTGGAGCGATTCACGTTGTGGCCCGGCTTGTCAGCGACCGCCTGCCAGCGGTCGGCCAGATCATGGCCGGAGGCCAGCTGCACGGCGCCCACCTGAACGGCGCCGAGCGTCGCGGCGAGCGCGACGGCGCCTAAAAATACCTTTTGGATCTGTGACATGGCTGTCGGTCCCTCGCCCCATGGCGATCGCGGGAACAACGCGAGGAGAGGACCGGGAGTTCTCAGTCGTTAAGATCACTTAACCGTGTGCGCAAAAGGCGCGCCCTCGCGAAAAATTCCCACGAAAAATTTCGCAACCGCCTGGAACGACTTTCGCGGACGGGAGTCGTCTCAACAGCCGGCTATTCCCCCCTGCCCCATAAGCCGGCGACGTAGGGCGCGACTGTGGTGATGCCAGTCGCGCCTTACTTTTGTCTGGCGTTCAGTTCGCCTTTCCCGCGAGCCACTCCCGCCCCTCCCCATAGAGCTTCTCGACCTCGGGCCCGGTCAAGCCCGGCATGTCGCGCTTGACCTTGTAGCCGATCAGCTCCTGCATGTAGGCGAGGTGGCGGTAGCCTTCGGGCAGCGCGGCAAGGGCTTTCTGGTCGAGCTGAAGTGTCGCGGCGGGGTCGACCGGGTCGATCCGGTCCTTCTCGTAGATCGGCTGGCGGCGGACGATGCCCCACGCGCCTGACCGCTTTTCCAGGAAATCGTAGAAGCGCCCGGTGCAAACGACGTCGCAGGGCACGTCGTGCACCGGCGCGCGCTGCGAGATGGTCATCTTGGTCTGCGCGATGGCGCGCGGCCCCTCGAGATCGATGCTGGTGCCACCTAGGAAATGCAGGATGCGGACGCCCTTGGCGAACCCCTCCTGGCTGACCCGCATGAAATCCCGCGCCGGCCCCTGAAACCAGGTGGCGGACATCCAGCCTTCTTCGTGCCAGACCGTGGCAAAGCGCTCCCAATCGCCGGCATCGCGCCACACCGCCCAGTTCTCGACGAGGTCGCGAATGGCAAGGCGGTCGAGGAGTTGCTGGTCCATGATGCGAAATCTCCTGGAGGCTTGAAGCGGCGATGGATGTCATCGGCCGAGGTATCAACGGGCAATTGGGTTGCCGTCAAGCGCGCACGATGCTTCGGGGGCGTTCGAATTGCCCACAGCCAGTCCGCGCGGTACGAGCAACCAGCCTTGCAATCAACCTGACCGCGACTAGTATTCGTATTCGATGCAAATGAAATTCCCCGTGCTGGCCGCGCTTCTCGGATTGCTGGCGGCTTTCCCTTCCCGAGCGCAGACCGATTCCGTCCAAGCCTGGAAGATGAGACTGGCTGCGCACATCGCGAGCAGAACTTTCTTCCCGCTTGCCGCGATGGGGCAAACGGGTGAGGCCAGGGTTGCATTCGTTATGGATCGGTCCGGCAAACTAATATCGCGGACGCTGGCAGAGAGCGCCGGGTCCCAATCGCTCGATGCTGCTGCGCTTGCGATCGTCGAGCGCGCTCAGCCATTTCCGGAAGCGCCTTCGGAACTGACGGAGAGCTCGTTCTCTTTCACAGTCCCGATCGTCTTCCGAGGCCGCCAATTCCAGGTGCCGCCCTCCGGGTTAGTGCTGAGCAGGACGGGTCCCGCCCTCACCGAGGGCGACGCAATGGCTACTTGGCGCAAGACGGTAACCGAGCATGTCTGGCGCAACAGGGCGTTTCCGCCGGAGGCGATGGGTCACAGAGGCGATGCCGGCGTCGCATTCGTGGTCGACCGCTCGGGCAAATTGATCTCGCACGCTTTGGTGGAAAGCACAGGCTCCCCGCCGCTGGATGCGGCAGCGCTCAGAATGGTCGAGCGAAGCGAGCCATTTCCGAAGCCACCGCCCGAGGCGAAGGACGACCTCCAGAAGGTGACCATCCTGATGACTCTCGATGGAACGCAACCGATGGGTGGGGCATGGACGGACGAACCCAAGTTGAAGGCCAAGCTTAACAGCATCTGCCGAGGCTGCTGAATAGAGTGCCGGCGAACAAAAGACGGCGGGCCTTGCGGCGCGCCGTCCTCTTGTCCGCGATGGGAGCTTCCTTACGTTGCAAGCGCCTCCCTTACGCCGCCGGTACCTTCGGCGCGCGGTTGCGGGAGTTGCGCTGGAAGAACAGCGCCTGGCTCGCCACCGCCGACACCATCGCCGGCTGGAACGGTTTCGAGATCAGGAACGCCGGCTCGGGGCGCTCTCCGGTAAGGAAGCGTTCCGGATACGCGGTGATGAACACCACCGGCACCTCGAAGGTGCGGAGCAGCTCGTTGACGGCGTCGAGGCCCGACGAGCCGTCGGCGAGCTGGATGTCGGCCAGGATCAAGCCGGGCCGCCTGTTCTTTGCCAAGGCGACCGCATCGGCGTGGGTACGGGCGACGCCGACGACATTGTGGCCGAGATTCTTCACCAGGCTTTCGAGGTCCATGGCGATGAAGGTCTCATCCTCGATGATCAGCACGTCGGTGGCGATCTCGGCGGCCATCTCACGGCCTGCGGCATCCGCGAGCCGGCGCGTCTCGCCGACGTCGGTGCCAAGAATGTAGCCGACCTCTTCCTCCGAAAATCCCTCGAGCGAGAGCAGCAGGAAGGCTTGCCGCGGCAACGGCGTGATGTTCGAGAGCCGCCGCTCCGGCGGCATCGGCAGGTTCGTCACCTCGGAATCGTCGTTGACGGAAACGGAATTCCAGATCTGGGTGAACAGCCGGAACAGGCCGGCGCGCGGCCCGTGGCTCTCGTCGAGCACCGACGGATCTCCCAGCATGGCTTCCAACATGGCTGCGACATAGGCGTCACCGGAGGACTGGCTGCCCGTCAGGGCGCGTGCGTACCGGCGCAACAACGGCAAGTGTTCAGCAACAAGCTGTGAACGGGACATCCCCACTCCATATCATCATCGGGCCGACCTTGACGTGCAGGCGTTAGGCGGGGGGCCCGGGTTCCCCTGCTGGGCTGATTACGCCTCAGCCTGAGAAAAGTTCCGCATGGGGGCGGAACTTTTTCTCGCAGCTCGCATTGTGCCTATCCAGGGAACGGCTCCCGGTTGAGAGAACTTCTCGATTTTACAGTCACTTAACTCGGGGAAACGTGGAACAGGTCATGAAAGATCTCAAGTCTCAAGCCAGCAAAAGCACGACCCCCGGCAAGGGAGGGCTCACTCCGGAGATACAGTCCCGGATCGGGCACCAGCTGCGCGCCATGTACGACGACGTGGTGCGGCAGGGGGTTCCGGACCGGTTCGCGGAACTGATCAAGAAACTTGATGCGCCGGGAGCGGCACCCCAAGTGGAAAATGGTGGCGGCTCTAACGACAACAATGGGAGGGATTGATGCCTCTCACGGACTCCCTGCGTAACGACATCCTGGCGGCCGTGCCCAGTCTGCGCGCGTTCGCCATCTCGCTCAGCGGCAATGCCGACCGCGCCGACGATCTGGTCCAGGAGACGCTGTTGCGCGCGCTCGCCAACATCGATTCGTTCCAGCCCGGCTCCAATCTGCCGGCGTGGCTGTTCACGATCCTGCGCAACCTGTTCCGCTCCGACTATCGCAAGCGGCGGCGGGAAGTCGAGGACGCCGAAGGCAACTATGCCAAGACGCTGAAGACGCAGCCCTCGCAGAACGCCCATCTCGAGTTCGAGGAATTCCGCACGGCGCTCGACAAGCTTCCGCAGGACCAGCGTGAAGCGCTGATCCTCGTCGGCGCCTCCGGCTTCTCCTACGAGGATGCGGCTTCGATCTGCGGCTGCGCGGTGGGCACAATCAAGAGCCGCGTCAACCGTGCGCGCTCCAAGCTCGCGGCGCTGCTCTATGTCGACGGCGCCGAGGATTTCGGGCCCGACGAGACCATTCGCGCCGTCATCGGCGGCAGCGGCGGCTGACCGCCGGCGTCAATCGGACCGAGACCGCGATGAAGGCGGCCGCTTCCGCGGCCGCCTTCGCATGTCTCAAGTGATCATGTCTGAAGCGTGAAACTTGATGCGTGCCTGCGTCGCCTCGATCACTCGTCCACGAAGGTCACGGTCTCGGCCACGCTCGCACGCGACGTGCGGTAGCTGTTGACCTTGTGGGCGTGGTCGGCATAGCCGAACGAGATACCGCAAACGATGCGGCGATCATCACGCAGATTGAAATGGCGGCGGATCAGGCCGGAGTGGCGCGCGAGCGCCGCCTGCGGAATCGTGCCGAGCCCGAGCGCCTGCGCGGCCAGCATGAAGTTCGAGACATAGGCGCCGCAATCGATCGCACCGTAGATGCCGAGCGGCTCGTCGGTGTGGATGATGGCCACATGCGGCGCGCCGAAGAAATTGTAGTTCTCCAGCGCCTGCTTGGCATAGGCCATCTTGTCTCCGCGCGCGATGCCGAGCGTGTTGTAGAGCTGAAAACCGCTCTGGCGACGGCGATCGAGATAGGCGCCGAGATATTCGCGCGGCGGCGGGAAATCATAGTCGTCCCCGAGACCGCCCGAAGCCTCCTTGTAGATCAGCTTGCGGAAACGCTCCTTGGCCTCGCCGCTGGCGATGACGACCTGCCAGGGCTGGCTGTTGCACCAGGACGCCGTGCGCTGCGCGGTCGTCAGCAAATGTTCGATCGTCGCGCGATCGACCTCCTTGGCCAGGAAGGCTCGTACCGAGTAGCGCTCGTTGAGTAGCTCTTCGAGTACGCCGATGCGGTCGTTTTGCTTTACTTGTGCGTCCATGGATCAACTCGCGCCTTCTCTTCGTAAGGTGGGCAAAGGCGCATAGCGCCGTGCCCACCGACAGACTTACCTCGGCGCATCTGCGCATGGTGGGCACGCTTGGCTTTGCCCACCCTACAAGATACAGCGAGAGACTAGATCACCGTCCCTTGGTCGGGATCTTGTTGTACGGCACGTCCTTGTCGACGCGGATGTCGCCCGGCAGTCCCAGCACGCGCTCGGCGATGATGTTGCGCAAAATCTCGTCTGTGCCGCCCGCGATGCGCATCGAGGGCGAGGACAGCAGCATCTGCTGAAACTGGCCCTGAACGGTTTCCTCGTCGCTGCCTGTGAGAACGCCGGCCGCGCCCTGGAGGTCCATGGCGTAGGTTGCGATATCCTGCAGCATCATGCCGGACACGAGCTTGCCGATCGAATTCTCCGGCCCCGGCCGTTCACCCTTGGACAGTGCCGAGATCGCCCGGTAGCTGGTGTATTTCAGCCCGTTCGACTTCACCGCCCAGCTCGCGAGTTTTGAGCGCACGGCGGGATCGTCGATGGCGAGGCCATCCTCCAGCATCAGATTGGAGCAGAACTCGAACATCTCGGGGACGCCGGTCGCAAGCCGCGAGCCGATCGACATCCGCTCGTTCATCAACGTGGTCAGCGACACGCTCCAGCCCTCGCCGACGGCACCGAGGCGCTGGCTGTCGGGAATGACGACGTCGGTGAAATAGACCTCGTTGAACTCCTGCATGCCGTTGGCCTGCTTGATCGGACGCACCTCGACGCCGGGGCTCTTCATGTCCAGGAAGAACATGGTGAGCCCCTTGTGCTTGGGCACATTGGGATCGGTGCGCGCGATCAAAAGACCGTAGTCGGAATAGTGCGCGCCGGAGGTCCAGATCTTCTGGCCGTTGACGACCCAATTGTCGCCCTTCTTCTCCGCGCGCATGCGCAAGCCCGCGACGTCAGAGCCCGCCGACGGCTCGGAGAAGAGCTGGCACCAAATCTCCTCGCCCGCGGCCAGCCTCGGCAAATGGCGCCGCTTGGCGTCCTCGCTGCCAAAAGCCATCACGGTCGGGCCGCACATGCCCTCGCCGATCTGGAACGGCTGCGTCAGCTTGCCATAGACGCCTTCCTCCTGCTGCCAGATCACCCGCTCGATCGGCGTCGCACCCCGGCCGCCATATTCCTTGGGCCAATGCAGGCAGGCCCAGTTGCCTTCGGCCTTCTTCTTCTGCCAGGCCTTGCCGACATCGACGATGTCGTGGTTGGCGAGCCGGATGCGGCCGAGCGAGGATTTTGACAGCTCGGCCAAAAACTCCTTCGGCGCGTTGGCCTCGACCCATTTGCGCGCGGTCTCGCGGAATGCGGCTTCCTGCGGGGTGTCGTCGAAATTCATGGCGGACCTCTTCGTTCTTGCTCTGTCTTAGTCCCTCATGGTGAGGAGGCGCGCAGCGCCGTCTCGAACCATGTGGCCTCAGTCGGGCCTGCATCCTTCGAGACGGCGCGTTCCGCGGCTCCTCAGGATGAGGATCATCAGCCTCTTCCTTTCGTCGGGATCTTGTTGAACGGCACGTCCTTGTCGACCCTGATGTCGCCGGGCAGGCCCAACACCCGCTCGGCGATGATGTTGCGCATGATCTCGTCGGTGCCGCCTTCGACACGGGTGCCCGGCGCGCGCAGCAGCATCGCCTGGAAGCGGCCGGCGAGTTCGGCGTCCTCGCCGCTGACCACTCCGCCCGCGCCCTGCAAGTCCAGGGCATAAGTCGCGACATCCTGGATCATCGAGCCCGCCACCAGCTTTCCGATGGAATTTTCCGGTCCCGGGCGCTCGCCCTTCGACAGCGCGGAGATCGCGCGCATGCTGGTGTATTTCAGCCCGCTCGCCTTCACTGCCCAGTTCGCCAGCTTCGCGCGCACCGCACGATCCTCGATGGCAGGGCCGTCGTCCAGCATCAGGTCCGAGCAATAATCGAACAGCTCGGGTAGGCCGGTCGAGACGGCCGCGCCGATCGCGCTGCGCTCGTTCATCAGCGTGGTCAGCGAGACGTTCCAGCCGTCGCCGACCTCGCCGAGGCGCTGGTGATCGGGAATGCGGACGTTCGTGAAATAGACCTCGTTGAAGTCGGAAGCGCCGCTCGCCTGCTTGATCGGCCGCACCTCGACGCCCGGGCTCTTCATGTCCAGGAAGAACATGGTCAGGCCCTTGTGCTTGGGCACGGTCGGATCGGTGCGGGTGAGCAAAATTCCGTAGTCGGAATAGTGCGCGCCCGACGTCCAGATCTTCTGGCCGTTGATCACCCAGTCGTCGCCGTCCTTTTCCGCGCGGGTTCGCAACCCAGCGACGTCGGAGCCGCCGGCGGGCTCGGAAAACAGCTGGCACCAGACCTTTTCGCCGGAGGCGAGCGGCGGCAGATAGGCGCGCTTATGCTCCTCGCGCGCGAACGCCATCATGGTCGGCCCGCACATGCCGTGGCCGATGATGAACATGCGGGATAGCTGGCCGAACGGCCCCTCTTCCTGCTGCCAGATCACACGTTCAATCGGCGACGAGCCGCGGCCACCATACTCCTTCGGCCAGTGCAGACAGGCCCAGCCGGCATCGGCCTTCTTCTTCTGCCAGGCCTTTGCAACGTCGAGGATGTTGGCGTTCTTCAATTGCGTGCGGCCGAGGGAGGATTTGCGGAGCTCGTCCTCGTATTGCTTCGGTGCATTCGCACCGATCCAGGCGCGCGCGGTGGCGCGGAATTCGGCTTCCTGCGGGGTATCGTCGAAGTTCATGACGTTGCCTTTGCCTACGCCGCGTTCTTCTTGCGCATGCGGTCGATCAACTGGTCTTCCCAATAGGACAGACTGCCGAGCCCCAGCGCCATGGCGTTGGCGCGGCGGTAGTACATGTGGCAGTCGAACTCCCAGGTGAAACCCATGCCGCCGTGAACCTGGATGTTGTTCTTGGCGCAGTGCTGAAACGCCTGCGTTGCACTGATGCGCGCGGCTGCAGCCGCTTCCGGCAATTCGCCTGCATTGGTCGAGAGCGCCCAGGCGCCGTAATAGCTGTTGGAACGCGCCAGCGTCGCCGACACGTACATGTCCGCCAGCATGTGCTTGACGGCCTGGAACGAACCGATCTGTCGGCCGAAGGCGATGCGGTCGAGCGCATAGTCGCGGCCCATCTCCAGCGCGCGGTCGGAGCCGCCGACCTGCTCGAACGCGCAGAGCACCGCGGCGCGATCGAGCACTTGAGTCAAGATGCTCCAGCCTTCGCCGGCCGCACCCAGCGGCTCGGCCTTGCAATCCCTAAAAGTAATCTCGGCCTGCCCGCGGGTCGGATCGAGATTGGTCAGGCTTTTCACCTCGACGCCGCCGTCCCTGAGATCGACGATGAACAAGGAGATGTCGCCGTCGCGTCCGCTCGATCCCGTGCGTGCCGCGACCACCGCGAAGTCGGCGATCGCGCCATCGGCGACCGGCTTCTTGACACCGTTGAGCATGCCATTGGCAGCCGTGAGCTTGACGTTCTTCGGTGACGGATTGCCTTTTCCCTCGAACAGCGCCAGCGTTCCGATCGCCTCGCCCGAGGCAATCGCCGGCAACCATTTCTTCTTCTGCGCGTCGCTGCCCGCGATCAGCAGCGCTTCGACTGCGAGATAGACAGTGGAGGAAAACGGCACCGGCGCGTTCGCCCGGCCCATCTCTTCAGCGATCACGCAAAGTTCGAGATGACCGGCGCCGGCGCCACCAAAGTCCTCTGGGATTGCAACACCGAGAAAACCCATCTCGGCGAGCCCCTTCCACAGCTCCTTGTCATACGGCGCCTTGCCGTCGAGAACTGCGCGCACCGCCTTTGGCGAGCATTTCTCAGTGAGGAATTTGCGCGCCTGATCGCGGAGCTGCTTCTGGTCGTCAGAGAAATCGAAGTTCATGGCGCGTATCCCGTTACTGTTGTTCTGTAGGTGGGTGGAGCAAAGCGATACCCATCGAGTGTCTGACTACGAGCGATGGGTTTCGCTGCGCCCTACCCATCCTACGGTGTTCATTTCAGCACGATCACATCCTGGTCGGGCTTGTCAGCATAAAGCCGCTCAACCAGCGCGGCACGACGTTCCAAGCCGGCGCGCTGGTTGATGTAGCCCTTGTCGGTGAGCTCGTTGCCGTCGATCGAGGGCGGCTCCGCCATCAGCATGGCGCGCGCGATGATACGGCTGCTGGCGCCTTCGCACTCCTTATTGTGGGCCTCCAGTCCGCGCCTGAAGCAAGCGATCACCTCGGGATGCTTCACTGCATCATCGAAGCTGAGATCGGGGTTGCCGGCGAGCTGGCGGCAGGCATGCAGGTTCGGCCAGGCCAGCAGGCCGATGAAGGCGCGATCCTGCCCCGCGACCAGCGCGTCATGGACGACAGGCGTTGCCGCGGCGATCGCATCCGTGCGCAGCGAGCCGACATGGACGAAGGTGCCGGTGGTCAGCTTGAAATCTTCCACCACGCGCCCGGCAAAGATGATGCCCTTCACCGGATCAGTGTCGTCGACGAAGACGCCGGCGTCACCGATGCAGTAAAAACCTTCCTCGTCGAACATCTTCTTCGTCAGGTCAGGCTGGCCGAAATAGCCCGGCGTGACGTTGACGCCGCGCAGACGCAGCTCGTATTTCGAGCCGCAGGGCACCATCTTCAACTCGACGCTGGGGAACGGCAGGCCGATCAGGCCGACGCGCTCGGTGTCCCAATAGGTGCCGGTCGAGGTGGGCGCGGTCTCGGTCGAGCCCCAGCCGGTGTAGAACACGATGCGCTCACCGGTGGTCTTCACGGCGAGGGCCTGCATGCGGTCGTAGAGATCATCCGGCAGTCGCGCGCCGCCATAGGCCATGATCGAGAGGTTCTTGAAGAAGGATCGGCACAGCGCGTCGTCCTTCTCCATGGCGGCGGCGAGCGCGGCATAGCCCGCGGGGACGTTGGCGTAATAGGTCGGCGAGATCTCGCGCAGATTGCGCAGCGTCTCATCGAACTGGCCCGGCATCGGCCGGCCGTCATCGATATAGAGCGTGCCGCCATCGACCAGGATCGGGTGGAACGCCGCATTGCCGCCCATGGTGTGGTTCCAGGGCATCCAGTCCAGCATGGTCGAGATCGGACCGCCGGGATCGCGCGGCCGCACCTGCATCATCATCGCCGCATTGGCGCACATCATCGCTTGCGTGTTGATGACGGCCTTGGGCATGCCGGTCGAGCCTGACGTGAACAGCAGCTTGCCGACGGTCTCAGGCGCGATCTTCGCGATCGACGCTTCGACATCGGCCGTCACGGCCGTCGCCGCGAGCTCGGCAAAGCTGACTCTCGCGATACCCTCACAGGGCCGCAAGACGTGAACCACGGTGACGCCTGTGAGATCGAGCGCTTTCAGCGCCTTCTCGAAGGTCGGGCCGTCCTGCACCATCACCACGCCCGGCTTGATCAGGTCGAACAAATATTTCAGCTTGACGTGATCATGGCTCATCAAGGAGTAGGCCGGCGAGACCGGCGCGGCCGGGACGCGCGCCTGCATCGCCGCCTGCGTCATCAGCGCGTGCTCGATCGAATTGCCGGAGAGGATCGTGACCGGGCGACCGTCAAGCGCGAGATTGAGCAGGCCTTGCGTCAGCGCATCCACGATGCGCTTGGCCTCCCCATAGGACACCTTACGCCATTCGCGGTTAGGGCCGCCGCGCTGGGCAAGCCAGATCCGCTCGGGCGCTTCCTTCGCCCATTTTGCCAGCGAAGCCGGGATATGCTTCTCGTAGGCCTGCAGCGGGATGCGCGACTTCAGCACCACCGTGCCGTCGTCGCGGCGCTCGACATCGATGTCGCGCGCCAGCCACTCGACCTTGCGAAAGGCGGGCTTCGTCATCACCGCCGCCGCGCTTCCACTCATTTTGCGTCTCCCGGAATTTCTCGTCCTTTACGGATCTTCATTGTCAGCGCCTGATATAGACAGGCTTTCGCTTCTCAAGGAAGGCCCTGATGCCTTCCGAAAATTCCTCGGAGCGGCTGCACAGAACCTGGTTGCGATCCTCCATCGCGATCACGGCTTCCAGCGATCCGGCATCGACGCTCATGTTGAGACATTCTTTGGACAGGCGTAGGCCCACGGGCGAGGCCGTGATCATCGCGTCGACATAGGGTTCGGCGGCCTCATCGAGCTTGTCCTCGTCGACGACCTCGGAGACCAGCCCGACCGCGAGCGCCCGCTCGGCGCCGATGAAGCGTCCCGTGAGGATCAGCTCCGAGGCCACAGAGACACCGACAAGGCGTGGCAGGAAATAACTGGTGCCGATGTCGCAGCCGCCAAGGCCGAGCTTGATGAAGGCGCAGTTCATCCGCGCCGATCTCGTCGCGATGCGGATGTCGGAGGCGAGCGCCAGCGCAAAGCCGCCGCCGGCCGCCGCGCCCTGCACCAGCGCGAGGATCGGCTGCGGACAGCGCCGCATCAGCATCACGATGTCGGCGATGCGCCGCTGCGAATCCAGCGACTCGGTGACATCAGGCGGCTCCTGCTGGCCGGCACGGCGCGCCATCGCCGCCTTGAGATCGAGTCCCGCGCAGAAGTTCTTGCCGGCGCCCTTCAGCACCACGACGCGCGTATCCCGGTTGCGCTGGACGCCCTGGAAATAGACGTTGAGCGCGTCGATCAACGCAGGATCGAGCGCGTTGAGGTGTTCGGGACGATTGAGCGTCACTGTGTCGACGCCGTCATTTTGCTCGATCAGCAGCGGTTGGGACATGAGGCGCCTCGTGCTTGCCGCCATTCGCGGTGCCGATTGCTACGCCCTCTCCCCTTGTGGGAGAGGGCGTGTACGCTGCGAACCCGGAATTCGCTTGGGTGAGGGGTCTGTCTCCGTGGATAGAGACCCCTCATCCGGCGCGCTACGCGCGCCACCTTCTCCCACAAGGGGAGAAGGGAGGAAGAGCTACCGCGGCGCCATGCGGATCGCGCCGTCGAGGCGAATGGTCTCGCCATTGAGCATCGGGTTCTCGACGATGTGCACGGCGAGCGAGCCGTATTCATTGGCGTCGCCGAGACGCGCGGGATGCGGCACCTGGGCACCGAGGCTCTTGCGGGCCTCTTCGTTCAAGCCCATCAGCAGCGGCGTCAGGAACAGGCCGGGCGCGATGGTGTTGACGCGGATCTTCTGGCTCGCGAGGTCGCGCGCGGCCGGCAG
Source organism: Bradyrhizobium sp. 40 (assembly GCF_023100925.1). Lineage (NCBI taxonomy): Bacteria > Pseudomonadati > Pseudomonadota > Alphaproteobacteria > Hyphomicrobiales > Nitrobacteraceae > Bradyrhizobium > Bradyrhizobium sp. 40. The sequence goes on from NZ_CP064688.1 coordinate 6,549,861, forward strand.
CGTGAGACCGACGACGCCGCCCTTCGACGCCGCATAAGCGATCTGACCGATCTGCCCTTCGTAAGCCGCGACCGACGCCGTGTTGACGATGACGCCGCGCTCTTCACCGACCGGCTCGATCGTGACGAGGCGCTCGGCGAACAGCCGCAGGCAGTTGAAGGTGCCGATCAAATTGACATTGATGATGCGCGCGAACTTTTCCAGCGGGTAGACGCCATCGCGGCCGACGATGCGCTGCGAGCCGCCGATACCGGCGCAGTTCATCAGCACGCGCGCAACGCCGTGCGCGGCTTCCGCCTTGGCGATCGCCGCCTTGATCTGCTCCTCGCTGGTGACATCGGCGTGAAGCGCGATGCCCTTCACTTCGGCGGCAACCTTCTCGGCGTTTTCCTTGCTCTGGTCGATCACGCCGATCTTGGCGCCCTTGGCGGCCATCGCGCGGGCGGTCGCGGCACCAAGGCCCGACCCGCCGCCCGTGATGAGAACGGCTACGTCTTTCAACTGCATCGCTTGTACCTTTCCTCGAACCTTTTCCTTGGGCGTTTCTTCTCTAGACTTCTGCGTTCTGGCCGGTCATCCGGCCGCGGCAGCTTCCTCGATATTCGTGAGAATGCCGCCGCAGATCAGCGTTTCCATATGCTTGATGTATTGCCGGCAAACGTCGTCGGTGACCGGGCCGACGCCGGTCGCGCGTGACATCGCGTGCCGGCCGAAGAACAAATGATCGCAGGCGCCGATCAGGCTGGTGTAGAACAGCACCGGATCGGTGGCGCGGAATTCGCCCTGACTGACGCCTTCGGCGAGCAGGCGGCGATGGAAATCCAGCAGCGGTGCCACGAAGAATTTCGAGACTTCGTCCGCGGAGCCCGCGACGCTCTCGTGCAGCAGATAGTGGATCAGCCGGTTCATATACGGAAACCGGTGATAGGCGCGGATGATGCCGCCGATATGCAGCTTCAACTTGGCGGTCGGCGTGATCGGCTGCGCCAGCAGATACTCGAGATTGGACAGTTCCGTCCCCGCGTCGCGCTCGAGCAGCGCCAGCAGCAGGCCGTCCTTGTTGCCGAAGTGATATTTGACCAGCGCGGCGTTGGCACCGGACTTCTGGGCGATGTCGCTCAGCGAAATCTCGATCGAGGAGCGTTCGATCATCAACTCGCTCGCGGCCACGAGCAATTTCTCTGCTGTGGAATTCTTTCCGCTGGGGAGCCGGTTCGGTACGCTGGTAGTCACGGAGATCCCTGATTTTGGCGCGAGAGCGGCCGCAGATAAGCGCAAGCAGCGCCTCTCCACAAGAGTTAATTGATCGATTGACTAAACGACCAGTCGCCCCTTAAATCCGCCCGACAAGCAACCGTTCAAAATAATCCAGGGAGAAACCGACATGGCCGAGGCTTATATCGTCGCCGCCGCGCGTACCGCCGGCGGGCGCAAGGGGGGCCGCCTCGCCGGATGGCATCCGGCCGATCTCGCCGCGAAGGTACTGGACGAGCTGGTTGACCGCACCAAGGTCGATCCCGCGCTGGTCGAGGATGTGATCATGGGCTGCGTCATGCAGGTCGGCGAGCAATCCAACAATGTCGCGCGCAACGCGATCATGGCCTCGAAACTGCCGGAGAGCGTGCCGGGCACCTCGATCGACCGCCAATGCGGCTCCTCGCAGCAGGCGCTGCACTTCGCAGCCCAGGCCGTGATGTCCGGCGCGATGGACGTGGTGATCGCCGCCGGCGTGGAATCGATGACACGCGTGCCGATGGGCCTGTCGTCGCAGCTTCCCGCCAAGAACGGCTTTGGCAATTACAAGAGCCCGGGTATCGAGCACCGTTATCCAAACATCGTGTTCAGCCAGTTCACCGGCGCCGAAATGATGGCCGAGAAGTACGGCCTCTCCAAGGATGAGCTCGACCAGTACTCCTACAACAGCCATCAGCGTGCGATCGCGGCAACGCAGGCCGGTCACTTCAAAAAGGAGATCGTGCCGCTCGAGATCACCCGCGCCGACGGGTCCAAGGACACCCACCACATCGACGAAGGCATCCGCTTCGACGCCACACTCGACGGCATCAAGGGCGTCAAGCTGATCGCCGAGAACGGCAAGCTCTCCGCGGCCAGCGCCAGCCAGATCTGCGACGGCGCCTCCGGCGTGATGGTGGTGAACGAGCGTGGCCTGAAGCAGCTTGGCGTGAAGCCGCTGGCGCGCGTCCACCACATGACGATGATGGGCGGCGATCCCGTGATCATGCTCGACGCACCGCTGCACGCCACCAAGCGCGCGCTGGAGAAGGCCGGCATGACGATCGACGAGATCGACCTGTTCGAGGTCAACGAGGCCTTTGCCTCGGTGCCGACGGGGTGGCTCAAGACCACTGGCGCTGATCCGGAACGTCTCAACGTCAATGGCGGCGCCATCGCGCTCGGCCATCCGCTCGGCGGCTCCGGCACCAAGCTGATGACGACGCTGGTGCATGCCTTGCATCAGCGCGGCAAGCGCTACGGGCTCCAGACCATGTGCGAAGGCGGCGGCATGGCGAATGTGACGATCGTGGAGCGTCTGTAAGCTCCCACGTGTCCCGGACGCGCTGCAGCGTGAAACGCTGCGGCGCAGAGCCGGGACCCATGCCTTACAATGGACCCCGGATCTGCAGCGCACCGCTACGCGCTGCGCTGCGTCCGGGGAACATCACTCCTAGCCGTAAACAGAGACATGACTCACCCCTCCATTCACGCTCGCGCCACACCCGACAAGATCGCCTATCAGATGGCCGGGACCGGCAAGGCGATTACCTATCGCGAGCTCGACGAGCTTTCGAACCAGGGCGCGCACCTGTTCCGCTCGCTCGGGCTGAAGGCCGGCGACCACATCGCGCTGCTGATGGAGAACCGCCTCGCCTTCATGGAGATCTGCTGGGCTGCGCAACGCAGCGGGCTCTATTACACCGCGATCAGCCGCTATTTGAAGCAGGACGAGATCGACTACATCATCGCCGATTGCGGCGCCAAGGTCGTGATCACCACGCCGAAATGCGCCGACCAGATCAAGGCCCTGATCAAGGGTGCGGCCGGCGAGCCGGTCTTCTACATGATGGACGAGCCGCAAGCCGGCTTCCGCTCCTACGACAAGGAAGCCGCCGCGCAGCCGACAACGCCGATCGACGACGAGGTCGCCGGCTATGACATGCTGTATTCGTCCGGCACCACCGGCCGGCCCAAGGGCATCAAGAAAGCATTCGAGGGCAAGCCGATCGACGAGCCAAACGCGTTTCTGCGCGTCCTCTGCGCCAGCATGTGCGGCATGAACGACGAGACCACCTATCTCTCACCGGCGCCGCTCTATCACGCGGCTCCCTTGCGCTTCAACATGATGGCGATCCTGCTCGGCGGCACTTCCATCATCATGGAGCACTTTGACGCCGAAGATTTCCTGAAGCTGGTCGAAAAATACAAGGTGACCCACGCGCAGCTCGTGCCGACCATGTTCGTGCGCATGCTGAAGCTGCCGGACGAGGTCCGCAACCGCTACGACGTCTCGACCCTGAAGGGCGCGATCCACGCCGCCGCGCCCTGCCCGGTCGAGGTCAAGGCCAAGATGATCGAATGGTGGGGGCCGATCCTGATCGAGTATTACGCGGGCTCCGAAGGCAACGGCGTCACCGTCTGCAACTCGAAAGAATGGCTGGAGCACCGCGGCAGCGTCGGCCGCGCCGTGGTCGGCAAGATCAAGATTCTGGACGAGAACGACGAGGAGCAGCCGACGGGCGAGATCGGCACGGTCTATTTCGCCGATGCGCCGGTTTTCACCTATCACAACGATCCCGAGAAGACGAAGAAGGCCTACAACGCAAAAGGCTGGTCGACGCTCGGCGACGTCGGCTATCTCGACAGTGACGGCTTTCTCTTTCTCACCGACCGCAAGTCCTACATGATCATCTCGGGTGGCGTGAACATCTACCCGCAGGAGACCGAGGACGTGCTCATCACCCACCCCGAAATCGCCGACGTCGCCGTGTTCGGTGTACCGAACGAGGAGATGGGCGAAGAGGTCAAGGCGGTGGTGCAGCCGCACGATCCCAAGCGCGCCGGCAAGGAGCTCGAGGCCGACCTGATCGCCTACTGCAAGAGCCGCCTCTCGACGATCAAATGCCCGCGCTCGATCGATTTCGAAGCCGAGCTGCCGCGCACGCCGACCGGCAAGCTGGTGAAGCGGCATTTACGCGACAAATATTGGCCGAAGGCGACGGCGAAGATCTAGCCCGCGGCGTCATCGCCTCAGTCGAACAAGCTCGGCGTGTGGTTCACCAGCGCGCCTTCGATCTCCAGCATCTTCAGCTTCGTCACCACGCCGCCATTGGCGGAGAAACCGCCGGGCTTGTTGCCGGCCGCCAGCACGCGATGGCAGGGCACGACGATCGGGCACGGGTTGCGGCCGAGCGCCTGGCCGACGTCGCGCGACAGCTCGACACCGCCGAGCTGCTTGGCGATGTCGCCATAGGTGACGGTCTTGCCCGGCGGAATGGTGCGGGCGATCGCGTAGACGCCACGGTTGAAGTCGGGCACGCCGTCGAGGTCGAGCGGGATGTCGGTGAGGTCATCCGGCTCGCCGGCGAGCAGCTTTGTGATGCGATCGATCGCCTGCTGCATTTCGACGGTCGGTTCGGCTTCGCTGGCGTCGGCATGGCGCTGGCTGATGCGGGTGCGGATCTTCGCCTCGCCGCCCATCGGCAGTTGCGTGCCGTTGATGCCGCGCGGACCCCATGCGATGGCGCACAGGCCGATCTTGCTATCGAACAGGGCAAAATGCTGGTCGGTCATGGTTTGGTCCCTGGCTTGCGTTCCCTCGCATGCCCCCAATGTGAACTGAGCTCAAATCTAGGCTTGGAAATAGTTGCGATCCACCCGGTTTCCGGGAATCTTGCACAGGAGTTCCGCCCCCTGTTCGCGAGCCCAGAATGCAAAGCCTCCACGTCAACGGATACGACATGCCCTATCTCGACGTGGGCGAAGACCGAGGCCGGCCGCCGCTGGTCTGCGTGCATGGTTCGCTCAACGATTTCCGTGTCTGGGGCTGCGTGCTCGGGCCGCTGTCGCAGCGGCACCGGGTGATTGCTGTCAGCTTGCGGCACTTCTTCCCGGCGCAATGGGATGGCGTCGGCGACACCTATTCGATCGCCCAGCATGTCGACGACGTCATGGCCTTCCTTGAAAAGCTCGACCTCGGCCCGGTTGATTTGATGGGCCATTCCCGCGGCGGGCACATCTGCTTCCGCGTGGCGCAGCGGCGGCCGGAGCTGCTCCGGCGGCTGGTGCTGGCCGAGCCCGGCGGCGAACTCGATGCGAGCCTCGACCCCGATTATGCCGGCGGTCCCTCGCCGCTGCTGGCGCGGTTCACGGCCTCGGCCGAGAAGATCGCGGCCGGCGACATTGACGGCGGCCTTGCCGTCTTCGTCGACACGCTTGAAGGCGCCGGCACCTGGCCGCGGCTGCCGGCGCTGGTGAAGCAGAATCTGCGCGACAACGCTTTCACGCTGATCGGCCAGGTCCGCGACAACCGCCCGCCATTCTCGAAGGCGGACGCGGAGTCCATTACGATGCCGACGCTGTTCATCCTGGGCGCACGGACCAAGGGCCTGCTGCCGAAAGTGCTGCATGCGCTCGCCGCGCATGTGCCGTATTCCAGGACGACGGTCATCCCGAACGCAACGCACCCGATGTTCGAGCAGGCGCCGCAGAAATACTCCGAAGTGGTGCTGGATTTTCTGGCGGGCTGATCATGCAGACATTTCGTATCAATGGTTACGACATGGCCTATCTCGAAGTGGGACGAGGCCCGCCGCTGGTCTGCGTGCACGGCACGCTCGGCGATTTCCGCACCTGGTATTCCGTGCTCGGCCCGCTGTCGAAATCCCATCGCGTGATCTCGGTCAGCCTGCGGCATTTCTTTCCCGAGCACTGGGATGCCGTCGGCGACGACTACAAGATGGCCCAGCACGTCGCTGACGTGATCGCCTTCATCGAGCAGGTCGAACCCGCGCCGGTCGATCTGATGGGCCATTCGCGCGGCGGCCACATCGCGTTTCGCGTGGCGCAGTCGCGGCCGGATCTGTTGCGCAAACTGGTGCTGGCCGAGCCCGGCGGCGATCTCGATGCCAGCCTGCCGGTGCCCGCAGGCACGCCCGCGCATCCGCCGCTGGCGGCGCGCACGGCGCGCTCGGTCGAGATGATCCGCGCCGGCGACATCGAGAGCGCGCTGCAGAACTTCTACGAAGGCATCGAAGGCGACGGCACATGGCGGCGCGTGCCGGCGGCGGCGAAGCAGCAATTGCGCGACAACGCGATCACCTTCCTCGGCCAGATCAACGAGCAGCGCAGGCCCTACACGCTCGCGGACGCGCAGGCGATCAGGACCCCGACTCTCCTGATCGGCGGCGGCGCGACGACGGGGAGCCTGTCGGTGATGTGGCGCGTGCTGGCCGCGCACATCGCGGGCGCCAAGACGGTCGTGATCCCCAATGCCGGGCACTGGATGTTCGAGCAGGCGCCGCTGGAGTTCGGCGAGGCGGTGAACGCGTTCCTGGCGGAGTAGGCGGCCTCACATCTCTTTTCCTTGAAAACAACCCCATGCACAGTAGCCGAGCCGAGCAATATCAATGGCTTGGCGAAGCGCAAAAACAGGGTCGGACGCCGCATTGGCCGCGCTTGACGCCCTTATCCTCTCGCCGTATCTTCGAATACGGAATTCCGTATTCTCTGTTGGCCTTCGGAGCTGCCGGCGTGATCCCTCTCGACCCGCTTCCAAACCTGATCGACCAGGTCTATGCGCGCATCCTGGAGGCGATCTCCGACCGCACGCTGCAGCCCGGCCAGCGAATCCGGCAGAACGAGCTCGCCGACAGGCTCGGCGTGTCGCGCCAGCCGGTGTCGCATGCGCTGCACCTGTTGCACCGGCAGGGACTCGTCGCGGAGAGTGGCCGGCGCGGCTTTGAAGTCACCCAGCTCGATCCCGCACGCATCCGTCAGCTCTACGAGGTGCGCGGCGCGATCGATGCGCTGGCGGCACGGCTTGCCGGCGAACGCGCCGCAAGCGATGCGGCGGGACGCGCGCGGCTGGAGGCGGCCCTCGCCGCCGGGCGCGGGATCGATGGCAAGACCACGCTCGCCGAGCTGATCGCGCTCGACGTCGAGTTTCATCGCGCGATCTATCGGCTCTCCGGCAATCCCGTGATCGAGGAGACGATTACTCCGCAATGGCCGCATATGCGCCGCTCGATGGCGACGGTGCTGTCCGAGCTCGATTATCGTGGCAGCGCCTGGGCCGAGCATGCCGACATTGCCGGACACATTCTCGCGGGCGACGCGAAGGCGGCCGAGCGTGCGGCGCTTGCGCATGCGCAGACGGCTGGACGGATGACTGAGGAGAGATTGAGGGCGACGGAAGAGGCGGCCGCGTAGCAGCCACCACCGCCAAAGACGTGGATGGCCGGGTCAAGCCCGGCCATGACGAGCGATAACAAAAATTAAAACAGGAGGACGCGCCATGAAACTGTCCCAGGAGCAATTGGAGTTCTTCCACCGCGAGGGCTGGCTGTTCCTGCCCGAATTGTTCAGCCCGGAGGAGGTCGATCTTCTCGCGCGCGAGGCGGTCGCCATCTATGACGCAAACCGGCCGGAAGTCTGGCGCGAGAAGAGCGGCGCGCCGCGCACCGCCTTTGCCGCGCATCTCTACAACGAGGCCTTCGGCATTCTGGGTGCGCATCCCCGCATGATCGACCCGGTCGAGCAGCTGTTCGGCGAGCAGGTCTACATGCACCAGTTCAAGATCAACGCAAAATCCGCCTTCACCGGCGACGTCTGGCAATGGCACCAGGATTACGGCACGTGGAAGCGCGACGACGGCATGCCAGAGCCGCGCGCGATGAACATCGCGATCTTCCTCGACGAGGTGATGCCGATCAACGGCCCGCTGATGCTGGTGCCGCAGAGCCAGAACGCCGGCGACCTCAAGGCCTCGCACGACCTCGCGACGACCTCCTATCCGCTGTGGACGCTGGACGAGGAGACCGTGACGCGCCTCGTCAAGCAGGGCGGCATCGTGGCGCCGACCGGCAAGCCGGGCGGCATGCTGATGTTCCACGGCAATCTCGTGCATGGCTCGGCGGGCAACATCACGCCCTACCCGCGCAAGATCGTGTACCTGACGCTGAACGCGGTTTCGAATTACATCCGCACCCCGACGCGGCCGGAGTACATCGCGCATCGCGATTTTGCGCCGATCAAGACGGTGAAGGACGACGCGCTGGTCCGGCTCGCCCGTGCGCCGCGGCAGGCGGCGGAGTAGACTTACTCGCAAAACATCCTCGGTCGTCGTGGCCGGGCTTGTCCCGCCTGCGCGGCCGAAGCCGCTTCGGCGACGCAAAGGCCCGGGGATCCACGCCTTGAGACGATCGCTGCCGGCAAGACGTGGATGGCCGGGTCAGGCCCGGCCATGACGATCTGATAGAAACACGCCCCTCACCAATTTCTGCCTCGCAGGACCGTCCCATGAACCTCTTCCGCCTCCTCCAGGCCCGCGCTTCCGCCGGCAAGCCCGTCCGTGTGGCGCTGATCGGCGCCGGTAAATTCGGCTCGATGTTCCTGGCGCAGGTGCCCCACACGCCGGGACTGGAGGTGCCCATCATCATCGACATCGATCGCGACCGCGCGCGCGAGGCCTGCCGCACCGTGGGATGGGACGCGGCGCGGATCGCCGCCACTGTTTTCACCGACGACGGCGCGCGCGCCATTGCCGGCGGCGCGATGGACGTGGTGGTGGAGGCGACCGGCAATCCGGCCGTCGGCATCAAGCACGCCCGCGCGGCGATCGCGGCCGGCAAGCATATCGTGATGGTCAATGTCGAGGCCGACGTGCTCGCGGGTCCGCTGCTCGCCGAGGAAGCCCGCAAGGCCGGCGTGGTCTATTCGCTCGCCTATGGCGACCAGCCGGCGCTGACCGCGGAGATGGTGGATTGGGCTCGCGCCACCGGTTTTCACGTGGTCGCCGCCGGCAAAGGCACGAAATATCTGCCGGCCTATCACGACGTGACGCCGGATGGCGTCTGGCAGCATTACGGGTTGTCCGCGGGCGAGGCGCAATCGGCCGGGATGAATCCCCAGATGTTCAACTCCTTCCTCGACGGCACCAAATCGGCGATCGAGATGGCCGCGATTGCGAACGCCTGCGGACTGGACGTGCCTGCAGAGGGTCTGCTGTTTCCACCCTGCGGCGTCGACGACCTCCCGCATATCATGCGGCCGCGCAGCAAAGGCGGCGTGCTGGAGCGATCGGGCGTCGTAGAGGTGGTCTCCTCGCTCGAGCGCGACGGAAGGCCGGTGTTTCGCGATCTGCGCTGGGGCGTTTACGTCGTGCTCGAGGCGCCGAACGACTACGCGGCCGACTGCTTCAGGCAGTACGGCCTGAAGACCGACGGCAGCGGGCGCTTCGCGGCGATGTACAAGCCCTACCATCTGATCGGCCTCGAGCTGAACATCTCGGTCTTGTCGGCAGCCCTGCGGGGCGAGCCGACCGGGCAGCCCCATGGTTTCCGCGGCGACGTCGCCGCCGTGGCAAAACGCAATCTGCGCGCCGGCGAGATGCTGGACGGCGAAGGCGGCTACACGGTGTGGGGCAAGCTGGTGCCGGCGGCCGCGAGCCTCAAGGCCGGCGCGCTGCCAATCGGGCTGGCGCATCGGCTGAAGCTGAAGCACGACGTCGCCCATGGCGAGCTCGTGCGCTGGAGCGATGTCGAGTTCGACGCAGACAACGAGACGGTGAAGACGCGGAAGGCAATGGAAGCGGCGTTCGCAAGCGCAGATCAGGCCGCGCGTTCATAAATCGAAATTGGTGGATCAAAGCTTATGGGGGCAGCCCGTCAACGTGTCATGTATAAAACACTACAAAAAACACTGCCACGATGAAAAGCAGTTCGATGCTGGAAACGATTTTGTCAACTGCCCCAGGCTTTTGGGAAACGCCGTCTGGCCCTTTGCCCAAACCATAGCGCAGCCGCCGCAAGCCCGATGAAAAGGCAAAGGCCGGTTAAGAACGTCCACATGATCTTCTCGCCACGCACCGTAACAGTGCACCGATCCGCGCATTGTTTTCAAGGACTCAGTATCCGAACGGACGCAGGGTAAGCCTGTTCAAAAAAAGTCCACAATGGGTCAATCGCGTTGGTTTCGAGCTCAGCCGCAAACTTCCGGTCAGCCCCTGTGAACTGACATGTAGCTGCCCCACGTCAACGGAAGCGATGGGCCAATCAGCGACATTGGCAGGCCCGCGCGGCCCACCTACTGCGACGTCTACTGGTTTTCACCAAGGTGCTTACGGAAAAAACCAATCATCTCAGCGTGAAGCTGTTGATGAAAATCGTTGCGGTTGAAACCCGGCGCATCGGTGCAAGCCGTCGGATTACCCTGCACTTCCTTCGGGCTGCAGGTGGCAAGGAAAGAGAAGTGTTTGGCGTTTGTTACGAAGTGATAATCCAGCATCGGAAGCCGTTGTTTGACCGCTGCCGCACAGCATCCAGACAGGCCGTCAGCGTTTTGGGCGACGTCGGAACTCCACAACTGCACCGGGACCGCTACATCCTTCAGGTCCTTCTCTGGGAACACAAATGCCGGATATGGATCAACGATGACAGCGGCCCTCACGCGCGGATCGGACGTGACTGGCTGACTGGGTGCCTCACCGCTCTCAAGCTGCTTACAGGCCAACAGGCTGGACGTCGCGCAATTGGGCAGGCCCTTTCGCAAATCGGGATTACCACCGACGACAGCAAGACCCGTATAGCCACCAAACGAAAATCCGTAGAGACCAATACGCCGAGCGTCGATGCGCGCCGCGTCGGGCCAACTATCGAGCATGTAGTCAATCAGCCGCTTAATGTCCGCAGGCCGCTCCACCAGCACAGAAAGGCTATCGGTACGGCTAGTGTCGCGCCAAGTGTCACCGGGATGATTGAGCGCAGCGACGACAAAGCCCGCGTCGGCCAAGGCCGCCGCAGTGTCATGGTGGCCGCCGAACCATCCTCGCCTGCCGTGCGATATCACGATGAGGGGAAGCTTTTCGCCTGTCACTGCGCATCCGGGGACTGCGAGGAAAATGGCGCCACGGGCATCCAGTTCTCGCGGGGTCTCCGCACAAGGTGTCCAAACAAGCAGCCTGATCCCCGGTCCCGCCCCGTCAGCAGGAATGTCAAAATTTTTGACCCCCGCCGCGTTCGCCACCGCCAGTTCAAGGAAGAAATAGAGAGCAGACAATAAAATAACGCGACGCATTCTTGGCTCCGCGCGGGCAGAGGACCTTCACAATGGCTAGTTGAACCAGCCGATTATGTCGCCTTCGGGTCACAAACTGACTTGGGCAACCATCCCCGACATATCGGCTTTGGTTCTGCCTCAAGGCAGCAGCCGCTCTTGCTTCGCCTGCCTGAACCACTTCCGGAACATATCCTCGGTATCCATCATCTCGGTGAAGCCGGCGCGGTTGATCTTCACGGTCGAGACGATCGAGGGCGGACCGGATTCGGTCTGGCCGTAGCGCAGGCTGTAGTCGGCGTATTGGAACGAGAGGCCGACGAATTCGGCCAACGCAGGCGATGCAAGGTCGTGCTTGCGGCGCAACGCGTCCCAGGGAGCGACCCAGCTCGGGAATTCCCTCGCGAGCGACAGCGGGACCGGCCTGCCCGGCTTCATCTCCAGCGCGTCGGCGACCGCAGGCCAGATGTTCTCCCAGGTGAAGACGTCGCCATTGGTCACGTTGAAGGCCTCGTTCCGCGCGGCCTCGGCCTCGCCCGACCAGGCAATGGCGCGGGCGAGGAGATCGACATCGACGGCCTGCCCCACCCGCGGGGCGCCGCCGGGGTAATCGAGCGGTCTGCCCTGCTCGCGCAGCATCGCGGCATAGACGCCGAGCGGCGGGATCAAATCCATGGCGCCGCCCATGGCGAGGCCGACGATCAGCACCGGCCGCAGAATGCTCCAATGCCAGCTCTTGCCGGTCTGGAGGTCGCGCAAGAAGTTTTCCTGCGCCCAGTAGAAGTTGGGCTGCTCGTACATTTCGGAGCGGCCTTCGCGGGCCGGCACAGCCAAGGGGCGAACGTGGACGCCGTAGGCCTTGGTGCCTTGCAACACGGCGACATGCCTGAGGCGGGGCGCCACAGGCTCGAGCGCACCCATCAAATTGCGCAGCATCAAATCGTTGGTCTTGATCTGCTGCGGGTCGCGCCAGCCGTCGACGAGCTGCGGCGCCTCGTAGAGCGCGGCGTAGATCAGATGCGTTGCGCTGCTCAGTTCCGATGCGGCGCGCTCGCAATCCGCTGCACTGGTCAGGTCGATCGGGACATGACGGGCACCATAGAGGTCGCGCGGCTTCCGCCGGGACAGGGCAATCACATCGCACCCTCCCGCCAGGCCGAAGTGTCGCAACGCGGCATTGCCGACGAGACCGCTCGCTCCGGCGACCACGACTTTCTTGCCCGTCATGCGCGAGCCTCCCTGGTTTTGGCGCGACTGAATAGCAGATCGCGTGCAGGCCCGACTTGCGTCAGGCCGGTGTTCGCAGCTGCGAGGCGCCGATGAGGCTTGATTCCGGCGAAGCGCCCGGTCA